>CAWFVY010000028.1:0-248241 GCA_963819365.1 uncultured Acidobacteriota bacterium
TACGGCTCCTGCGGTTTCTGGGGCCCTATGGTGAGATGCGTGTTCACTTGAGGTTAACGGAAAGGACCGGGGAGCAGAAGGAGGGGAGGGGGTGGGGGTGGGGGCTGGAGGCTAATTTGCACCATTTACGGTGCATGGGAGGGGGGGGTGGGGGGTGCCTGGCAGCTTCTGGCTCCCATGCAGCAGGTGTCCTGGGGGAGGGGGTGGGGTGGGGTTGGCTGCGTTCCTCGCAAGCCCATGGGCGCGTCCCATGTAGTGGTACGAGGAGGTGCCTGGCAGCTTCTGGATCCCATCCTAGGGGAGGAGGTGGGAGTCCGCTCCGCTCCTCGCAAGCCATGCTCGAGTCCCATGTACTGGGACGCGGGGAGGGGGGTGGGGTGGCAATTCCCTTCCCGGGTAGGCTTCTGTCGTCACTGGAGGTGGTCAGGGACACGAATCCTCTTGGTGCGCCCAAGGCGCACCAGCGCTACGGTAGCCCAGGTGCGAGCGGGGCTGCGGTGATGGGGGTCACGGGCCGATGTGATGACGGGCGCGGGGAAAAAGCGGATTTGTGGCGAGTCAGCTTGAGCAGGGGCTGAACAGGTTGCGGAAAAACGGCGATCGGAACGGTTTCAAATGCGCAGAAAAGCGCAGGGGCTAAAGCCTTAGCCTTAGAATGAGCCGTTTCGGCGGGATTAAAGTCCCGCCCTGACGCGTTTCGCAGCCAGGTTTCCCCGCTACGTCTCAAGTTAGAATGGCGAGCATGTACAGGCACGCAAAGCAGTTCGTTATCGTATTCAGCGCGATTCTGGTAGCGAGCCAGGCCACCCGCGCCTTTGCGCAATCGGCGGAAGAGCAGGCGGTGCTGGCGCCGATCCATGCGATGTTCGATGGCATGCCAAGCGCGATGCCGCGGCGATCAAGGCGCCCACGCTGCCGGGCGGCACGATGGTGCTGATGCGCGACGGCAAGCCGACGCAGATGACCTTTGAAGCCTTCGCGGATCGCGTGGGGAAGCCGGGCAAGGCACAGATTGAGGAACGCATTCACGATCCACTGGTCAGGATCGATAACGATCTCGCGATGGTCTGGGCGCCGTTCGACTTTCTGGTCGGATGGGAAGGTGGATCATTGCGGAACAGACCTGTTCAACCTGGTGCGTGTGGATCGGAAGATGGATGATTGCGAGCGTTGCCGATACCGGTACGAAGACCTGCTCCGCGAAATGAAGTTTTGCGCTGCGGGTGCGGGGCGTAATTCGAATCGCTGCTCGTGGCGAGAAGTGCGTTTGTGAGGACAAATCATCCCCGTGAGGTCATTTCGTCGTCTGATTGGCTTCCCAGATCACCTTGCCTGCACGGATCGTATATCGGATGTTGGTGAACGCCTCAGGTCGTCCCGATTGTGGATCTTCTGACAGAACCGTGAGATCGCCGCGCATTCCTGGGATCACCTTTCCCTCGTGCGCCGATAACCGAAACAGCTCTGCAGGAGCCGTAGTCAGCATCGTAAGCACATCGCGGAAGCCAAACCCGGCCGCCATGAGTTGACGAAATTCCTCGCCTTGGTCGTAGTCCGTGAGGAACCCGGTGTCGGTGCCATAAACAAGCCGCCCGCCGAGCCGGTGAAACCGGAAATCGAGCTCACGAATTTTCGAGATGGCGCCGTCCTGCGAGAACAGTTTCAGCGTCGGAATGATGGTCATGTGTTGCGCGACGATGCGCCGCAGCATCGGCTCATCGATACCCTCTGTAGCCTCCGGCGTATGCGCCAGAACATCGACCCCGGCGTCGATCGCCACTTTCGTTCCCTCCAGATTCGAGGAATGCGCAAAAACCAACTGCGCGTGCTTATGTCCCTCGTCCACCGCCGCACGCGCGATCTCCACTCGCATTGGAGTAATGTGATTCGGGGCAACAATGGAACCAGTAAAGAGCTTTACGATGTCGGCTCCGGCGGCTCGATCCTTTCGACCAGTGCGGCCGCGTCTGTAGTTGTCTCGGGCTGGCCCAGCTTCGCCTTGAGGTCCGGCGGCAGCTCCGCCAGGTAATACGGCAGTGCCCGCGCTGGAAACAGAGGAAGCCCCGCAGTAAAGATGCGCGGACCTGACACCTCGCCGCTCTCTACACGCCTTCGCAAAGCAACTGTGTTCTCTATGTCCGAGCCGGTATCGACCACCGTTGTAAAGCCCGAATGCGTGAGCATCTCGCTCATCTGCGACGTCAATTTCTCTGCGGGCTGATGCGCGGCATCGCTCCACTTCAGCTCCATAAAATGCACATGCGCATTCCAGAAGCCCGCAACAACAACACAGCCCTGGCAGGAGATCGTCTGGATACCTTTGGGTACTCGCAGATGCTCTCCGACCTCCGCGATGACGCCATGACGGATCACAATTGTCACGTCGCTCCGTACTTGCGCTTCAGGTGAGGAATAAACAGAAACTCGCGTAATCGCGAGGTCCTGCGCTACACACACGGCGGTAGCACCGAGCAGCAACAAAACAGGAACACACGCTCTCGTACGCAATTTTCTGATCATTAGACCCTTTCTACGTGCCAGACATCGTAAATATCTCGAAGCTACCCAAGCTATCACTCCAATCTATCGGTAATGACAAGTCGGCATGGCGACTGGAATCCAGTGACGTCGTGTGACGGTCCCGTAGGCTCCCTGACGCTGGGGCGTTTATGGGGAGCTTTCACCTGTAGCTTCGCTGGATACTTCATGACTCGTTACGGGTCGGAGGAAAAGACGTTCGTATCGTGTGAAGCAGCCAGACTCTCGCACGAGAGCTGCGGCCGTTATGCACTCCGCGTCGGCTGCAACCTCTTTGCGATAGGTCCGGTAACTCTCTTTCATCGGGGAACGTGAACATCGCGACGGCAACGTCGGTTGGGCCATCGTAGCCGAGTCCCCCGGGAAGCTCGGTCCCACTTTGTCTGGGTTTGCCCTCGGGATGAAATATCCATGATGGGTGCCGCCGTACCGTTCGATGAGCGATACCCAGGTGCGTGCGTAGGTTTCAAACGCGCCAAGCTTGGCAAGATCGAGCGTGTACCGAATCTGACATGTCACTGGCTGACTGTTAGCCATTCCTCTCCTCCCTATGCCTTCAAGTCTTGCATGGCCAACGAGAAGTCGGAATGGCGGCTGGAATGTCGTGACCCAGGCACCGATCGGTATCGCCCTGCCTATCGGCGTTTATGAGTGCCGACCGACTCTGCGTTCGCTCCGGGGCAATACATGCCAGCGGGCGTATCATTTCGCCAAGGCAAACGCTCACCCACTCGGCTGCCTCCGAGAGATTTGTGATGGTTTAGGTGCATGCATAATGACAACTGCTTGGCGGGAGTTTGAAAAACTAATCGCTCGAATAGAGCAGGCTATGGCCCCTTCGGGCGCCACTGTTAAGTCGCCTGATCACGTTCCTGATAACGTAACGGGGCACTTCCGCGAAGTCGATGCCTCAATTCGGTTCAAGGTCGGAACTTGCCCGATTCTGGATCACTATCGAGTGCCGAGATCGTAGCAGCATCGAAGATGTGACATGGATCGAGCAGCTTGTGGAGAAAAAGCGCAGCCTCGGGGCAGCGATGACAGTGGCGGTCACTTCCTCCCACTTCAGCGCTCCAGCTATCAAGAAAGCCGCTGCTTCTGGTATTGAAATCCGAGCTCTAGCGGAAGCATCTCCGAATGAGTTCGTTCAATGGTTGAGGTTCCAGAACGTCGTACTCGATCTAAGCGAATGGTCGGTGGCCGACCTTGCGTTCGACCTTATGACGGACCTAAAAAGGTCCGCCGCCGCCAAATACAACGCTATCCTCAGGCGCTCAGCAATCGCTCCGGGATAAAGGTCATCTCGCCCCTATTCTCATTCGCAACTCTGATGGTAAGAGGTTTCATATCGAGAACATTCTTATCGAATGGTGTAAGCGCAAGGGCACCTTTTTCCCGTCTGATCTCCCGACCGACGGAAGTAAGGTAGGACAAAATCTGCACCAGCGCCTGGAACGGAACCTCATGCACATTGAGTCAACCAACGGCAATTTCGACATACGGATTATTCATATTTCCTTGTTATTGTGCCGTTCCAAGAAATTTGTCCTGTATCGAAGCTTACTGAGTATTCTGACCCGAACTCAGCTTTGGTACAAACGGCCGAGTGGATGTTGCAAGAAAAGGTGAGGTTATCTCTGCACCGGGATCTTAAATCTGGTGAGACCAAGGTCAGGATGTCGGCCGAGTAGAGTGAGCAAAAAGTTGTGTGTGCTGTTGCAAGCACCAGACCATTGCGGCACGATAACTCTTCGGAAACCTTCTTCTCATTGCGTTAGTACCGGGAAGTCGGCTTCTCCGAAGTGATCAATAATGGCAAGCACGTCTCCCGATTCGAGGACACATCTCCGCGGTGGCGTTGGTAGACGGGTGGCACCCTGCTCGTCTGTACAACGGCTTGAATTCACGGGGGTGTGGGTAGCTGGGTCCGTTCGTCGCTCTCCCGCCCTAACCGCAAAAGGCGCGGTTAGAATGGGGCACCCGGCATCGTGCGGGAATGACAGTACAAGAAAGTAAGAAAGACAACGGCCGCGTGGGTTCGTGCTCTCCCACCCTAGCCGCAAAAACAAAGACGCGGCGAGGATGGGGCACCCAGGATGGTGTTGGAACCAGCAGGGGCTGGTCGGGGTTCCTGCTCTCCCACCCTAGCGACAAGAACAAAGACGTCGAGAGGATGGGGCAGCCGGCGGTGGGTACGGGAAAAACCAACCTGGTGCGGAATCCCTCCCACATCTCTCCGACGCCGGGAGATGTGGGGCACCGGGCCGGCCACGTTGTCGAATTCTCCCGGCGCTTATAAACATCTGCCTCGACAGATTGATTCGCAAGCTGCATACTGAGTGGTATGTTACCGGGTACAATCGATCTGTTAGTGGGTGGAAACAGACCCAAACGCAGCGGGCGTACACCGCGCGATCCGGAGCGCACCCGGGAGCGCTTGCTGCAGGCAGCGTTCCGCGAAGTGTACAGGACGGGTTTCCAGAGTGCCGGACTGGATGCCATTCTGTCCGCGGCCGGAGTCACCAAGGGGGCGTTGTACCACCACTTTGGAAGCAAAGAAGCCATGGGATACGCCATCGTCGAAGAGATCATCGCCCCCGACACTCGCGGCCAGTGGTTGACTCCGCTCGAGAACTGCAAGGATCCCCTCCACGTTTTGATCGGCGCTGTTCAGGATTTATCGGTTCAGCCTGAGGCTGTTCGCGGCGGCTGTCCCTTGATGAATCTTGCGCAGGAAATGTCTCCCCTTGACGCGGGATTCCGCCAACGGCTCGCAGCCATATTTCGCGACTGGCAGGATGGCGTTGCCGCTGCATTGCTCGATGGCCAAAAACACGGAAAGGTACGCCGCGACATTGAACCCGCTCAAGCAGCCGGGTTGTTGATTGCCATGGTTGAGGGTTATGGCGCGCTTGCCAAGAATGCCCAGGACGCGAAAGTGATGGAATCGGGGATGAGAAACATCGTGGAGTGGCTGCGGTCTTTGCGGCCGCCGGGCATCCGCAAGCGGGGCTGAAGGGATTGTGTAAAGATGAGCCGGCAATCGAGCATCCCAACTGGTCGGTACTAACGAGGGCACACCCCGGCACGTGGAAGCGCAGGACGCCAGGTACGGTGACCTTCTAAACACTCAGGACGGCCCCGAGGCCACTAGCCCAAAACCTTGTAGATGAGGATCGACATGAAAACAATCGGAGTATCACGGCGGAAAGCGCTCGAAGTGGGAGCTTTTGCACTGGCTGGAGCGGCAGGACTCCTGGCGACGGCAGGCGTGCCCGCGGGCGCGGAGTCAAGCCGCGCAATACGAAGAAATCGTCCGCAAGTGGTATAAGGCGTGGGTGGAAAAGGACGAGGGACAATTCGAGGCCCTGATGACCGACAACTTTACCTTCAGTAGCGCGGCCGGCGACGACCACATCAGCCGGAGCACTTTCAAAACGCAATGCTGGGATACGCAGGCCAAGCTCATCGAGCGCTCCGATCTGGAGCGCGTGATCACAAGTGGCGACGAGGCATTTGTGAAGTATCTTTGCCACACGACGAACGGTAAATCATTCCGGAACGTGGAGTATCTCCGGCTCAGCAATGGAAAGGTGGAGGCCCTCGAGTGCTATTTCGGCGGGGCCGGCTATCCATCGGCAGCAAGCAAGGGGATGTGACGCTGAGCTACCAGCCTTTCTGTGATGGGGAGGTATTGATGGGAAAGGCCAGCGCACCTTCCAGGATCTACGGGCTTATCGCGGTCAATGAATTCGTTCAAGGGTTAAGGCGTGGTGGTTGTGTCGTGGCCAGCGGGACGCGATCAGCCCCAGCCGGTGGTCCGAAGGAACTGAAGGACGGGGCCGCCCGCCCGGTGACATGCGCGCGATGTCGCTCGTCTAGACTCCGGACGCAGCAATGGCTTGCTGCAAAAGTAGTCTCAAATATAGTGGGGGGCAGTTTCGAGAGAGCCTGGTTCGAGATGGCCAGGTTCGAGAGAGACAGCTTCGAGAGGCTTGGGGTCAGGCGCCCTGATTGCCTCGGTCGCTTGCCCACAGCTCCGCCATCTCCTCTTCCTCTGCTTCCGTCAGAGTGGGGCCCTCGGTTGGTTCGGCGTCCAGTCTGCGAAAGTCGGCTTCATCAGGGTCGCCTAGAAACTGCATCGCTTCATTGATCGGAATCCCTGTATTCATCATTGCTGCCCTCCTTGACGCTCTGGATGGCCGGCTCGCGCTGGCACTCAACAATCGAAGTAAAGCGCAAAGTCAGTTGCCGGATCAAGTCGAGTGGTCCGAATCGGACGAGTGGACGAAGCCACCTGCGGTGGGGCGAACTGCGGCTTCGCCGCCAATCCGAGGACATGGCGGGGTTCGTGGTCTCCCACCCTGTCGCCCGCAACCACCCCATCGACGAAGACCTGTCGATGGGGGCCCCGGTCAGGCGACAGGATGGGGCACGGGGATTCTGTGGTGGAACTGGCCTCAGATGGCGTGTTTTGCGGGGGAATGACGTAATCGGAAGGGCGAAGAGATCGCAATGGCGCTACCCTGTCAAAGCACGATCGCGATATGAGTAGACGGCCCAACGGTCGCGCGAGAGAATTTAGTTCTTGGGCAGGTCGTTCCCAGATTGAAGGGTTTGATCTTCCCGATTGCAAGGGTTCTATTGAGGGAGTTCTCGATGGCCACGATTACGGTGAATGGAGTCCGGCGCGAGGTGCAGGCGCCGGGTGACACACCTCTGCTCTACGTGCTGCGCAACGACCTGGATTAAGGGCCCGCAGTTCGGCTGCGGACTGGCACAGTGCGGAGCTTGCTCGGTGTTGATCGACGGCAAGGAAGTGCGCTCGTGCATTACGCCCTCTCCGACGTCAGGGCGACAGGAAATCACTACGCTGGAAGGCCTGCCTGCAAGATGGGCCAAGCAGAAGGGCCTGTCGGAGGCGGAAGCGAAAACACGCTGCACCCGGTGCAGCAAGCGTGGATCGAGGAGCAGACGCCGCAATGCGGATTCTGCCAGAACGGCATGATGATCAAGGCGACGGAATTGCTCGAAAGCAATGCGAATCCGACCCTGACACGGATCAAGGAGGCGTTCACGACGTCGGGAGTGTCGCCGAACCTGTGCCGCTGCGGAACCTACACGGCGATCATCGAGGCTGTACAACATGCTTCCACGATCATGGCGAGGCGGAGGAGGAATAAGCGACCTGAGCGATGAAAACCCTGATCGAGAATGAATGTTTTCGGAGCGACACTGACGCGGCGGCAATTCGTAAAGACGGGCGGCGTGCTGGTCGTGGGCGTCAGCCTGGTAGGCCCGGCTGCTGAAGGGCAATGAGCGCCGAAGGCCGCGCCGATGAAGAACTCGCTCGATCCGGCCTCCCGAGTTCCTGGATTGAGATTCATCCGGACAACACGGTTCTGATTCGCACGGGGAAGAATGACTTCGGGCAGGGCACGGTGTTTACCGCCTACCGGCAGATTGTGGCCGATGAGTTGAGCGTTCCGTTCGAAGCGATCACCACGGTGGTTCAGGGAAGTACGGACTGCACACCCGACGGCAGCGGGGCTTTCGATTTTCTCGGCCGCGGCACGCCGAACATTCGCAAGGTGGCGGCGTATACCTACCAGGCGTTGCTGGATCTGGCGTCGCAACGGCTCGGCGTGCCGAAGGACAAGCTTTCGGTCAAGGACGGCATCGTTTCTGGCGGCGGCAAGAGCATTTCGTACGGCGATCTGGTGAAGGGGCAGCAGTTGAAGCTGACCATTCCGGTGCGCGGAGACCTGACCGGCATCATGGGCTGACGGTCGAAGGGAATCCTCCGATGAAGCCGGTCAGCGAGTACACGGTCATCGGCAAGTCGTTCAAGAACTCGGTGATCGCATCGAAGGTGGCGGCCAAGGAGACGTGGGCCACCGATGTGCGCCTGCCGGGGATGCTGCATGCGCGCATGGTGCATCCGAAGACGCTGGGGTCGACGCTGGTGTCTGCCGGGCAAGTGGACAAGACGAAGTTCCCGAATTCGCAAGTCATCGTGAAGGGCAATCTCGTGGGGGTGGTCGCGCCCACGGAGTGGGAGGCGATTCAGGCGGCGCAGCAGGTTGCCGAAGAGACGAAGTGGACGGAGTGGAAAGGCCTGCCGGGCAACGCGAAGCTCTACCAGCATCTGCGGGAAGAGGCGGACTGGAAGACGCTCCGGTGACCAAGAGCGAGGCGAGCAAAGGCGATGTGGACGCCGTGCTGGCGTCGGCGCAGAAGAAGCTGACTGCCACCTATCAGATCCGTATATGAAGCACGCGCCGATTGGGCCGACGATGGCGATTGCCGATGTGAAGGCGGATGGCACGGTGCACATCTACACGCATAACCAGAATCCGCAGGAGCTGCGCGGCGAAATTGCGATGATGCTGCGCACGACGCCGGATCATGTCATCGTGCATGCGTATCCGGGGCCGGGGCACTATGGGCGGTCAAATGGCGGAAATGCGGGCGCGCGAAGACGAGGCGGTGATCCTGTCGCAGGCCGTCGGCAAGCCGGTGCGCGTGCAGTGGATGCGCGCCGACGATATTCAATGGTCGACGCAATCGGCGGCGGCTTTCTCTGATGTACAAATCGCTATGGACGCGAACGGCAAGATCGCGGCCTATCAGATCGACCACTACATGCCGGCCATGCAGGATGATCGGCCCGATCGGCGCGGTTCTGGCGGGATTGCCGACGATGCCGGCGCCCGATGTGCACAGTGATTTCATAGCGTCCACGGCAACGGGATTTCCGATCCGTGGGTGTATGCGCCGGTTCCAAATGTAATGGAGCGCGGGCACGGGACATTCCAGGTGGGACAAAAAGCTTCGCCGATCGCGGTGGGCCTGCGCGATCACAGCATGAGGACGCCGGGGCAGTTCCAGCAGAACTATCCGCGCGAGCTGGCTATCAGCGAAGCCGCGGCGCTGGCGGGCGCGGACGCGCTGCAGTTCCGCATGGACCATGCAAGCGAAGAACGCGTCGATCGGAGTGCTGAAGGCGGTCCGCGAGGCTTCGGGGTGGGACACGCGTCCGTCGCCGCGTCCCAATGCGGTGTCCACTGGTGCAACGCCAGTGCGGGGCCGCGGCGTTTCGGTGATGTTCCGCGAAGGGACGTACTGGGCCTGCGTCGTGCCAGATCGCCGTGACGCCGAGCACGGGGAAGATCGTGGTGGAGAAGTACACGATTGCGGTGGACCCTGGCATTGTCGATCAATCCGGCGCAGTTGAAGCGGCAGGTTGAAGGCGGAGCGGTGATGGGCAGTCAGCAAGGCGCTGTTCGAAGAGGTGACGTTCGATGAGAGCGGAGTTACGCACGAACGATTGGATTCGCTATCCGATAGCGAAGATGGCGGACATGCCTGAGATCAAAGTGGTGCTGATCAACAATCCGAAGGTGGGCGCATATGGCGGCGGGTCGGAGGCGCGCGAACGCACTGGCTGCGCCGGCGATTGCGGCGGCATTTCACGATGCGACCGGGGAAGATGATACGGCGGCTGCCGATGAAGCCGGAATACGTGCAGGCGGCTTTGGGGGTGTAAGGGCAGACGACTCGGGTCGTGGGCGCACCCGTCAGCCAACGACGAGTAAGAAAAATAAATCGCCTCAATCCAGAACCAGGCTCTTGCATTGGTTTTTTTGCGGCTCGATGCTACTTCTATGACTAATTCAAGGAGATCCACCGCGGTTGTCGGTGAGTTGCTGCGTGCTATGAACGAAACGGTGGCCAGCTATCATCCGGCACTTGGACGGACAAGTTCCACGATCGAGGGCATGATTCAGGGAACAGCATGCTTCCCCGGTGGCGCAGGGCTGTGGAGAGGAAGACAGAATGGAGGCCCGTTGCCAGAGTACTTCCCCGATAATCCCGTGATGTTCGTCGGGCACAACTTCGACAGTGAACGCGGCTATGCGATTTCAGTGGTGCGACGCGGCGAAGCGGAGGGGGACTTCTGGACTCGATTGCTCGGGATCATCGAAGCGGCAGGCATTCCGCCGGAGGCTTGCTTCTTCACCAATGTCCTCATGGGTTTGAAACCGGGCAAGGCCGAAGGAGACATGCCTTCTGTTCCTGGCTATCGCGAGCAGTGCGCGCGCTTCCTCGATTGCCAGGTAAGGATCGTCAAGCCGATCGCCGTTGTCGCTCTCGGACTACGATCTCTTGGTTATGTTTCGAAGCTGCATTGCAGATATCTGTCGCTCCGGCATCCAGGAGATTGGTGCTTTCGCCCTCTCGCCACGCGCGACACTCTTCTCGTTCAAGAAGGCAAAAAGTTGCGCGAATTCCTCGATGTTCCTGGATCCGCAGCGTCGATACGCGAAATATTTCTACTCCCGGGCAGACGCCCACGCGGGAGTTGGATCCAACACGGCGGAACGGAGAAATGGCTGCAAGAATACCAAGCAATCACGTCACCGGAACCGACGAATGGGGATTCCGAATCGGCACTAGAAACGCCTTTCTAATACGCGCGCTCGAAGGAGGAGGGAAGACCAAGGAAGAAATCAGGCTTGAATTCGTCGAGCAATTCCCTGACTCAGCCGGCAAGAGCACGTTCAAGGTTTTCTTCACCGATCTTATCCGGCCTTTTGGCTCCGCCAGCGTTTCGCGCTGTGTGCGAATCGAGTCGGACGAACTCGGCGGTCTTCGCCTCGATCCCGAGCGCGCAAAGGTGATCAAAGCGGCAGTTGCAGCAGGCATACTCGAGGAGGTTAACGCCATCGGAGGGACATTTCCGAAGAAGGATCTGCAGACCCTTGACGAGATCGTCGAAAGGTATCGCGCCCCTCGAAAATGAGCAAGGTCGCAGAACCGCGGCGGTGAACCGCGGTTCCGAGCACGTAGGAAATACGCGGCGTCTCTGATGACCGCAACGTCGCTCTCGCCCTAGCGGAGCCCGGAGAGGGCGCCGTGATATCAAGGAGTGCGCTGCGCTGTTGGCAATCCTTGGCGTGGCCAGGTTAAGTTTTCGCGGCGAGGATGAATTCGCTCTGAAGCAGGTATTGATACAGCGAGTCTAACGCCCCGGCGGGATGCAGGTCGTCGGCGCTGACCATTCCCGTCGGTCTCTTCCCATCGCCATCCAGCGAACTGTTCCGCGAATACACGTCCTCTCAGTTCTTCAATCGTCATTGGATAGACAATGAGCCGGACATTTTGCCTGAACAGCAGCGCAAGGCCTTCCAGCAGTTCCCCGGCCAGTTCCTGGTAGCTGTCCTGGAGAATGCGGAGAAGCACGGACAAGCCGATCGCGAAATGAATCCGCGACTTGGTGTAGCGGCTCGCAAAGGCGCTCATCTTATAGAGCTGCTGCGCCTGAAACAGCATGACTCCATAGCCGAGTTGTTGAAGCATCGCCACGCGTTGGGAAATCTCATGGGCAGACACTTTTCCGTCGGGGGCAGTGCTGTCAGAGGCGGAGAGACAAAACAGTCCGAGGCCGCCTTTGCTCTCTTGCAGCTCCTCGCAGGGCAGTTGCGCGAGCGTATTGCGGATCAGCTCGGCATGCAGGCTGGTCACGCTGTCGAACCTTCCGGGCGCCAGCACCAGGGCCCGCTTGTAGAGCACTTCGTTGGGCGGGTGTGTGTTGGTTGTCTGCGGGAAACACCACAGCTTCGGCGTAGCTGCCGACAACGAGGAGGGCGTGAACTTCATCCCGGTTCCAATGAGCGAAGGCCGGGCCGCTCCATTCCAGGAAGTCGATCTCCACGCGCTCAAGTCCAAGGTCCTCGACGAATCCCGCAAGAACCTCCTCAGGCGAGGGCGGCGCGTGATAAGCGGCATAGATCATGTTCACGCCGAGAATGCCTACCGCCTCCTGCTGCTGGACGTTGCTGGGATCCATCAGGTTGATGTGCAGAATGATTTCGCTGGGCTGGTCGCCGGGCTGGCGGAGAAAACGCAATCCGATCCAGCCGTGACAGTCGTTGGTTCCTGAATAGTTTTTTGCAGAGATGGTGTCGACGAAAGCGAAGAATCTGGTATCGGCTCCGCGGGTGGCCTCGAGCTGCGCCAGCAGTTGCTTCCACTCGCTCTCAAGCATGGCCTGCAGGCGCTGGCGGGAAACATAGCGAGTGCCGGATCCGTAGAGCTGGTCGCTGACCTCTTTGTCATAAGCCGAAATCGTCTTTGCAACCGTGCCGGAGGCGCCACCTACCCGCAGAAACCAACGAGCGACTTCCTGGCCCGCGCCGATTTCAGCAAACGAGCCGAAGATCATGTGATCGAGATTGAGAGACAGCGCTTTTTCGTGGGCGTCGTGTTTTTTGCTTTCAGGCACGGGGGTCAACCTTCCAGAAGCAGGCTCTACGGTTCGATCGCATCCCCGGCCCATCCAGCCGGGGTCACCCAAGAATATGAAAACGGCATTGAATTGCAGACGCGTCAAGCGAGCCAGAGCAACTGCAGATCCCTCGGTCCGCTGAAGAAGACGCGCGGACTCTCGGGATGACACCGCGCCCTGGGCAGATCCTTCGCTCTGCTCAGGATGACACATCCTCCGGGGGGCGAGGATGGTGTTGTGCGGCCGGGTGGTTTGTCAGAGAGAACTTGTGGCGGTTGGGTAGACTGAGCGGTAGAGGTCTTCCCCGAATATGACGATTGAAAAGACGACGCCGGTAGAGGCGGAGCTGTCCGCGCTGGGTGTGGAGACGGCACTGAGGCCAATGGTGGGCCGCGGGTCTACGTTTGCGCGCAAGGTGGGGATTATCGGCGCGGGGAGCGTGGGCGCGACGATTGCGTATGCGGCGATGATTCGCGGGGTGGCGCGGCATATCAGCCTGTTCGATATTGCCAAGTCGAAGGTGGATGCCGAGGTGCTGGACCTGAATCATGGGCTGCTGTTCGCTCCGCAGGCCACGGTGGATGGCGCCGATGATGTGGAGATTCTGCGCGACTGCGACGTGGTGGTGATGACGGCGGGCGCGAAGCAGAAGCCGGGCGAGTCGCGGATGGACCTGGCGGCGGCGAACGCGAATATCTGCAGGAAGATTCTGCCCGACGTGGTGCGGGTGGCGCCGAACGCAATCCTGCTGCTGGTAACGAATCCGGTGGACGTGGTGACGGAGCTGGCGATCAAGATTACGGGGTTCGAGTGGAACCGGGTGATCGGGTCGGGGACGGTGCTGGACAGCTCGCGGTTCCGCTATCTGCTGGCGCGGCACTGCGGGGTGGCGGTGCAGAACGTGCATGCGTATATTGCGGGCGAGCATGGCGACTCGGAGATTCCGCTGTGGTCGAGCGCGACGATCGGATCGATTCCGCTGAACCAATGGGCGGTGCCGGGGCACGGGAAGCTGACCGCCGTGGACAAGGACGAGATTGTGCGCAACGTGAAGGAAGCGGCGTACCAGGTGATCCAGGGGAAGGGCGCGACGAATTATGCGGTAGGGCTGGCGGTGACGAACATTCTGGAATCGATCTTGTATGACGAGCAGCGGGTGCTGGCGGTGAGCGGGCGTCTGCTGGGGTTCCGGGGGATGGACGATGTGTGCCTGAGCGTGCCGCGGATTGTGAGTGCCCGCGGGATTGAGCCGCCGCTGCCGATTCCCATGACGGTGGATGAGGAAGCGGGATTGCAGGCGAGTGCGGACCGGATCCGGGGAGTGGTAAGAGAGCTGGGATATTAGTCATTCAGAACCAAGAATGCCGGGACGGGGCTTTGCAGGGGCTAAAAAGCCCCGATGATTCTGCGTCTCTTATACCGGGGATAAATCCCCGGCCTACCGACCGATCGAGTTTTTCCTCCCTCCGGGCAGTGGGCGCCGGTTTACAACTTAATGACAACAAAGTGCTAACTGGGGCATAGAATTGCCGTGTCAAAGCCTTGCGCTGCCGGGATGAGGTGCGTAGTTCCCTTCTTCCCTTCCCTGGTGCGCGGGGACACCGTGGAATCTATCCGGGGGGCGGCGCGATGCGCAGAACCATCTTCATCTCAGCGACAGTTCTTTGTCTGGCAATGGCGGGGCCGGTATTTGCGGCACAAAGGGTTACAGCAGATGAGCTGGAGAAGGCGGTGTCGCAGGCGCAGAGCTTGGCGGACGCGGACGCCGCGGCGAAGATCACCGAGCTTGAGTTGACGGAACGGCTTTCGCCGGCGCGGCTGACCAAGGCGCTGGCGGGATTGCAGGGACCGAAGGCGCAGCGGGCACTGATCGGAGTGGCGGACCATGGGGCGTTTCTGGCGCTGCCGGCGGGGGAGATTCCCGCGAAGGGCGCTCCGGATATGGCGGAGCAGCGCCGAATCATGGGACTGACGGCGAGTTATGTGGCGCAGTCGGTGGGGCAGCTTCCGCATTTTTCCGCGACCCGGACAGTGACGCATTTTCAGACCGCGCCGGCACCGGTGACTGAGGGGAGTCCGACGGATTTTGGAGCGCTGCATGCGGTGAAGCTGTCGCGGGCGGTGGTGGAGTATCGCGACGGCGAAGAGAAGGTGGACGCGGGGCCGGTGAAGGCCAAGGCGACGGGGCCGGATCAGGGGCTGCGGACGTGGGGCGTGTTCGGACCGATCCAGACCCAGGTGCTGCTGGACGCGGCGCAGAACCAGTTGGCATGGAGCCATTGGGAAGCGGGCACGGCGGGGCCGGTGGCGGTGTTCCGGTATCGCGTGACGCCGGAGAAGTCGCACTACCAGATACGGTATTGCTGCACGATCACGAAGTTCGGATTTGAGACAAAAGAGTTCCAGGTGATGACGGGGTATCACGGCGAGATCGCGGTGAATCCGCAGACGGGGGCGATTGTCCGGTTGCAGTTGCAGGCGGATCTGAAGCCGACCGATGCGACGACGCGTGCCGACCTGGCGGTGGAGTATGCGCCGGTGGATCTGGGAGGACAGACGTATGTGTGCCCGATGCGGAGCGTGTCGATCTCCGTGGCGCCGACGGTGCACCCTGCGCAGGATTGGAGCGGGCGGATGATGCCGGCGATGGGACCGCCGCACCTGCTGCTGAACCATGCGGAGTTTGGGGAGTATCACCTGTTCCGCGGGGAGACGCGGGTGTTGAGCGAGGCCGAGGAGAAGGCCGCGGGGATGGCTCCCGATGCGACGCTGCCGGCGGCAAAGACCGCGGATGCGCAGCCGGGAGAGGAGATGCTGGCGGACGCGCCGGCTGAGGATGCATCGGGGAATGGGATCGGCGGAGATGCCGCGGAGATTTCGGCGAGCACGGGGGCTGCGCTGCCGGACAATGCCGCGCATGCGTCCCAACCGCAGACACCGGAAGAGCCCAGCGGATTTGTGCTGCACATGAATGCCCGGCTGGTGGATGTGAACGTGGTGGCTCTGGACAAGAAGGGGCATCCGATCACGGGGCTGAAGCGCGAGGACTTCGAGATCTATGACGATGGAGTGAAGCAGGACGTCCACACGTTCAGCCAGTCGGATTCGGAGACTGCGGCAGAAGCGGCGGCGGCTCCCGCGACTCCCGATCAGAAATTTTCCAATCACGATGACGCGAAGGCTGCGGCCGCGGCCAGCGGCGGGGAAGGCAACACGCTGGTGTTCGTCGTGGACCCTTCGAACCTGGTGTGGAACGACCTGGTGGATGCGCGGCATCAGATGCTGGAGTTCCTGAAGAAGCTGTCGCCGAACGAGCGGGTGGCGCTGTACGCGATGCGGTATCACGGCTTCGAGGTACTGGAAGAGGCGACGACGGACCATGCGCGGGTGACGGCGCGGCTGATGAAGTGGACGCCGTCGGCGCAGGATCTGCTGAATGCGCGCGATCAGGAAGACCGCAACCGGCAGACGATGGAGTATGTGCACAGTCCGGAAGATCTGCTCAACGTGAATGGAAATTTCACGCTCGATCCGCAGTCGAACCAGGTGGCGCTGGATCCAAAGCTGCGGACGATGGGGGCCAATCCCGGACCGAATGCGCTGGATGTTCTGGTGGAAGTGGCGCGGCATCTGGCGCCGATGCCGGGGCACAAGAGCGTGGTGTGGGTGACGAGCGATAACGCGCTGGCGGACTGGGACAGGATGTCGGTTTCAGTGGACAAGCATTCGCGGCACATTGAGCCGATTGCGCTGCGCACGCAGGAGGCGATGAACGATGCGCACGCCAGCGTGTATCCGCTGGATGCGTCGCGGCTGGAAGCGAGCGTGGCGAATCCGGGTGTCGGCAACCGCAACGTGGAGCTGACGCCGACGTACCAGATGCCTCCCCTGATACAGAAGGCGATGCAGGGCACCGAGATGCAGGCCAGCGGCGACACGAATGAGTTCGGCCAGAACCGCGATCTGCGCGCCGGGCGCATGACGGCGCAGATGCAGCAGGACCTGAAGCCGATCCAGGGAGTGTTCCGCGAGGTGGCGGAGGCGACGGGCGGCAAGACGTTCCGCAGATCGAACAATATGATCGGCGAACTGGACGGCGTGGTGGCGGAGAGCCATGCCACGTATCTGCTGGGGTTCACTCCCTCACAGCAGGCGGACGGGCAGTATCACCGGCTGATGGTGAAGCTGGTGGGACACAAGGATGCCACGCTGCGCTTCCGCACCGGGTACCAGTACGACAAGGAGCCGACGTCGCTGAAGGAGCGGTTCTCGCAGGCAGTGTGGGAGCCGACGGACGCAAAGGAGATCGCGATCAGCGCGCAGCCGGTGACGGATGCCGTGGGCCATGCGTTGCGCGTGACCGTGGCGGGAACCGACCTGGATTTGACGCAGCAGCAACTGGCCCAGGCGGGCAGTTCGGCAGCCAAGACGGAGTTGTGGTCAGGCAAGCTCGATATCTTTCTGGTGCAGCGCGACGAGACGGGCCGGCGCGCTCACGTGACCGGGCAGACCGTGGGACTTCACCTGAAGCCGGCGACGTATCAGCATGCCGTGAGCGAGGGGTTGACGTTCGACCAGCGGATTGCGGTGCAGCCGAAGACAACCGTCGGTTCGCTGCGCGTGGTGGTGGTGGACGTGAACTCGGGGCGCATTGGAAGCGTGACGGTGCCGGCGGCGGCGCTGGGCGTGAAGACGGACTGAGGGCAGGGGGCTAGAGGGCAGAGCTTCTTTCTGCCGTGCATTCATTTCGACAACCGGGCTTTGATCGCGAGGAGGACCCATGGGAGCCACCACCGGTGTACCACTGTCTTCCGCCTCGGGAGACGATATTGTCAGGATGGCTTTGCCGCATGTGGGCGAACGCTATGTGCTGGGCGCAAGCGTGCCTAAGGACAACTCCAACTGGAAAGGTCCGTGGGACTGCGCGGAGTTTGTTTCGTGGGCGGTGTTTCAGGCAGCTGGGATTCTCTATGGTTGCGCAAGCGACGATGGGAATCCGTCAACGGCCGACGCGTTCACCGGCTACTGGGCGCGAGACGCGAGCCGTTTCGGAAAGATCATTCCGGTGACGCAGGCGGCTCAGATGGCGGGTGCGGCGGTTCTTCGCCTGGCGGTTCCAAACGGATTGGGCGGTCATATTGTGATCTCGGATGGACAGGGCGGCACGATCGAAGCACATTCGTCGAAAGACGGAGTGATCAAGGGATCGTTGGCGAACCGGCGCTGGGATCAAGGCATCCTGATCAACGGAATTTTGTATGGAGCAACGGCTCCCGCGGCCCCAGCGCCCGTGATTGCCGAGCCCGAGAAGGTCTTCCGACCGACAACCAGCCTGACGCCTGATCCGGTGGTCAAGCGCATCCAGGATGCTCTGAGCGATGCCGGGTTCGATCCAGGAAAGGCGGACGGCATCTTCGGCAGCCACACGGAAGCGGCGGTGATTGCGTTTCAGAATGCAAACGGTCTGACTCCCGATGGAGAGGTCGGCCCGCACACGGCGTCGGCGCTGGGGATCAGTCTTAGCTAAAAGCGTCTCTCCGCGGCTAAAGCCGATGGGGATTCTGCCTTATGCGGGGGTTGAAACCCCCGCCTCCCTCCGATTGAGATTTTTCGTAGCCTGTACAGGCCGGCCGCTGTGCTTACAGGCCCTCGGCGGTTTCCTGCGCCATGTAGTCGACGACGGCTTTGAGGTCGCCGTTGGTTTCTTCGAAGACTTTGAGCTGGCGGTCGGCGCCGGTGCCGGTCTGCATGATCTTGCGGATGCCGTTGATGGCGTCGCGGCTGCCGAGTTCGTCGACTTCGCGGTCGATGAGGATGAGGTACTCCTCAAGGAGGTCACGCAGGGACACCTCTTCCTGGCGGCCGAAGTCGATGAGCTTGCCGTCGAGGCCGTAGCGGACGGCGCGGAATTTGTTTTCCATCAGCAGGGGGCGTGCGTACTGGCGGAAGTCGAGATTGCTGGCGTGCAGGCGGCAAAGGTAGGCCGCGGTGGCCTGGATGAGCGCGGCGATGGCGACGGTTTCTTCAGCGCGGAGGGGGATGTCGCAGGCGCGGACTTCAACGGTGTTGAAGAAGGGGTGCGGGCGGATGTCCCACCAGATCTTTTTGGCGTTATCGATGCAGTTGGTTTTGACGAGGAGTTTTACATACTCTTCGAATTCGGAGTAGGTGGCGAAGGCGTCAGGGATGCCGGTGCGGGGGAAGTTTTCGAATACCTTGGCGCGATAGCCTTTGTAGCCGGTGTTGAGGCCGAGCCAGAAGGGCGAGTTGGTGGCCAGCGCCATGATGTGGGGCAGGAAGTATCGCATCGAGTTCATGATGCGGATGGCGACCTCGCGGTCTTCGATGCCGACGTGCACATGCAGGCCGAAGATGAGGTTGGCGCGCGCGACGAGTTGAAGGTCTTTGACGACCTGGTGGTAGCGCGGGTCAGGGTAGATCTGCTGGGTGCGCCAGTCGGCGAAGGGATGAGTGGCTCCGGCGACGAGCTTGAGGCCGTGCTCATCGGCGAGCTTGATCATCTGGCGGCGGAGGTCGTAGATGTCGTCGCGGGCCTCGTCGATGTTGCGGCAGACGCGGGTGCCGACTTCGACGACAGAGGTGTGCATCTCGGCCTTGACGCGCTCTTCAAGGCGCAGCTTGCCGGTGGCGAGCATCTCGGTTTCGATGTGAGAGCGAAGATCGCCCGTGACGGGGTCGACGGTCTGGTACTCTTCCTCGATTCCAAGCGAGAAGGACGGCCGCATGCAGGAGCACCTCAAGGGGACAGCTTGCGGGTATTGTACAGAAGCGGCGATGAGGATCGAGGGGTTAGGGGTTAGGGGTTAGGGGTTAGGGGTCGGCCGCTCATGCCTATGCGGCGGCGGGTTGCGCCTTGCGGCGTTTGGCGGCGCGCATGACGAATCCCAGGACTGCGGAGAGGGCGCTGACCAGGATGAAGGCCAGAGGGAATCCCCAGAGACTCCCGAAGCTGTCGATGCGGTTCCTGATGGGATTGGACTGGTCGTAGCGGATGGGGATGGTCTGGCCGACAGCGTAGGCCGGCGAACTGCTGGAGGAACTGGAGGTGCCGTTGTAGGTGCGGCCGTCCTGGGCGGTGAAGGTGTATTCAGGCGCATAGGTCTTGCCGTTTTCGCCACTGTCTTCGTTGAGGCCGGTGACTGTACCGGTGGTGACGGTGCTGTGGCTGACGAAGCGGGCGGTGAAGACGCCGAAGCCCAGCCCAATGACGAGTGCGATGGAGGCGGTGATGAACCAGGGCGTGGGGGAACTGAGCTTGACGGAGGTGTTGACCTTTGGGGATTTCACGCGGGAATGCTACAGGGATTTGGCTGCGCGCGAAACAGAATTTCGGTAATGGTCGGACCTGGTACCGTTGAGGGCGATTAGCGAACTTCGGGGTTATGCTCGGTAGACTTCCCACGGCTTGAGGGTGTGCTCGAAGCGGGCCATATCGACGCGGGGAGCGACGCGGCCGGAGACGAACTCGACGCCTTCAAGTTTGAGGCGGGCGCGCTGTTCGTGGGCGGCGGGGCCGCGGAGCTTGATTTCGCCGCCGGCGCCGAGGACGCGGTGCCAGGGGAGAGAGTCGGGCGGATCGGTGCGGAGCAGGCGGGCGACGGCGCGGTGATAGCGCGGGTATCCGGCTGCGGCGGCGACGGCGCCGTAGGTGCTGACCTTGCCGGGAGGGATGGAGAGAACCATACGTCTGAAGGCTAGATCGCGCTGCTGGTTGGGGCGGAGGGCCGAGCGGAGGAGTTGGCGTTTGCTGCGTTCGAAGTAGAGCTGGTCCATGGATGAAGGTTTGCGCGGGCCTTTGTTCGGTGGCGTCGCGGTAGGTCTGGCTGCTGTGCCGGCGGAGTTGGTGACCTGGGGTGATTTCACGCGGGGATGCCAGCAGTATTTTCGCCCATTGCGGCCGACTTACGCGAACGAGTGAACCAGGCCAGGCATCCACCGATGAGGCCGTGGGCGATTCCGATGACCCCGAGGATGAAGGCGACGAACCAGAGTTGCCAGAACGAGGAGATGCGGGCGCGCGCCGGGTTTGAGGGGAGATAGAGGACGCTGATGGATTCGCCGATTTCGAATCCCGGAGGGTTTGTAGCAACGATGGAACGGACCGTATATTGCCTCTGGTCCGAAGCGGTGTATGCGAAGACCGGCGCGTAGTTGAGGTTGCCATCGTTGTCAGTCTGTTCATCGAGACGAACGACAGTGGCTGCTGCGTGTGTAGCGCGGAGGATGAAGGTGACTGTCTCGATGGCGAACCCTGCCCCGACGACGAGGCACAGGGCGCCGATCCCGAGCAGAATTCGGCCGAACCAGAAAATCACTATCCTGAATTGAGAGACTTTTCTGGTTGCGGTTGCGGACGGAACTTGCAAGGTCAATCGCCCTCTCAATTCTTCTGACATCAGCCCTGTACGGGTTCGGGGAAAGGCTTCTTCACGCTGCTCTTCTTCGCGACGGACTTCTTTGCGGGCTTCTTCTTCACTGGCGCGGCGGGCTGCATTTTGAGGAATGAGGACCAGTTGAGGTCGAGGTGCTGCGGGGCTAGCTTTGCTTTGGCGATGGCGAGGTCGGCGACTTCGCGGATGATCCAGTCGAAGTTGGCCTGGCCGACGGAGTGGAGATCGGCGTCGGGGGCGGGGTTCATGAAGTCGATGGCGTAGGGGATGCCGTTTTCGACGGCGAACTCGACGGTGTTGAGATCGTAGCCGAGGGCGCGGCAGAGCTTGAGGGCATCCTGCTCGACGCGCTTGAGGAGCTTCTTGTCGTAGGCGGGCGGGTTCTGGACGTAGCGCTCGTGGTGCGGCCGGCGCGGATCGTAGGGCATGATGTGGACGTTCTTCTGGCCGACGACGTAGCAGCGGAAGTACTCCTCGAAATCGACGGCTTTCTGATACATCATGCAGAGGTCGTGCGACTGATCGTAGGCCGCAAAGAACTCGTCGCGATTGTGGATGTGGTGGACGTCGCGCCAGCCGCCGCCGTCGACGGGCTTCATGAATCCATGCTCGCCGACGTAGGCGAAGACGCGAGTCCCAGTCGAGGGGGTACTCGAGGTTGCGCATGGAGCGGTCGGTGGTGCCTTCAGGGTGCTTTTTGTGCGGGAGGATGACGGTGGGCGGGACGGCGACGCCGAGTTTCTGGGCGAGCGAGTAGTTGAAGAACTTGTCGTCGGCCGACCACCAGAACGGGTTGTTGATGATGAGGGTGCCGTTGAGGGCGGCGTGCTTGAGGTAGGCGCGGTAGAAGGGGATGTCGTGGGAGATGCGGTCGACGATGACGGCGTAGGGAGCGGGCTTGTCCATGTGCGCCGCGCCGGTCTGGACGAACTCGGCGTGGATGCCGTCGAGGGCGCGCGCGTTGATGTGCTCGACGAGCGCGCCGGGAAAGCTGTTTTCCATGCCGAACAGAACGCCGATCTTCTTCATGCCGTGAGCCTCCTAATGAGCCGCAAGCCGCCGTGGTTCGAGAACAGTTTACGGCACCACCTGCGGTGGGGCTAACTGCGCCTTCGGCGCCTTTGGGCGTTTTTGACTGTTTTGAGTTTTCGCGCGCGCACGAGAATTGCCACGGACAGGCGTCGTGGTTTCCCACCCTTGCCGCAGAAAAGAGCGGCAAGGATGGGGCACGGTAGAGTATCGCCGGGGTGGCTTAGCGACAGCAGATTCCCTTCGGGAAGGGCAGAGCGAGAAAGACAAGGATCGGTGCAGGGTTCGTGCTCTCCCAGGTCTCAGAAGCGAGACCTGGGGCACCCCCATCATGAGTCGGGAAGGCGGAACGCCGCTTCCCTTCATGGATGACGGAAGATTGGGCGATGAGGCGCGGGTTATTTGGTTTCGGTTTCGTTCCAGTCGTAGCTTAGGGCGGAGATGACCTGGTCGAGCTTGTCGGTGGCCGCGGCTTTCTGGGCTTCGAGGTCGGCGATTTGCTTGCGCGTGGCCTGGAGCTGGTCTTCGGCGTGGTTGAGCTCGTCGACGAATCGCTTGGCGCCGTCGCTGCCTTTGAGGGCGGTGACGTTTTCGCGATAGCGGGCTTCGTCGGCGGCTGCGGTCTCCTCCGCCTTCTTCGCCTTCGGCGATCTTTTCGTTGATGCCGGCCGGCACGTCCTGGGCATCGAGGACGGGCTGGAGCTGCGCGCGCGCATCGGGAATCTGCCGGGTCGAGTTCCAGTACAAACTCGCGCTGCTGCGGCTGCTGCTGCAGGTTGATGACGGTGTATTGGGGGCCGTGCTCGTGGACTTCGATTTGGCGGAGTCGTGCGCGGGAACAGTCGAGCGCGAAGGCGGTAGAGCGTCGATGTGGTTTCGGCGGCCTGTGAGGTTGCCGTCGAGCTCCCAGCCGCTGGCGCCGGTGTGACGAGGATGCTCGATGAGCACGATGCGGTCTTCATCGCCGTTGTTATTGGCGGTGTAAGTGGCGCCCTGCACCTGCATCCAGGTCTCGACGATGGAGCCCTTGCTGCATGGTGAGGTGATGGATGCGGCTGTTACCGACGTGATCAGAGATGGCCATCTTGACGGCCTGATCGTTGGCGTAGGAGAGCAGACGCTTTTCGCCGGGGTGGATGGGATCGAGGAGGCCTTCGCCGGCGAACTCGCCGCTCTCGAAGATGGAGAAGCTGCCGGCGTCGAGCGTGAGCTTCGATTTGTTTTCGAGCCAGACGGCGCGGAGAGGCGCGCGCTGGATTGGGGTTCCAGAGAGTGACGTGCTCGGCGGGGAGATCCTGCTGGAGGATGGGGACCATGGCCGACTCGTTTTTGTGGATGGTGACGGGCTGGGTGAGGGAGTACTCGAAGAAGTCGTCGAAGGCGTTGGTGGAGACGTCGCCTGCGCTGATGGCGTCAGAGGGGCGGTAGACGCCGCCGGCGTAACCCATGGCGCCGCCTGAACCTGCGCCGCGCAGGTCTGTGACATTTCTGCCTTTGATGGCGAAAGACGCCACGGGAGACGCCATAGGCGCGTTTTCGGCTTCTACAGTGACTGTCTGGCTTTCCGAACCAACACGCAGAGCCGCGTTGACGTTGGCTGCCCTTGCGCCGCCGACCCGCACGTTGCGCTGGACGTACTGCTGGAATCCGCGCGCCACGACATTCACGCTGTAGGTGCCGGGTGGGAGCGAGGGAACGCTGAAGCTGCCGCTTTCTGAAGTATTGGCCGTAGCGACGGTGTTGCCGCCGATGGCGGTGATGGTGACGGTGGCATCGGCGATGACTGCGCCGGTGGCGTCGGTGATGGTGCCGGAGATGCCTCCCGGGCCGAAGCCGATGGCGGCCTCATGCGTTTGCGGCGTGGTTTCGACGCCGGTGGCGATGGCGACTAGCTGGCGGCGCATGTAAAGCGGCTGCGAGAGCGGCTGGATGAAGCTCTGCGGGGAGCCGGCGACGAGCGAGAGCTGGACGTTATCCCAGTCAGCACCCACTGTGTTGTCGACTACCGCCCAGCCCTGGACGATGGCGTTGGTGTTTGCGCCGGTGCGCGGGAAGACGATGCGGTAAGTGGATTTCCAGACGGGGACTTCGCTGATGTAGCTGACGCGGAGAGGGCGCTGTCCCTGGCCAAGGGCGTTGAGGGTGAGATGACGCAGGCCGGTGGAATGCGCGGAGCTGAGCAGTTCGAGATAGCGGTCGAGCTGGCCCTGCAGGTTGATGTCGAGGGGACGCACGCTGAGCGTGGGCGTGAGTTCGATGACGCGGACGGCGCCGGAGGATGCGATGACGGTGAGGTAGTACTTCTCGATTGTGGTGTCGTCGTCGCCGGACTTCTTTTCCGTGCGCGACTCGATGGACATGAGGCGGCCGGTGATGGGGCTGCCGGGCGCACCTGTGACTTCGACCCTCTGGCCGCGCAGGGCCTGGAAGAGCTCGGTGGAGGTTGGGTCGTCGGTCATGCCGAGGGCGAGGGTTTTGAGCTGCTCGGCCAACGGCGTGGTGGAATTGTAATTCACGCCGGCGATGTGTCCGCCGCCTTCATCGAGGACGGTGAGCGATTGCAGCACGTCGTTGAGCTGCGATGAGGTGAAGTCGATGGAGACGCGCTGATTGCCGGTGACCGAGCCGGCGTGCTCGAAGTAGCCGACACCGTTTTTATAGAGAACGACTTTGCGCACGGGCAGCGCTTCCACCTGCGGCACCTGCGGTGGATGGCCAGCGGCGCCTTCGGCGCGGAGGACGTGCGGGTTGGCTTCAAGGGGACGGGAGATTCGGCGGAGGCTGCGATGGAGGCACAAAGACACACTACGGCGATCAAGCGGTACACGGGGTCCCTCCTGTGTGCGGACTGTTGTTGGACCCCGGAGCTGAGGGGACGCAACATGGGAGGATCGCGTGCCGAGGAAGATCTTGCAGGGAATATTTTGAACGCCGTGAAGATGGGTGGTGAGTCGAAAGCGCGGGTGGGGACACCCGCGCGACAGCCGGTCTGGAGACCGGCGCTACATCAGACCAGCGCTACATCAGGACCTACCGGGCGGCGATGCGCTGAAGCTGGCCGAGGTGGTTGAGGTCATGGCCAGCCATGGTTTCGACGATGGTCTGGAAGGTCATGGTGCCGCGCTCGGGATGCGTGACGGTGCGATCGGCCGCGGCGGGTAATGCGCTCTCGAGAAGGATGAGGTTCCACTGGCGGAAGGCGGAGAAGGCGGCGCAGGCTTCAGTGGGCTCGATTCCCTTGTAGGTCTTCGCCCAGTTGTCCTGGTCGAAGGGCTGAATGGTGGGGGCGTCTTCAGCGAGAGTCTGGCGCAGGCGGAAGGCGAAGACGAGCTCGCAGTCGGCGAGGTGCGCGACGATTTCGCCGGGGCTCCACTTGCCGGGTGCGGGGGCTTCATAGGACTTCGCGGCGCCGATGGTGTCGAGCAGGGAGCGAATGGCGCGCGGGGTTTCAGCGAGGATGTCGAGGGCGGGGCGGTTGTCGAGGAAGCTGGCGTAGGGATTGAGGTTGGGCATGAATGGCCTCGTGGCTAAGTGGATACTGAGTGGTGGTTAGTGAGTAGTGGTTAGTGGTTAGTTGATCCGCCGTCAGCTTTGACCGGGCAATGAGGTCGACCCGCGGCGTTCTACCCACTAACCACTACTCACTAATCACTGCTTTACAGATAATGCTGAATCATCTGCTGCCAGGTTGGCCAGTCGTGGGAGTTCGAGGTGTTCCAGATGTAGAGCTGGTGGGGGATGCCTTTGCTGTTGAGGATGTGGTCAAGGTGCTGATTCTGGCCGAGGCACTGGTCGTCCCAGCCGGTGGCGAGGACGTAGGAGTTGCGGCGGTAGCGATCGAGGAACCAGGGGTCGCCGATGTTGGACAGGAACTGGGTGGGCTGATTGAAGTAGACGTCCTGGTCGTGGTAGCCGCCCAGGAAGTTCGCAATGTCAAATGCGCCGGACATGGAGAGCATGCCGGTGAAGACGTCGGGGTGGCGAAAGGCGGCGTTGACGGCGTGGTAGCCGCCGAAGCTGCAGCCGAGCGCGACCAGGTGCGGGTTGTGATTCTTCAGGCGGATGAGGGGAACGACTTCGTGGATGAGGTAGTCGTCGAACTGGACGTGGCGGGCGATGCGCCAGCGGGGGTGGACGTTGCGGTTGTACCAGCTTTCCATGTCAACCGAGTCGACGCAGAAGAACTGGAGCTGGCCGGCTTCGACGCGGTCCCAGACGGCGGAGATCATGTGGCGGTCTTCAAACTCGTGGAAGCGGCCGCCGGAGGTGGGGAAGACGACGACGGGCAGGCCGGCGTGGCCGAAGACGAGCAGTTCCATGTCGCGGCCGAGCCGGGGGGAATGCCATTTGTGATACTCGCGATTCATTGCGTGCTCCGCGTTTGGGGAACCGGCGTTTTGTTGATAATGTAACAGCCACGGGGTGCCCGAACTCGACTGGAAAGGAGAAGTGCATGGCGCGAATCGAAAAAGTGGAATTGAAATGGCGGGATCGGACTGCAAGTCTCATCCCTCGCTACGCGCTCGTGGTGCATGTTGTCTCGTTTCGATTCGGCTTCGGTAGTCTTGAACAGTTGAAGGCTTGCATCGATTACTACCGCCACAAGACACATCCCACCAGCCGTGTGCCGGCAAGAGAACTCGCTGAGGATCTGGGTGAAGATTGGCGAGAGCTGCGCGGGTGGGATGTAGAGCGATGGTTTGAAAGGCTGCCAATGTATCTAATGGAGGAGCCAAAACGTAAGAAGGTGCTGAAAGCATTGCAAGACGCTTTGGCATTAGCGGAAAAAGAAAACATCCTTCCGTCCAAACCGGAACCTCAATACAGCGATCGTGATCGGCATAGTGCCCTGATCAAGCGCTAACACATTCCAACCGACAAAGGGAACTCATTTTTGAATCTGGAGACCGAAACGCCATCGCGCTCTCGAAAGCCCGACGGACTTCCCCCGGCTGCTGTCGACACACTCGATCCGCGGCTGCGGCTGCATCGCGGGTTTCACAGCCGGTTTCTGCCGGACGATCGCGATGTCATTGTGTATCTGCCGCCGGGATATGAAGAGCAGGCGGAGCGCGCCTATCCGGTGTTCTATATGCACGACGGGCAGAATTTGTTCGATCCGGCGACGTCGTTTGCGGGGCGCACGTGGCAGGTGCGGGAGCATGCGGATGCGGCGATTGAGGCGGGCGAGGTGGAGCCGCTGATCATCGTGGGCATCTACAACACGGGCAACAACCGGCTGGCCGAATACACGCATGAGCGCGACTGGCAACGCGGCGGAGGCGAAGCGGCGCAGTATGGCCGGCTGATTACGGACGAGCTGATGCCGTGGATCGCGCAGCACTATCGCGTGAAGGCGGATCGGGAATCGACGGGGCTGGGCGGGTCGTCGCTGGGCGGGCTGGTGACGCTGTTTCTGGGGCTGCGCCTTCCGCAGTATTTCGGCCGGATGGCGGTGATGTCGCCGAGCGTGTGGTGGAACCACAGGAGCATTTTGGGTTATCTCAACGAGAAGGCCCCGGAGATCTGGGAGCGGCCGCGGGTGTGGCTGGATGTGGGCGAGCAGGAAGGCCGGCGCACGGTGCAGGATGTGGAGCTGCTGGCGCGGCGATTGAAGGTGAATGGGTGGAAGCCGGGCGAGACGCTGCGTATGGAGAAGGCGCCCGAAGGCCGGCATGATGAAGATAGCTGGGCGGCAAGGGTGAGGCCGATGCTGCGGTTTTTGTTTCCTCGAAGCAGTTCGTAGTTCACTGTTCATAGTTCACAGCAAGTCCCGCCTCTGACTGAGCCCTGAACTGAGAACCAGGACGGGGGCAGGCGGCCTGGGGATTGCCTCCGAGGCGGGGGTTCGCTAGTCTGGTGCGAAGGTGATCCGGCTTGAGTTCCGTGCATACAACACAGGTTGAGGTTGCGGCGAGCGCGATGGGCACGTCGCTGTCGATCCGCGGATTGCGCAAGGCGTTCGGCGATGTTGTGGCCGTCGCGGGCGTGGATCTGGAAGTGGCGAAGGGCGAGTGCTTCGGGTTGTTGGGTCCGAATGGCGCAGGCAAGACGACAACCATCGAAATCTGCGAAGGACTGACGCCGCCGGATGCGGGCACGGTGACGCTGCTCGGCATGCAGTGGAATCAGCATGCCAACGAGCTGCGGCAGAGGATCGGCATTCAACTGCAGGAGACGCAGTTTCCGGACAAACTGACGGTGGCGGAGTTGCTGCGGCTGTTTCGCAGTTTCTTTCATCAGGGTATGGGCGTGGATGAGGCGGTCCGCATCGCGCAGCTTGAAGAGAAACGGAACGCGCGCGTGGGCACGATGAGCGGCGGGCAGAAGCAGCGCCTGGCGATGGCGTGCGCTCTGGTGGGCGATCCCGAGCTGCTGTTTCTGGATGAGCCGACGACGGGGCTCGATCCGCAGGCGCGGCGCCACCTGTGGGACCTCGTCGATGATTTGAAGCATGCGGGGCGCACCATCATTCTGACGACGCACTACATGGATGAGGCGGAGCGGCTGTGCGATCGCGTGGCGATTATGGATCACGGGCGCGTGATTGCGCTGGGCACGCCGAAGCAGTTGATTGCGTCCGTGGGCGGCGATCACATTGTGGAGTTCGCGGTGGCCGGCGAAGGCAAGGTGGATGCGAAGCTGCTGACCGCGATTCCGGGCGTGCAGTCGCATCGCGTGGATGCGGGGCTGCACCAGCTTTCGGTGACGGATCTGCACACTACGGTGCCGCGGATCTTTGCGTCGATTGCGGCGATGGGATTCGATCTGACGGAGTTCCGCACGCACTCGGCAACGCTTGAGGATGTGTTTGTGTCGCTGACGGGGAGGTATCTGCGCGATGAGTAAGCTGGCGGAGAGCAGCCTGTTTCAACTGACTGCGACGCGGTTCCGGCTGTTTCTGCGCGAGCCCGAAGCGCTGTTCTGGGTATTTGCCTTTCCGATTCTTCTGGCGGTGGGGTTGGGGATTGCGTTTCGCAATCGGCCGGCGGATGTGCTGCCGGTGGCGGCGACGACTCCGCAACTGACGCAGGCGCTGGCGGCGGACAAGGGACTGCACGCGACGACGATGGACGAGGCCACCGGCACGAAGGCGCTGGCGACCGGCGTGATCAATCTGCTTGTGATTCAGACACCACAGAGCGTGGAGTACAAGTACGACGATACGAATCCCGATGCGCGCAATGCACGGCTGCTGGTGGATCGCGCAATTCAGACGGCGGCGGGGCGGCATGATGCGGTGGCCGCGCAGAATGAGCTGATTCACGAGACCGGCGCGCGGTATATCGACTTTGTGATTCCGGGGCTGCTGGGGATGAACCTGATGGGCTCGGCGATCTGGGGACTGGTGTTCTCGATTGTGGAGGCGCGGCAGAAGCGGTTGCTGAAGCGCATGGTGGCTTCGCCGATGCCGCGCTGGCAGTACCTGGCATCGTTTCTGCTCTCGCGGCTGCTGATGCTGGTAATCGAGGTTGTCGTCTTTCTCGGGTTTGCGAAGATTGCGTTCGGCGTGCCGTTTCGCGGGTCGCTGGTGGAGCTGGCGATTCTGTGCGTGCTGACGTCGCTGGCGTTTTCGGCGATGGGGCTGCTGATTTCGTCGCGCGCCAAGACGATTGAGGCGGCATCAGGGCTGATGAACCTGGCGATGCTGCCCATGTGGATTTTGTCGGGCGTGTTCTTTTCGGCGACGCGGTTTCCGGCGATCATTCAGCCGCTTGTGCGGGCGTTGCCGTTGACTGCGGCCATCGATGCGCTGCGCGGAAACATGCTGCAGGGGCTGAGCATGGTCGAGATGATGACGCCGGTTTCGATTCTGCTGGCGTGGCTGGTGGTGCCGTTTTTTGTGGCGTTGAAGATTTTTCGGTGGCGGTGAGGGGCGTGCTCCGCCGTTCGCCAGGCCCCGGCGGGGCTCCAAACTTAGCGACGGCGCTTGACGCGCACGAAGTACGCGTTGACCTCAGGATCCACAGAGAGCAACTTCAATCCGGCGACGCGCGCCTGGGCCACAAGAAGCCGGTCAAAAGGATCCCTGTGCAGCCAGGGAAGAGCATCTACGCCGACCGCGTGTTCCGCAGTGACGGCCAGTTCCTCAAGCCCGGTTTCCCGGGCAGCCTTCCAGATGGCTGCTGGCTGGACTGTAAAATCGGCTTTCGCCAGGGAGTGCTTGATGGCGATTTCCCATATCGAAGCTGCCGAAAACCAGACGCGATTTCCCGTATCTTCAACAATGCGTCGCATCGGCGCCGGCACCCTGTCCGGATCAACGAGTGTCCAAAGGAGGATATGAGTGTCGAGCAGATAATTCATTCGCGGTCCCCGTCAAACATCTTCTGAATCTCGGCATCATGGACATCGAGGTTTTCCGGTAGCTTGACCTTCCCCCGCAGAATGCCCAACTTGCGCTGTGAGGGCCGCGAACCGGGATGTGCCGAGACGATCACCACCGGCTTGCCGGCGCGGGCGATGGTCACCGGCTCCCCATTTGCCAGGACCTGCTCGATAATGCGCGACAGGTGGGTCTTGGCTTCGTGGACATTCACGGTCTGTTGAGACTTAGTCATATAGCTTAGTCTACCATGCGTTTTCATTTGGATGGAAACGCAGCTGAACGAGGCTTGCCACGGCGGCGAGCGTGTCTAGTATCATCCATGCAATTCCGTCTTATTGCCCCACAGGAGATATTGCCTTGCAAAATCGCTTCCCGAAATTACTCTGCGCGCTTGGTGTGCTCGTCCTTTCAGGACTGAGCCTGACAGCCGGCGCGCAAGCCAAGCACAAGCTGCCCGAGATCAAGTACGACAAATACACGCTGCCCAATGGCTTAACCGTGCTTACGCATGAGGATCACCGGCTGCCGCTCGTGGCGGTGGACTTGTGGTATCACGTGGGACCGCTGAATGAGCGGCCGGGGCGGACGGGGTTTGCGCACCTGTTCGAGCACATGATGTTCGAAGGCTCGGAGCATGTGGGCGAGAAGGCGCACATCAAGTATGTGGAATCGGCCGGCGCCACGGATGTGAACGGCACCACGAATTTCGACCGCACCAATTATTTCGAGACCATGCCGTCGAACCAGCTGGAGCTGGCGTTGTGGCTGGAGAGCGACCGCATGGGGTTCCTGATGGAAGGGCTTGATCGCGTCAAGCTCACCAACCAGCGTGACGTGGTGCGCAATGAGCGCCGCCAGGGCGAAGGCCAGCCCTACGATGTTGCGCATGAGGCCATGATGCATGCGCTGCTGCCCAAGGATCACCCGTACTATGGCGACGTGATCGGCAGCCACGCGGATATCGAGTCGGCGCGCATTGCCGATGTTCGCGATTTCCACCAGCAGTACTACACGCCGAACAATGCGTCGATTGCAATTGCCGGCGACTTTGATGCGGCGAAGCTGAAGGCGCTGCTGACGAAGTATTTCGGACCGATCCCGGCGGGGCCAAAGGTGGACCCCGTCACCGCGACGACACCCGCGATCACATCGCAGCGTCGCGTCGCCGTGACCGACACCGTGAAATTGTCCGCAGCTCACGATCGCATGGCTGACGCCTCCGGCCTACACGCCGGATGCTTACAGCGTGGCCACGGCGATGTTTGCGTTCGGCGGCGCCAAGGCGAGCCGTCTTGACCAGGCGCTGGTCTACAAGCTGCAGACGGCGCAGAGTGTCTCCTGCTACTCCAATCCGCAGAAGCTGACCGGCATGACGGAATGCGCGATTACGGCCAAGCCCGGCGTGAAGCTGGAGGATCTGGAAGCCACCTTCTGGGCGGAGCTGGCAAAGCTGCAGAGCGAAGGTCCGACCGCGGAAGAAGTGGAAGCGGCCAAGGCCCTGAGCCTGACGCGGAAGATCGGTGGACTGCAGCGGCTAGGCGGGTTCGGCGGCATTGCCGACACGCTGAACGAGTACAACCAGTACATGGGCGATCCGGGATTCCTGCCTAAGGAAGTCGCCATGGAAGAGGCCGTGACCGCGGCGAGCACGAAGGCGGCGGCGCAGAAGTTTATGTCGAAGGACTCGGCGGTGGTGGTGTATTGCACGCCGGGCGAGAAGAAGCTCGAGGACGTTCCGCGCAGCCCCGCGGATACCGATGCCAACGTCAAGGTCGAGAATCCGTACACGCCGGAGTTTGAGAAGGCGCAGGACTGGCGCAAGACCAAGCCCGCGCCCGGACCGGCGCCCGCTATTCATCTTCCCGCAGCCACGCAGTTCAGTCTCGACAACGGTCTCAAGGTTTATCTGGTTGAAGAGCACGGGCTGCCGGTGGTGACGGCGGAGATTGTTTCCCGCGCAGGCAGCGAGAACAATTCTCCAGCAAAGCCGGGCCTGGCCACGCTCACCGCCGAGGTGATGGGCGACGGCACTCAATCGCGCAACCTGGAAAAGCTGGCGCAGGATCAGGAGCGGATCGGCACGCAGATCTCGACCCGCGCGAGCATGGATTCGGGCACTCTCGCGATGAGCCTGCTGACCTATCACATCGACGAGGGCATGGACCTGCTGGCTGACGTAACGCAGAAGCCGGCGTTCCGCAATGAAGACGTGGACCGCCGTCGCAAGCAGCGCCTGGTGCGCATTGCGCAGGAGACCGACAGCGTTCAGCGCATGGCCCTCCGCGTTGGCCCCAAAGTGCTGTACGGCGACCAACCCTACGGCATGTCGGGCAGCGGAACGACGGAGAGCATGAATGCGATCTCGCAGGCGGACGTGTCAGGGTTTTATGCGCAGCACTACGGGCCGAACGACTCGGCGCTGGTGCTGTCGGGCGATCTGACGCGCAGCCAGGCCGAGGCGCTGGCCCGCAAATACTTCGGCTCCTGGAGCAATCATGCGGCCGACTCGGCGGAGATTCCCGCGCCTCCGGCGGCTCAGTCCACGCACGTGGTCATCGTGGACAAACCCGGCGCTCCGCAGACGGCTCTCTTCGCTTACGGGTTCGGCGTGCCGGCCAGCTCGGAAGACGTGCCGACGCTCGACGTCCTGAACTACACGCTGGGAAGCGCCTTCGGCAGCCGCATCAACATGAACCTGCGCGAGGAGCACGGCTACACGTACGGCGCCTTCTCTGACTTCACCAACTATCGCGGCGGCGGCACCTTCTTCGCCGGGTCGCTGGTGCGGACCGACGTTACGGCTCCGGCAGCAAAGGAGATGATGTCGGAGATCCGCAACTTCCCGGTCAAGCCGTCTACCGCCGAAGAGCTTGCCGCGGCCAAAGAGTCGTCGATCCGGTCGCTGCCCGGACAGTTCGACACCAACTCCTCAGTGGCGTCTGCGATGAGCACGCTGTTTCTCTACAGCCGTCCGTTGGACTACTACGCCAAGCTGCCGGCGAAGTACGAGGCCATTACCGAGGCAGACGTGGCGCGCGCCGCGAAGCAGTATCTGCATCCCGATCAGTTGGTGATCGTGACCGCAGGCGACCGCAGCAAGATTGAACCGGGATTGAAGGATGCCGGGCTGGGTCCGATCGAGGTGCGGGATGTGAACGGCAACCTGGCGCCCGCGGGTGGAACGGGCCCCGGACAGAAGTAGTTCATTGCAGGAGACGAAGGGCGCGGCGATCAGCCGCGCCCTTCGTGTTTTCTGTGGGGTCCAGGTCAGTGCGTATGCGCGGCCGCGTCGTAGGCCGCTCTCCCGATCTCGCCGATCACACGGGCTCGTGTTGCTTCGTCGGCGCGGGAGTCGGTGACGAAGACCGCGACGGCAAGCTTGCGGCCGTCGGGCAGCGTGATCAGGGCGATATCGTTGGTGGCATGCGCAAGGCCGTTGTCCACGTCGGAGGTTCCGGTCTTGTGCGCGACGGGCGTTCCAGCCGGCAGGTTGCCGCCGAGGCGTGTTTTGTCCGCGGGCGCGTTCATGATGTCGAGCAGGAACTTCGTATCGGCTGCATTCAGCGGCGAGTGCTCATCGATCATCCGCAACAACGCAACGGCGCCGGCCGGCTCGAACCAGTTGCGGTACTGCAGATCGGTTTCATGGTGCAGCGCGTTCTCGTTGTCGATGAGGTGGAAGCCGCGAATGCCCAGGGACGCGATGTATTGGTTGACTACGGAGGGGCCTCCGGCGAGGCGCAAAAGGATGTCAGCCGCGACGTTGTCGCTGAGCGAGACGGTCAGGCGCAGCAGCTCGCGCAGAGGCACATCGACGCCCGCCTGCGGATACTTCTCCTGCAACGGGCTGTAGACATGGGGCAGGATGCGGTCAGAAGTCTCGAAGCGAATGGGCTGATCGAGCGCGTACTTTCCCTGCTCCACCTGGTGCAGCATCGCAATCGCCAAAGGCAGTTTGAAGACGGATTGCATGGGCGGATGGCCGTGCGGATTCAGATCGCAATTAAGGCTGGAGTGCGCGAGCCAGCACGAGGTGGAGACGGTACCCTTCGCGTCGCTTGCGATGGCTTTGATTTGCTGCTGCAAAGATTGCTGCGCGGTTGCGGAGGCTGCCGCCAGCAGGAGATAGAAAGGAAGCCGCATGGGAGCGAGTATACGAATCCGTTGACCCGGCGACGCAACCGGGAACAAATCAGGTGCCGCAATCGTAAACTTGCTCAGGAGACGCGATGGCTATGCGCAAGCTTGTTTCTGTTTCCGCTCTTTCGATATTTCTTCTGGCGGGGGTGGTGATGCACGCCGCGCCGCCGGAGAAAGCCTCTGCCGGAACGCTGGTTGTCGTCCTCAAGGACGGACACCGGCAGACATTCAACATTGCCGACGTTGACCGAATCGAGTATCCCGGCGGAAGTATGGCCGCGGCCGACCTGGGTGCGCCCAGGTCGCAACTGACGGCGCGGGGCCGGTATGTAGGCAAGTGGCAGGTGGGCGACGGCAACGGCGGCACGTTCTACATCACGCTGAACGACAACGGCAGCGCGTATCGCACGCTGGGCGACGTGCACGGAAAGTGGGTCTACTCGAACGGCGATGCGCTGATCACCTGGGACGACGGCGGCGGGGATGCTATCCGGAGGGTCGGGTCGCGATTCCAGAAGTTCGCGTACATGAACGGTAAGTCCTTTAGTGACAGTCCCGATAACGTGGCCGATGCGCATAACACCAGCCCGCGGCCCATCTAAAGTCAGGGATTAGGTTTTAGGGGTTAGGTTTTAGGGATTAGGTTTTAGAACGCCAAACCGGGCGAGGGCTCCTCCCCGATGCGTAACCCCTAAAACCTAACCCCTAATCCCTTACCCCTGCCTTCTCCCCCTTGCTTCTGCCCCCCTGTATCGGCGATACTTAGGTGTTGTGTCTTGCATCGGCCGGACGCACCGTCTGGCCTGCCGGTCGTATGGCGCACGGATGCGCTCTCCCGAGACAAGAACAGAACCAGGTATTTTGAAAGGAACCGTATCGCCGTGGTCATGATTCGTCTGGCGCGTTTTGGCGCCACCAAGCAGCCCTACTACCGTGTGGTCGTCATTGAGAAGGACCGCGCCCGCAACGGCCGTTCGATCGAGGTCGTCGGCACTTACAATCCGCGGACCAATCCCGCCTCTGTTGACCTGAAGCATGAGCGCATCGCCTACTGGCGGAGCAAGGGCGCGCAGTTTTCTGACAGAGTGGCGAAGCTGGTTGAGCAGTTCCCTGCCAAGCCGGCTGCGGAAACCGCCGCAGCCTAATTTCACTTTCTCTTCTCCCCTGGCGCTCCGGGAACGGCCGGTTAACCGGCCGTGTACAAATTGCTGACGGCGGCTGGCTTTTGCTGTTAACATTCAGCGCACAGACCCGAGTCGCCACATTCAGGATCGGTCAGGGGCACGAACATGACCCAGCAAGATATGGTTGCAGTTGAGGAATTGGTTCGCGAAATTGCGCGAGCCCTGGTGGATGAACCGGCAGCCGTCGATGTCCAGTCGGTGAACCGCGAGGAAAACACTGTCCTGAAGCTGAAGGTCGCCCCGAACGATGTAGGCAAGGTCATCGGCAAGCAGGGGCGGACGGCGCGTTCGGTCCGCACCATTCTTGGCGCTGTGAGCATGAAGCTGCATCACCGTTACACTCTCGACATTCTTGAAGAAGACGAACAGCCATAGGCGCGGCGGCCTTGAGCGGGGCCGCGCATGAGCAGCGAAGTCACCGACTGGGTGTGGCTGGCGCGCATTCGCCGGCCGCAGGGCCGCAAAGGCGAAGTCTTCGCCGAGATTCTCACCGATTTCCCGGAAAAGTTTGCGGAGCGCAAGCGGCTTTGTCTGCTGGCGGAATCTGCGTCAGCCGCGGCTCCGCGCCCCAGTCCGCGCGAGGCGGAGCTTGTGCATCATTGGCTGCACAAGGGCGGCGTGGTGCTGCATTTTGCCGGAGTGGATTCGATCTCGGCAGCGGAGACGCTGGCGGGGCTGATTGTGGCGATTCCGCGCAGCGAGCGCGCTGCTCTGGCGGAAGATGAGGTGTACATCGCGGATCTGATCGGCTGCACGCTGGTTGACGTCGCGGTGGAACCGCTGATTGCCGTGGGCGAGATTGAGGACGTGGATCGCGCCGCCGGGCCTACGCCGCTGCTGGTCGTGAAGGGCGCGAAGGGCGAGGTGCTGGTGCCGTTTGCGAAGAGCTATCTGCGCAAGGTGGATGTTGAGAATCGGCGCGTGGAGATGGCGCTGCCTGAGGGGCTGGCCGATCTGAACGGCTGAACTGCGGGTTCATAGTTCGCAGTTCACAGTTCGTAGCATCGGTTCCGGCTGCGCGGCACGGATCACTTGACCACCTGCTCACTGCCTCATCGGATCGCCAGCGGTTTCGAGGCGCCCTGCCCTTTCGCTCCGCCTGACGAAGGAAACGCGGGCAGCTATCATCGAGAGAACGAGTATGCGATTCGATCTTGTCACCATTTTTCCCGAGTTTTTCGCCGGCTTCTTCGAGCACGGCATCGTGCGCCGCGCGCAGGCGGAGGGGCTGGTGGAGATCGGCGTGCACGATCTGCGCAGCTTTACCCACGACCGGCACCGCACCGTGGATGATCGGCCGTTTGGCGGCGGAGAAGGCATGGTACTGAAGCCGGAGCCGCTGGCACGGGCGATGGAGGCGATGGGGATCGCGATAAAGACAAGGGAACAGGGATCAGGGAACAGGAACCAGGAAAAAACACGCGTGATCCTCACGTCGGCGCAGGGGCGGCGGTTCGATCAGTCGGTAGCGCGGGAGCTGGCGCGGCTGGATCGCGTGGTGCTGATCTGCGGGCGCTACGAGGGCGTGGACGAGCGCATCAACGAGCTCTACTGCGACATGGAACTGTCGATCGGCGATTACGTTTTGAGCGGCGGCGAGCTGGCCGCGGCCGTGGTGCTGGACGCGACGATGCGGCTCATTCCCGGCGTGCTGGGCAATGAGGCGTCAGGCGAGTTCGAGAGCTTTGGCGCAGCGGATGCGTCGATTACGACGGACGTTGAGGGTGTGCCGCGGTCGCAGCATGGGTCGGGCGGGCTGCTCGATTATCCGCATTACACGCGGCCGGCGGAGTTTGCGGGGCTGCGGGCGCCGGAGGTGCTGATGAACGGCGACCATCAGGAGATTCGCCGGTGGCGGCGCGAGCAGCAGTTGCGCAAGACGCTCAGGAACCGGCCGGATTTGTTGGAGCGGGCGGCGTTGAGCGAAGAGGACCGGCGGATACTGAAGTCCATCAGGAACGAGTAGGCTGGTCCCGGAGCCGGTTCGAGAGTTCTTCAACGTCGCGCCGCAATTCCTCGATCTGCTGGCGGGTATTCCGCCAGAACAAGGACGCAAAGGATCAGGATGAACAGATAGCTCAGGTGCATGGGCTGCATCCTATCACTGATCCGCAGGCTCAAAGAAGAAGGCCCGCGTCGAGTGACGCGGGCCTTCGAGTTGAAAAGAACTGACTGGCTTACTCGCCCTGGTCGGGCGTGGCCGCCTTGGCGTTGTAGCGGATCAGGTTCTTCTTCTTGTAGGTGTCGGCCACGTTGGAGGCGAAGACTGAGAACGCCTCGTTGCGGCGCTGCTCGAGGATCTGCTCGCGCTGGTCTGGTCGAAGCTCTTCTGGATGTCCTGCGCGGTGGGCTCCGACCTTGTCGTCGATCTTGGCCACCACGCCGGTGCGGCCGGCGTTGATGGGGCCGCTGATGTCGCCCGCCTTCATGTCGAAGAGCTGCGGAGCAAGCTGGCCCACCGCGCCGAAGTCAGGAACCTGGGCCGTCTGGGCCACCAGGTCGCTGGTCTTCACGGTGGCGCCCGCTTCCTTGGCGGCCTTGGCCAGGTCGCCGGAGGCCTTGGCCTTGTTGGCCAGTTCCTGCGTCTTGGCGTTCAGCAGGCCGGGAAGCTGCTGGTTGCGGAAGTCATCGAGGACGTGGTCCTTCCAGTCGGCAAAGCTGGGCGCGTGCGCCGCGGTGATGCCGGTGACCTGGAAGATGGCAAAGCCTTCGCCGGTGGGCGCGATCTGCGGCTTGTCGCCCTTGCTTGGCCTGGAACGCCTTCGAAACCAGCTCGCCGCCATCGGGCAGAGTGGCGATGGTTCCGCCGGCGCTGACCGGCTGCGTGGTCACCACGTCGAGGTGGTGCGCCGCGGCCGTGGCCTGCAGGCCCTTTGAAGCGGCCTCCTGCTGGAGCTGCTTGCGATAGTTGTCCTCAGACTGCGAGACAACCTGGCGGCTCAGCGTGGCCTTGATGGTGTCCTGTCACTTCGCCCAGCGACTGCGCGTGCGCGGCCTGGCGCTCTTCCACCTGCACCACGTGGTAGCCGAACTGCGACTTCACGACGGCGATGTCGCCGATCTTGTTGTTGAAGATGGCCTTGTCGAACTCGGGAACCATGCGGCCGCGCTGGGCAAAGCCGAGCTCGCCGCCGGTGTCCTTCGAGCCGGGATCGTCGGAGTTCTTCTTGGCCAGGTCGTTCCAGTTGCCGCCGTTGCGAAGCTGCTTGGCGATATCCTCTGCCTTGGCCTTGGCCGCCGCGTCAGTCTTGGCGTCGGCGCCGGGATCGACCTTGACCAGGATGTGGCGCGAGCGGGCCTGCTCCGGCACCTGGTACTCGGACTGGTGCTGGTTGTAGTAGCTCTGGATCTCCTGCTGCGAGGGCTGCGGAATGCCGCCGGGAAGCTGGTTCGGCGTAAAGGCGAAGTAGGTGATGGTGCGCTGCTCCGGAACCGCGTTGGCGTAGCGAGCTTTATTCTTGTTGAAGAACGGCTGCAGCTCGGCGTCCGACGGGTTGATGGTCTTGCGCAGGTCGTCGCCGTTGATGACCGCGTAATCGAACTTGATCTTGGTGTTTTCCTTGCGGTAGGTGTCGCGCACTTCCTGGTCGCTGACCGAGACGCTGGCGGTGATCAGATTCTGCAGGCGATTGATCGACGATCTGCTTGCGCAGGCCGTCTTCGAAGTCGGGCACAGACATGTTGGCGCGGGTGTTGATCAGATTGGTGTAAGCCGCGTCGCCAATGTACTTGCCGTTGGGGAAGATGCGTCTCGCCCATCATGCCGGTGTGCAGGAACTTGCGGACGTCGTCGTCGCTGGCGCGTGATGCCGAGCTTGCCCGCCTCAGTGAGCAGGATCTGCTGCTGCACCAGCCGCTGGCCGGCCTGCTGCGTCAGGAAGTTCAGGATCATCGGGTTATCCGCGTACTGCGGATACTGCTGAAGCTGCTGGCGCGCGGCCCGCTGCACTTCCTGCAAGCTGACCACATCGCCCGAGTGGAAGATCTTGCTGTACCAGTGCGGGTACACCTCGGCGAAGGTGTTGGGGGTGGCGGAGGCCGTGTTCATCAGCCCGGGGATCAGGTAGACGACCATGCCGACACGAGGCGGCGCCGATGATGACGACATAGATGGCCTTGGCCAGCTTCGTGTCTTTTTGCAGGAAACGAATCATGGGTGGATTTCAGACCTTCGACTCTCTACGCGCGCAGAGTGCCCGTTCGGAAGGGCAGACGGCGTGCAATTCTCGCTCGGCGCGGTTCGCTTCATTATAAAGGCTGGAGACGGGGAAGTGCAGGGACAAAGGAACCAAGGGAAAAAGGGACCAAGGCGGAACGGGCATCCCGGTGGGGATGCCCGTTTGTTTTCTGTTCCCTGTTGCCTGTTGCCTGTTCCCTGCCTTATCTCCAGTAGTAGTAGCCGCCGCTGTAGTAGTAGGGGTGGTAATAGACCGGCGGATAGGCATAGTAGCCGGGCGGCGGAGGCGGAGGCGGATAGCCGGGGGCGTAGTAGGCGCGGCGCTGGCGGAGCTGCGGGCCGCCGGGGTAGAGTCCCTGGGCCAGCCGCATTGCCTCTTCCTGACTGACGGGATCGACTGTGACGGGTGCGTTGAGGTGGAAGGTGACCAGCGCTTCGGCGGGGATCCAGGCATGCGGGCCGCCGGCCGCCGAAGCTGCCGTGCCAACTCCGCCGCCCGCGACAGCACCCACAGCCGCACCGCTGCCACCGCCAACGGCGCCGCCAATGAGGGCGCCCACCAGGGCTCCGCCGATGGCGTTACCCACGGTGCGACCGGTCTTGCTGGGGCCTTTTACGCGGAACTCGTCGGATTGCAGCGGATAGGTGCGGCCGTCGATGTCGAGTGCAGTTACGGCCAGCGCCAGTTCTGGCGAGCCGGTGAGCTGACCGGCGTGCTTGCTCTCCGTGACCACGCCATGGACCAGCGCGCCGCGCGGAATGGCAAGATAGCCGCGAACCAGCACATCCTGAATCACGACAAAGTCCACGGGCTGGCCGTTGACGGCGTGCTTTTCATCCAGCGAGGCATTGGTGCGCAGAGTCAGCACGGCCCCGGCGGGCACGGCGATGGGGCCGGTCGCGATGGAATAGCCGCCGCGGCCGCCGTAGGGCTGGGCGTAGCCGGGCGGAGGCGAAGCCGGCGGATAGTAGGGTCCGGGACCGCCGGGACTGGCATAACCGGGGCCCTGCGGCGGACCGTACTGACCGGGGGTTCTCCCGGTTCCGGGAGGCGGTGCCTGAACCGGGGATTGCTGCTGGCCGTACTGGGGCTGCTGGCTGTGGATAATTTTGAGCCTGCTGCTGATCTTGCTGATTCTGGGTTGGATAGGAGGGCTGTGGTGCCTGGTCGGGCGAGGGCGAATAGCTGGGCGGATTCTGCTGGCTGCCCGGCTGATTGTCGGCGATCGGAGCGCTGTCCTCGGGAGGAGCAGCGTTGTTTGGGTCGTCGGCCGGGTTGCCGATGGTCAGCCGGTTATTGACTTTAGTGACTCCGGAGACCTTGTTGACGATGGATTCAGCGAGCTGGCGGTCGGCATCGCTCGCCACGATTCCTGAAAGCGTGACTTCGCCCTGGATGGTCGCCGCGGTGATCAGGTCGTTCTTGAGGGCGGCGGAAGCATCCAGCGCATGAACGACATCCATCTCGATCTGGCCGTCGGTGCGCGAGCCCGGGGCGGGAGCCGTATCCTGCGCCAACAAAACAGATCCGGAGAGTGCCAAGGCCGCTGCCGCTGTGAAGGCATGAAGCCTGATCTTATTAAGCCATGGGATGTTCATAATCGTCCTCCTCTTTGGGAGTTGAGCTGATCTGGTTCGAATGCTTATAGCTTAGACGCACTGCGCGCATTCGCTGCCGTCTATTAGAACCCCAATTCCGCGGAATAGTTCCGGTCTTGAGTACGTACCCTTGCGAGTGAGCTTTGAGCTTACTCCCCATTGGACGCCCGGGTGCGGCAGCCGTTTACTGCAGGCTGGCGCGGGCAGACTACACTGCGGAACGCGGGCGGGAGGCGAGCGATTCGTCGTCAGGCAGGAAGAGGTGAAAGACGGTCCCGGAACCCTGGCCGTTGCCGGCAGCGCGGCTGCGGACGTGCACCAGCCCATTGTGTTTCTGGATGATCTCCTGGCTGACCCAGAGCCCGAGTCCGGTGCCGACCGCTTCCTTGGTGGTGAAGAATGCTTCGAAGATGCGGCTGCGCACTTCCGGGGTCATGCCGGAGCCGGTGTCGGCCACGGTGATGCGGACACCGCACATCTGGTTCGCGGGCTGGCCGTTCGTCCAGCTTTGCGAGCGGCGGGCGCGCACCACCAGGCGGCCACCGCTGGAGGTGGCATCGATGGCGTTGCCGACGAGATTGGCCAGCACCTGGCGGATCTCGCCCTCATAGCAAAAGACGGTGGCTTCCGGATCGAATTCGCATTCGAGATGGATGTTCAGCGTATTCATGCGCGTCTTGTAGAGGTCGAGGATCGAGTCGGCGAGTTCGCTGACGCGGGCGCGCACCGGCAGCGTGGACTGGCGATAGAAGCGCAGCGTCTTCTGCGCGATGTCGGCGATGCGGCGGGTCTGGTGCTCGGCCATGCGCACGTAGTCGAGCGCCGGTCCATCGAGTCCGCTGAAGTTGCGCAGCAGATAGAGCAGGTTGGTGAGGCCTTCAAGCGGGTTGTTGATCTCGTGCGCGATGGAGGCGGCCAGGCGGCCCGTCGCGGCCAGCTTTTCGGTCTTGCGCAGGGCTTCTTCAGAGCGGGCGCGCTCGCTGACATCGCGGATGATGATCCCAGCCCAGCGCACCTGTTCCGGGCTGGTGCGGACCGGATAGGCGCTGACCAGCCAGGTCCAGGGCCTGCGGAGTTTGCGCGCCGCGGAATTCGAGGTCGCGGACCGGCTGCTCCGTCGAGAAGACCTGCTCGAGCGCTCTGTGAAACTGCTCGGCGACCTCGGCGGGAAAGAGCTCGTCGGGGGTGCGGCCGAGCTGACGGCTGACCGAGATTCCGGTTAGATCGGCGAAGATCTGGTTGACGCGCACGGTCGCGCGCATGGCGATCGAAGAATGCGAAGCCCACGGGCGCGTTGGCCAGCATGGAGTCGAGCAGGGAGAGCGTGTCACGCAGGCCGGAGCGCTGCTCGTCGATGGCCGCCACCATGCGGTTGAAGGCCTCGATCAGGTCGCCGATCTCGTTGTTGACGGTGACGGGAAGGGGAAAGCTGCCGCTCGACTCAGGGGTGGACGCAAGTTCGCGCGTGCCGCGGTGGAGCACGGCCAGCGGGCCGCGAGATGCCGCGCGTGAGCAGCAGAACCAGCACGGCCGACGCGCCAATCCAGATCAGCGCGAAGAGCACGGTTCCGCGAAGGACGCTGGTGAGCTCTTCGGTGTCCCAGGCGCGATCGGATTCGATCCATGCATAGCCATAGAGCGCGGAGCGGGAGTAGATGGGCTTCACCGACTCCCAGCGGTATTTGTCCACGGTGATGACATGGGCGCTGGTTCCGCTTCGGGCCACAGGGATCTGCGCGCGTTCCTCGGCATCGAGGGGACGTGTAAGACCGTCATCGCCGCTCTCATAAAGCGTATTGCCTGCCGGATCGGTGACGCGGACGCGCGACACCGAGGGCGCCTGGCTCATCATGCGGACCGACAGGGCGATCCATTCAGGGCTTTGCTTGCGCAGGGCTTCCTCGAGTCTGTTCGACGACCGAATCGGCCTGGTGCGCGAGCCGGTGCTCCGCGCGGCCATGGATCTCCTGCCGCTGCAGGTGAAGCAGCAGGAGGGCGAACAGACCGATGGAGAGGACCTCAAGCAGGGCGAGGCCGAAGAGCATCTGCCATCGGATGGTACGGGGCCACCAACGCATTCGCTGACCTCAGGGGGAAATCGATCGGGGCGTGTGCCTCAGTACAGGAGCCGAATTTTTCAACATCCGCTACGGCGCCGCAAGAGAACGGGCGATCTGCTTGCCGTGGAAGCGGCCATTTTCAATAAAGATTTCGTTGGTGCGTGACCCGGCCACGATAACGCCGGCGAGGAAAATGCCGGGGACATTGCTGCAGAGGGTTTCGGGATCGCAGGCGGGCAGGCGGTCGGGCCCCTGGAAATGCACGCCAAGGCTCTCAAGGAAACTGAAGTCGGGCCGGTAACCGGTGAGCGCGAAGACGAAATCGTTGGGCAGGATTTCGCGTGCCGGCGGGAGTGTCGACGTTCGCCGTGTCGGGCGTGATCTCGACCACGCTGCGAGTTGAACAGGGCGCGGATTTCGCCGTTCTTGATGCGGTTTTCGATATCGGGCTTGATCCAGTACTTTACGTGGCGGTGCATCTCCGGGCCGCGATGGATGAGGGTGACGCGCGCGCCGTGACGCCACAGTTCAAGCGCGGCGATGGCCGCGGAGTTCTTGCCGCCGATGACTACGACGTCGGTCCCGAAGTAGGGATGGGGATCGTCGTAGTAGTGGTGCACCTTGCTGAGGTTTTCGCCGGGAATGTTGAGCAGGTTGGGAATGTCGTAGTAGCCGGTGGAGACGATGAGCTTGCGCGCGTGGAGCGTGCCGGGGCGGCCGAAACGATCGGCCAGGTGCGCGGTGAAGTTGCCGTCGGAGCCCTCGATGCGCTGAACGCGCTGGTATTGGCGCACGTCGAGCTCGTAGTGAGCGGCCACCTGCCGGTAGTACTCCAGCGCCTCATTGCGGGTGGGCTTGGCGTGCGGGCTGGGGAACGGGATGTCGCCAATCTCTAGCAGCTCCGACGTGGTGAAGAACGTCATGTGCGACGGATAGTGGAACAGCGAGTTGCAGACGCAGCCTTTGTCGACCAGGACGACGCGCAGCCCGGCTTTCTGGGTTTCGATGGCGCACGACAGGCCGGTGGGACCGGCGCCGATGACCAGCACATCGAAGAGCGTTTCCGGCGTGGATTTCTCGCCCGGGGCAGGCATGGTGAGGGGCTTACGGTCCGGCACAGAATCGAGCGGGTAGTCGGCCATACGTATCTAGATTAGGGTACGCGGCATGGGACCTGTCGCAATGTGGAAGCATGGTAGAATGGTAGATAGTCATGGTAGAAAGGTGGAATTCGTGAGCCTAAACATCAAAGACGAAGAAACTCATGCCATGGTGCGAGAGCTCGCGGCGCTCAAGGGCACGACCCTGACCGGCGCCGTGAAGCTCGCGGTGAAAGAGCAGATTGAACGGGAGAAGAGCGGGTCCGAAGCGCCGAAAAAGAAGAAGCGTTCCGAGGTGTTGCAGGCGTTTGCACGTGAGTATGCGAAACGGGTGACGGACCCCGTGCATTCCTGGGAAATCAACGATCTGCTTTATGACGAGAACGGGTTGCCAAAGTGATCGTCGATACCTCCGCCCTGGTTGCCATCATTGCGCTTGAGCCCGACGCGGCCGAGTTTTTGACAGCGCTGGAGAACGCTGAGGTTTTGCGGATTTCCGCAGCTACCTGCCTGGAAGCCACGATCGTACTGAATCGTCGGGGAGATCCGACACTCGAGGGCAAGTTTGAGGCGATGCTGAACGATGCGGGCTTTGTGATTGAACCTGTGACTATGGAACAGTCCCGCATGGCCCGGCAGGCCCACCGCGACTACGGCAAGGGCACCGGCCACCCCGCGCAACTGAACTTCGGCGACTGCTTCAGCTATGCGCTGGCGCGTGACAAGCGCGAGCCGATTCTCTTCAAGGGCGACGACTTCAGCCACACGGATCTGCGATCAGCGCTCGAAGGGTAAATCACCTCAGACGCCAGTGCCGTATCCGGTCGTCATATATGCCAGACTTCAAATCTGCGGCTATCTCAGTCAGCATCCGGTCCGTGACTAAACAGCCTTCCATTGTGGTTACCTGTTGCTTGGAACCCTGCGCTGACTCGACCAGTTGATTGAATTCTTCAGGATTCAGCTCGCGGATTCCAGCGAGTGCGTATGCCTTCGCTTCAGTGTTACCTGTTGCGTATAACTTCTCAAACGACCGCAAAGCGACTTCCGTTGGCTGCGCCAGAAGCACGTGAAAATCGATCTCGCCTTTTGATGTCTGGCCCGCATATCCCACTCCGCCGAACGCGAAGGGTGTGTCCGCCATACGCTTCAAGGCGGACGCGGCGAGGTCTTGCGCCTGCATCACGCAGCCAAGGGCCAGGAAAACGAGAATCAGGATCGTTTTCATACACAGTCTCTCGCGTCCGTTAGACGAACGGAACGGGAAGAGTACTGCATTGTCACCCCTGCCTCGATCACCCCAGCTTGTACGGATCGCGATACGTCCGCGACATCAACTCGGTGGCGCCGGAGTCGTTGAGGATCTGCTCCTTCACCGGATCCCAGTGCAGCTTGCGGCCTACCATCATCGAAATCAACCCGAGATGGCCGGGCAGCGTGGAGTGGTGCGCGGTTTCAACCGGCGTGATGGTCGCCTTGCGCGAGCGCACGCAGTCAAGGAAGTTGCGGCGGTGCTCCTTCGACTCGTAGAGCTTGACCTTGCGCAGGTCGTCGGCCAGCGAGTCGCCCTTCAACCAGTCAGGATTGGACGCGTCGAAGCCCGCGCGGTCGACCCACACCCAGCCGTCGGTGCCGATCCACTTCGTTCCCATCGCGATGGCGGGCGAGCCGCCGGCGATGGTCATCCGCACGTCGTTGGCGTAGCCCGTGACCTGCTTGCGATAGGTGCATTCGATGGTGTATTTGGTCGCCGTGTTCCATACCGCGTCTCTCGCCGGGAACTCGCCGAAGCCGGAGACCTCAGACGGACCGGTGTTATCGAAGCCGAGACCCCAGTGGGCGATGTCGCCGTGGTGGCCGATCCAGTCGAGTAGCTGGCCGCCGCCGGTGTTGTAGTTCCAGCGCCAGTTCTGATAGACGCGCACGTCGACGTAGGGCTCCATCCTGGAGGGGCCAATCCATGTGTCGTAGTCGAGATCGGCCGGGGGATCGCCCACCGCCATGTCCCACGCGGGCGTGCCGGGGGTGATGTCGGCGGGGCTCTTGATCTTATCGGCCTGGTCGGCCAGCTTCTTCATCAGCGGCGGCGTGGTGTTGGGGAAATCGTGATGGCCGCCGGGCAGCCCGACTTCGACGCGCACCACGTTGCCGATGAGCCCGTTGCGCACAATCTCCGCGGCCTTGTGGAAGGGCGCCACGGAGCGCTGCCACGAGCCGGTTTGCCAGATAATGTTGTTCTGCTGGACGGCGCGCACGATGGCCTGCTGCTCGGCGATGGTTTTGGCCAGCGGCTTCTCGCCATAGATGTCCTTTTTGCGCCGGGCGGCCTCGGTGGCGACGATGGCGTGCCAGTGGTCGGGAATCGCGATCATGATGGCGTCAATGTCGTCGCGCGCGATGATCTCGCGGTAGTCGTGATAAGCCTTGCAGTCCTGGTTGCCGTACTGCTTGTTGACGGTGTCAACGGCCTGCTGCAGGTGGCCCTTGTGGATGTCGCACGCGGCAACTACGCGGCAATCGCTCTCGCCGAGAAACGCCTTGGTGTTGGCCGGACCCATCATGCCCCAGCCGATGACGCCGATGTTGATGCGGTCGTTCGCTCCTACGGCACGCGCGGCCCGTGCCAGTGGAGAAGTGCTGAGCGCGGCGGCGGCTCCGGCTGCCTGCATGAAGCGGCGGCGGGTAATGGAATCAGGACCGAAAGAACGCATGATATCTCCGAATTGCATCGGTCCGACGGCACGCGATTGCATCCGGCGCACCGATTCGAACCTGATTTGAATTCGGCGCAAGTCTAGCACCTAGGACGGCGGCCCGGACACTTTGCGCGGCTCCTGATTGGTGGTTGGGTTCTTTGCGGGGTTGGTTGTGGCCTGCACCTTGTCCAGGGACTGCGCAACACGCTTGTGGAAGCGGCGCCAGTCGGCATTGTCGGGACCGATCTCGGTAATGGTGTCCTTCATCAGGCAGCCATCGTCGGTCGTCCTCAGCTCAACATGGTTGGTGAACACGGTGAGCTTGCCGATCACGATGAACGACCCCCTCCACTCCACATTGTTCATCGACTGGATCCCGTAGTCGCGCGGGTTGCCGTAAAGGGTATCTTTTACAGCCGCCCACAGGGTGTCGCAGGAAACGGGGTAAACGTCCCTGGGTCTGGAATAGGCCGGGAGCGAGGAGATAAGCAGGAACAAGGCAGCAAGAGCGAACTTCAACATAACTTCCTTGGGGGTACAGCCGCATGCGTCGCGCGACGAAAGCGGGGACTCCGCGATGAACTTTACTACGGGAAAACCAGGACTGGCTGTGAGGGCGGCCACACACCCGTTGTTTATGTTCGCTCATCTTGCCGTGGAAATTCAATCGCAATTGTGCCGGGCTGCCGGATGCGTCGATCCGGACAATTTCGCGGCGCCCGGCGCCTATACGGCTAGTGGTAAATCTCCGGAATGAAGTTCTGTTCCTGAATGGGAGGGCGCACGTATTTCGATTTGCTGATCGGCGGCAGCGGCATCGGCTTGGGGGTCAGGTCTTTGTACTTGAACAGCGACAGCAGATGGCGAATCACGTTAAGCCGCGCCGCCTCCTTGTTATCGGAGTTCACCACGTACCACGGCGCCTGCTTGGTATCGGTAATGGCGAACATCTCGTCCTTGGCGCGCGAATAGTCGGCCCAGTGCTTGCGCGATTCCACGTCCATGGGGCTGAGCTTCCAGCGCTTGGTTACGTTCTCCATGCGTTCGCGGAACCGCCGCTCCTGCTCTTCGTCGCTGACGGAAAACCAATACTTGACGAGCTTGATGCCGGAGCGGACCAGCATGCGCTCGAACTCCGGGCAGCTCTGCATGAACTCCTGGTATTCCGCTTCATTGCAAAAGCCCATCACGCGTTCCACGCCGGCGCGGTTGTACCAGCTTCGGTCGAAGAGCACCATCTCTCCGGCGGCGGGCAGGTGTGGCACGTAACGCTGAAAGTACCACTGCGACTTCTCGCGCTCGGTGGGGGTGCCGAGAGCGACGACGCGGCAGATGCGCGGATTCAGCGGCTCAGTGATGCGCTTGATGGCGCCGCCCTTTCCGGCGGCGTCGCGGCCCTCGAAGATGGCTACGACGCGAAGGCCTTCGTGGCGTATCCACTCCTGCAGCTTGGCCAACTCGACTTGGAGCTTGCGCAATTCCTTGTTGTATTTGCAGTCTTCGCCGAGGCAACGAGTCGCCATGGCCGAGAGCGGCGCGTTGATTTGAGTGATTGCGGCAGCGGCTTTTGTCTTCCCGTTGGGGCGGGCATGGCCGTTGCGGCCGTCGTGCTTGGGTTTCATGGCTCTCCTCGCGTTGCGGCCGAAAGGCGCACAAACGCTTCACTCTGGCATGAAGGATTTCCCGGAGTTCGTGCGCAATTCTACTCCGAGACCGACGCCGCGCAACTGCCGGTTTGAACAGCACGCCCCCCATTGCCGTCCAGACGTACTATGAGTCTGTGGCGACCTGTACGCTGTACACCATCGGCCATTCCACGCATTCCATCGAGGAATTCCTCGCCTTGTTGAAGGGGCATGGAGTGGAACAGATCGCCGATGTGCGCTCCATTCCCAAATCGCGCCACTGCCCGCAGTTCAATATCGAGGCGCTCGGTCCGTCGCTTCTCGCGGCCGGTATCGGCTACACGCCGATCAAAGCTCTTGGCGGACGGCGCTACTCACGCAAAGGCTCCATCAACACCGGCTGGCGCAACGCATCGTTCCGCGGCTATGCCGACTACATGGCCACGCCCGCTTTCGCCGTGGGCCTCGACGAGCTCACCGCAATCGCCCGCCGGCAAACCACGGCCATCCTGTGCGCCGAGGCGGTTCCGTGGCGTTGCCACCGCTCGCTCATCGCCGATGCCATGATGCTGCGCGGGTGGGAAGTGCTGGAGATCATCAACGCGCAGCCCGCGAAGCCCCACAAGCTCACGCCATTCCTCAAGGTAGTAGACGGCCAGCTCACCTATCCGCCGGAAGGTCCCGAACAGCAGGAGTTACCGCTCTAGGCTGTCTGGCCCCGCTGCGACTCCTACTAGTCGAATTCGGGAATTGGCCGCAAGGTGGACTAGTCTGACCTACGTTCCCGCAAACGATAGCTCTTGCCAATTTTTGCCAATCCCGGATATTCTCAGAGCTATTGAAGAGGAACTATGCCGACGCGCAACATCAATCTCACGCCGCAAATGGATAAGTTCGTGGACACGAAGATTCGCAGCGGCAAATATGCCAACGCCAGCGAGGTTCTGCGTGCCGGACTCCGCGCGCTGGAGCTGAGCGAGCGTGAGGATCAGGCCAAACTCGACGCGCTCCGATCCGCACTTGAAGCGGGCGAGGCCAGCGGTTTCGCGCAGGGCGATGTCGTAAACGAAGTCCGCGACCGGATTCGCAGGCGGGCCATGGTCTCAGGCGCTTTCTAGTCCATGCCTGACTATCGGTTCTCGAAACTGGCGCGGCTCGACCTGATTGAGATCGGCGACTACACGCTGGATCATTGGGGAGCCGATCAAGCCATCCGATATATCGACAGCCTTGAGCGATGCTTCAGTCTGATTGCCGCGAACCCTGAGATGGGCCGCCCCAGCAATCGGCTTCGCAGGGGATACCGCCGCCTTGAGCATGAAAAACACGTCATCTTCTATCGCGCTGACGACGAAGGCATCCTGATCGTACGCATTCTGCACCAGCGGGTGTTACCTGAGAATCGATCGATGGATGATTCGGAATAGCAACGCGTCTCGAGCCGCGGAGCGTATCACTTGTCCCACTTGATAAGCCGCCATTCATACATATCTTTAAGTTCCGCAACGCGATAGCGCGTCATCGCCTCCAGGCAGGCTTGCTTGACAACGGGTCCGGCAGTGCCGCTTCCGTACAACTCGTACTCCGCATCGCAGTTCGCGTCCCGAAACTGAATCCAAAGCCGCTGGGCTCTCTCCAGCTTTGTGAGCTCGTCATCCTTTACAACAGACTTCACGCGACGATAGTACGCATTCAACGCAGCATCCTGCTTCTGCATGGCGTTGTCGAAGCACCCATACAGGTCGGACGTGGCAGCCGATGTGCTGCACGGTGAGTCCTTTGCATTCATGTGCTGTGCCCCACTCCGCGCGGCCGGAAGCAACACAGCAACCAGTACCATCACACCCGGCAAGAGACGTTTGTTCTTCAATGTTTTCCCCCGCGAGCGCCATTCTAGGCCGTGCTGGTCCCTTCCCAACGAATGAATTTCGGAGCACCCATCCATTACCCTAGAAGAGTCAGTTTTCTTGGAGTTCCGCAATGACCGTCATCCGCCAGCAGGACCTGATCGACAGCGTGGCCGGCGCGCTGCAGTACATCAGCTATTACCATCCCGGCGACTACATCACCAACCTCGCCAAAGCCTATGAGATGGAGGAGTCGCCCGCGGCCAAGGACGCCATGGCGCAGATCCTCATCAACAGCCGCATGTGCGCCGAGGGCCATCGGCCCATCTGCCAGGACACCGGCGTGGTCAACGTCTTTCTCAAGGTCGGCATGGATGTGCGTTTTGCGGGCGATGGGGACGGCAGTCCGACGATGAGCCTGCAGGAGATCGTCGACGAAGGCGTGCGCAAGGCGTATCTCGATCCCGACAACAAGCTGCGCGCCAGCATGCTGGCCGATCCCGCGGGAGCGCGCAAGAACACGCGCGACAATACTCCAGCGTGGTGAACGTGGAACTGGTGCCGGGCGGCGAAGTGGAGATTACGGTTGCGGCCAAGGGCGGCGGCTCGGAGGCCAAGTCGAAGTTCGCCATGCTGAATCCGTCGGACTCGATTGTGGAGTGGGTGCTGAAGACCGTGCCCACCATGGGCGCGGGCTGGTGCCCGCCGGGCATGCTGGGCATCGGCATTGGCGGCACGGCGGAGAAGGCGATGCTGCTGGCCAAGCAGTCGCTGATGGACCCGATCGACATTCAGGACCTGATCGCGCGCGGGCGCGCAAACGACGGCCGAGAAGCTGCGCCTCGAAATCTACGACAAGGTCAACAGGCTCGGCATTGGCGCGCAGGGATTGGGCGGGCTGACCACGGTGCTCGACGTCAAGGTGCTGGACCACCCGGCGCACGCGGCGAACCTGCCGATCGCGATGATTCCCAACTGCGCGGCCACACGGCATGCGCACCTGGTGCTGGATGGATCGGGGCCCGGTGTACCTCGATCCGCCGAGCCTGAAGGACTGGCCCAAGCTGACCTACAACCCCGTCGGCGCGCGGCGCGTGAACCTCGACACCGTGACGCGCGAAGAAGCCGCCACGTGGAAGCCCGGCGAAGTGCTGCTGCTGAACGGCAAGCTGCTCACCGGCCGCGACGCCGCCCACAAGCGCATGACCGACATGCTGAGCCGCGGCGAGAAGCTGCCGGTGGACTTCACGCAACCGCTTTATCTACTACGTCGGGCCGGTGGATCCGGTGCGCGAAGAGGTGATTGGGCCGGCGGGTCCGACGACGGCCACGCGCATGGACAAGTTCACCCGCCAGATGCTGGCCGAAACCGGTCTGCTGGGCATGGTGGGCAAGGCCGAGCGGGGACCGGTGGCGATCGAGGCCATCAAGGAGTTTGGCGCGGTGTACCTGATGGCAGTGGGCGGCGCGGCCTATCTGGTCTCGAAAGCCATCAAGGGCGCGAGGCGCCTGGCCTTCGACGACCTGGGCATGGAAGGCATCTACGAGTTCGATGTGGTGGACATGCCCGTCACCGTGGCCGTGGACGCGAAGGGCACCAGCGTCCACCAGACCGGCCCCGCCGAGTGGCAGCAGCGGATTGCGGGATTCCGATACTGCAGTAAGGCAGGTCAGGCTAGGGATTAGGGAATAGTGCTCAGGGTCAGATCGTCACATGCAACTGCCACTCCCAAGGCAAGATGGCGCAACTCGCAAGCGATTGCGGGCCTTTCTTTCCTGATCCCTGATCCCTGACTCCACTGCCTTATTGTTTTCCGAAGCGGTACACAAACCCGCCGGTGAATCCGCGGCTGCGCTGCAAGGGTCGAGCCGAAGCCGGTGAAGAAGTACTCCGGAGCCAGGCGCAGGGCCGAGGTCGGGGGTCACGTTGTACTCGCCCATGACCGCCGCGTTGATTGCGAAGGTGTTGCCGTCCGGCCACATGCCGAGAAGGTGCTGCCGATAGCCGTTGGTGTCGCCGGAGAAGTTGCCCGTGCGCCCAGCCGCCCATGACACGGCCCGAGATGGCAAACTTCGGCTGCATGTAAAACCGGTACTGCGGCCCGCCCATCACAGTCGTACATGCTGATCGACGGCTTGGTAAGGTTGCAGGGATTGAGTGCCGACGAAGGTAGTGCCATAGTTGCCGCGGCGCGATCGAGGGTCACGCCGAGGCGGTCGCTGTAGATAGCGGGTGAAGTCGACATTCCAGGCATAGAAGGTGGTGCGCTGCATGTCCTTGCCCGGCGTAAACCGCATGTAGCCCATGCCCAGCTGCACCTCATAGAGGTGCGAATAGGTATCCTTGATGGCCGCAGCACGCCGCGCTTCGCGGCGGGCCTTGATGCGTCCCTGCACGCTCACCGTTCCCTGATCGCTGGCTGGCGGCTGCTGCGCCTGGCCCTGCTGGCTGCTGGAACTGCTGCTCGGGGTCGAGTCCTGGGCGAAAGCAAAGTGCGCGGCGGGCAGTCCCAACGCAAGCAAAAGGGCAACACGGCGAAATGAAAACATCGGTATCGGAAGTCCTCCACGGGATTACGGAAGCGGTGCCTCAGGCACATGTCCATTGCTCCGCGCGATGCCGCCGATGCGGCATTACGGGCGCGGCCGGCTGCAACTGGCACTGAGCGGCTATCCCCAATAGGTATTAAATCATCTGACAGGGACGGTTGTGTTGATCCGGCTCCCCTTTTGGACGGTGGGAATCGCGATTCGCCTCCCAGGGAAGCAGCGAAACAGCGAATCCTTCTCTGTTTCGCTCTTTCGCTGCTTCGCTCTCTTCAGCGCGCATTCAGGTAAGCCCTGTAAGCTACGATGGATAACAATTCCGGAGGTCGCACTCGCAATGGGCCGTTTCCTTCTTGGACTTCTCATCGGGGTCATCCTGGTTCCGCTGTGCATCTTTGCTTATCTGCAATGGGGCAATGTGCCTGTGGCTGTCAGCGATTCGCCCTTACCCCAGGAGCGGCTCGTTACCGGCGTCCCGCTCAACGCGCGCATCGACCGCGAACTGGTCAAGACCCCGCCCATCCAGGCGAATGAAGAGAACTTTGCCGCCGGCGCCCACATTTACGCCGACCAGTGCGCGACGTGCCACGGCTACCACGGCAAGCCCTCGGTCGTGGGGACCCATGAGTTTCCCACGGCTCCGGCGCTGTGGGAGAAGCACCGCAGCGGCGACGTGGTGGGGGTGAGCGACGACCCGCCGGGCGAAACTTACTGGAAGGTGGCCAACGGTATCCGGCTGACCGGGCATGCCGGCATACAAAGACGTATTGAATGAGACGCAGATGTGGCAGGTGAGCCTGCTGCTGGCCAACGCCGACAAGCCGCTGCCGCCCTCGGTGGTCTCCATCCTGAAGGGCGAAACCATGGTCCAGACCCCTGCGGGCCCAGTGCCGATACCGGCGGCGCAGCTGAAATCCGCTCCGGCGGCGCAAAAGTAACGGAGGAAAGACGATGGGACTGGGCGCATCGATAAAGAAAGTGCTGAAGATCATGCTGATGAGCCTGGGCGCGTCCAGTCCCGAGAAGAAATCGCCGCCTCCGAAATCCGGTTCGAAGCCTGATTCCGGGGAATACACTGAGCGCGGCCCTGCTCCATGTGGATCTTCGCGCTGATCTTCGATGTGTTCGTAGCGCTCCTCTCCGGAGAACCCGCGGCATACCTTGTGGACGGACGACTTGAGCAATCGCAACGAACGCGGCAAACTGCAAGAAGCCTTCCAGCAAATACGTTTGCGATGCGCATCGCCGGCGCGTCCTCGTGAATCCAACAGTCGGATAGTCGACATGGCAGACAAAAAAGGCTTCTGGCGCGCATTCCTCGACTGGTTCGTCCTCTTCAGCGGCATCTCGACCGCTTCCAACCTGTCGCGCACGCGAAAAGCGCCGGTGGTCGGGCCGGGGCCTGTTCCTCTTCCGCAAGCCTGAGAAGTCCAGAGGCAAATGACCCGGAAGGCAACCAGCAAGGGTGCTTTCCCGCTGACACGAGCCCGCGGCATTCTAGAATTGAACTATGCCGCTGACTCGCCAACAGGCTCTCGAATACTTCCAGTCTCCTGACCTGATCGGACTGGGCATGGAGGCCGACGCCGTCCGCCGCCGCCTGCACCCCGAGGGCGTGGTCACCTACATCATCGACCGCAACATCAACTACACCAACTTCTGCACCGAGTACTGCACCTTCTGCGCCTTCTACCGCCCGCTCAAGGGACCGCAAGGCCAGCGAGGGCTACATCCTCGACTTCGAGAAGATCTACGAGAAGATCGCCGAGACGGTGGAGATGGGCGGCACCGGCGTGCTGATGCAGGGCGGCATCCATCCCGACCTGAAGATCGACTGGTTCGAGAGCCTCTTCACCGGCATCAAGCAGCGGTTTCCGCAGATCTGGCTGCACTGCCTGTCGGCGTCGGAAGTGCTGGCGATTGCGGAGTACTCCGAGCTCGACCTGCGGACCACGATTGCGCGCCTGCGCGATGCCGGGCTGGATTCGATTCCCGGCGGCGGCGCGGAGATTCTCGACGACGATGTGCGCAAGCGCATCGCGCGCCTGAAGTGCCGCACCGAGGACTGGGTCAGCGTGCATCGCACCGCTCACCAGCTCGGCATGCGCACCACGGCGACCATGATGTTCGGCGTGGGCGAGACGTTTGACCAGCGCATCAACCACTTCGAAGTGGTGCGGCCGCCTGCAGGAAGAGACCGGCGGATTCACCGCGTTCATCCCCTGGAGCTTCCAGCCCGGGCACACCGCTCTGGGCGGCCGCGGCTGGGACGAGGCGACCAGCGTCGAGTACCTCAAGGTGCTGGCCATCGCGCGGCTCTATCTCGACAACATCCTCAACGTGCAGGCGAGCTGGGTGACGCAGGGACTCAAGGTCCTGGAGGTGGGCCTCCACTTCGGCGGCAACGACGTGGGCTCGGTGATGCTCGAAGAGAACGTGGTGAAGGCCGCGGGCACGTCGAATTGCACCACGGAAGAAGAGCTGCGGCGGATCATCCGCGATGCCGGGTTCAAGCCCGTGCAGCGGGATACGCTGTATCGGACTTACTTCCTGAATTAGCAACGGACATCATCTATTCCAGCAAAAGCCCGACTGACCCATGATTACTTCTTAGCTTAAGACTGTAGCTTTTATGCTACACTCGACTCGTATTCGAGGTCATCCGTTATCGTCTGGATTCTGGAAAGCACCCCTTCGACGAGTGGCTTCTAGCACTAACCGACAAACTCGCCAAAGCACGCATCCTCGCGAGACTGCGTCAACTCGAAGCTGGGAATCTTGGCGACTGCAGATCGGTCGGAGAAGGCGTCCTCGAACTGCGGATCCACGTCAGCGCTGGCTATCGGGTATACATCGGGCGGCACGGCTCCGCAGTGATCCTATTGCTGTGCGGCGGCGACAAAGCCACGCAACGACGGGATATCGATGAAGCGAAGAAATTCTGGGTTGACTGGAAAGGGAGGCAACAGCCATGAAGACCCTTAAGGCCGGATCACCGTATCACGAATGGGAAGTGGAACTACTCCGTTCCGATCGCGAACTTGCGATTGAATATCTCAACATCGCCCTCGAATCCCTTGACAGCCCCGAGGAACGCGCCGGCAGCTTGCTCATGCTGCGCGCCCTGGCCGAAGCCTACGGCGGATTGGCAAAGGTGGCCGCGGAGGCAGGTATCAGCCGCGAGTCTCTCTACCGTTCCCTTTCCCCAAAGGGAAACCCCACCTTCAAGACGCTGACGGCCATCGTGAATGTCATGGGACTTCGGCTCTCGGTAGTGGAAAAGAGCCCACTCAGGAAAAAGCGAGTCAAGGCCAAGGTCACCCGCAAAGCCGCGTGATCGTGTAGCTGACGGCTGCGCTTTACGGTTTCCGAACCACCCACGTGGTCATGCAGCGCTGATCCTGGACGATGGTCGTCTTCAGCGGATCCACTAGCGTGCCGCCGAGTTCTGCGGTACGTTCCAAAAGCATCTCCTGGTCGACGAGAAACCATTCCGACCTTCCCACCGCGAAAATCCCCGGCCGCAGCTCTTTGAAGCTCATGCCGATGCGCGAACCCAGGCGGCAGAACAGCAGGCCGCCCGGCCGCATCACGCGCCAGAGTTCGCTGATCATCGCGCGTAAGTGCTGCTCATCGCGCGCAAAGTGAAGCACGGCGCTGCAAACCACCACGTCGGCAAAGCTATCGGCAAACGGCATGGCTTCCACTGAACCCACGCGGAAATTGTCCTGCGGCAGTCCCGGCTGCAGGCTGGCGGCCAGCTTGCGCACCTGCGCCACGGCCCCTGCATCCCGATCGATCCCAAAGACTTCGCAGCCTTCCCGCAAAAGGTAAGCAAGATTCCGCCCTTCGCCACAGCCGGCATCGAGCACGCGCATTACCGGCGCGATGTTTCCGCGCAGAATCTGGTCGAAGAGATAAATATCGATGGGTCCGAACTGATCGCGAAGGCTGAGAGATCTTTGTTCAGCGCTCACGGATGCGCCCGCCCGCCGCCGGCCACATCGATTCCGTGTTTCAGCAGCTTGAGAATCGAGCTGAGGCTCTCGGTAGCGCCGCGCTTGCTTCCCGGCAGATTGATGATGAGCGTGTTGCCCTTCAGTCCCGCCACGCCGCGCGACAGCCAGGCGAACTGATTCTGCGCCGCGCCGAGCGAACGCATCGCCTCGGCCAGCCCCGGCGCCTCGCGATCAAGCACCCGCCGCGTAGCCTCCGGCGTGCGGTCGCGCGGTCCGAGCCCTGTTCCGCCAGTGGTGACCACCAGGGCCGCACCGTCATTCGCGAACTGCTCGAGCAGAAGGACGATCGTATCCTCGTCATCGGGAACCAGCGCGGTCTCGATCGTCGCCTCAGGCCACTGGGCGCGGAGCAGTTCCGCGGTTGCCGGACCCGCCGTATCGACCGCTTCGCCTCGTGAGCAGCGATCCGAGATGGTGACAACCGCGAGAAGCATACGCGTCGATGTTACTCCGGTTTTGCGGGGAGCACGCCGATGGTGTGCAGCCAGCTCTCGACCAGCCCGGGCCAGCCGGTGACCTGCAGCTTGGTCTTGCGCAATCCGTACCCATGACCGCCCTGGGCATAGATGTGCAGCTCCGCAGGCACCTTCGCCTTCTTCAATTGCAGGAAGTACGTTGTCGCGTTCTCGACGTGCACGGGATCATCTTCAGCCTGGACGATGAACGTGGGCGGCGTCTGCGCCGTGGGGTTGATCTCGGGATTCGCCTCCATGTTTTTCTCAGACAGCGCGAGGTACCCGGGATAGACCACAACCGCGAAATCAGGACGGCAGCTCAGGTCGTCCGCAGCATCGATGCGGTCGTAGAGGCGCTTGTCGAAGTGCGTGCTGATGGCCGCCACCAGGTGGCCGCCGGCCGAGAAGCCCAGCACGCCGATCCGCTTTGGATCGATGTTCCACTGCTGTGCGTGCTGGCGCACCAGGCCCACGGCGCGCTGCGCATCCTGCAACGCAGCCGCCGATTTGGGGTAGGGCCCCGAATCGGGTACGCGGTACTTGAGCAGCACACAGGCGACACCCGCGTCATTCAGCCAGCCACAGACCTCGGTGCCTTCGAGATCGATGGCCAGGATGTGATAACCGCCGCCGGGAAAGACGATGACCGCGGGAGCGGGCCCGCCGGCATTCCTCGGAGCGTAATAGGTGATGGTCGGCACCGAGACGTTTCCGAGGCGGATCAGCGGCTTGCCTGCGATCAGGTTGTCCTTCGGCGTGGTGGTGTCGGCTTCCGCGGCCGCGTTTGCCGGATTTGCCGCGCCGGGCGCGCCGTTCGGCCAGATGGGAATCTGGGTGTGCCCGGCGACGGGCTGCCACGCCGGCTGCGCGAACGCTGAGATGCCAAAGAGAGCTACCGCTGCCACTGCGAGGATTCGCATCAGGATCTCCATGAAGAATGTCGCAGCGATGATTGCAGCAGGGACGGCTACGCCGCAAGATCAAGCGGGCTCAAACGCGTCCGGATGCGCATCGGGACTGCGGGTCAGGGCCGCACGCCGGGCGGCACCAGCAGGGTGAGCTTTTCGCTGGTCATCTCCATGCGCACCGGCACGTGGCCCAGCACTTCTCCATCGGCTTCGACGTAGAGAGGCATCTTCTCATCGGGCGCGGCGTCGCACTCCACTGACTTCGCCGTAATCAATTCGACTCCGTTCGAAAACGTCTGCCGCCCGGCCATCACCGCAAGCAGAAAGCGAAGATAGCTGAGGCGGCTGCGCGTCTTGAACGCCACCAGCGAGAGCATGGGGTTGTAGAGGCTCGCGCCCGGCGCCAGTTGGCCCAGCACTCCTCCAAACGAGCGAATGCGAACCGCAAGAATCTGCGATGCGGACACGGTGGCTCGGCCGCCGTTGCCGTCATCCACCCGCACCTCGAACAGCGGAAACGGATGGCTGGCCCAGATGCGAAACGCCTCGATCATATAGAGGACGTAGCCCAGCCGCCGCTTGAGCACCGGATCCATGCGGACCATGAGCAGCGCGTCCGGCCCAATGCCGGCGGCCACGGTGAAGTAGCGGCAGTGCTGCGAGCCATCCATCGCGCGGTAGCGGATCCTGCCGACCGGAACGTCAACGGGCTTTGCGTCGAGCAAGGCGCGAATAGTCTTCTCCGGCGAGCCGGCCAGGCCCAGGTTGGCGGCCAGCGCGTTTGCGGTGCCCAGCGGGAGAACGCCCAGCGCGACACCGGTTCCCACCAGCGCCTGCAGCACCTCATGCACTGTGCCGTCGCCGCCGCAGACCAGCACTGTATCGCAGCCGCGGGCGACCGCCGCGCTGGCCAGCGCCGAGCCGCCGCCCGGGCCATCGATGATGCTGTGCTCGACCTCGATACCGGCGGCGGCGAGCGCGGACGCAGCTTTGCGCACCACGCTCTTGCGGAGCGGCGACACCGATCCCGACGCTGGATTCTCAATCAGCGCAACGCGGCGCATGGATTTCTCTGCAGCCATTCTTGCAGATCGCTCAACCAGTTCCATTCCGTAACCCTTCCTGCTTCGATGCACCGGTTGCCGCCCTGGCTGGAACCGGGTGAACTTCGCCCGCTCCAAAAACGTAATTGGACTACAATTGCTGCCCGGAAATCCAGAAAGGTCTCGGAAGTTCCGAATATCCCATGAAACGTTGTGCGCGCACGCTCTCTTATCGCCTTCTTCCTGCCCTGCTGCTCACCTCTCTCGCGTTCGCCGGCGGCGCGTTCTGCCAGGATCCATCTGCAAATGCCAAGCCGCTGCGTCCCATACAAAAACGCGGCCCTGCCCATTCCTGACCGCGTGGCCGATCTGCTTTCGCGCATGACGCTCGAGGAGAAGATCGAGCAGATCAACTGGGGCTGGCAGCAGAAGGTCGACGTAGTCGACCCCACCAACACCTACACCGCCGAAACCGCACGCAAGGCGCTCGGCGCCGAGTGGGGTGGCGACATCCAGCTCACGCCGCGCAAGGCCGCCATCCTGCGCAACGCCGTGCAGCGCTATCAGATCGAGAAGACGCGCCTCGGCATCCCGGTGATGTTCCCCGGCGAGGCCCTGCACGGCTACATGGAGTATGGCAGCACCAGCTTTCCGCAGGCGCTCGGCCTCGCCAGCACATGGGATCGCGGCGCTGGTGAAGCGCATCTTCACCGCCATTGGCGACGAAGCGGGCTCGCGCGGCTCAAGCCAGGTCTTCTCGCCGGTGCTCGACATCGCCCGCGATCCGCGCTGGGGCCGGACAGAAGAGACGCTCGGCGAAGATCCGTATCTCGTCTCACGCATGGGCGTCGCCGCGATTGAGGGTCTGCAGGGCGATGGATTCCTCATCGATCGCCATCACGTGCTGGCGACGGCGAAACACTTCGCGGTGCACGGCATGCCCGAAGGCGGCACCAACACCGCGCCCGGCAACTACTCTGAGCGCGTCATCCGCGAAAATTTTCTTCCGCCGTTTCAGGCCGCCGTGCAGGAAGCGCACGTAGGCAGCGTCATGGCCTCCTACAACGAAATCGACGGCGTGCCCTCGCACGTCAATCACTGGCTGCTGGATAAAGTGCTGCGCCAGGAGTGGGGCTTCGACGGCTACATCTCCTCCGATGACGACGGCATCCAGATGCTCGTGGCCACGCATCATGTGGCGCATGATATGAACGACGCGGCGCGCCAGGCGCTCGATGCGGGAGTGGACTTCGACGTCTCCGAATCGTCCGTTTACGCCAATCTCGTCGCAGCAGGTGAAGGCCGGAGCCGTCTCCATCGCCGAAGTCGATCGCGCCGTGGCGCGCGTGCTCGCCACGAAGTTCCGCCTCGGCCTCTTCGATCATCCCTACGCCGATCCCGATTACGCCGAGCGCATCAACAATGGCGCGGAACATCGCGCGCTTGCGCTTGAGGCCGCGCGCAAATCGCTGGTACTGCTGAAGAATGACAAGGGCCTGCTGCCGCTCGATCTCAGCAAACTGAAGACCATCGCTGTCATCGGTCCCAATGCGGCTGACCTGCACATTGGCGGCTACAGCCGCGATCCCGGCTTCGGCATCAGCGTGCTCGACGGCATCAAGGCGCGGGTGGGCGACAAGGCAAAGATCTCTTTATGAAAAGGGCTGCAAGATCACCACTGCGCCGGAGGGTTATCGCGGATGGTGGGCCGACAATGTTGAGCTGGTCGACACTAAATCGCAGGCGGACTCCATCAAGGCCGCGGTCGATGCCGCGCGCAAATCCGACGTAGCCATCGTCGTCGTCGGCGAGAACGAAAGCACCAATCGCGAAGCCTGGGGTGAGCAGCATCGTGGCGATCGCGACTCGCTCGACCTGCTCGGCGCGCAGAACGATCTGGTCAAAGCCGTCGTCGAGACCGGCAAGCCTGTGATCGTGCTGCTCATCAATGGCCGTCCGCTTTCGGTCAACTACATCGCCGAGCACGCCGCGGCCATCTTCGAAGGCTGGTACATGGGCGAGATGGGCGGGCAGGCATTTGCCGAAGCGGTATTTGGCGACATCAACCCCGGAGGCAAGCTGCCCATCACGTTTCCGCACACCGTGGGCGCGCTGCCGGACTTCTACAACCACAAGCCGAGCGACAGTCGCAGCTACGAGTTCAGCACGCGCAAGCCGCTCTTCGCTTTCGGATCAGGCCTGAGCTATACGACCTTCAAGTTCGACAACCTAAAGGTGGAACCGCAGCAGATTCTGCCCGGCGCAACCGCAAAGGTCAGCGTCGAGGTGACCAACACCGGCTCGCGCGAAGGCGATGAGGTGGCCGAGCTTTATCTGCACCAGCGGGTGGCATCGGTGACGCAGCCGGTTATGAAGCTCACCGGCTTCGAGCGCGTCACGCTCAAGCCCGGCGAAAAGCGCACCGTCGAATTCAACGTCACGCCGGAGATGCTGAAGATCTGGGACATCAACATGCGCCGCGTCATCGAGCCCGGCGTCTTCGAGCTCATGGTCGGCCCCAGCTCCGACGACACCAAAACCATCAAGCTCACCGTCGCCGGTCTCAGCGGTGAGACGGGCAAGCCGGTCGCGACAACGCCGGTTCCTGCGGGTTCGGAGTCGGGCGTGGTGAGCACATTTGATGACGGCAAGGTCGCTGCCAATTACGGTATGTGGATTCCGGCGGGCGACAGCATGAACGGCGGCAAGTCGAAGTCCTCGCATCGCCATCGTCGAGCCGGGCGCGGCCGGCAGCAAAGGCGCATTGCAGATCACCGGCGAGAACATTGCCGGCGGGCCGTTTATCTTTGCGGGCACGCTCTATTCGCCGGGTACTGCGCCCATGCAGGCTGTGAATCTCTCCAGCAAAAAGCAGATCAGCTTCTGGGCCAAAGGCGACGGCGCCACCTACACGCTGCTTTTGCTCACCGAATCGCGCAGCGGCCAGTCCGGCGAGGCGCCCGCGATGACTACGTTCGTCGCGGGTCCCGAATGGAAGCAGTACACGTTCCCCTTCTCGACATTTGAGACGGACGGAAGCGACATTAGCGGCCTGGGCTTCATCCGAGTGGGCGATCTGGGGAAATTCCAGTTCGCCATCGACCAGGTCGAAATCAAATAGCTGTCAAAAGACCGGTTGCGATGCAGAAAGTGCGTTGCAAACGGCTGCAAACAACTCCGCGGGCATCCGTTTGCATCTTTCTGAATAGGTGGGGCTAGCGGGTTCGTTCGCTGGCTCCGCCGTCCAAGCGGAGAGCCCATGGTCGTCCTGTTCTTTATTCCTATCTTGATTCTCGCTATTGTGGCCGTGGTTCCGGCGTGGCCCTACAACCGCAATTGGGGCTACTTTCCCAGCGGCGGACTGGGAGCCATCCTCGCCATCACGCTTGTGCTTCTGATGATGAACCGCATCTGAATTTAGATTTAGACACTAAATTAAAATGAGCAGCACGCACGGCGAAGCGATCGGTGTTCGGCTTCGCCTGTGCGCATTTCTCGCTGATTAAGAGATTCTTCCCGAGCACACGCCAAACCCAATCCGCGGCAATCCCTCGCGCTCGGCAAACGCGCGGAGAATCACCTCGTCTCCATCCTCAAGAAACGTGCGCGTCTCGCCCGTCGGCAAACGCACCGGCTCGCTGCGATGCTTCATTTCGAGCAGGCAGCCTTCCGATCCTTCCTCCGGCCCGGAGATCGTGCCCGTCGCCAGCAGATCGCCCGCGCGCAGATTGCAGCCGTTGCTGGCGTGATGCGTCACGAGCTGCGCGATGGACCAGTAGAGATCGCGCAGATTGCCACGGCTCACGCGCGCGGGCTCGATGTTCTGCTCGCGCATCTGGGCTGATTGAAGATACACCTCGAGCGTCAAATCGATCGCATCGCGACCCGACGCTCTTCGACGCAAGATACGGCAGCGGCGCGGGATCGCCCGCCGGCCGTCGCGCTCACGGCACGCGATACGGCGCCAGCGCCTCCATGGTCACAACCCACGGCGAGATCGTGGTCGCGAAGTTCTTCGCCAGGAACGGCCCCAGCGGCTGATACTCCCACGCCTGCATATCGCGCGCCGACCAGTCATTCACCAGGCACAGCCCGAAGATATGCTGCTCCGCTTCGCCGATGGCAATCGGCTCGCCGAGCGCGTTGCCCTGGCCCGATGAAGATGCCCGCTTCGAGTTCGTAATCGACCGAGCGCGACGGTCCGAACGCCGGCTCTGCCGCCTGCGCCGCTTTGGTTTGTCCGCACGGGCGCCGAATCGTCGATCCGCTCACTACGATCGACGAGGCCCGCCCGTGATACCCGATGGGCACATATTTGTAGTTCGGCAGCAGCGGATTGTCGGGCCGGAACAGCTTGCCGACGCGCGTGGCGTGATGAATCGATGCGTAGAAATCCGTGTAGTCGCCGATCTGCGCGGGCAGCAGCATTTCGGCGTCGCGCCATCGGCACAAGCATGCGCCGAACCGCGTTCGCTGCGTCTCATCCCGGCGATCGCCGCTCAGCAATTCCGTGATGCGCACGGCGCAGAGCCGACCACGCCTCCGGCCCAAGCGCCATGAGCGGATTCAGAACCTGCGCCGTGCATGCATCCACGATTTCGCCGGCAAGACCGTCAGAAGCCCCTCCGTCGCGCACGCGCGCAGATCGAAGAATCTGTCGCCAATCGCCACGCCGATCCGCGTTGCGTGCGCATGCGTGAACACGCCATACGGCAGGTTCGCCAGCGGAAAATCCTGCGCGGATCATTCGCGGAAGCGATCCAGCTTTTCAGATTCGTTCGCAGCGGCCATCCCAGCGCCTCCAGATCGCTGAATGGGTTCGTGAAACGAACACGAACCGAAGCCCGTGAAGAATTGTCGCACCTCGCGAAGCTGTTCGGCATTCCACCTGAGACCGTGAACGCCGATCGCTTCAGCCGTCACGTGAAATGCGTCCGGATCCTGCTCTTCGAGAATCCGCTGCCTCATCCCTCTGTCGCCTGCCCGAAGTAATAAGGGCCGCGCAGCACACAGCAGATTGATGAAACCATGCATCAGGCCGCAGGGGCTATCGGGCTGCGTAGGTGAGCGGATGGCGCGAGCGCAACGGATGATGCAGTCCGGCGGTAGCCTTGAAGGCGATGCCGCGTTCGGCGAGCAGATGCAGCGCGCTCGGCAACTGCCGCGCCGCCGGAAACGCCTCCGGCACCACTCCGCCCATGCGCAGTTTCGACGCGTGCGCCCGCCGCCGCAATGGCTTCCAGAATCGCTGGTTCGACGTCTGTGCAATCGGAATCTCAAAGTAGCAATTCACATCCGGGCGGCAGTTGCTCGCAGATGCGCGCGATCTCGGACGGCGCACCGCACTTGATCTCAACTGATTCAATCGGCAACCCCGTCATTGCGATGCGCCGCAACGCGGTCGAAGTCGGCATCAGGCGGAGAATGACGCTGAGCCGCAGTCGCCGCAGGCCTCGCCTGCGGCGTCGCGCAACTCGTTCAACTGCGGTCGAGGTCGACGATGAACCGGCCCAGCACACCCGCATGCGTTCCCCTTGCGATACGCAAGGTAATTCCGCACCGCCGCGCGCATGTCGAGCGCCAGCGGGCGGATAGAGACCTGCATAGTCGATCAGGCCTGCGAGGCGGCTGTCAATCGCGAATGTCGTTTACTTTTTGTGCGTTCTCCGGCTAGAACCGCTTCTTCAAGCCCCTGCCAGCACTCGAAATATTCATGCTGCAGAATGCGCGTATTCATCGCGAATTCCGTCGGCCGCACCACAAGTTGGGTCTCAAACATGAATGCCAGCGTGTTGCCAGATACTGCGGCTTCAATTCGGCATTCGCTGGCGCGCTCGAAGGTCTCCGCATCGGGCCCGTGCCCGGCCATGCAGTTGTGCAGGCTCGCGCCGCCGGGCACAAAGCCCTCGGCCTTGGCGTCGTACGCGCCGAACACCAGGCCCATGAACTCGTTCATCAGGTTGCGATGAAACCACGGCGGCCGGAACGTATGCTCCGCCACCATCCAGCGCGGCGGGAAAGATGGCGAAGTCGCAGTTGGCTGTCCCGGGCATCGTCGACGGCGCGGTCAGCACGGTGTAGATCGATGGATCAGGGTGATCGAACGAAACGCGTATTGATGCAGTTGAACAGCGCCAGATCGTACTTGTACGGCGCATAGTTGCCGTGCCACGCCACCACATCCAGCGGCGAGTGATCGATGAATGCCGACCACAGCCGGCCCAGGAACTTCGCGGTGATGTGGAACTCGCCGTCGCGATCTTCGTAGGCCGCCACCGGCGCTTTGAAGTCGCGCGGATTCGCCAGGCCATTGGCGCCGATCGGGCCCGAGTTCCGGCAGCCGGAATGGCAGGCCGTAGTTCTCGCAGATGTATCCGCGCGCCTGTTTTTCCTCCAGCACGACGCGGAACTTGACGCCCCGCGGGATCACGCAGATTTCGCCCGGCGCAACCTCGAGAATTCCAAGCTCGGTATGGAAGCGCAGCGCGCCCATCTGCGGCACAATCAGCAACTCGCCGTCGGCGGTGTAGAAGAAGCGGTCTTCCATCGAACGGTTGGCACGCGTAGAGATGGATGGCCAGCCCCACCTGCATCGCCGGATCGCCGTTGCCGCCGAGCGTCACGATGCCGTCGACAAAATCTGTTTGCTGCTCGGGCATCGGCAGCGGATCCCAGCGCAATTGGTTCGGCGTCGTCGGCACCTCGGTGAACGGGCCGCTGCGGATCATGCGCTGCGGATCATTGCTTCGTAGGGCCGATGCGTCACCGACGGCCGGATGCGATACGTCCACGTGCGCCGATTCGTCGCGCGCGGCGCCGTGAACGGCGTGCCGCTGAACTGCTCCGTGTAGAGTCCCAGCGGATGCTTCTGCGGCGCATTCTGCCCATGCGGCAGCGCCTCCCGGCACCGCTTCGGTTGCGAACTCGTTGCCAAAACCCGACTGATACGACGAAGCTCGGCCGCCGCCGGCTCCGCATCAAAGAGTACCGCGCTCGACTCGCTGCTCTGCTTCATGCATCGCCTCGTAGATCTGATCGAAACTGTTGACTGCGAACAGCACCTTCTGGAACTCATCCACTTTTACCGGCGTGTTGAATACTTCATCGAGTGAAAAGTCGTGGACCGCGCAATCGCCCTTGATCACGTTCATGGCACTCGCCATGGCTGAGCTGATGACGCCGCTGCCATACACCTTGATCTCGTCGCCCTGCCGGATCAGCCCGAACTCCACCGTATACCAGAAGAGGCGGCCCAGCTTCTCCAGAATCATCTGGTCGCTCGATTCCGGCGCACACGCGGCCGTAGTGCTCGAGAAAGTCGCCAAACACGCGGTGCGCGTGCATCGGCACGTGGCCGAAGACATCGTGAAAGATGTCCGGCTCCGGCGTGTACTCGAGCGATTCCCTGCTGCGCAGCCACGTCGTCGTCGGAAACAGGCGGTTGGCCAGCATCTCAAAAAATGCCGGCGCAGGCAGAAATCCGCTCACCGGCGTCGAATTCCAGCCCGTGCGCGGCTCCAGGCGGGCGCTCATCTCTGCAAGGTTCGGCAGCCGATCCGCGCTGAAGGCCGATGATCTCGAATCCGTCCAGATACTCGCGCGCCGCGTGCTTCTCCACGTTCGGGAAGCACGCGGCCCACAAGTTCCGCCCACACCGCATGCTGCTCATCGGTGTATGCCGCGTAGTCCTGTTGAATTAAATAGGGAGCAGCAGCGGTAAGCGTAGCGGTCTGCCATAGTGTTTCTCCTCGCGCGGTGTTACAGATTCCCGCGCTGTTGCTGTTCGCGCTCGATGGCTTCAAACAGCGCCTTGAAGTTTCCCTTGCCGAAGCTGCGGCTGCCCTTGCGCTGAATGATTTCGAAGAACAGCGTGGGGCGATCCTCCACCGGCTTGGTAAAGATCTGCAGCATGTAGCCTTCGTCATCGCGATCGACGAGGATGCCCAGGCCGCTTCGAGTTCTTCGATGGGCTCATCGATCTTGCCCACGCGCTGCTGCAGCTCGGTGTAGTAGGTGTGCGGCACGCGCAGGAACTCGATGCCCTGCTCGTCAGCTTCGTCACCGTGTGCAGAATGTCGTTGGTCGCCAGCGCGATGTGCTGCACGCCCGGGCCCGGGATAGAAGTCGAGATACTCCTCCACCTGCGACTTCCTCTTGCCCTCCGCCGGCTCATTGATGGGGAACTTCACATAGCCGTTGCCGTTGGCCATCACCTTCGACATCAAAGCGGAGTACTCGGTCGAGATGTCCTTGTCGTCGAAGTGCTGGTAGAGCGAGAAGCCCATCACGCGCCCATAGAAGTCGACCCACTTGTCCATCTCGTGCCAGCCCACGTTGCCCACCATGTGGTCGATGTGCAGCAGCCCCACGGGCCGCGCCACAGTGATCGTGATCGATGGCGGCGAAACCCGGGAAGAAACGGCCCGTGGTAGTCGCCGCGTTCCACAAAGGTATGGATCGTGTCGCCATAGGTGCGGATGCTCGGCGAGCACCACCCGGCCGTGCTCGTCGGACTGTATCGTATGCGGCTCGGCTACGCTGATGGCGCCGCGGTTGGTGGTCTCGCGCCAGGCCCTGCGCGCATCATCGACCCACAGCGCAATACCTGCGACGCCGTCGCCGTGGCGATGAATGTGCTCGGCGATCGGATCGCTCCAGCGCAGCGGCGTCGTCAGCACAAACCGCATCTTGCCCTGCTGCACCACGTAGGAGGCGCGATCGCGCTGCCCGGTCTCCGGCCCCGCATACGCAACCAGCGACATGCCAAAGGCGGTGCGATAAAAATACGCCGCCTGCTTGGCATTGCCCACATAGAACTCAACGTGGTCCGTGCCTTTCAAGGGAAGAAAATCGCGTTCGGAATGAAGAGACGCGGCGGAAGAATGCGATGCAATGGGAGCCGTTGCGGTTGTACTCATGTGTGACCTCGCGCCGGCGTGCAAGGGAAGTGGGAAAGCACTCCGGCTGAGCAAAGGATAGGCGGCGGTCAACAGCAGCGAACAGGGTGCTTCGAAGAAATTTCCGCTCTGCGGCTTAACCGACTTAAGGGATAATGGCCGCAGCGGTTTAGGATTGCTGAGAATGAGCCACAAGCATCTGCCTAACGTCGTAGAACTCGACGCAATCGCCTGGAAGATCATCGAAAGCCTCCAGCACAACGCGCGCGTTACCTTCGCCGAGCTGGGCAGAAAGGTCGGCCTCTCGACTCCGGCGGTGGCCGAACGCGTTCACCGGCTTGAAGAGGCAGGCGTCATCACCGGCTATCACGCCAGCATCAACGGCGCGAAGCTGGGCGTGCCGATCCGCATCCTGATGCGGCTCACCATCCCCGGCGGCGATCTGCAGATCAGCCGCACCGTGACCGCGATCAAGGAGCTGGGCGAGATCCGCCGCTGTCACCGCGTCACGGGATCGGAGTCGTTCATCATCGAGGCCGACGTCGTCTCCATCCGCCACATGGAAACCCTGATCGACCGTCTCTCGGCTCTGGGCGCCACTTCGACTTCGACCATTCTGAGTTCGCCTGTGGAACGCCGCGAATATACCGCAAAGCAGATTGAGAGCTTTGAGCGATTCCTCTGAGCCTCGCCTGAGCCTAGCCAGTCCGGTTCCCGCCTTCGATCATCTCGACTGGAATTTCTCCCAGTATCGGCCGAACTTCATCTGCGTTTAGCTGTGCCTGAACGCACAGGAGAGTCGACATGTCGCCGGATGAACTCGCTATACACGCATCCAGAAATGAAGTGAAGGCCATGGTCCTGGTTGATCTGGCGGAAATCTGCCGGAAGCTGGCCGGCCATCCGGCCGTCCCGGAAGCCATGCGTGAGCAAGCCCGAAATTATGTAAAGCAGTACGAGTTTCTTCTGCCGGTTAAAGGCAAGGCCAATGCCGATGAGCACTTCTGGGGCCAGACGCTTCTAGGTCAGATCGCTGGGTTTCTGCCGCAAATTCTCGAATTGCACTCGTGGCCCGCCGTCAGGTGAAGGTCAATCACGAATGAGGTCGACTCGCTACGCCGACCCGCGGCATAGCGGCGTTTCTGGTTCTTCCGATAAACTGAGACCAGGTATCTCAGTCCATGGCATTTCCCCACATTCCCCTCGCGACATCGGCCGTCTCCTCCATCATCGGCTTCATCGGAGTGATGATCTGGCGCATCCGCGAGACGCAGACCGCCGTTACCATCCGCAAGATCGTCATTCCTCCGCTCGGCATGGCGACGGGGTTCTGCATGTTCTTTGTGCCGCAGTTTCGCGTGCCGCTGCTATGGGCGGCCATCGCCTTTGCCATCGGCGCCATACTGCTGGCCTGGCCGCTGCTGGCCACTTCGCGCCTGGTGCGCGACGGCGATGCCATCAAGATGAAGCGCAACGGCGCGTTCTTCGCCGTCGTCGTACTCCTCGCCGCCATCCGCTACTTCGCGCGCGGCTTCTTCGACACCATCATGACCCTGCAGCAGACCGCCGCCCTCTTCTTCGTGTTGGCCTTCGGCATGATCGTGCGGTGGCGGCTCAGCATGCTGCGGGAATACCGCACCCTGACGGCGCAGTAGCTTCCTGAGCCCTCTTGACCGACCAAGGATGACCCTGGACTCCGCGGGCTGCCCCGCCCTAAACGCGCTCATTTGCGTTTAGTGTGGAAAACGACGAACCCCATCCGCCTCGAATGGCGCCGAAGGCGCAGTTGGCCGCACCGCAGGTGCCAAAAAACGGGCCAGGACACGCGTCCCGGCCCAGTGCCTTGGTCGACGAGAAGTGAAGCCTAGTAACTAACCACCAGGACTCCCCCCGCGTCTGTCATTGTTGAACCGTTTGGAGAAATCGTCGCGCTCGTTCCGCCGATCGTGACCGCATAACCTGTATTCGCCCCCAGCCCCGTCACCATCAGCGTGTGCCCGCCTGCCGGAAGCGTCAGCGTCGTCCCCGTAAAGCTGACCACACTCACCGGGAAGTAGACCGCATATTTTGCGAAGCCCGCGCCGCCAAACTGCTGCCCGCGGTGCTCTGCAAGTACGACGCCGGCGCCATGGCGATGGCCGCGTCCGAGGCCTGCAGCACATGAAGGAAGCGCGTGTCCGCGGGATTCGTCGAGTCCTGCTCCTGATAGATGTACTTCATCGGCTCGAGTTCGGCGAGCGGGCTCATGAGAACCGCGCCGTTGAAATACGACTGCGACGGATTCATCGGCAGCAGCGTCTGCACAAACAGCTTCTGCCCATCCGGCATCGCCTCGCTTACCGTGCTGGCCCCGACCTGCGGCGTCGCGGCCAGAGACAGGTTCCACTTCTTCCACAAGCCCGCTTCCTGCGTTGTGGCGCGATCGTAGACCACGAGGTAATCGCTGGTGTCGTTGAGCCATACAATCGACCGCGTGGCCTGCGTGACGTTGACGATCGAGAGCGTGCTGTCCCAGATATCCGGCCGGTTGTACAGGTTGGTCAGATTGCTGGCCGCATAGACATACCCCGCGCCATGACTCATCACCGTCGACGGATCGCCGGCGTTCTCGCCCTCCAACCACTGGCTGCCGTTGCGCCACACCGCGCCATCGACATCCTGCCCCCATGTGATGGTCGAGCACTTGGGGCAGTCGTTCTGGAGCGAAAGGGTGTTGTGATACGTGGTGCTGGTGCCGTTGCCGCCGCCGCCGTTGTCGTAGTTGCTCATCTCCTTGGTCAGCCACTCGCCCTTGCGATAGAGACCGAACTGGCCGCTGCCGCCGTCTTGGTGATTGATCGATATCCAGCTTGAGCGGTAGTCAAAGATGGTCTGGTTCGCTCCCCAGTCGCTGTGCGCCACGATTCTTCCCGCCGGCGCGTCATAGAACAGCGTCGGAAACGCCGGGCGCGGGTCAGTGGGTAGCGGCGCCGCCGGATCGAGGAACAGGAAATAGAGAATGTTCGGCGTCACGCCCCACGTGGTGAAGTCCTGCATGTTCGCAAGCAATCCGCTCTGGCCATTCGGCAGCGCGTTCATCGCAAACCAGCGCGTCACATTCTCATGCGTCGTCAGGCCGCGCTCGCGATCCAGCAGCGCCAGCAGCGCCCACGTCTGCATCTGGTCCTGTTCGACATAGAGACGCAGCATGTCGCCGTAGCCCTCGAACTGGTAGACCGCGCCCAGATAAGTCTCGCTCGCCGGGACTTTGGGAGACGGCGTCAGCGACGAGATATATCCCTGCACAAAGCGGTCCCACACCGGCGCGCCAATCAGCGCGATCTGCGGGCCGGAGTACTGCGGATCGTTGAATCCCGCCGTCTGCAACGCCAGCAACTGGCCCAGCACGTATGCGTACGACTCGCCGTAGAGCATGCCTTCGGGCGGCAGTCCTCCGCTGGCCAGGCCGAGGCCCGCGCCGGTGGGATTGTTGGGCACGTTGTAGGCCTGCACGACGGCCTGCGGATCGCCCATCATGGCGTAAATCTCGTACAGCCACGCGCCGGTGCCGTCGTTGATATAGCTGCGCAGCGAGTTGCCGAAGACCGCGGCCGGCGTGCTCGCATTCAGCGGCGGATCGTCTGCCGGGTCCAGCACCAGACCCATCATCGTCAAGGTGCGCGCATGCGCCAGGTAGTAGTTGTTTGAGGCCATGCGGTAGGCCTTGTTGTTGGGCAGCAGCGCGAGGCTGTTCTCAAGCCCGGGCAGGCCGGGGTTGTCGCCGCCCGTGGTGGAGGCGGTCACGCAGTCGTTGGCCCACAGCAGGAAGACGCTGCGGATGGTCTGCTTATCCTGCGCGGTGAGGATGGGATGGCCCTGGCCGTCGACCGCATCGTAGATCCAGTCCACGATCAGCGGCCACTCGTGCCCGCCAAAGCTGCCGCGGTTGTATCGGATAAACGCGGGATCGCGGAACGGCGTGTTCACCGCGTGGCCCAGCACCGCCTGGTTCATCGCGTACATCAGCAGGTTGTGCGCCTTCTGCGCGTAAGAGATGCGATTGGCCGAGCTGGTATCGATCAGCGAGAACAGCGCCAGCACTACGGCGTTCTCTTCGCTCAGCATGCCGGTGTATCCCTGCGTGTCGCCAAAGTCGGGATAGGGATTGGCGGGAATGGGCGTGGTCAGGCTCTGCCCCGTCACGTTGGGAAAGGCCAATGTGTAGTTGGCCAATGCCGCGGTCAACGCCGCGCTCAATCCCTGGTAGGCGACATTCTTTGGCGTGGCGGCCCACTGCTCCAGGCGCGGAAGATCCTGCTGGGTGATCCAGAGGCGCGGATGCGTCGTCACCGGCGTGGGAATGGGTGTGGGCGTGTAGAAGTTCGCCGTCACCGTGGTGTTCGCCGAGGGCATGGTGAGGCTGGTCGCGCTGGCCAGCGGATTCGCGACCGCGGTGCCGGTCCAGCTCTGGAATGCCTGGCCCGAAGGCGGAGTGTTGGCAACGATATTCACGGTCGTGCCGGCCGCATACGATGCCGAGGTGCCGCCGCCGCTGATCTTCCCGTTTACCACCGTCAGGGTGTAGGTTGTCCCTCCGCCACCGCCTCCACCGCCGCCACCGCCGCCGCGCCGGAGGTTACGGGAATGGTGATCGCGTTGCTGTAGTCTCCGCCCGGATTCCTCACTTCGAAGGTCGCGGTCGCGGTGGCCGGCTGATAGACGCCGTTCACCGTCAGGCTGGTGGGGCTCCACGTGGTCGACGCGTACTGAATGCGCGATTGTCCGGTGTAGGTCTGGTAGAGCATCACGCCAGTCTGGAAGCCGCTGCCGGTGACGGTGACGTTCTGGGTCCCGGAGGGGAACGGGCTGGGCGTGACGGAGCTGATGGAGATGGTCACGGGGAGCGGATTCGATCCGCCGCCGCCCGGCGAGCCGCCGCCCGAGCTGGACGTGACCGGAACCACAATCGCGTTGCTGGCCGCCGATCCCGGATTCTTCACCGTGAATGTGCTGGTGGGCGCCGGCCCCTGGTGGATGGTCACGGTGATCGAGTCCGCGGTTACCTTGGAGGGCGCGTACTGGATGTTTGCCGATGTCCCGTAGCTGTCATAGACCAGCGCGCCCGGCAGAAAGCCGGTTCCCTTGATGGTCACTGGGACAGTGCCCACGCTGAGAGGGTTGGGGGAAACCGATTTCAGAACCGGAGCGGGAACGCTGGCCCGCAGGACGAGGGTGGCCATAAACAAGAGCCACAGGAGCAGAATCACCTTCCAGGTGATCCCGACATTGCGGGCGGGGGCGCTCAGGGAGGAGTCGAACATGTCTCTCCGGGTTTCGCGTTCGAGGAATTGTACGCTCCGGCGGCGGCAGATCCCGGCGGCTTGCGCGCGCTCAAGGGGTGCGAACTGGACGCGGATCTGGGGCATGCGAGGGCGACCTCAAAGCAGATGTGGGGCGGAGTGTCAGTTTGTGACAAAGGGGAAACGAGGGAAAGAGGGAACAGGGGAACAAGGGAAAAAGGAAGAGAGGAGCGGAATCCGCCGGGTGCCGGGTGCCCCATCCAAGCTCCGCTTGGGTGGGAGAGCACGCCCGCTCCCCAGCCGGGTGCCCCCGGTCCCTCGCACTTGGGGACCGGGGAGGGATGCGGAACCCACCACTCCCTCAGCACGAATGGCGGCGAAGCCGCAATTGGCCCCACCGCAGGTGGTGTGGAAAACTTGTCAAGCCCCTCTCCCGAAAATAGTTTGTAACCCCCTTTAGAATCAGCACAAATTTCGCAAAAAAATTGCCAGATTACCATCGGTTTCTGCCATACTTAAATCAACCAGAAAAACCACGGCCCGCCGGCCCTCAAAACCGGCGGGCATTTTTTTTGCCCCGGCAACGATGCGGGGTGCCCCACCCTGCGACGTTTTTGTTCTTGTCGCTAGGGTGGGAAACCACAAACCTCAACCGGGACGACCACCGAACCCGGCGCCAACTCGCTAACTTGCCATGTCGCGAAGCGACGCCAACTCACGAAGAAAGGAGAACACATGTCCACACCCGAATCCGCCGTCCACCGCTGCGTCAAGGCCTACTACGACGCCTGCGACATCGAAGACCCCCACGACACCGGCCTCGACCCCGCCGCCCGGTACCGCGTCCACCTCGCCTACCGTCACGCCATGCCCTATCTCCTGCCCGACCCCGACTCCATCGACGCCTTCCTGGCCTGCGTCACTCATGGCCTCGTCATCCAGGTCTTCCAGCCCGCCGAAGCCAGCAAACTCCTCTACGCCGCCCAAGTCGCCATCGGCTCCCGCCGCGCCCGCACAAAGCCGCCCGCCAAAACTCCAAATCCGACTCCAAGCCGGCACCCACCCCCTCCCCCTCAGCCAGAGGCGATGCATCCGTGCCACAACCCTCCCGTGCCCCATCTATGGCGACAGCTTCATCGTCACCATGGGTGGAGACCACAAACCCCAACCAACCGTACCGACAAAACCCACCACCCCCACCCCCCTCCCCCAAGGCAAGAAAGCCACCGCACCGCAGGTGCCGCACGCGCCGGAATTTACCAGAAAGGAAATCCAAGCCGCAAGAAATCAGGTAGATGAGCTTCTCGAACAGCTCTATTCCGGCAAACTCCCCGCGGAGCCCCCCTCACCCCCTGCGCAGCGGTCTTGAAGGCGGCACCCCCCACCCCCTCCCCTCTACAGCAGCCAGCGAAGCCGCAGTTGGCCGCACCGCAGGCACCCCCACCCCCCTCCCCCAAGGGTGAAAACACGCTCCTCCGCGCAGCCAGCTAACCCCAAAATCGCCGTTTCATTGTTTCAACAGGAGACACACGACCTCCCAGCCGCCCAGACACGTCCCCACAGCCCCGCCACCCAATCCTTTGACTCGAACTGCGCTCATTCATATAATGAATATAAGATATTTATAATCAACAGTTTAAACGATATACCTGCTTTCCCCTGTGTCCCGTAGTCCCCTTTTCCCTCTCTCCTCTTTCCCCTTTTCCTCTCGGTCCCTTGTTCCCTCGTTCCCTTGGTCCCTCGTTCCCTTGGTCCCTTGGTCCCTCGTTCCCTTTTTCCCTTTTCCCTCGCTACCGGCGCTCTGGACTTTCGTGGTCCGCTATGGTGGTCTGTAGATACCCCATGAACCGAACCGATACGTCTTCCCCGAAGGTCAATTCAGCGACTCAAGTTCTGGTTGCCAGCCTGATTGGCACCACGATTGAGTTCTTCGATTTCTATATCTATGCCAATGCGGCGGTTCTGGTGTTTCCGCGGCTCTTCTTCTCGTCGGCGAATCCGGCCTCGGCGGCGCTGGCGTCGCTGGCCACCTTCGGGATCGCGTTCCTGGCGCGGCCGATTGGTTCGGCGCTGTTCGGGCATTTTGGCGACCGGATCGGGCGCAAGGCCACGCTGGTGGTCGCGCTGCTGACCATGGGGCTTTCGACGGTCGCCATCGGCCTGCTGCCGACTTATGCTTCGATCGGCATCATGGCGCCGGTTCTGCTGTCGCTGTGCCGGTTTGGCCAGGGCATCGGGCTGGGCGGGGAGTGGGGCGGCGCGGTTCTGCTGGCGATTGAGAACGCCCCGCCGAACAGGCGCGCGTGGTACGGCATGTTTCCGCAGCTTGGCGCGCCGGTGGGATTGTTTCTTTCGGGCTGCGTGTTCTATCTGCTGTCGAGGGGCCTGAGCGACCAGCAGTTCTTTGCCTATCGGGTGGCGGCTGCCGTTTCTGGCTAGTTCCCTGCTGGTGTTTGTCGGGCTTTGGGTCCGGCTGGCAATCCACGAGACGCCGGCGTTCCGCAAGGTTCTGGACCAGGGCAGCAGGTCAGGGTTCCGGTGATCGAGGTGGTCCGCAACCACAAGAAGGCGCTCATCGCGGGCATCCTGCTGTGCCTGGCGACGTTTGTCTTGTTTTACCTGATCACGGTGTTCGCGCTTTCATGGGGGACGACGGCGCTGGGATACAACCGCAGCCAGTTCCTGCTGATGCAGATCTTCGACGTGGGCTTCTTCGCGCTGTTCATTCCGATTTCAGCGTTGCTGGCCGAGCGCGGGCGGCGCAGCACGATGCTGTGGATCACGGGGGCTATCTTCCTCTTCGGACTGGTGATGGCGCGGATCTTCGAGTCCGGTCCGGGAGGGGCGCTGGGCATGATGGCGCTGGGACAGCTCTTGATGGGCCTGACTTACGGGCCGCTGGGGACAATTGTGTCGGAGCTGTTTCCGACGCCGGTCCGCTACTCGGGCAGCTCGCTGGCGTTTAATTTTGCGGGGATCTTCGGGGCGTCGCTGGCGCCGTATATTGCGACGTGGCTGGCCAAGAACTGGGGGCTCGAGTGGGTGGGGTATTACCTGTGCGGGGCGACGGTTTTGACCATGGTGGGGCTGCTCATGATCCGCGAGACCAAGGACGACGACCTGCACGCCTGAACCTCCGCAGCGGGGAGCGGCGTGCATCGTTACGCAGGCTATAGAAACGCCTTGGGTTAGGGTCACCGGCGAAGAGTACCGCTGAGCCCTATAAGTAACCTGTGACCGCAGCGTCTCACTATGAGAAAATGGCCGCACCTGGGTTCCTCCCGGGATCTGAGGCGTGTACCCAATGGATGGCCCCCCGAGCGAGCACACTTCCGCAGTCAGGACTGAGGCACCCGCCGCGTCGCTGAGCGAGAGTGCGCGGCTGGTGCAAGCCATTGCCGCGGGAGACCACGAGGCCGAGCGCCAGTTTGCAGTGCGCTACATGCCGCCGGTGCGGGCTATGCTGATGGCGCGCACGCGCGACGCCGACCTGGCCGGAGACTTGAAGCAGGACGTGATGATCGAAGCTCTCTGCGCGCTGCGCAAGGGGCAGATTCAGGACCCTGAGAAGCTGACCCAGTTCGTGCTGGGGATCGCCCGCAACTGCCTGAATAATTACTTCCGTAGCAGCCGCCGGGTCACATCGGTGGAGCTGCCGGAGGACATTCCCGACCTGAAGAACGGTGCTTTCCACCGCGAAGAAATGGATCAGGAGAACAGCGCGCTGCGCGCCATCGAGAGCCTCGACAAGCTGGACCGGGCCATTCTGCAGATGACCCTTGTGGAAGGTTTGAAGCCCGGAGTGATCGCCACTCAGCTTCAGATCAACCCCGACGTTGTCCGTCAGCGAAAACTCCGTGCAACCCGCCGCGTAATCGATTTTCTTAAGCGAGAGTCACAAAATCCTCCCGGGCGCCACATTCAACCAGGGAGAGCATCATGAGCAACTGCATCGGAGCCCCCGCAAGACAATGGCTGGAGCAGTACGTCGAAGGAACTCTGCCCGATACTGAGGCGGAAAACTTCGAGAATCACTACTTTGACTGCCCCGTTTGCCTTGGGGAACTGCAAGCTGTCCAGGCCGCGCAGGAAGCACTGCGCCGGCATCCGGTACCCATCACACCGCAGAAGCGCCTTTTTGAGTGGCCGATGCACTGGCGGCCGGTGGCAAGCTTCGGCGCACTCGCGGCCGTACTCGTTCTGGGATTTTTCACTGTCCGCATCATCAGCCATGGTCCGCAGACCGGCGGCAGTGTCGCGGTTACGAAACCTGCGCCCGCTACGCCGGCCTCGAATCCGGCTCAGCCGAGCGATTCAGGGGGCCAGCCGGTGACGCAGGTTGCCGAGCTAGCCGCAATGGCCGATCTCGGTCTGCCGCAGTATCGTTCGGCTGTGCTTCGCGACGGAACCGCGGAGACCGCCTTCGAGCGCGGCATGAAGCAGTATGTTGTGGGCGACTGCGCAGGCGCGACCCAGGCGCTTTCCGAGGTGGATCAGAGCGGGCCGGATGGGCTGGCAGCGCAGTTCTACTCGGGCGTCTGCCGGATGCACGCCGGCGACTTGAGCGCCGCCGCCAGCACGCTGCAACACGTCGCGTCGGCGGGCGATTCTCCCTACCAGGAATCGGCTTATTATTATCTCGCCCAGATTGCTCTCGCCCAGTCGAACGCGGCTGAAGCGCGGCGCGACCTGAATCACGTGGTTTCCCTGCGCGGAGACCTGGTACACCAGGCGCGCAGGCAGTTGTCACAGATTCCCCCGACCCAGGGCAAGTAGTCGTTTCGTTCAAAAAGGATCCGCGCTGAGCCGTCTCCCATTGAGACGGCCGGCGCACGTTGTTGAGACTGGCGGTTATGAGGTTCCTGATCTCGTTGGCCCGTATCTCGCTCTCTGTTGCTCTGCTTCCGCTGCTGCTGACGCATCCGTGCGTGGGGCAGCAATCGTCTGCGCCTGCGGCCGGCGCTGCGCCGGCACAATCCGCCGAGACAGCGGCGACGACGCAAGCGGTGCAGGAGATCGCCAAAGCCAGCGCGAAGCTTGCCAAGGTCGAAGCTTCCGGCAAGGGAGACACCGTCGAACTGGCGCAGGCGCTGAACGATCTGATCTCCGCGCAACTCGATGACGAGAAGGCTTCAGAGGAAACTCTCAAGCTTGCCGCACGCGAACTGAAGGTGGCGGAAGCCGCCGCGGGCAAGCGCAGCAAGGCATATGTGGCAGCGCTCTCTGACAACTCCGAAGTGCGGGTGGCGATGGGACGCCATGCCGAGGCACGGCCCTACGCCGAGCAAGCGTTGGAGATAGCGAAGAAGGAATTTCCCGACTCGGAAGAAGGCATCAACGCGTCGGACGAACTGGCTTACGTCTGCCTGTATCTCAACGATCTGAAGTGCTCGAAGCACGCGGACGAAACGGCGATCGCCATTGAACGCAAGCCGGGACCCGATCACGAATGGGATCTGGCGTATACGCTTTCGAATTACGCCGACGTTCTGCGCCGCCTGGATGATGAGCAGGCATCCGGCGTTGCCGCGGAAGAGTGCGTAGCAGCGGCGTTGCGCTCCAAGCCTGACGATCCGCATGTCGGCATCTTCGAGAATTCGCTGGGCACGCACTACATGCGCGTGGGAGATTTTCCCAAAGCGATTGTGCACCTGAACGCCGCCATCGACAGGCTGAGCAAGAGCTACGGCCCGCGCAGCGCCTGGGTCATGCAGGTCACCGGCAATCTGGCCAGCGTATACAGCCGCACCGGGCAGTTCGCGCTGGCGTGGCAGAAGTACGAGTTTGCGCTGGAGAACCAGAACGCGCCCTTCGACGACAGAGCCAACCAGCATGCCGATTTTGCGCGGTCGCTGGCGGCGGGCGGCAATCCGCAGCGGGCGATTGACGAGGCACTGCTGGCCAGCCGCATGGGGCGCGAGAGTTTCGTGCTGCAGGCGCGCATCTTGCCGGAGCGGCAGGCTCTGGCGTATGAACGACGCCGCGCACACGGCCTGGACACGGCGCTTTCTGTCGCGGCGCGCCACCCCGATCTGCCGACCACCGACGTGTATGAGGAGATGGTGCGTTCAAGGGCGCTGGTTGCGGATGAGATGGCGCGGCGGCAGCGGAATCTCAATGCATCGAACGATCCGGAGACGGCGCGCCTGCTGAGCGAATTGAACCGGGCTCGGGCCGACCTGCTGAGCCTGGAACAGAATCCGGACAAGTCACTCGGCGAAGCCGCGATGTTTGAGGCCACCACGCGCATGGAGAAGATTGAGCGCGCGCTAGCCGAGCGCGTGGCCGCCGTGCATGAGGATCAGACCGCCAACGCGGCGGGGCTTGAAGACCTGCGCCGCGCGCTGCCGCCGCACTCCGTGCTGGTTTCATACTGGGCATTCAACCGCCGCGCGGTGGACAAGGTGGACGCCAGTCACTTTGATCCGCCGGCTTATCTGGCCTTCGTGGTTCGCCCGGACACTCCCGGGGCGCGGGTCATCGACCTGGGCGACGCCAAGCCGATTGAAGACGCAGTGACGCGGATGCGGGCCTCGGCAGATGGCGAGGCTCATGATGGCGGGGTCGGTTCAACGCGCAACGAGCGCGCGTATCGCGAGGCTGCATCAGAACTGCGCAGGCTGGTGTGGGATCCGCTGCAGTCAAGCATCGGCGCATCCGAGCTTGTGGTTTTGGTTCCCGACAAGATGCTGGACCTGGTTCCGTTCGCGTCGCTGCCCGATGGGAACGGCTACCTGGCCGATCGCAAGCAGATTATCCACACGGTATCGAGCGAACGCGACCTGCTGGCGCAGTATCAGCCGGTGCATCGCTCCGGGCTTCTCGCCTTCGGCAGCCCGCAGTTCGATGTTTCCGAGAACACGCAGCCTCCGGCACGACTGAGGGAAGCTTCCATTCCGTGCGACGCTTTGCAGAGCGTGCAGTTCGGTCAGTTAGAAGGCGCGGCGGTGGAACTGCGCGAGATCGACTCTACGTGGCATCGGTGGAATCCAGCCGAACCTTCCTCACTCATCACCGGCAACGAGGCCACCCGCGACCGCTTCCTTCGCGATGCGCCGCGCTATCGCGTTCTGCACGTGGCCACGCACGCATTCGCGCTCGACAATGGCTGCGGCGACGGCAATCCCCTGCTGCATTCAGGACTGGTGTTCGCCGGCGCCAACCGCAACCGCGAAGCCTCGATCCTGACCGCGCAGCAGATTGCGTCTCTTGATTTGAGCGGCGTGGAATGGGCGGTTCTCTCGGCGTGCAACACCGGCACCGGCGTGCTGAGCGATGGCGAAGGAGTGCTGGGGCTGGAGCGTGCCTTCCGCATCGCGGGCGCGCGCAATGTGGTGATGACCCTGTGGCCGGTGGATGACCGGATCACGGCGCGCTTTATGCACCATCTTTACGGAGAACGGCTGGAGCAGCACGCCTCGACGGCCGAAGCGGTGTGGGAATCGACCCGCAAACTCCTCGCCGAGCGGCGCGCCGCGGGCAAGAACACGCACCCGTGGTACTGGGCCGGCTTTGTGGGATCGGGCTGGGATTCAACCGAATCGAGCGCATCCGACGCAATCGCGAGAAAATAGGGGAATGATCGCGAAGGCCCGGTTCAAGTGCATCTCACTTCTTCTTGCCTCGGCACTGATGGCGTGTACGGACGTCTGCGCGCAGGACGCGGCGGGCGATATTCGTCCCGCGCCTTACCAGACCGCGTGGCAGGATCTCGAGTTCGGCGTCATCCTCCATTTCTCCACGAACACGTTTCTCGATCGTGAGTGGGGCGATGGCACTGCTGCGCCCTCGACTTTCAATCCCACTGCTTTCGATCCCGACCAGTGGATGCGGGCCATTCGCGACTCCGGCGCGAAGTACGTGGTGCTGGTCGCTAAGCATCATGATGGCTTCTGCCTGTGGCCTTCCGCGCAGACGTCGTACAGCGTGAAGAACAGCTCGTGGCGCGATGGTAAAGGCGATGTGGTGGGCGAGGTGGCGAAGGCCGCGCGCAAGTATGGGCTGCGGTTTGGGGTGTACCTGTCGCCGTGGGATCGTCACGATCCGCGCTACAAGGACAACGCTGCCTACGATCGCTATTACAACGACGAGCTGGCGGAGCTGGCGCAGAACTACGGCGACCTGGTGGAGTTCTGGCTCGACGGCGCCGGCAGCGAAGGCCATGTCTACGACTTCAAGAAGATCATCGAAACACTGCGCACTTATCAGCCCAACAGCATCGTCTTCGCCGACACCGGCCTGTTTGAATACGGCGACGCGCGATGGGTGGGCAACGAGGCCGGCGTTGTCGATTACGAGAACTGGAACGTCATCGACCGCCACGGCTACCGGCGCTGGCGTCCCGTGGAGGCCGACACGCCTCTGCGCAAGCAGCACTGGTTCTGGCATCCCAACGACGAGTCTTCTTTGAAGTCGCTGCCCGAACTGCTCGACACGTATGACAAGACCGTGGGACGCGGCGCGCAGCTGATGCTGGGCCTCGCGCCGGACAACCGCGGCCTGCTTCCCGACAACGACGCGGCCCGGCTGAAGGAGTTCGGCGACGCGCTGCGCCGGCGCGCCGAGAGCAACCTGGCTCTGCATCACGCGGTGGTTGGCGGGGACGTTTCCGCCGCTCTCGACGGCAATCCCGACACTTTCTGGTCGGCCCCAGAGGGCTCGCATTACGCCACGCTCGAAGTCGCGTTCGACCACGCTGTCACGTTCGATCACGCCCTCACCATGGAATGGATGAACGACGGCCAGCACGTGCAGAAATACTCCATCGAAGTTTGGAGCGACAAGCAGCGCGCATGGATTGCGGTGGCGACGGGCGAGGCCATCGGCCACAAGAAGATCGACGCATTTGCGGCGGTCACGGCTTCTCGCGTGCGCCTCAATATTCTTTCCAGTACCTCAGAGGCGCATATCCGCGAGTTTCAGCTCTTCAACTGGGCCGCGGTGAAGTAAAACGGAGGTGTTGCTGTTTCTCTCAACACTCAGGTCGCTATCGAACATGAATCGCAAAATCTTCTTCGCATGTCTCTGCCTCTCTGCCCTCACCTGCTATGCCGGCGCGCGCGCGCAGCAGAACAGCGTTCCGGATCTCAGTAAGCGGCAGACTGCCGCGCCGGGCGATGCGCCCGCGGATGCGGGACCGCCGGCCACCGACTTGTCCGCGGCGATCACGAAGCGCGACATTGCGAAGGCCATGGGGCGCGTCGCCGACTGGCAGTTGCAGCGCCTTCCTGCGGAGGCGCAGTACGACTGGACCTTCGCCGCGCTCTATGCGGGAATGATGGCAGTCCCTGCCGATGTGTCCGGAGACAAGTACCGCACGGCGATGCGCCGCATTGGCGATGAGCTGGCATGGCAGCCGGGACCGAGGGTTCTGCACGCCGACGATCAGGCCGTGAGCCAGATGTATCTCGAGCAGTACATGCTGACCAAAGACGAGCGCATGCTTGCCCCCACGCGCGCCCGCATGGATGCGGAGATCAACACGCCGGACGATGGCACCAAGCCGCTGTGGTGGTGGTGCGACTCACTTTTCATGGCGCCGCCGGTGCTGGCGGATCTTGCCGCGATTACGCACGATGACAAGTACTGGCAGTTCATGGATCACCAGTGGCACATCACCGACAACCTGCTCTTCGACGCGCATGAGCATTTGTTCTCGCGCGATCTGACCTTCCTGGACAAGCGCGAGAAGAATGGCCGCCGCGTCTTCTGGTCGCGCGGCAATGGATGGGTGATGGCGGGGCTGGCGCGGGTGATCGACCGCATGCCCGCTGACTCGCCATTGCGCGCGAAATACGTTCTGCGCCTGCAGCAGATGGCGGCCGCAGTCATCAAGGTGCAGGGAGCGGATGGGCTTTGGCGACCGGGGCTTCTCGATCCTGATTCCTATCCGCTTCCTGAAGTCTCAGGCAGCGCCTTCATCACCTACGCGCTGGCTTACGGCGTGAATCACAAGCTTCTTCCCGCGGCCACGTATGCACCGGTGATTCACAAATCGTGGGCGGGCATGTTGAAGCACGTCTACGCGGATGGCCGCCTGGGCTGCATTCAGCCGGTGGGCGCCGCGCCCGCGCCATTGAGTCCGATGTCGAGTTATGTCTACGGAGTGGGAGCATTCTTGCTGGCGGGCTCTGAGATTTACAGCACCGCGCGATAACGCGCACTGACGGGAATTCCTAGCCGAAATAATCGCCAGAATCTTTCGCGTTGACAAGAAACTGACTGGTCGGTATTGTTTTGACATGTCGCTAGTGGCTCCTTTATGTCGCCCGGCGGGACCGATCGTCTGCTCAAACTACAAATCCATCTGTGAAAGGTGAATCTATCCATGAAGGCTCTCTTCGCATCCGCCGCTCTTCTCTTTGCCTCCTCCGCCTTCGCCGCCGGAGCCCCCAGCCTTACCGGCGAGTGGTCCATTCACAACAACATTGCCGGAAATGAAAGCGACCAGGTGTGCAAGTTCGTGCAGACCGACAACAAGCTCTCCGGCACCTGCAAGGGCGCTGATAACGAGATGCCGGTCACCGGCACTCTCGACGGGAACAAGGCGACGTGGAAGTACGATATGGACTACAACGGAACTGCGCTTACGCTCACTTACACGGCGACGCTTGATGATTCAGGCAAGGTAGCCGGCAGCGTCGAAGTGCAGCCGTTCGGAGTGACAGGCGAGTTCACGGCGACGCCGGCGAAGGAGAGCAGCAAGTAAGCTGATCGGCCTGCACAGCCGGCGGCCGCCGGCTGGCTTATTATGTAGCGGTCAAATCGCCGTAACCTGTCAGAGGGATCTATGAAGAAAGCGCTCGTCTGTCTTGTTTGCCTGATTTCGCTGTGTGGGTCCCTTGCGTATGCGCAGGACAGCACCAACCTGATCTACAAGGATCCGAAGGCGGCCATCCCGGATCGCGTTCGCGACCTGCTCGGCCGCATGACGGTCGAGGAGAAAGTCGCACAGCTTGAGAGCAACTGGACGCTGCCGGCCTTTCCCGGGTTCACCTTCCCCTCTCCGTTTGAAGGCGACCACCTCAACGAAGCCATCGTAAAGAAGATGGCGGCGAACGGCCTGGGCACGTTTGCGCAGCTGGATGAGTTTACGGGAACCGCCGGGCCCGCCGATCCCCGGCGCGGCGCGAAGAAGAGGAATCTTCTGCAGGCCTGGGTGCTCAAGAACACGCGCCTCGGCATTCCGATCATGTTCCACGGCGAAGCGCTGCATGGCGCGGTGCTGCCCGGGGCCACCATCTTCCCTGAGGCCGTGGGGCTGGGCAGCACATGGGATCCTGAACTGCTGCAGAAGATGTTTACAACCGTGGCGCTGGAGTCGCGCGCGGCTGGAAACACGATGGTGCTGGCGCCTGTGCTCGACCTGAGCCGCGATCCTCGTTATGGCCGCGTGGAGGAGATGTACTCCGAAGACCCGTACCTGGTCGCAATGCTGGGGACGGCCGCGGTGAAGGGTTTGCAGGGGCTCGAAAGCGCGGACGATCGCCTCGGGGACGATCACGTTTATGCGACGCTGAAGCACTTTGTTCACGGGCAGCCTGAGAACGGAACCAACGTTGGCCCCAATGACTTCTCAGAGCGCACCATGCGTGGTGTCTTCCTCTATCCCTTCGAGCAGGTGGTGAAGAACGCTCATCCCGAAGCGGTGATGCCCTCGTACAACGAAAACAACGGCGGCATTCCGTCGCACGCCAATCCGTGGCTGCTGCAGCAGATTCTGCGCAAGGAGTGGGGATTCAGCGGCCTGACCGCATCGGATTACATGGCCGTTGACGAGCTCGCCTCGCGGCATCATATGGTGGCCAACAGTGCGGCCGCCGGTGTGCTCGCGTTCAACTCCGGCGTAGATATGGAACTTCCCGCTCCCTCCGGCTTCCCGGGACTGGTTGCCGCGGTGCAGGCCGGCAAGGTGTCGCAGCAGCGGCTGGACGAAGCCGCGGGCCGCGTGCTGGCTGCCAAGTTCCGCGCGGGACTCTTCGAGCATCCTTACGTGGATGAAGACCGCGCTGCGAAAGAAGTCGGCAACAAAGATCATGCCAAACTCGTTCGCCAGGTCGCCGATGAAGCGATTGTCCTGCTGCAGAACAAGAACAGTCTGCTGCCGCTCGACGCCGCAAAATTCAAGACCATCGCCGTGATTGGACCGAACGGCAAGAAGGAGCGGCTGGGCGGTTACAGCGGCATTCCTCCCTATTACATTTCAGTGGTCGACGGCATTCAGAAGCGTGCGGGCGCGGGCGTCAAGGTTGTGTTCGCCGAAGGCTGCCGCATCTCGGAACCCGACACCGCTCCAAACCTGAACAGCATGGGCGTATACAAAGCGCCGTCGCCGGAGATGGACGAGAAGCTGATGCAGGAAGCCATCGAGACTGCGAAATCAGCGGACCTGGTTGTGCTTGCGCTGGGCGGTAATGAGATTGTCTCGCGCGAGTCGATCGGGAACATGGGTCCGGGCATGACGATGCTCGGCGATTCGGACACCATCGAGTTGCCGGGGCGCCAGAACGATCTCGTTCGCGAGGTCGCGAAGCTCAACAAGCCCATGGTCGCGGTGCTGCTGAACGGGAAGGCGTATGCGATCGAGCAGCTAGCGGCCGAGGTGCCTGCGATTGTGGAGGGCTGGTATCTAGGCCAGGAGACTGGCAACGCGCTCGCCGATGTTCTCTTCGGCGATGTGAATCCATCGGGACATCTGCCGGTGACGATTGCGCGCAACGTCGGCCAGCTTCCGGTGTACTACTACAAGACTCCGGCCGCGCGCCGCGGTTACGTCTTCCACGAAAACACGCCGCTGTTCCCGTTCGGATGGGGAATGAGTTATACGACTTACACCTACAACAACCTCAGCCGTCGATCGCGAGAAGATCTCTGCGAACGAAACCGCGAAGGTCTCCGTCATAGTGACCAACACGGGATCACGCGCCGGAGATCAGGTGGTGCAGATGTACGTTCATCATCCGGTGAGCAGCATCGTTCAGCCCGTGATCGCATTGCGCGGATTCAAGCGCATTCATCTCGAGCCCGGCGCTTCGACTACTGTTACGTTCGATGTGGGTCCGGAACAACTGGCGATTCTCGACGCGCAGATGCAGAAGACGGTCGAGCCCGGTCCGGTTGACATACTCATAGGCTCAAGTTCCGCAGAAACCTCCACGGTCCGTTTGACGGTCGCCGAGTGAGGAGCCCGGGTGTTCTTGTGGGAGAACACCCGGGGAAACATCCAACGCAGAGCTAGCCTGGAACTTGTCAGATAAAAGCGCCCCGTAAAGCCTTGGCTTTACGGGGCGGTTCATTGTTGTTGTGAGTTGTGCCGGTTGCTCTCTCTTAGCTGCAGCCTGACGTCGATCCGCAGCTCATGCAGCGGTAGCAGCTTCCGTTGCGCACCATGATCGCTCCGCAGACTCCGCAGCTTGGCGCGTCGCCCATGTCGTACATGTCGCGCATCGCATCCGCGGCGTGATAGATTCCGCGATCCTTCATCTCCGGAACCCCGGCCTCGGCGGTTGCGACTGGCGGCCTGCATCTCCGGCGCGATGCCGCCCGCCGGAGATGCCGTCGTTCCCATGCCCGGCAGTGGCGACTGCCCCACTTCGTTCAGCTTGCGCGCCACTTCTTCAGCCAGCCGCGAGCAGTTGATCGTGCGGCATAGCGGCTTCGTCTTCGAGTTCCGCGTTGCTCAGGATCGTGGGCGAGGCCGGCAGCTGCGGCGCCTGCGGAGCAAGCCCTGCGAACAGCGAGAGCTGCGCGCCCGACAGGAAGCGCAGATTCAGCCAGCGGAAGATGTAGTCCATCAGGCTCTTCGCGTAGCCAATCTGCTCGTTGCCCGTCCAGCCGCTCGGCTCAAAGCGCGTGTGCGCAAATTTCTCGCACAGCACGCGCAGCGGAACGCCGTGCTGCAGCGCCAGGGAAATTGCCGTGGCAAAGGAGTCCATCAGGCCTGAAACCGTCGAGCCTTCCTTCGCCATCTTGATGAAGATCTCGCCCGGCTGCCCGGTCGGATAGAGGCCCACGGTGATGTAGCCCTCGTGCCCCGCGATGGAGAACTTGTGCGTGATCGACGCACGCTCCTCCTGCAGCCGATGCCGCACAGCGCGCGGCGGAGCGTTCAGGTCCTGATGTTCCGGCGCCGGCGGCATGCGGAACCGGGCTGACGCTTGATCACCGGCACCGCCGCGGCCTTGGCGATATCGTCCAGCGACTTCTGGAACGAAGTGGCAGCCGCGATTACCTGCTTCGCCGTGATCTCCAGCTTCTCGCCGATCTTCGCTTCGAGCGCCTTCACGTCGGCCTCCGCCGCCGCCTGGCCCGCGGCCATATTGCTCAGCACGCGTGCTGCCGCGGCATCCAGAGCCGAGGGCTCCTTCTTCGCATCCAGGCTGGTGTTCAGCGGCTGCGTGCCCTTGGAACCATCGCGATAGATCGCGACAGCCTTGATGCCGCGGCGCCAGCTCTCCGCATACGCTTCGGCAACATCTTCGATCGTGGCTTCGTTGGGCAGGTTCACCGTCTTCGAGATCGCGCCCGACAGGAACGGCTGCGCCGCCGACATCATCTTGATGTGGCCCATGTATTGAATCGAACGCGTGCCCTTCGCCGGCTTGAAGCTGCAGTCGAACACCGCCAGGTGCTCCGGCTTGATTCCCGGCGCGCCTTCGATGGTGCCCGTCGCGTCGATGTAGCTGACGATCGCATTCACCTCGGTCGTCGCTGTAGCCAAGCTTGAACAGCGCGGCCGGAACCGTGTTGTTCACGATCTTGATCATGCCGCCGCCCACCAGCTTCTTGTACTTCACCAGCGCCAGGTCAGGCTCGATGCCGGTGGTGTCGCAGTCCATCATGAAGCCGATGGTGCCTGTCGGCGCCAGCACCGTCACCTGCGAGTTGCGATAACCGTGCCGCTCGCCGTAAAGCAGCGCCATGTCCCAGCACTCGCGGCTGGCATCGAGCAGCTGTTCCATTTGCGGCACATGCAAACGGCTCGCCGCTCGTCTTCGACTTGCCGATGTTGTTCACCTCGGCGCGATGCATGCGGATCACATCCAGGAAGGGCTCGCGGTTCACATAGAATCCGGGGCACGCTCCGCCCTGCCGCTCCACGCTCGCGGTCAGCGTGGTTGCGGAAGCCAGCGGCTTGCACGATGCCTGCGATAATAGCCGACTGCAGATACGACTGGCCGCACATGATGGCCGTCAGCGCCGCCGCCAGGTCGCGTCCCGCCTCCGAGTCATAGGGCAATCCGAACGCCATCAGCAGCGCGCCCAGGTTCGCATAGCCCAGGCCCAGCGGCCGGTAGTCATGCGAGTTCTTCGAGATCGACTCGGTCGGATATCCCGAGTTGTCGACCAGGATTTCCATCGCCGTGATCATCACCGAAACCGCGTGCCGGTACGCGTGGAATGTCGAACTGCCCCGCCGCGTTCACAAACTTCAGCAGGTTGAAGCTGGCCAGGTTGCAGGCCGAGTTGTCCAGGAACATGTACTCCGAGCAGGGATTCGACGCATTGATGCGCGCCGTGTTCTTGCTCGTGTGCCACTTGTTGATGGTCGTGTCGAACTGCAGGCCCGGATCGCCGCACTCCCACGTGGCCTTGGCGATCTTGTGCATGATGTCGCGCGCCTTGTAGGTCTGTTGACCGGCCGTGCCATCCTTCACCGTGCGCGTGGTGAACTCGCCGTCGGTCTCGTACGCGCGCATGAACTCGTCGCTCACGCGCACCGAGTTGTTGGCGTTCTGGAAGAAGATCGACGAATACGCTTCGCTGTCCGGACCCGATCCGTCATAGCCCTCCCTGATCAGCGCGAACGCCTTGGCCTCTTCCTTGGCCTTGCAGTCGATGAAGTCCACGATGTCCGGATGATCCACATTCAGGATCACCATCTTGGCCGCGCGGCGGGTCTTGCCGCCGCTCTTGATGACGCCTGCAAAGGCGTCGAATCCGCGCATGAAGCTCAGCGGTCCCGAAGCCTCGCCGCCGCCCGACAGCAGTTCCTTCGAGCCGCGGATCGGCGACAGGTTCGTCCCCGTGCCCGATCCCCACTTGAACAGCATGCCCTCGGTCTTGGCCAGGGTCAGGATCGAATCCAGCGAGTCCTCAACGGCATTGATGAAGCAGGCCGAGCACTGCGGATTCTTGTAGCCCGTGGCCTCGAACTTCACGCAGCCCGTCGCCGGATCCCAGTGCCAGCTCTGGCCGTCCGCGTTCGGCTCCAGCCGGTCGCACCCCACGTTGAACCACACCGGCGAGTTGAACGCCACCTTCTGCGTCAGCAGCATGTGCGCCAGCTCGTCATAGAACACCGCCGCATCTTCCGCCGTCGCAAAGTAGCCGCCCTCGATGCCCCAGTCCCGCACCGTCTCCGCCACGCGCTCTACCAGCGCGCGCACGCCGCGTCTCGCGCTCCGGCGTGTTCATCTGCCCATGCAGGTACTTCGAAGCCACGATATTGGTGGCGGTCATCGACCAGTCGAAGGGCACTTCCACGTCCTTCTGCTCGAAGATCGTGTTGCCCTTGCTGTCGGTGATGGATGCGGTGCGCTTCTCCCACTGCACTTCGTCATAGGGCGAAATGCCCGGCCGCGTAAACCGGCGCGTGAAACGCAATCCACCCTGGCTCGCCTGAGTCGCGGGTGTTTGCGTCGTGGATGTGTGCAGATGGGCTTCGTTCATGGGGGGTCTCCTTGGTCGGCAGAAGCGAATAAAATGCCTCAAATTTGGTCGAGCTGTGGGCCCGAAAATGGGTTTCCAAATAACGGTTGCTGCAGAAAGAATCCGGGTAAAAACATGAGTGCGAATTGTGGTCCGAGAGCGGCCGTCCGGCGTGTGTGGCGGTTCATTGCCGCCTCAATCGCGCTATGCCGGTTTAATGGTCCTTTCACAGCCGCAGATGAAAAAATACCGCTGTCTATAGAGCCTGTCAACTGTAAACCACAACATCTAGTGTTTTGATTGTATTCCGGGGTATCCGGCTTCACAATCCCAGCATTTGCCCTGTGGAAAGCTCAAATCGCCGGAAGGGACGCGGAGTTTGGCCCGTCAGATGCCTTGGAATTCCGCTCTCCCGGAGCTTTTCACAAGCACCGTAATCCACGGGCAGTTGCGCACCTCTCAGCCTATGCCGCACTCCGCTCCGCCACAAGGCCGCAAGGCGGTGGAAATAAAGACCCGAGCTGTGCAGATGTGGACAAGGAGGGACGCAACTTCAGTTTGGGAATTGCCCCATTCCGAGAACTCCGAAATTCGCTCCGAGTGGATAATGTCTTTTATGAAAGCAGCGGGATTTGTCCTGGCGGCACGCGTCTGTTTTTCGGCGGCGAAATGATCTTCCCTGCCCAACTTGTAGCGAACTGCCAAAAGAGTCCGGAGCGAAAGATCTGGCTGGAATCTCTGCCGCTGCTAATCGACAAGTTAATAGCTCTCTGGTTTCTCCGTCTGGAGGCGCCCTTCGATTCCGGCGGAACCTGCTCGTGGGTCTGCCCTGTGGTCCGCCGTGACGGCACGCGGGCGGTGCTGAAACTTGCGATGCCTCACATGGAAGGCAAGCACGAGATTCAGGGCTTGAGGTACTGGAGCGGGAGGTCGCGACTTCCCTGCTGGGTCAACCTGCTTGAAGCGGACGTCGACTCCGGAGCGATGCTGCTGGAACGATGCCTGCCCGGAACCGCGCTTCGTTCAGAGCCGGAACCGGAGCAGGACGTGATTCTCGCCGGCGTGCTCAGACGGGTGTGGGAAGCCGCGATGGACGAGACTGGTCTGGATGGGGCTGGTCTGGATGGGGCTGGTCTGGACGAGACTGGTCTGGATGAATTTCGCCCTCTGTCGCAGATGATCGATTTCTGGTGCGAAGAGACCCTCGCGCAGAAACATTTCTGGCCGGATGCGGGACTTGTCAGTGAAGGCATGCGTGTCATGAAAGAACTGGCTCGGCCTGCGACCACGGATGTGCTGCTGGCTACCGATCTCCATGCCGGCAATGTGCTGCGCGCACAGAGGGAGGCCTGGTTAGCAATCGACCCCAAGCCCTTCACCGGCGATCGCTCGTACGATCCGGTCCAGCACCTTATGAATTGCGAAGCGCGCCTTCACCGCGACCCCAGGGGTCTGGTTGAACGAGTCGCCGGTTTGTCCGGGGTCGATCCCGAGCGGCTTCGCCTGTGGACCTTCGCCCGCGCCGCCGCCGATCCGCGGGAGGATTGGACTAATGCGCGCTGGATCGACATTGCCAGAGCGCTGTCGACCTAGGCGCTGTCTGGTCTGGGCTTCACAGGCTGCGGAAAAACGCGGATTTCTGCGGGCCTCTATGCAGGGGATAAACAGGTTGCGGAAAAAACTCAGTTTTGCGGCATATCGGAAGCAGCAGGGGCTGAAGCCCAGCTCATTTCATTGGGCTTTATTGGCCCGGCTGAAGCCGTGCCCTTGTTACAAAGCCTGGAGGATCGAGTTTTTTTCGCAGCCTCTGAAGTCATGCCCTGTTACAAAGCCGCTTCGAGCGAGTTTTTTCAGCCTGTTCAGCCCGGGGCATTTCGCAGGCTTAAACAGCCGGGGCTTCAGCCTCCGTGGTAGCTGTTACCCATCGGGCGGCGGCATCGGCGCTGTCGTCGGGGCGTGTATTGAAGGCAATTGCCGCATCAGGGGCAGCCTTGCGGACAGCGTTGACGACGACTTCCAACAATGCAAGGTTGCGAGGGGGCAGGCGCACGCCGGCTCCGATGACAACACAATCGTAGTTCGTCGAAGACAAATGATGCTCCACTGCGGGTCCGGCGGTCTCGTCAGGGCGGAAAAGAACCGAGTCGGACTCCCATCCGCGGTCAGTGAACTGCTTGAGCGCAACCGCAATGCCGGCGTGAATCTTCTCAGCAGTTAAACCTGGAGGCAACGCAGGGTCAGAAAAATCCACAGTCTCGGGTATAAGGCCCAAGAGCAAAATCCTCTTCGTGTGTTCTCCATTGCAAGTCAGAAGTATCGCAAGCCTAGCAGACACAAGCATCCAGCACCCGGAAATCTCTGGCGGGTCACGGCGTGCTTATCCCCAGGGAAATTCCTCCCGCGAAGCCTGTTCGCCGCACGTGCGCCGGGGGCTCTCAAAGGATTCGTGGTGTGTGCTGAATCGTCGTGCTAGATTTCTAACGTCCACATCCGGGGCCGCGGGCGGGACGCAAGTTCAGACCAGGTGAGGAGGTTTCAATGAAACGGCAGGCCTTTCTGGCTACATTTCTGTTCCTCCTTCTCTGTTCCATCACTTGGAGCCAGCAACTCACCGCGAGAATCACCAACCAGGACGTCATCGACATGGCGGGCCTCGGCCTCTCGGACGACGTCATCATCGCCAAAATCCGCGCCGCCAGCGCAGGCGGAACTCTGCAGTTCGACACCAGCGTCAACGGCCTCAAGCAACTCAAGGCCGCCAATGTCTCCAATGAAGTCATCAAGGTGATGATCAATCCTGCCCCGCCTGCCGGCCAGGTCGTGGTAGCGGCCACGCCGGTATCCAACGACCCAAACCTGCCGCCGCCTGAGGTCGGAGTGTACTGGAAGAACGGCTTCGCCTTCGCGCGCATCGAGGGGCAAGCCATCAGTCAAGCCAAGGTCGGCGGCAAGGCGGGCAGCATGTTCACCTACGGCCTGCGCAACGAACACTGGGACGCGTATCTCGATGGCCCGCAATCCAAAAATGCGGTCAGCGACCATCAGCCTGTCTTCTACATTTACGTCCCTGACGGCGGCAGCGCAGCCGACTTCGCGCTGATCATCCTGGAAAAGAAAGGCAACCGGAGGGAGTTCCAGATAGGAAGCTTCGGCGGCATCACCGGCGGCAAATCGGGCGTCAAACGCGAGAAGGAGATTGCCTTCACCGCCGAGCACGTTGGAATCAGGATGTACAAGCTCAAACTCGAGGCGGAAATGAAGCCGGGAGAATACGCCTTCTTCATGGGCACCGGGCAGCAGGCAACCATGGCCGGCGGGTCCTCAGGAGGAGCCAGATCAGGAGGCGCCGCTTCGGGAAGAGTCTTCGATTTCAGGATTCCGGAGTGACGCCCGTCGAGCGGATCACCGCCCCCTAAGCTCCGAACTGCCTCAAGTGATGATCCAGATGCTTGTAGGTCAGCGTGGCCCATTCTTCTGGTGTCAGCGGTCCGAAGAAAGTGTGCGGGGCCGTCGTGCATCCTTTTGAGCCGCCCGCCACGAACCGGTCGATGAGTCCGCACAGTCTCTCCTGCTCCCTTGCCAGATCGCGCTGGTCGCCGATTACAAGATCCTTGGAGGTGGGGCTGTTTCGGCGAAGGGGCGCGTCGTTTCCCAGCGCCATGGGCTTCACGATCCGGCCCATGATTCTCAATCCCAGGCCGGCGCGCGGCGGACGCCGGTCTCCAACCGCCCACTCCATACTCGCCGAACAGTGCGCCATGGCTTGCGCCGCCGTCATCGTGCCCCACTGCCTCTGGCTCTCCGGCGTCAACCGCGTGACGCGGTCTTTGATCTCTCCAGCAAGGGACACGTCAAACAGGTTTTTCATATGCGCGGGCCTTTCTCTGGAAGTTCAAGACAGGATGGTTCAGAGCAAGCATGCGCGGAGTATACGCGTCCCGTGCCGCCATTTGACCCATCAAGTTCGCGCCAAGTGAGTGGGTGCCTTCCCTATGTCAGCGCCGGCTCCAAAACAATTGACCGCGTAATCGAAATCACGCTGATGTCGTCGTCCTGGCCGAAGTTCTGCGCGGCAGTCGCCACCTCCTCAGCGGTTTGCCTGGTTCGCAGCAGATCAAGAACGCGGTCGAAGCCGAAGAGATCTCCTTTTGCGTTCCTGGCCTCGGCCACGCCATCGGAGATGAGCATCAGCCGGTCGCTCTCGATCAGTTTGAAGCGCATCACGCTGAAGGCCGCGCCCTCCACCATTCCCAGGGGCAATGCACCTTCCATCGGAACAGGTTCGCCGTTGAGGTAGGGCGGCAGGTGCCCTGCGTTGGCCAGGGTCGCGCTTCCATCGGCTGCAACGTGCAGCGCGAGGCACGTGGCTTGTGCGTCGCCGCGGCCCAGCAGCCTGCGATTCAGCGCTTCGAGCAACGCCAGTGGGTCCCTGGTGGTTTCTGCGGTGCTTCGAATCGCCCCCACGAGCAACGCCACCATCATTCCGGCCTTCAGGCCCTTTCCAGTCACGTCTCCCGCAACAATGAGCAAGCTGTCGTCGTCTTTGTCGGGAACGATCTGGAAGAAGTCGCCGCCGACCTGCTGCGCGGGCTTGTAGATGCTTTCGACGAGGAAGCCCGGCACCGCATGCAGTTGCTCCGGGAGGATGACCTGCTGCACCTGTTGTGCCGCGGCGACCTCACTCTCAAGCAACGCCTGCTGGCGGCTGATGCGCGTGGAGCGGAGGATGATGATCAATGCGAGCGAGAGCATGTAAAACAGCGAACTGATTGAGGTCCAGTCCAGGGCAATCGGCCCAACCTGAGAGGAGAAGACAAGGCCTATGGCATGCATCGCCGTATCGTTTGAAACACCCGGGATCTGAGAGATCAACGTCACGATGGCCTGGAGGTAATGCACCACGGTTTGGAAAATTGCCGGGATGAGCAGGATTCCCGCCTCAGAGTTCCCGCGCCGCCAGTGGATGAGAAGCAGAATGGGAATCACGGCACCTACCAGGATAAAGGCGGGTAACTGGCTCAGTAGCAAGGCGGGTAACGGGATGCTGCCTTGTGTATCCGCCCACCCTGCCAATGCAAGTCCGGCGGCCATCACGACAACGAGTATGCGCATACCCCGGTTCAATCGAACCCTCAGGAAGGCCAGGTAGATCAGTAGATGGAAGATCAGTCTGAGCACGCCGAGACCGACCGCAAGCAGGTCCCAGGCGGCAGGCAGGGTGTGGAAGATCTCATAGCACGCCAACGGTATGCTCGCTGCCCCGCAGGCGGACTGAAGAAATATCCAGAGATATTCTTTCTGCTTGCGCTGGGAGGCAAACAGCGCGATGGCCACTATACCCAACCCAAGAATCGAGAACCATTCGAACCAGCCAAAAAACCCGCCCGCGATCACAGCCAGCCACGCGTGCTCCCGCAGCGAAGACTCCTGCCCAAGAGTGAGGTTCATGGCAATGAGACCTGGACTCGGCGCGCTCCATTCCAGAGTGGTGATATGCACCCGGAGGGCGATGACAAGATGGCCGGTGGCTATCTGCCTGTCAGGGATTCGCCGAATCAATCTGGCTGATACCGAAAAGGGGACGAAAGGCTTCACTTCGCCGATTCCCAGAAGACGCTCGCCGTTCACATACACGTCGAAGGCCTTGGAGATCTCCCATTCCAGCAGCGCCAGGCCTGTCTGGCTGGGATCGACCTTGACGTGCAGCCGGTACCAGATCACTTCCGGTTGGCTGCTCTTGATCGTGTTCTTCAGTGAAGAGGTGGAATCGTAGGGCAGCCACTGGGAATCGTCGAAATCGGATCGCGCGAAGGCAGGATCGTCGCCGGCGTGGATCAGCCATGTGGCAGCCAGATCCTGGGGGCCACGCAGGTTGGTGGCATCAAAGGTTTGGGCGCAGGCGAGCGGCGCGGCGAGTCCGAAACCAAGGAGCAGGACGGCCGCGACAACACGCAAAAGCCCGGACGGGCGCCGGGAAGGGCGGCAAGCCATAGAAAAGATGGGGCCTCCGATGGATCGCTACAACCCTACCACCACCGCTCGGCTACAACCCACAAAAAAGTCGTTTCCGCCGCTGGTGGCGGACAATGCTTGTCGAGTTCTGTCTGAGGGACGAGCAAGTGATTCCATTTCCCGTAAGTGCTTCAGGGCCGCGGCAGCTCTTGCGCGTGTGAAAGAGCCTGCATGGCAGGCTCCTCAGAGTGATGACGAAGCCGCCCTGATCGAAGAGTCGGCCTTTGCAGGGGCTAAGGCCCGCCAATCTTTATGGGCCTTATCGGCGCGACTGAACAGCTTGGTGAAAAACTCCATTTCGACCGGTAAGTCAAAAATCGCATCGCTCCAGGATGCCCTAGGAACGATTTCTAGGAGTCGATTGGTGATTTTCTATCTCCGAATCGGGCCTCAAAGCACCCCGAGTTCGAGTTTTTCACCAAGCTGTGAAGTCGTGCCCTGTTACAAAGCCCGCTCACATAGAGTTTGTCAGGAAGCTGAGGAGCCCGCATGGCAGGCTCCTCCCCTGGGGCTACGGCAGAATCACAAGCTCGGGCCTGCTGCCGCCGCTCATGCCGTAGACTGCGCCTGAGTAGAAGGCTCCCGCGTCGTATTTGTAGCAGCCGGGGGTTTGCGCCTTCACGGTTACGGGCTTGCTTCCGCCGCCGACGATGGGATCATCGGGAGTAAAGGGCAACTCCGTCCCGAAGTAAACGTTGAAGCCGGTGTTCTTGCTGGAGGTCATCCACACCACCGTAGTGCCGGCCTTTACGCAAAAGAACTGATTGCTTTTGGCGTTGGGAATTCCCGGTTTGACACTTGCGCCATACCCCGATCTTCGGACGTCGATCTTGCAGGCCTCGGTTGCCGATCCGCAGGTATTGGCGGCGTTGCACAGGTCCGCGGGTTGCGGTTCATCACAGACGTACTTGCTCTTCGCCTGGGTCAAGGCGCTGCCCATCAGCAGAAGAGCCATCACCGGCGCAACACTGCACCAACGCAGTTGTTTTCTCATCATCGATACCTCGCAGGACTTGTGAACCACCGATTGAAGACGTGAGCTGGAAGGAGTTACTTTTCCTTATCCTTATCCCCGCCCGGCCAGACAATGACGTTGTTGAGCTTCCAGGGATTCATTCTCAGATCCCACTGTGGCTCGCCTTCCTTGTTGATGGTGAGCTGGGTTGCCGGGAAGAGGACGCCTGTGCTCTTGTCCTTGTCCTGATCGTTGATATTGATCTCGCCTGCCGTCAGATTGAACGACTTCGATTGGGTGGAATAGTAGGATTCCCCAAAAGCAATTTTGCGGTTGGTAACGAAACGGATCGACCTTCCTGTAGGAGTCTTGACTTCATGGATGTAGGAGACGTCGAAGCCGAGGGTACCGGGCATTGTGATCCGGCCCACTGCCTTCATCTTCTCCAGTGCATTGGCCAGACCGTCGTTCTGACCCTTCTGAAACGACTCGACCAGAATCTGTCTGTCTTCCTGAGTGGAATACTCGTAGATGATCAGCCTGACAGTGAAGTTTTTTCCCAGCTGGGTGCTCGAACCATAGGCCTGGGCATCGATGGTTTCATACTTCTCGCGGGTAAATCCGGGGACGGCTGTCATGGCCGCGATGACCACCACGGCAGTACTCGCCTTCAAAAACTTTGATATGAAGTTCACCTTGTCCTCCATTTGCACTCGATTCATGGCGACTGATTCCGCAGCAGCGATTGACGGCCGCCTCGCAGGGACAAGGCCACTCATTTAACCCGTGTCCCCTCGCGATGATCAATCTAATGAGAATCGATGCCGGAGGGCACTGACAGAATTACTAGGCCAGTTGGGCGCGGATCGGTTGGCGGTCTCGCAACCGAATGCTGAGGGCTGCCAGCTCGCCTTTTCACGGTTCCCTGTTGCCTGCCTTTTACGGCTCGCGAATCTCGCTCGACGTTCCGCCGGCCGCCGGGACGTAGCACTTCTGGCTGTAATCCATCACCATGCGGTCGGCGTTGAACCGCCACCCCAGCGTGCGGATGGTCCGCTTCATGCGCTGGATCCATCCCCGCGGCAGGCCGTCGCGGTCGCGCTGGTAGTAGAGCGGAATCACCTCTTCGTCGAGCACGCGGTAGAGGTCGTCGCCATCGCGGCGGTCGTGCACATCCAGGTTGGAGTGGGTGCGGCCCTTGCCGATGGCAAAGCCGTTCAGCCCGTCATAAGCCTCCGCCCACCAGCCGTCGAGGACGGACAGGTTCAGTCCGCCGTTGAGCACTACCTTCTGGCCGCTGGTCCCGGAGGCCTCCAGCGGGCGGCGCGGATTGTTCAGCCACACGTCGACTCCCTGGACGAGGTGCCGCCCCACGTTGATGTCGTAGTCCTCAATGAAGACGAACTTCTCCGCCAGGTTGGAGTCGCGCATCAGGCGCGCAATCTGCTGCAGCACCGTCTTGCCCGGCTCGTCGAGCGGATGCGCCTTGCCCGCAAACACAAACTGCACCGGCCGCTTGGGGTCGTTCACCATGCCGGCCAGCCTTTCGATATCGGCGAGGATCAGGTTGGCGCGCTTGTATGTTGCAAACCGCCGCGCGAATCCGATGGTCAGCGCGTCCTGCGACAGCACGCGGCCCAGCCGCTGAAGGGCTTCCTGCGATTCTCCGCGGAACGCCGCCTGTTCCCTGGCGCGTTGCCGCGCAAATTCGATGAGCTGCGCCTTCAGGCTGAGGTGCGTCTCCCACAGCTCGCCGTCGTCCACCTTCTCGATCTCTGCCCAGGTGCGTTTGTCGCCGCTGCGGAACTGCCATCCCACGCCGAGATGCCGGTCATAGAGCCGCCGCATCTGCGGAGCCAGCCACGACGGCACGTGCACGCCGTTGGTGATGTGCCCGATGGGTACCGCGTCCTCCGGCTTGCCCGGATAGAGATTCCACCACATCTCGCGCGAAACCTCGCCGTGCAGCGCGGAAACGGCGTTCGCCCGGCGCGACAGCTTCAACCCCAGCACCGTCATGCAGAACGTCTCGTTGTCGTCGTTGGAGTAGACGCGCCCGAAGCCCATCAGGTTCTCTTGCGACAGCCGAAGCTGATCGCGCAGCGGTCCCAGGTGTTCTTCGATCAGGTTCTCCGGGAAGCGGTCGTGGCCCGCCGGAACGGGCGTGTGCGTGGTAAACACGACTTCGCGCGCAACCTGGCTGGCCGCGGTTTTGAAATCGACACCCTCGTCTTCCATGCGACAGCGGATGGCTTCGAGCACGGCGAACCCGCTGTGTCCTTCATTCAGGTGCAGCACGCCGGGCGAAATGCCCATGGCCCGCAGCGCGCGATAGCCGCCCACGCCCAGCAGACAACTCCTGCCGTATGCGGGTGCGCCCATCGCCGCCGTAGAGCCGCGAGGTCAGCTCACGATCCTCCGGCGCGTTGCCTTCCACGTTCGAGTCGAGCAGGAGCAGGTCGCAGCGGCCCACCTTGACGCGCCACACCTTTGAGCGGATTAACCCCGAGCGCGTCGCAATCTCGACGATCACCGGCTCGCCGTTCTGACCGATCGCAATCTGCATCGGGCGCGTGCCTACGTCGGTTGCGATGTAATCCTCGTGCTGCCAGCCGTCGGCGTCGAGCCGCTGCAGAAAATATCCCTGCCCGTAGAACAGCCCCACGCCGACCAGCGGAATGTCCAGGTCCGATGCGCTCTTGATGTGGTCGCCGGCCAGCACGCCCAGGCCGCCCGAATAAATCGGCAGCGATTCGTGCAGCCCGAACTCCGCCGAGAAATACGCCAACCGGCCGCGGCCTCAGCACGCCCGCATTGTTCGCGCCCCACGTCTGGTCGGCGTGCAGATACTCCTGCTGGCGGCGATAGCAGTAGTTGATGCGGCTGTGCAGCCCGAGTTCTGAAGCCCTCCGCTCGAGCTCATGCAGCGGAATCTCCTTGAGCAGCGCAATCGGATTCTGGTTCAGTTGCCGCCACCGCACCGGGTTCAGATCGTTGAAGAGACTGATGCACTCCGGATCCCAGCACCACCAGATGTTGTTCGCGAGCGCCCACAGGCGCTCCTGCGCCGGCGCGATGAAGCGGTCGAGCGTGCGCGCTTCGCTCACCGACGGAGCCACCTCGCCGGCCGCGTCGGCCAGCAACTGGATCTCGTCGTCGCGGAAGGTGCGCGCCTCCTTGGTCTGCACCACCAGCACGCCCTGCAGCACGCCGCGATCGATCAGAGGCACCCCGAGAAACGAGCGGTACTCCTCCTCGCCCGATTCCTTGAAGAACTTGAATCGCGGATGATTCCTGGCGTCGGCCACCGCCACCGGCATCAGCATCTCCGCAACCAGGCCCGCGAGGCCCTCGTTCAGCGGCATCCGCAGCGTTCCGATGGATCGCGGATGCAGGCCTACTGTCGCCGCCAGCACCAGGTTCGAGCGGTCCGGCTGCAGCAGATACGTGGAGCACACATCGGTGTTGAAGCGCGAGGCGATCAGCGCGACTACGTTCATCAGCGTATCGGCGGGCTTGCCTTCCTGATAAAGGCTGGCGATCTCGTCGACGCTCAGCACCCGGGCGGCTTCACTGGATTCATAAGAATGCGGCATGCGGACCCTCCCACTGCGAATAAAGACACGTGCTCCCGCTTCGGCATGAAACGAAGCTGATAAAACCAAGGAAACCCAGGGATTTGGAGAAGTTGTTGGAATTGATTTTCGGGTTGTCAGTCGGCGTTGATAGAGCCTGATGATATCACCGATTCGCATGCTGTTAACGTGGAGATATGCCCGAACCTCACGCCATCCTCACGGGTTGGCAGCCCCTTCCCCTGCCGCGCCGTGAACGCATGCAGGGCCGCACCGTTGCCCTCGAACCGCTGGATGCCGCACGCCACGCCGCGCCACTCTGGAATGCCGTTGAGGGCCACGACGAGGTATGGCAATGGCTCTTCGACGGCCCCTACGCCAACGAAGGCGACTTTACCGCCGCTATCGCCCGCAAGCAGGCCTCTGCGGATCAGATTTTCTTCGCCATCATCCCCGCGGAGATCGGTGCAGCCGCCGGATATGCCAGCTATCTGCGCATGGAGCCGGCGCATGGCGTCATCGAAGTCGGCAACATCCTGCTCTCGCCGTCATTGCAGCGCACCACCGCGGCGACAGAAGCGATGTATCTCATGGCACGCCACGTCTTTGACGATCTTGGTTATCGCCGCTACGAGTGGAAATGCAACGCGCTGAATGCGCCCAGCCGCCGCGCCGCCCAGCGTCTCGGCTTCACCTTTGAAGGCATCTTCCGCCAGCACATGGTGATCAAGGGCCGCAGCCGGGACACCGCCTGGTTCTCCATGCTCGACAGCGAATGGACGGCAAGGAAGCAGGCTTTCGAGCGCTGGCTCGATGCGGGAAACTTTGACGACGAAGGACGCCAGCGTCTAGGCCTGGAGCACGTCTAGGCCTGGAGCAGTGTTCTCGGAGCGCCTAATTCCCCGCTGCGGTTGCCGCCGACGAGAGGACCACCTGCTGGCGGTCGCTTTCGGCGAGCTTTGAGTAGTAGTCGTGGAGCGCGGGGTACTCCTGGGAATCGATGAGCACGGCCGCGCGCGCGTAGACGTGCTTGATATCGACCGTGTTGGGCGTGGTTGCAACCTTGACGACCAGCGTGGCGTGGTCGGGCCATGGAAGCTGCGCCTGCTGCGGCGTGCTCTCTACCGTGTAGCCGGCGGGCACATGGTAGATGACGTCGTCGATAACCTGCTCGGCGTAACGCAGGTCAACCGGCATCTCGCGCCTGGGGTCCGTGACGAACTGGAAGTTGCCCGGCGAGAAGAGAAAAGCAGGCAACAGTACGCGCTTGCCGGTCACCGTGCCCACCTGTCCCGAAACCTTTGCCGTAGCCTGCAGGAAGCCCTCCGCGGTATCGAGGCCCTTGAGGCCGGCAATTTCGGCGTTGATGCCCGCGGGGCAGCAACTGGCGCAGCAACTCGTTCAGTTGCTTCTGGACCTCGTCAGCGCCCGCCGTGAGGCTGAGCTGACGCCAGTGCAGGGCGGCCGGTCCGTTCATCACCAGTTGCACGGTTCCAGCGGCTTTGCCGGTGGCGTCGACAGTGAGGTCCGCGGCGTGCGCGGTGATGGCGTCCTTCACCTGGTTGGCGGGCGTGTAGATGGGCTTAGGGACATTCTGTTGCAGGCCTCCGGCCAGGGTATGCGACCAGTGAAGCTGGCCGAAGGGACAGAGCTTCTCGCCGGGATCGACATAGACGTCTTTGCCGTCGAGGTGGAGAACCACCACCAGCGTGTCGAGTTGATGGAGCGAGAGGTAGTTCATGTCAAAGAGGCGCTCATTGCGGCTGGCGATCTTGATTCCGTCAGCCTGGACGCCGGCGGCCCGGACCAGCGCAAGGTAGAGCGCGGCAAGGTCGTTGCCGGAGCCGCTTTTCTCGTTCAGCACATCGTCGGCCTTCTTGATCTCAGCCTTGAGATGCCCGCGGCGACGCTCCTCCTCGCTCAGCCGACGCGAGAAGTCGGTGTTGTCCATGGCCTGCACAGCATCATAGAGCTTGCGCGCCTTGGCTTCAGACGTTGCAGCGCCGGCAGTGATCTGCGCGGCCGCAGCCTGCACGGCCGAAGACGGCGAAGCGAACTGGTCGAGCATCTTCGACCAGCGCTTGCTCTCGTTGGCCCAGTAATCGACGGGCGTGGTGTAGGGCGTGTAGTAGAAGTTGACGCGGTAGCGGAATGACTCTTCAGGCGGCGCATCGGGCACCCGGACAAACGCGGGTACGTCGGTAATGTCGAGCGTGTAATCCTGGCGCGGGACTCTCGGTGACCTTGAATCCATGCGGCAGACGCTGCGTGTAAAGCAGGTAGCTGGCGCGTTCTCCGTCGACAAACCAGGTGACCGTGTTGCCGAGGACGTTGCTTTCGATATCGGACCGGGGATTGTAGTAGAAGTGCTCCTTGTGCACGTAGATATCCTGCTGCACGTCCCACTCCGGGATAACCGAGGCCAGGGCGGAGGCGTAATAGCCCGACTCGGCGTCGATGCCGCCGGAGACCTTTCCGGCTCCCATGGGGATGGTCCACTTGTATTCGAGGATGCTGCCCACCTCAACGCTGGGCATGTTGAAGACGGACACATTCACGTTGTACCGGTTGTTCTTGGCCACCAGCAGGTCCTCGGGCTTGCCCACCAGCGGAATCACGGTACCGTCAGGATGGATAGTGCGCGCTTCAATAATGGGCGGCGCCGAATGGCCGACGGAGTATGGGACCTCAACGGTGGCCCACTCCTTGCCTTTTTCCGTGAGTATCTTGATGCGCGCGTAGCGGCTGATGTAGTGGCTGCGGTTATCGCTCGATTCCTCGCGATAGAGATAGACCGCCGCGGCGTCGGGCGCCTTGGGATCCGAGGTCATCTGGAGCTCTTCTTTGGTGGGCTCCTGGAACTTCTGCGCCTTCGATAACGGAGAGAGAAGGGCGGTTCCCAGCAAGGCTGCGACAAAGAAACTCAGGCGCACTTCATGGTCCCTTTCAGAATCCGCTGCAGAGAAAGACACGGCTCTCTGCAGAGATCGTCGCGAAGATGGAGTTGGAATGCGACCGCAGGATACCACCGAAGCGGACGGCTGCGAAGGGAATGATGCGGCCGCAAGGAACAAGAAAAGGGCCATCGTCTCACGTGAGACGATGGCCCAGGTTCAGAGGGAGTGGAATCAGTTGCTCTTGGTGGTATCAATCCTCATCCCGTAGAACGACTTGTGCACGAAGAACATCGACACCAGGAAGAAGGCGACTGCCAATGCCTCGGTGAGCATCGGATTGCTCTTGGTGAGCGTCACGGCAAGCTCGACGGCCAGCAATCCGAACAGCGTGGTGAACTTGATGATCGGGTTCATGGCCACCGACGAGGTGTCCTTGAACGGATCGCCGACGGTGTCGCCGATCACGGTTGCGTCGTGCAGAGGCGTTCCCTTCTGCTTCAGGTCGACCTCGACGATCTTCTTCGCGTTGTCCCAGGCGCCGCCGGCATTGGCCATGAAGATGGCCTGGTACAAGCCGAAGATCGCAATCGAGATCAGGTAGCCGATGAAGAAGAACGGCTCCATGAACGCGAACGCAAGCGTGGCGAAGAAGACCGCGAGGAAGATGTTGAACATGCCCTTCTGCGCGTACTTGGTGCAGATCTCCACCACCTTCTTGCTGTCGGCGACCGATGCCTTCTCCACGCCTTCCAGCTTGATGTTCGCCTTGATGAACTCGACCGCGCGATAGGCGCCGGTGGTCACCGCCTGCGTGGAAGCGCCGGTGAACCAGTAGATCATTGCGCCGCCGGTGATCAACCCGAGCATGAACGGCGCGTGCAGCAGAGAGAGGTTCTGCACATCATGGGTCAGTCCGTCGGTCAGGGCCATGATGATGGAGAAGATCATCGTGGTTGCGCCGACCACGGCGGTGCCGATCAGCACCGGCTTGGCCGTAGCCTTGAAGGTGTTGCCGGCGCCGTCGTTGGCTTCCAGCAGGTGCTTGGCGCGCTCGAAGTTCACGTCGATGTTGAAGTCCTTCTTCAACTCGGCTTCGATGTTGGGAACGTTTTCGATCAGCGACAGCTCGTAGACGGACTGAGCATTGTCGGTGACCGGCCCGTAGGAATCGACGGCAATGGTGACCGGGCCCATGCCCAGGAAGCCGAAGGCGACCAGGCCGAACGCGAAGACGGCCGGAGCCAGCATCAGATCGCAGCCATGGACTGGCCCGGTGCTGAAGTAGTAGCCCAGCCCCATCAGCGCGACCATGCTGAGTCCCAGCCAGTAGGCCGAGAAATTGCCGGCCACAAATCCCGACAGGATACCGAGCGAAGCTCCGCCTTCCTGCGCCGAGGTCACGACTTCCTTCACGTGGCCGACTTGGTCGAAGTGAAGACCTTGACCAGTTCGGGGATGATGGCGCCCGCCAGGGTTCCGCAGGAGATGATGGAGGCCAGCTTCCACCACAGCGTTCCGTCGCCGAGATCGGGGATCATCAGGTAGAGACGATGTAGGTCAGGACGATGGAAATGATGGACGTGATCCAGACCAGCGAGGTCAGCGGCGTCTCAAAGTCCATGTCGTCGGCGTTGCCGTATTTGGCCTTGGCGATGGCGGCGTTCAGGAAGTACGCACCGGCGCTGGAGACCAGCATGGCCACGCGCATGACGAAGATCCAGACCAGCAGTTGCACCTGGGTTGTCGGGACTCTTGCACCGCCAGCAGGATGAAGGTGATCAGGGCCACGCCGGTGACGCCGTAGGTTTCAAAGCCGTCGGCGCTGGGGCCAACCGAGTCGCCCGCGTTGTCGCCCGTGCAATCGGCGATGACGCCCGGGTTGCGCGCATCGTCTTCCTTGATCTTGAAGACGATCTTCATCAGGTCGGCGCCGATGTCGGCGATCTTGGTGAAGATGCCGCCGGCGATACGCAGGGCCGCGGCGCCCAGCGATTCGCCGATGGCGAAGCCGATGAAGCAGGGGCCGGCGTAATCGCGCGGGATGAACAGGAGGATGAAGAGCATGATGAGCAGCTCGACCGAGATCAGCAACATGCCGATGCTCATGCCGGCCTTCAGCGGAATCGCATAGACCGGGTACGGCTTGCCGCGCAGGCCCGCGAATGCCGTGCGCGAGTTGGCAAAGGTGTTCACGCGAATTCCGAACCACGCCACGCCGTAGCTGCCCGCGATGCCGACCAGCGTGAAGCAGCAGGATGATCGGCAGCGTAACCGCGACGATTTGCCCGGCACCGGCGCCAGATAGCCGAAGTAGAGCGCGATGATGACCGCGATGAATGCCCAGAGCAGAAGGATGAACTTGCCCTGCGTCACCAGGTACGTCTTGCAGGTCTCATAGATCAGTTCGGAGATTTCGCGCATGGTGCGATGCACCGGCAGGTTCTTCAACTGCACGTAAATCGCCAGGCCGAACAACAGGCCGGCCGACGCAGAACAGCAAGCCGATCATGAGCAGGGCATGTCCGTTCATGCCGAAAAAGTTCACTGCCGAGTCTTCAGATCCGGCAGCAGCAGGTTGGCTTCGCCGCCGCCCGCGTGTTCCTGCGCATATGCGAAGGTCGGAAGCAGCATGCCCATTCCCAGAAGAGCTGCAACGGTCCTGTACTGCCGTTTCACAAACCTTTCAACGCCGATCTTGATACCGGGAACCGAGCCAACCATGCGACGCGTACAAATCCACGCCACAATCAAAGACAAAACACTCACTCCCAAAAATAAATCCACCCACTCCTGTACAGTCACAAGTCCTCCCAGACTTAGGTTTGAAGCCGTATGACGGACGACTCAAAGAACGCGACCTCTGAAACCCCTTGGAAATTCAGGGGAACTGTAACATCCGCATACACCCCTGTCGAGTGATTGCAGTCACAACCGCATGGGCCGCGCGTGCGCCGGTCCCAAATGCGGCAGCGTGCCAGAATGCATACTCGATTCCGGCTCGGCATCGGCGCTGCGCCGGGCATCCTGAGGAGGACTGCCGGGGGTCGGCCATCGCGTCCAAACCGGCCTCGAACCCGAACAGTACCCGGAAAAAACCCCTGGAACCCGAAATATTCATGCAGACACCGGTTGACGCCGGAACCCAGTCGGGCTACTCTCTAGCGCAGATACCTCTACTTGGTCGCGTACCCCAATTCGCACCTTCGCCAGGCAGGAAAGAGCCACCGCTCACAACTGCGCCGTGCGAACCCAAGTCCACATAACCTCAACCAGCCTGAATCTCCCTCAGCGCCCTTCGTATGGGTGCTGCTGCGCCTTCAGGCTCCTTGCCGCATCCAAATAAAAAGTTCCCTTTGTTCGCCCCGCGAGGCCGAAAGAGCAGCCGCCGCGGAACCAACAAGGGCTTGTAGACGTTCAACTTAACCAGAAGCCTTGGAGGCTGCCGAAAACCTTGAAGATCGCTCTTGAGATCACGCCCAACCTTGAGCCCCTTTTCGGGACCCGCGATGAAAACCTCAGGTTAATGGAAGATTCACTCGGCGTTCGGATCGATCTTCGCTCCGATGCCGTACACGTGGAAGGTCCGGAAGCCGGCGTGAACCGGGTCCGGGGCGTGTTTCAGGACTTCGAAACTCTCCGCCGCCAGGGTATAAATCCCCACAACGGCGAGCTGAACGGCATGCTCCGCCTGGTGGTGGCCGACCCCGCAACCACCCTCAAGTCGGTGGCCGACAGCGGCAAGGCGCGCTCGGCGGGCGTCAAGCGCACCGTCCAGCCGCGCTCCGTCAACCAGCGGAAATACGTTGAGGCCATCGAGCAGAACGACATGGTCTTCGGCGTAGGCCCGGCCGGAACCGGCAAAACTTACCTCGCGGTAGCCATGGCGGTCAGCGCCATGAACGCCAAGAAGGTCAGCCGCATCGTGCTGGTCCGCCCCGCTGTTGAAGCCGGCGAAAAACTCGGCTTCCTCCCCGGCAGCCTGCAGGAAAAGGTCGACCCCTATCTGCGCCCGCTCTACGACGCGCTCTACGATCTGCTGGATCCGGAGAAGGTCGACAAGATGCTGGAGAAGAACGTGATTGAGGTGGCTCCGCTTGCCTTCATGCGCGGCCGCACCCTCAACGACGCCTTCATCATCATGGATGAGGCGCAGAACACCACCATCGAGCAGATGAAGATGTTCCTGACGCGCATGGGGAACAACTCCAAGGCGGTGATCACGGGCGACATCACGCAGATCGACCTGCCCAACCCGCGCAAGTCGGGACTGGTGGATGCGATCAACGTGCTCGAAGGCGTGGAGGGCATCAAGTTCTGCCACTTCGAGGACTCCGATGTGGTGCGTCATGCGCTGGTGCAGCGGATCGTCCGCGCCTACGAGGCTGGCAAGCCGCAGCAGCAGGAGCTGCCGCTCAACATGGGCGAATCGATGGAGGCGCCTGCGGAGAATCGCGAGCAAAGGCCGCAGCAATCGGTTAAGCCGCAGTAATCCGCACCAAACTCACGGGCCGCTGATCCGAACGGATCGGCGGCCTTTTCCATTGCAACGTCTCGCGATTCAACACTTCGCGTAAAATAGGACCTAATCGAGGGCGTCCGCCTCTGCAGACGGCCTCACGCACGATGATCCTTATCGACCCAGACCTGGCATCGGACACGGACCCTGCCCCCCGACCCTCCACCAAAACGGGTCCCCCTTCGCCTGAATCCCGCAAAGCTGAACGCGACGCGCGGCTGCCCTCTGTGCGCACGCTGGGCGCCTTTCTCCGCGAAGCCCAGGCCGCTGTTCGGCTCAAGGGAGCAGTCAGCGTTCTGCTCACCACGGATGAGAAGATCAAAGGCCTCAACCGCGACTTCCGCCGCAAGAACAAAGCCACCGACGTGCTCTCGTTTCCGGCGGCCGAGGCGGTGCGCCGCGAGATTGCCGGCGATCTCGCCATCAGCGTAGACACGGCGCGTAAGCAGGCGCTTGAGCACGGCCACGCGCTCGGCATCGAACTCAAGGTGCTGATGCTACACGGCCTGCTCCACCTTGCCGGGTACGACCACGAGGCCGACAACGGCGAGATGGCCAAACGCGAACGCAGGCTAAGGGCCGGGCTGACGCTTCCGCTCGGGTTAATTGAACGCACCGCGGGTACGGCGAAGCGCAAGAATGGAAAGGCAACCGCGGATCCTTCGACTGCGCCGCTCAAACGGCGACCGGCTCCGCTCAGGATGACAGCGACAAAGGGAAGGGTGACAGCGAACCCGCTCAGGATGACAACGAAAAAGGGGAGCATGAATGCGACAAAGGGAAGGATGACAGGGGCGAAAACGAGGCGGCACTCATGACCCTCACCGCTCTCCTCGTCATCCTCGTCCTCGCGGCCATCGAGGTCCTCGCCTCCTACATCAGCCGCGTCTACGCCGAGTTCGGCAAGATCCTCTCCCGCCAGGTGCAGGAGAATCTCGACGCGTGGGAAGAGCAGCTCGAGCCGCATCTCGGCCTCACGCGCGAACACGCCGCGCTCTCCGCTTACGTTGTCCAGCAAGTCGCGCTTTGCGGCATCGCTATCGTCTTCGTCGACCTGCTCTTCGACCGGGCCTCTGGCATGGCCCGCGCCACGGCCGGCGAATTCGCGCAGGCCGGCCTCGGCGTGATCCTGGTGGTCGTCTTCTGCAACCAGGTCTTCCCGTGGCTCCTCTTCGAGCGCACGGAGGGCCGCTGGGCCCGGCACCTCATGTGGCCCATCCGCCTGCTGCTCTGGAGCGTCACTCCCATCACTGTGATCATCCGCTTCTTCTTCTCTCTTGCCGCACTGGCTGAACAGCCCGCCAGCGCCGAGGAGGAATCCGCCGTCGATGTCGAGGCTCTTCTTGAGGCCGGCGAGGAAGAGGGCATCCTCGAAGAGACGGACCGCGAGCTGGTTCGCTCCGCCGTCGAGTTCGGCGACATGCTGGTCAAGGAAGTCATGACCCCGCGGCCGCAGGTCTTCGCGGTCCGCGACGCCACCACCCTTGAGCAGTTCCTGGTCGCGCTCAAGGAGCACAACTTCTCGCGCGTGCCGGTCTACTCCGGCACCCTCGACAACATCACCGGAATCGCCTTCTCCCACGACCTGCTGCAGATCACCGATGAAGAGGCCCGCACCCGCACCGTCGCCTCCATCCAGCGCCCCGCCGCCTTTGTCCCCGAGACCAAAAAGGGCTACGAGCTTCTGCGGGAGATGCAGCGGGAAAAGCAGCACATGCGCGTCGTGATTGATGAATACGGCGGAGTCGCCGGACTCGTCACCATCGAAGACCTGCTCGAGCAGATCGTCGGCGAGATACGCGACGAGCACGAAGTCGAAGCGCCCAAAGAAAATCCCCAGCGGGAAGAAAGCGGCGCCTGGGTGGTGCCGGGCAGCTTTTCCGTCGGCGAGCTCCATGACCTGCTGGGCGACGGCTTCGAAGTTCCTGCGGAATATGAAGCCACCACCGTCGGCGGGCTCGTGAGCGAAATCGAAGGCCGCATCCCGCTGGCCGGCGAGGTGGTCGAACTGCACCGCGACGGCCTGCGCATGGAGGTGGTCGCCTCGACGGACCGCCGCGTCGACCGCGTCCGCGTCTTTCCGCCCGCAGGCGAAGAGGACGCCGCTCGCCAGGCCCGTCCGGCCGAAGCGCAGGAGAGTTGATCAAGCCCGCACCTGGCGATCTCCCCTCGCCATCGCGGTGAACCAGTCAGAGCGTGTCGCTCATTCACTATTTCTCTGATTCGCCTGTACCATGGCCGCATGCGATTTCCCTGGCTGCCTCGTTCAACTCCGCTGGGCGGGGCGCTGCTCTGCCTCTCCGCTTTGAGCCCGCTTCTTGTCGCACAGCAAAACCCGCCTTCGTCCAGCGCGCAGCCGGCGGCAGAGAAGCCCAAACCGCGCGTGCGTCCCGTCGATCAGGCCCCGGCACTCCCGACGCGTTTCGATTTTCTGCGCGGCGCCTACGGGCCTTACCGCGCCAACAACGACCTGGTCTACTACCACCTCGACGTCCGCGTCGATCCCGAGCAGAAGCTTATCTCCGGCAAGAACACCATCCGATTCCGCATGCTCAAAGATGGCGCGCGCATCCAGCTCGACCTCAATGACGCCCTCGCCATCGACAAGATCCTCTGGAACTCCACCGAGCTGAAATACCAGCGCGACTTGGGCGCTGTCTTCGTCGACTTTCCGCAAAGCCTTCGCGCCGGCCAGCTTGTCACCATCGACTTCTACTACTCCGGCCATCCCACCGAGACCGGGCGCTTCGGCGCATTCACTTTCAAGAAGGATGCCGCCGGTCGTACCTGGATCAACACCGCCGACGAAGAGACTGGCGCCAGCATGTGGTGGCCGAACAAAGATCAGTGGCGGGACGAGCCCGAATCGATGGACATCTCAGTCGCCGTTCCCGACGGCCTCACCGACGTGTCGAACGGAAGATTTGCCGGCAAGACCGATCTCGGCGACGGCTACACCCGCTGGGATTGGCACGTCTCCTACCCCATCAACAACTACGACGTCTCGCTCAACATCGGCGGCTACGAGCACTATTCCGACAAGCTCGGCGACCTCACTCTGGACTTCTACGTCCTGCCTGAAGACCTCGAAAAATCGAAGCCGCAGTTTGCCCAGGCCAAAGGCATGATCCAGGCCTATCAGCACTACTTTGGCCCCTATCCCTTCATCCGCGACGGCTACAAGCTCATTGAGGCGCCCTACTCCGGCATGGAGCACCAGACCGCGGTTACCTACGGCAACCTCTTCCAGAACGGCTACCTGGGCAGGGATTGGACCGGCGTCGGCATCAGTCCCCGCTTCGACTTCATCATCATCCACGAGAGCGGCCATGAGTGGTTTGGCAACGCCGTCACCGCCAAGGACCGCGCCGACATGTGGATTCACGAAGGTTGGACCACCTACCTCGAATCCCTTTATGTCGAAAACCGCTGGGGCAAGGATGACGCTCTCAAGTACCTCTCCGGCTACCGGGCCAAGGTCCACAACCTTCGCCCGATCCTGGCGGAGCGCGGCGTCAACGCCGACCTCACGGAAGACCAGTACTTCAAAGGCGCGCTCATGCTCAACACGCTGCGCAGTGTGATCGGCGACGACGCCAAATGGTTCGCCCTGATCCGCGGACTCTACCAGCGCTACAAGTACCAGACCATCCTCACTGAGGACGTTGTCAGCTACTTCAACCAGCACGCCGGCCTCAACCTCACGCCCGTCTTCAACCAGTACCTGCGCCACGCCGCTATCCCGCGCCTCGAGGTCCTCTTCAACTACGCGCCCGGCGTCGTCCTCTATAAGTGGAATGCTGATGAAGACGGCTTCGCCATGCCGGTCCGTGCGGGCACGCCCGGCCACTGGCAACTCATCCATCCCACCACGTCGTGGCAGGAAATGAGATCAGATTTGTCGAAAGAGGAATTTCAGGTCGATCTCGACCACTACTACATCGACCTCAATAAGCAATGAAAGAGCCGGCGGGCATCCTCAGCCGGCTTTCTCTGGTCTGCGCTCCCTGTTTCTCAGCCCAGGGTTTTGCCCACCCAAGCCCGCGCGGTGTCGAACCACGCGTGCACGGCCGATGCAACGGCATTCGACGGAATCAGGGTCGGCCACCAGCCCGCCTTCACGCCGTAGAAGCGCACCGCGATGTATCCCAGCAGAACCACAAGGGCGAGCAGGATCAGCACGCCCAGCCAGCGCAGCCGGAACTCCGAGGCCTCTCTCTGCTGCAGCCGCGCCTTGCCCACATTCGAAGCGAACATGGTCCAGTCATTCTCGTCAGCCTGGCCGGATGCCTGATAGGCCCGCAGGAAGCGCTCAGTCCAGTCCTGCTGGTCCAGACCCACGGCGCTGGCGTAACCGCGAATGATTCCCTTGTTGAGGATTCCCCCCGGAAGCAGACGAAAACGCTCCTGCTCCAGCGCCAAGAGATGGTGCTGGCTGATTTTCGTCACGGCCGTGATGTCTTCCAGCGCAATGCCGCGGGACATCCGCTCCATGCGCAGGTCTTCTCCGAAGCTGCCCATCGGCTAACCAGACAGGGGGTCAGGCCCTTCGTGTGGATTTTCCCTCCAACGATAAATGGAAGTCCAGTAGCAGTCAAAGACATGTTCCGGTTTTGTAACGGATTCTTACGGATTTATGTCCATATTGGACCGGTTTCCCGATTTGAATTCAGGGGTCAGGGGTCAGTGCCGACAGCAACTGTAACCCTGTGACCCAGCCTCCTGAACCTGCCCCCTGAACCCTGTACCCTGTCTCCTGTACCCTGTAAACAGGCATGAACAAGCTCATTTTCGCCAATCTGCTCCACCGGCCCCTGCGCTCCATCATCAGCATCCTTGCCGTCGCCATTGAGGTCGTCATGATCCTCTCCATCGTGGGCATCTTCATGGGCATGCTGAACGACCAGAGGCAGCGCACCAACGGCATCGGCGCCGATCTGATCATGCGCGGATCGAACTCCAGCAATATGAACGGCGTCGGTCCGGTTTCCATGCCCGTCGGCTTTGCCGGCCCGCTCGCCAAGCTGCCCCATGTCAAAGTTGTGGCCCCTGCCGCCATGCAGATGAGCACCGCCGGCAACATCGAGATCATCTGGGGTATTGACTACCCCACCTATGACGCCCTCAAGCCTTTCACCTTCGTCGCCGGCAGCTCATTCAAAGAGCCCTACGACACCATCGTCGACGATGTCTTCGCCGCCAAGCAGAACCCTGCCACCGGCCGGCCTTACACGCTGGGCGACACCATCACCATCCTCAACACTGACTTCCACATCTGCGGCATTGTCCAGAGCGGCAAAGGCGGCCGCAAGCTCATCCCGATCGAAACCATGGGCCAGTTGATCAGCCTCGCCCAACAAGGCCTCCAACTTCTACATCAAGATCGACGACCCCGCGAATGCCCAGGCCGTGATCGACGAGATCCACGCCACCCGCGGCCTCCTGAATTACCCCGTGGAGACCATGCAGGACTGGCTCAGCACCATGACCCCGGAAAAGCTTCCCGGCTTCAACCTGGCCCTCGACGCCGTCACCGTCATCGCCGTTATCGTCGGCTTCCTGGTCATCTTTCAGACCATGTACACGGCGGTCCTCGAGCGCACCCGCGAGATCGGCATCCTCAAGTCCATGGGAGCTTCCAAGCCGACAATCGTCAGCGTGGTCCTGCAGGAGACCGCGATCCTGGCCGTCGTCGGAGTCATCGTCGGCATCGCGGCAACCTATGGCGTGCGCTTCATCATGCTCCACGCCACCACGCTCCAGTTCCAGGTGACCGGCCGCTGGATCGCCCAGGGCGCCGCCATCGCCTTCCTCGGAGCCCTCTGTGGCGCAATTTATCCTGCCTGGATGGCTGCCCGCAAAGACCCCATCGACGCGCTCGCCTACGAATAGATCGCTCCGGAGTTAACGCCCGGAGCCTGCGGCCGAGCCATCGCAAGCTATACTTCGAGTGTCCCTCAACTATCCTTACCCGGGCCGCGATCGCCCCCGCGGGTTCGTGCGCGTGCAGGCCAATTTCAGACGGGAGACGTTCTTGCGCCAGATTGCCTACCGACGCTGGGGTTACGCCGCATGGATGCTCCTGATAGCCGCCTTCGCCGCTTTCCACTTCGTTCATCTCCAGGCCGACTTCCCCAACCACTCCCCCTGGGTCGAAGACTGGGCCAAGTACACCGATGAAGGCTGGTACGGCAACGCCGCCGTCCGCGCCCACCTGCTGGGGCACTGGTACGTTCCCGGCGACTTCAATCCCGCCCCCGCGGTCCCCGTCTGGCCCTTCCTTGAGTGGATCGTCTTCGCCTTCACCGGCGTCAATATCGTGGCCGCCCGCTCGCTCTCGGTCTCGTTCTTTATCCTCGAGCTGGTCCTCGGCTACCTGCTTCTCCGCTCCCGGGGCTCGCGCTGGATGGCCCTGATGGCCGTCACCCTGGCCGTCACCAGCCCCTTCCTCTACGCCTTCAGCCGGTTGGCCATCCTTGAGCCCATGCTGGTCACGTTCCTTCTCGCTGGCCTCAATCTCGCGGTGCGTCTCCCGCGCTTCCGGCGACCCGTCCTGGTCAGCGCCGTCATCGGCGTGCTGTTCACGCTGATGCTTCTCACCAAGACCACCGCGGTCTTCCTGCTTCCCGCCCTCGGATGGGCTATCGTTGCCGGCCTGTGGCCCGACCGCTCGAAGGCTTTGCGCTGCGCGGTCTCCGTCGCGGCCGCCGCCGGCCTAACATTTGGCGGATGGATGGCCCTGGTGATCCATGCCGGGCTGCTCCCCGACTACCGCTACCTCTTCTTCATCAACACCTACACCAAGCCCACGGAGTGGTACTGGCCCGTGCTCAGCCTCTGGTGGTCGTTCAAGGGCGGACTCTGGGCTGACCACATCCTCATTCCGCTGGCCGGCGATCGTCGTCCTTCTGCTCGCGCTCGCCCTCGGCAACCAGTGGTCCCGCAAATTGTGGCGCGATCCTGTCTTTGGCGCCTCGGCCCTGGCTCTGGCCGGATACATCCTCTTCATGACCTACCAGAACCACCCGCAGCCGCGTTACTACGTGGTGGTCGCACTGTTCTCGTTCTTCGTGCTCGCCATGGGAACCGAAGCGCTTCTCACCTCCGGCCGCGCCGCGCCCCGCACCCAGACACCCAACTGGCCGCGCCTGGCCGGCAGCGCAGTCGCAGGCGCCATCGCCGTCGTCGCCGTCTTCAACGCCGCCGGGATGCTCCAGTACGTCGCACATCCCGAGTACACCTTTGTCGACGCCGCACGGAACCTGACCCGCTACATCGACGAGCACCCCAACGGCAATCGTCTGCTGGTCTCCATCAGCGGCGACGAAATCTCGATGATCACCCACCTTCCGTCGCTGTGCGACGACTTCGGCACCCAGGAGCTCCCCGACAAGATCGCCGCCTACCACCCCGGCTGGTGGGCTACGTGGAACGACATCGACCCCGGCACGCTTGAAGACATCCACATCCATTACTCGCTCGAGCAGGTAGCCACGTTCCCGGCCTTCGACCACACCGACCGCAACGAGCTCGTGCTGTTCAAGCTTCACCCCCTGCCCGGAGGCGAAAAGCGCGAGTACAGTCCCGATCTCCAGTCGCCGCAACCCGGCGACAAGATCGAGATCCCCTACGATTGAGGATCTTCGCCGAGCTGACGGCTGAGGGCTGACGGCTAAGGGCTGTATATTGGGTCCACTCACATGAAGACGCTTCGATTCGCCCTGTTTCTCGCTCTCGCTGCGACCGCGGCCGCCGCCCAGTCTGCCGGTGGCGCATTTAGCGGCTCGACCGACATCGGCCAGACCAAGCCCGGCGCCTCGGTCTACGACGCCGCCACCAAGTCCTACCGCGTGACCGGCGGTGGCGCCGACATGTGGTTCGCCTCCGACGACTTCCATCTCGCCTGGGTCAAGCTCTCCGGAAACGTGACCATCTCCGCCGATGTGGCGTTCACGCCCCAGCCCGCGCAGCCGCTGGCCAAGGCCGTGCTCATCGTCCGCCAGTCGCTTGCGCCTGAGTCCGCCTACGCCGACGTCGCCATCCACGCCGACGGCCACATCACACTCCAGTGGCGCGAAAAGTCCGGCGACCCGACCAAGGACCTGACCGCGACCGAGCACAAATCCACCACGCTGCGCCTGGAGCGCAAGGGCGATGTGTTCACCGCGTACGCGCAGAAGCCTGACGGCACGTTCGACTCCTTTGCCAGCTACACCGTGCCCATGACGGGCGATGTGTATGTGGGGCTGGGTGTCTGTCCGCACGACGCCGAGGGTCTGGCCACGGCCACATTTTCGAATGTGAAGATCGAGCAGCCGAAGCACTGAGTCGCACGGCTACGGCCGCGTCTCATCCGCGGATCTGCTTGCCCTCAGCGCCCCCTCAGCGCCCCCTCAGCCGCACCCTCAGTACGTCTCGTGGATCACGACCGTGCCGATGAGTTCCTCGTACGGCCGGGGTCTGTGCCTCCACCGCGCCGGACCCTCCAGATGAATCTCGGCCCGAGCCGAATCGAAGCGGACAAGGCGGGAACGCTGGTCAAAGGTGACGGCAAAGTCCTGGAGCGCGCCGGAGCCAAGATTGGCCATGGGCAGGACGGGATTGATTTCGATAAAAGGATGAGAGAAGCGAAAGCCGGCCAGCATGATTTCGCCCTGGAACACGCCGCCACGCACCGCGAACGCGCTCACCTGGGTCTGGCCATGGGCAATCTCGCCGGTAGAGCCTTCAAAGCGCAGCTTCTTTGCCAGCGACTCGGGCAGGTTGAGGCCCTGGCCGCCGGAGTCGATCTCGGTCTCTACAGGCGCGCTGTCGATAGCGAGAATCACGGAGGGAATGCCGTTGTTCATGCGGAAGGGAAGCACGTTGGGCGCGGCGCCGGGCGGGAGCGCGTCAGAGGACAGGGTCAGCCGCCGGTTGGGGTAGTCAAGCGTCAGCAGTTTATCGCGGAACAGGCGGAAACCGAGCACGCCGTCGAAACGGCCGTCGCCATCCGGGAGTTGGCTGACGACAGCGGGAACGGAGCGGAACTCGGTCCCGGCAACGGAAAGCGAATCGAGACGGGTGCGATCGAGCGCCCGGGCCGGACGCCCGCTGAGGTCGGTCAGCTTGACCTGCCCGGCCAAAGGAAGACCGAGTTTGCGGACCACCGCGGGTGAGACGATGGCGTCGCAGTTGGTGCCCGTATCGACGATGAAGCGGAAGGGACCGCGGCCGTTGACGACGACGCTAACCACCGGCGCGCCGTGATCCATTTCCAACGGGGTGGACTGGTTGACTGGGATCTGACCGGCAGCCATAACCTCGGCGGTACCCACCGCAGCCCAGGCCAGTACCACGCGTGCTACGCGGTGTGCCATAGAACCACCTTCCCGCCTGCATTGCATGGAAGCGTAGCACCGGTTTGCGTGTTTACGCTTGCGGAATTCGTGGGCAAGTTGCGAACAGGCCTCAACGCCAAGCGGGCCGGAGCCCGAATTGGGGGTCACCGGGCGCTTTCCGGCGGGCAATCCTCCGGTGGCTCCAGTTGCCCAATCCTTCATTTTCCCGTAGACTAAGTAATTGCGAGGGGTGCGGGCATTACTGCATCTGCACCGCATCATCTCTTTCAGAATCAAGGAACAGGAATGGCAAATCACGTTTCGTCGCTCAAGCGCGCCCGTCAGACCGTAAAGCGCACCGCCGTCAACCGCGCCAACCGCAGCCGCGTGCGCACCAGTCTGCGCTCCCTCCGCGAGGCGCTGACCAAGGGCGATGTCAAGGCCGCACAGGAACAGTACAAGGAGACCGTCTCCACGCTCGACAAAAGCGTCCAGAAGGGTGTCTTCCACAAGAACACCGTGTCGCGCTACAAGAGCCGCCTCAACACGCGGGTCAAGGCACTGGCCACCGCCAAGGCCTAAGCTCCTCCAGAGTTAGGATTTATGCAACAGCCGGGACGAGTCCCGGCTGTTCGTGTTTCCGCGGGTTTCCCTTATCGCAATAAACGGCCTTACTTGTGATGCGCCGTTGCGGCCGGCTGCCTGGTATCGGCCAGCGCCTGGTCGATGATCCGGAACAGATCCGTCTCCGGCTTTTGCACCTGGATATACGGCGCTCCCCTGGAGTGCGCTGTCACGATGAAGATCGTTGGGGTCTGCGTCACGCCAGTCCGCCTCCCCAGATCCGAGTCGGCCTTGACGTCCGCCGCCAGCTTGCCTTGCGGATCGACGGAAAACGGCATCGCGATCCCGTGGCTCTGTGCGAACTTCTGCGTGAACTCCGCCAGCACATTCACGTTGTAGATCGAGGATTGATTAGCGAAGACGGCATTCCGGTAGTCATCGCCCAGGCCGTTGCCTTTGGTGTCGAACCACCGGGCATTCACCGCCGCCACAGGGCTCCAGGGATGGCCGGGAATGATGAGGTCGTGCCGCACCCATGGAATCTTGTACTGCGCCGCCGCCTGCATCACCGCCGGATTGGCCCGCGCACACGCCGGACACTCCAAGTCGGCGAACTCCACAATCGCCACATTGGCGCCGGCCGGCGGATGCAGCGCCGAGGCATCCAGTACATTGGTCGCCTGCGCGTGCAGCCGAAGAGCTAACGGCGCAATCATCGCCAGCGCCAGCGAACAACGCAAAAACCTGCGCAAGAAAGAGTGCATATCCGGGTAGACGGAATCGCGCCCGCAAAGTCGCGCGCACAATCCCGCCCCCGCCCGATTCCCGCGTCGTACCATGTCAACCATGCGTATCGTCATCCTCGTGCTGGCCCTCGCGGGCCTGGTGGTCTCGTTCCTGGCTCTGCGCGTCCACTACTCCAATGACGTTGAGCCCTGCGACATCAATGCCCGCTGGGACTGCGGCATCGTGAACCATAGTCCTTTTGCGATGATAGGCCCCGTGCCGGTGGCCGCTCTCGGCATGGCCGGCTATGCGCTTCTGGGCGTGCTGGCCATGATGCGCCGGCGGAGGCTCGTCCTGGCTGGGTCCATCGTCGGGCTGGGCTTTGCGCTCTACCTCAGCCACGTCGAGAAAGACATATTGATGGTCTGGTGCCTCTACTGCGTGATCTCGCAGGTTTTGATCCTGATTTTGGCGCTGCTCGCCGGGGGGTGGGTGTGGGCCGCCCGGCGCGCGGCGCGGCCGTAGTCAGTCTGCGATTCGTAAAAGCGGCCTCACAGCCGCTCGAAGATCCCCGCGGCGCCCATGCCGCCGCCCACGCACATGGTCACCATGCCGTAGCGGGCGTTGCGGCGGTCCATCTCGGCCAGCAGAGTGGCGGTGAGCTTGGCGCCCGTGCAGCCCAGCGGATGGCCCAGCGCGATCGCGCCGCCATTCACGTTCACCCGTTCCGGATCGATCCCCAAGGTGCGGATCACCGCCAGCGCCTGCGCCGCAAATGCTTCATTCAGCTCGATGAGCTCGATGTCCTCGAGCTTGAGCCCGGCCATCTTCAGCGCCTTGGGAATCGCGTAGATCGGCCCCACGCCCATCTCTTCCGGCAGGCACCCCGTCGCCGCATACGCCACCAGCCGAGCGCGCGGCTTGATGCCCAGTTCCCTTGCCCGGCCGGCTTCCATCAGCACCGCGGCCGCCGCGCCATCGGAGGTCTGCGAAGCATTCCCGGCCGTCACTGTGCCGTTGGCGTGGAACACCGGCTTGAGCCTGGCCAACGCGTCCGCCGAAGTATCGGCACGCGGTCCCTCATCAGCCGAAAAGAGCTTCTCTTCGATCCGCGGCTTTCCGGCCTTCTCGGTCGGCGTGGCTGTCGTCACGGGCACCGGGGCAATCTCGCCTGCGAACTTGCCCGCTTCCTGGGCCGCAATCGCTTTCTGATGGCTGCGCAGAGCGAAGGCGTCCTGGTCTTCGCGGGTCACGTTGTAGTGCTTCGCCACGCGCTCCGCCGTCAACCCCATGGTGAGCAGCGACGCCGGATAGTGCTCCGCCAGCCATGGATTCGGGCTCGGCTTCGATCCGCCCATGGGAATCATCGACATCGATTCCGCTCCGCCGGCGAGCACTACTTTGTCGCCACCCGCGCGAATCCGCATGTCGGCCAGCGCAATCGCTTCCAGCCCCGACGAGCACAGCCGGTTCACGGTCACGCCCGGCACTTCGATCGGCAGGCCAGCACGCAATGCGGCGAAGCGCGCCATGTTGAAACCGGCCTCGCCTTCGGGCTGCGCGCAGCCCAGGATGACGTCTTCCACTTCAGCATTGTTGAGTTGCGGTACACGATTCAGAGCCGCTTTCAACGCAATGGCGGCAAGGTCATCGGGCCGCGTGGTGGCGAGAGTGCCTTTGGGAGCCCGGCCAACGGGAGTGCGAACAGCGCTGACGAGAACGGCTTCGGCCATGGGGCTCCTCGGGGGACGCGATGAATCGGAGATCGCGGAATTGAAGTATCGCGCGGCGCCCCACGCCGGGGCAACTGCCTGCGGCCAGCCGCTAGAACGTATTCATCCGCACCCGCACCACTTCGGGCTTTTCGTGGAACGTGAGGCCGCGGTCGGTCTCGTCGCCGTTCAGCAGCCGCTGCGCCTTCCACTCGCCGTTCTCATAGGCGCCCAGCTCCGCGGTCAGGATCTCACTGTGTGTCCACGGCAGCTTGCCCGGCAGGTGAAACGTCACGCTGGCATCGATTCCTGTGACCAGGAACTCGTTTTTGCCGAGCCGCGCAATCAGCACCGATCCATGCGCGTCCTTCGTCCCCGGCGCATGGCGGCCGTCGGGCTGCGGAAACCCGAACGCGGCCGTAGCCTGCCAATCGCCGAAGTCGATCTCCTGCTCCGCGCGTCCCGGCTCTTCCACGGCCGTCTTTACATTGCCCTCAAACTCCCACTGCGCGATCTCCCGGCTCATGGGTCCGATGAGAGCGAAGTTGCGCGCGTGCGCCGCCCATGGCTCGTCACCCTGGATGTTCCAGCCCGTCTGATCCACTCCGAAGGGCGAAAAGCAGACCGCTCCATCGCCCAGCGCGTAGAAGAAGAACTTGGCGAAGCTGTCGCTGCGCGCCGTCTCCGGAATCGACAGCGGATTGTCCGGGCGGTGATAGGTGTCGAGCACGCTGCGATACCAGACCGAATCGTTGCTGTAAATATCCGGGCCAATCGCGTCGAGGGACGGCGCCAGCGCCCTCCATAAGCCCACCCACTTCTGCACCGGTCCGCCGCTGGGATACTGCACGCCCGGGACCGCGATCTGCCGCTGCGGCAGCTCGCCGATGGGATAGCTCAGCCACACATTCGCGTAGAGCGGTATGTTGAACTCCCGCTTGCCGGCCGCGGCAATCTCGTTGATGTACTTCGCCTGGTAAAACACCTGGAAGGCTTCGTCGGCGTCGCCTCCGAAGACCTCGCGCCAGGTTCCCGCTGTCTTGTGAGCGGCCGCCAGCAGGTCGGCAGGAACAGCCCCGGCGATCAGCGCGTTGGCCTCGGGGGAGTTGTCGCGAACGCTTCCCACATTGCCCGACTCGTTTTCGACCTGCACCATCAGAACCGTGTGCCGGTCGCTGTCGATCTGCTTGAGGTGCCGCATCAGCGCCGTGAACGCCGACTTGTCCGCTTCCAGGGTGTTAGTCCCCAGCGGAGACAGCACGTCGATCGGTTCGCCGTCCGGACGAATCACACGTGGGAATCGCTGCGTGTCGGTCTTCACCCACGACGGAACATAATGCATGTTGCCGTTCTTCCACGTGCCGAACCACAGCAGCACCACGCGAAGGTTGTGCGCCCGCGCGCCCTCCACAATCTGGTCGACGTTGGTGAAATCGAACTTGCCCGGCTGTGCCTCCATCTGCTCCCAGTACACCGGCGCCTCAACGGTGTTGGCGTGCAGCGCCTCCATCGACTTCCACACCTGGGGCAGTTCGCTGGGCCAGCCGCTGGAGTTGTGAATCTGTCCGCCGAGAATGAGAAAGGGCTTGCCATCCACCAGCAACGCCCATCGCCCATCCTTCTGGACGAAGCGCGGAGCATTGCCGCTTTGCTGATCGGCAGCGCAGGCCGGCTGGGTGAGGAGAGCGGCGGCAAGGAGAAGAAGCGTCAGGGAGAGTCGAGGAATGGGCATGCGGTTTCCTTCCACCGAAATGTAGACGTTTACATGCTCCCCGCACAACTACTTTGTCGCGCGTGGAACGTCTGCCTACTTCGGCGAGGGAGGAAGCGGCTGCTTCGCTTTATTGGACTTGGAATCCTGGTCGGCGGCTTTCATCTGAGCATCGCGGCCGTTGGTCGGGTCCTTCTTGAGGATTTTGCGCGAGAGATCCGGCCAGAACTCCTGGAACAGCGACCCGCCGGCCCCCGTCGCGGTCACAATCATGGCGCTGGTGATGGTCTGCTCCCATCCGCCACGGTCTGAACTGGATGGATAATAGACGGTCGACAACGCGCCGGCTGCCAGGTTGCCGCCCACGTTGGAGTAGTTGGGCTCCCACTTGCCGGTCTTGTCGTGCTTGCAGATCACCACCGTCGAAATGGAGTAGAACGTACGCCGCATGATGCTCCCATGGCCCAGGCGGAAATACCGCGGATCTTGCCGCAGAAGCGCGGGGAGGAATCCGTTGCCGATCATGGTGCCGTTGAACGAATCGAGATAGGCCGCGCCCCACTTCTTCATATAGCCTTCGGCCCCCCATCCAAACCCGTTATTGTTGGCGGGAGCGTTGATCTCGCCCAGGCCGGCAACGACGGCCGGACCGGCAAAGCTGACCGGATCGATCATCGTCCGGAAGGCAAGCTTGATCTTCTCGCCGGCAGTCAGCGAGACCGCGTCAGTGACATACGACGTATTGAACATGGGCACGATGCCCAGCAGACGCTGCTGTTTCTGATCCTTGAGCTGCTGCTCCGCCTTTTGGCGGTCGCTCACTGCGGGGGACTGCTGCGCTTGCGAACTGCTGTCGGCCTGCGGCGTCGCCGGCTCTGGCTTGTCGGGCAATTGCTGAGAAGGGGGAGCGGCAGGAGGCGCAGGCGGATTTTGGGCCCGAACCAGGCAGCCGCCAGCAAACACGGCCAACAAAGCAGACACTGAAATAGCCTTCGCCAGGGCGAACCCACATCTCATACCTGATGTTCTACGCAACCGCATGCCTCCGAGACTACTGTCTATTGTGACGGATGAAGCCTCAGGTGCGCTGCGATGTCCGGTCACATTAGAGAAGGCGCGCCTGTGAAAAGAGAAAAGAAGTCATCGTGAGAGGGCGCACACGCCTCGACAATCAGCCGAAATCCGCCCATCGCAGGTCCGTAAGTCCTTCCAGTTGCAACATGCGCGCAACCTGCCTACGATGAAGGCCTCGCGACGGGAAATCACGCGCTGCGCACAGAATCGGGTACCGAGCTTTTCGGGAGGAAGCCGATGACAAGAGTCTGCAGGAACGCAACACGCGCATTGGTTCTGCTGGGAATGGCCGCGTGCCTCTCCGCAGGCGCGCCCGGCCAGCCGCACCCGGATGCAGCGCACCAGGAGCCGGACGCGACAACCCATACTGCTCCGGCTGAAGCACAGGCTCCCGTTCTGCTCGACGACAGGGTCATCTTCACCGTCGGACGGATTCTCTCGTTGCCGGCTGCAACGCGCGCCAAGCTGATCAGCGGCAGGGTCGCCGACCTCGAGAACGACGAGTTTTTCAACCCGGATTCGTTGACTGTGTCGGAAGCAGAAGACACCTCGGACATCGTCACCGGCGACCTCATCGTCATGAGCATCACCGATTACGACGCTCGCGCTGCCGGCATGAGCCGCCACGACCTCGCCCTCGACTACGCGAGCAAGATGGCCGCAGCCTTGAAGGTGACGCGCGATGAGCGCAGTCCCCGGCGCCTGGCGATTAACGTCTTGTATGCCGCCGGCTGCACCTTTGTGCTGTTCGCCTTGTTGTGGGTCATCGCCGCATTCTTTCCGCGCCTCTATCGGAAGATTGAAACGTGGTCCGGCAAAGTCGTTCCCTCCCTGCGCATCCAGCAGTTCGAGTTACTCGCCGCCGACCGCGCCGCCAGCCTCGCCATCGGACTGGCCAAGCTGGTGAGGTTTGTGCTGACCCTGCTGTTGCTCTATTTCTATGCGTCGCTGGTGCTCGGCTTCTTTCCCTGGACCCGCGGATACGCGCAGACGCTACTGAGCTATTTCATCAACCCGCTGAAGGCAATTGGAGCTGCGCTCCGCTCCTATCTGCCCGACTTTTTCTTCATCGCCGTCATTCTGACCATCGCGTTCTTTGTCATCAAGGGCGTGCGGATCTTTTTTGCCGAAATCGAAAAAGGCACGATCCGGATCAAGGGTTTTTATCCCGAATGGGCCCAGCCGACTTTCAACATCGCCCGGCTGTGCCTCTTCGCGGTGACCGCGATCGTTATCTTCCCGTATCTCCCGGGCTCCAACTCGCCGGCCTTTCGCGGCGTCTCCATCTTTGTCGGCCTGCTGTTTTCCCTTGGCTCCACGTCGGCGGTCGCGAACGTGGTGTCGGGAGTCATCCTCACTTACATGCGGGCCTTCCACCCCGGCGAGCGCGTGCGCATTGCCGATACCCTGGGCGATGTAATCGAGAAGAATCTGCTGGTCACGCGTCTACTCACCATCAAGAACGAGGAAGTGACGATCGCGAATGCCATGGTGCTGGGCGCGCAGATCGTCAATTACAGCGCCCACTCAAGGACCAAGGGTCTCATCCTGCACACCTCTGTCACCATCGGCTACAGCGCGCCGTGGCGCAAAGTGCACACGCTGCTGATCGATGCGGCGCTGGCGACGACAGACATTCTCCGCGAGCCTCGCCCGTTTGTGTGGCAGACCGCGCTCAGCGACTTCTACGTGCAGTACGAGATCAATGCCTACACCGCGGAGGCCAATCGCATGCCTGAAATCTACGCGGAACTGCACGCCAACATTCAGGACAAGTTCAACGAGGGCGACGTCGAGATCATGTCGCCGCACTACACTTCGCTGCGCGATGGCAACCAGGTCACAATCCCCGAGGCTCACCTGCCGAAGGACTACGTTGCCCCGGTGTTCCGCGTGGGCCTCGACCAGCGCGCCGGCAACACTGTTGAACCCGGCATCAAGCGATAACCGCAGCGCCTTGAAATTCCGGCCTTGCGAATATCTCCCGTTCCCCATCCTTGCGGCTTCTTTTCGCCGCAAGGGTGGGAAACCACGGACCTGAACACCTACGACGGAAGCGCCCGTCGCTGCTTCAGCTCGGCAAGCATCAGCTCCACCTTGTCATGGCTCTCGAGTGCCTTGAACTTGTCTTCCAGCGACTCCGAGACCATCACCTCCGCAGTCGCGGCGTTCTCTGCCGATGCAATGTTCACGCGGCTCTTCAGGCGCTCCACCGCATGCTCCTGGCCTGCTCCCACGGCCTGGCGAGCCCTCGTGGTCCGGCCCACCACGCGAGCGCGGCGATGCTCGGCGATCAGCATCTCGCTCTGCGCGCGTGTCTCGCTGAGCTTCTGCTCAAGCTTGCGCAGCGCCTGGCGCAGATTGTCGGCTTCGTGCTTCTGATCCTCTGACTGCGAGGCGAACCCCTGCGTAAGCCCGTCGTGGCTGAGTGCGCGCTCCAGCGCGGAGCGCGCCAGGTCGTCATTGCCCTTCCCGACGGCGAGTTCCGCCTTGCGGCGCCACCCCGCCGCCTCCTGGTCATGCTCCTTGCGCTTCTTCTCGAGCAGATGCTGGTCGGCGATGGCGATGGCTACCTGCGTCTTGACCTGCATGAGCTGGTTCTCCATGTCGAGGACGATCTGCTTCAACAGCTTTTCCGGATCCTCGGCCTTCTCCACCAGGTCGTTGAGATTGGCACGCAGCAGCGTGCTGACGCGATCAAGTAAGGACATAATGAAACCTCCGTCTTTGTTCGGAGTGAGCCGCAATCCTCCGCGGCTCGCTCCGTTAAAACCACTGCGGAACAGCCGATCCTACCTGGGCTGATCCGGTTTCGCCGCGGCTGGTTTGTCCTCCGAAGCCGGGGCCTGTGCAATCTGCGCCAGTTCCTTCGCCATCTCCGCGAGGAGAGGGCGCATCTTGCCTTGCATCTTCTGCATAAAGTTCGGCATGAACTCCTGCATCACCACCGGCACCATGTCGAGCATGTGCTGGCCCGAGGTCGATCCATAAAACGTGATCAGATTTTCCACATCGTTGCCTGTCAGATGCCGCTGATAGATCGCCTTCATATCGGCGATCACCTCATCGGCCGTGAAGAGAGTCAACGCCTGGCTCATGAACTTGCCCATCACTTTTCCGGCAGCTTCTTTCTGCGCCGGCGTAAGGCTGGCAAGTTCGGGATGATCCTTCTGCAGCTCGTCCATCTGCTGCGCCATCTGCTGCTGGACGAGTTGCGGCATCATCTTCGTGGTCGAGGCCAGCTGCTCCTTGATGCGCATCACGTCGAACAGCCGATCAAGCTGGCTTGACGTCGGCTGCTGATCCACCGGCACAACGGCGGTCGCCTTCGGCTGCGCATCCGCGGTTTGCCCATCCGGCGCTTGTGTGAAGGACAACGGCGCGGCAGCGAAAGCAATAGTAAGAACAGCAACGAACTTCGATCGCTTCGTCATTTTCAACTTCCTTCGGAGAGCTCGACCCTCCGCGTTTCGCGGCAACTCGGCCACCGCCCTTTTAAGGCGTTGGCCGGTGCCTGTTGTTATGCGATGAACTCCTCTTGCAATCCCCGATCTACTGGCCCTGTTTCGAGTCGCCGTTGTTCTGCGGCTTCTCCTTCATGCCCTTCACATTGGCCATGAGCTGCTTGATATCCATGCCGCTCAGCGCTTCGAAGAGAGCCGGCACCTGCGCCGCAATCTTCGTCATGTCGCCCGTAATCTTGTGCACGCCGGCGGCGCCGTCGTTGCCCGTGGACACAATCGTGATCTTCTCCACCTTCGACAACGGCTCGGCCATCGCGCGCACCACGTCCGCCATGTTGGTGAGCAGCTTGTCCACCACCGCGGCCTGGTTCCATTCCTGGTAGGCCACGGCCTTCACGTTCATGGCCTTGGCTTCAGCTTCGCCCTTCTGGAAGATGATGCTGGCTTCTGCTTCGCCCTGCGTGCGGATCGCCGCTGCGCGACCTTCGGCTTCGGCCGTCAGACGGTTCTTCTCCGCGGCTGCCATGTTTTCGATTCGCTGACGTTCAATCTCCGCTCCCTTGAGCACCGTCGCAATAAGTTCCTTCTCATGGCGCAGAATTTCTGCTTCCTGCACCTTGATCTGGCCTTCCTTCTCGACCTGCTGCACCTTCACCTGCTCGGCCGTCACCTGCTGCAACATCACGTTGGTCTGCAGCTCGTAAGCCTTGTCGGCGGAGGCCTGTTGGCGGCGGCTCTGCTCGGCATACTCCGCCTTCTTGATCTCCAGGTCGCGTTGCGCCTCGGCCTGACGAGTCGCGGACGCCGTCTCCGCAATGACGCGCTCCTGGTCAGCCTGGGCCTTCGCAACCGCCGACTCCCGGAGGGCGGTGGCGCGCTTGATCGCAGTGTCGCGCTCGGCGTCAGCCGTAGCCATCTCCGCGTCACGCTTGATGCGGGCCACATCGGGCCGCCCCATGTTGGAGATGTACTCGTTCTTGTCGCGAACTTCCTTGATGGTGAACGAGATCACCTCGAGACCCATCTTGCTCATATCTTCCGCGCAGGTGGCGCGCATCCGCTCGCCCACCATCTCCGGCTCCTTGACGATCTGTTCCACCGTCAACTGGCCGATGATCCCGCGCAGATGCCCTTCCATTACCAGGCGAATAAGGCCTTCGCGCTGCGGAGGCGTCTTGGTCAGGAACTGCTCGGCCGCGGTCAGAATCGACGCCTGGTCAGAGCGCACCTTGATCTGCGCAACGGCTTCGACAGTGACGGCCACGCCCTGCTTGGTGTAGAGATCCTGCTGCGGAGCCACGTCAAAGCTCATCAATTCCAGCGAGAGTTCGCGGCAGTTCTCCACCATGGGGAAGATCACCGTGCCGTGACCCTTGATGACCCGCGGCCCGCGGAATCCATACACGATCAGCGCTTCGTTGGGGCCTGCCTTGCGATACATCCTGGCCAGAATGCCCATCAGGATAATCAGCATCAACACGCCGATTCCCGTAAACATGATCATTTCAGTGGTCATTGCGATCCCGGTCCTTTCAACCGGGAGGAAAACCATTGATGTGGTTCGTTCACTGCTCGTAGTTCACAACTGGCATATTTGCTTCTCAGCGATCGCCTTGTCCGGGTCACTGCTTGGCTTTGCGTCCGTTCCTGGGAAACAGCTTGGCGAGAAGTCCCAGCAGAAAGATGCCTACTAGGATGGCCATGTCAGTTATCAGCACGGTCGTGTTACTCGTCATTTGTTTCTCCGGTCCTTTCAACCGGGTTCCGGCAGCCTCCAGCTACTAACTCCGCTCTTGCCACTTGGCCGCCTTGGGTAAGTTACCGATAAGTTCGTGATAACTTCGTCAGCTTCTTGAAATCGTGTCGCGCGATGCGCCTTCAGACCCTGCTTGCGTCAGTGAACTCTGACCGCTGCTCACTGACCACGGGTCACTTATGTCTTCAAACCTCCGCACGTAAGCGATGCCCTTTTCGTACCGGACTACGAAGATCTCTTCCTGCCGACCCAGATCCACGCCATCCTCGGCGCGCGCCGGCGCTGAAACCACTGCGCCGAGCTGCTGATAGAGAATCTCTCCGGTGCCGCCCGCCCGAATGGGAGAGGACACCCGCCCCACCGCGCCTACAATCGCTGTTTCGTCCGCGGTGAGTTCGTGCTCATGCGGCATCAGCACGCGGGTGAGAAAGAGGAAGATAATCGCTCCTCCCGCCACGCCCGCGATGGCCGCCAGCACCAGCACCACGCCCGTCACAAATGTGCCGTACTTCGTAAGCAGGTAGCCGGCCGCGCCGAACCAGCACAGGAAGATCATGATGGAGAATGCATTCCACCACGGCACGGTGGCAGCGCCCTGTGCGGCAGATCCCGCTCCGTGCGGAACATGTATCCCGTGCGGGGCGTGCGGAACATGCACATGCGGAACATGCACGTGTCCGCCAAAGTGCCCGGCAAAATGCCCCATACCGCCCAGCAGCATCACAACGCTCAGCATCAGCCCCGCAAGAAAACAAACCAGGTAAAACGTGATCATTTGTGCGCTCCCTCTCTGGCAACGCGCCCGTTTCGTTTCGACTTCCCACGGCCCGCCGCTTTCTTCTCTCCGGCCGCGCCGCCTGTTTTCTCGGTCCCTTGGTCCCTCGGTCCCTTGGTCCCTGTTCTCAGCACCTCAGCTCAGCCGCGGGGCCAGTCCCGGAGTCTCGAGAATGGACTCCAGCAGCAGCAGGCATTCGCGCGAGTGCTCGTGGCGCGCCAGCGTGAGCAGAGCCTGCTTGAGCTCCGGATCGCGCCGGAAGCGCTCCGCGCCCCCTGATCAGCCACATGTCGAGCCGGTCTTCCAGCTTGCGCAGGTCGCTCTGCAGTTCCGGCGAGTAGCCCTCCGGATCATCCACCAGGTAGCCGGGATGAACCTTGAAGAAGGCCGACAGCGTCTGCCGCGTCGTGTTGGTCATGTGCGGCCGCGCGCCGCTTTCAATCTGAGAGAGATAACTCTGGCTCAGTTTCGAGCCGGTCTCGGCCTCGATCGCCCGCGCCACTTCCAACTGGCTCATGGCGCGGTTCATGCCGCGAAGGCTGCCTTCCACTTCGCGGAGGTACCGGATTTTGTCGCCGAGCTTCACTTTGCTGGCTCCGTGATTCCGTCTGGATGGGGGATATCCGTCGGGAATCGCTTGCGATCGGCTCATTGCTCTGCATCGACCTATCGCAATCTGCAATAAACAGTATTGCGATTTGCAATATGTGTCAAGAGAAATCTTCGAGGAATTCCGGGCAATAGAACGCTTGATACACATGAGGTGTTGGGATGGTGTTCCGTTTATTCTGTCAAATCCTTAGTAACCTGGCAGTTAATCTCCGGAATCTGAGGAGCTTCAATCTTGCTCGCCGAAGGTGTGGGTACTGGGCTGTCGTTATCGGACTGATTGTATCGAATGCATTTTACGTGCGCGGTTGGCCCATCAGAACTGTTGCTTGCGAAGACGCGGCAAGCGTTAACCCAGTGACGAGCATTCAAAGAGTCGACATAGGTGATGCGAGCGAAAAAGAGTACATCTATCCGACCCCGTTCAAAATCGTCCCAATCCGTGTCCGTGGCGATCCTCTTAGATCCATCCGCATTTCTGGCCAATATTTCGGGGGTCGTCTTAAAGGATTCTGGTTCTTGCCCAGCGAAGACATAGGGAGTCTCGAACCAGGCAAATTGATTTGGCGGATAGGTCGGCTCCACGTCAGCCTCTCGCGGAACGAAGATCACCCTAGCCAACGTGTAAACGTGCTTGGCCGGCGACTTCCCCTCGTTTATCACGTCCAAATGACCCGAGATCACAACCCCGGTCCCTATGGTTACAGCCCCCAATCGGGGAACCATATACGCCTCTTCGGATTGAGCGGCTGCTACAGCCTGCAAGGTAGACGAAACGGCAGCATTGTGAGCATCGGCTCCCTGTTGGATTGCCTGAATTAGGGCACCCCTAGATATCTGAGACGCTTCACACGCTGCTCTCGCGGCATTTTTCGCGGCGTCAGCAGACTTCTTGATTTCCGGGAATTGGCGATCAATGGCCAGCCACTGCAGGCGAGCAAAGACGACGGTTGCGACCAAGAGAAACAGAGTGAGCACCGATACAGAAACGACCAACCAATCTCGCTTTACTACAGCCCAAAACGGAAGGTGTCTGTCGTGGCCGGGTTGTCGTTCTTGGCTAATGCCACCTGCCTCGGCGGTCTTCTGTTTATAGATTCGGCTGGCCTCATCGAAGAAATATCTGCTCTCAATACCTTAAGGTATTGATTGGCCCTGTATTCAGATCTCGTAATACGTATTAGCGTCTTCATGTATCGAGATTTCGATACACTTTGATCTGCCTCGCCGGCCGCGGAATCCCAGTATTCATGCGGCTCTCGGCCCCATTCGCACCCTATGCGACCGCGCAGGCTCCGCCGAAAATCAACGTTTCAAATTTCCTATGCGCCCCTACACGGCGGCGAAGTCGATGAACCCGCGCGCTGGATCGGTCGAGATCAGCCGCGCCTGCAGCCGGTCGCCCACATCCAGCCCCTTGCCGCCGCTCACCAGCATCCCATCCACATGCGGATCGAGCGTGCGCACAAACGTGCCGTACTGGTTGACGCCGGTGACAATCGCGCGGAACACCTGCCCGATGCGCGGATGCAGCACCACCGCCGCGATGCGCTTTTGCATCTCGCGCTCCACCTTCCGCGCCATGTTCTCCATCAGCGTGCAGCGCTCGGCAATCGCGTTCAGCTCGTCTTCTGAGTAGGGCTGGCCGCTTCTGCGCGATCATCGCCTTCAGAATGCGCTGCGCCACCATGTCAGGAAATCGCCGGTTGGGCGCGGTGGAGTGCGTGTAGTCCTGCACCGCCAGCCCGAAATGCCCGGGATCGGGATCGTTAGGCCGCACCAGCACATACTCGCCCGGCCCCATCAGCTTCACCACTGCCAGCGACAGATCCGGAAAATGATCCGGATCCTTCTGCTTCTGCGCCAGCAGAAACTCGTTCAGCGCCTTCGAGTCCGGCTCCGCCGGCAGCTTGTGGCCCAGGCCTGTCGGCCAGCTCGACAATGCGGTCCCACCGCTTGGGCGTGCGCACAATGCGGCGGATGGAGGCCACCTTCGCATCATCGAACGTCCGCGCCAGCACACCGTTCGCCGCCACCATGAATTCTTCAATCAGCGACGTGGCCCGGTTCTTCTCCAGCCGCGCCAGGTTGACCACTTCCTTGCCTTCCATCACCGGATGCGTCTCAATCGTTTCCAGATCGAGCGCGCCGTGCTGGAAGCGGCTCCCGACCATGCGCCGCGCGGCTTCGTCCTGCAGCTTGAGCTGGGCGGCGAGTTCGTGATTGACGGCGACCTTCGACGGCGCCGGCCCGCGCGCCTTCAAGCCACGCGCCCACCGCGTTGTAAGCAAGCTGCGCGCGATTGCGCACCAGTGCGCGATACGCCTTGCCGTCCGTCACGGAGCCGGCTTCATCCACGCAGTACTCGATCACGATGGCGGCGCGCTCTTCGTTTTCGATTCAGAGAGGTGATGCCCTCTGAGAGCTCCGACGGAAGCATGGGAAAGACCTTGACCCCGGTGTAGACCGAAGTGGTCTCGCTGCGCGCGTGGCTGTCGATGATTGTGCCGACGCGCGACGCGAGAATCCACATCCGCCACTCCCACCAGCACGCGGATGCGGCCATCGGGCAGCCGCTCGGCCCACTCGATCTGGTCCAGGTCCTTCGACGTGTCGTTGTCGATGGATGACCAGAGCAGGCTGCGCAGATCGCGAAACTCGCTGCGGGAGTCGGGCGATGCGGAAGGCGGCGTCTTGTCGGCGAGAATCGCCGTCAGCTCCGCGTCCGTTCCGTCAGGAAAGTCAGGCTCGAAGCCGTGCTCGATCATCGCGGCATGCGCCGCGGCCACCAGGTTGAAATGCGCAGGCTGGGAGCGACTAACTGCGCTGGATTGCATGCGATGGAAGCTCCCGGAAAACACCCAGCCTATCATTTGGACCCGGGGACGGGCTGCGCGGTGCCCGTCGAGCCCGGAGGCAGAACATTGACGTTGATATACGCGCTGTGGCTGAAGACCGTGTTGTCCACGTTGGCCGCGGCCGTGATCTTGAGAGTCGTTTCTCCCAGCGGCGTTCCCTCGTTTCGGGTAACAGTCTCGCTGGTGCTCGAGCATCCCATGCCGGCGGCACCACAGCGAACCGAGCAGCAACAGCAGGATCAGCATGCGCCGGCCGCGTTCAGAGAAGATACGCACGCGGCGTCCGCACGGCAGCAGGAAGAACAGCAGCGCCGCCAGCGCCGTGCCCGAGGCAGCGCGCGACCACAGACGGGGCTGGTTGTCGCTGCGCGCTGCGTCTGGCTTCCGGTGAGAAAGGTATTCACCGTGAAGGTGACCGAGTCCGTTCGGCGTAATGGTCGACACGTTGGGCACGCAGTCATGTAAATCGGTAGGCGGAACCTGCGCACGCGACGGCGATCGGAGCGTTGAATCCGCCCAGCCCCGTGACGATGAACGCAAACTGGCCGGAAGTGCCCTTGATGACGTCGAGATCCGATGGCGGGTTATTCGGGCCCAGGCGTAAGCGTGAAGTCCTGCACCACGATGGTGACCGCATTGGATGTTGCCGCGGCGTAGAACAGGTCGCCAACATATACCGCGGTGAGCGTGTTCTGGCCCGCCGGCAGCGTGGAGAAGAGAAGCTGCGCGATCGCTGTGTTGTTTGCCGCCGCCGTCAGCGCAACCGTGCGCCAGAATCGTTGTGCCGTTGTAGAAAACCACGTTGCCGGTGGGGTTCTGCTCAACTGAAGCAGCCGGTGCGGTACTGGGCTTGACGGTGGCCGTCATGCTCACAACCTGCCCGGGAGCCGCGGTTGCCGGAGTCACCGCGAGCGTCACCGTGACCGGAATGAGAACCGGCTTCAGCGTGACGGCGTTCGATGTGCTGCCGCCCCAACTGTCGTCGCCGGAGTAGACCGCGGTGATGACATGCGTCGAGGTGCTCGACAGCGTCACATTGGCCAGCGTGGCCATATTCGAAGCTCACGTTCGCGGTGCCAAGCTGGCTGGTGCTGTCATAGAACGTCACCGTGCCCGGTGAAGGTGTTCGTGGTTCCGGAGGAACCGGTTGCCGCCGCGATCGTGGCGGTAAACGTCTCCGGTGTGCCCGGCGGTGAAAGTGGCCGGAGTGGCCGTCAAGCGTCGTGACCGTGGCGCCCTTCGAGGCGTTCACCGCCACCGAGGCCGAGGTGGACGTCGGCGTAGTTGCTATCGCCCGCGTAGATGGCCTGCAGATTGTGCGAGCCGCCGCAGGCCACCGTGACATTGAAGCTCGCCGAAGTCTTCCCGGATGTGGTGACGGCGTCAGCGCTGCGCATAGGCCTGGCCGTCGAGCGTGAGATTGATATTGCCGGTCGGCGAGGCCGTTCCCGCGGGCGGGCGTATTGACCGCGACCGTAACGGTGACCGGGAATGCGACGCCAACCGCCGGCGTCGTAGTGGATGGCGTGACGGTGGTGGTGGTCGTGCTGGGCTGGATATTGACGGTCAGCGCCTGCGAGTTGACCGCGGTGTAGGTGGTATCGCCGCCGTACTCGGCGATGATCGTGTTGCCCCCCTGGGGCAGTCCGCCGGTGACCGTGATGGATCGCTTTCCCACTGGAATTGAGAGTCACCGCGCCGGTATTGAGATTCGAGCCGGTTGCCTGATCGAGGAAGTTCACCGTGCCGGTGGGCGTCGGTCCGCCGGATGTGGTGGCAACCGCTGGCGGTAAAGGTGATCGCGGCGGTCGGGATTGTAGGTGGCATTGGCCTGCGTGGGCGAAACCGTAAGGGTCACATTCGCGGTGTTGGCGGCGGCATTGACCGCCACCGCATTCGAAGTGGACGTGGCGTAGTTGGCGTCGCCGGCATAGATCGCCTGCAGATTGTGGCTGCCAGGCGAGGTGACCTTGACGCCCGGTAAAGCTGGCCGTCGTGGTTCCCGCCGCTGGTGGAAACCGCGACCGTGGCGAAGGTGCTGCCGTCGATGGTAAGCGATCATGTTGCCCGTGGGCGATGCGGTTCCAGCGGGCGGAGTGCCGACCGTCAGCGCCGCCGTCACGTTGAATGCAGTGTTCACCCTGGGCGTGGTCGTCGAAGGCGTAACCGTGGTGGTGGTCGAACTGAGCTGGACGTTGACAGTCGAAGCCTGCGAGTTGGCCGCGGCGTAATTCGTGTCGCCGCTGTACTGGGCAACGATGGTGTTTCCGCCCACCTGCAGACCGCTCGAGACGGTCACTGTAGCCACACCGGAGCCGTTAAGCTTAACCGGGTGGCGTTGAGATTGTGTCCGTTGGACTGGTCGACGAAGTTCAACGTCCGGTTGGAGTGGCTCCGCCTGACTGCGAAGCCACCGTCGCCGTAAAGGTGAGCGAAGCGCTGGGATTGTAGGTGCCCTGGATGGGCGAGACCGCCAGCGTGACACTGGCGGTGTTGTTGGCCGCGGTTACGGAACCGATGTGGAGGTCGACGTGGTGAAGTTGCGTCGCCTGCGTAAATCGCCTGCAGGTTGTGGCTGCCGGGGGAGTTCGCGGTGACGCTGAAGGTGGCAGTGGTGGTTCCGCCGGAGGTGGTCAGCCGCGGAGGTGGCGTAGTTCGCGCCATCCACCGTAAGCGTCACATTGCCGGTGGGCGCAACGCTGCCGGCCGGCGGAGTCCCCACGGCGACCGTCGCCGTCACGTTGAACGCGGTGCCCACCTTCGGCGAGGTGGTCGCGGGCGTGACCGTGGTGGTGGTGGTGCTGGGCTGAATGTTGACAGTCAGGGCTGCGAGTCCTGCGCGGCATAGGTGCCGTCGCCGGAGTATTTGCGCAATGATGCTGTTGCCGCCCTGCGGCATCGCGCCAGCAACAGTGATGGATGCGGTGCCGGTCGAGTCCAGCGTGTAAGGAACGGAGTTGAGATTCGATCCGGTCGTCTGGTCGAAGAAGTCGACCGAGCCGGTAGGCGTACCGCGCGGTCCCGCTGACGGTGGCCGTAAACGTGATCGTAGCCTGCGGATTATAGGTGGTGTTGGCCTGCGTGGGCGAGACGCGTCAGGTTGACAGTCGACGAGGTGGCTGCCCACCTCGGGCCACGCCTTCAGCAGGGCCGAAGCATCCGGTACGCCGAGCCCGGTGGCAAGGTCGTATCCGGTGGCGGCGTCATAGCCCAGCGTTCCGGATGCGTCGCAGCCCTGCGAGCCTGCAGCGCAAGCCAGGCGCGCGGTTCCCGCCTCGACATCGCTGAAGACGCCGGTACGGCTGCGCAGTGAATAAAGACGGGGCGCAAGGTTGCCCTGCGGACCATTCTGCTGGGCAATCGCGGCGGACACACCGGCAAAGATCGCTGCCGCGGCTCCGCTGCCTCCAGCGCGCACCAGGCTGCAGCCAGATGTCGAGCCAGACGCCGAGCCGGTTTCGCTGTAGCAGAATGCAACGCCATGGCTCAGAGCCGAATCGAGAGCGGTGGGAAGAGTGAGGTCCGGGAGCAGGCGCGCCGCTGGCGCTGCCGGCAAGTCCCGATTGCCATAGCGGAGCGGAGTAGGTTGCGCTGCGGCCGCCTCCGGTGGCATAAGCAGGATCGGCAGCGTTGATGGGAGACCACGCAGCTGAAATTGGGTGAGCCGGGTGAGCTGAATCCGGCGGCGCCGATGGCCGTATTCCACGGCGTCGCGGCGAGGCGCGTTGACCGCGTAGCCGGTAGTCACCGGCACATCGACGCCGGCGGCATGGCAGGCGGCGGCGCCGCTGTCGCCGGTGGCGGCGATGGCTGGCAATGCCTTGCGCGGCAGCCTGCCGGTAGAGAGCGGCGTAAAACGCCTGGTGCGACTCGCTGAGCGCGGCTTCGCATGCGGAATAGCCAACCACGCAGCGTGTGCGCCAGCGACTGGTCGACGATGGCGGCGAGCGAAAGGTCGATGCCGTCGGTGGCCGCGGTGCTTCCCGCGGGAACGACAACTACGCGCGCGGAAGGAGCGGCGGCTCCGGCCCAGGATGCGGCGAGCTCGACCGCTGCCCGGTCGGCGGTGAAGCCGGGATCGGCGCCGTTCGGAGACAACGGCGACGCGGCTGGCGGTGAGCCCGAAGGTGCTGCGGAATGCGTCGATGTCCGCGGACTGGATGTTGCTGCGCGCGGCGATCGCGATCGACTCGCCCGTGCCCTGCGGCATGCCGTCAAAGTGGATGCTCTGCGCGGCGAGTTGCGGGGTCATCGCCTCAGCACGCGACGAGTCGGTCTCTGCGGCAAGCGCTGCCGGGGACGTGGTCAGAGTCTGCGGCGCCGTGATGGCGGCGGCGGAACGCGCGCCATCGAGTGATGCCAGGCCGTGAATGACAGGACTGAGCGCGGCGGGGACTGAGATCGCGCTGCGCAGGGCGTAGCGGGTTCCCGTCGGCGTGGAATAAGCGTGAATCGGCGCCCGGAACGTCTGTGTGACCTGGGCGGCGGTGCCGGAGAATTCGATCCACCCGCGCGAGGCGGCCAGCGGCGCGACCGTGAATCCCTGCGTCCGAAGCCAGCCCGCTACCGCATTCACATCGGCGGCGGAGTTGGCGTAAGCGCTCGCAAATTGCTGCGGCGTGAGCCAGCGATGATATTCGCACGAGCCGGGCGTCTGCTGGGCGGCCAGTTCCGCATCGAGCGCGGCGCGCTGTGCGGCCGAGGGCTCAAGCAGCAGCAGCATGCGATCCAGACGCGTGCTTCCCGGCGCCAGATCCGAGATCGACACCGTCGCGGAACACGGGCGGCTTGCTCGCGGGCACAGACACAGGAGAGCTCGCCTGCCAATCGCCGCTGATGCGGGAGCCGGGTGCGGCTTGACTGGACTCGCCGAACCCGGGGCCGAAGAGCAGGCAACTGCTGTCGTTGCGGTTTGGGCCGTGGCTGCGAGTGCAGCCGCAAACCCAAGCGCCAGGGGCAAACTCATCCATCGCGTATATGCCATGTCTTGTCTTTCGTACATCATCCCGCGGTGACTTCGGCCGGACAGTGCGCAGGAATCTCCACCCTATCTTCCCGCAGCTGTCCGGCATGGAGCCCTACCACTTTTCGGTATGCGGGCTGCACATCTCCTGTGTTTGGGTGCGATTGTATCGTGCGCCGGGATGAGAAGCGCGTAGTTTTCGCGTGTGCAAAACAGGTTCGTAATTGAGACGTCTGCGCATGCAAGCGGACAGAAATCTTACAATGCCATTGATTCCGTTGTGCGCTGCCGCGGGTGCCGGAGGCGAATTGGATCGTTATCTGGATAGAGTGCTGGCAGTGGTAACTATCGCCTTGATGCCGATAGTAATGGCGGGGCAAAACGATCCTCCCCGGATGGCCGCTCGAGAACGGCGCTGGGCGGCTCATGGTGCACGGAAAGCCATTCCTGATCCGCGGCGGCGAATTGGGCAATTCTTCGGCGGGAACAGCGGCGGAGGCGGACGAGATTCTGCCGCGGCTGGCGAAGATGCACCTGAACACCGTGCTGATGCCGGTGGCGTGGGAGCAGATCGAGCCGACTGAGGGCCAGTTCGATTTTTCGATCCTCGACCACTGGATCGACGTGGCGCGGCGTGCAGGACATGCACCTGGTGCTGCTCTGGTTCGGGAGCTGGAAGAACGCCTTCAGCGAATATGCCCCGGCGTGGGTAAAGGCGGACACCAAGCGCTTTCCGCGGCAGATCAGCGCCGACGGCCTGCCTACGGAAATTCTCTCGCCGCTCGGCGCAGAGACCCAGCGATGCGACAGCCGCGCATTTGCGGCACTGATGCGTCACCTGAAGGAGCGCGACGGCGAGCAGCAGACCGTGCTGATGATCCAGGTGGAGAACGAGATCGGTTTCCTCGGCCGCGGCGGGCGCGACCGTCGGACGAAGCCAACCGGATGTTCGAGGCGCCAGTGCCAGCTGCGCTTCTGAAGAAGCTGACGTCCGCGCATACGAGACTCTCGCCGGAGCTGGCCGCGCATTTCAATCGCGAAATGGCCGCAACTGGCGCGAGGTATTCGGCGATGCCGCCGACGAAGTGTTCATGGCGTGGAACTACGGGCGCTTTGTGGATGCCGTGGCCGCTGCAGGCAAGAAGGAGTACGCGCTGCCCATGTATGCCAACGCGCAATTGCCCGCGCCGATGGAGCGCGCCGGCGAATATCCCAGCGGCGGGCCGCATCCGTACTATCTGGATGTGTGGCGGGCGGCGGCGACTTCCATCGACTTCTACGCGCCCGACATCTACTGGCCCGACTTCGAGTACTGGGTGAACCGGTATACAGCCGCGGGCAATCCCGCATTTGTGCCCGAGGCGCGGCTCGAGTGGCGGCCTACAACGCGCTTTGGGTCTACGGGGAGGCGCGCGGGTTTGGTTTCTCGCCGTTTGGCGTGGATTCGCTCGGCGGACCTGCCCGACTGAGAAGACCGGAGAAGGGGCCGACGCTCGGCGATGCGTATGCCGTGCTCGACGCGCTGAACGACGAGCTGATCGATGCGCAATTGAAGCAGCAGACGCGCGCGCTGGTGCTGCATGCAACCAGTGCTCGGCCAACCAGAACGGTCGCGCTGGGCGGATATCTGTTTCGAGGCGACGCTCGCGAGAACATGGCCGGCGAGAACGCTGGCCACCGACGACGGCGCGATGCTGATCATCGAAACTGCGCCGGATGAATTCCTGGTAGCGGGCAGCGGACTCAGCGTCGCCATCACCCGCGATCCCGATACGGATAGCCGCATTGCGGGAATCGCCAGCATCGAGCAGGTTGCGAAGCAGAACGGCAAATGGATCACGGAGCGCCGGCTGAACGGAGACCAGAGCAACCAGGGTCGGCAGTTGATGCTGGATGCCCATGAGATGCGCGTCTATCGCGTGAAGCTCTATAGCTATCCGCGATAAGAGGCGGGGCCGGACGATCGGTCGGAGTTGGTGGTCCCTGAAAAAATGGATGGGCCCGGCTCCCGTGCGGCTAGGCCGGTTCCTGTGTCCCGCCGCCGGGCTCATTGAACGGCCCGCAGCGGTCGCGCATGCTCTGGCGAAAGGCTTCGCGTTCTTCCGGGGTCATCGACTCCCACATCTCCCGCCTGCGGCGGCGCTTGTCGCTGCCGCGGTGGCCGCTGTTGCCAAATCCGCCGAAAAGGATGCGGCACAGCACGAGGAGCCCGAGAGCCTGCCAGAACGTGATGGTGTGCCAGCCGAAGAGCCCGGGCAGCAGCCAGTTCCAGAGGCGCATCACGATCTCGCCAAAGACCCACACAAAGAGAACAATGGCGGGCGGTGCGATCAGAGCAATCCAAACTTTTTTCATGGGGTGCCTCATTTCCTGATGAACTCCTTGTGAATGGTCTCGAGCCGGCGGCGCAGGGCGAGAACCGCGTAGCGCTTGCGCGAGAGCAAAGTGTTGATACTGGTTCCCGTTTCGGCCGCGAGCTCTTTGAAGCTGCGGCCTTCCAACTCATTCGCCACAAACACCGCGCGTTGTTCCGGCGGCAGATCCGCGATCGCAGACTCGAGCGCCAGCAGAAGCTGCTTGCGCAGTAGGCTGCCTCAGGGCCGGCGTCGGGCGATGGCAGCAGGTCCTCGATATCGAGCAGCTCGCCGGCTTCGCCTTCAACAGCAATCTCGCTGAACAGGTCGGGCGTCTTCTTCCGGAACAGGTCGGTGATGCGATTGCGCGCCACGCTGTAAAGCCAGCTCGAAACCGTATCGATAGGCATCAGCAGGCGATGCGCGCGAACCAGTTCATAAAGAACTTCCTGCAGGATGTCGTCCGCATCCTCACCGCCGGGCACGCGCCGCCGAATGAAGTTGCGCAGCCGCGGGCTCTCGGCCGCCATGACTTCGGAAATTTGCCGGTCTTGCTCGGTAGAAGTCATGGTGCCGATCCCTTGCGCATCCACCGCTGAAGACGATTGGGGACCGCAATTATTTTAGGCCGCTTTGGAAAATTATTCGGGGCTGTCTGGCGCGTTGGATCCAAGCTCCGCGCAATCCGAAAGCGGACCCAGAACCAACCTCGTACCGATAAGGCGAATCTGTTTTCAATATGAAGACAAGATTGTATGTACCGGCAATGTTTCTCGGAGCCGCTCTGATGTGCGTACCGGCTCCCGGATTCAGTCAACAGACAGACACGACGCCCGCCCATACCCAGGACGAAGGCTCCAAGGCAAAGCAGGATATGCATCATGCGGGGCAGGAGACGAAGGACGCGGCGCACGATGCGGGCAACGGCGTAAAGCACGGAACCCAGAAGGCCTACCACTCCACCAAGCACGGCACCAAGAAGGCCTGGAACAAGACGAAGAGCACCACCAAGGGCGCTGCGGAAGGGGCCAAAGAGGGAGCCAAGCAGCCCCAGTAACAGATCTGCCGGTCTCGCCCGTTCGGGAGAAAAAAAGAACCGGAGGCTCGATCGGCTTGCGCCGCCGGGCCTCCGGGAGTTGACTGCAAGGTACTGCTGTGAAGCTCTATTGCGCGATGCCGAGGTCCTGCAGCACCTTCGGCTTCTTCTCGTCGACGACCAGCAGGTTGTGGCAGGCAGCGCAGTCGTTGGTGATGGCCTTCTTGCCGTCGCTGGTGTTGTGGTCGCCGTCGTGGCAGCGGAAACATCCGGGATAACTCATGTGCCCGATGTGGTTGGGGTGCGTGCCCCAGGTCACCTTCATCTCAGGAAACACGTTATGCGTGAAGATATTCACCAGGCCATCGCCGGCGGTCTTGATATCCGCGGATTTGGCCGCATAGATATCCGGATGCTGAGTCTTGTAGAAATTGTCGAGACCGGCGGGAATCTTCTGCCGCGCTTCATCGGTCGATGAGTAAGTTGCCTTGAGCAGCTCGAGGCCTTCCTTGTGCACCCATGGCAAATCGGGATTGATGGCCCGATCGGCCATCGCCCGGTTGAGCGCATCTTCGGGAGTCTGCATCGTGTGTGCCGCGCGGTTGTGGCAATCGATGCAGTCCATGGTGCGACGCTCGCCCTTGGGCTCCCCTTTGACACCTGAAGCGGTGTAGGTGGTCTTCGTTCCGTCCGGATTGGTGCGCTCGACCCAGGGAATCGCGGTGCGCGTCTCATCGGTGTCGATGTACTCGATGTGGCCGAGGTGCACGCCGTGGATGCCGAGCAAATTCGAGAGCGAATCACGGCCGCCCAGGTGAAGCACAACCACGCTCTGCGTCGCCGTATTCGTTTCGTCATCCGCGTAGTTCGATTTGACCAGCAGCTTTTCGCCGATGAACTTGGCGGGCGTATGGCAGCCTTCGCAGATCTCGCGCGCCGGGCGCAGATTGTGCACCGGCGACGGAATTGGCTGCGGATACGTTGGAATCAGCTTCGGCGCAATGCCGGCAATCGGCCGCAGCGTGACTTCAATCAGCTGCTTGGTGCCGTTCACTTTCGCCTGGACGTACGACGAGGCGCCCGACCCGATGTGGCAATTCACGCAATCCACATGCGAGTGCGCTGACACCTGGTAGGCCGAATACTCCGGAGTCATCACGTGGCACGACTTGCCGCAGAACTCGGCCGAGTCCATATACGATGCGCCGCGATAGCTGGCGATCGAAACCACCAAAAGGTTCACGATGGTGGCCACCAGCACGATATCGATGCCGTGCCGGAAGATTCGATCGTTGAGATCGATCTTGGGGTACTCGGCAGGAATGGCGCCGGCCTTCAGGAGGCTCCTGCGCCGGCGATACATGCCGATCGGGATCAGTACCAGTCCCAGGATGAATATCCCGGGAAGAATAAGAAAAAAGATGATGTTGAAATAAGGATTCTGGATGGAGTGGCCGATGATCTCCATGACCCAATGGCCGATCATCGTAACGCCGGAGGCAGTCGTCATGGCGCCGCCGGCAAGGCTTATCGGGTTGTTGCCGAAAAACAGCGCCGGCCGCACCCAGTGTTCGCGAAATTTTCCAAAAGCAGGCAAGTGACCTCCCCGGGTTCACTGCATGAAATGGCCCGCTCACTGCATCTCCAGGGGTGATGGTGCACAACGTGGAGAAACCTGTGCGGGCCGTGGGCCCAACTTGTGCTTCTACTTCGGGTACTGTGAAACGCTCTACTTCAAGGTGCGGAAGTAGTCGACCGCGGCCTTGATCTGGTCGTCGGTCAGCTTGCCGGCAAAGGGCTTCATCTTGTTTTTGCCATTCTTGACGGCGTCGAACTGGTCCTTTGCGCTGTCCTTGTAGTCGGCCGCGGCCTTGATGTCCATCATCTTGGCCATGCCCGCGTTGGGTGTGCCCGTGCTGCCGTGACAGCTCTGGCAGTTTGCCTTGTAAATCGCGTCGCCCGATGTCTGGGCGAAGCCCACAGTGCCGGCTGCAGCCAAAACCATCGCCAACACCACCTGCTTCTGAATCATCATTTTCATTCCATTACTCCCTGGATTTAAAAACCCGGCAGGCGGTGGCGAGTTGCCTGGCCCATACTGCATACTGCGCGATTCGCTCGGAGAGCGGGCCGATCTGAGCCCGGTCGCCGGCGCGAATCGCCGGATCCCTACTTCACAAACGTGCGATAGTACGCCACGGAATCCTTGATCTGGGCATCCGTCAGCTTACCCTTGTAAGCCGGCATCTTGCCCTTACCATCTGTGACCACGGCGATCATCTGGTCCTCGGTCATAGCCTTCACTTCGGGATCGGTCGCCGGCTTGACCTTCATCGCCTTACCCCCGCCGGTGTCTGCCATACCGGTTGCGCCGTGGCAGCTCTGACACTTCGCTTTGTAGGTGTCGCCTTGCGCAAGTACAGGCGCCACCGCGGAAAGACCCAGGAGAACCACTCCCGCCATTCTGACTCTGTTATTCATTCGCATGACCTCCATGTGTGTTGTTACCTGCCTTCGATCAGGCGAGCGTTCTTCCCGAGGGGTCAGGAATAACGCCGGCCAAAGTCTGTTGCGATGCGGGCCGTCGAAGATGGACTGGATTGAACCACCCCCAGGCCGGCCCGCGCAACCATAGAAAAAGCCGGACTACTTACTTGGCAAAACTGCGATAAAACTCCACCGATGCCTTGATCTGTGCGTCCGTCAACTTACCCTTGTAGGCAGGCATCTTCCCCTGCCCGTTTGTTGTGGCGGCGATCATCTCGTCTTCCGTCATCTTCTTGATGTCGGCGTCGTTCGCCGGCTTGACTTTCATTGCCTTCCCCGCGCCCGTATCTGCCATGCCCGTTGCGCCGTGGCAGCTCTGGCACTTCGCCTTGTAAACGTCGGCGCCCGAATCCTGCGCCAACACTGGTGCAACCGCCGAAAAAGCAAGCAGGACTAAACCCGCGACTCTGGCCTTCGTATTCACTCGAGAGACTCCCTTCGTTGTGACATCCCCGTTTTGGGGCGACACTCCCGTTCCCAGTTGCCAGGAACGAGAAAATGCCTGAAGGCTTTGTCTGCGGCGCTGCCATTGCCAGCCCCGCCGCTGAGTTTGCCGGGCGTGTTCGCCCTGGCCTTGCTAGAGAACCGGGGTTGATGTTGCGGTTGAGGTGGTGCGGCTCGGATGGACCCGGAGGCCCATCCTTGCCGCGTTAATTCCAATCTCCGTTCGGCCGGGCGCCGTGCTGCGCTTCTCGCTGCCCGGGTTGGCCGCCGTTAAAATTCGTGCTTCACGCCCAGGGTGAAGATGTTGCCGTTGAAGTCCCGCGGCGCAGGTCCCGCAGGGCCTGATTCCGCATAGTCCGGACGGTTCCAGTCCCCATGCCACGACCACTGCGGCGCAATATGAATGATGAGGTTCGCATACGGATACCAGTACGTCGAGTCCAATGCGCCCGGCACCATATTCGGGTTCAGCATCTCTGCACTCCCCGTGATGCGGTTCATTCTGACGCCTAAATCGAACCCAACCCACTTCGACCGCGTAATTGAACATGCCATTGAAGTATGTCATCGGAGCTTCGTACAGGCCGTTGCCCAGCAACGTATTGCCGTCAGCCGAATTGGCGCAATAGCCACCCGGCACTCCGCCCGGCGGCGCTGGATTCGCCTGGTAGCAGAGGTCGGTCCTCGAGAACACGCTGTCATGCGCAAAATCGACGTCCAGGCCCATGTTCTCCCTCGGGATCACGTGCACGTTGAAGCTGAGGTCGTTGTTGTGCTCCGTGTGATTGACCGTGGGATCGTTGTTTTCCGCGTAGTGCAGCAGACCGGCGGCCCCGATGCTGATCCAGTGCGCCGGCTTGATCTGGGCTCTGGCCCGAAAATCGTTGATCCGGTTCGGCGCTTCGCGCGTGTAGGTGTTGGTCGTCGTCGCAGAACCGGACGAATTCGAATGCATCAGGTCGTAGTTCAGGTTCAACCGAAACATCGAAGACGGTTGGAAGACTGATCCGAGCAACAGCCAGTTCTGGTGCCAAGCCATGGTCGGATCTTCGTCCACCGTGATCTCGCGATTGTTGAATCGCCATCCCCCGGTCAGCTTCATCTGCGGCGTAACTGTGAAAATGCCCAGAACTGTGTTGCCAATGTTCTTGTGAGCCAGGTAGTGAGAGTCCGTATTAAGCACGGTATTGGGAGTCAGGCTCGGGTCATTCAGCGGAGTCAGCATCGAAGTGCCGTACTTCACCGGCGGCCCCACCACCGTGGCAACACCCTTCAGCGTGAACTCGTTCCACGCGGTCTCGCCGGGAACGCGCACGTCCCAGTAATCCACCACGTCTGAAACGGCCACGATCGGGTTGAGTTCGGCGCGTAGGCTGAAATCGCCGTTCACGTTGATGCGCTTGTTGTTGGCCAGGTGCCCGTTGGGCAGCGCCCCGGTGTCGGTCACCTCCCGGTACAGCGAACGGCTGCTGAACCCGATGAACTGCTGGTGGAAGCTGTTCACCCGGCTGTTGCCTCCGCTATAGAGGTATCGCCCGTTCATTGCGACCTTGTCCGTCACCTTTGAAGCAAAGCGCATCTGCTCAGTCGGGAAACTCGTCCGCGTCGGCGCCGTCTGGTCCTCTGTCGTGGTACCGCTGCAGAACGGATTCATTACCCCGTTCACAACCGCAAGCGTATAGTTTGCCGTCCCTGAAGTGCCGCACTTCGAGGTGGTGAGCAGATTGACTCCGACAGTTGCAGGTTGCCCATTGGGCAAAACAAACGGAGGCGGAGCGAGCCGGTAATTCGTGTCGCCCTTGTAAAACACAAGGAACTGGTCGTAGCTGACCGTCGTGTGCTGGAACGGCTTGTAATCGAGGCCGCCCACCCATGTGTCCGTCGCGTTGCGGAACCACATATTCTCCTGGACGTCGCCGCCCTGGTGAATAGTCGAGTACGACGGTCCCTCGTGCGTGTTGTGGTTGTATCCGGCACGGAAGCTGAACAGCGATACCGGAAGAATCGTTAGCAGCGTGTCGGTGTTCCGCCGCACCGTGTTGTACAGGTGCAGCGAATTCGGCTGCGCCACAAGCTGGTTCGGCCCCAGCAGAGAATTCACCAGCAGGTTGTAGTCGAAATACTGGCGGCTGCGGCGGAAGCTGCCCGCAAAGTCGTACAACTTGCCCTTGGAGAAATTCAGATAGGTGGCATCGTAAGGGTCGCCGCCGTACCCGAAGCTCGAACTGCCCAGCGTGTCGAAGAACGGCGTCTTGTGCGGATCGACAGAGTGCATCTGCAGTTCCTGCCCCAGAACGCGTGCGCCCGTGGTCTGGTTGACCATCGTGGCCCACATCGCCCGGCTGCCGTTCTTTTCCGCGAACCGCCCGCCCAGGTCAACCATGGAGTGAACCTGGTACCCGCCCATCGTCTTTCCGTTTGTGTCGGCCGGAGGTTTCGTCTCCGCCGGCTTCGGCGGCGTAGCAGGCTGCTGCGCTGCCGGTTGCTGCCCTGCGGGTTGTGCTGGCGTTTGCGGAGCGGTCTGCTCCTGCGCATAAGCGGCAGTAGCCAATCCGCTGGCCACGATCGCCACAACGGTAAGGGTGCGCCACCGGGAAATCATCCCGGCCTGCGACCCGCCCAGACTCTTAGCTGAATTTGTCTGATTCGTCATCGCTCGCCCCCTTTCCTAATGCGTGTTGAAATACACCGGGCTCACATTGGAGCCGTGTATGTCGCTGTGGCACATCGTGCACGACTGGTACTGCGTCGCCTGGTTGTGCGCGGGTCCTTGCGGCTCGCCCGTGGTGAAGCTCGGCGAAACCGAGTGGCACTGCAGGCAGATCGTGTTCACGTTCGCACGGTTCAACAGCCGAGGATTCGGGCTCCCATGCGGGAAGTGGCAGGACATGCAGCCCTCCGTCTTCACCACCGCGTGCTCATATACGAATGGCCCGGCCGTCTCGCTATGACACTTCGTGCAGACAGCGTCCTGCTGGGCCGACGCCCGCAGTCCCTTCTGCTTGAACGTGCCGTGCGGGTTGTGGCAGTCCGAGCAGTTCACTGCGCCTTCTTCCACCCGGTGATGGAACGGCATTGAAAATTGCGGTTTAACGTCGGAGTGGCACTGGTAGCACAGCATCGGCTGCGCCAGCTTGAGAAGGTGTTCCGGGTCCTTGCCCGCGTGAACGCTGTGACATCCAACGCAGCTCACGTTCCCTTCCCCGTGGCCCGACTTCTCGAAGTTCGAGTGCTGGCCCTGGTGACAGCTCAGGCAGCGCTCATCCACTTCCTTGGCCGTTGCCTTGGCGGGATTGAAGATCTTGCTGACATCGCCGCCGCCGTCGACGTGCGCTTTACCCGCGCCATGGCAGTTTTCACAGGTCACTCCCTGCTTGCCGTGCATCTGCGCCATCTTGATGTGCGGGTTCGAAGCGAAGCCTTTGGATACTTCCTCGTGACATCCGGAACACGTTTCGGACCCGACGAAATCCGATGCGGCAGGCTGCGCGGCCTGCTTGCCGGCGGGCTTGGCGCCCGGAGCGGCCATGGCGCTTGAAGTCAGAATCAGGGTTCCATAAAGCAAATATGAACAAGCTGGCAGTCCCGGATGTTTCCTTGGGACCGCACGACGTATCAACTTCAGTAATGGCTTACCGATCAGCATGATTTCCGCCTTGCCTCAAGCTTGTGGTCCCCCGGACTCATCTTCCTGTGATCGGGGCCACGTCTGTTGCATCGGCCGGGCCGCCAGGATCACAAGTTCTCTACGACGAAATGAAGCAACTGCCGTGCGCGGCATCACTTCATTGTGTGAGCTTACCGGGGGTCGGTGCACTTGCTCCGTGATGTTAATCACACGGGTTACATTCAAAGTTGGTCAGATCAGTCGTCCCGATCACATCGGGAAAACTGACAGGTACCCTCCTCCGGAAAAGGCAGAAAGGCCGGTAGAAGACCCCTTGTGCGGGGTTCGCACTGGAAAAAGCCCCATCCGATTGCAGGCCCCCTCATGACCGTGAGCCTCGTCACATTCGGCGAGGCGAAGGTTGGCCGATATTGATACAAGCAAGAATTTACTCGGGGCCGGACCTGCTTCGGGACCTGCCAGCCTTCGCGGCTTGGAAGACGGCAAATGCCCTTGGCGGCGGCAGAAACGAAGTATGTTATGGCGGATATTGGGCAACTTGCGGTACCTCACGCGCGACAGCGGTTCGTTCCGAGGCAATCGCCAGTGGGTTGTGCGGCCTGTTCGAATCGTCGCCCCGGGTGGTTTTGTTCTCTGGGCAGCGCGGTTCTGGCCGATCTTGAATTAGCTACAAGCACCATCTCGCTTCCGGCACAGGCACCCCTGTTCACGCAGGGCGAGGACGCCCGCTGTCTATATCTGATATGCAGCGGCTATATGAAGCTGACTTCGTGCCGCGCGCACGAAAAGCAGATGATTGTGCGGGTGGCCGGTCCTGGATCGATGCTTGGACTCTACGCCGTACTGTCGCACGGTGTCTATGAAGTGAGTGCGGAATCGCTCACCCCGGCGCAGTTGCGCCCCGTCGAGCGGGATCGCTTCCAGAGTTTTCTACGGGCCCACAAGGAAGCGCAGATGCGGGCGGTGCAGTGCATCTGCCAGGAGTACCGGTTTGCCCTGCAGGATGCCTGCCGGATCGCGCTGGCCGAGACCGTGGCGGGGCGGCTGGGGCACCTGCTGGTCGATCTCGGAAACCAGATCGGCGACACCCTGCCCTCCGGCGAGATTCGGTTCCCGCTGCTGCTGACCCATGAAGAGATGGCGTCGATGACCTGCACCACCCGCGAGACAGTGACCCGTACCCTGGGGCAGTTCCGCAAGGATGGCTGGATCTCCATCGAGGACGCGATGGTGACGATCCATCACATCGATCCGCTGGAGTCCTTGCAGTAGTCGCCGTCCCTCTGACGGCTGTGCGGTTGAAAGCCGGGTTGGCGTAGAGCCTTCCCGGCTTTTTTACGGGATCTTAACCCCAGCCCTCTCTCCGCACCGGAACCCCGGTTTCCCGAGTCAAAGAGATATCATCAAGGAACACGGAGTTCTGGCTCGATGACCCGGAAAATACTTTGTTTCATTGCAGGTATGCTTTGCTGTGTCGTGGCCGCCGCGCAGGATCAGAGTCCCGCACCGGCAACCACTTCGACCCCCGGAGTGACCACCACGTCCAGCCCCGAAGTGCAGGCGTTCCAGAAGATCGAGGACAAGTGGGATGACGCGATCAACACGCGCGACCAGTACTCGCTGGAGCTTGTGCTGTCGCCGGTGTTCGTGGGCATCTCGGCCAACGGCGACATCTCCACGCGCAACCAGGAGTTGGCCGGCGTGATCAGCGGCCAGGACAAGACCGAACACCTTGACCAGCGCGTCATCACCGTTCGCATGCTGGGCGATGCCGCCGTGGCCAACGGCACCTACGTGCTGCACCACAAGGCGACCTCTGGCGCGGTGGAGGAGAAAGGCGTGTTCACGCACGTCTTCCAAAAGCAGCGCAGCGGCTGGGTGTGCGTGAACTCGCAGCGCACCGTGCTGCGCGAAGATGGGCCGCAGGGCAAGAAGAAGAAGCAGTCGGGGGCGGAACAGCCCTTCCACATTCCGCTGTTTTCAAAGGACGACAAGGGCAAGGAGTAGCAGCGCCCTCAGCGGTTGTACTTCTTCAGGACGCGCCGCAGTTCGTCATGCGGCAAGGCCTCGACCGTGTGTCCGTCGACGCCCGTCATGGTTTTGGCCGCGACCATCGCATTGACGATGGCCTCTTCAGTGGCCTCGACCGTGGCTTCAAACAGCGGAGTGATCTTGTCGTTGGAGGCGGTCTCGACTGTGTTCGGGCCAGGCGTGTCGTCGGCGTTGGGATTCGCCGTGGAGAAGGCGATGAAGATGTCGCCTGAGCTGTTCCCTGAAACGGAACCGGTGCGTGCCAGTCCCATCGAAGCACGGCGCGCGATGCGCTTGAGCTGATGCGGCAACAGGGGCGCGTCCGTTCCCACAACAATAATGATGGATCCAACGTCGCCGCGTGCGTCCGAGCCAGGCATCTTCGACAGGGCGTGTTGCGGCGGCAATGGCAGTTCCTTCCCCACGGGGACGCCGGCGATGGTCAGTTGCGGGCGGCGGCCGCAGTTGCACTGGACCAGCACGCCGACCGTGTAGCCGCCGTTTTCTTTGGAGAGAACGCGCGACGAGGTGCCGGTGCCGCCTTTGAATCCGTAACAGACCATGCCGGTGCCGCCGCCGGTGTTGCCTTCGGGGACCGGGCCGGACTTGGCTGAATCGAGCGCGGAGAAGACGTGCTCCGGCTTCACGTGGAATCCGTTGATGTCGTTGAGGTAGCCGTCCCATGTCTCGGCAACGACGGGCAGCGACCACGGCTTCCTTCGACAAACTGATTGCGCAGGGCCCACTGGATGATGGTGTCGCGCACCAGGCCCACGGAATGAGTGTTGGTGATCCCGATGGGGCCTTCGAGCAGTCCCGACTCCTCAACCCACGCGGTGCCAGTCATCTCGCCGTTACCGTTGAGGCTGAACCAGCCGGCATAGGTGGGATGCGTGTCCTTCGATCCGCGTGGCAGGACGACGGTGACACCGGTGCGGACAGGACCCTCTCCGACCTTGAGCGCCCCATCGCCGCGAATGATCGTCGTGGTGCCGACTTCGACGCCAGACACATCCGTGATGGCGTTGAACCTGCCGGGCGTGCCGTCAAAGGGAACGCCGAGGTCGCGAGCGCGGACTGGATTGGGTGAATCGGATTGCGTCATGGCCAGGTTTGCGCTCAAGAGCGCTGCAAGAGAACAGCACAGGATGAGCTTGCGTATGCCGTAGTGTATCGCGGTGGAGCGGAAGGGCCGGGGCACGCCGGATTGAGGCATGGCGGCGGTCGAAGGCCAATTTATCGCTCACCTGAAAACTTCCGAGTAGGCGGTAATTCGGCCACCACGCAGGTGTTTTCTCAGTTGGAAACCGTCGTCTCGACCCCTTCCACGACGGATCTGAAGATTGATATCGCCTCTGGTGTGACCGAAATGATAATCCCGGCCATCCAGACATACCAGCCGAGAATCGGACGAAAATCGGTCTTTGAGAAGAACACCACGCTGGCGGATGCACATATCAAAGTGAACGCGGCCAGACCTCGCCGCAGCCACATGAAACGAGAAGTGATATTGAGGACCGTGAAGGACACAAACAAGGGAAGAGCAGCCGCGCTCAGAGCGCACATGATCATCGATAACTGAACAGACCTCGTGCCAGCTGAAAGCGACCCCGCCGCCCATGAGTCGAGGAGAAATGATTCAACCAGAAACAGAGCTGCAAAAAGTGCCAATCCCGCACACTGATACCCCTTGAACTCCCTCGGGGTGCTTGATGCGGCTGGCGATGGTACAGACTTGCCGACCAGAGGAACCAGGGTTTCCCGTCCCGCTGGGCGCACTTCACAAGCCGGCAGCAAGAGAGCTAAACAGAAGAGAATCATCCCAACGATTCGGCAGATGTTTGCGCCCTGCAGCTTCGGAATCGTCATTATTGGACGAATTATAACTTTCAGCCCATTTGGATTGTTGTTCGTGGGTCGTATCGTGGCCGACTCTGACCCTACCGTGAGCCAAATCAGAACGCCGCCAGCCGGACCCGCCGGGAAAGGCAAAGGAATTTCAAAGGGAACATCGGCGGTTATCGGCTCGAAACCCGGGTTTATTGACTCTTCCCCATCGTATGAGAGAACCTTGGCGGCATAGTGCAGAGCAAAAGATTCGGGCTGTCGGTGCTCCTCCTTGTGTTCGCCGGGATTGCCAGCTTGGCGATGTCAGCCTTTGGTCTATTCGCTGGAGCCTGGGGAGGCTTTTGGAGCGGCGCGAACGCCAGCGAAGCATTCCTGGGTTTACTTTTCTGGTTGTTCCCAGCAATTAGCATCGTAGCCTTTGGAAGCTACTTCTTATCGAAGGTCGTCGGCGTATTGTTTTCGTGGGCGATTTCCATAGGCAGCATGATCACCATCTTCACGATCAATCTACAGTCTTGCCTTGCAGGGAAATGCACAACCACCAATCCGGTGAAGATTGCCCTTGGAGTCTTCCTTCTTCCTCACATTTGGATTCTCTTGGCCGTTTCAATCACCCTCTATTTGGCCGCTGTGTCTGCAAACGGTTCTCTGCACGATCCGAAGGAACAAGCGGAGAAATGATCGGTCGCGGTTGGATCGAGATATATTCGGAAGTAACCCCTGTTCGCACCTTCCGAAACGACAACCGCAGATCCTTCGACTCTGCTGCGCTTCGCTCGGGATGACAGCTCGTTGGGATGGGGAAAGACGAGCCTTTCGGCGTCGCGCGGCCTTTGAGCCGCGGGGTTTCAGAAGCTACGCGCTTTGCGCCTGAGTGGGCGTCCGCCGCGCCCCCTGCAACCTAATCGACACATGCACCAGGCTCAGCGCGGCCGGCGTGACTCCCGGAATGCGACTGGCTTGCCCAATGGTCTGCGGACGCACGCGCTCCAGCGTCTCGCGCATTTCGCGGCTGAGGCCGCTGATGGCGCCGTACTCGATCCAGTCGGGAATGCGGACGGCTTCGGCGGCCTTGAGCTTTTCGATGGACTTCTTTTGCTGGTCGAGATAGCCGGCGAACTTGATTTCCGTTTCGACGGCGCGGGCCTCGTTGCGGACGGCGGCGCGCGCGACGGGATCGTCGGGATGACGGTCAGCGAACTCGGCAAGCAGAGGATCGTTGCGGAGGTCTTCGGCAATCGCGCGCATCACGGGCTCGATGGTGACTTCAGGCCGCTTGAGGAGCTGCGCCCAGGTCTGGCCGGCGGTGGCGGTGAGTTCGCCGAATCCCGCGTTGGCGAGGCGTTCGGCATCGACCTTGCGCGTGGTGAGGAGCTTTTCGAGCGCCACCATGCGCGCCTGCTTCTGCTGGTACTCCGCCCAGGCCTCGTCGTTGATCAGGCCCAGCTTGCGGCCATAGGGAGTGAGGCGGCGGTCGGCGTTGTCGATGCGCAGGTGCAGGCGGAACTCGGCCCGCGAGGTGAACATGCGATAGGGCTCGTTGGTGCCCTTCGAGATGAGGTCGTCAATCAGGATGCCGGTGTAGCCTTCGGTCCGGTTCATGGTGAACGGCGGCTCGCCCTTCACCCAGAGCGCGGCGTTGATTCCGGCCATGATGCCCTGGCAGGCGGCCTCCTCATAACCCTGAAGTCCCATTGATCTGGCCGGCCAGGTAGAGGCCCTCCATCGACTTGACGCGCAGGGAGCGGTCGAGTTCGGTGGCGTCAACCGAGTCGTACTCGATGGCGTAGCCGGGACGCAGCAGCTCGGCTTCATCGAGGCCGGGGATGGAGCGCACGATCTGCCACTGCACTTCCATGGGCAGCGACGTGGACATGCCGTTGATGTAGACCTCGTGGGTATTCAGGCCTTCGGGCTCGAGGAAGAACTGGTGCTGCGTCTTGTCAGGGAACTTGACCACCTTGTCTTCAATGGATGGGCAGTAGCGCGGACCGATGCCCTCGATCTGGCCCGAGTACATGGCAGAGCGGTGCACGTTTTCGCGGATGAGGCGCAGGGTCTCGGGCGTGGTGAAGGCGATGTGGCAGGAGACCTGCGGCTGGACGATTTTCTTCGTCCGGAAGCTGAACGGGGTGGGGTCCGCGTCGCCGGGCTGCTCCTCAAACATGTGCCACTTGATCGTGCGCCCATCCAGCCGCGGAGGCGTGCCGGTCTTGAGCCGGCAAGTCCGCAACCCCAGCCGGCGCAGCGCCTCGCCCAGCAGAACCGACGCGGGCTCGCCGCTGCGCCCAGCCGGATATCGCTCCTCCCCGCAATGAATCAATCCATTCAAAAACGTGCCCGTAGTAATGATGGTGGCGCCAGCCATCAGCCGCCGCCCATCGCGCAGCTTGAGGCCAAGGACGCGGCGGTGCGAACGGGGCCCACCGTCCCTGTCTTCTGTTTCCTGTTCCCTGTTCCCTGTTCCCTGTTCCCTGTCGTCGATCACCAGATCAACGACCTCCGCCTGGCGGATATGCAGTCCCGGCTGCGCCTCAAGCACCTCGCGCATCTTCACGCGGTACTGAGCCTTGTCGCACTGGGCGCGGGGACTCCAGACGGCGGGGCCACGCGAGGTATTGAGGAGGCGGAACTGGATGCCGACGGCGTCAGCGACCTCGCCCATGATGCCGCCCAGGGCGTCGACCTCGCGCACCAGGTGGCCCTTGGCCACGCCCCCGACGGCCGGGTTGCAGCTCATCTGGGCGATGAGGTCCATATTCATAGTGATGAGGGCGGTCTTGAGCCCCATGCGCGCGGCAGCCATGGCGGCCTCGCAGCCCGCGTGCCCGGCGCCCACCACCACGACGTCATATTGTTCCGTAAACACCATTCAGTTTCTATTCTACGGGTGGTCCATTTTCAGTCACCCCGGCCGGGTCGATTCCGCCGAGCAATTCGCCAAACTCAATCGAATCAGACGCATGTCAGATTGCACCCGCCGACTCGTACGGTCATGGTCCGTAGCAGGCCTTCTGCGCATCAGAAAAACAGGTCTGGATAAATTACGACCGGGCGCATACGATGCACAGCAAAGTTCGCCAATTCCCCACCCCCAGGAGGCATGCTCGATGGGTTCCATACATTACAACCGTGAGCCGCAGCCTACGCCTGCCGGCTCGCTGGACACCTCAAGCCTGGAAGGTCCCGTACCCCAATCGCCGGAAGAACTGCAGGAGGAGAACCGCAAGATTCGCCGCCTGCAGATGGTGATGAACATGGTGACCCAGGTCATCGCGCAGGATTCGACACTGACCGTGGAGGAGGCCTCGGAGATGGTGGCCGACACGCGCCGACTGGCGCTGGGAATGTTTCCTGACAAGGAACTGGCGTTCAACCTGATTTACTGGCCGCGGCTGCAGCGGCTGATGCGGGAGAGGTTCAGGATGCAGTAGACCGCCAGTGCCGGTGCCCAGCCCTGGCTCCCCTTGGGGCGGAAACACCGCGGACTTCAGGCAGCACTGGCGGCGAAGCCGCAGTTGGCCGCACCGCAGGTGCTTTATTCTGTAGTCTACGCATGACCAACGAACCGATTCCTGAACTGGGGGGCTTCGACGAGGCCTCTTTGGATAAAGCCTTCGCCGCGCTGGAACAGCAGGCGCGCGCCGATGCTGCTTCGCTCGACGGCGAAGAGGCTGTGGAGACGTACCGGCTGAAGTGGCTTGGCCGCAAGCAGGGGCGCCTCAACGATGTCTCGAGCCGCTGGCTGAAGGCCGCGCCGGCAGAAGCGAAGAAGTCGCTGGGGCAGCGCTTTAATGCGCTCAAAACCACGGTGGAGCAGTTGCTGGAGCAGGCCGCCGGCTCCGGGCCGAGCGATGCCGCGCTGGCTGCCGAGGCCATCGACATCACGCTGCCGGGAACCAGGCGTTTGCTGGGCGCGGAGCACCCCATCACGCGCACAATGAATGAGATTGTGAGCGTGTTCGCGGCTCTCGGCTATTCGGTGGGCGTTGGGCCCGAGGTCGAGACCGACTTCTACAACTTCGAGAGCATGAATTTTCCGCCGGGGCATCCGGCGCGCGACACGCAGGACACTCTCGTCATCGCGAACCAGGAGCGCAAGCCGCTGCGCGACCGCCTGCTGCTGCGCACCCACACGTCGCCGGTGCAGATGCGCACCATGGAGAAGCAGCCGCCTCCGGTGCGGATCGTCATCCCGGGTAAAGTACATCGCAACGACGCGCAGGACGCTACGCACTCGCCGATCTTCCACCAGGTGGAAGGCCTCTGCGTGGACACCAACATCACCTTCAGCGATCTGAAGGGCACGCTCGATCACGCCATGAAGGCTCTGTTCGGCTCGTCGGTCAAGACGCGCTTCTTCCCGTCGTTCTTCCCGTTCACGGAACCGAGCGCCGACGTGCAGATCAGCTGCATCTTCTGCGGAGGCAAAGGCTGCCGCAAGTGCAAGCAGTCAGGATGGATTGAGTTGCTGGGGTGCGGCATGGTCGATCCCGCGGTGTTCGCAATTGCGGCGGAGAAACAGCCGGCCTATAACCCGAAGAAGATCTCCGGCTTTGCGTTCGGCATGGGTGTAGAGCGCATCGCCATGATGAAGTACGGCATCAGCGAGATTGGCAGCCTGTTCGCGGGCGACATGCGGTTTCTGGGGCAGTTCGCATGAAGATCCTGACAAAGTGGTTGAGAGCTTATCTGCCCGGACTGCCGGTTGACGACGCGCAACTCGCCGAAGACCTTACCCTGCGCGGCATCGCCGTTGAAGGCATCTACGACCTCGGCGAGGCCAACGGCTCGCTGTACGAGATGGACATCACCACCAACCGCGTCGACGCCATGAATCACTACGGCGTAGCGCGCGAGGCGGCTGCCATCTATGGGCTCACTTTGCCTGAACTGCATTTCCCGCTGCCTGAAGCGAAGCCGGCCGCGACTCCGTTTTCTGTGCGGATTGAGGCCGAAGATGCGTGCGGGCGGTTCACCGCGCGGGTGCTGCGCGACGTGACCATCGGCGAGTCGCGTGATTTACCGGGCGCACCAGTCGTGACGTACTTCCATCTGCTGGAGCAGAAGAAGATCTCGAACGCTGTGGATGCGACCAACTTCGCGTGGCTGGCGATGGGCCAGCCGACACATGCCTTCGATCTCGACAAGATCGAGGGCGGCATCGTGGTGCGACGCGCGCGCAAGGGCGAGCAGCTCAAGACGCTCGACGGAATCGTGCGCAATCTCGATCCCGAAGACCTGGTGGTGGCCGATCATGTGAAGCCGCTCGGCCTGGCCGGCGTCATGGGCGGATGGGACACGATGATCACGCCGGAGACGAAGAACGTGCTGGTCGAGGCGGCGTGGTTCGATCCCATCGCCGTTCGCCGCACCGCGCGGCGGCATGGGCTGCACACGGATGCAAGCCATCGCTTCGAGCGCGGCGCTGATTTCAATGCGGCGCCGGTCGCCTCGGCGCTGGTGTGCAGCATTCTGCTCGCGAATGGCGGCTCGATCGAAGGCGACCTCGTGGATGTGCGCGTGCCCGCCATCGAAGCCCGTACGGCACATCGGCAGGCGATCGCGCTGTCGCTGAGCGAAGTACAGCGCATTCTGGGAACCACCATCGATCCTGAAGGCATCACCGCGGCGACGGTCGATATTGTGCTCACGGCCCTTGGCTGCGAGCTTGCGCATCGGCGTGAAGCCAGCGGCGCCGACTCGGCTGTGGGCGCGTGGCTCGTCACGCTGCCCAGTTGGCGGCTCGATCTGGAGCGCGAAATCGACCTCATCGAAGAAGTCGCGCGCGTGTACGGGTACAACCGGTTCGCCAACACGCTGCCGGCATTCGGCGAGGGCGTGCGAGCTCTGCCATGGGCGGAGTCGGAGTCCGCCGTCCGCCGGACCCTGCTGGCCGCGGGATTCCACGAGACGATCGGCAGCACCTTCTGCTCGGCAGCGGATGCCGCACTCACCGCGCCGCAGCCCGGCCTGGTGGTTCCGCTGGGCAATCCGCTCAGCGAAGAGGCGGGCGTGATGCGGCCGTCGCTGGTGCCGGGCATGCTGGCGATGATCGCCGGCAACCTCAATCGCGACGTCAGCGACGTGCGGCTGTTCGAACTCGGCACGGTGTTCAGCGGATCGACAGAAAAGGTGGAAGAGCGCCCAGCCCTGGCCTTCGGCGCCGCGGGAGTTGCGCCGGAACAGGGCGCGATGCACTCCGCGCGGCCCATCGAGTTCCATGACCTGAAGGGCATAGTGGAGCAACTGATCGCGCGCTTCGAGTCGCGGTCGGTCTACTTCGATCGCTTCCCTGCTGAATCCGGACTGACGCCCGCGTGGCTGCATCCGTATCGCTCGGCGCGCATGGCGGTTGAAGGGCGAGACGGTGGGCTGGTTCGGACAACTGCATCCGCGCGAGGCCGCGGCGCGCAAGATCAAGGACGCGGTCTTCGCCGGCGAGATTTACATCGACCGGCTCTATCAGTTGCCGCTTCAGCAAGCCGGCCGCGCGTGAGATCTCGCGGTTCCAGCCGGTGCGCCGGGATTTCTCGCTCGTCCTCGACGAAAGCATCTCGTGGGAGCGCATCGATCAGGCCATCGGCGGGCTCAATATTCCCGAATTGGTCGAATGGCGCGCGCGCGAAGTTTTCCGGGACAAAAAGCTCGGACACGACTACTCGCTGCTGCTCGGCGTCACCTTCCAGGCCCCCGACCGCACCCTGCGCGAAGAGGAGTTGCAGGATTTTCAAACACGCGTGGTGGAGGCCGTTGGCAAGGCAGGTGCGCGCCTGCGCGGCTGAGGAATCCACAAGCAGCACCGAGGCTATACTCGACTGTGATACTTAAAGCGCATCAGGCGCGGAGGACTTTACATGTCGGAGTTGGCGTTCGGTACCGAGGTGGCGGAAGAAGTACAGAATGAACACGGCGATGCGGGCACGGTGGCGATGAGCGCCGATGAGTTTACGGCTCTTGAAGAGCGCGTGCTGCGCGCCGTGAACCTGGTGAAGCGCGAGCGCATGGCACGGTCTGAAGCGGAGTTGCGCGCCGTGGCGGCGGAAGAAAAAGTCGCCGAGCAGGATGAAGCGATCGACAACCTCAATAAGGAGATCGGCGCCCTGCGTGCCGAGCGCGAAGCCGTCAAGCAGCGGGTTGACCGGATTCTGTCGCAATTCGACGCCCTGGAGGTATAAGCGGCAATGGACGAAGCGCCGGCCGAATACGTAACCGTCCAGATCTACGACCAGACCTATCATCTTTCCGGACAGGATCCCGAGCACATCCGCGCGCTCGCCGCGCTGGTTGACGCGAAGATGCGCGCGGTCGCGGCCCAGGGCCGCACCGTCGATTCGCTGCGCGTAGCGGTGCTTGCCGCGCTGAACCTGGCCGATGAGCTTTCGCAGTTGACCGAGGGCGGCACGACCGTGCGCACCGGCCAGGCGCGCGCCATCACGCTGCGCGGCCTGCTCGACGAAGTGCTGGAAGAGGACCGCCGGACGGGGTCGTAAAAAGCAGTGGAGAAGCGCAAGCACATCGCAGCGGACGCGGACCCAGCGACCCGGAAGAATTGACCGGCTCTGCGCAATGTTTACCCGGCGTGAACAGACATTCCCGTTCTGGCCTAGCACATTGTGCTCATCGCGCACAAGACTTGCAATTCCGCCCGGGGGCTCATACACTCCGCAATAGAAACCGGCCTGCAAAGCAGGTGGGTGGTCAACGCTGGTTGAACCTACATTCATTGAACAGGAGCTCGACTCGATCAATCGGTTCTGTGTGCCGTGTCCGCCAGTCCGGAATGCCTAATGAACCGCGGGGAGCTCCACCGTCTTAGGACGGGTTCACCGGCGCATCACCCACGGCCCAGTGGGTCGGCTTCTTTATTTGCAGCGCTGCTCTGCATCGCTCGCTCCGCTCCATGCCGTATCCTCTCCTAGTGCATCCAGTCCTCATCCACATCGGAGCATTGCTCATCCCCAGCTACGGCGCCATCGCGGCGCTTGGCGTTCTGCTGGCACTGGTGCTGGCGCAGCGCACCGCGCGCATCGCCGGCATGGTTCCCGCCCAGGTGTGGAACCTGTGCATTGCCGCTTTCTTCGCGGCGCTCATCGGCTCGCGCATCCTGCTGCTGGTCATTAACTGGCATGACGTAACGCAACATCCGCTGTGGATGCTGGGCCTGGCGACGATCCATCATCCGCTGCTGGTTGCTAGCCGGCAATGGCTTTAGGCGGCTTGGCCGCTCTGGTCTACGCGCGCTGGCAGCGGCTGCCGCTGCTCAACACCGCAGATGCGCTGGCCGCGCCGATTGCCCTGGGCATGGCGTTCGAACAACTGGGTGCACTGCTGGCCGGATCGGACTACGGCACCGATACGCATGTGCGCTGGGCAGTGACCTACACCAATCCGCTGGCTGCGCGGTGGAGCGGCGCGCCGCTCGGTGTTCCGGTGCATCCCGTGCAGGCGTATGCTGCACTCGCCTTTCTTACGCTCGCGCTCTTTTGCTGGTGATGCTGCCGGCGCGCCGCCAGCACGGCGACGTCGCCGGCGTGGCTCTCATGGGCGCGGGCATGATCCTCTTTGTCACGGAGATCTGGCGCGACTGGGAAGGCCGCGGCTCCATGCTTGCATGGAGCGCTCGATGGCCCGCAGGTCGCCGCCATCGTCATGGTCCTGGCAGGCGCGGTCTTCTGCGCAAACGCGCGACGCAGCCGAGCCGATCACTGCAACCTGCCGCCGAGGTCAGCCATGGCTGAAACGCGCACCATCGATGTTTCCGCTGAAGCCGCCGGGCAGCGGCTCGATCAGTTCCTCGCCGCGCAGCTCGACGTCAGCCGCTCGCGCGTGCAGCTGCTGCTGGAACAGGGCGACGTGCTGGTGGACGGCACGCAACACAAGGCTTCGCTCAAACTGCGCGGCGGCGAGACCATCACCGTCACCGGCGAGCCGCATCCAGCGCCGCTCAAGGCCACCGCTGAAGACATTCCGCTCGACATCGTCTTTGAGGACGACGACCTCGCCGTGATCGACAAGCCAGCCGGCATGATGGTGCACGCCGGAGCCGGACAGACCGACGATGCGCGCAGCCGCGGCACGCTGGTAAATGCCTTGCTGCATCACTTCCACTCGCTCAGCTCCACCGGCGGCGAGCTGCGCCCCGGCATCGTGCATCGTCTCGACAAGGACACCAGCGGCCTGATCATCGTCGCCAAGAACGACCGCGCTCACGGCAAGCTTGCCGAGATGTTCTCCGGCCGCGATATCCGCAAGACCTACATCGCCCTGGTCCATGGAGAAGTCGCCCGCCCCCGCGGCACCATCAACGCGTCCATCGCCCGCGATCCTCTGCGCCGTACGCGCATGACCGTGAAGCCGGTTGACAATGCGCGCACCGCCGTCTCGCACTACGAGGTCGTCCGCAAGATCAACACGCGCTTCGGCAAGTTCACGCTGGTGAAGGTCCGCATCGAAACCGGCCGCACGCACCAGATCCGCGTGCACATGGCTTCCATCGGCCACCCCGTCGTCGGCGACACGCTCTACGGCGCGGCCAGCCAGATCACTGACCAGGTTGCCTCCCAGGCGGCCACGTCCCGGGCCGCCCGCCGCAATGCCCAACCTGAGCGCCTCGGCTCGGACGCAATTTTCTGCATGCCGCCGAACTTGAGTTCACCCACCCCATCACCCGCAAAACCCTGCAGTTGCAGGCCCCCCTGCCCGCCGAACTCAACGAGTTTTCTGCGCCGCCTGGAGGGTGACGCCGGCCCCGCCTAGTGCGTCCAAGACAGAAGGAGAAACCCCTCCATTGGTTAGAATCATCGTAGATATGGACATGCAGATTTTCTCGCCTGCGGCCCCGCGTCGCCGGGCCCTCGGTTTTGTTGCCCTTGTGTTTGCCGTCTCCTTTTCGGCAGCGCGTCGCTGCGCAGCACAGCAACCCGCCGGCCACCGCCGGCGCACAGACCCCGCGCACCCGCTCAGCCGCAGCCCGCGCGCGCCCGCGCAGCAGCCCGCACCTGACGCCGCAGCCGGAACAGCCGGACCTGTACGCCATTCGACAAGGTCAACGAAGTCAATCTGATCTTCACGGTGACGGACAAGCACGGCCACTATATGCCCAACCTGAGCCAGAGCGACTTCGCGCTGCTCGACGACGGCCGCGCGCCCGAAGAAGGTGACCTCGTTCCGCCAGCAGATCAATCTGCCGCTGCGCGTGGGTCTTGTCATTGACGCCAGCACCTCCATCCGCACCCGCTTCCAGTTCGAGCAGCAGGCGGCAATCGAGTTCCTGCTGCAGATGATCAAGCCCGGCAGCGATCGCGCCTTCGTGATGGGCTTTGCCGAAGTGCCCCACATCAGCCAGGACTGGACCAACAACCTGGACGCACTGGAGACCGGCGTGAACAAGCTCAAGCCCGCCGGCGGCACCGCGCTGTTCGACTCCGTCTACGTCGCCTGCCGCGACAAGCTGCTGGACACGCGCGCGGGCAGGAGCCGGTGCGCAAGGCCATCGTGCTCATCTCCGACGGCGAAGACAACCAGAGCCGCGTGCATCCCGACGAAGCCATCAAGATGTGCCAGCGCGCCGAGACCATCATCTACGCCATCAGCACCAACTGGACGCCCAGCCGCGGCAAGGGCGACAAAGTGATGACGGAGATGGCCGAAGCCACCGGCGGCCAGGTTTTCTTCCCGCCCTCCGTCGAAGAGATGGCCAACAGCTTCCACACCATTGCAGCAGAGCCTGCGCAGCCAGTACGCGCTGACTTACGTGCCTGCCGACTTCAAGGCCAACGGCGCGTTCCGCCCCATCTATCTCTATTGCAACGACCGGCGCTACCAGGTGCTCGCCCGCAAGGGATACTTCGCTCCGAAGCAATAATCGCCGCGCAGCGACCGGGAAAGCTGGCGAGGCCATCCCCAACGGATGGCCTTGCTGTTTTCGCATCCCCACCTGTTCCATTCGGAAACTCTCGCACCGCAGTCGATCCTGTTTTGGATTCGCCTCTCAATTACGCCCGATTCCCTCTCATCTGTTGTCCGCATCCAGCGATGAAGTAGAAGAAGGGTTTCGAAGGTCCACGGCCGCCCGGCTCGCGAAGGCGCTTCACGCTCAAGCTGGAGCGCCACCGGCATCTTTGCGAGACTTGCGGAGGAGAGAATCGGTGATCCGGCAGGCCATTTCGTGCGATATCTGCGGTGCGGAAAAGAAGCAGACCAACCACTGGTATGTTGCCTGCGAGCAGGGCGGCGAGCTGCGCGTGGGCGGATGGAACTCGCGCATGCGACAGCGCCCCGGCGCCAAGCACCTCTGCGGACAAACCTGCCTGCACAAGCTGGTGGATGAGTTCATGGCGCGTGCCAGCGCCGAGCGCGGCACGTCCACTGCCGTGGCGGACAACGCCGAGCCGGCGCCGCCGCGCCAGCGGAAGTCGACGCCAGCCTGACCTCGACCGGCAGCTTACGAAGATGACATCTTCAGCGCGCATCCATCACAGCCCCCGTCCGTTACGCTCCGCATCGCGCCGCGCTCGGCCGCCGCTGCGCCGTGTCTCGTTCCCATGCAGCCGCGACTCGTGACCGAAGCCCGCGCCTCCCGCGCCCCTTCCGCCGCAGATTGAAGACACGCCGAACTACGCCTCGCGCCGCTGGAGAGCCGAAGCCTGGGAGCGCGAGCGCAACCGCGAACTGCGCGCAGTCGAACGCCATCCCGAACCGGCGCGCCGGCACAAGGGGCTATAGAACCCGCGTCAAGACCGCTCCTCAAGCAGCTTCCGCAGTCCCGCTTCATCCAGCACCGGAACCCCAGTTCCCGCGCCTTGTCGAGCTTTGAACCGGCCTCTTCGCCCGCCACCACGTAGCTGGTCTTCTTGCTCACCGAGCCAGCCACCTTGCCGCCCGCGGCCTCGATCATCGCCTTGGCTTCGTCGCGGCTAAGATTCGGCAGCGTCCCGGTGAGCACGAAGGTCAGCCCCGCCAGTTGCGAGGTGCGGTGTTTCTTCTCCGCCGTCATCTTCGACGCCGACAGCCTTCAGCCGCTCGATCAGCTCGCGATTCGCGGGCCGCGCAAAGAAGTCCACAATGGCCTGCGAGATGCGCGGCCCCACTTCTTCCACGCGCTCCAGTTCTTCGGCGCTCGCGTTCATGATGGCGTCCATCGAGCCGAACTCCTGCGCCAGCAATTCGGCGGTCCGCTCGCCCACAAAGCGGATGCCCAGCCCCATCAGCACCCGCGCCAGCCCCGCATGCTTGAGCGCTCAATTTCTTCAAGCAGTGTGCTGCGACGACTTCTCGCGCCCAGCGCTCCAGGCTCCATCAGCTGCTCCAGCGTCAGCGAATAGAGGTCGGCCACGCTGCGCACCAGGCCCTTGTCCAAGCAGTTGCGCGACAGCCACCTCGCCCAGCCCCTCGATATTCATCACGCCCGCGGCTGCCCCAGTGCTCCAGCGTGCCGCGCAGCAGGGCGGGGCAGTCGACATTCACGCAGCGGTAGTCGGCTTCGCCTTCTTCGCGCACCGCCGCCTGGCCGCAGACCGGGCAGTGCGGTAGGATAGACAAACTTCTTGGTGCCCCGCGGATGCTCCGCGTCTTCCACGATCTCGGCCACCTTGGGAATCACGTCGCCGCCGCGCTCCACCTTCACCCAGTCGCCGATCATCAGGCCCATGCGCTCGATCCAGTCAGCGTTGTGCAGCGTGGCGCGGCTGATCGTGACTCCGCCCACGAAGACCGGCTTCAGCATCGCCGTTGGCGTCAGCTTGCCGGTGCGGCCGGTGGTGATCATGATGCCTTCCATCTGCGTGACCGCCTGCTCGGCCGAGAATTTGTAGGCGATGGCCCAGCGCGGCGCGCGGCCCGTGTAGCCAAGCCGCTGCTGCGTGGCCTGCGCGTCCACCTTGATCACCACGCCGTCGATGTCGTAGCCCAGCGTGGCGCGCTTCTTCTCCGCATCGGCGATGAACTTCATCATCTGCTCCACGGTGTGCACGTGGCCGCGATGCGGATTGACGCGAAAACCCAGCGCGGTCAGGGCATCGAGCGTCGCCTCCTGCCCGATGTGCAGATACTCGCCGCCGCTCAGCAGAAAATAGGCATAGACGATCCAGCCGCCGCTGCGCCACGATGCTCGGATCGATCGTGCGCAGCGTGCCCGCCGCCGCATTGCGCGGATTCACCGCCGGCGTGCAGCCCCTGCGCCTCGCGTTCCTCGTTCATCTGCTCGAATGCCTTCTCCGGCATGACCAGCTTCGCCGCGCACTTCGAATGCCGCCGGCACCCCTGCCTTCTTCAACCGCGCGGCGGAGATGCTCAGCGGCACGCTGCGAATGGTGCGCATGTTGGAAGTCACGTCTTCGCCAATCTGGCCATCGCCGCGCGTCAACCCGCGTGCCAGCGCGCGCAGCCGCCATCGGGCGCGGCCTCATAGTGCAGCGCAAGGCTGAGCCCGTCCACTTCAGCTCGCAGGTGTACTCCACGGGCAGATTGCCCGCCAGCTCGCGCACCCGCCGATCCCAGTCGCGCAGTTCTTCTTCGCTGTAGGCGTTGTCGAGGCTCAGCATGGGGCGCGAGTGGCGCACCTTCCTGAAGCCCTCGGCCGGCTTGCCGCCCACGCGCTGCGTCGGCGAATCGCGGCGTCACCAGTTCAGGATGCTCCGCCTCGATCCGCTTCAGCTCGTTCATCAGCTTGTCGAATGCGGCATCGGAGATCTCCGGCGCGTCCATGACGTAATACAGGTGCTCATGATGGCGAATCTGTTCGCGCAGTTCCTCCGCGCGTTCCGCAGCCGTCGGGGTCGAGGGTCTCTTACCGTCCATGGGCCGGATTATATCGACCCGCGGTGGGGCCAACTGCGCCTGCGCCGCGAATTTCCGGGTAGACTGATTGCGATCAATATGAAGCTTGCCGATGGTACTGTTTTTCTCGCGTTTGCCCTGGTGCTTGCGGGCTTTACTCCTGTACACGCGCATACTCTCGCTGCGCAGGCAGATGGCTGGAATTCTGTCAATGTGGGATTCACGCCACAAGTCCTTATGGGAAAGGGACAGTCCATGTGGGCTGCCGGAGACCGGGAGTCCATCGCGGTATCGGCTGACGGCGGACGGCACTGGACGCTGAAGCACAGCGACGCAGGTGGATCCCTTCTGTTCGTATTGCACTTCGTCGATGACAAGTTTGGTTACGCAGCGGGTACCGGCGGCAGAGTGCTGTTCACCCAGGATGGCGGTGACACCTGGTCTGTACAGAAGCTCGCTGATGCAACCATCCTCCAGGCCGCATTCGGCGATACGCAGCATGGAGTAATCCGCACCATGTCTGCTTTGCTGTCGACTGGCGACGGCGGCAAAACGTGGCATTCCATCGTTCCGAACAACGATCCCGAGTGGCAGAAAAAGTTTCTCTACACCGATGGCCTTGCCGCCCTCGACAAGAACCATCTGGCCGCCCGCGTAAACGAGGGGGAATTCAGCGACGGCGAGTATCTGTGGACTGCGGACGGCGGCGCCACCTGGTCAGCAAACTACATTCCGAATGTCGGCGTCCATGGCCTGATCGTCGCGGACGGAGCCTACTTCTCCATTGGCCACGAGGTACTGGGCAAAGACAAACCAGGTGGCGGATATGGCGTCGCCATGTCCTTCCGGTCGCATGACGGAGCTCAATGGGAACACGTCTCGATGGCAAACGGCGCCTGCAAATCCGAGGCTTGCGGCGGCTGCACGGCACAGGGCTGCTTTGCGGGTTCGGGCGCGGGTGTTGATCTCGACAACGGAAAAGCCTGGATGGCCAGATTTCCGCCTCATGAAGGTCTCTCGAGCCAATGGGCCAGATCCGGCGATTCTCTGTGTCTTTTGTCAAGCGGCACCATCGAATGCACGGCCGCCACCGTGGTCCAGACTCTCGACAGGAAAGACGAAGGACCGATCACCTGGCAGTCCGGCTCACTTCCTCCGCTCGGCGCACATCCGCCGCAAGGCTCGGGGCCACAATGCATCCGCTGCCGGCTCGCACCTATGTTCGTCTCCAAAACTGGAGACACCGGGGCCATCGATATCCAGATCCACTTCACGCTTGAACCTTCCGGCCAGGTCGACAACGTCGAGATCGCTGGCAAAGTCCCCCTGGATGTCCTCTCGCAACTTCGTGCTTTGACCGGGGCTGGCTCTTTGAACCGGTAGTCGAGAACGGAAAGCCCGTCACAAAGAAATTCGAGATGCAGGGGAAAATCATGATTTTGAATCCCGAAAAGCCGGCGTCGCGATGAGCGAGCCGATACTCTGAGCCCATGGAACCCATCACGCATTTCCTCACCGGGGCCTGCATCGGCCGCGCCGGGTTCAACCGCAAATCCGCCTGCGCCACGATTGTTGCGACCCTCGCCGCTGAAGCCGCCGACCTCGATATCCTGTGGGGCATTCGCGGACCCGTCGCGAACCTTCAGCATCATCGCGGCATCACCCACACGTTGATCGGCGCGCCTGTCGTCGCCGCAATCGTTGTCGGAGTCGTCGGAGGATTGCACCTCTGGCGCCAACGCCGCCGCCTTCGCACCCATCCTCCCGCGCCCGGCGCCGAGCCGCTTCGCAGCCGTGCGCAGGAACTGCATTGGGGCTGGCTCCTTCTCACCGGGCTCGTCGCCGCGTTCTCCCACATCCTCCTTGACTGGACCAACAACTACGGCGTGCGCCCGCTCTTCCCCTTCAATCCCCGGTGGTACGCGGGCAGCTTTGTCTTCATCGCCGAACCAGTCTGGTGGGCGCTGCTGCTGCTCGCGCTCATCATTCCTGCGCTCTTCGGCCTCGCCGACCGCGAGATCGGCGCGCGCCGCACCGCCTTTCGCGGACGCGGCTGGGCCATCTTCGCGCTGGCTGGAATGCTGGTGACCGGCTGCTGGCGTTGGGCCGAGCATGCGCAGGCGCTCGTTCTGGTCGAGAACACCTCGGTGGCCAACGCCCCGGTGACGCGCATCGCCGCCGAGCCCTACCCCGTCAACCCCTGGCGTTGGCACGCCATCCTCGAGACGCCCGGCTTCTACCAGACCGCCGAAGTCAATACCAAAGCAGGCTCCATCGACTCCGATCCGCAGACCGACGTCCTTTACAAGCCCGCCGATACGGCCGCCGTTGAAGCCGCCAAGCAGACCTGGCTGGGCCGCGCGTATCTCGACTGGGGCTCATGGGCCGTGGTGCGCGACGTAGGCCAGCAACCCGCTCCCGGCGCCGCACCGCCCACCCTGCCCAATGGCCGCGCGTGGACGGCCGTTGAATTTACTGACCTGCGTTTCGCCTACGCCTTTCGCGGCGGGCAGAGCAGCCAGCCCCCCGCCGGCCTCGCCGGATGGGTCTACATCATCGACAATCGCGAGGAAGGCGGGCAGTTCATGGGTGGCCGCGAACAGAAGTAACCCATCCACCCCGCCCAAACTTATTGTTGATGAACCGAAAACGCAACGCTCCCCGCAGACTCACCGGTTGACCCATCCGGCCCTGACCCCCAGAATGGAGAGAGCCGCTGTTTCTGCCCCGCCTGCTGCGGATACCGGAAGCGTGTGCACATCTGAAAGATCCGAGGATCGTGATGCCTGCTTATCTGCTGCTTCTACTAGCCGTGCTCAGCCGCGTGGTTCCCCATCCTGACTGGTTGAACTTCACCGCGGTGGGCGGTGCGCTGCTCTACTTCGGCGCCCGGCGGCACTGGCGCGAGATGCTGGCTCCCTTTGCCGTGCTCGTGGCGACCGACGTCTACTTGACCCTCTTCACCTATCACTACGCCTTCCACTGGCCGGCCTACGTTCCCACCTGGACCTGGTATTTCGCCGCCATGGCGCTCGGCCAGATCCTGCTCAGCAGCCGCACCACCCTGCCCCGCTTCCTCACCGCCGTGCTGCTTGGACCGACCTCGTTCTTCCTCATGTCGAACTTCGCCGTATGGATGGCCTCGGCCCACTCCCCGGCGATCCCGAGCGACATGTATGCGAAAACCTGGGCAGGACTCGTCACCTGCTACGTGGCAGGCTTGCCCTTCTATGGCAGGGACCTGGTTTCGACCACGATCGTCGCGGGACTGGCCTTCGGCGTGCCGGTGCTGGTCAAGCGTATCCAGCAGAACCGCGTCGCAGCCGCGGCTGTGCGGTAACTCCGCATCGCCGCAACGGGCGTACAATTCTTGTCGGAAGAGAACCATGGCCGCACAGACCCAACCCACTCCCCTCGAGGTCTACCTCAGCTCCTCGTTCGAGCCGGACGCGGAGTTCGTGCATGGTGTGATCGAGGGAAGACCGACGGCGGAGAACGACCATTCAGCCTGGCAGCAAGCGCTCGATGTCTGGTTTGGACAGCACGCACATGAGTGGAACATCCGCGTACGGCCGGAATTGCGAGTTCAGGTATCGCCGGAAAACTTCCGCGTACCCGATGTCGCCCTGCTCGATCGCAACCTGTCCGCGGAGAGATTCGCTACCCATCCCCCCATCGCCGTCTTCGAGATCCTCTCTCCCGAAGACACACTCGCCCGCATGATGATAAAACTGGCCGACTACGAAGCCATGGGCATCCAGACAATCCTGCTGCTCGATCCGCAGGGCAAGCACTTCCGCTATCGCAGCGGGTGTCTTGAACCGCTCACGGAAACCGCATTCGTCCTGCCCGGCAGCGTCTGCCGGTTCGATCTCGAAGAAATCCAGAAACTGCTCGATTGAAACCAGCCGATTTCCGGCGCCTCCCGGTCGCTGCAGTAATTACGTCGTGAGGCGACATGATACACTCCGGTGGGAGCAACCCGCACGCCCCGCTCCCACCACAGATTCAATTCCCAGTCCAGTGGCGCAGCTCGTCGCGCCCCGGCAGATCCTGCGAATCACGGGCCGATGAGCGACCAGACTCCAAAATCCGGCGTGGATCCCTACGAGTTCATACACGAACACATTGACAGCGTGCCCCATCTGGAGGCGCTGATCCTGTTCTGGAACAGTCGCCCTGTCGGATGGACCTGTGACGAGCTCTCCTCCCGCCTCTACGTCGCTCCGGAGCAGGTGAGCGGGATCATCCGCGACCTGGTCAGGCTCCAGGTGGTGCAGGAGCACCCCGGCTCTCCCCAGAGGTTTTCTTACTTCCCGCGCTCCGACGAACAGAACAGTCTCATGCGCCTGGTCGACGACGCGTATCGAGACGATCTCGTCCGGATTTCGACCATGCTACATTCGAAAGCATCTTCCCCGGTCCGAGAATTTGCCCGCGCCTTCCGCTTCAGAAAGGAGAAGGATCAGTGAGCGCCACGGTGTATATCCTCACCTGCATCACAACGCTGCTGTGCGCCGTGCTGCTGCTGCGCGGATACTTCCGCGTGCACCGGCGCCTTCTGCTGTGGAGCGGGCTTTGTTTTGTGGGGCTCACCGCCGCCAACCTGCTCAAGGTTCTCGACCTTCTGGTCTTTCTCCAGACTGACCTGTACACCTACCGCCTGGGCTCGGCCGCCATTGCCATGGCGCTCCTGATTTTCGGTCTCGTGTGGGAGAGCCAATGAGCCCCGCGACAGTTCCACAACTTGCGTCCCTGTCGCATCCACTCCTCGACGTTTTCCTGCTGGGATTCATCGTGGCATGTTCGCTGGTGGCCGCGCTGTTCTTCCTGCGATTCTGGAAGTCGACCCGCGATCCGTTATTTGCGGCGTTCACCCTGTTCTTCGCCGTCCAGTCCGTCAATTTCGGCTTGCTGCTGAACGCCGAACACCCCAATGAGGGCACCTTCGCGCACACCATCATTCGCTTTCTGGCGGTGCTGGGCCTGCTGGCAGCCATGGTGTGGAAGAACTTCTTCGAATCCTGACGCCGGACGGCTCAGTGCTCGCGGTCCACGGTTTCCAGCTCCGTATCGCGCTTCCGGGCGAACCACCACACTCCGAATCCCACCGCGGCCAGGCCGATCACTACCAGAAACGCGCTCAACGCATGGCGCTGCACCATTCCTACGGCACCGGGACCCAGCTTCAGTACCAACAGGCTCAGGATCAGCCACCTCACCAGCCGCCCGCAGAACACTGACAGCATGAACGGCAGCACCGGCATCTCAAACACGCCGGCGGCAAACACGAACAGCTTCCAGGGCGTCGGCGGAGGCAGCGCCGAGGGAATCGCCATGGCCAGGAACTCCTGCTTTTCGAAGCGGATACGCAACTTGTCGAAGCGCTCGCGGTTCACCCGCTTCAGCAGAAACAGCTCCCCGCCGGCGCGCCCCAGTACGTAAGGCAGCAGGCCCCCGATCGCCGACCCGAACGCGGCCATCAGGCAATACAGCCAGAAACGGCTCTGGTCCTTCCAAACCCAACCCGCAATCAACAGATCCATCGGAACCGGAATCGTGGATGAATCCATCAAGGCGACGGCACCCGCGCCGAACAGCCCAAATTTCAGGATGGCGGGCAGAAGTACCAGGTTCCACTTCGCCATCAGGTGCACAAAAAACTGCTTCAAACCGGTTCCCTTTCAGCCTTTCGGAACGTCCATTCAGAAAGACCATTGTACGTTGCGCGCTTCGCGACGCCGCTTCCGCTCCATGGCTGTTGACCCGCCTCTCCGTCCACAATCCGGGCTCGGTTTGGCCGGAACCGAAAGGAATGAGAGAATAGATGAAAGGACTCAAACGGAGCCCGGCGCCTACGCAATCCCTGAGTAGGTATCTCGCAAAAACGCTGCACTCAAGTCGACGCGACCAGCAGGAAGCGGCGACCCGGCGAGAAACCTGCAAGGGCACAGTGACTCAGAAATCGCGTCATTGTGCGTCCGCCCTGCTCCTGTCGGACGAATGCCCCTCAGCGTAGTGCCAACCAGAGAGAACGAGCCCACCGAGCCCGCGGGCTCCCCGCCCTCCAGCGCCCAATCCGCTCGCCCCGGCACTGTTCCTGAGCCGGACCCCTCTCTGCACCCCGAGCCTGAGCCCCCGCAGGACCGCCCCAGCCGCTCACGCTGGGTCGACTACGACACCCACGAACTGCTGGAGATGATCAGCGAGCTCGAAGACGAGCGCCGCTGGGCCCGCCTCCGTGAAGGAATTCTCTGGGCCCTCCTCTTCCACATCCTGGTGATCTCGTCTCTTACCTGGATTCCGAAGTACGTCTTCCGCGTGCCGCCCATCATCGACCCGTTCGACGCCATCAAGGAGCGCAAAGACCTGAAATATCTGGACCTTCCCCCCGACCTGGTCTCGAAGTACCAGCCCAAGGTGCAGGTCAAGCCGGTCGAGCCCAAGCGCATCGAGCCGCGGGTCGACCGGAAGACCCTGGAAGCGCTGAACAAGCCAACCATTCCCCCACCCGCTGCCGGAAGAACCCAAGATCGAGCAGCCCAAGCCGCAGGAGCCGCCGCCCATTCCGCCGGCTCAAACCCAGTCGCAGATTGAGGCGCCTCAACCCAAGGCCGTTCCCGCCCGGCCCAGCTTCGCCTTCGGCTCGCAGAACCCCGCTGACCAACTCAAGGACGCCATGCGCGGCGCATCCCGCAATCCCGGCTACGGCACCCAGATCCCCTCCAACCCCGGCGAGATGTCCATGCATCCCGGCGCCGGCGCCGGCGGCGTGCAGGTCCTCTCTGACACGCAGGGCGTCGACTTCACCAACTGGCTGATCCGCTGGCACCGCGAGACCGAGAAGACCTGGGACCCGCTGATTCCCGATGAAGTGAACCCGCCCATCCTCAAGCAGGGCCAGGTGCAGATTCGCTTCAAAGTCCTTCCCAACGGTCAGATCACCGATATGCACCTCGAAGGCCGCTCCGGCGATAGTGGGCTCGACCGCGCTGCGTGGGGAGCCCTTACCGGCTCAAACTACCCGCCGCTGCCGCGCGACTTCCATGGCCCGTTCCTCGAGCTGCGCGCGATATTCATGTACAACATGCGGCAGTGAGCGCTCAAGCTCTCTGCGCTTAGGAGTGCACCTCTGCCTTTGAGGTCGTCGCCGCGCCGTCACTCCCGCTGCCCCCCACCGGAACCCACGCCGCAATGGTGGTTCCGCTCCCCGGCCTCGAATGCACCTCGAGCTGGCCGTTCACAAGCCGCACTCGCTCCTCCATGCTGCGAATCCCGATTCCTCCGGTACGCAGCGAGCGGCCGGCATCGAAGCCCTTGCCCTGATCGGTAACCGATAGCCGGATCGTCCCCTCCACGCCCTCCACACGCACCTCGGCGCTGTGTGCTTGGCTGTGCTTTCTCACGTTCTGCAGCGCCTCCTGCGCGATCCGGAAAATACAAAGGGCCGTCTCGCTGGGAATCTCCACCGGCACGTTGTCCGTAATCAGGGACACCTTCAAGTCGTGGTACTTCCTGAATTCGGAACAGAGCCCCTTCAACGCCGCCACCAGCCCCATGCTGTCCAGCGTCGAGGAATGCAGGCGGTGGGAAAGCGAATGCAGATCCATCCCCAGGGCATTCACCAGTTCCGCAAGATCGCGCAACCGGGCTAGCGCAATCCTGTCGTCCGTGCCGATCTCCTGAGCGAGGCTGCCCAGTTCGATGCCCAGCACCGCCAGCCGCTGCTGGTAGTCGTCGTGGAGCTCGCGCGCGATCCTGTGCCGTTCCTCCTCCTGCGCGCGGATGAGCTGGCCGCTCAGGCTATTCAGCGCATCCTCGGCCTGCTTTCGCTCCGTGATATCGGCTGCCATTCCGAGCATCCGCACCGGCTCGCCCTGCGGCGAAAAATAGAACTTGCCTCTGGCCGAAATCCACTTCACCGAGCCGTCCGGTCGCACCACGCGGAATTCGGCTGCATAAGGCTCACGCTTCTCCTGGGCGCGCTGGATGATTTCCGATACCCTTTCGCGGTCATCCGGATGCAGTCGCTTCCGAAAATCAGTGAGATCCCCGTCGTGAACGCCGGAACTGATACCGAACGTCGATTCCAAATCGCCGAACCAGCGGTTGCTCCCGGATTTGTAGTCGGCGTCCCAGGCCACGAAGCTGGCGGCTTCCATCGCCATGCGCAGCCGGTCGTACGTGATTGCCAGCTCCTGCTCACTGCGTCTTCGCCGCGCCCGGTACCACAGCAGAGCTACGATCAGGGCCGTTTGCAGCAGAATAAGCGCGATGCCGCCAACGATATACCACTTGTACAGCTGCCAGACATCGGGCTGCCGGTAGAGAACCAGGCTGCCCGGCGGCAGGGCCGACTCCGGAATATGCCACCTTCGGAGTTCCCGCCAATCTACGGTGGTCTGGAGAATCGGGACACGCACAACCGGAATGTCATCGGGCCGCTCACCCTGCAACACCCGTGCAGCCAACTCTCCGGCCAGAATGGAGGTTTGTGAAGCATCGTAGTAGGCTCCGCCAATCCCGCCGCGATCCAGGGAGAGATGCTGAAAAAAGGAATATGTGGGGAGGTGCCGTGAGGTCGCGGCCAGAACATCCCAGTTGCTGATCGGCGGCTGGTTCGAATCCTGCGGAAACTGCAGAAACATGACGATGGTATGCGGGGGAAGCGCCGCCACCTTCTCCAGCATGTCCGCTCCCGGCGGTCCCACCAGGTCGATCTCTCTCACCTTATCTTGATGGCGAAGAAGCTCCTTGTGTGTCTCTCCCAGCCAGTACCTCTCCGTCTCCGAGGTATTCGTAATGACCGCGACAGCCGTCGTATCGGGCTGAAGTCCAAGCGCCAGGTCGACCGTCTCCCGAACGCCCGCCGGCGAGGCCACGCCCGTGACTCCAGGCATCTTCTCCTCGGCCAATGAGCTGCTGATCGCCCAGAATACGATCGGCACACCCGGAAACATCCTGTCCCGGTACTCCACGGCAAACCGCAGGGCCGGCTCCGCGGCCGCCATCACCAGGTCCGGCTTCTGGCCGTCCAGTTCGCGCCGGAAAGTCTCGGCAAGACTATCCCGATAGGACTTCTGCTCGAACCGCGGACTCTCCAGGTATTCGACCGAGAAATCCACCGGCCACGGAAGGCTGGCGCGCACCGAGGCCTCCATGCGGTCCAGCGATGTGTGATCGCGTTCAAAAAAGCTGAACAACAGGAGCACGTGCTTCGCGCTCGTCTGAGGGCCCACAATAGGTGGAGCGGCCGCCCTGGCAACCGCGCAGAGCATGGCGAGGGCGGCAAGCGCACCCATCACCGCCGCGCGGACACGCGCGCCCTTCGCCGCCACGGGCTTTCTCTTCATGGGATTTCTGCCGGCCAAATTCCGACCTCTCAGGAACTATTGCCGAATCTAACCCACTAGTATGCCTCAGAAACGGCGCGTGCGCGGAGTTACTGCAGTGCGGTCATGCTTCGACCACGCTCGAATGCAACGGCTCAGAACGCCGGCCAGGCGGGAGCCGGGCGGTCCTTCGCCCAGAGGATGTAGTCGAGCGTGGGAGCCTCGGCGCCGTGCTTGCGCAGGTAACGCAGGCACTGGCCGCGGTGGTTCTGGCTGTGCATCACCACCTGCGTCAGCCCATCGGCCACCGTGAACTCGCATTTCAGGAAGGGCAGCTCGAAACGCCGCTCCAGATCAGCCTCGCTGATCCCCCCAACAAACGTGAGCTCCTCGTCATGCGTGGCCCGAAATCGCTCGACCACATCGGCGAACGACGCGGGCGTCAGCGACTCCTTCTCGCGGTCGAAAGGCCGGTCGAGGAAGCGGCTCATAAAATACCGCTGCACCCCGACCACGTGCAGCAGCGTCTTCTCCAACCACACATCCTGCTGCGACGGTGGATGCGCGTTGACGGCGGAAAGCAGAGAGGCGTCCGCCCAGGCCTGGTGCGCGAAAAGGCTCTGAAAGTTCACGCCGAGATGATAACGCGCTGGTCCAACCGTCGGCATCGGCGCTGTGCCCCGATGTGCCGGTATATTGGGTTCCATGCGCTCTATCCCGATCGCGATGGCAATCCTTGCCCTCACCCTGCCTGCTTTGTCCCAGGGTCCCAATGAGGAGGCGTCGATTCGCGCGCAGCGCGCGGCCTCCAATCGCGCCATCAGCGCCGGCGATTCCGAGGCCTTCGCAGCCAGCCTTGCGCCCGATCTTGTAGTGGTAACCGGCAATGGAACCCAGCTCTCGCGGGATGCCTATCTGAACGCCTTCGCGAAGGACTTTCAAGACCCCCATGCGACCCGCTTCGAGCGCGTCACCGACTCGGTCGAGCTGTCCGGTGTGGTACCTCTGGCCGCGGAACGCGGTCATTGGATCGGCCGCGTTCCCGGCGGCCCGGCGCTGCTTCGCGGAACCTATCTGGCGATGTGGCGGAAAACTGCGTCGGGATGGCAGATCCGCTCGGAGCTCTTCGTGGTGCTCGAGTGCACCAACCCCGCGGCCTGCGAGGCGTACCGGCACAAATACGCAGAATCGAAATAAGTCTGGCGCACCGAAACGAAAACGGCCCGAAGCATCAGCTTCAGGCCGTTCGGAACTGCATGGAACTGGCTGCTTAGGCGGCGGTGGTTGCCAGCGCGCCCTTGGCCTGCTCCACCAGCTTGGTGAAGCCGGCGGCGTCGTGCACGGCAATGTCGGCCAGGATCTTGCGATCCAGCTCGATGCCGGCCTTCTTCAAGCCGTTGATGAACTGCGAGTAGCTGGTCTGGTTCAGCTTGCAGGCGGCCGAAATACGGACGATCCACAGCGAACGGAACTGGCGCTTCTTCTCGCGGCGGCCCTTGTATGCAAACTTGAGGCCGCGCTCGACGGCTTCCTGGGCTGCCTGATAAAGCTTCGATTTGGTGAGGAAGTAACCACTTGCGCGCTCAAGAATCTTCTTGCGCCGGTCATTCCGTTTGGTACTGCGTTTTACGCGGGGCATCGTGTTTCTCCGTTTGGTTAAGTGGACTTACGCGGCTGGAGGCAGGAGAACCAGCCTTGGGGGCTGGTCAGAACCTCTTCACTCGCGACTGCAAGCCTTGATCTCGCGGCGGCCTTCAAATCCGGCTGCCGGGGGCCTCTCCACGGAGGCCCGGAAGTCCCACCCCTCAGGGCAGGAGCAACGATCAGGCGTAAGGAATCATGCGCGCTACCTTCGCGTGATCGCCGTCAGAAACCAGGGCGCTCTTGCCGAGCTTCCGCTTCTGCTTGGGCGATTTCGACGAAAGGATGTGCCGCGTCTTCGTGTGGCCCCGCTTGATCTTGCCGGTGCCAGTCTTCTTGAAGCGCTTGGCCGCGCCCGAATGGGTCTTCAACTTGGGCATTTTTCTTCTCGTTTTTAGACGGAGTCTCAGACGCCGTCGGAAAGACGCCATTACACAGGGAATCCCCTGCGCATTGAGCGCTTTGATCAGTATACCGGGAAAAGGCTTCCGTTTCCAGCCCCAACCGGCCCGACGGCGCGTATACCCGTTATCAGACCCAACCGCACCCGCCTTGACACTCGGCGCCAAGCCGCAAAAGCCCTAAACTGGTACATGCTCTGGGTTCTCCGCACACTCCCCCGTGTTGCGGAACCTCTTCATCGCGTCTCACGTTGGCAGCGCTATCCGCTACAGCCGGATGGGCCGCCTCCCCCCAGCACGCCACCGGCTCGACGCATGCGGCGAAAGCCCATCCCCATGCCTCCGGCGCGTCGCATCCGCACTCCGCCCCGCACACGACCTCGCACCAGTCCGCCACATCGAAGCCATTACTCCCACTCCACCCCACCCCGAGCCACCCCCCCGTCCCACACCCAGTACCGCTGGCATCATTCGCCGGCCATCCGCCGCTCCGCACCCGCTACCTTCACGACCCCGGCGGTTGAAGCCGCCTCCCTGCATCGTTATCGCCCCGCGCCCATGCCTGCGCCGCTGCTTGGCTCCGCTGGCTCGCTCGCCCGCCAGAACCAGATCAACGAATCCGAAGGCCTCGAGCGCATCCTCGACAACCAGCGATCTCGATGACCGCATCGCGCAGCATCTGCTGGTCCCCGTTCCCGCCTCTGCCTCTCTGCTGGTGAACGGCAGCCTGCCCGACAACCGCCGCTACTGCCGTTCCTGGACCGCCCATTTCCTCACCGATTTCGCCCGCGCCCATGCCGCACGCTTCCATCGGCCCATCCTGGTCAGCTCCGCCGTGCGCACCGTCGAGTTCCAGAAGCAGCTCATCCTCATCAACGGCAACGCCGCCGCCGCCGAAGGCGACGTGGTCAGCCCCCACCTCACCGGCGCCACCATCGACATCGCCAAAGGCACCATGAGCCGCCAGGAAGTCGGCTGGGTCCGCTCCTGGCTGCTCCCCCTGCAACTGGCCGGCAAAGATCGACGTCGAGGAGGAGTTCCAGCAGGCCTGCTTCCACATCACGGTCTACAAGACCTATGTCCCGCCGCCGCCCCCAGCCAGCCCGCATCGCCGGCCTCGCCGCGCCGCTCCCCAGGCCGAGCTGGCCTCCCGCGGCCGTTAACTCTCCAGTTTCCCCGTTCACACGAATGTGATTCCCACAATGCCGGATTGGGGTACAATCGCGGGCAAACGCATTTCACGTCCAAAATTGAACGCAGACCGGGCACGGAGTGCGTATGTCAACGCGACAGAATCCAAAATTGTTGGCTCCGCGCGATGCAGAACGCCCTATGCGCCGTCTGCAGCCATGTACTGAACCAATCTCCTGAGAGGCACACATGAGTGACACCAGTGTTCAGCCCGTAGGCGAGTCAACCCCCGGCCTATCCCAACTCAGCGCGTAACGAACACCTTTACCGCACCGTCCAAGACCTTCACCGACATCAAGAACGGACACAAGAGCTGGTGGCTGCCGTTCCTCATCTACGTGGTCGCTCGGGTATGTGTTCTTCTTCGCCGTCAACAGCAAGATCGGCATGCGGCAGGTCATGGATAACCAGATCCATCTGAGCCCCAAGGCCGAAGAGCGCATGGCAGAGACTGACCCCGGAGCAGCGCGAAGGCCAGATGAAGATCTCCACCTATCGTGACGGAGGGAATCTTCCTCGCGACGCCGGTCGTTTCTCATCGTCATGGGACTCGTCATTTCGGGCGTCATGCTGGGAACCATCAACTTCGGCTTTGGCGGCAGGGCAAAGTTCGGCAGCGTGCTCGCGGTCTGGATGTATGCCATGCTGCCCTCGATCTTCAAGACACTCCTGGGGATCGTCGTCATCTATGCGGGCGCCGCACCGGAGTCATTCAATATCAAGAACTTTGCGCCCACCAACGTTGGAGCCTTCTTGAATCCCGGTGGAAGTAGGTCCCGCGATCTATAGTCTCGCCACCTCGATCGATATCATCACCATCTGGACGCTGGTGCTGGTGGGTATCGGCACCGCAACCGTAGCCGGCGTCAAGCGCAGCTCCGGCTACATCGCGGCCTTCGGCTGGTGGATCCTCGTGGTGTCGATCGGCATCGGCTGGAACGCCGCCTTCTCCTAAGCCCGAACACGATCCGAAAAACACAAACGGCGCGCATCGCAGATGCGCGCCGTTTCTGTTTTCTGTTCCCTGATCCCTGTTGCCTGTTCCCTGCCTTACTCCGTCCACCTTCTCATGATCAGCGTCGCATTGATCCCGCCGAACCCGAACGAGTTCGACAGCGCCACATCGAAGTCATACGGAATCGCCTTGTTCGCCACATAATCCAGACGGCATTCGGGATCCACATTTTCCAGGTTGATGGTCGGCGGAATCATCTGGTTCTGCAGCGCCAGCACCGTGATGCCGGCCTCCAGTCCGCCCGCGCCGCCCAGCAGGTGCCCGGTCATCGACTTCGTCGCGCTCACCTTCAGCGTGCCGCTCAACGCATGCTCGCCGAAGACCTTCTCCACCGCCAGCGACTCATTGCCGTCGCCCGCCGGCGTCGAAGTGGCATGCGCATTCACATAGCCCACTTCTTCCGGCGCGATGCCCGCATCCTTCAGCGCCGCACGCATGCTGCGCTGCGCGCCCAGGCCTTCCGGAGCGATGCCCGTCATGTGATACGCATCGGCGCTCATGCCGTAGCCGATCACCTCGGCCAGAATCTTCGCGCCGCGCTTCTTCGCAAACTCCAGCTCCTCAAGAATCAGGATGCCCGCGCCCTCGCCAATCACAAATCCATCGCGGTCTTTGTCGAACGGACGGCTGGCCTTCTGCGGTTCGTCGTTGCGCGTCGAGAGCGCCCGCATCGCACCGAATCCGCCCACGCTCAGCGCCGTCACCGCGGCTTCCGATCCGCCCGCGATCATCGCATCCGCATCGCCGTGCAGAATCATCCGCACCGAGTCGCCAATCGAGTTCGCTGACGTCGCGCAGGCCGTGGCCGTGGCTGAAATCGGCCCTTGCGCTCCATAGCGAATCGATATCTGCCCCGCCGCCATGTTCACGATGGTGGCAGGAATAAAGAACGGCGAAATCTTGCGCGGTCCGCCCGCCAGCAGACTGGCGTGCTCGCGCTCGATGATCTCAAACCCGCCGATTCCCGAACCGATGAACACACCCACGCGATCCGCAATCTCCGGCGTAATCTTGCAGCCCGGACTGCGTCATCGCTTCGTGCGTCGCGGCGAAGGCAAAATGAATGAAGCGCCCCATCTTGCGCGCTTCCTTCTTGTCCACGAAGTTCAGCGGGTCAAAGTTCTTGACCTCGCAGGCAAACGTCACCGAGAACCCAGTCGTATCGAAGCTCTGAATAGGCCCGGCACCGCAGGCTCCCGCCAACAATTGCTGCCACACTTCGGAAGCGGTGTTGCCCACACCGCAAACCAGCCCGAGGCCGGTGATGACAACTCGACGATTCACCGGCTACTTGCCTTTCGCGGTCTTTTCGTGCTTCTCGATGTACTCGATGGCATCCTTGACGGTCTTGATCTTTTCCGCGTCCTCATCGGGAATCTCGAGATCGAACGCCTCTTCAAACTGCATCACCAGCTCGACCACGTCGAGCGAGTCCGCGCCCAGGTCTTCCTGAAAGCTGGCGTTGGGCGTCACCTCCGCCTCATCCACCTGCAGTTGTTCCACAATGATCTGCTTAACCTTCTCTTCCACGGCCATGCGTGTCTCTCCTCAGTTCTTTTAGGCGATTCAAATCCGTTCAGGGCGTCCGCGCCGCGCTATGCCAGCCGAGAATATAGGCCCGCGGCGGGTTAGCACAACCGGCGCTGCGCAAAAAACCACGCAACTCCCCGAAGTTCCAAGTCTATAGGGCAAACCCGGCCGTGGTAAAGGCGCGCGCCGCGATGCCACAACGTGCCCCATCCTTGGCGTCTTTATGCGCAAGAGTGGGAAGCCACCGAGTTCCCGTGCACCGGGATTGCCGCGGTCAGCCCGGTCTCCTCCCGGGACGAATCCGACTCGGTCCAAAAGTTTTCGTCCAGAATTGCACAGCCCAAAAGGCGTATATTCGGCGAATAGGGAAGGGAATCATCATGCAGGCTCTCATCGCCGTTCTCGCGGCCATCGCCGGAATCATCATCGGCTATCTGCTGCGCCAGCTCGCCGCCAAATCCGAGCGCACCGCCGCCGACGCCGAAAAGGCCCAGCTAGCCCAGCGCGCTCGCCGATGCTCTGCCCGCCGAACTCGCCCAGATCCGCGCCCTCGCCGAGCGCCGCGCCGGATTCGAATCCCTCTCCGCCGAGCGCCAGTCCACCATCGACCGCCTCACCGCCGAGCGCGACCAGTTCGCCGCCGCCCTCCACGCCAAAACCGACGCCGAGCGCACCCTCGCCGCCCGCATCAGCCAACTTGAAGCCGACCTCCGCAACGAGCGCCAGAACCTGCAGGAAAAAGTCGCCCTCCTCGAAACCGCCAAGAAGTCCCTCGCCGACCAGTTCCAGGCCCTCGCCTCCGAAATCCTCGACCAGAAATCCAAGACCTTCGCCGAATCCAGCCAGAAGGACCTCAACACCCTCCTCGCCCCGCTCCAGACCCAGATCAAGGAGTTCCGCGAGAAGGTCGAAAAGACCCAGACCGAATCCACCGTCGGCGTCACCGAGCTCAAGACCCTCATCGCCAGCCTCAACACCATGAACCAGCAGCTCTCCGACGACGCCCGCAATTTGACCACCGCCTTGCGCGGCTCCGCCAAAACGCAGGGCGACTGGGGCGAATTCATTCTCCGCGATCTGCTCGACAAGGCCGGCCTCCGCGAAGGCGAGCAGTACACCTTCCAGCAGTCCTTCACCGCCGAAGCCGAGCCCGGCGAGCGCGCCCGCTCCGTGCGCACCGACGTGATCCTCCTGCTCCCCGGCGGCCGCCACCTCGTCATCGATTCCAAGGTCTCGCTCAACGCCTACACCGACTGCATGAACGCCACCACCGACGACGCCCGCAAGGCCGCACTCAAGCTCCATCTCGCCAGCGTCCGCGCCCACATCGCCAGCCTCGCCCGCGCCGGCTATCACCGCCTGCCCGAGCTTGAAGCGCCCGACTTCGTCGTGATGTTCGTCCCCGTCGAGCCGGCCTTCCTCATGGCCCTGCAATCCGACGCCGAGCTCTGGTCCGACGCCTACAAGCAGGGCATCCTGCTGGTCGGCCCCACCACGCTGCTCTACGTCATCCGCATCATCAACGTCCTCTGGCAGCAGGAGCGCCAGGCCCGCAACGTGCAGCGAAGTGATGGATCGCGGCACGGAACTGTACGAGAAATTCGTCGGCTTCGTCACCGACATGGAAGTCCTCGGCGACAGCCTCAAGAAGAGCGACCAGCACTACACCAACGCCATGAAGAAGCTCGCCGACGGCCGCGGCAACCTCATCCGCCAGGTCGAAATGCTCAAGAAGCTGGGCCTCCGCACCACCAAGTCGATCCCCCAAAAACTCCTCGACCGCGCCGACGTCAACCAGGCCGAACTAGCCCTCACCCCCGAATCCGACGAAGACCCCAGCCCCGCCGAGTAGATGAATTATTGATGTAGCAGCTGAGACTAGCGGCCCTGTAACAGGGCACGGCTTCAGTCGTGCCGAAATTCGCTCTCTCAGAATTGTGTCATCCCGAGAGGCCGCGCGCTTGGGGCCCCACGCAGTGGGGTAAGCGGCCCGAGGGATCTGCAGTTGCTTTGCATCTTCGCGCTTCCATGAGACGATGTCTCCGACCCTACGGAGACCTCCGAAATGAAAGTCTCAATCCTCGGTGTACTTGTGGGCGGCATCGTCGATGTATCAACCTCCTTCATCCTCGGGCTGCCTCTGGCTGTCTATGTGGCTGCGAAGATGGTAATGGAACATCCCCTCGGCCAACACGGCAACGGCGCTGTCTCTGCAGCGATTCGCGGCAATCATCTGGTCTACTTTTCAGAACTCGCCACCGGGTTGCTGTGTTCCGCGTTGGGTGGATACGTTGCAGCCGTAATCGCCAAGCGGCATGAACGCCTGAACGGAACACTCTCCTGCTATCTGTGCGTCTCGCTTGGGATCGCCACAATCGCATTCCATCTTCAACACGATCCGCTGTGGCAGCAGATTCTGTTGCTTATAGCCAGCCCAGTGATGGCATTGATCGGCGGCGATCTCCGGCTCCGGCAACGCATGCGAAAGCCAAGCGTCCCAGCTTCGGCCTGACGGTTCCAAGTTCAGATGAGCGACTCACTCAAAGCCCTGGTCGCTGAACTCGACGGCATGCTTCCGCGGCTCGAAGCGCTTCGCAGTAGAGTGATTCATGGAGACGTGGCATGGCCGAAGAGCAGCCGGATTGGTTTGATCCCTCACCGTTCATCGAAGGCAGCAGCAAACTCATCGAAGTCGTTGGAGAGTGGCCTTCGTTCGACGACGCAGAGGTGCTTAGCGTGGTCCTCGATCGGGGAGATGGCATGCCTTGGAATCAAGAAAGCGACTCACCGACGCTTGATCTTAAGGTGCGCCTGGCGGAAACAGGATACTTCGTCGTCGAACTCCGCTTTAAGAGAGTGCTCAAGATCGAACTGAAGAATTTCAGTTACCAGAATTCCGTTCAAGAGATCGTCTTCGATCGAATGCCTGAACGAGTGGACTCGCGTGGAGACTACGGGCCGGCTGAGCTTCTCGGCTGAATTAGTTGCGCATTGTGGCTTTGAGGGTACGTTTCAGTTCGGTTCGGCAGCAGTCGTTTCGGTCCTGCCATGCGATCGCGATGGTCGACCGAAAGAACTCGGATAACTCGTTACGAAATCGAGGGAGCTTGCCCTTGCCAAGTCTTGGCCAGTCGGAACTACGAACTAAGAACTGTGAACTCGCCAACTACCCCACCGGAATCCTCCACACCGTCAACGACCAAGGCTTCATCTCCACCCTGATATCGCCCGAACCCACATCCACGTCGACATCACCGGCGCCACATTCTTCGGCTGCTCAAAACTGTTCTCCGCATTCAGATCCGCACCCGCCAGCGTCACCACCTTCGCCGTCCCTGACGCCTTCGCCCCGCCCAGCTTGATCACCGCCGACCGCGCATTCGCCGAATGATTCACCGCCTTCACAATCAGCTCATGCGTGCGCTCATCGAGCGTGGCGCTCGTATACAGCCCGTCGTCATCCACCAGCGGCGTCACCGGCACCACCCGCGTGCCCACGTTGTTCGCATACACGCTCTGCACGTAGAAATTCGGCGTGCCATACGAGCGCAGGTTGTCGAACCAGATCGCATCCGGCGTCCACTGCCACGCCTTCACATGCGCCATCAGCGGAGCATACGAGGCCATCTGCACCACGTCTCCATTCCGCTCCAGGCCCGTCATGAACGCCGCTTCCGCAATCGCCGCCTTCCAGTTGTTGCGGTTGTCCGCGCTGGTCGTCCCCACCGTCTGCGCCGCATACTCGCCCGCAAAAATCTTCGGCCCCTTGCGGTCGTAGTTGTCATAGCGCTTGGTGTTATTGAGAAACCACTCCGGCGCCATGTAGTAGTGCTCGTCCACAATGTCGGGATGGAGCTCCCTCCAGTGCGCCCACATCTCGTCAAACGGATCGCCCGCGGGCGAGGGCCCCGCCGCCACCACCAGCTTGATCTCCGGATGCTTCGCCTTCAGCGCCGCCGCGAACACCTTGTAGCGCTCCACGTAGCGATCGCCCCACTGCTCGTTGCCCACGCCCAGCATCTCCAGATGAAACGGCTCCGGGTGCCCCATCTGCGCCCGCAGCTTGCCCCACGGCGACGTCACCGGCCCATTGGCGAAGTCAATCAAATCCAGCGCATCCTGCACATACTCGTCCAGCTCCGTCATCTTCGCCGTTTCGTCGGTATTAAACTGGCACGCCATGCCGCAGTTCAGAATCGGAAGCGGCCGCGCGCCAATATCCTCGGCCAGTTGGAAATACTCATAGAACCCCAGCCCGAACGACTGAAAATAATCCGGCGCCGGCCTGAAATCGAACTCGTCGTTCCACCGGTTGATGATCGTCTTGCGGTCGGCAAGGTCGCCCACTGTCGTCTTCCAGCGGTAGCGCGTCAGCAACTGCCGCCCCTCCACAATGCACCCGCCCGGAAAGCGGATGAACCCCGGATGCATGTCCGCGAGCAACTGAACAATGTCCTTGCGCAACCCGTTCGGCCGCCCCTTCCACGTGTCCACCGGAAACAGCGACACCATGTCGAGATCCACTGATCCCAAATCATCCACATACAGATTCAGTTGCGCGTGATCCGCCGTCGCACTCGCGTGAATCACCGTCTCAAACTTCGTCCACTCGCCCGTGAACCCTTCGAGCTTGCCGCTCGCAATCACCTTGCGCCCGTCCACGACTTCGGCGCGAATCGTCTTCGGCCCGCCACTCTTCCCAACTGTCCGCACATAGGCGGAGAAGCGGTAATCCGCGCCCTCATGCACACCCATCCCGCGAAAGCCCGTGTTGTAAAACCCATACCCGCCGGCCTCATGCACCCGCGCCTCAAGATAGTGCGGATTCGAAGCGTTCAGCGGCTTGTCGGTCAGGATCGCCAGCTCACCCTTTGAAGCCTTCAGGCCTTTTCCGCTGAGCGCCATAACCTCGTGCCACCCGGTCAGCGGTTCGCTGAACTCAAACGACCGGTTCTTCACCAGCTCTGGATAGAGTCCTCCATCGGCCGCAAAGTTGATGTCTTCGAAGAAGATCCCGTACATCTGCGGCGAGATGGCTGCGCCGGGATGAGCGAGGTCGACGGAGATGACTGCGGACTGCGGCTGGGCCTCTTGTGTTTGAGCAAGGGCCACACCCGACAGCAGGGCAAAGAAAACGCTTACCGTGCGGAGAAAGGTGCGCATAGGAGTCGCGAGAATTCTACCCCACCCCGCAATGCGACCATGGAATCAACGATGAGAATGTTCGAAATCAGAGCCCGCGCAATCCTCTTCGACATGGACGGCACCCTCGTCGACTCCACCGCCTGCGTCGAATTCCTGTGGCGCACCTGGGGCCAACGTCACGGCATCCCCCTCGACGACATCCTCGCCATCTCCCACGGCCGCCTCACCCGCGACACCATCCGCCAGATCGCTCCGCACCTTGACGCCGACGCCGAAGCCTTCGCCCTCGACAACGCCGCCGTCACCCGCGGCGAAGGCATCGTCGCCCTCCGCGGCGCAGCGGAACTCCTCGCCACCCTGCATCCGAACGAATGGGCCGTCGTCACATCGGCCCCGCGCCTTCTCGCCGAAGCCCGCCTCCGATTCGCCGGACTTCCCATCCCCGCCTGCCTCATCGGCAATGAAGACGTGCGCGCCGGCAAACCCGACCCCGACGGCTATCTCAAAGCCGCCGCGCAGCTCAACCTCCACCCGCGCGACTGCACCGTTATCGAAGACACCCCCGCCGGCATCCAAGCCGCCCGCGCCGCCGGAATGGATATTCTCGCCATCGGCACCACCTTCCCGGAGAGCGAACTCCTCGGCGCCCCCTGGGTCCGTGACTTCACTGAGGTCAGCTTCAGCAAGACCGCCGGCACGCCCGCAATCTGAGACAATTCCACAAATGCATCAAGCCGAATCCAAGCTTCAGGCCGCCGAGCCTGCAAAAGTCTACCGTGCGTCTGGCGCATGGCAGTTCTTTATCATTCTCTGCTCGGTCTTGATGATTGGCGGCTCCTTGGCCGGCATAGGCTATGTCTTGTTTCACGCGCGCGCTGAAGCCGTAAGCTCTACTATCACTCTCGGAGTCGTGTGCGTCTCTTTCGCCCTTCTCGGTCTCGGTGCTCTGCTCTCGATCCTGCGTTCGAAGGTGGTCCTGTTTTCCGATCGCATACGCGTCGAAGGGTTGATTGTGGTGAAGGAATTCACGCGCGCCCAGCTTCGCGGCTGGCGCGTCCAGCCCACGTGGCCGGCGACGCTTGTCCTGCAGCCGAGGGACAGAGCTCTCCGTCCCGCAAAGACCGCGCTCATGTTTACGATTGACGACCAACTGGGCGCATGGCTTGACGCTCTGCCTTCCCTTGATCACGAAGAGGCCGAAACTTCCCAGAAAGAGATTCAGAACAACAGCCGCTTGGGTGCGACGCCATCCAGAAGAACCGCCGTCTATCGGCAGGCCAAACGCCGCGCGAGCCTGCTATCCGGCATTGCCATGGTCGCATCCCTTTGGGCCATACTTTACCCGCGCCCTTACATGACGCTGGTGCTGGCGCTTGTTGCACTCCCATGGATCGCGGTGGTCATGCTTCGTGCCTCGCACGGCCTCCTGCGCAGCGACGAAGTGCGGAACGACGCGCACCCAAATGTTGCCGTTGCGTTGATGTTCCCGGGATTGGCATTGCTCCTTCGCGCGGTGATGGACTTCAACATCATCCAGTGCGCACTCGTCGTTCTGCTTTGCCTCACCCTGGGCGGCGCACTTGCCTTCGCGGTCATCTGGTCTGATGCGTGGCTTCGAACCAGAAAGGGAACAGTCGCCATCTTCTGCGGGCTCAGCCTTGCGTATGGCTATGGCACGGCGATCGAAGCAAACTCGCTGCTCGATCGCTCTTCAGGGACTCCCTACTCGGCTGTGGTGCGAGGCAAAGAAGTCATCCACGGCAAGCAAACGAGCTACCGACTGGAACTCGGACCGTGGGGGCCAAAGTCCGGCACCAACAACCTCGATGTGAACAGAGAAACCTACGGGGCCATCGAGAAGGGAGACGTGGTTCTGCTCAGCCTCAGGCATGGTGCGCTCGGCGTTGAGTGGTACTACATGCGGGCCTGGCAGCGTACAAGTGAGCCGTTGGAGTAGTTACGCACTCCCGCATCGACCACAAGCCTGGCGCTAACTAACTTCCAACCCCGCCCGATCCCACTTCGCGCACTCCGCCGCCGCCTCATACGTCGACTGCAGAAACTCCATCAGCGCCCCATCGGGATCCGCCGCCGTCCGCATCACCTCATAGGGCAGCACAAACTCCCCAAACGCCTCGCTGAACGCGGCTGAGCCCGGCGCGATTTTATAGTCGCGATAGCCGGGCGGTTCTGGATACGCATAGCTATAGAACATCGCATCCATGCCCGGCGCTCCCGGCCAGAACCCCGCGCTCGAGACCTCGTGCGAATACGCATCGCGCACCACGCGATCCGGCAATCCCGGCATGCTCGCGTGCTCCGGCGCCGTCCTTCCGCTGAAGCGCGTGCACGCCAGATCCATCGCTCCCCAGAACAGATGCACCGGGCTCACCTTCCCTCGAAACCGCGCGCGAAACGCCGTCATCACCCGCGTCGTCTGCAGCAGCACCCGCCAGAACCGGTTCGCATAATCGGGGTCATACGTGCGATGCACCTCATCCTGATCCAAAGGGATCGGCTCGGCCACCTCGCAAGGCATCGGCCGTATCTCGACCGGCGTCCCCAGTTGTTCCAGCGCACTCATCACCCGCGCATAAAACTCCGCCACCGTGATCGGCGTCAACGGAACGCTGCGCCGCCCGCCGCCGCTGGTCTCGATCCGCAGCATGTGATCCACAAAATCGAAGTCGATCTGCAGCATCCCGCGCCCATACGGCATCGGCCCGTCGTCACTCCGCGAATCGTCGGATACAGCGTCACGCCCCAACAGTGATTCAGGTGCGGCATCAGCGTCATCCGGATCTTGCCCACAACCTGCATCCACATCTGCAGCGTCGTGCACGTATCGCCCCACGCCGCCCACGGCAGCGCCGGCCAAACCTCGTCAGAGAAAGAACCCGCCTGGTTCAAAGGGGAAGTCGTCATGCCCGAATCCTCGCGCAGCCTATCTTACAGCCCATCCGCCTCGGATCAACCTGCTTATGCACCCAGCAGCGCCTTCAGCAAAGGGTGCCCGGGCCGGGCAAATGGATTCACAATGGTGACGCCTCCGCACACAAATCCATCCTGCATGTCCTCTGACAGCAATAGCCGGCAGTCCCCCTCTGCAGCCGCGCAAACCATTACTGCATCCCAGATCGAGAACTGGTTTACAGCCAGGTCGCTGGCCGCCAGCAGCACATCGCTCGATGTATCGATGACGGCGAACGCATTGCGCCAGTGGACGACCGCCGCGCGCGCATCCCGGGGTGTTCTGCCCGCCTTGCGCACCAGTAGGTTGAATAGCTCACCCAATGCCTGAACCGGCACTAGAACCGATCCCACCGGAAGCCGTTCCAGAATCCCCAATGCGGCTTTCTTCATGGAGAGACCGTTCACGCCCTCCGCGTACGCCAGAATGTTCGTATCCAGGGCGACCTTCAAACCGCGTCCTCGTACAACTCATCCCGGTTCCAACGGCCAATGTTCACCACCGGCTGCTCGCGGAGTCGCTTCAGCAGGGCATTCCGCGCTGCGGTCTCGGCCGCGCCCGGCGCATCCACAGGGGCAATCTTCGCTATGGGCTTGCCGTGGCTGGTCACCACAAAGCTCTTGCCCCGGCGCACTCCCTCGAGGAGCTTTGAGAAGTTCCGATTGGCGTCCGCTGCCGAAACTGATTTCTCCGCCGCCATGCTCCCTCCCGCTCAAGTAGTGATATTACCTACTTTATTCTGAAACCTGATCGCTGGCAATTCTCTCACGCTCCCAATCGCGCGCGTTACACACCAGATGCCCTCCTTGCGCAGAGCTCTCCGCTTTTAACCTCGTCAAAATGCGCGTTGTGTATCATCATGATTGCGATTCCCCAGCCCCATGTGTATCCGATTGCAGTAACCGCGGCTACTCACATGACTCAAAGGAGCAGGAGCCCTGTGAAAGTCTCTTTCGGCTATTTCGAGGCCGTCTGTATCTTCCTCATCTTCCTCCTCTGCCCTTTTCTGTTCGCCGCCAGTAACCCCAACCCCTTCTCGATGGGCGTGGTGGCCGGATGCTTGTGTCTCGCCGCGGCGGCCATCGTCAAGCCGTCGGCCCGGCGCGAACTCTGCGTCTTCGGACTCCTCCTGCCCCTGTCGCTCTTCGCGATTCATCTTGAAGAGCATCTGGTGGTCGAGATAACCACGCGCACCATTGACTCGTCCCTGCTTCGCCTGGGGCATGGCGTGAGCGTGGCGATCTACCACTGGGTCTCGGCGCGCCCGATCTGGCATAGGGTTCTCGCCGTGATCTATGGCTACCTGCCGCTGGCAATAGCCCTGGTGCTAATCGTGGCCCGCCGTCGTTCCGAGTGCATGGCCGCGGTGGTGATGGCCGGCCTTTTCGCCCCGGTCTTCTATGTCCTGTTTCCAGCCGTCGGCCCGGCCTGGGTCAATGTTCCGGACGCGCCCAGAAACTGTATTCCCTCTCTTCACATGGCCTGGGCTCTGATCCTGGTGGTGTACAGCCCGGCACGCGCGCGAGCCCTCGCGATCCTGTTCGCCCTGCTGACCGCCTTCTCCACCCTGGGAATGGGAGAGCACTACATCATCGATCTCGTCGCCGCGGTCCCCTACACCTACGCCGTCTGTTTCGCGGCGAAAAAAGCCGCGAATGCCCGTGTACCCGCCCTGATCCCCCGCCTGCTCTTCAAGCCGATGCCCCGCGACACTCCATAGCGCCCGTGCAGCCGCGGCCATCCGCCGCAGCCGCTCCGCCTACGGCTTCGCCCGCTTCAGCGTCATGTCCGTCGCCGGAAACTGCCCATCGCTCGACTTCACATTGATCTTGATCTCGTCCCCGCTGATCGTTCCGTCGTGCTGGATCGTCATGCCATTGAAGCTGGTCTCCCAGTAAATCTTGCCGCCATCCACCTTGCCGTTCTGGATCTCCACGGGATCGCCCATCCCCGTCTCCACTGATCCGGTCAGCTTCGCCCCATCCTGCTTCAGGTGGAAGGTAATGGTCATCTCGCCATTCGGCCCCTGCATCGACCCCGACCAGTTTCCCGTCGCATCGGCAGGCGCTGCCGCCTGCGCAAACACGGTCACGGCGCCTATCGCCAAAAACAGCACTGCGCACACTGCAAGAATCTTCTTCATTCGTCCATCCTCCCGAAACTGTCTGCCGTTGTTTATCAGATTCACTCCCGTTCGCTTGAGTGTCATCCCGAGAGCCCGCGTGCTTGGGGCCCCGCTCACAGCCTCACCGTGAGTGGGGTAAGCGGGCCGAGGGACCCGCAGTTGCCTTTCGCCCGCTCCGCGGAGAGCACCTCCGTCTGTGACTGCCTTTGCGTCATCACGCTGAGAGCCTCCCTCCGAGATTGCTTCCATAGACGAAATGCCGACAACGCGAGACGCGGAGTCCGAACAGATTGTCTTTGTCTTGCTCTAACGATCAGTGTCCACCACGGTCAGCACGTTCGCGGACGGAAAGGGATAGGGCGAGCCGGGCGAGCCCGCGATGCCCGAGGCAGTGACGCTGAAGACCTCAATTTGCGCGGTCGAGTCGGCGCCCCAGATGGCGATCAGGTGATCGTAGCGATCCCAGCTAAAGCCAGTGAACGGCGGGCAGCCCTGGTAGACCCCGCAGCCTGGCAACGACTGGATCGTCCCGATACGGGCGAGGGTTGTGGAGGCAGCATCCCAGCTATACACGTCTATGCCGATTGAAGAGCCAATGGCGAAGTAGCGGCCATCCGGTGAAAACCCATAGCCGACCGGTTTGTCACGGGGCCCCACCGACGTCGGAACTTGCATATTCTGCGCCGTGCTCTGGGTGGTCATGTTTCCAGAGCTGTCCATGGAGTAAATCGCGAGCCGCCATGGACCCCCCTCCGAACATCCGGGCCCTCCGAAACACCGCATCTGGCCGGGCGCGACGAAATGATTTGCGGCGTCGGCTGCCGCTGCCGCTGGGGTAGAACGAGAAGCCGGGATCCGTGAACGGGAACATAGCGGTGCTCTGATATGTCAGCGTGCCGTCAGACGAGCGCCGGTAGACGTAGATAAAGGACGGGGCTTCGGGCACCCAGAATGTGCTCAGGACGTAGTTCCCGTCGTTGCTGAAGGAGAGTATGCCGTCAGGTTTGGGGGGATCGCCCGGAAAGCCCACGTAAAAACTGCTGCCCTGGGTAAGCTCCCAGGTGGACGGGTCAAGCTGGTACGAGACGATCTCGGACGAGTTTATGGGGATGTAATTGAAGCTATAGATGCCCTGATTCTTCGCGTCGAGAAAGAGGTCGCTGGGACCCTGGTGATAATACGGATCGGGGTTCAGGTCTTCATTGGTGACGCTCTTCAGTTGGGGACAGCCGCTGTGGTCGACAGAATAGACAGAGATCGCATCGCCGTCGGTGGTGAAGAGCAGAGACCCGTGACCCACAACGCTGAGGACATTAGCCGTGGACAGGGTCGGACAAGAGAGCAGTGTGAGCAAGCCGTTGGGGGAGATGGTGTAGCCGGTCAGGTTCGGCTGGGGCGCTGAGGGCTCGGCGCCTGACGCGACATAGAGTATTGAGGGACCGGGAGTGGCGCTTTGGAAGGCGCTCGGACCGTTCAGGGTCACATTGCTGCATGAGGTGAGAAAGAGCACCAGGGCACACAGCCCCGCCCGTTCTGCCACGATCCAGGCTTTGCGCATTGTCATCCCCCGATGAAACGCGTTCTAAGGGGATTGGATGCGGATCTGAGTACAACCGGAATAGACTCTGCTCTCGCCCGGACTAACCACTAACCACTAACCACTAACCGCCGCGAACGCTTCCCGCAGCCTCTTCCAAGTCGTCTCCAGATCCTCTGGAACAACCCGCGTCTCGCTCACCGTGGTCATGACCCCACCCACCGCGGCATGGCGTGTAGATGCAGGTGCCCGGCCACCCCGGCCCCCGCCGCCTCGCCCAGATTCAATCCAAAATTGAACCCCTGCGGCCGGTACACCGCCTCCAACGGCATTTCCTCTATAGACGGGTAGAGTGGCGACGTGGACGCGAAGGACAGCGGGACCGGCTAAGTCGCGCCACCTACTTCTCATAGTTGAAGCGGAGAACATTTCCGCTTTTCTTATCGATCACTACCTCGAAGTCGGGCACGGAACCAGTGCTGCCAAACCCTTCGCACGCTGCATCGGTGGCGATGAGAAGAACGACGATGGCTTCTTTCCCAGTACCTGAGTCAGTCTCTTCTTCGACTTTGATGTTGTATCGGTCGAGTTTGAGGTGATTCCGGCGGAAGACCGGCTCGGCAACGATGATCCACTTCAGATACTTGCCCGGGAGGCGGTCGGCGGAATCGCAGAGGCTGCCCCGGCTGGCGGTCTTACAGAGGGACGAAAGAGGGTGGGATAACGCCACGGCGACAGCCACGGCGCACACGCTAGCAAGCCTCATGATGGGTTCTCCCGCAGGTTCAGTTGCTAGTTTGACAGGCGCAAGGTCACATCGTCGCCGCAAAGGCCGCTCGTAACCTTCTCCAAGTCGTCACCAGATCCTCTGGAACCACCCGCGTCTCGCTCACCGTGGTCATGAAGTTCGTATCCCCCACCCACCGCGGCATGGCGTGTAGATGCAGGTGCCCGGCCACCCCGGCCCCCGCCGCCTCGCCCAGATTCAATCCAAAATTGAACCCCTGCGGCCGGTACACCGCCTCCAGAACCCGTTCCGTCTTCTGCGCCAGGTCCATCAACTCATGCGCGGCATCCGGCGGCACCTTGGCCAGCCGGTCCAGGTGAGCGTAAGGCATCACCATCACGTGTCCCGATGTATATGGATAAGCGTTCAGGCTCACAAAGCAATTGCTGCCCCGGACGACGATCCCCCCGGCCGCCTCGGCCTCGTCCCGGCTCTTCCCGTGTTCAATCGCGTAATCCACCGCGGCAATCAGGTTGCAGAACACGCAGCCCAGATCGCCCGGCCAGCCGTCCAGATCACTCGGCACACCCTTCCGCGCCCGCCCGTCGGCTCCTGTTATGTACGCAAACCGCCACGGAGTCCAGAGATGGTCCATGTAAGCAAGATAGCTCCTTCCGGAGCCCCACCGTCAGTTCGGCCGCGCGTCAATCTCGATCGTGTACCCCGGCTTCAGCAGCACATCGCCGCCATTGGAAAAGAACGCTAGCGTGACCGTCGTGATCGGGATCATCATCCACGGCTTGAACACCGCTCCCGCCAGCTCGTCCGTCATGTCCTTGGCCCCGATGCCCGATCCGCCGGCCAGCAACATGTTGGCCACCTGCCGGCCCCGTCCCGCCTGGATCTTGCCTTCGTCCCCCGTTTTGCGAGGATGCACCACCACCGGCTGGTCGAAAACCAGCATCATGTGCCCACGGCGGAAGAACCGCTTGGCCGGCGTGCTCACCAGGTGGCCCGTGTACGTGCCGGAAGGACACGTAACCGAAAAGGGAGTTCCCGTCTCCATCCACGAGGACGCGTAGGTTGCCAGTTTGCAGGTCTCCGCACCCGCCGCCCGCGTCAAAAACGCGTCAGACACGGCCAGGCACACGCACAGCGCAAAACGAGTCTTCATACTTTCACATATCCTTCGAAAAGGTGTCTTCAGGGTGCGATTCTACCGTCCGCATGTTGCAAGTTCTTGACTAAGCTCTGACTTTCCCGCTGCCCGCCGGCACAAAGAATCCCCGCCGGCGGCCTTCTCCTTCGTTGACCATCAATCTGAAGGTTGGTACACTTGAAAGCGTAGCTTCCTGCGTGGATTCCAGCAGAGAGCTGCGGCCGCCCTCCAGCCTGCAGTTGCCTGCCGGGTGTTTCCCAAAGGTGACGAATAGAGTAGTCACCGGCTACGCCGGTTCTGTCGTCGTTCCCTGAGAGAGCTCCGTAATGCACATTGCAGCTAGGTAGGGAGTCTGGCCCCATCGACACCTTCGCACCCGCGCAGGGGTCCCGGCGAACACAAGAAGTCGGCCGGTGCATGGAGTCCTGGAGCAGCAGTGATGGCAGACGTCCTCAATCCCGAAACCGAGAGTACAACCCTGAACACCGAATTGGAAATGCCCACCCTCGAACAGCCTGCGACGGAGCAAGAACAGCCGTTGCACGAATCCACGTCCAACCCCGAGACCGCTGAAGTCAACCCTCCCGCGCTGGACGCCGATGCCACAACTGAGCCTGTAGCCGCTCATGAGTTGGAAGCCACCGAACTGGTGGAAGCCGCTCCGGCCCCTGCAGCAGAAGTTCCGGCCCCAGACGCTGAAGTTCTCGCCCTGACCGACACTCAGGAAGCGGAGGCTGAAGAGCCCGCCGCTGAAGCCGAGCACGTGGAATCCCACCACGAGTTCCACGGGGATTCCATGGAAGACTTCTCCGCCGCCCTCGAAGCATTCGAGCGCGAGCAGGCCGCCGAAGCCGCCGCCGTCGCCGAATATGGCGACAAGGTCGTTTCCGGTACGGTCCTCAAGCAGACTGAGAAGCATCTGGTCGTTGACGTGGGTCTCAAGTCCGAAGGCCTCGTGCCTTTGGAGCAGGTGGTCGACCACACCGGCGCTGTCAAGTTCAACGCCGGCGATGTGATCGAGGTGGTTATCGAGCGCGAGGAGCCGGAAGGCGGCTATCTCGTCAGCTACGAGAAGGCGCAGCGCCTGCGCGTTTGGGACGTGATCGAGAAGGCAGCCAACGAAAAGACCCCCGTGATCGGCACCATCGTGAGCCGCGTCAAGGGTGGCCTCACCGTCGACATCGGCATGAAGGCGTTCCTCCCGGGCTCGCAGCTCGAGATTCGCCCCGTCCGCAACCTCGACGGCTATCTCGGCCAGCAGATTGAAGTCCGCGTCATCAAGCTCAACAAAAAGCGCGGCAACGTCGTCGTCTCCCGCAAGGAGATCCTCGAGGAAGAGCAGAACGCCAAGCGCGGCCACACGCTGGAGCAGCTCGGCGAAGGCGCAGTCCTTACCGGCACCGTCAAGAACCTCACCGATTACGGTGCGTTTGTTGACCTCGGCGGCATCGACGGCCTGCTGCACATCACCGATATGAGCTGGGGACGCCTCACCCACCCCCGCGACCTGGTCAACGTCGGCGACGAGATCCAGGTCAAGGTGCTCAAGTTCGACAAGGATAAGCAGCGCGTCTCGCTCGGATTCAAGCAGCTCACCCCTGACCCGTGGCTCGACGCCTCGGAGCGCTACCCCGTCGGTGCGCACGTCAAGGGCCGCGTCCTGTCGGTCACCGACTACGGCGCGTTCGTTGAGCTCGAGCAGGGCATCGAAGGCCTGGTTCACCTCTCTGAGATGACCTGGTCCAAGCGCCTCAAGCACCCCTCCAAGCTGGTCAAGCCCAGCGACGAGGTCGAGACAGTTGTCCTCAGCGTCAACCCCGCCGACCGCCGCATCTCGCTGGGCATGAAGCAGCTCCTCGAGAACCCCTGGGAGCACCTCACCGAGCGTTACCCGGCCGGAACCGTTGTCGAAGGCCGCGTGCGCAACCTGACCGACTTCGGCGCCTTCATCGAAATCGAAGATGGCATCGACGGCCTCGTCCACGTCTCCAACCTGAGCTGGACCAAGCGCGTCAAGCATCCTTCTGAAATCGTGAAGAAGGGCGAAAAAGTAAAAGCAGTGGTCCTCGGCGTCGAGCCGCAGAACCGCCGCCTCTCCCTGGGCATCAAGCAGCTCCAGCCCGACGTCTGGGAGAGCTTCTTCGCTACCCATCGCGTGGGCGACGTGGTGCACGGCAAGGTTCTTCGTACGGCTCAGTTCGGAGCATTCGTCGAAATCGCCGAGGGTGTGGAAGGTCTCTGCCACATCTCCGAAGCGGTCAGCGACGACGGCACCGCCGCCAAGATGGACCAGAACGACGAGCACGACTTCAAGATCATCAAGATCAACGTGGAAGAGAAGAAGGTAGGCCTCAGCCTGCGCTCGACGGCTCACGAAGCCAGCCGCGCGACGGTGGAGCACTACAAGGAGACCACCCACAAGGCTCCCGTCTCCAGCTCGACCACCACTCTCGGCGATCTCATCAACTGGCGCAAGAACGAGCGGTAATCGAGCGCAAGCGCGATCATCACTCGTCCTTGACGGACACGGCAGAACGGCCACCCCTCGGGGTGGCCGTTCTGTTTTTGCCTTGGATGCTGAGGCGGGCGATCTACTTCGAAGAGGACTTCTCCACGAGTCCCTGACTGGCAGCGACGGATTGCACCTCCCGCAAGAACTCCGACACGGGCATGCCGGCGTATTTACTGGCAAGAGGATCGCCCTTGTAGGGATCCATCACGAGACTCCGGCTGGTTGCCAAATAGGAGTCGCATTTCTGCACGCCCCCATGTAGAGCATCCGCGCAGGATCTCCCCACGCCGGAGAGTTGCGGATCCGGAACCTGGATTTGGAACAAGCCCTGCACGCCTTCGCCGGCTGTCAGACGAAGTCCTTGAACCGACTTCGTTTCGCTGTCCTTGGATTCCCGCAGGAACAGGACATAGACATAGGGCCCTGAGGTGGTCACCCCAAAATCGTCCGGCTCGACCCAGAACGACGACCAATTGGGCCGAGATGTCGGTTCGCAGGGAACCATGCCAATGGGCATTCCGAACGTGGCAGTATCGCCGCCATGATACTGGCCCTTCCAACTGCGTATGACCCTCACCTCGAAGTAGGTGGCCGGGCCTTCGCCGGAGGGAGACAACACGACCGCGTGGTCAAGCACTGCTGCCAGAATCACGTCATCGCTCTTCTCCATCAGCGTATTCAAGTTCTGAACGAGCGCTTTCGGATCAACTGGGTAAGGCTGAATGACCCTGCCTTGTGGGGCTTCCGCGGCGCGCCGACAGGGGGCGCTCGCGAAGATCGCCTCCTGCGGCTGTTGGGCCCGGATATCGCTCAAGCGCAACTGGCGCGAGGCGCTCTGGGACCGTCCCGTTCCAAGTGCCGCGGCGGCCATAAGCATCGCACCGATCAGGATCCTCATGATCACCTTCATATATCCTCCGCGTCTGAAGCTCTTTCCCTTTTTCCCTCGTCCCCCCTTCCCCTATCTAATACCTCCCCGGCTCCCCATCGCAATCCAGAAGGTCAATCCATGTCCAACGCGTTGTCGCAACCGCGCCGCGCCAGCGCAATCTGAGCCGCAGCGTCCTCGCCCTGCTTGCCCGATTCCTGGTAGCCGTCGTGCTTTCCCTTCCCGCGCTTCGCCAACCCTGCCGTCGCTACGAAGGCCAGTTGAGACTCGGATCGGGATTAGGGCACAGGCCGATAGGAGTACAGACAAAAGCGAAAATCATCATCGGAGGCGGACTGTCGGCGGCCACCGCCTGCGGAACCGCAGGCGCAACATTGCCCTGAGGGTTAGCCGGCCCCGCGATCAGCGTGAAGGGCGCGAACGCCGCCGCCACCGCCGCTGCTGGACCCTGCGGCAACACCGTCTTTACATTGCGCGCAATCAGCAGAGCGCTGGGGAACAAAGGCATGGAACCCGATGGAGGAGAACCGCCGTCGGAAATGGGCTGCATCCCAGAGTCGGGCGAGAAGCGCCACGCGCGATTGGAAAAGACCCAGGTGCTCCACCACGAACGCTGCAGCTGCACCGTGATCATCTCGCCCGTGATCTTGCCCCCCGCCGGAACCGGCATCCATACGTCGCCTGTCTGAGGAGTCAATTCGAACGGCTGCCAGTAGGAATCGTAAGCTGCCTGATAAAAATCCATTGGGTAGAAGACCGTGGGCCGGAACTGAGCGCCCAACATCAGGTCAGTCAATGTTGCACTCGTCAGCTTGGCCAGCAGGTTCTGGAACAGCGCCGACAGGCCGGGCCCGGGTTGGTTTGCATTGGCCATCGCGGCTTGCGGTCTCAGGTCGAGGCTGCGCTTGGGCGGAGGCTGAGGCGCGACCGGAGCGCTCTTCAATTGAAAACCGGCGGAGCGCAACGTGTTCCCGATGCCCGCAGCCGCGTCATTCCAATTCAGCGCCAAATCCTGCTGCTTCGCGGGCGCGGGTCCAGAAACGCCACGCAGCGAAGCTGCCGATGCAAGCGAAGTTATCTCCCGATTCATCCCCGATGAACTTACTGGGAACTCTGCCAATGTCAGCAATAACTCATAGATATCCCATGTCTTGGTGCCGTCAGGAAGCCAGACCTTGCTGTTGGCCGTGGGAATATCATTCACCAGCAGTGAGAACGCCGAGAGGCGATTGATCTGGTCTTTATTGGCGGCGCCTTGAAAATCCAGGTCCGCCGGTGAGATCGGGATGCCATTGGTGAACAAGACCATCGGATCCGCGAGAGAACTGGGCATGGAGTCCTACCTTGATCGTGAATGAGGACGCTTGTGCAGAAGGCGCGGAGTGACTGGCGGTGAGCCCAATCGCCGCGCGGCGAGACCGCGAAGCGATTGGGCCCGATTCATGTTGTGGAGCGCGGGCTAAGCGGGGGTCGGCACCGCCTCGTTCACGTTCTGCCAATTCAGAGCCGGATCCGGGTTGGGCGAAAGCGGCAGAACCTCGCAGACGTACGCGATGATCTGCGCTCCCGGGACCGTGATTCCAGTGGAAGTCTTCGTGAATCCCTCCTTCGACTGGGAATCGGAGCGGCTGTAGTTGCCGGAAACCGAGAATGGGCCCCATCCGACGGATGCGTTCGTGTCGATCTTCGACCAGCTGGATTGGTTCGTGGTGTTGGTCATGTCCAGTTTGATATCCAGGTTCTTGGCTACCACCATGGATGTGGGGTAGAGAGCCATCAATCCCTGCGGAGGGGCATTGCCGTCTGAGACCGGAGTGCCGGGCCCGCTGGCAGACCACCGCCATCCGCGGCTCCAGAAGATCTCCGGGCGCATCCAGGGCCGGGTCAGCGGCAACTGGATCAGTTGGACAGAGAGCCCGAGGTTGCTGGTGTCGCTCTCGAAGCTCGACTGGCCGGAGCCATAGGACGCCGACGCGCTGCCGCTCCACAATCCCCAACTGGCGCTCGCGCCTCCCCCCGAATTCGTGCTGGAGTCGCTCTTGAATGTCTGCGTGTCCTCCAGGTTGAAGAAGAAGTTCATCCAGGAGTCGTTGAGAGCCGGGTTGAGAGGGTCCTTGGGATAAACGTAGGTTGGGAAGAACTGTGACCCGAAGCCGTCGGTCAGGCGATCGGCAGTGAAATTCGCCCGCAGAGTCTGGTAAAAGGCCGAGGGACCTCTGCCGGTCAGGTTGGCGATGATGCCGATAGCCTCCTCTACATATTGCTTGTAACCCTTGGACGTCCATTCGCCATAAGTGGAAATGACTAACTGCTTGTAGGAGGCGCCATTGCGGGAGAAGTCCTGCACCAGCGAGTCAGGGGCGCCGGGCGCATTCGCCTGGATCAGCAACCCGTTGTAAGTCTTGAGAGCGGCCTGGTACTTGGCCATATAGAGCTGGTAGCTCGCGTAGGGGGTTGAGTCCACGATGGAGGTCGTCTGCTCGTCGGTGAAGGGATTCGTCACAGTCAGGGACTGATAGAGGAAGTCCTGCGCCTTTTTCAGCATCTTGGCTTCCTTGTCTGAGAGGGTGTTCGCCGGCAGCTCGATCTGGTTGATCGCGCTGTCGTAGATATCCCAGACCAGCTTGTTGGTGGGTCCCCAAAAGCCAACCGAATTCGGAATGTTATTGACCACTTGGGAAAACGCGCTGTTGGCATTGAACTGAACCTTGTTGCTCATGTCTCCGAAGATAAGTTCTTCCCGGCTGATCATGACTCCAGGAGAACAGAAGGCAAGAAACGACTGGTTGGATTTGGCGCCGGAGCCGGTTTGATCCTCCGCAGTCATGATTTGGGTGATCTTCTGAGTGAGACTTGCCATTACGTTGGCATTGGATGCGTTAGCCATCGGGTTTCTTCTCCTCGTGACGAATGTGACTCGGCCGGATACGCGGATAATTTGGCGCAGAGAAATCTCTGGGCGCAATCTCCTTCAGCGCAACTTCAACCGAAACTCTTTGTCGGGACAAACTCGGAACGACGCAGACTCAGGAGCTGACAGTTTGGGGAAAGTAGGATTTCCTTGGGCTCTGCGGCGGCAATTATACGCTGGTCGAGAAATATCTAGCGACTTAATTTATCGCAGCGGAAAGACTCAGTGGCTCTCTCGAGTTAGCCGGGAATAATCCAGGTTCTTCCCCGGCTGAAGCTCTTTCCCTCTTTCCCTCGCGCCCTCTTTCGCTATCTAATAACGTCCAGGTTCCCATCGCCATCCAGGAGGGTCCTTTTCATGTCCAACGGCGTAGTCGAAATCGCGCCGCGCCAGCGCAACCTCGGCCGCAGCGTCCTCGCCCTGCTTGCCGGATTCCTCGTGGCCGTCGTGCTCTCCCTCGTAACCGACCTCCTCCTCCACCAGATCGGCTTCTATCCCGCGCTGGGCCAACCCGCAACCTCGACGCAAATGGCGGTCGCTCTGGCGTATCGCTCCGTCTACGGCATCCTCAGCTCGTGGGTCACCGCGCGGCTGGCTCCCTACAACCCTCTCGGCCATGCGCTGGTCGGCGGCGCCATCGGCACAGCCATTGCCCTGGTCGGCGTCATCACCACCTGGAACCTCAACCTCGGCCCCCACTGGTATCCCCTCGCGCTGGTCGTGCTCGCCCTGCCTGAAGCCTGGATCGGCGGCAAACTCCGCGTCATGCAACTCCTCTGAAACCTGGCTTAACGGCCGCGGAAAAACTCCCGTGATAGGTCATCGCGGAGGGGAACGACTTCTAGCCTGCCCTGAGCGAAGTCGAAGGGTGCCGATAAAGCCCAATAGAATGAGCGGGCTTTAGCCCATGAGGGATGATTTTACGAGCTCGAAGGCGCCAAATCCGGCCTTTTCCCGCAGCCTCTTAACGCCCTGTTCACCCCGCTGCAACCCGTCCTGCATTTATCTCCGCTTCTGACAATCGAATGACACCCCTCTGACAACAGTCGCATGCGCCGCGAACTACGGTTTCTCTGTCGGTGCATCCCCCGCATCGTCAGGAGGAAGTTATGTCCATTCGCACGTGCATCCCGACCGTGGCGCTGGTTACGGCAACGCTTGGGTCGCTCGCCTCCCCCGCAATGGCGCAGCACTATCTTCAAACCAACCTCACCTCCGACCAGTCCGGCATGGCCGCCAACATGGACCCCAACCTCGTCAATCCCTGGGGCATGTCCCGCAGCTCCGGCAGTCCCTGGTGGATCTCCGATAACGGCACCGGCCTCAGCACCCTCTACAACGCCGCCGGCGTGGCGCAAGCCCTGGTCGTCACCATTCCCCCCGCCGACCCCAGCCAGAGCCCCACCGGAACTCCCACCGGCACGGTCTTCTCCGGCGGTGCAAGCTTCCTGCTCGCGCCCGCCAAGCCCGCGCTCTTCATGTTCGTCACGGAAGACGGCACCGTCTCCGGCTGGAACCCGGGCGTCAGCCCCACCAGCGCCGTCATCAAGGTCAACACCAAAAGCGCATCCGTATTTAAAGGAGCCGCGCTAGCCACCGTGAGCGCCGGTTCAGCCACGGCAACCTATCTCTATGCCGCCGACTTCCGCAAAGGCCGCATCCAGGTCTTTGACCAGTCGTTCAACCACGTCTTCTGGATCGAAAACGCCTTTGCCGACGCCGATCGCGACGGCACGGCCACGGCCATGGAGACGATAACCACGCACACATCCCCCGCGGCTTCGCCCCCTTCAACGTCCAGAACATCGGCGGCGACATCTACGTCACCTTTGCCAAGCAGGACGCCGCGAAGCACGATGAAGTCGACGGCGCCGGACTCGGCTACGTCGAAGTATTCTCGCCCACCGGGCAGTTCGAGCGCTCCCTCGAACACGGCTGGTGGCTCGACGGTCCCTGGGGCCTCGCCATGGCGCCGGGAGACTTCGGTCCCTACAGCCACAACCTGCTGGTCGGACAATTCGGCTCCGGCAACATCGCCGTCTACGATCCCGCCAGCGGCCGCTTCAAGGGCCTGCTGATGGACTCCTCCAACAACGTCATCACCATCGACGGTCTCTGGGGCCTCTCCTTCGCCGGCGGCGGCAACCTCCGGACCCGCCACCACCCTCTATTTCACTGCCGGCTCTGACGGTGAAGCCCACGGCCTCATGGGCACCATCACCCCGGTAGAAAACACCGCCGGCAACTCCAACTGAACTCGACAGTCCCGGCGAAACCGCCTCTCTTCTCCGCCGGACGCAGAACGGCCACCCCCCGGGGTGGCCGTTCTGCATGGCATTCAACCTGACATACCGACGCGGCCCGCCGGCTTTACTTCTTCCCTTTACCGCTTACCTTGATCGCCACCGAAATCCCGATAATCTGGTTACTGTCCCACCCATCCGGCAAATTCACAGACTGCACCAGGTAATACGGCCGCACCGTGAAAGAATCCGTGATCGGCACCCGTACCCCGGCCTGAATCCGGTTCTGTGTGAAGCTACCTCCGCTGGCGTAAGGATTGCTCCATGGAACCAGGAAAAACTCGTTGTTCACCACCAGCGCCGGTCGACCCTTCGCGCGAATCGGCAGCACATAATCGATGCCGGGACGGAATCGAAGACGCGCCGAAGCGTCGCGGTTGTCTGGGAATCGCCCTTCAATCAATGTACGAAGGTTCGGCCGCCACGCACCCTGCGGCCTCGTCACGGTCACGTTAAGCAGGATCCGATTTTCGTAATTCGTGGCGGAGGCGGGAAATCGCTGGTAGCGGTACAACGGCAGAACCATGAGCCACGGCCGCGTGCGAAATGCCAGCCCACCCTGAAAGAAGTATTCGTAGAAGTTCGAGGCTCCCTCGTCGAACCTCTGATGCGTTTCGAACTCGAGAGACTTGTTCGTCCAAAGCCCTGCGGAGACTCCCTGATCGAGCCACAACCCGACCTTCTTGTCGTCTTCCGGATCTTCCGGCTTTTGCTGTGCCCTCGTTGAGATCGCGAGGGCGCAACCGCAGATCGCAAGCGTCACAGTCGCGCCTAGCACGCGTCTGACAATCCGCCCGCACTGCCCGATACCGGCGCATTTCGAGAAGGAAGGTTGCATATCCATTCTGGGGAACGGGGATCCGACGTTGCAGGCCCGAAGTTAAACGGTACCCGTGCTGGAGAAAAGAAGGCGCTGGCAATTCGAACAGCACCCATCCCCTCAGGTTCGCGATTCTCTCTTGCGCCTGCCCCAACCAACCGCGAAGGATTCGTCAGCCTGCAGCTTCGCTTCGATGCAACCCCACCACAATCCCCAGCCCCACCAGCACGCACACAAACGCCAGCAGAAACACGCTCGCATACCCCCAAACCCCGATCACCGCCCCCGCCGCCGGACCCACCAGGAAGAACGAAACATCCGCAAACCCCGTGAAGACCCCCAGCGCCGTCCCGCGATTCTGCTCCGGAACGCCCCGCACCGCCTCCACCCCCACCGCCGGAAACACCAGCGAAAACCCAAATCCCGTAATCGCCGCCGCCGCCAGAGCCGTCCATGGCGACTGCGCCCGCCACAACAAAAACACCCCCGCCGACTCCACCGTCAAACACACCATCGCCACCTGAAACCCGCCCCAACGGTCGATCGCGTGGATGAACATCACGCGCGCCACGATGAACGCCACCCCGAACGTGGTCAGGCACAGCGCCGCCCCCTCCCAGTGCCGGCTCACATAAAACAGCGTGACAAACGTCGCCAGCACGCTGTACCCCAGCCCGCCCAGCGCCAGAGCAATCCCATGCGGAGCCACCCTTCCCAGCACGCTCGTAAACGGCAGATGCTCCCCATGCACCACCGGAACCGGCCGCTTGCCCATGGCCAGAAACACGCTCGCCCCCAGCACCGCCATCGTCACCAGCCCAATGGCCCACAGCCCGAAATGGTTCTCCAGCAGCACCCCCAGCGGAGCCCCCACCGCCGTCGCGCCATACGTGCAGATGCCGTTATAGGAGATGACCTTGGCCGTATGCTCCTGGCCCACCGCCGTGATCCCCCACAGCGTCGCCCCCGTCGACCCCAGGCTCTCCCCCACCCCCAGCGCCAGGCGGCTCAGCACCAGCGCCGTCACGCTGACCCAGGGAATCCCACGCAGCAACGCCGCCGCCACCAGAAAGCCCCCCGACGCCGTACACATGCTCAGGCCCCAGATCACACTCACCTTCGCGCCCGAGCGGTCCGAGATCCGCCCCGCCCACGGCCGGCTCAAAAACGTCGCAATGTACTGGATGCTGATCACCAGCCCCGCCAGCGCCGCGCTGAACCCCAGCCGGAAATGCACATACGCCGGCAGAATCGCCAGCGGCAACCCAATCGCCAGGTACACCACAAAGGTGAAGTAGACGTAGCCAACAATGCGCCGCGAGCTCAGGCGTTCGGATGCAGTCGGACTCATAATCTGTTTTGGATAAGGAGAATCTCCGGCAGGCAGCGGCGAAGAAGGATTGAAGAAGGATGCGCGACTCTCAAGATTCAGTATATCGCCGGGTCCACAGCCCAGCGTGTACCGTCGATCTCCCGCGCATCGATCGTTCCTCCCAGTTCCTCTGAAGTGTCATCCCGACAGTCCGCGGCAGCTGGCCCTCTCATCCTGGTATCAGAAGCTGTGCCCCGTTCATCGCGGCCTTATCGCGATGAGCGGGTCTTTGGGTGGAATGTGGGGACAGACGAGACGGACTCCGCTTTTCCCTGGGCAGGTGGCCCCACTCATCCTGGTATCGGAAGCTGTGGTATCGGAAGCTGTGGTATCGAAAGCTGTCATATCGAATGCTGTGCCCCGTTCATCGCAGCCTTATCGCGATGAGCGGGTCTTCGGCAAGATCCCAGCGGAGTTACGATAGCATCATGCCATACGGCCTGAAGCGGTTCCAGAAAGCCGAAGCCCTTCACTTCATTACCTTCAGTTGCTTCCACCGTCTTCCATTCCTTGAAGCGCCCGCAACCAAAGAGACGTTTGAGCTCGTTCTGGAACAGACTCGGGCCCGTCACCAGGCCAGGGTCTTCGCTTACGTTCTGATGCCGGAACATATCCACCTGCTGATCAACGAGCCGCCGGTGATCCTGGTGGCGCAGTTTCTCAAAGCGCTCAAGCAGATCACTTCACGCAAACTGCGAGGCGATCGCCCGCAGTTCTGGCAGGACCGTTATTTTGACTCGAACATCTATAGCGAATCAGCCCGGTCCCAAGTGATCCGATATATCCACCGGAACCCGGTCAAACGGGGACTGGTCGCATCGCCTGAGCAGTACCGATGGAGCAGCTTCAACCACTACGCTACCGGGATACGGGGAGTCGTTGAAATCGAGTCGGATTGGACGGCGAGGACGCGCGGCCCACTCATCGCGATAAAACTGCGATGAATGGGGCACAGACTTACCCGTTTGCAAAGCACAGACGGGTGGCTGGATCGGTGAGTGGGCCACCTGCCATGCGCCGCCCGCGACAAGCAAACCAGCGACGATGAGCACCAACGCCTTCGTAGTCATGCGCTAACTCCGTTTTGCCGCTCATTTCATCAGGGCAGGTCCCACGTGAGTCTGTTGGCTGGATAGTTGGGAGAGTGCAATGCTGCCTCCCACTCCTTGAGGAATTCAAGGAAAAGGCCTCTGCGATGAATCAGCTGGTCCGGATTGTTGGCGACGAATGACCGGTAGCTTTCTATGCTTTGCGCGAGAAACTGCAGGGCGTTGGCCCGGCAGACATGCGTCGCCGTGTCATGGAGGTTAAGACCGTGCAAAGTTGTTGTTTCTTCGGGCGCGAGCCTCGCCTTGAGCATTTCTGCACTGACGCGGGCGTCCCATTGATCCGGCGACATGTTGTAGACATGCGCGGAAAGGAAAGTATGCATCTCGTCCCAAGCGGCCTCCCGACAGTCGTGGAACTGTTTGAGAACCGGCGGATCGCCGATTTCCTTGCCGTCCGCCCAAACGATTGCCGTTATTTGACCTTCGCACCCCTCGCGGGGCGCCACGATGTTGAAGGTGTCGCCGGTCACTGCGGGGGCAGCGAAAGCCAATGCCGCGTCTGAGGACCCCCCTTGCCTATGAAAATCGGCACGACCCGGGCACTTGTAATCCCAGTACGCGGCAACCAACGGGGCGGAATAGAGGTTAACCAGGTAAGCCCGAGGCGGCGCCGCTTCGTCGGGCTTGACCGTCACATACTTCTCCATGCCAGGCCACAGATCCTGCGCGGAAACGCCTCCAGGAAGCAGGATTGCCGCAACGAAACACGTGAGGAGACAGGTTTTAGCAGGTGACATAGAAGACCTCCAACACCGGGGGCAGAGGCAAAGCGCTGTTGCTCACGCCGGTAAATCCCTGCGGGTCAGTGTCGTGGCAGTTGCACGGCGTCGGATTTGCGGTAGCCGTGGGCTGGGATTCGGTCACGGTCAGCACTATCTCGCCGGATTGAAGTTGCGAACGGATCTTCGAGATGGATGGCGAAGCGTTCGTGACCGTGAGCTGGCTGGCTGGAATGGTTGTGTTGCAGCCTTCGTAGGTGAAGGCGCAAACCCCGTTCAATGGCTGCGTCTGGAATTGGGAAACCTTCCCCTTGTGCGGGCCACTGGCTTCCGTGACGGTCAAGATGATACCGACGTTCTGGCAGGTACTGCCGGGGGCGAGCGCCCATGTCCAGGTTACACTGCATGATTGGCCACGCCCTGCGACCGGCAGCGCGCAGCTCGCGGCGACGAGCAAGACAGTCCAAAGACGGAGGTAACTGGATTCAGGTCGTGACATGCGTGTCCCCCTTTACAAGACTCAGCGCGACTGCACCAGTAATGGAAGAGCGTGAATTTCTGGAGTTAGGGTTACCGTCCCCGAATGCCGACAGGAAGGAACTTCAGTGCGACTAATACGCCCTGTCTTAATGTGCAGGCAAGTTACCTAAGCGAACTGAACCTCTGTAACCTCTGGTGAGACAGAGTCGCTTGCGGAGAGGCTAACCTCCCGCCTTGTAGGATCTAACTCGGGGCAGGTGGCCCGGACCTTCTTCCCTCGGGCGGGTGGCCCACATCTCGTGGGGTGCCCCGTATCTCCCGGTTTTGGAGATGTGGGAGGGAGGCTCATCGACAGGAAATGGAGAGTTCCGGGAGTGTCACCCCCGACTTGGAAGGGACGGTGTGCACGCCGGAGCAGGGGATGTTGGTCGAGGACGTTGGCCACGCTCAGGCGCCTCCGGGGTCCGGTAACGAAAGGCACAGACAGCCAGCTCTTCCATCGCGTTCGTCACGCTGCCTTGTGAACGCCATCACAGCTTTCCTCACCCAGCCGCGATATCGTACCTTCGTGCCTCTGCGCACGTTGAGGATTCGTGTGCCGATTCAGATCCAGACGCCGGAAAGACAGCGAGAGAAGGGAGCAGTGAATGCCACCCCCCTGCCCCTCACGAGTCGCGGCGGCATGACACCCACCCCCTCCCCCCGTCTCATTCAGACCGCACCGGCCAGAGGAGACACCCCCCCCACCCCCCTGGTGGTATCACGATCTGGGATGGATCCGGTTCGGGCCGCCGCCGGCACCCCCACCCCCCGGCCGTGCACCGGAAATGGTGCGGATGCGCGGCACCCCTCCCGCCGGACCATGCACAACTTCCCCAGCCAACCGGCAGGGGTACCCCCACCCCCCTCCCCCGTGCACTGAAAATGGTGCAATTGGGCGCGTCCCCTAGCCAGGGGACCCCACCCCCCCCACTCATTAAACCGCCCACACCAAAATCCTCCCGCCGCTAAAATCAAGAAGTGCCTCTCGCCTTCCACATCGAGAACTTCGGCTGCCGCGCCGCCCGCGCCGACGGCGAAGCCGTAGCCTCCAGCCTTTTGCGTCTCCGGACTCGCCCCCAGCCCCGCCCCCCAAGCCGACGTGGTCATCGTCAACACCTGCAGCGTCACCGCCGAAGCCGACCGCGAAGCCCGCGCCTACATCCGCCGCGCCCACCGCCTCAACCCCGAAGCCCGCATCGTCGTCACCGGCTGCTACGCCCAGCGCGCCCCCGCCGAGCTGGCCGGCCTCCCCGGCGTCGCCGCCGTCATCGGCAACAGCCACAAGGCTTTAGCGCCCGAGATCGCCCACCGCCTCGCCGCCCAAATCCCCCAGCCCGCCCAACCGCTCGTTCCCCTTCACTCCCTCACTCGCACCCATCTACGCCGACGACCGCTTCGCCCACTCCTTCCTCGAAGAAGCACAGGTCTCGCAGCCCGGCTCCCAGACCCGCCCCAACCTCAAGATTCAGGAGGGCTGCAGCAACCGTTGCACCTTCTGCGTGATCCCCCAGACCCGCGGCAACTCCCGCAGCCTCGCCGAAGAAAAGGTCCTCTCCCAGGTCCGCGGATTCGTCCAGGCCGGCGGCAACGAGCTCGTCCTCTCCGGAATCAACCTCGGCCGCTACGGCCGCGACCTGACCGGCACCGGCGCTTCCCTTTCCGCCCTGGTCCGCCGCATCTTCGCCGAAACCGCTCTACCCCGCCTCCGCCTCAGCTCCATCGAGCCCATGGACTGGGATCACGACCTCATCGCCCTCATGCAGGAATTTGGCGGAACCCGCCTCGCCCGCCACGCCCACCTGCCGCTCCAGTCCGGCTCCGACTCCGTTCTCCGCCGCATGCATCGCCGCTACCGCCCCTGGCACTACGCCGAGAAGGTCCACGCCCTCCGCGAAGCCGCCGGCCCAGCGCTCACCCTCGGCGCCGATGTCATGGTCGGCTTCCCCGGCGAGACCGACCGTGAGTTCGATGAAACAGTTCAACTCATCAGGCAACTTCCCTTCGGCTACCTGCATCTATTCCCTTTTTCCCCTCGTCCCGCCACGCGGGGATGGGAACTGCACAAGCAGTCGCCCGTGCCACCCGCGGTGGTCAGCGAGCGTATGAGTGTCCTGCGCGCGGTAGCTCACCAGAAGTTGCTCCATCATCGTCGGTCATTCATCGGACAGACACTTGAGTGCCTCACGCTCCACACTTCTGACTTACCAAGCCGGCCCGATTCAACCACGGCACTAAGTGAGAACTTCCTGTCGATCGAGTTGAAAGCAAATCGTCCGGCTAACTTGCTTGTCAGGGCGCAGATCACAGAAATCGGCGCGGGTGACGTCTTGATCGCTGTTATGAGGTGTGATTCCCGTCACTGATGCCGGTAACGTAACCGGCCCAACATAGCTATTAGAGCCGCAAGGTGGAAACGCTCGGGCCCAATGTTTACGCGGTCTTTATACGCAGGATCAGGTAAATGGCTTTAGCTCACCATTGCTTGACACGATAAGAAAACAAGCGCAGCATCAACTTATCTGGTGTGTGGGATGCGGAGCTTCACGGAGCCCCGGGACATTCATTCAAAGTCAGCCATCATACCGCCTCCCAGCTTTCGACCAGCTCCCCCGGAACTGACCTCACAGATTGTTTTTGGGGTAAGTCAAATGGTCGTAAGAACGCAAAGCAACGGACGCGATAACTTCGGCCTGCGGGTCGGGTCGTCCAACGCGCGGCGCTATTTCCCTCGCACCATGAGTGCGGTGGAGTTGCGGCTGGATGATTTGCAGATTCAGTGCCGGCTGCCCGCCAGCTTCTGGAACGGGCAACCCGAGATCTTCGATCCGCGTCTTTGCGAGTGGCTCAAATTCAAGGTACTGCGAGAACGGCGCGACAGCCATCCGATCGCGCTCCACATGGTGCAGTCCGGCACGGATAGCTTCACCCTGCAATCGATCTCGGCCTCGCCTCGGCGGCCCGATCGGTTGATCTCGGTGGCCTGAAGCGATCAAAAAGGCCGGTCCGCCACAGCCCGAAAGCTCGAGCAAGTTCACAGCACCACCAGACCACGGCAAGAGCAGCCTCCCCCAAACAGCCGGGTTGCTCTGGGCCAACTGTCCCAAGGAGATGACCATGAAGTCGACGCGCATACCAAACGAAATGGAGTCCAGGGCGGCTGAGGCCCTTGACGCTCTGCTGCACTCGGTCTCTTCTATCAAGACCCGCGACATCAAATTTCAGCCCGCTCACCGCAAGACTGACATCCTGGCCGACATCGATGTGTTCGGGCGCAACCACAAGCTGGTCTGCAGCGTCGCCGATGGCGAACCCGACGGCGTGAGAAAAGCCCTTGAGAAACTGCGCACCAGCGCCGACAGCAAGCGCTGCGGCGCCACTCCCGTCCTGATTACCACGCATCTGTCGGCCCAGGACCGCGACCTGTGCGAGCAGAGCCGCGTGGGATTCCTCGACCTCGATGGAAATGCGCGCCTTGTCGTCGACGAAGTCTTCATCGGCAAGCGCTCCGTCCGCACGGCGTCACTCCATCACCCGGACTCGAACCGCCTGCCTGCCTGACTTTCCGCTTCCTCTGCTGCGCCCCGCGGCCACCGGGGCGCAAACACAACCGAACCAATGCTATACTCAGGGTGCGTTCCGCAAGACTGCGGCTACCGGGACCACCCCGGCAGCACCGCCGCGCGGACCCTTTTGGAGGAGTACCATCGCTTTCGACAAACGAGCAGCCAAGTCCTTTATTCGTATCAATGACCGTATCCGCGCGCGCGAAGTCCGCGTAATCGACGAAAACGGCGAGCAACTCGGCATCCTGCCTCCCTTCGAGGCGTTGCGTATTGCCCGTGAGCGCGGCCTGGACCTGGTGGAAGTCTCTCCAAATGCTGTCCCGCCCGTCTGCCGCATCCAGGACTACGGCCGCTTCCTCTACGAGAAGGAAAAGAGCGAACGCGCCGCCCGCAAAAAGCAGAAGGTCATCGTCATCAAGGAAGTCAAGTTCTCCGTCACCGTCGACGAGCATGACTACCAGACCAAGAAGAACCAGGCCGTCCGCTTCCTCCTGAAGGCGACAAGGTGAAGGCCAGCCTTCGCTTCCGCGGCCGCCAGATGGCCCACCGCGAGCTCGGCTACGCCATCATCAACCGCCTCATCCAGGACATCGGCGAAGCCGGCGTGGTCGAATTCATGCCCCGCATGGAAGGCACAATCCTGCACGCCATTCTGGCGCCGAGCAAGAAGCAGGAGCAGCAGCAGCCCAAGCCCAAGCCGCCCGCGCCCCCGCAGCAGCCCACCGCACCGGCCGCGCAATAAGCCGGTCTTGGCCCTCTCGCAAAAAGCCGCCTTCGGGCGGCTTTTTGCATTGCCTGGCAATCCCTCTGACGTAGAATGCGTTTGCCGGCTACCTCGCGCATGCACGCTTCCCCGCAAGCTCCCGCGATCGCATATACCGTCTTCTCTCCCGCTGACACGGAAGAAGTGGCGGAGCTTCTGGCGCACGCCTTTTCGAGCCGTGAGCCCATCGCCCTCGCGGTTGGAATCATCGCCGCGGAGTTTGCCGCCTTCGTCCGCCTCCAGTTGCACGCCATCGAAACGCAGGCGCTGACCGTGGTCGCCCGCCGCTCCGATACCGGCGAGATGGTCGGGGCGCTGCTTGCCGAGGACGGCGCTTCCAACTCGGACGCTGAACTCGACAGACTCGGCGAGAAGTTCGCCATAGTCGCCGGCATCCTGGGCCGTTTGATTGAAACCTGCGGCGGCGCACCATCCCCACGCGGCGAGATGCTTCACCTGTTTCTGCTGGGCGTCACCGATCGCGCCCAGGGCATGGGAGTCGGGCAGCAGCTCGTCGCCGCATGTCTCGCCAACGGCGCAAGCAAAGGCTACCGGCTGGCCTCCGCTGAGTGCACCGGCAGAGCCTCGCAACACGTCTTCCGCAAGCTCGGATTCGAAGACCGCGGCATGATCGCCTACGCCGATCACGAATTCAATGGACGCCGCATCTTCGCAAGCATCGCCGAACACGGCGGCCCCATCCTGATGGAGAAGACGCTGCTGCCGGAAATCTAAGCCTGCGCCCGTCGCCCGGTCTTCGCGAACCGCCCTTCGTGGAGCAGCTTTTCGATCAGGGCTATCACCACGAAAATGACGATCAGGTCGATGGTGGCGTAGCCGCTCCATACCCTCGCGGGGACCCATCGGCTCGGCCAATGAACCCGCACGATGATCCAGACATGCATCGCGATCCATACCGCAACGACGCCCCAGAACCACGGCCTGCGCTTTAAATCCCAGTGGGAGCGCAGGATAAAGAACAGCACAATAGCGCTGTTGCAGACGGGGAGCGTGAGGTCGAGCACACCAAAGTAGTCAAAAATAGCGGCCATTACAAAGGTGCAGGCCATGCCTCCCAGAATGCGTCGCCACCCCAGCCTCGGCATCTTGCGGAGTTCGTTCACCCGGGCCAGCACCTTCGATCGCTGGATCATCCGCTGCAGCGGGCTTTGCTCACGACGGTAATCGTGTCGGGCGTTGCGAAACCGCTTCAGGTCTTCGGGCGTGAACCCGCGTCGCGCAATCTCCTCATCCAGACAGACCCGAGCCTCGGGCACCAGGGTTCTGCGCGAAGAAACGATCTTCGCCAGCTCGCCGTCAGTCAATTGTGCGTAATAGGTTTTGAAGTCCTCAGCGATCATGCAGAGTTGGTTGGGCTGCCTTCTTCATCGATGGGTGCCGATTGCGAAGATTTTATCCTGTGGCCGTTCGGATTTCTGATGCGGACGTTATGAACCGCCGATGTATTCTTGGGCCATGCTCTTCAGCCGGTTCTTCCCCACATCGCTCTCTTTGTGCGCCGTGTTGACTGTTGTTCCTCTCCTCCACGCGGCCGATGACGCCAAGCCCGCGGAGCCGCGCTTCCCCTCGAGCGAAGACCTTCGCCACCTCAAGGGTATCGGCGGCGCACAGCTCTCACCCGACGGCAGGCAGGTCCTCTTCGTCGTCACCGACTCAACCGCCGACGGCGCCAAGTCGCACATCTGGATTGTCTCGAGCAGCGGCGACAAGGACTCGCTCCGCCAGCTCACGGTCTCCCCGCCCGCAGACAAACGAGGCGAACGCGCGCCGCAGTGGGCGCCCGACGGCTCCGCCATCTTCTTCCTCGCCCGCCGCAACGACCGTACACAGCTCTTCCGTCTCGACCTGCGCGGCGGCGAAGCCATGCCCTACGACCTGAAGGTCATCCCCGCGGTCGACGAGTCGAAGGCGAAGAACGCCATCCCGCCGCCCGGCGCCGACAAGAAAGACGAGAAGAAAGACGCCGCTAAGAAATCGGACGACAAGAAGCCCGAAGAGAAAAAGGATGAGCCGCTTGCTATCGACGTCAACGGCTATGCGCTTTCCGCCGACGGCAAGATGCTCGCCGTCTGGGCGCGCGATCCCGAAACGCCCGGCGAGAAGAAGCAGAAAGACGCGAAGGCCGACGCCGAATGGGTCAATCACGATCAGCACGGCACGCGCCTCTATCTGGCCGCGCTCAAGGCCAACGGCCAGATCGACGGCGAGCTGAAGGTGGCCGGTGTCGCGCCTGACGTCCGCAGCGCAACCTGGTCGCCCGTCGACAACCGCATGCTCGTCATCACCGAGCCCCCCAACGATCTTGAAGACTTGGGTCCCGCAACCCAGGCGTTTCTGGTCGACGCCGCCAGCCCCGACAAGCCGCAGAAGCTCGACGCCATTCCGCCGACGGTGGGCCGCGCCGACTTCTCGCCAGACGCCAATACCCTCGTGTTCGCCGCGCTGACTCCCGAAGATGCGCCTCCAGGCTACGACGAGCTCTTCGCCCTGCCAAAGCAGTCCTCCGGCGCCAAGGTGATCCGCCTTTCCGCCGGCTTCATGGGCCAGCTCAACGCCCAGGCCCTCTACGTCACGCCGGAAGGCTCGCTGATCGCGATGGCCGGGATCGGCACGCGCAGCACCCCGGTTCGGCTTGCCCTCGACGGCAGCAAGCAGCCGCAGCCCATCGACCTCGGCGCTCCCGTCGTCACCGGACTCAATACCAACCGCAAGCAGACCGCCTGGGTGTGGCTGGCCGAATCCGGCGGCCAGCCTGAGAAGCTCTGCACCGCCGCCAAACTCGGCGACGCCTGCACCGCGCTTCCCATTCCCGATCTCGCCCCCGCCGGTCTGCGCTCCGTCGAGCCGGAAGTGGTGCAGTGGAAGAGCGGGCCTTTCACCGTCGAGGGCCTTCTCTACCTGCCGCCGCAGGCGAAGTCGGGCAAGGTTCCGCTCATTGTCGATGTGCACGGCGGCCCCTTTGGCGCGTTCGAAAACCGTCACGACGCCTTCGCCGACTTCCTGGTCGGCCACGGCTGGGCCGTGCTGCGCCCCAATCCGCGCGGCTCCTCCAACTACGGCGTGAAGTTTGGCGCGGCCAACAAGAACGACCTTGGCGGCGGCGACTACGAGGACGTGATGGCCGGCGTGGACTACGCGCTGGCGCACTACCCGCTCGACTCCGGCAAGATGGCGCTAATGGGCTACAGCTACGGCGGCGAAATGGCCGGATTCGTCGAAGGCAAGACCGACCGCTTCAAGGCCATCATCTCCGGCGCGCCGGTCATCGACCAGTTCAGCGAGTACGGCACCGAAGGCGGTTCCTGGTACGACCGCTGGTACTTCGGCAAGCCCTGGGAGCACATGGAAGACGCCTGGAAACAGAGCCCGCTTTCGGGCGCGGCGCGGGCCAAGACGCCGTTCCTGCTGCTGCAGGGCGAAGCCGACACCACCGACCCCGTCGGCCAGGCCCAGGAGATGTATCGCGCGCTGCGGCAGGAAGGCGTCCCCGTCGAGCTCGTCACCTATCCGCGCGACAACCACGGCCCGCTGGCAGGGGCCATGTTCGGACGGCCGGTCCCTGAACCGTGGCACGGTTACGACGCACGGCAGCGCGTGATCGAATTCATTAACAAGGCCTTCGGCGTGACTGAAGGCAAATAGACGCGCTGTGGGAGTGGTCAGGTGGTCGAGAACCGAGGTCCGGACCATCACTTGATCACCTGATCACCCGACCACGAAGACCTAGCTTATCCACCTCAAACCCGGCGCGGCCTTTGGCTTCACCGGCAGCACGATAAACCCCTCGCGCCACTGGCCGTCTTCCCGCCGCGGCGGAGTGCCCACAATCCGTGCGCCGTCATAGTTCCGCGCCTCCAGGGCCAGCCCCGGCAGCCCGCCCACAATCGCCTGCAACTGGTCGTGATTCGGCGGCCGGTTCACCTTCAGCGGAACGAGGGCGTTCAGAGCCGCGAACGCCTCGGCCAGGTGGCTCACGCGCGCCCGCCGCTTTGACGCCAGCGGCTTCAGCCCCAGCGCTTTCCAAGCCGCACAGGGATAGCTCTCGACCAGCACCCGCTCCTGACCGTCGCCCGGCGCGGCCGTCGTATCCAGCCGCCGCCACCCGCGGCGGCACAGCGCGTCGTACACATCCACGCAGAACTCGGCGAAGCCGCGACAGGTGATCGGCTTGACCATTCCCGGCAGACCGGTTTTGGCTGCGGTGTTCAGCAGGCGCTCGCTGGTCCGCGCATGCGCCAGGCCGTTGCTCCGCGACTTCCACGCCTGCGGCCCATCGAGCATCAGCACCCGGATGCCGCGTACGTTGCAGAAGTGATTCAGCCGCCCCGCGAGAATGTCCGCCTCGACCGGTCCCGGGCCGTTGCCGCCATCATCCCAGCTCAGGACCTCGCACTCCACCGGCGCATCTCCGCTCCGGTCCAGCACCACCAGCCCCAGGTCCGCCCAGCTGCGAAACGCCAGGTCCACACTCATGATTGCCATGAGCCCAAACTACGCCTATGGCAACCGCCCGGAAAGCCTCAGTCTCCGTCGCATTGGAGGTCGCGTCCGGAACTGAAACCGGATCGAAACGGAGCTATGGCAAGGACATTTACAATGCCGCAGACCTTCAAATCTCAAGTGAAGCTGTAGCGGGAGTCAAAACGTGACGAACAGGAAGCCCTGGGTTTGGGCGGCGGTAACGGTCCTGCTTACCGTGCAGATCTGCCAGGTAGTCCTGGCGGTGCACCGCGAATCCCTGACCTTTGATGAAGACAACCACATGTTCGCCGGCTACATGATGTGGAAGACGGGCGACTACGGCCTGAATCCGGAACATCCGCCACTGGTGAAGCTGCTGGCGACCGTTCCTCTTCTTGGCAAAGATCTCTGGGTACCCAAGCTAGAGGGCCGCTACTTCAAGACAGAGGCCTACATGGACGGGCGCGATTGGCTGATGCGCAACGACGGCGGCAGCCAGTGGCTGATCTTTCGCATGCGGCTGGCGGCAGGGCTGCTGGCCATCGCACTGTCGCTGGTGGTGTTTTTCGCGGCGCGCGAGTGGTTCGGCACCGGCGCCGCTTTGATCGCGCTGCTGCTCGTGGTGTTCGACCCCAACATACTGGGCCACTCGGCGCTGGTGACGACGGATGTCGGCGTGTCGCTGTTCTTCCTCGCCAGCATCTATGCGTTTTATCGCTACGTGAAGCAGCCTAGCCTGAGCCGGCTGGCGCTGGCGGGCTTGGTTACTGGGTTTCTGCTGGCCACAAAGCACTCGGGGATCCTGATCGCGCCCATGCTGGTGCTGCTGATCGTCTGGGAGATTGCGGCCGCGCCAAGGGAGACACGCAAGCGCGTTGCCCTGCGGCTGTGCGGCGCGTTTGCGGCCATCGTTGTCATCGGCGTGGCGGTGCTGTGGGCGTTTTATGGCTTCCGCTATGCCGCGCGGCCGCCGGGGTTGAACTTCCCGACTGTGGCGGAATACGCGCACGACCTGAGCCACTTCGACCAGGCTGTGCTGAACGGGTTCGACAAGCTCCACCTGTTGCCGCAGTCGTACCTCATCGGCCTGGCGGACGTGAAGCTGATGGCGCAGTCCTACCCCACCTTCATTCTGGGCAAGCAGCTTGCGCACGGTGTGTGGTGGTACTTCCCTGTCGTCATCCTGATCAAGACGACGCTGGGAATGCTGGCGCTGGTTCTGGTTTCGATTTTTGCGATTGCCAGCGGCCGGCTGCGCAAAGCGCGCGAGTTGGCGTTTCTCTTTATTCCGTGGATCGTCTACCTGGGCGTGGCCATGGCCGCCGGAATGAACATCGGCTCGCGGCACATTCTGCCGCTGTACACGCTTGCTGCGATTCTGTGCGGCGGCGGCGTGATCGCGATGACGGCCGGAAACCGCCGCTGGTGGATGTGGGCCTGCGGCCTGCTCATCGCGCTGCACGTGATCTCGTCGGTGAAGACGTTTCCGAACTACATTCCCTACGCGAACGAGGCGTGGGGCGGGCCGAAGAACGTGCATAACCTGCTGAGCGACGCGAGTGCGGACTGGGCGCAGCAGCTCATCTCCGTGAAGAAGTGGCAGGACCGGCATCCCGGCGAGGAGTGCTGGTTTGCGTACTTCGCGTGGCCCGAGATCGATCCGGCGATGTATGGCATTCAGTGCAAGCATCTGCCGAATCTCGACTCGTTCTGGCTGGGCGGCGCGGATGTGGTTCCGCAGACGATTACCGGGAATGTGCTGATCAGCGCGGGCGATCTGAGCGGCTGTGAGTGGCCCAGCCAGCGCATGAATCCGTTCCGCAGTTTTCAGGGCATGCAGGCGGCGGAGGTCATCGACGACAGCGTGTTTGTCTATCGCGGCACGTTCGACATGCGGCAGGCAGCGGCGCAGAGCCGGGCGTTTATCGCTCTGCAGTCGCTGTGGAAGGGCAACGCCGCAGCCGCACTGCCGTTGGCGAGAGAAGCAGTGGCGATCGATCCGACGGAGATCATGGCGCAGCGGGTGCTGGGCGACGTGGCGGCTGCGATGGATATGAAGGATGAGGCGCGCGTCGCGTGGACCGCGGCGATGAACGAGGCGAAGAAGCTGGAGCCGGATGCGCAGGTGAGTTATGTGCCGGAGCTGGAGGCGAAGCTGGCGAAACTCTGAGGTGGCAGGCTTCTCTTCTCGCGCGCAATTCTCTACTCTGCCAGAGCTCCCGTTCACGCACGATAGAACTCTGTTTCGCTGCGTTTGGGCTGCCGAAAGCGGCCTGAGGGCCTGACGGAAGGCTGTACTCCCGCTTCAAGTTAATGAAAATGCGGAGAATACAGTCACTCTCTAACGGTGAGTCTATCGGGCTCATATTTTATGCATCTTGTGTGCTATAGTTTCCATCAAATGTTGTGACGGCCCTGAGCATGTCCCAGAACAGCGGCGCGCTCAGACCAAATCGAAATCTCAAAGCATCTGGAGGAAACAAATATGGCAATCAATCGTTGGGACCCGTTCCGTGAAGTCGTCGCTCTGCAGAACCGCATGAATTCGCTGTTCCGCGATATGAATGAGAGCGACAACCCCCTGACGACTGCCAGCTTTGTGCCGGCAGTCGATGTCTATGAGGACAGCAAAAAGGTGGTCCTCAAGCTCGAGGTTCCGGGCATCGAAGAGAAGGACCTGGACATTCGCGTGGAAAACAACACGCTGACCGTCAAGGGCGAGCGCAAGTTCGAAAAGGAAGAGAAGGAAGAGAACTTCCATCGCATTGAGCGCCGCTACGGGAGCTTCTACCGCTCGTTCACGCTGCCTTCCACGGTCGACTCCGAGCACATCGGCGCGACCTATAATGCGGGCGTGCTCAAGCTCGAGCTGATGAAGAAGCCCGAAGCCCAGCCCAAGCAGATCAAGGTGAACGTGGGCGGCGGCCAGAAGGCCGAAGAGCCCGAGCTGGTCGGCGCACGGTAAGGAAGCAGCTTCTAGCCGCTAGCTTCTAGCTGCTAGTAGTGGCAGACCGGGCGGTCGCAATCGAAGTGAGCGCCGGACGCACTCTGAACGGGTCTCCGGCGCTTTTGTTGTGCTACGCGGGACAGGAAACAACAATCTTTTAGGACAAACGCTTCACTTCTCGCTCCAGCAGGAACAAGCTAGGAGCTAGCAGCTAGAAGCCAGGAGCTGAACTATGGCCATTCGTTGGGACAAACTGACGGTCAAATCGCAGGAGGCGGTGCAGCGGGCGCAGCAGAGTGCCGCTGAGCTGGGCAATCCGGAGATGCAACCGGTGCACCTGATGCTGGCGCTGGTCGAAGACCGCGAAGGCGTGATCCCCGCGGTGCTGGGCAAGATCGGTGTCCCCATCGAACGGCTGGAGAGCGACCTGCACACCATTGAGGAGAAGCTGCCTCGGGTGTCGGGCGCCGCCGCGCAGCCCGGCATCAGCCCGGCCCTGAACAAGGCGATGGATCAGGCCTTCAAGGAAGCCGAAAACTTCAAGGACGAGTACCTTTCGACCGAACACCTGCTGCTGGGCGTGTCTCGGCAGAAGGGCGAACCCGCGGCGCAGGCGCTGGTGGCCCTCGGCGCCACGCATGACGCTATTCTCAAGGCGTTGACCGCGGTGCGCGGATCGCAGCGCGTGACGGATCAGAATCCCGAGAACAAGTTCCAGGCGCTCGAAAAATACGCCAAGGACCTGACCGAACTGGCGCGCCGCGGCAAGCTTGACCCCGTCATCGGCCGCGACGAGGAGATTCGCCGCGTGATCCAGGTGCTGAGCCGCCGCACCAAGAACAATCCCGTCCTGATCGGCGAGCCCGGCGTTGGAAAAACAGCCATCGTCGAAGGTCTCGCGCGGCGCATCGCCTCGGGCGACGTGCCGGAGATCCTCAAGGACAAGCGCGTCATCTCACTCGATCTCGGCTCCATGCTGGCCGGCGCCAAGTATCGCGGCGAGTTTGAAGACCGCCTGAAGGCCGTGCTGCATGAGATCGATGAGTCGAACGGGCAGGTCATCCTGTTCATCGACGAGCTTCACACGCTGGTGGGGGCGGGCGCGGCAGAAGGCGCCATCGACGCGAGCAACATGCTCAAGCCGCCTCTGGCGCGGGGCGAACTGCGGGCCATCGGCGCAACCACGCTGAATGAATACCGCAAGTACATCGAGAAGGACGCAGCTCTCGAGCGGCGCTTTCAGATTGTGTTCGTCGGCGAGCCGAATGTGGAAGACACTATCGCGATTCTGCGCGGGCTGAAGGAGCGCTACGAGGCGCATCACAAGGTGCGCATCAAGGACTCGGCGATTGTGGCCGCGGCCACGCTGTCGCACCGCTACATCTCGGACCGCTTTCTGCCTGACAAGGCCATCGACCTGGTGGACGAAGCCGCGGCATCGCTCGCCATCCAGATCGGCAGCGTGCCAACGGAGATCGATCAGCTCGAGCGGCAGGCGACTTCGCTTGAAATCGAGCGCGCGGCGTTGAAGCGCGAAACCGATCCGAACAGCCTGGAGCGGCGCGAGGAAGTGGAGCGCGAACTCGCCGCGCTGCAGGAACAGATCACGGCGTTGCGCGCCCGCTGGACGCAGGAGCGCGACGCGATTACACGCATCAGCGACCTGAAGAAGCAGATCGAAGCCCTGAAGTTCGAGGCCGAGGAGAACACCCGTCGCGGACAGCTCGACCGCGCCGCGCAGATCCAGTATGGCGAGTTGCCGAAGCTGGAGCGCGAGCTGGCGCAGTTGAACGCCACCCAGGACAGCGTGAACGCCGGCGAAACCCAGCGCATGCTCAAGGAAGAAGTCGACGAAGAAGACATCGCCGGCATTGTGAGCAAGTGGACCGGCATCCCGGTCACGCGCATGCTCGAAGGCGAAGTCAAGAAGCTCGTCCACATGGAAGAGCGGCTGCAGGGAGCGCGTGGTTGGGCAGGACCCGGCGCTGACCGTGGTCGCGAACGCGATTCGCCGTTCGCGCGCGGGGTTGAGCGATCCCAGGCGGCCCATCGGCTCGTTCATCTTCCTGGGGCCCACGGGCGTCGGCAAGACGGAGACGGCACGCGCGCTCGCGGAATTCCTGTTCGACGATGAGCAGTCCATGATCCGCATCGACATGAGCGAGTACATGGAGAAGCACGCCGTGGCGCGGCTGATCGGCGCGCCTCCGGGATACGTTGGCTACGACGAGGGCGGCCAGTTGACTGAAGCTGTGCGCCGGCGGCCATACTCCGTCATTCTGTTCGACGAAATCGAGAAGGCGCACCCGGATGTGTTCAACGTCCTGCTGCAGGTGATGGACGACGGCCGCCTGACCGACTCGAAAGGGCGCACCGTCGACTTCAAGAACACCGTGCTGATCATGACATCGAACCTGGGCGCGGCGCTGCTGACGGGAGAGGCCTTGAAGACCGAGCACGACTTCGACATGGCGCGCGAGAGCGTGATGCGCGTGCTCCGCGAGCACTTCCGGCCGGAGTTCCTCAACCGTGTGGACGACATGGTGATCTTCCGTCCGCTGGGTCACGCGCAGATGGACCTGATCCTCGACCTGCGCATCACGGAGCTGCAGAAGCTGCTCGAAGACCGGCAGATTTCGCTCGAACTGACGCCGCCGGCGCGGCAACTGATCCTGGCGCAGGGCTGGGATCCGGTGTACGGCGCGCGGCCGCTGAAACGGGCTCTGCAACGCATGGTGCAGGACCCGCTGGCGATGAAGATCCTCGACGGCGAAGTGCTCCACGGCTCGCACGTCCGCATCGACGTCGATCGCCGCTCGAACCAGTTGCACTTCGAGCCCATGGGCCGCGAACTGCTGGCCTAAGGCACCTGCGGTGCGGCCAACTGCCGCTTGCGCGGCACACAGGCTCAAAGCTGAGCGAAGCCTCGGAGGGAAGTCCTCCGGGGCCTTTTTTTTGCGAAGGAATTACTTGTGATGCGCGTCGGCGGGCCGTAAACTGCTGGCCATGGACCGCAAGCTGGCGCTCTTCGCGGTGGCCCTTCTGCCCGTGGCCCTTCTCTGCGCCCAGGATCAGAAGCCGCTCTCGCCCGCCGCACACATGCCCGGCCCCGAGGCCCTGCGGCAAGCCAGCGAGATGCAACAGCGCATGCGCCAGAGCGCTATCCGAATCAACGAGCTAGCCGGCCACATCCAGGCTCCGGACGACGCCCACAAACTCGTCGATTTGATCGCCGGCGAATTCTCCCATGAGCTTCCACCCAAGTGGGCTACGCGGCATATCCGCAATCAAATTGCCCGCGCCGAATACGAATCTGCCGCCGACCCGGGCGCGCTGATCCCGGAACCGCAAATCGCGGATGCCTGGAATGATTTCGTCGAGAGGATCGGTGCGCCGCGAGACACGTCCCTTGCCGCGGCCGACATCCATTACCTGCGCGATGCCCAATATGTCACCGCGCAGCTCTCGTGGGCCCGGGGAATACAGAACATCTGGACGGTCCCCGCGGTTTACGCCGTCGGTCCGGATGGAAAAGTAGCCAATGGAGCCCGTGCCCTGGAGGCGATCAATCTTCTCTGGGGGCTTGCCAGCAGAACCGAAGATTTTCAAGCGATCCACGCTGCGGCGCAGAAGGGCATCCTGCTCTCCGATCGCTTCCCGCATCCAGAGAAGCCGCCCGAGCACGAGCACGGCAGTGTGCGCGCCACGGTCTCTTCCAGGAGCGTGGCCTTCCCTATTGATGTCGCCGCGCGCCAATACATCCATGATCACGGCGAGTTCAGCTTCAACCATGCGGTCGAACAGCTTCTCAACGATCTCTTCCCGGGCGGCGCGCGCACGCACACATCGGGCTCGTCCGGCCCGGCTTCTTAAGATGACTGTTGCCAGCCCGCGGGGATCGGATGCAACGCCTAGATTCGGATTCCGATGAGCAGGCAGACCATGGCGCCAAGCAGGATGGCGACGCGCCCGCGATGCAGCGTGTCCCAGCGCGCGTGCTGGGTGCGAAGCGAGGCCTCGAACGTCTCGGCGCTCATGGCGACGATGCGGTTGTTGATGGGCACCAGCACGAGGATGCTGAAAGCGATGACCGCGGCCCAGAGCGCGACCGCAGCGACGATCCACGCAAAACCGGCCTGATGCCGCGCGGCCACGCCCTGTGCGGCCAGAAGCAGAAAGACCAGTCCATACCAGAACGGCATGAATGCGCCCAGCTTCTTTGCGAACAGGCGTGTGGCGTGCGCTGCGGCTTTGTCGCCAAGCTGAGCAAGCACCGGATTGATGAAGGCCGAAACCGCGAACTCTGTCCCGATGAGAAGCCCGATGAAGATGGTGGTTACAAGATTTAATGTCTCCATGTTCTACTCCTGCACCTGAGACGCCGGGCCGGCATCTATTGACTCTGAAAGTCGCACTGACAAAGTTGTCAGCGCCGAATCCCGCGAACAAGGGAGACGCGTATGCCGGTATCGAAAAAGGAGATTTCTCCCTGCCCGATTGACGCGATGCTTTCGGTGGTGGATGGGCGATGGAAGGGTACGATCTTGTGGCGCCTGTCGGAGCGGCCGATGCGGACCAGCGAACTGCGCCACAGCATCCCGCAGATCACGGAGCGGATGCTGATCCGGCATCTGCAGGATCTGACGCGCGACGGCATTGTCACGCGGCATCAGGAGCGCCGGACGGTGCGCTACGCCATCTCGGAGTATGGCAAGACGCTGCTGCCGGTTCTGGAGGTCATCTGCGGCTGGGGCCGCGTGCACCTGCGGCGGGCGGAAGAGTCGCCGGAGAAAACATGATTGTAGGGCGTATCGCCAGAGCGATAGACTGCTGCGCATGAGATCTCTGCTTCCCCGCACACGCCTGCTGATCGCAGCCTTTGCATTCACCGTTGCAGCCACTTGCTCGCACGCTCAGGACTGGGCGAAGTCCCGCCTGGAGGCGTCGCCGCGGCATCGCGAATACGTCACTCTCAAGCACGGCGACCGCAGCCTGCAGGCGCTGGTGGTCTATCCCGAGGTGAAGGGAAAGGCCTCGGTCGTCGTTCTGATTCACGAAATCTTCGGGCTGAGCGACTGGGCCAAGGAGATGGCCGACGAGTTGGCCGGCGAAGGGTTCATCGTAATCGCGCCGGATCTACTGAGCGGCGCGGGGCCGAACGGCGGCGGGTCGAGCGCTTTTGCTTCGCAGGACGATACGGTGAAGGCCGTGTCAGGACTCAATCCTGATGGCGTGCTTGCCGATCTTGACGCGGCTGCGGACTACGGCAGGAAGCTGCCGGCGGCAAACGGAAAGATCGCAGTGGCGGGCTTCTGCTGGGGCGGATCGAAATCGTTCGCATTTGCCGCGCACCGCAAGGATCTCAGCGCAGCGTTTGTGTTTTACGGAACCAGTCCTACGGATGTTTCGACCATCACGGCGCCAGTCTATGGATTTTATGCGGGCAACGATGCGCGCGTGGGTGCGACGGTTCCTGGCACGACCGATGCCATGAAAAAGGCCGGCAAGTCCTACGATCCCGTGACGTATGACGGCGCGGGCCACGGCTTCATGCGCGCGGGCGAGGATCCCGGCAATACGAATCCCGCCAACAAGACCGCGCGCGAGCAGGGACTGGCGCGGCTGGTGAAGTTGCTGAAGGAGTTGAAGAGTCCGATGGCCAGCCTGGGCGGCGAGTCGAGGCAGACGGCGCAACAGGCCGCTGCTCCCGCGTGCCACGAGATGAGCTCATCGATGTAGTTCGCAGCCCTCCCCGGTTCCCATATGCGAGGGACCGGGGGCACCCGGCTTCAGGCGCGGCCCTTCAATTTACTTGAGGGCGGATTCAATAGCGGACTGGACTTCGGGAGCATCAGGTGTGGTGGCCGGTTCGAAGCGAGCCACGATGTTGCCATTGCGATCGACGAGGAACTTGGTGAAGTTCCACTTGATGTCGCCGCTGAACTTGGTGTTTTGTGCCGGATCGGTCAGGTACTGGTAGAGTGGCGTCTTGTCGTCGCCCTTCACTGAAACCTTCGACATCATGGGGAACGTCACGTTGTACTTGCGCGAGCAGAAGGTCTTGATCTCTTCGTTAGTACCGGGCTCCTGCTGCATGAAGTTATTGGCGGGTACGCCGACGATCACGAAGCCGCGGTCCTTGTACTTCTCATAGACGGACTCGAGCGCGGTGTACTGCGGCGTGAATCCGCACTTGCTGGCGACGTTGACCAGCAGCACGACTTTGCCCTTGAAGCTGCTCAGGTTCACGGGGTCGCCGTCGATCGACTTCATCGTGAAGTCGTAGATGCTTTTGGTCTGAGCTGTCGAAAGGCCGGCGGCAAGGCCGAGAATCAAAGTCAGGATGAATTTGCGCATAGGGATCTCCTGGGACTGCGGTGACATCATCATACGAGGCGCGGACCGCCAACTTGTCAATGAAATGTTGCAAAGCGGAAAACTGAGCGAGGCCGCCCGGACTCGCAACGGGTTGATGCGCATCTATTTGAGCACACTCAAAATACATCCCTTACAGTCGCGCTGAAGACAGCAGTTCAATTTGTGGTACAGCACCGCTCGGGCAACGCGGCCATTCCCACGCCAATTTCGTCTAACCACCTGAAGGGAATGGCGCGCACGCGGGAATACCCTAACCGCCTGCCCGATCTCGCACTCTAAGGAATGAGGCGACGCTACACGATCGTCTCGTCCGTTTGGTTGAGCTGGCGCTCCTGCTGAGGAGCGACGCAGACCTCAGCCAGAGGATGCAAGACCGGCTCAACCAAATTCCCTACTTTGATCTAGTGTTGTCGGCGGCCGCCGCACGGTGTCGGTCCGTCCTTTTGGAGGCTCGTACGTGCAGACCCCGCATTCGAAGGCTATCCCTGTCTTCAGGAGGATCGCTGCCGCGATTTGCGCATTGCTTCTTCTGTCGAACCCCTGCATTTCGTGGCCGCAGGTAGAGGTTTCCGACAGACAGCTCGACTTGGGAATCATCGTTTTACCCACCGCGGCGGACGCGGAAAAAGTGCTTGGCGAGTTAAAGGCCGGTAGCGACTTCGCAGTCCTGGCGAAAGAAAAGTCGACAGACGCCACCGCCACCGACGGAGGCTACCTGGGAAAATTGTCTTCCAGCCAGCTTCGCGTCGAACTGCGGGAGGCCGTGGAAGGGCGCGCGCCAGGAGAGATCACCGGCATTGTGCAACTGCCTTCGGGGTTCGCCATCCTGAAGGTTCTGCCCGCCGCTCCCACGCTGCAGGATCTGAATCCCAAGCGAATCTCTTTGCTCATCTCCACCGGCGCGATTCGCATTGGCGCCCAGGTCTCAGGTTTCATTGAAGCCGACACGTCTTTCATGGACCATCCAAAACCCGCGGACTGGAGCCGTGACCTGCGTGCCACATGCCGATTGCGCGGCGAATCGCTTTCCAGTGCAGAAAGCACGCTCAGTGAGGTACTCAAATCGCCCGAGGCCATGAGCGCCCATCGATTTGGAGCTTCCGACCAGGTGCAGGCACACAGCGCGCTGGCTGAGCTCTACGTCTACAACGCCGACATGGAGAAGTCGATCGCGGAGTGGAACACTGCGTACCAGCTGGCTGTTACGGGCGCTCCGGGGTATGCGCCGAATCTGGTGGAGAGCCTCGGCGTTTCCTACCTGCACCTGTCAGAGATGGAGAACCGTATCTACTCGGGATCGCGCGATCTGGACATCTTTCCGCCGCTGCACCCCGGCGCAAGCTATGAGCACACTGAAGACTCGAAGAAGGCCATCGAGTATTTCAAGCAAGTACCTAGAGCAGTATCCCAATGACCTGGAAGTGCGGTGGCTGCTCAATCTCGCTTACATGACGCTGGGCGAGTATCCATCGGGGGTGCCGGCGCAGTTCCTGATTCCAGAGAAGGACTTTCATTCGACCGAGAGCATCGGCCGCTTCGTGGATGTGGCGCCAGCCGCCGGACTTAATGTCTTCCGCGGCGCCGGCGGCGTGATCACGGAGGACTTCGACAACGACGGCCTTCTGGATGTCATGGTGTCGAGCATGGACGTGTGCGATCCCATCCGCTTCTTCCATAACAACGGCGACGGGACGTTCAGCGACCGGACGGAACAGGCCGGCCTGATAGACCAGCTCGGCGGGCTGAACATCGTGCAGGCCGACTACAACAACGATGGCTGCATGGACCTGCTGGTGCTCCGCGGCGGATGGGAGTTCTCGCAGAGGAAGTCGCTGCTGAGAAACAACTGCAACGGAACATTTACCGATGTAACGGACGAGAGCGGCTCTGGGCGCGACCGTGACCGCCAGCCAGACGGCGGTGTGGGCCGACATCGACAACGACGGCTATCTTGACCTGTTCATCGGCAACGAAAACGCGCCGAGCCAGCTCTTCCGCAACAAGGGCAACGGCACCTTCGAGGACATCAGCCATGCGGCCGGCATCGATCAGACAGCGATGAGCAAGGGCGTGACCGCGGCCGACTATGATCACGACGGATTTGTCGATTTTTATGTCTCCAACCAGGCCGGGGCCAACTTCCTCTATCACAACAACGGGAACAACACCTTTACCGAAGTGGCGAAGCTCGCCGGCGTGCAGGAGCCGGCTTTCAGCTTCGCCACCTGGTTCTTCGACTACGACAACGACGGATGGCCCGACCTGTTTGTGAACAGCTACGTGGTGTCAGTGGACGAGACGCTGAAGACATACCTGGGCATCCCCCACAACGAGGAGACGCTGAAGCTCTATCGCAACCGGCATGACGGCACGTTTGAAGACGTCTCGGCCAAAGTGGGACTGGACAAGGTGTTCATGACGATGGGATCGAACTTCGGCGACGTCGACAATGACGGATACCTGGATATGTATCTCGGCGCGGGCCAGCCGTCCTACGCCGCGCTGCTGCCGCATGTGCTGCTGAGAAACAAGGAAGGCAAGTCGTTTGCCGACATCACCGAGTCGTCCGGCACCGGAGAACTGCACAAGGGACACGGCATTGCGTTCGCCGATCTGACCCGCCAAGGCCGTGAAGACATCGTGGCCCAGATTGGCGGCGCGGTGCCCGGCGACAAACACAACATGCGCGTCTTCGCCACCCCGGCCAACTCGAACGACTGGCTCAATGTGCGGCTGGTAGGCGTGAAGACCAACCGCGAAGCCTGGGGAGCGCAGATCCATGTGACGGTGCGCAACGGCGACAGCGCGCCGCGCTCGATCTATCGCACCGTGGGGCAGACCAGTTCGTTCGGCGGCAATCCGCTGGAGCAGAACATCGGCCTCGGCCCGCATGCCCGCGATGTAACCCTCGATATCTGGTGGCCGGTCAGCGGCACGCGTCAGCACTTTGACCACGTGACGCCAAAGCAGCATCTCGAGATCAAGGAATTCGGCACAAGTTACGCGGAATTGAAACAGCACCCGTTCCAGTGGGGAAAAGCTCCCGCAGCGTCACTCGCCTCGGCGCAGAAGAACGCCCACTGAGTGGGTGGCGGCACTTGAGAGACGGCACTTGAGAGACGGCAGTTGAGAGGCAGTAGTGAAGAGGAGGAACGGTATGATACGGAGAATTACGCTGGCCATAGCCATATCGGCTCTTCTGCTTCCGCAGGCCCGGGCCGCCGAGCAACACGCGGTCCAGGGCGTCCTGCTCAAAATCGATGCCGCGAAAAATATCATCGTAGTTTCGTGCGATGCCATTCCGGGCTACATGGACGCCATGGTGATGCCTTTCACGGTGCGCGAACCGGGAACGCTGAAGACTCTCACTCCCGGCACAACTATCCGCTTCACGATGGTGCAGCAGAACGACGAAGAGTATGCCGACCACGTGCAGCCGGTGGGAGTGACCAACTTTGAGTCTGAGCCGACCACGGCCGGACGCCTGACCATCTTGCATCGCACGCTCGATCCCGTCGCCGCCGCGCGGATCGTTCCCGTGGGGCAGGCGGTTCCGGACTTCACTCTCACTGACCAGGCCGGGCACGCCACCCATCTGACCCAATTCAAGGGAAAGGTCGTAGCGCTCACATTTGGCTATTCGCGTTGCCCCAATCCGAACTACTGTTTCCGGCTGTCGAACAACCTCGCACAGATCAAGCGGCGGTTTCATGCGGTTGCGGGACGCGACCTGATCCTGGTGACCATCGTGATCGACCCGGCGCAGGACCGGGGCAAGGCTCTGGAAGGCTACGCCGATACGTGGAAGGCCGATCCCGCTGCGTGGCACTTTCTTACCGGTTCCGTTGCCGATGTGCGCGCCGCAGCGGAGTTGTTCGGTATGAACTTCTGGAGCGACGAAGGATTCATGACGCACTCGTTCCATACCGTGGTCATCGACCGCGAAGGAAAGCTGGCTGCAAATCTGGAAGGCAATCAGTTTTCGGCGGATCAGTTGGGCGACCTGGTCGATGTGGTCCTGAAGCGGCCACAGGCAAAGGCCAGCGCAGCGACAGCACAGTCCGCTCATCCGTAACCGGAAACGCCGTTATGGAGCCGTCGTTACCCGGCTGGCGGCAACGGCTTTGCCCTGGCTGCCTCCGTTCCGCGCAGTGTCGGCAGGCACATCGAAGATTTCGATCTCAGAGCCGGACAGCACCGCGAGCTGCGATCCATCGGGCGACAGCGCATAGCTCGTACGGCTGGTGACCGGCTCACTCACCTTGACGGAAGTCAGCCGCTTGCCGTCCTCGGCGCTATACACGCGGACCTCTTCGGATTCCAGGTCGCTACCTGCAAACTCCAGGCCCACAACGTCCCGCGCAGCCATCACGGATTTCAGCGCGAACCTGCGGCCGTTTCCAGCCACTTCAATTCCAAACTGCAGTGGGGCCGCGGTTCCGCGCAGCATCAGCTTGCCGTTCGGGCGCAACACGCGATAGTCCATGCCGCCGGCTTTCGAACTGCACGAAGTCAAAAACAGCAGGTCCGGTGCGATGCTCGAAAGTCGCGGCATGCACAGGGACTCAAACCGCGCCAGCGTTGCCGACTTGGCCTGCCAGGTATCCAATGCCAGACGATAGCCGGTGCTCGAATGCGCAAGAATCCTGACCTGGCCCTCGTTCAGAAGCGTCGGCGGCATCAATCCCGTAACTGTCCTGGTGGTGGCGATGACGTTGAAATCCTTGTCCACCACTGCGATGTCGATGTCTTCTTCAGGCTCCTTGGCAAGGTCGTCACGGAGCCTGGCGTGCAGCTCAGGAGAGTGGCGCTCACGAATGGTGGCGAGCGCGATCAGCTCTCCATTGGGAGACGGGCGAAGATAGGCCAGCGGGCCGGCCAACGCCAGGGTGCGCGCCACTTCCAGGCCGGCACCATAGACGCGTAACTCGTTCCCCACATGCACCAGGATGTGCGTTGGATCCAGTTGCCACACATAGCGTTGCTTGTCGCGAATCTCCCAGTCAACCACGCGGATCACGGCACGGCTGGGCGCATGTACCAGCACCGCGCGCACCCTGCGCCCCGATACCCGGTCGGGACCGCGCTGCACCAACCCGCGCGAATTGAACGTGAACAGAAGCTGATCCCCGCCCAGCCACGCCAGCGTCTGATCGTCGTCGAAATCCTTCAGGGTTCTGCGCGTCCGCGGTATGTAGCCTACCGGGTCAAGTGCGATCGAACCCCGCGTGCGACCCTCGAGATCAGCCGCGGTCACGGGCATGTCCACCTGGCATCCCGGCGGCGCGCACGTGCTCAGCGTGTCCTCCGGAGCTAGCGGAGGCGCAGGCGGAGAAAGCGGCTTCACGGACGCAGTCGCGATCGCGGCTTCAGGTGCGGCATTTTGCCCTGCATGCGGCAGGGGTGCGGAATCCGCCGCCGCAGACGGCGCAGCGACAAACGCTTCCGATTCCGGCATCAGCAACATCTGCGTGTTTGCGGGCAGAAGCACATCGCTGCGCGCGGAGGAAACCACAGAGCTTCGCTTTGGCCCTTTGCCTACGTCGAGTTTGAGTCCGCGAAGCCCCAGCACGTCTCCGGGACGCACGTTGGACTTGGCCGGAAAGTGATGTACGATCCCTGCAAGATCCAGGTTCGGACTGCGCAGTTCCCCCATTGTCGTACCGCGCGAGAACACGTTGGGAGGAACCCTGATCTCCATATCTGGAACCGCGCCAAAATCCGCGGGGGGATCAGCCAGCGCAACCAGCACCAGAGGAAACGACCCAATCTCCTTGCCGCCGCATTGCGCTCCATTGAACGACAGGGCGAGTGTTGAAGTGTCGTGACCCTTGTGCGGTTGCAGAGCCTCGACCGTCCCCTCGAGGATCGCCCCCCGGCGCAGAACGCAACCCGGACTGCTCCAGTCCGCCGTGACCCTTGCCAGCACCGTCGCGCCCGCGGTGAGACTGCGAACATACACCTGCTTCAGGAACTCCGCCTGCACTGGCGCGTGCCTCGGGGCTGCAGGAGATTGTCCAAAGGCGGTGCAGAGACACAACGCTATCAGGTAGGCGGCAACTGCTCGTAATTTTGGTGCTGCTCTCATCTTGTCCGGCAAATCTGGGTATAGTCCCATTCTGCCATCGCAGTGGACCGCCACGCTAACCGGGAGCGCAACTACTGCCGCAGTTCGACGACCGTAGCGCCCTGGCCGCCTTCATTCTGGGCGGCTTCCGCAATTGTGGCGACATGCGGGTGGCTCTTGAGAAATTCGCGGACGCCGCGGCGGAGGATGCCGGCGCCGTGCCCGTGAATCACGCGCACGCGCGGCAGGCCGGCGAGAAAGGCGCGGTCCAGATACTTCTCCAACTCGTCGGTGGCTTCATCCACCGTGCGGCCAATGAGGTTGATCTCCATGCGCATTTCGTCGGTGTTGGCGCTGGCGATGGAGACGTGGATGTTCTTCTGCCGGCGGGCTGCGGCGAGGGGATCGGCGCGTTCGGCGGCGGTCTGCGAAGGCGCCGATTTGACCACTTCGGCAATGTCGTCGCGTTTGACCCGCATCTTGATTGGACCAAGCGCAACCTCGAAGACGTCCTTCTCGATCTCGCGCTGGATCACGGCAATCTTGCCCATCGACTTGAGGCGCACATGGTCGCCGGTCGAGATGTGCTTGACCACGTGCGGCTGGGCATTGGCGTCTCCCTGGTCAGCGCCGGTGCGGTGGGCCACGACGGTCTGATTGAAGCTCTCCTGGAACTCGCGGCGCATGCGCAGGATGCGCCGCTCGGCCTCTTTGCTGAGCTTCTGCTGCGCGGCGCGGTCTTCGATCACCTTTACGTTCTCGCGCATCTGGAACTCGAACTCCTTCATGAGGGAGTCGAGTTTCTTCTCAAGGTCGCGGACACGGTTGCGGACCTCGACATCGCCTTCGCGCTGCAGCTTGGAGCGCTCCTGGTTCAGGGCGTACTGCTGCTCGCGGGCTGCCTTGCGTTCATCCTCAAGCTGGGTGAGCTCGTTGTGGAGGCGGTCGAGGAAGCGGGCGATATCCACTTGTTGCGACCCCAGGCGCTGGCGTGCGCCGGCAATGATGCGCGCGTTGAGGCCCAGGCGCTCGGCGGTTGCGATACCGGCCGAGGCGCCCGGGAACGCCTAGCCGTAACTGGTAGTTCGGCACAAGCGTCACTTCGTCCACGCCGGCAGCGGCGTTGAGCACTCCCGAGGTATTGGCGCCGTAAACCTTGAGCGAGGTGTGGTGCGTGGAGATGAGCGACCAGGCGCCCGCATCCAGAAAGAACTGCGCCACAGCGACAGCAAGGGCCGAGCCCTCCTCGGGGTCGGTTGCGGAGCCGAGTTCGTCGAGCATGACCAGAGAGTTCTGGTCGGCCAGCCGCGCCAGGCGGTCAAGGTTGGTGATGTGCGCGGAAAAGGTGGAGAGCGCTTCTTCAATCGACTGCGCATCGCCGATGTCGGCGAGGAAAGCATCGAAGATCGGGAAGCTGGCCGCGGCGGCAGGCACGGGGATGCCGGCCTGCGCCATCATGCTGAGCAACGCAACCGTCTTGAGAGTCACCGTCTTGCCGCCCGTGTTGGGTCCGCTGATGATGAGCTGGCGGTGCTCACGCGTCAGTTCAAGCGCCAGCGGGACAACAGCGGTATTCGGCTTCGCGCCCTGCGCGCGGAGACGCTTTTCGAGCAGCGGGTGACGGGCGTCTTCTACGTGGAGGCGATCGGCACTGATAGCGGGCGGCACGCAATCGTAATTGCGCGCAAAACGGGCGCGGGCCTGCAGGCTGTCGACCAGCGCGAGGACACGCGCGCCGTCAACCAGTGCGGTCGAGAACGTTCCAACATGGCGGGTCAGGGCTACAAAAATCCGATGAATTTCACCCTGCTCTTCTTCGAGCAGCCGCACAAGCTCGTTGTTCTGCTCGATGGTTTCGAGCGGTTCAACGTAGACCGTCTGCCCCGACGAGCTGGCCCCGTGGACAACGCCCGACACGCGACGCTTGAGCTCGCTGCGGACAGGAATCACGAAGCGGTCGCCGCGGATGGTGATCAACTCATCTTGTGTCGCGCCTTCGCCACTGAGCTTGCGCAGCGCGGCGCGCAGCGATTCCTCGATGACGCGCTGCTGCCGCTCCTGCTCGCGGCGGATGCGGCGGAGTTCCGGCGAGGCGTCATCGGCCAGCGAGCCGTCGGGCAAAATCTTGCGCTCGATGCTTTCGGCCAGCGGGCGGAGGGAGATGGTCAGGGTGGCGGAGAGCTCGGAGAGGCCGGGGAGCTTGCCGGCCAGGCGCGCCGAGGGCTCGCGCAAAAGCGCCTGCCAGGCGGCGATGTCGTGGGCGATGCGGGCGATGGACTGCAGTTCGGTGGCTTCGAGCGCGGCCTCGGGGATCTGCGCCTTGGCGGCCAATTGCGTGGGGTCGAACAGGCCGCCGAGCGGAATCGACACCTGCTCTTCGAGAAGGAGGCGAACCTCGCCGGTGAGCTGATGCTGTCGAGTGATCCAGGTCTCGTCCGTAGATGGCTGCAGGTCCAGAATCGCCCCTCGGCCCACGGTCGACGAGGCAAACGAGGAGACGAGAGCGAGCAGAGGCTCCCACTCCAGGGCATGGCGGTCAGCATGGGTAACGGGAGACGGGATGGGATCGAGTAAAGGCATGACTGGCTCTCTCTATGGTGACACGCGCAGGCAGGGCGCTGATGTTCGCGGGACGAGCGGAGTGGATAGCGGCCAAGAAAGCGGCAATGGCGGGCAGGGCCGGTCGGCGTCAAAGATTCTGGAACCTTGCGGCTAAAAAGGAAAGGCCGGCTGAACCTTGTCAAGGTCGCCGGCCAGAATTGTTTCACCAAACGAAGAACATCAGCCCGAGGTCAGTTGCCCGTTCCTGAGAGTGTGATGGACCTGCGCGAGATTTATTGCATTGTTGTCGTGATGTTCACGGTGGCGGTATAGACGGCCGCTGCGGCCGGCTGGAACGCCACGAAGACATAGCGACAGCGGAGGCGACCGGAATGGTTGCGCCACAGGTGCTCACCTCCACAAAGTCCGCGGGGTAGGAGCCGGAGAGTGAGATCGGGTTCAAAGCAATGTGGCAGTGCCAGTATTGGAAACGTGACGATCTTCGAAAGCGAAGTGGATCCGTGGAGGGTTGTTGGCGAAAGTCAGAGCTGGTTGAGCTCAACCCAAGCGGAGGCGCAGCCGTTCCTGTACCGGTCACGGGTCACCTTGTGTGGGGAGCCTGGCGCATTGTCAGTTACGGTCAGAACTTGATGAGAGGGCAGCCGCTGACCCGGTCTGAAGGCGACGAGAGTCCGCAGAGAGCACCAGAAGCGAGCGATGTTCCGCAGTAGCCGACCTGTACAAATGAAGAGGGACTGCCTCCGGTGAGCCCGATCGAGCTGATGGCGAGAGCGGCCCCCGGTGTTTGTCAGAGTAACTCCTTGCGCAATAGTGGTAGAGCCAACTGCAGTGGCCGGGAAGGCGATCGAAGCGGTAGACAGCGACACGACGGGCCCCGGCAGTAACACCGGTGCCGCTGAGAGCTCGCAGTCTGTGGTGACCCGGCGGCATTATCGGCCACGGAGAGAGCCGCGCTGCAGGGGGCCGGTCCCGGAAGGATGGAACTCCACTGAAACCGTACACGAGGCGCCCGCCGCCAGCGAAGCTCCGCAGGTTGTGCCTGAGTTGACGAACGATGTTGCATTGGTGCCGGTAATGGTCTCCGAGGTCAGAGTGACGGTATGTAGTGCCGGTGTTCTTTACCGTAACCGACTGGGCCGCGGTGGTCGGCCCAAGGGGTGGCGGCAAATGTCAGGCTGGTGGGAGTCAAAGTGATGGTGGAACCGGACGGCAGCGGCGTTTACGTTCACCGTATCCAGGCCGAAGTCGGTACAGAGGGACGGACAGGCAGTGAGGCTGAACACGGCCTTGCTGATGTTAGGCCCCGTCAGATCGCGCGCGCCGAGATACACCGGGTCGCCCGCCGGGTCGCTGGCTACCGAGTAGGTGGCAAGCAGCGTGGAACCGTTGTAGACCTGAACCTGTCCCGTGAATGCGCCGGGCAGATCGGACTGGATCAGTGCTCCGGCTCCCGACACATGGGTTGCGAAGGTAAGCGTGACCGGGCCACTGCCTCCATTGACCGCATCCGATGTCCAGAGCAGGGTATGGCCGGCGTTGAATCCCGAGCCAGTCCAACTGCACGGGGATGCGGAGCAGACTACGGAAGTGATGCTGTTCGCTGCACCCATGCCGACGGTCACGGAGTTCGACGTGACGGTCGTGGCGGTGAAGCTAGCGGGTAGGACAGTGCCGTCCGCACCTTTTTGCAACCAGCTCAGCGAGTCGTTCGCAGCCTGCGAGGAACTGGAAGTGACCTGCTGCATGGAATCGGCTCGCGCCACTCCTACGGCGGCGATCGAGACCAGGGCTATAGAGCCCAGCTGTTTGAGAACTTTACCGTTCAACATAGATGCCATCCTTTTGAGGGTGAGGGGTCCGCTTGTGGGTTCAGGAAGCACATTTGCTGCGATCAATTTGTGCCTCCTGCCGGACAAGGCTTGGCATAGCCGGAGAACGTGCCGTTATTGGAGTACTTGCCTCCCGCGCCCAGCGAGGGATTCGAATCCAGGAACCACGAATAGAAAGCCAGTTCCTGGAGGGTGTACTGTACGCCGGTGGTTGTGTTGGTTACGAGGATGGGGTTAGTGGGAGTGGACCAGCCGGGACTGAGCGGGTCGCCCACTTCGAGATTGTTCTGGCAGTTGCCGGCGGTTACCTGGCCTTCCGCGCCCCACGCGGGAACAATGTTGTTTATTGCGGGGTCATCCATCCATTCGGCGATTTCGTGACTCATCGTGCTGGTGTTTCCGCCGAATCCGCCGGAGGTGTCGTACTCATTCACCGAGTAAGTCTGGAACACACCGTTATTCGAATAGGCGTTGTGGTAACCGAGCGCGCAGCAGTCAGCGGTATTGCCGCCAATGTATTCCGCCACGCTGTCGAAGATGAACTGCGGGAAGTTGGCGGGCCCTACGCCACTTGCCGCCAGTTTCGGCATGATGACCGTCTGCACCTGTGTATCCCACCAATCCAAATCCAATTCGCCAATGTCCCGGCAGCCGTTGAAGCCCGCCTTGGCGACCGTCACGCCGTGGGCGCTGGGAACCGTAACCGAAACCGCTGCAAGAACAGTGGGGGTGGTGCTAAAGGTGGTGTGGTAGGGTGTGCCGCCGACCTTGGTCCAGAAGCTGGCGCGCTGGAACTGATCAACATACTGGCCGACGCCCACGTTTACGCCATTCATGGTGAAATTGGGAGTGCCGATGAGAGGCGAATTCTGGATGAGAGTGATTACGCTCTCCTTGGCAGGCGCACAACCGTCGTAGACGGTCGGATCGAACACATCGCCGGAGTCCTGAAAAGTGAAGATCACCGGTATCAGAAAAGTCGGAATGGTTGTAACCCGGTGGCCATGCGCGAAAGGACTGCGCCCCACCATCGTTCCGGTGTAGGTGTTGCCGTCGTGGGCAACGGTGGAGTAGTTCCACAGGGCGATGGTCTGGGACGCCGCCGCCTGGTCGCGCAGGGTTGCCCGCGCTTCTTCCGTCATCGGTGGCTTGCTGAGCACAACATAGAACTGCTTCAGCTTGACCGGGGTACCGTTTGGCCCTGCATTTCTTTCCTGGGCCTGGCTCAAGCACGGCGCAATAGCCGCAGCGAGCGTCAGGGTAGTCGTGGCGAGAACTATGAATCTCACGGAACCTCCTCAATGACTGTTGAAGGCCTGAACATTCAGGCAGGGACCTAGGGCACGGGGAACAGAGAACTGATCCGCAGCAGTGGGGGGCTCTCGAGGATTTAAAAAAGGACCCTCGGGAACATGAGCCAGAGCTAAGCGGAGCAAGCTCATATCTACTTGAAAAAAGGCACGATGAGCAAGGAGATTCCGACAATTCCGCGAAGATAAACTACAAAGCACATGGATCGAGATCGCGTTTCACGCCTGGTAACAGCATGCGGCTCGGATTTGAGTTACCTCCGAACTGCGAAGCGTTACTGAATGGGTTGCGGCGTGGGGATCTCTGTCGGGGCGATCCTCGGCCGCCCAGAGGTAGATTTTGCGCTGGACGGGCCAAATTTACAGAGGCTCCGAAGGGGAGCGAAGCTTGAGGCAGCTTGCGCAGCAGACGCGGGTAACGGAGTTCCATCGCAAGACAATCGCGTCGCGAGCGTGGGCACCCCGCGGGTGGACTAGCGAATCTGGATGGACTCGCGCTGGTGGGCGGTCGGGTGCGGGGTCGACCCATGGGTATCTGCGAGGACATCCTGGAGGACGGACTCGATCGTGTCGACGGCGGCGCGGACCGAGTCGGTGGCTTCGGGTAGTGCGTGGTAAGTAACGCACTCGATGGCCTGCAGGGAGTTGCGAATGCGGTCGTTCATCCAGCGGATGGTCTCGAAACGGTGGAGAATTTCGAGGCGGCGGTCGCGGACGCTAATCTGCCAGCGAAAAGCAACGGCAAACATGAGTGTGCCCGCGAGCAGACTGCCGACAACGCGCACAGGGCCGCTGTCATGGAGCCAGTCGTCATAGATGAGCCATTGGATGAAGATGGCCAGACCGAATACCGTGAGCCCCGATGCGAGCGACAGGCCCCAGATGGCGAGTCGCGAGGCGATGTGGCGGGTCAGAGGGAGACCGGCTTTGGAACTCATGCTGCAGAACTCAATAAGGGGAAATCTACGGATGCAGCTATAGGACTGGCCTGGCAGTGAATTCGTTAGGAAAGAGAATGCGCGGAGCGAGTAGTTTTTGCGCGGTGCGGAGCATATTTACCGCGGAACGGGCGCAGGGAATTGGCATTGGCACTTTCACGCCTTAGATTCAAGAGGTCCGGGAATGCGGGAAGACGATGCAGCGCAGGATCGTGGCTTGCCGAGACGGGCCACTGAGAATCAGCAACTTAGCCGACGGGTTGCCGGCCTGCGGTTAGCCTCGGCCGCGCAGAACCGGAGGCAAAGCATCGGATTCGCCGGTTCGGCCATCGAAGTGCAACCCTTCTCTTCGGTTGTCGTTTCGACTCACCTAAAAAAGAGGAATGGAATATGCGTAACGCAGGTTCGATTTTGCGCTGGAGTGTTGCACCCGTTCTGGCGTTGCTGGTTTTGACGGGCATGGCCGGCTGCAAGTCGCAGCAGGAAAAGGCTCTCGAAGACGCGAAGAAGCAGGCGGCGGCAAGCGGGCAGCCGCAGCAGGTGTTCTCCGTCGACAAGGACGGAACCAGCACCACCACAGTGGTGCAGCCCCCCGCGCAGGGACAGACGCAGCCGACCATTACAACCACCACGGCTCCCGCGCCGGCGGGCCAGCCAAAGCCCGCGCCCATGGCGCCGAAGGTGTCGCCGGTGGTGAACCAGGCGGATTCCGCTCAGCAGCTTGCTGATGAGATGGATCAGCAGAAGCCGACCGCCGGGCAGCCGTCGGGCCAGGCACAACCCGTGGGACAATCCCCGAGTGGGCCTCAGCAGGCGGCGCAGGCGCCCGCGCCGGTAACGATTCCGGCGGGCACTTCGCTGGCGATCCGCGTTGATCAGACCATCAGCGTGAAGACGGCGCGGCCGGGCGACCGGTTCACCGGCGAGATTGTGAATCCCGTAGCCGACGGGTACGGCACCCTGATCGTTCCCAAGGGCACGCGCGTGGGCGGCGTGGTGGCTGCGGCTCACCGGCGTGGACACTTCAAAGGAGCTTCCGTGCTGCAGTTGCGGCTGACCTCGATGCGCCTGGGCGGCCAGGAGCTTCCTCTCGAAACGCGCGCGTTTGCCGAAAGCAAGAAGGGCAAAGGCAAGCGCACCGCGGCAATCATCGGCGGCGGCTCGGGCCTGGGCATGCTGATTGGCGGCGTGGCCACCGGCGGAGCCGGCCTGCTGTGGGGCGGCCTGGCCGGAGCCGGAGCCGGGACTGCGGCCGCCGGGCTTACCGGAAACCGCGATCTGGTTATTCCCGCGGAGACCGTGGTCCACTTCAAGTTGTCGCAGGATGTAGTTGTGCAGCAATAGACACTCCTTCCCCTTTGCGTGAAACAGGTTGCGTAAACCAGAGAGCCGGCCTTCGGGCTGGCTCTTTGATTGCGCCCTCCGACCCGCGTGAGCGGCTCGCGTTGGGGCACGACTTCACAGCCATCATCGTTCCTCAACGCCGGAGGGTGGCAGCTTCACTGCCTGTGACACCCGGCACTGCCCGCGCCGTTCCTCCTGTGGCACCGTCTCCCATGGCCGATCTCGCGATGTTTCGGCAGGGTGAACGCATGACCGCCATGGCTTCTGTAGCAACCAGCGCCCTTACCACCTTCGCTGAACTCCGCCGGAGAGCCCACGGGCTCGGCCCCAAACGCGTCGGCGTTGTCCTTGCGGACGACGATGTCGCACTCGCCGCCGCATCCGACGCGATGTTGCAGGGGCTCGCCATTCCATTCCTCATCGGCGACCAGAACCGCATCCGCGTTCACGCCGAATCCCTCGGCCTTATCGAACTCGCAGAGCGCGCCGAATTCGTTTCTTCCGCACACGACGCGGCCCACGCCACGCAGACGGCGGTGCGCCTGACCCGCGAAGGCGCCGTCGACATCCTCATGAAGGGTCATCTGCGCACCGACGAGCTTCTCCACCCCATCCTCGACAAGCAGAACGGCCTGCGCACCGGCCATCTTCTCTGCGACGTCGCCATCTGCGAATTCCCTGACGTCAACGGCTCGCGCCTGGTGGGTCTGAGCGACGGCGGCGTCAACGTCGCGCCTACATTCGATCAGAAGCGCCAAATCATCCTCGCCGCTATCGACGTGCTTCACTGCCTCGGCATCGTCCAGCCGAAGGTCGCCATCATGAGCGCGGTCGAGGTCGTCATTGATGCCATGCCTTCAACGCAGGAAGCCCACGCGCTCACTCAACTGGCCGCCACCGGCGCCTTTGGGAAAGCCGATGTCTACGGCCCGCTGGCGCTCGACAACGCGCTCTTCGAATGGGCTGCGCACGCTAAAGGCATCACCCATCCCGTTGCCGGCCACGCCGACCTTCTGGTCTTGCCCAATATCGAAGCCGGCAACTTGCTGGCCAAGTCGGTTATCTTCCTCGCCGGCTGGCGGTTCGCGCATGTGGTTGCCGGAGCCGCCGTGCCTCTGCTCATTCCCTCGCGTGTGGAGAGCGCGCACGATAAGGTCAACTCCATCGCGCTCGGGGTTCTCTATGCCGCGCGCTGAGTTCACGGTTCTCGCTATCAATCCCGGATCCACCTCGACGAAGATCGCTGTCTACGTCAACCAGCACGCCGAACTCGTCCGCAACATTCAGCACTCCGACGCGGAGTTGCAGCCCTTCCGCGGGCAGCCGATTCTTGATCAGCTCGACTTCCGCCACGCCGCGATCGAGCAGGAACTTCGCGCTGCCGGATACAAGCCTCAGGACTTCCACGCCATCGTTGGCCGCGGCGGCCTGCTGCGTCCGGTTCCCAGCGGGGTGTTCCGCATCGACGACGAAATGCTCGACGAGCTGCGCCGCGCGCCGTTCGGCGAGCACGCCTCGAACATGGGCGCGTATCTTGCCAAAGCCGTTGCCGACGAGGCAGGCATTCCGGCGTATGTTGTCGATCCCGTCAGCGTGGACGAGCTCAGCGACAAGGCGCACATCTCCGGCTCCGCGCTGGTGGTCCGGCGCTCGCTCTCCCATGCGCTCAACACCAAGGCCGTGGCCCACCGCTATGCGCGCGAGAGGTGCACGCGTTACGAAGACTTGCGCCTGGTCATCGCGCACCTGGGCAGCGGCATCTCCGTCTCGGCCCACGAACGCGGCCGCATGATCGACGTCAACCTGGGCGGCCAGGAAGGCCCCTTTTCAACCGAGCGCTGCGGCGGCCTGCAGCTTCTTGGCATAGTTGAGCTCTGCTTCAGCGGCCAATACACGGAAGGTCAGATCTGGGACGCCTTCATCCGCGAGGGTGGCATCTATTCCTACCTGGGCACCAAAGATCTCTGCGAGGTCGAGCGCCGCATCGCCGCTGGCGACGCCCATTCAGCGCTCATCTTCGACGCCATGATCTATCAGATTGCCAAGGAGATCGGCGCGATGGCCACGGTTCTCAACGGCGGTGTCGACGCCGTCCTTCTCACCGGCGGAATGGCCCGCTCGGAAAAGCTCATCTATGGCCTGCGCGGGGCCGTGGGCTGGATCGCCCCGCTGATCGTCTACCCGGGAGAAGACGAACTGGAGGCCCTGGCCGAGGGGGCGCTGCGTGTGCTCCGCGGCGAAGAACAACCCATCGAGCTCGACTCAGTCGAAGCAGCTACTAGCTGCTAGCTGCCGGCTACTAGCGACCTGTCGCACGCCCTCTGTCCCTCGCTCCCCGCGCTCCCCACCCGCGTCCTGTCCGGACTCCCGCGTATAATGGAGATTCTGGATCGTCACTCTCGCGGCTGAGCCAAAGCGCGCTTCCCGCTCATTTACGGACACCGAATGCCCGAGCACATCAAAAATCAGCTTCAGAAACAGATCGCCGAGCTCGAGCATGAGCTTGCGCACGAACTTCCGGCGGAGATCAAGAAGGCCGTCGCCATGGGCGACCTCTCTGAGAACGCCGAGTATCACATGGCCAAGCAGCGCCAGGAGTTTGTCAACGCGCGCCTTGGCCAGCTCAAAAAGCGCATGGCCGAGCTCTCGCTCGTCAACCTCGCCAACATCCCCCGCGACAAGGCTGGGTTCGGGTCCACCGTTGTGGTTTTCGACACCAGCAAGGACGAGGAGATCGAGTACCGCCTCGTCACCAGCGAAGAATCGGACGTCACCAAGGGTCTCATCTCGACGACGTCGCCCATCGGCCGCGGCATCGTTGGCAAGCGCGTCGGCGACATCGCCACCATCGTCACGCCCAACGGCAAGCGCGAACTCGAGATCCTGAAGCTCACCACCATTCACGACGAAGCCGGCGACGAAGCACGGAACGAAGCGGCCGCCGGGGGATCGAAGTAACAGGAAGAACCGGCTGAGTGCGTTTGGTCACTGGCGACCGGCTCTTTCGTGGAAGACAATGGAACCGGCTGGAGCCGCGCCGCGGCTGGGCTAGAAGCTAGGAGTTGGAAACCGGAAATGACCTGGACTGGTGGGTTTGGCGCCGCATGCGGCTGGCTGTTAGACAAGATCGTTCACGGCCTGGCGCTCACCCGCATCTCGCCCAACGTCCTAACCTTCCTGGGACTGGTCATCAACATCGTGGCCGCGTTCTTCTTCGGCCATGCCAGCGCTGTCAACGCCGGCCGCTACTTCTTCTATGGCGGACTGGTGATCATCGGTGCCGGCCTGTTTGATATGGTCGATGGCCGCGTCGCCCGCCGCACCAACCAGGTCACCGTCTTCGGCGCGTTCTTCGATTCGGTCATCGACCGCTACTCCGACGTAGTGCTCTTCTTCGGCATCCTGGTCTACTACGCGCGCTCCAATCATCTCCGCTACGTGGTCCTGACGGCGTTCGTCATGGTGACGTCGCTGATGGTCAGCTACACCCGCGCCCGCGCCGAAGCGCTCATCGGCTCCTGCAAGGTTGGCTTCATGGAGCGCCCCGAGCGCATCGTGCTCATCATTCTCGGCGCGCTGTTCCAGTGGGCCGGCGTGATGGCCCCGGTGCTCTGGGTGCTCGCGGTGCTCTCGACGATCACAGTGGTGCACCGCATCCAGTACACCTACTGGAACACAAAGCACTGGTGCCGGTGAGCGAAGTGCCCACTGCCCAGGCTGCCCCGGCATTAGAGCCGGCGCGCGAAGCTGTCCTGACCCGCGAAAACGCCGGGCTGCCGGGCTAGGGATTAGGTTTTAGGGGTTAGGGGTTAGAAAAACCAGCCAGCGACTCCGTGCCTAAAAAACCTAAACCCTAATCCTAACCCCTAATCCCTGCCTCTCAGCAATTCACCGCCATCATCGAGCACCCCGCCTTCGCCGGCTTCCACTGCAGCAGGAACCGCGTCACCGCAGCCAGGGTCCGAGCGCTGCACGGCCAGCTCCAGTTCCTTGGTCCTCGAGCTGTAGAGCAGCTTGCCCGTCTCGCTCAGCACTGCCACTTCCGGCACGCCATGCGCCACCGGAACCTGGTACCTCTCGGCGATATCGAGGTTCTATCCAGATGCCCCACATTCACGCGCACCAGCACGAAGTTCGCCTCCAGCAGCGGCCGGTTCTGCTCATTGTGCAGATACATGTCCAGCACGATGCAGTCGCCGCACCAGTTGCCGCCGAAGTCCAGCAGCACCCGCCTGTGCGTCGGCGGCCGCGGTCTTCAACGCCGCGGCAATGTCCTTCCGCGCCTCGGCCGGGATCGGGATAGATGGTGTGCGCTGACGGCCATGCCGCCGCCGCAGCCAACATTATTGCCGCCGCGGCAATCCACCGGGAAAACCTCACTGCCACAATCCTCCAATGTCACTGATTGTATGGTCTAACCGGGAGCGGCTTTCTTTGATTCACCGGCCAGCGGCCCTATACTCACTGAGGACATATGAGCGACCACCTCCGCAAGCGTCTCGAATCCACACCGTTCCCCGACCTGGGTTCGATGATGGAGGGCTATGCCCAGGGCGCCGTTGAAACTGCCCGCACCGATTACCGCCAGATCGCTCGACTTTACGCCGGAATCCATCGACGTCCTCGACGAAATTCTCGTCCTTGTCGGCGAGACCCCCGATCACGACGTCGATTACGAAGTGCGCCTGTGGGGCAGCTACCTCGGCGAGATTATCCGCCAGCGCTACGCCGGCGGTTGGGAGATGACACAGTACCCCGGCGGCACCGTCGCCGTCCCCGCCGTCGACGTCCGCGGCTCCCGCCTCTTTCCGCTCATGAAGGTCTACCGCCGCCTCACCATCGGGCGAAGAAGACGACCTGCGCAGCTTCTACGCGATGGTCACCGAGCGCCTGGGCCGCCCCGCCCAGGTCAATTAGCCAGAATTCACGAGTGAGCTAGCTCACATCACGGTCCACCCGCCCTTGTGCGACAATGAAAGATGTCAAAAGGGCAAGCCGTGGAATTGCGGCTTGCGGAGGATGGATCAAATGGGCGATCTCTTTCAGCCTACCCACTTATTGGTGATTGCAGTTGTCTTGCTCGTGCTGTTCGGCGCGAAGCGGCTCCCCGAGCTCGGCAAGGGCCTGGGCGAAGGCCTGAAGGGATTCAAGGAAGGTCTGAAGACTGGCAACGAGCCGCCGGCGCCCCCCACCCAGCAGAGCGCCTCGGTGACGCCGCCCCCGCCGCTTCGGGTCCCACGAATCCCCCGAGCAGAAGTAAGCTCGCGCGGAGCGGCCGTGTAGCGGCGCTCCCGCTATCGAGTTCCAGCCAAGGGCAAGGGCCTGCGCACCGCGCAGGCCCTTCGTGTGTTTACCGTCGTTTTCATCACCCTGCCCGGCAAAAGCAAGAGCCCCGCGTCTCACGCGGGGCCCTGTTCTAATGCCTGATCCTGATGCCTGTCTTTAGTGTCTGATCCTGCCCCGACGGCCAGTACCCGGACTTGGCTGAAACTTCCAGCCCGGGGCGGTTCACGCGCACATCGATCTTGCGGAACTTGCCGTCGATCAGCGGCTCATGGCTGTAGTAGCCCAGCGTGTACTGCGGCGGGCTTCCTTGGCCATCTCGGCATAGCTCTTTTCGATGTTGTTCACGCCGTTCTCTGAGTCCAGCGTGCCGCCGGTCGCCATCGTGTACTTCACCAGCAGGTTGTCGTACATGGTGAACGGCAGGTGGAACCGGCTCAGCCGTGCCCAGACCCCAGCGCGCCGCGTCGCCCACCAGCGTGCCGTATACCGCGATGTTGTTGGTCTGCAGATACTTGACCACTTCCTTGTAGGTGGCCTTGCTCTGCGCTTCCTTGCCGTCCGAGATCACGTAGATCACGCGCCGGCGTTCCTTGGGCCGCGTCGAAAGCTCCTTCGCCGCCGCGAGAATCGCGTCGTTCAGCGTGTGGATTTCCTTGGGAATGGTCATAAACGTGTCGTTGCCGGTCGAGCGTCCCGGCTGGATGTTCGGGTCGACGCAGTTGCCGTTCCTCCGGATGGCGCATCCCGCCAGCGGTCCGCTGTTGACTGTATTCAACTGCTCGGTTCCCGCCGACTTGGTCATCGACAGGATGAACGGCACACGCGTGCTCTGCGCCCCGGTAAAGCCATGCGACTGGTTGTGCGCGCCATTCGCGTAGGAGAACACCGCGACTTCGTCATAGGGCGTCAGCCCGCCCTGGATCGCGCCCAGCGACTGGTTCACCTGCGCCATCTGGTCGCGCGGCAGGCTCTGGTCGACCACATAGGCAATCGACAGCGGGAACGGCGATACCGTGAAGAACCTGCAGCGGCATGAAGTTGTTGTTTTCGTAGACCTTGAAGTCGCGCCAGGTCAGCCCGGGAACCAGCTTGCCCTTGTTGTCCTTCACCGTCACCGGAACTTGGACGAAGTTCGACATTAATGGTGATGATCTGGCCGAGTTCCTTGGGAGCGTCGGCGTCCGTCTGAAACCTTGGGCGGCGGCCCCTGCTCTTCCTTAGCGGCGGCGGAGGCGGGGTGCTGCGGCGCCTGCTGCTGCGGAATGTTGCCCGCAGCCGAAGAACTGGCCGGCCCCTCGGTCCCTGCTCCACCACCCGGCCGGATCGGTCCGCCTGCGCATCCGTCAGCGGCACGGGGCCTGGGGGGCAGGGGCGTCGGGAACCGGCGCCGGGGCTGGCTGCTGTTGCTGCTGGCTCACCCCGCTGGAATCAGGCTCGTGCCCAGAAATGCTGTCAGCGCCGCTGCTTTAATCTCGAACTTCACCGGTACTCTTTCCTCCGTCAATCGCCGCAAACAAGCTGGCGCAAACCCCTGACGGCACCACACGACTCTACCGCATCGCGTCTCAGGTCAAGGACGTTTCATCCGTCAGAGTATCAGACGCACCAGAGGACAGTGTTTGCCTGGCAGGGTACAAGGCACCTAGGGAACGAGGGAATAAGAAGGCTATCCGTCGAGGTTGATAGGGCAAGCCGCTCTACCTCATCCATATGACGTTGCGTCGAGACACTGCCCCCGGTCCGTCGTTCGCCTTGTTCCCTGGTTCTCTCGAGCCCTGGTCACTGTCTTTTCCTCTGCTCCCTGGTACTATGCTCTCTCAAGGCGCGCAGCAACGTCTAAATGAGTGACATGCGTATCGGTCGTTTCGCTTCCTTGCTGCTGTTGGTTACCCTCGCCGCCCGGCGCCAGGGCCCAGCTTGCTCCTTCGCCCGATGCCCCGCCGGTGAGCCACGCCCCCGCCCAGCCGGAAAAGGATCAGCCTGTTGCCACGTTCAAATCCAGGTCAACCTCGTCGATCTCTTCTTCACCGTCAAGGACAAGACCGGTGAACTGGTTCCGCACCTCAATAAGGACGACTGCACGGTCGAGGAAGACAAGAGCCCGCAGAAGGCTCAAAACTTCGTGGCGGAAACCAACCAGCCGCTGACCCTCGGCATCCTGCTCGACACCTCCGGCAGCCAGCAATATGTGCTGCCCCTGGAGCAGCAGGCCGGCGGCCAGTTCTCGCGCGGGTGCTGCGCAAGAAAGACGAGGCCTTTCTGATCTCATTCGACGTGAACGTCGACCTGCTGCAGGACTACACCAACAGCGCCCACCTGCTCGCGCGCGCCATGGATAAAGCGGAAATCAATACTGCCGGCGGCAACGGAGCGGCCGGCATTCCGGGCCTGGCGGCGGCACCGTTCCCACCATCGGCACCCCAAGGGCACGCTGCTCTACGACGCCATCTATCTCGCCGCGAAAGAGAAGTTGAACCAGGAGACCGGCCGCAAAGCCATGATCATCCTCACGGACGGCGAGGATCAGGGCAGCCGCGCCAAGATTGAGGACGCCATTGCCGCGGCGCAGAAATCCAACGTCATCGTCTACGTCATCCTGATTGCCGACGCCGGCTACTACGGCGGTTCACATGGGCTACTACGGCTATTCCGCTGCCAAAAAGCTGTCAGAAGAGACCGGCGGCCGCCTGATCAACGTGGGCAACAACGGCAAGAAGCTTGAAGCCGCATTCCAGCAGATTGAGGACGAACTGCGCACGCAGTACGTCGCCAGCTATACCCCGTCCAACGCCAAGCTGGACGGCACCTTCCGCCACATCGCTGTGAGCTGCGGCGAAGGCACCCACGTCCAGGTCCGCAAAGG
>CAWFVY010000029.1:0-44541 GCA_963819365.1 uncultured Acidobacteriota bacterium
ATAGTGGTTGGTGAGTAGTGGTTAGTGGTTAGTGGTTAGGCGGCTCGGAGGCGATTGCTTCCGGGCCGTTTGATTTTGGTGTAGAGGGTTGAGATGGCGACGCCGCCGAGGACGAAGATCATGGGGAAGAACTCGATGGTATAGCGGGTTTCAGGAGCCTCGACGGTGGCGAGCAGGGCGCAGCGGAGGACGAAGTAGAGCAGCATCCACTTCCGAGGCGCGGGCGAAGGCAGAGGCCGATGAACGCGAGGAGGAAGTAGAGAGCGTTCAGGCCGACGTAGAACCAACTGAAGCGGGTTTCGGCCCAGTGGTGCTTGTAGACCCACCAGTCGAGGTCGATGGGCAGGTTTTCGATACGCGGGCGGAAGAGCATATCGCCGACCCGCGACAGCGGCAGTCCCGCGTAATAGCGAGATGTGTCGGCATCGATGCGGTCGGCGGCGAGCTGGGCGAAGCGGTCGTCGAGTTCAGGAGAGATGTCGTCGCCGTTGGCGTGGTAATCGGCAAAGAGCTGCGCAGTTTGGGCGTATTGCTCGGGTGAATCGAAGGCGCGGCTGGGCAGGTCGTGGATGTCGAGGGGAGCCGGGCATATTCCAGTAGATCTGGTAAGTGGATGTGAAGTCGATGCACCAGGTCTTCATCCAGGTCTGGAAGCCGGGTAAGGTGGATTCGCCGGGGTCGGTAGCGTAACGGGGAGCGAGCGGCTGGATGACCTGGAAGGTGCTCCAGTTACGCCAGGTCCAGGCAGCGAAGGGCGCCAGGGCAAGGAGAATACAAACAAAAACCTTGCGGAGGTCGCGGTATCCCAGCTTGGACCCATAAAACGATCGCCACCTGCCGGAACCGACTCTGTTCGCGAATCCCCTCGGCCAGGGGAAGAGACAAAAGCGACGCCGACCAGGGCGCCGTCGGGCCGGAGAAGTGCCGCGAAGGTGACGGCGAACGTGAACGCCAGCACCGAACGCCAGTCACCCCAGCGCCGGAACCGGGCCACGGCCCACATGGCCACCGCGATGCAGAACAGGGTGGGGGCTTCGGTCAGGGGCTCGGCGGCAAAGATGGCTGTGAATGGGCAAAGGCAAGCGAGCCAGAGGGTGGCCTGCGCGCCGGACAGGCGATGGCGTGATGCGCCAGGCCAGCAGGGCGAGCAGAACGCAGCCGGCCAGGTCGGCGGCAATCTGTATGCAGACCGGGGCGAAGTAGTTCTCCATGCCGAACAGGCGGAAGCAGGCGGCGAGGAAGAGCGGGTATCCGGGGAGGCGGACGAGGGTATCGTGCAGGATGCCGCTTCCGTCGGTGAGGGCGTAGCGTCCATGCAGGAGGAGGTTCTTCGCGATCCCGCCGTAGAGCTCGGAGTCGTCCCTGACTTCAAAGAACTTGTGGAGCATCCAGAAACGGAGGATGGCGCCGGCGAGGAGCGCGGAGACGGCGGACAGGACGGCGGAAATCCGCTTGCTGTCGGTCGGCCGGGACGTCGATTGACTCAGGGAGGCGGGTTCCATATACGATTCGTACTGTATAGCGTAGACCCTGAAGAGGTTTTCGCGCACGTGAGAAGACCGGCGGCCCATGCCCGAAAAGCAAATATTTTACGACCCCGAACGCAAGCGATGGAAGCGACTTCGCCGCGTACTTGATGCCATTGCCGTAGTTACGACTCTTGTTGTGGCCGGATTCGTCTTTAACAGCTTGCGCGGCCAGCCGCTGCCGGAGCTGCTGCTTCCCAGTCCCAAGCATAACTACAAGGCGCTGGATTACCGCACGTATCATGCGGGGCGCGATCGCACGCCGCTGCTGAAGAATGCGCGTCCGGCACAGCAGGCCCGGCGCAAGACGGATCGCAAGCCCTCGGATATTCCGCTGAATACGGGAGAAGGACTGCGGGCGGCGTTTTATGTGCCGGACGATGCGACCAGCTACTCATCGTTCAAAGAGCATGTGCACCAGATCGACCTGCTGTTTCCGAAGTGGCTGCATGTGAACGCGCCCGATCCGGAACTGCTGGCGATGAGCGGCGAGAACACGCTGCAGGAGTACAAGATAATCGACGGGAACACGGTGCACGATCCCGACGATCTGAACAAGATCAAGCACGTGATCCAGGAGACGAAGGTTGACACGGAGATCTTTCCGCTGGTCAACAACTTCAATCCGCACTCGCAGAAGTGGGATCCGGCGATTGGGGACATGCTGGCGGACGATGGCAAGCGCGCGGCGCTGGAGAACCAGATCATGCGGTTCTTCACGGTGCAGACGGCGTATCGCGGGCTGTCGTTGGATTTCGAAAGCCTGGACGATAGCCGCATGCCGGCGTACGTGCAGTTCATCCAGGAGATCTATGCGCAGTTGCGGGATCGAAAGCTGCGGCTCTATGTGAATATGGGCGCGGGCGTGGACGACAAGACGCTGGAGCAGGTGGCGGCCAACTCCGACGGCCTGATCCTGATGAACTACGACCAGCACGAGGTGGAGAGTCAGCCGGGGCCGATCGCGGCACAGAGCTGGTTCATCGCCAATTTGCAGCGCGCGCTGAAGGTGGTTCCGCGGGACAAGATCATCTGCGCGATCGGCAACTATGGTTACGACTGGACGATGTCGATGCCGGAGGCGCCGAAGGACAAGCGCGGACGTCCGAAGGGCAAGGCGCCGAAGCCGCAGGTTGTGGATACGGAGGATCTGTCGGTCTCCGATGTGTGGCAGCGGGCGTCGGATGCCGATGCCGATCTGAATATCGACTACGACACACTGAATCCGCATTTCGAGTACATCGACGAGGACAGCCACGAGCGGCACGTGGTGTGGTTTCTGGATGCGGTGACGGTGCTGAACCAGATGCGGGCGGCGCGGCAGTTGGGGATCCAGACCTTTGCGCTGTGGCGGCTGGGATCAGAAGACTCGTCGCTGTGGAACATCTGGGACAAGCCGAGCAATCCGGCATCGCTGGAGGCGCTGGGCTCAGTGCAGCCGGGGCACGATGTGGACACGGAGGGTGATGGCGACATTATCAAGGTGACCGGTTTGCCCAAGGCGGGCAAGCGCACGGTGGAGGTGGATACCGAGGAGACTGACCCGCGCCAGAAGCTGATTGTCGACGAGCACATGGACGTGTATCCCAACACGTACACGATCCGGCAGTACGGGTATCACCCCAACAAGGTGGCGCTGAGCTTTGACGACGGGCCCGATCCGAAGTGGACTCCGAAGATTCTCGACATCCTGAAGCAGAAGGGCGCGCACGCCACGTTCATGATGATTGGCGAAGAGGCGCAGCAGCATATCGCGGTGTTGCAGCGGGTGGCGCGCGAGGGGCACGAGATCGGGAATCACACGTATACGCATCCCGACATCAGCGAAATTTCGCCGCGGCAGTTGGACTTCGAGATCAGCCTGACGAACCGCCTGTTTGCCAGCAAGCTGGGCGTGCAGCCGCTTTACTTCCGCCCGCCGTACGACATTGACGAAGAGCCCGACACCGACGACCAGGCCGCGCCGGTGGTGCGGATCCAGCAGGGCGGGCTTACGGTGATCGGCAACAAGATCGATACCGATGACTGGGACGAGCGCATCAAGAAGACGCCGCAGGAGATTGCGGACATTGTGCTGTGGCATCTCAACCGGATGAAGACGAAGCCGCAGTTCCGCGGTTCGATCATCCTGATGCACGACGGCGGCGGCGACCGGTCGGTAACGGTGGCGGCTCTGCCGGTGCTGATCGACACACTGCGGGCGCACGGCTATGAGATCGTGCAGGTCTCAGAACTGATGGGCAAGACCACCGCGGAGGTGATGCCGAAGCTCACCTTCTGGCAGCTGGTGCGCGCGTGGCCGGATGCAATGGCGTTCTCAGCGCTGTCGATCATCTTCAACTTCATCGTGTTCGTGTTCTTCATTGGCGATGTGCTGATGAGCGCGCGGCTTCTGCTGGTGGGCCTTTTTGCCATCATCGACCGGCTGCGGCGGCCGCATCGCAAGGCATCGCCGGGGTTCGATCCGCGGGTGGCGGTGCTGGTGCCTTCGTACAACGAAGAGAAGGTCATCGTGCGGACTATTCGCTCGGTGTTGAACTCGGACTACGACAACATTCGCGTGATCGTGATCGACGACGGATCGAACGATCGAACCGCGGATGTTGCGCGCGAGGCGTATGAGGCGGAGATCAAGGCCGGCCACGTTACCGTGCTGGAGAAGGCGAACGGAGGCAAAGCCGCCGCGCTGAACTATGCGCTGGACCAGGTGGACGAGGAGATTTACGTCGGGATCGATGCGGATACGGTGATTGCCACGGATGCGATCTCCAAGCTGATTCCTCACTTTGAGGATGCGGAGATTGGCGCGGTGGCGGGCAACGCGAAGGTGGGCAACCGCGTGAACCTGTGGACGCGCTGGCAGGCGCTGGAATACATCACGAGCCAGAACTTCGAGCGGCGGGCGCTGAACCTGTTTCATGTGGTGACGGTGGTTCCGGGGGCGATTGGGGCGTGGCGCACAGAGGCCGTGAAGAAGGCCGGGGGCTATCCGGTGAACACGGTGGCCGAGGACGCCGACCTGACCATGAGCCTGCTGGAACAGGGGTTGAAGGTGACGTATGAAGACCGCGCGCTGGCGTTTACCGAGGCTCCGATCAATGCAAACGGGTTGATGCGGCAGCGATTCCGCTGGTCGTTTGGAACGCTGCAGGCGGTGTGGAAGCATCGTGCGGCGTTCCTGCGCAACAAGGCGATGGGGCTGTTCGCGCTGCCGAATATTCTGATCTTCCAGATGGTGCTGCCGCTGGTGTCGCCGTTCATCGACCTGATGTTTGTGTACGGCATCATTCACTACTTTGTGGATCGGCATTATCATCCGGAGTCGGTGTCGGCGGCGAACTTCCAGCAACTGCTGGTGTACTTCCTGGCGTTCCTGGTGATCGACTTTGTCACGTCGCTGGTGGCATTCAGCCTGGAGCGGCGGCATCCGGCGAACAAGGGTGACGGGTGGCTGCTGTTCCACATCTGGCTGCAGCGGTTCAGCTACCGGCAGTTGTTCTCGCTGGTTTTGTTCAAGACGCTGAAGCGGGCGATTGACGGGAAGCCGTTCAACTGGGACAAGCTGGAGCGGACGGCGAAGATGAGCAAGCAGACTGAGGCGTTGACGGAGACGCGGTGAACGAGACGGTCTGGCTTCTGACCACTGAGGCCGCTCTTGATGGCCAGATCGGGTTCATCAACATCACACTTTGGGCGACGTCCTCTCAAGACGCGATCGAACGCGCTCGAGCATACTTTCAGAGCTATGATTGGGAGATTCTCTCGGTAGAACGGGTGATCGAGGCGGACTCCGCACGCGATTATGGAGAGGAGTTGAATCGCTTGATCGACGAGACTCTTGGGAATCGCAACTTCATCCGGCTTGGTACATACTTTACTTATCCGCCGAATTGAAAATGTCTTGCTCTTGAAAATGAATGAAACCGATAATCCGTTCCTGACTCGCAGCTTCCGGGAAACGCTGCGGGAGCAACTCGCCGATCCAGCGTTCCGGATCGAGTTCGTGCGGGAGTGCCTTCACTCCATCGATTTGGGTGACAGGCTAACGGTAAGAGCCATGTTGAGAGAACTAATCTGCTGGGTCGAACATAACGCCGGCGATCCGCCTATCGAGACGGACACCGACTGGGCTCGAGTGCATGCGATGACGGATGAGGAAATCCGTGCGGCGGTCGCGGACGATCCCGACGCAGCTCCCATACCCGTCCACGACACCCCGGGACTTATTCCGGTGGTGAACACCAGGCGCCTCCGCGACCATCTGGGACTCACCCAGGAGGAGTTCGCCTCGAGGTATCGGATTCCGGTGGGGACGCTGCGCGACTGGGAGCAGGGACGCAAATTTCCTGATGCTCCGGCGCGCGCGTATCTCACGGTGATCGAGAAGGACCCGAACGTGGTGGCGGTGCTGCTGGGAGAGACGGCCGCGTAGGATGGCTGGCCCGCATGTTCTCTTCGCCGGGCGGACGACGCTGGATGCCGTCTACTGGCTGGATGAGCTGCCGCTGGAAGACACCAAGGTGTTCGCACGGGCGTTTCGGGTGGCGCCGGGCGGGCCGGCGTGCAATGCGGCCATCACGCATGCGCTGCTGGGCGGAGAGGCTACACTGCTGAGCGCCGTGGGGCAGGGGCCGTGGGCGGACGTGGTGCGTGGGGAGATGGATCGGCGCGGGGTCCGGTTGGTGGACCTGGCGGGGGATGGCTACGAGACTCCGCTGACTACGGTGCTGGTGAATGCGGCAAGGGCGACCCGGACGATCGTGAATCCGCCGAGGATGCAGGGCGAGGTGCGCGCGCTGGAAGGCGTGTGGGACGCAGAATGGGGCGAGTTGCCGGCAGTCGCGCTGACGGATGGGTTTCATCTGGACGAGACTCTGCCGCTGTTGAGCGCGCTGCGGGGTATGGGAAAGGCGATTTGCCTGGACGGCGGAAGTTGGAAGCCGGGGACGGATGCGTTGGCGCCGATGCTGACGGCGGCGATCTGCGGCGAGCGGTTCAGGGTGCCGGGTGAGGCCGGGGAGGCGGAGGCGACGCTGGCATGGTTTGCGGCGCAGGGCGTGCCGTTTGCGGCGGTGACGCGGGGGCCGCGGCCGATTCTTGGACTGGATCGCGGGCGGCGGTTCGAGATTGCGATCGAGCCCGTAGAGGCGGTGGATACGCTGGGCGCGGGGGATGTGCTACATGGGGCGTTCTGTTTTTACTTCGCGGAGAGCGGCGACTTTGAAGGGTCGTTGCGGCGGGCGGCCGGGATTGCGACGCGTTCGTGCCGCGGATTGGGGATTACGCACTGGGCGCTCACTGAGTGGTGATGCCAGGGCCAAATGGCGGTGGTTAGATCCCTCCCAGGTCTCCAAATGCGAGAGACCTGGGGCACCCGCATCATGCAAGGGCTAGCGGTGGTGGCCTCCGCCGGAGTAACCGCCACCGGAGGAGTGCCCGCCTCCGCCGCCATAGGAGTGGCCTCCGCCACCTCCGCCGTAGGAATGGCTTCCACCGCTGAAAGAGTGACCGCCGCCGCCATAAGAGGGGGAGCCGCCGCTGAATGAGTGCCCGCCACCACCGCCGTACGAAGGGGAGCCGCCGCTGAAGGCGTGGCCGCTGCCACCGTAGAAGGCGTGGCTGCTGGGCTGCTGCGGACGGGCAGTACCCCATCCGCTTGATCCGCCGCCAAATGCGCGGGGCGCGTAGTTCTGCTGCGGGGCGCGCCAAGCTTCAGGCGGAGCGGGGCGGCCCATGGAACCCTGGCCCGGATGGGCATAGCCGCCGTAGCCGCTGTAGCCGTTGCCGGGACGCGGCATCTGGGCGAACTGCTGCGGACGGGCGGCATAGGGCTCGGGGCGGGCATAGGTCTGGGGACCGTTCGGGGACGGCCACCGAAGTTCTGCGGTCCGCCTGCCATGGGCGGACGGCCGGTGAAGGGCTGGCCGCCGTAAGGCTGCATGCGGCCCTGGAACGGCTCGGGGCGACCGATAGCGGGAGGCATGCGGCCATAAGCCTGCTGGCCCGGCGCCTGCGGACGCATGGGGCCGCCGCCCTCAAGATGGCCGAAGCCCTGCTGGGGGCGGCCGGCGAAGGGCTGCTGGGGTCCACCGAAGCCACGGCCCATTGGCGAGCGGTTGAATCCGTTGCCGTTATGCACGTCGAGGGGCTGGTTGTGGTAGTTGCCGAAGCGGGCGGATTCGCGGCCTCCGTAGCCGCCATAGCTCCCGCCGTGCCCGCCATCCCAGCGGCGGCCGCCATGCGCGAAGCCCCAGTCGTGGACCTCGTGGCTGTGGCTCCAGTAGGAACCGTGATTGAAGAGAACGCCGCCGCCGCGCCAGTCACAGCCCCAGGCGGAGAAGTAAGGAAAGCGGAAGAACGGAGCCACCGCGAAGCCGAGGCCATATTCGACGCCGCCGCCGATGTAGAGGCCCGAGGTGCCGAACGCGAAGGTGGGATAGGGGGCGATGGGGGCGCCGTAGACGTACCACGGGTTGTAGCTGGGGACGTAGATGTATTGGGGGTCGGCGGGCTGGATCTGAATGTAGTTGGGCTGCTGGACGATTTGTTCCTGCGGGGTGCTCTGCAGGTTGCCGGATTGCTGTGCGCGCTCGCGGAGCACCTGAATGGTTTCGAGGACGTCCTGCGGCTGGTTGTAGTAGGCGTTGCCGAGCCCGGCGGTCCACTGCAGGTTGCCGTCCAGCATGGCGAGGACCTGCGGAAAGGCGGTAAGGGCCTTGATGCTGGGGTCCCAGGAGGTTTGCGCGCCGGCGCTCTGGGCGATCTGCTCGGGTGGGGCGCCGTTCATGGAGCGGACCATCTGGTCGGCCGCGGTGATCTGGGCCGGGTAGGTGGAGGCGGTGAGGATCTGGGCTACGAGCTGGTCAGGGTAGAGGGCGATGGGGGCGACAAGCTGCTCGAGCTGCTCGGGCGCCAAAGGCTGCTGGGTCGGCTGGCCGGGCTGGCCTGCCGACGGGCCGTAGTCGTCCTGAGGGTAGTCCTGGGCGCCCTGCGAGGCGTAGTCCTGGGGATCATTCTGCTGCTGTTGGGGGTAGTTCTGCTGGGGGTATCCCTGTTGCGGGTAGCCCTGCTGGGGCTGGGGAGCGGCCTCGGCCTGCGGATCGGGCTGACCGTAATAGCGGGGCACGTTCTGGACGTGGGGAGAGGGCTGATTGCTATAGGGCTGAGCGGGGTAAGGCTGAGCTTCTTGCTGGGGAGGCTCTTCCTGGGCTACCTGCCGCGCGGGCGGCGTGTCGTCGTAGATCTGGAGCTGCTTTCCTTGCGCGTGGAGGTGGCGAGGCTTCGCGGTTCGATGATCGTAGGCCTGGGGCGAGTCCTTGTACCACTCGGGAGTCTGATTTGGCTGGGTCGGGCTGGGCCTCGGCGGGGGGCGTCGCACCATCGGGCAACGGAGTGCCGGCATGCGGTTTGTCGCTGCTTAGATTGAGATTGGGGTCGGGATAGCCTTGCGGTCCGCTGGCCTGCACGTCGGTCAGGTGGGCGGCGCCGTCCGGCAGGGTCGTGGCGGGCTGGGACTGGGTGGCTGGGTCTGGAGGCGTGCCGGGAGCCTGTGCGTTCGATCGAGGTGCGGCCATCGGCAGTGCTGCCGCCAAGGCAAAGGATAGAAATAATTTAGAGCTCATTCCGCCTCCCGTCAGCCTCGCGCCGTCCGTACAGGCCGTTGCCTTCGAGCCCCGCGATCCTCCTCATTTTCCCGGTGAGTGTGGCCGTTACCGGATGGAGGCGGATGCAGGGTTAGTGGCGTAGACCCAGGCAGGGGAGATTAGTTGCGCGGACGGGTGCGAGAAATCCGGGCGAGGGCTTGCTCTTGCATTGCGGCGCATCTTTGGGGGGTGATCTACAATCGAATCGCTATGGCTACCGTAACGCTACCCACTACAATTCAGCCGCGCTCGCCTGAGGGCGAGTTCCACAACGAACCGTTTATCAACTTCAAGTCGCACGAGAATCACCGCGCCATGCAGGCCGCGCTCGACCTGGTGGCCGGGCAGCTGGGCCGCGAGTACGACCTGGTGATCGGCGGCGAACGCCTGAAGACCGCGGACAAGATCAAGTCGGTCAATCCGGCGCGGCCGGCGCAGGTGGTGGGCGTCCACCAGAAGGCCGGGGCGGAGCACGCGGAACAGGCGATGCAGGCGGCGCTGAAGGCGTTCGAGACGTGGTCGCGGACTACGGTGGGGGAGCGCACTTCCCTGCTGCTGAATGCGGCGGACATCATCCGCAAGCGGCACTTCGAGTTCTGCGCGTGGCTGACCTATGAGGTGGGCAAGAACTGGGCAGAGGCCGATGCGGACGTGGGCGAGACGATCGATTTTCTGGAGTTCTACGCGCGCGAGGCGCTACGGCTGGCGGGGGCGACGACGCCGATCCAGTATCCGGGGGAGAAGAACGAGCTGCTGTATATTCCGCTGGGCGTGGGAGCGGTGATTCCGCCGTGGAATTTTCCGTTCGCCATCATGGCGGGGATGACGGTGGCTTCGATCGTGACCGGAAATACGGTGGTGCTGAAGCCGTCGTCGGATTCGCCGACCATTGCGGCGAAGTTCGTGGAGGTTTTGGAAGAGGCGGGGATGCCGGGGGGCGTGGTGAACTTCTGCCCGGGTTCGGGTGGAACGTTCGGGAACGCGATTGTGGAGCATCCGAAGACGCGGTACATCGCGTTTACGGGGTCGAAGGCGGTGGGGCTGGACATCCACGAGCAGGCGGCGAAGACCAAGCCGGGACAGATCTGGATCAAGCGGACGATTCTGGAGATGGGCGGCAAGGATTCGATGATCGTCTGCGCCGATGGCGATCTGGACGCCGCGGTGGACGGCGTGGTGGCGGCGGCGTTCGGGTTCAGCGGGCAGAAGTGCTCGGCGTGCTCGCGGGCGATTGTGGAAGCGCCGGTGTACGAGATCTTCGTGGAGCGGGTGCGGGAGAAGGTGGCGCAGTGGACGGTGGGCGATCCGGCCGGAGAATCCGTCGATGGGGCCGGTGGTGAACAAGAGCTCGTACGAATCGATTCTCCAGTACATTGAGACGGGCAAGAAGGAAGGGCGGCTGGTGGCGGGCGGCAAGGCGGTGGAGAATGCCGACGGCGGCTATCTGATCGAGCCGACCGTGTTTGCCGATATCGCGCCGGACGCGGTGATTGCGCAGGAGGAGATCTTCGGGCCGGTGCTGGCGATTATCAAGGTGGAGAACTTCGATGAGGCGCTGGCCGTGGCTAACAACACGGAGTACGGGCTGACGGGGGCGATCTACTCGGATGACCGGACGAAGCTGGATATCGCGCGACGGGAGTTCCAGGTGGGGAACCTGTATCTGAACCGGAAGTGCACCGGGGCGATGGTGGGTGCGCATCCGTTTGGCGGGTTCAATATGAGCGGAACGGACTCGAAGGCGGGCGGGCCGGATTATCTGCTGCTGTTTACGCAGGCCAAGAGCGTGGCGGACCCGGCTGACGAGGCCCCGTCCCCCACGGCAGGTGATTGCAGGGGCTGAAGCCCAAAACAAATCTGAAAGGCTTCGTCGGCGGGACTGAAGTCCCGCCCGGACGCGTTCCTTCGCAACCCAAGCGGAGCTTGGATGGTGGCACGGGCGAAGGCACCCCGGGGGTTGTGGTGAGTCGGCGCGGGGTCGGTCATGGAGTTTGGATCCTTCCCACCCAAGCAGAGCTTGGATGGGGCACCCCGCGCCCGCGTTCTGCTTTGGGAATCAGGTCGAAGCTGTTCCGTCGATATGCAGGCGATAGGCTTCCGGCGTTTCTATGCTGAACCTGGCCCAGTGGTCGAGCGAGAGCAGGTCGTTGTCTCCGGTCACGAGCACGTCGGCGTTTCCAGAGTGTGCCAGATCGAGGAATATCTGATCGTGTGAATCTCGACAGGTTTGAGTACAGGACTTGATGTCGTCGATGACTTCGCAGAACGGCAGGTAAAATCCGAGCATCTCGGTGCGTTCGTTTGCGGCAAGCTGGACTTCGGGTAGGCAAGCGCGCGGACGAGTTCGGCTGCTGCCGCGAGACAAGAGGCAAAACAGCCCGCTGGCAATGGCGCGAAGCCGGCAACGGCCTTTGGAAAATACGAGGGCGGAGATGACGTGTTGGTATCGAAAACGACGTGCGGGTTCACGGGTTCTCGCGAGCCCAATTCACCGCATCAGTTAACGTCGCCTTCAGTAAGCCCAAGTTGAGCGAATTTCTCGAGAACGGCATCGGCACGATTCAACGTCAGGTGGCCGCAAGAGAATGGTTGAGCCGTCGGTGCTGACCTCGAAGTAGTCAACTCCTCGCAAATCGCGAGACAACCGCCTTGGGCAGCGTGAGCTGATTCTTGCTTGTCTTTTTGGCCAGCATTCCTTACTTCCTTACTCCCTTACCTATGATATCAGAACTCAAGAAACGAGGCGCTCTCGGATGAGAGCGCCTCCTTCATTGTTGTGCCTGACGTTCGGTTAGAACGTGAAGCGGGCGCCGAATTCACCCCACGTGGAGCGCGGGATGATGGTCGAGCTGGGTCCGATGAAGCCGCGGGGTGACCGAAGGTATCGCGCGAGCCGATGCTGTTGCTGAAGTTGTTGCCATAGTTGGCGCGGTTGGTGAGGTTGAACGCCTGGGCAATGATCTGGATGTTGTAGCGCTCCTTGATCACGAAGTTCTTGGCCAGGCGGGTATCGAGCTGGAAGAACGGATGGCCGCGCAGCGAATCGTAGGGAACGAGGGTGCAGCTTGCCGTGCTGGCCGAGTCCGTAGAAGCAGTTTTGCGCGCCCGCAGTGTTACGTCCTAGCCGTTGTGGGCGAGTACGCGAAGTAAGTTTTCGGGTCGGACTTGGGGACCACCACGCCGATGGCGGTTCCGCCGCCGGTGTTGAGGGTGTTGCCGGAGTTGGTCAGGTCGTAAGGACGCGCCGAGCCGTACTGGAGAATCGGAGCGAAGTCGAACCGCCAGGGCAGGTTGACCACGCCGGCCACGGTGACGTGGTGGCGCTCGTCGTTGGGCGAAGGACCCCATTCCCAGCTTGCAAACGGAGCGGTGGAGAGCTTGGGGTAGTTGCGGAAGGAGCCGCCGCCGCTGCCGTAGCCGTAGGCCCAGGCCAGCGTGTAGTTGGCCGTGAGCTGGAACCGGTTGGTCATCTGCTCGCGGAAGCTGAAGTTGATGCCGTCATAGTGCTCGCGGCCGATCGACTCTTCATCGCGAACGCTGGCGGGTACGCGCTCCGGGATGGACGAGGCGGCGTAGGCGGCGTCCAGCGGACGGGTGCAGCAATCTTGCCGCCGTGCCGGTGGGAATCTTCTGGTCGATGTTCATGGTCCTGTTGCCGTGCAGGCCGAGAACGTGCACGTACTCCGCTTCAACAGCGGTCTTGGGGTTGACCGCCCAGGTATAGCCGACGTTGAATTCCTGGGTGACCGGGTTGCGATAGTGAGGATCCATCAGGCGGCCGACGCTGCCGGTGGCCAGCTGCGTGGACGGAGGCGGGATGGTGGGCATGGGATCGATGCCATAGCGCCACTGGCCGAGCGTCATGCCGGTTCCGGGCACCGACGTCCGTGACGGAGTTGGAGAGGCTGAGCACGGTCTGGAAGACGGTCGCGTTGGACATCTGCTCCATGAACAGCGGAATGTTCTGGAAGACGTTGCCGTAGTAGAGGCCGTAGCCGCCGCGCAGACGTGGTTGCCCTTGCCGGTGACGTCATAGGCAAAGCCGACGCGCGGGCTGAAGTCGAGGTTGTCGTCCTTGGCAATGCTGTCGACGTAGGGGTTGGAGATGGGGCTGTTGACGGTCTTGAGATCCTGGTAGGTGCGGCTGTTGCGCGATGTCGGATCCGCCGATCATGTTGAAGTCCTTGTCCCAGCGGAGGCCGAGGTTCAGGGTGAGGCGCCGCGTAGACCTTCCAGTCATCCTGGCCGTAGAAGCCGAGCTGCTTGGTGGCGACGATGAAGGTAGGGATCGCCGTTGGCGATGGTCATGCCCGACACGACGCCGGGAGTGCGAGAAGGTATCTGCGCGATAGGCCTTGTTCGAGGATGATCGCGTGGGATCCTTCGCGAAGTCGATTTCGAGCGTGGAGCTGAACTCGAAGAAGCCGCCTTCGACCGGGTTCCAGATGTAGTCGACGCCGCCCTTGAAGGTGTGCTTGCCGATCACCTTGGAGAAGTCGTCCTTGAACTGCCACTTGCGCTGGAACGACTGCTGCGGAACGTTGGTGTTGGTGCCGAACGAGAGCGCTGGGGAAGGTGACCAGCGGCGCGCTGATGTGGCTGGCGATCAGGTTGTTCCAGTACTGGAAGCCGAAGGTAGCGGTGTTGACGGTGGTGTCGTTGAAGACGGAGTTCACGGTGAGGTTGGCGATCTGCAGGTGATTGACGGTGAAGTTGCCGTTGTTCAGGTCGCCGGTGCCGTCGGACTGATCGTTCTCGCTGTTGTTGGCCTGCGAGCGAGTAGCTGAGGTAGGCGGTGTTTTTGGGGTTGAAGGTCCAGTCGGCGCGGCCGTTGTAGCGGGTCTCATAGAACGGCCGGGGAATGGCGGCGGCAGGCTCGACGAGGGTCTGTCCGCCAGCGTTGAAGAATGGCGCGGCAGCCGTCAACTGAGCGAATGCGCTGGGGTCTTCCTGCAGGTTCTGGTGCTCGCGCTCGCGGTTGATGGCGAAGAAGAGGAAGAACTTGTCCTTCATGACGCGGACCGCCGACGGAGCCGCCGAACTGCTGACGGGTGTAGTCGGGATGGCCGGGGTGGTGCCGCCGATGCCGTTCGGCATGCTTCTGATCGGTGTTCAGAGTGGTGTCGCGGAAGAAGCCGAAGGCGGAACCGTGGAACTGGTTGGTGCCGCTCTTGGTGATGATGTTGATGGCGGCGCCTTCAGAGCGGCCGTTCTCAGCCGAGAAGCGCTGGGTGCTGATGTGAAACTCCTGCACGGCTTCAAGGGGAAGCTGCATCACCGGTCCGCCGACAGTGTTGTCTTTGTTGTCGACGCCGTTGACGGTGACGTTGACGTTGCGTCCGCCGTAGCCGTTCACGGACAGGATCGCGTAGCGGTTCTTGGTGGGATCGTAGGAGTCGGTCGGCCTTGACGCCGGGGGCGAGATAGGCGAGGTTGGCGACGTCGCGGCCGACCATGGGCAGGTTCTTCGACTTCGCGGGAGTGATCTCGGCGCTGACGCTGGTCTTGGTGGTGTCGATGAGCGGATTCTCGCCGGTGACCTCAACGGTCTGGGTGGCGGCGCCGGGCTTGAGGGACACGGTCGAGTTGACGGTCTGGCCGACCAGCAGCTCGACCGGTCTGCACGACGGTCGAGAAGCCTTGGCGGAAACCTGCACCTTGTACTTTCCGGCGGCGATGAGGTCGAAGCGATAGCTGCCCGAGCGTTGGTGGTGGTGGTGCGCTTGGCGTCGGTGGCCAGGCTGGTGATGGAGACCTGCGCGCCACTGATCAACGGCATCGGAAGAATCAGCAACCGTTCCCTGGACCGATCCGCTGGCGGTGGCCTGAGCGAGAAGATGCGACGGGATTGCGGTCAACGCAAGAAGGAACAACAGGGTAAATCGAAATACCCGTTTCGTCATACATTCTCCAAACAACTGTTGAGAGTTGTGTCTCTGTCTCCGCCGAGGGGTGCGGCAAGAGACTCTGTGGATGCGGCGTGGCCCGGAGAAAGTGAATCCAAGGACGGGAGGCAAACGAGGAAAACTTCAAGCAAGCCGTGCGAATACTCGGTAGCTTTTGACAGTTGTGCAGGGTTGACTGCAATTCTCGTGCCAATCGAGAGCTGTGGGTTTTCGGGCGACTAGAATCGATTCACCTGACTGTAAAGGTCCTGCAATGGAGGCGTAGCTGTGGAGAACACGGCCGCTTCTTTATTTGGACCTATGGAATCATAGGTATCTAAATACAGTTTGCAGTGAGAGCAGAGTCTTATTTGTTGGGAGCGCGCCCGCTTGGGCCAGGCGATCGCTCTCTCCCAGTCCAGTTCGATCGCGATTGCGCTGTTTATGGCCTAGAACGACAGCCTTGCGCTGAGCTGAATTTCGCGGCCAGGGGTGGCGGCCTCGGTGATGCTGCCGAAGCTGGACGTGTTGACGAAGCGGTTGGGGGTGCCGAGGTTGGTGTGGTTGAGGGCGTTGAAGAACTCCGCGCGGGCCTCGAAGCGGGCCTTCTCGGCGATGGAGAATTCGCGGACCAGGCCGAGGTCCATGGTCTGCATGCCAGGGCCGTAGACGGAGTTGCGGCTTGCGTTGCCGTAGGTGTAGGCCGGCGGCGTGGCAAATGCCGCGGGATTGAACCACGTGGTTGAGTTGCGCGTGCCGACAGCGAAGACTGGTTTGCCGGTGTAGTTGGCGCGGATGGGATTCTCGCCGACAACGGTGCCGGCGTTGGCGGTGTCGCCAAAGACCGAGATGGTCATGGGGAAGCCGGTCTGCACCTGGTAGACGCTGGAGCTGCGCCAGTCGCGTGGTGAGGGCGCGGGTCAAGCCGTTCTTCATCCAGGCGTGCGGGCTGTAGACGGCGCTGATGGCGCCGCGGTGGCGGATATCGCAGCCGGGGCCCTTTTCGGCGTTCAGGTCGTCGTTGTTCTGCGGAATGGCGGCTTCGAACATGGGCGAACGGAAGTCGGGCGCGTTCTGAGCGCCTTGGCCAAGGTGTAGTTGGCCAGGAAGCTCAGTCCTTTGGCGTAGCGGCGGCGGACGTTGACGTAGCCGGCGTCATACCAGCTCTGGGCGGTGTTTTCGAGCAGGTTGATGGTGCTGACGGGCGTAAGTTGTCGTATCGTAGAGGGGACCGGTGACGTCGGAGGGAACTGGTGTTGTCAACGAAAGCTGATTTGGGATGGGGGCGGCGGGGCTGGATGAGTCCGGGGCCGGGCTGCGCGTTATTGATGAGGTGCGAGCGCTGCAGGTGGAATCCGCCGGAGCCGAGGTAGCCGAGTTCGAAGGTCGTGTCCGGGCCGAACTGCTTTTCGACCGAGGCGCTCCACTGCTGGATGTATTGCGGCGGGGCGTGCAGTTCCATGCCGGTGAAGCTGACGACCGAGGTGCCGAGCACGGGCGCAGGGAAGTTGAGCGTGGGAATGCTGGGGATAAACGGATCGCTCTGCGAGGTCAAGGGGAAGACATAAGGAACGTTGTGGCGCTGGTTGCACCAGGTGTTCATGTCGACGGGCGTGTAGAAGATGCCGTAGGCGAGGTGGGCGACGAGGCCGAGGCAGGGGAAGTTCTGCGCAAGGCCGAGGCGCGGCGCGAAGTTGGTCTGGTTGAGCGTACATCAGGCCCTTGGGATAGCCGTTCTGGCCGCCGATGAAGACTTGCGGCGTGCCGCTGCTGAGGTCGAGGTTGGAGTTGGTGTAGCGGATGTCGACGAGCGGGCTCATGAACTCGTAGCGCACGCCGTAGGTGAGCGTGGTGGTCGAGGTGAGGCGCCACGCATCCTGCCGTAGCCGTCGGCGTACCACTGGCGCAGGTTCATCTGCGGAACGCCGGCCTGGCCCTGGCGGGCGGCGGGCAGGCCGAGCACGAAGCTGGCGAGGGCGGAACCGGTCTTGCCGTCGTTGAGCGCGTACTCCGTGGTGAAGCCGTTGGTGAACTGGTAGTAGCCGCGGTTCTGGAAGAATCCCCACATGGGCCAGATGAACTTTTGATAGGCGCCGCCGAAGTTGAGGCTGTGGCGGCCGAACTGCCAGCTGAGGGCGTCGCGGCCTTCAACCACCGTGTCCCAGGCATGCATGGGCGTGGCGAGGTAGCTGTCGCCCATGGGCGAGTAGCCCTGCACGGTGAAGTAGGGCGCGCCCCATGCGGCGGGACCGCCGAAGCCGGTGCCGGTGATGCCGAGCTCGGTCACGATGTCGTTCTTGTTGGCGCTCTCAGTGGTAGTGCATCATGGCGAGCCGCGAGATGGCGCCGCGAGAACGATGTTCACCATGTGCGAATTGAAGACGTGGGTCCAGGCGAGGATGCCGTTCTGCGCAAGGTCGTCGTGATAGAAGCCGAAGCCAGGCAGGCCTTCTGCGGATGGAAGCCGTGTTCGCCGCCAGCCGAGTAGCGGAAGTAGGCTGAGTCGCCGTTGCCGAAGTTGTGATCGACGCGGATGGTGCCCTGGTCGTTGAACATCGCTCTTTGCGCAGATCGAGATAGTTGTTGGCGTCGTTGCCGGCGCCGACGACGGTGGGCTGGCCCATCATGGTCATGCCGCCCATGTCCATGGTGTTGGGCATGCGGCGTGTACTTGTTCAGCATGATGATGGCGGCCTGGGATCCGGTTGGGCGGAATGACATTGAGCACGCCCTTGTACTGAGAACTGGTCGCGGATGAACTGGGATTCGATTTGCTGACCGGCAGGCCGGGGTTGAAGTTGGGATTGGCTGCGCGTGGTGGTGGGATCGTAGATATCGACGCCGCTCTGGCTGAAGTCGCCGCCGACTTCCTCTTCGGTGGGAACGGTGTCGACCATGGCCATGGTCTCAACGTGGCGCAGACCTTCGTAATTGACGAAGAAGAAGGTCTTGCCGGGTGCGGAATCGGGCCGCCGAGCGAGCCGCCAAAGTTGTTCTGCACCAGGAAATTGTTGCCCATGGAGTTGAAGGAGGAGGCATCCATGGCGCCGTTGCGCAGGAACTCGTACGCGGTGCCGTGGAAGTGCCGGTGCCGGAGCGCGTGACGATGTTGATCTGGCCGCCGCCGGCGCCGCCCATCTCGGCGGAGTAGCTGCCGGTCTGCACCTGGAACTCCTGCACGGCATCGGGCGAGGCGCTGAGGTTCTGCGTGTTGAAGGTGGGATCGGTGTTGGTGGCGCCGTCGAGCAGGAAGTAATTGGCGTTGGGGCGGGGCCGCCGATGCTGACGGCCGAGCGCTGGCCGGGACGCCAGTAGAGGGGATTCATGTCGCCGGTGGCGGCGCCGTGGCTGATGTGTGCGCCGGGAACGGTCAGCACCAGGTCGATGAGCATGCGGCCGTTCAGGGGCAGCGAATCGACGGAGCGCTGGTCGACGACGTCGCCGACACTGGCATCCTGGGTCTTGAGCAGTTCGCCTGCGGCTTCGACGGTGACGGTCTGGCTGTCGCCTGCGAGGCGCAGTTCAAGGTCAGTGTGGCCTGCTGGCCGACTTCGAGGTTGATGTCCTTGGGCCTGCTTGAAGCCGGTGGAATCGACGGTGAGCTGATAGGCGCCGGGCTGCAGGCCGGCGATCTCATAGAGGCCTGATGCGTTGGAGGCGACTTCGCGTTCCGGTCCGGTACTGTCGAGTGATGTGGATGTGCGCGCCGGGAATGGCGCGATGGTGCGGATCGTAGACCGATCCGCGCACTACGGCCAAATTGCTCTGCGCCGCGGCCACGCATGTTGCAGCGGCCAGGCACACGATCAGAAGAAACAGTTTGCGCATGTTTGGACTCTCCAAAGGACTTTCGCAGGCCAGGACCTGTGCGACCGAATCTGCGGCCCATACTTTGCAGACCGCTTCTTACTTCTCTGAGGGCGAGCTCTCGCGGAGAGCCCGGGGAATTTGGGTGATCGTACCAAGGATCAGCCTTTTGGAGACGGGGGGCATCGACCGCGGGTTGGGCATGGGTCTCAACCGTTCGATGGAGGGGGGTGGGGGGTGGGTACCCGGCCGGGATGGACCTCACGGACGGATTTGCACCATCTTTAGTGCAGAGGAGGGGGGGGGTGGGGGTACCCGCCGGTCTCAGGACAGCAGGTTTGCACCATTTCTGGTGCGGTCAAGGGGGGGGGTGGGGGGTACCCTCGGCCCGGGAACGACGAAGCTCCCGGATTTCTCCGAGAGCTGATGGGACTGTAGCACGGTTGGTGTGGCGGGTTCGTGATGGCGGTCACGGATGGCCGGCTGTGACGACGCCCACGTTCAGGCCGGGGCACCCGCGTCCATGCCGGGTCTCCTAGATCGGGAGACATGGGATACATGGGCATCCCTCCCAGGTCCCCAAAGGCGAGGGACCTGGGGCACCCGCCAGGGGCACCCGCATCCCGCGCGCAGCAGATTCCCTGCGGCACTGACAGACAAGAAAAACAAGAGCGAAGGCGGGGTGAGGGGTGTGCTCTCCCAGGTCTCAGAATCGAGACCTGGGGCACCCCGGATGGTGGTGGAACCAGCAGGAGCTGGTCGGGGTTCGTGGGTTCCCACCCTAGCCGCAAAAACAAAGACGCGGCGAGGATGGGGCACCCGCGGTTCGTGGTGAGTCAGCTTCCTAAGCGCGAGGGACCGGGGGGCACCCGCGATCGGTGGGAAAAAGCGAAGGGCCAGCCGCAAGGGGCTGGCCCGTTCGGAATTCGCGATGGATCAGGCGACTGCGCCGGCGGCGGCCTGGTCCTCCATGTCCATCTTGTTTCCGATTTCGGCGGCGGCAGCGGCCAGAGTGCGGTGATGGATGGTGAAGAGGGCGAGTTCGAGGCGGTCGCTGACGCCGGTTTTGTCGTAGATGGAGCGGAGGTAGTTCTTGATGACCTGCTCCGTAGTTTTGAGGCGCATGGCGATCTCGCGATTTTTGCAGCCCTGGACGATGAGGGCGACGATGCGCATTTCTTTGGGTGTGAGGCGGTCGCGCACGCGGGTGCCGACGATGTCTTCGTCGACGGGGCTGACGGGGGCCAGTTGCGGGGGAAACCAGGTGTCGCCGTTGGAGACGCGGCGCACGCAGTCGACCAGCGCCTGGCCGGTGACATTGCGGAAGACCACGCCGCGAAACCCCTGCTGCAGGTAGACCTGCGCCATTTCGGTGTTCTCCGCGATCACGACGCCCTTGCTGCCCGCTTTCTCGAGGAGGCGGCGCAACTGGTGCATATCCGGCCGAAGCGAAGCCGCAAACAACACAATGGAGCCGGGAAATGTGTCAACCGCGTGCACCAGCCGCTCCAGATCCGCGCATTGGGCAATGATGCGCAAATCGTCGTCGGCTGCCAGGACCTTTGCCGTCCCAGCCCGAAAAATAGCCTGGGAATCGGCAAGAATGATTTTCTTCATAGTGTGCGCCTCACCCGCCGCGCCCTCACGCAGGGCCGTGCTGAGCCACTGTTACCGGCTCGCAGGGTTCCGTGCCGTGCTGCCGCTTTGGAAATTAAGCTTTCCCCCCGCACCCTATCGGCAGTCCCCGGGAAAACTTCCCCTGCCGATGAGGAAAACCTGTCCGGGAACCCGTGCCTGTCCTGCGAGTCCCGATTTGGTTCTGGTTCCGCAATGTGTGTGTATTTCGTGTATGAGCTTACAGTCTGGCACAGCAGCCGCCAATCGAAAAATCCCACCAAAAGGGGGCGGTAGTATTGATCGAGTATGGAACCCCCGCAAGAGGCAGGGTTATCACGATTTATACCGCCGGGAGGGGCTGGCGGCCAGAGCATTCGCAGTTTCGTTCCTCCTCTTGCCATTCCCCTTACACTGGGAATATGGCGAGAGCCGATCATTCTGGCGGTGGATGACGACGTCAACGTGCTTGAGGCGGTGGTGCAGGATCTGCGCCGCCGTTACGGCGCCGACTACCGCGTGATGCGTGCCGCCGGAGGCCAGGCTGCCCTGGACACACTGGCCCAGGTGAAAGAGCGCGAGGAGGCGGTGGCGCTGCTGGTCAGCGACCAGCGCATGCCGGGCATGACGGGCGTGCAGTTCCTGGAACGCTCGCGGGAGATCTATCCCGAGGCGCGCCGCGTGCTGCTGACCGCGTATGCCGACACCGAGGCGGCGATCCAGGCGATTAACAGCGCGCGGATTCACTACTACCTGAACAAGCCGTGGGATCCGCCCGAGGAGAAGCTCTACCCGGTTCTGGACGATCTGCTGGAAGGGTGGAAGCTGGGCTATCGACCGCGGTTTGAGGGACTGACTGTGCTGGGGCACCGCTGGTCTCCGCGGGACCACGAGGTTCGTACATTCCTGAGCTGCAACCACGTTTCCTATCGCTGGCTGGACGTGGACGGAGAAGAGGGTTCGAAGCTGTTGCAGGACAGGAACATTGCCGGCGACTCGTTGCCGGTGGTCCTGTTTCCGGATGGCGCCCTGCTTAAGAATCCGCCGCCCGAAGAATTGGCCGCGCGCGTGGGAATGAAGGTTCAGGCCAGCGAGCGAGTTCTACGACCTGGTGGTTGTGGGCGCGGGGCCGGCCGGTCTGGCGGCAGCGGTTTACGGCGCCAGCGAAGGCTTGAAGACGCTGGTCATCGAGTCCGACGCGCCCGGCGGACAGGCGGGCACCACCTCCATGATCAAGAATTACCTGGGATTTCCCCAGGGGATCACGGGGGAGGAGATGGGCAGGCGCGCGCTGCTGCAGGCGCGGTCGTTTGATGTGGAGTTTGTGACGCAGCGGGCGAGCGGGTTGCGTATCGATGGGCAGTACAACTTCCTCTGCATGAGCGATGGCCGCGAAGTCTCTTCTCATGTGGTGCTTCTGTCTCCCGGCGTTCAGTACCGCAAGCTTCGACGTTCCGGGCGGAGATCGCCTGACCGGGCGGGGAATCTACTATGGCGCCGCCCTGATGGAGGCGCCCAGTTGCAAGGACCAGGACGTTTACATCGTGGGCGGCGCGAATTCGGCCGGGCAGGCTGCCCTGCACTTCGCGAAATACGCCCGCACGGTGATTATGTTGGTGCGCGGAGAGGGTCTGGCGGCAACAATGTCGAAATATTTGATCGATGAGATCGGTCGCACATCGAATATTGTGTTAAGGCCGCAAACCCAGGTGGTTGAAGCCTTGGGTGAAGAGCACCTGGAGGGGTTGCGGCTGCGCAGTCCCGAGGGAGAGGAAGAGGTCAAAGCAGAGTCGCTCTTTGTCTTCATCGGCGCGGCGCCGCGCACGGATTGGCTTCCGCCTGCGATCCTGCGCGACGAGAAGGGATTTATTCTCGCGGGGCCCGACCTGCGTACCGACGGCAAGCTGCCGCCGGTGTGGAGAGAAACCCGCGAGCCGTTTCTGCTTGAGACCAGCGTCCCGGGCGTATTTGTGGCCGGGGACGTGCGCCACGGATCGGTAAAACGCGTGGCCTCGGCGGTGGGCGAAGGCTCGATCGCCGTGCAGTTTATTCATCAGTACCTCGCCGGATTCTAGAGCGGGGACTGGAGGAGCAAGGGGACTTTGTGGCTCAGGATAGCGACAAGCCGGGCAAGGAATGGCCGGTGAACGGCAAACCGGTGCGAACCGAAGAAGTACAATTTTCGGCAGTGGAAGCGGCGCTGAAGAGCCTGCCGCGTTTCGCTGAATCAGACCTTACGGTTTTACGCGGCGCCGAACCGGTGCAGCGGATCAGCGCCCATGCGGACGCCGTTCTCACGAAGCCGGGCGACACTCCCCTCTTCTACTCGGTGGTGCTCGAGGGCAAGTTGCGCGCCGATCGCCTGGAAGCGGATGGAACGTTGACTGCCGTGGGGTTATGCCAAGGCCGGCGAGGGTTTCGGCGAAACTCCCATCATGCACGGGAAGGAGTCGTCGAGCTTTTTCATCCGCGCCGTCGAAGATTCGGTGGTGGTGCGCTTCATCAGAGCAGCAGTTCTGGAGCCTGATGGCCTGCTGCCCGGCGGTGCGCAAGATGATTGTGCAGCGACATGACGGAGCGCGTGCAGGCTTACCAGGTGGAGGCTCTGCATCGCGAGAAGCTGGTGACGCTGGGCACGCTGGCGGCCGGCCTGATGCACGAGCTGCATAATCCGAGTTCGGCCGCGGCAAGCGCTCCGCCAAGCAGCTCAAGCGAGAACCTGCTCCGCCTGCAGGAGCTGGGACTGCGCATCGAGCGAGCGGCCCAAGACCAAGGAACAGCTTGATTGCATACGCGCGCTGCTGTAGCACGCGGGCAAGCACCTGCCAGCTTGCGGCGATGAGCAGCGTGGACCAGGCCGATGCGGAAGAGGAGCTGTCGCAGTGGCTCGGATTCCGCCGGCGTGGAAAACGCGTGGACCATCGGGCCGGCGCTGGTGGAGATGGGATTCCAGCCGGAGGAGCTGCGCTGCGCGCAGGAGTTCTTCGATGCCGCCGAGCTTCTCGGATGCGCTGAACTGGCTGGGCGTCGCTGGTGTCGGGCATGATGCAGGTCTGCACGATCGAGGACAGCATCGGGCGCGTTTCGGAGCTGGTTCGCGCGGTAAAGAAATTCGCGTACGACGAGAAGTCGCCGGCGCGCGAGCTCGACGTGCACGACAGCCTGCAGAGCACGCTGACGATTCTGGGCCACAAGCTGCGCATCAAGCAGATCAAGGTGGAGAAGCGGTTCGACGCGTCGCCGTCGGTGATCGAGACGCGCGGCTCGGCTCTGGCGCAGGTGTGGACCAACCTGATCGACAACGCCGCGGATGCGTCGCCGGCCAACGGCCAGATTGAGATTGCGACGTGGACGGAGCCGGAGTGGCTGGTGGTCAGCATCGGCGATCACGGCTCGGGCATTCCGGAAGAGGTGCGGCCGCATATCTTCGAGGCCTTCTTCACGACCAAGCCGCAGGGCTCGGGGACCGGGCCTGGGCCTGGACATCGTGCACCGCATCGTGACGCACAAGTTCGACGGCCGCATCGATGTGGAATCGAAGCCCGGCGACACGCGGTTCATCGTGCGCCTGCCGCGGCGCGGCGGGAACTTCGCACAGCTAGTCTCTGAAAACGACACCCGCCTCTGAGCCGAATGAAGTTGCGGCACCCTCCTGCCGATGAAAGGCAAGGGGGAGGCAGCGATGGCCGATCGAGCGGAACTGGTGGAAGCCGCTCTCGATGTGTATCCGGAAGGGCTGGCCCTGCTCGATGAAGCCGGGCGGGTGATCTTCTGGAATCACGCCGCTGAGATCATCACCGGACATCCCGGCGCCAACATTATCGGGCGCGAATTGCCGCAGGCGCTCGAACCTCTAACATCCGTGCGGCGCTCTTCGAGCGCAGCGAGCCCTGCAATGGGGGCCGCTGCATGGGACGCGGCACGCTGGTGCATGCGCAGCACAAGCAGGGGCACGACATTCCCGCGATCACGCCGAAGCGTGATTCTGCGCGATCCTCTCGGGGGGCGCATCGGCACCGCGACGGTGTTTCATCCCTCAGAGCACGCCAATGCCCTGCCCCACGGTGACACCAGCGAGGGCTCGGAGGTGAGAGCGAGCCAGGCCGAGCTGCGCGACCAGCTCGAAGCGGAGATGCGCGCTTTGTGCACGAAGCCGTTCCGCTCGGAGTTCTGTGGATCACCGTGGACCAGGCGCGAGGGCATGCGCAAGACCCACGGCGCGCGCGCCTGCGAGGCGATGCTCGAAAACGTGGAGCGCACTCTGGCGAACCATCTGCGCGCCGGCGACGAGATCGGCCGCTGGGGCGACGAGGAGTTCCTGGTGCTTTCGCACGAGCCCAGCGGCGAGGTGCTGGCCAATCATGGCGCAGGTGCTGGCGGGCATTGCGCGCACGGCCGATTTCCGCTGGTGGGGCGATCGCCTTTCGCTCACGGTGAGCATCGGCGCCGCCGAAGCCGAAGCGGGCGAAGAGCTGGCGGACGATCTTGAAGCGCGCGCAGCGCGGCCATGGAGGCGAGCGTGCATTCAGGAGGAAATCACGTCACGCTGGCGCCGGGGAGGGCTGCAATGTTCGCCATCATAGGCATCCTGATTGTCTTCGGCGCGGTTATCGGCGGCTTCCTGATGGAGAAGGGCCAGATCGCGGTCCTGATGCAGCCGGCGGAGCTGTTGATCATTGCCGGCGCGGCGACTGGCACGCTGCTGGTGGCCAATCCCATGCATATTTTGAAAGGCATCGCGGGCGGGAATGCTGGGCGTGGTCAAGGGCAAGGGCATCGGCAAGGAGCGATATCTGAGCGCGCTCAAGATGATGTACCAGTTCCTGAACAAGGTGCGCAAAGAAGGGCTACTGAGCGTGGAAGACGACGTGGAGAAGCCGCAGGCCAGCGCGCTCTTCAAGAACTACCCCGATTTCCTGGCCGATCATCATGCCCGCGATTTTGTGTGCGACACGCTGCGCATGGCCATCACCGGCGGCGTGGAGCCGTTCGACATGGACCAGATGATGGAGCTCGACATGGAGGTGCATCATCAGGACGCAACGCTGCCGGTGACTGCGCTGTCTTCGACCGCAGATGCGCTGCCCGGGCTTGGCATTGTGGCGGCGGTGCTGGGGGTGGTGATCACGATGGGTGCGCTGGGCGGGCCTCCGGAGGAGATCGGGCACAAGGTCGCCGCGGCCCTGGTGGGCACGTTTCTGGGCATCCTGCTGTGCTACGGAGTGGCCGGGCCGCTGAGCTCGAACATGGCCAAGGCGGCGGACGAGCACAACTGCTATCTGCATGTGCTGCGGGTTCTGATTCTGTCGTTCCTGAAGGGCTCGGCGCCGATGATCGCGATGGAGATGGCGCGGCGCGCGATTCCCGCGCATGTGCGGCCCAGCTTCGACGAGATGGAGAAGCACTGCAAGAACCAGGGCCAGGCCGCCGCTGCGGAAGCGCCGGCCGCGGCCTGAGCGAAGGCGGAGGAGCGTAGCACATGGCGAGCGCCAAGCCGCAGCCCATCATCGTAATCAAGAAGAAAGGCGGCCACGGCGGTCATCACGGCGGCGCGTGGAAGGTGGCGTATGCCGATTTCGTCACCGCCATGATGTCGCTGTTTATCGTGCTGTGGCTGATGAACTCCAGCGAGAAGATCAAGAAGGCGGTGGCCGGGTACTTCAACGATCCCCATGGCACGGCGAGCATGATGGGCACCACCATGACGGGCACCGGCGCGGTGGTCACGGTCGAAACCGAAAACAAGATGAAGGTCCTGAAGGAAAAGATCGAGGAACAGATCAAGGCGAAAAAAGAGCTGGAGAAGCTATCCAAGCAGATTGAGATCACCATCACCGCAGAGGGGCTGCGGGTGGAGTTGCTGGAAGGCAAGGACGGAACGTTCTATCAGAGCGGCAGCCCGCGGCTGAGCGAAAGCGGGCAGGAACTGGTGTCCCTGCTGGCGGGCGAACTGAAGCAGCTGCCGAATGGGTTGCTGATTGAGGGGCATACGGACGCGGCTCCGTACTCGAGTCAAACCGGCTACAGCAACTGGGAGCTGTCGGCGGATCGCGCCAACGCGGCGCGGCGGCTGCTGCAGCAGGATGGAGTACGCGCCAACCAGGTGACGCAGGTGCGCGGCTACGCGGATCAGATGCTGCGGGTGAAGTCGAATCCCAACGATCCGTCGAACCGGCGGATCTCGATTCTGGTGAAGAACGAAGGCGGAGCAGCGGCCTCGATTCCCGCAATGAAGGGGGCAACGCAACAGGCGGTGAAGCCGGCGGCGGAGGCGGCCAAGCCGTCAGCGCCGATAAAGCCATCCGGTCCCATAAAGAACGCCGGGGGAGCGTGAGCTCCCCCGGCGTGTTTGCGTGCAACAGGGTTGAAGTTAGAAGTCGTAGCGCAGGCCGAACTGCATACGGCGAGGCACGGTGAGGGTGCTGGTGGCGACGCCCAACTGGCCGCCGGTCAGGCTGGTGTTGATGTAGGCGGGGTCGAAACGGACCGAGTTGGTGACGTTATAGACTTCCCAGGCGAAGTGAATGGTACCGAAGTCGCCGGTTCTCCAGGTTTTGGCGATGCCGGAGTCGATATTGAAGTAGCCGTCGCCGCGGAACACGTTGCGCTCGCCGGCTTCACCCGCATAGGGCAGACGGATATTTCCGCCGTTGCACCCGCCACAGTAGACGTTGCTGTTGATCTTGTCGGGATCGGCGAAGTACTGCGCGTTGCCGGCGGAGTCGTAATGCTTTTTCGTTTTGACGGGTCCGGTCCGCACGCCGAAGCTTTCGATCTCCCAGTTGGTGCTCCAGCCGGGCTCATAGAAGGAGAACGGCAGGCCGGAGGTCCAGCGGCTGAGGCCCGACCACTGCCATCCGCCGACGAAGGCATCGAGGATCGCGTTGGCGTTGCTGAGCACGGATTTTCCGCGGCCGACGGGAACCTGATAGACCCAGTCGGTGGTGACGAGGTGGCGGGTATCGAAGTCCGAGTTCCCGCGGTTGAGGTAGGGCTTCCAGGTGTTGAGGATGTAGGAGAAAGCGCCGCCGTTGCGCAGGGTGGACCGCTCGTTGTCGGACCCCATGTCGATGGAGTGCGAGTAGGTGTAGGCGATGTTGACCTGCAAACCGTGGGTCATGGGATGGCGCAGGGTGAGTTGGCCGGCGTTGTAGTAGCTGGAGCCGACGCTGGAAAGGACGTAGAGGGTGGCGAACTGATCCTGCCACATGTGCGGCTGCCAGCCGTCCGGGCATCCGTAGAAGCAGTAGAAGTCGATGTCGGAGGTTGAGGTAGTGGCGCCGTAGGTGTAGCGATACGGGGCCCACTCATTGTTGTAGATGGCTTCAGTGGCGGATTCGCCGGGTTCGTCGTATCCCGCCATGAAGGGGAACGTGTCCTCAAACCACTTGATGGGGTCAACGTGGACGGGGGCTCCGCCGCATGTAACGCCGCCGCAGGCACCGCCATGCTGATCCGATACTTTGGAGAGCTGGGCGCCGGCAGTGAAGTAGTCGCCGCCGCCGGAGGGATCCTTGAAGTTGGTTGGCTCGGCGATATCGAGGCTCTGCAGCAGCCGGCGGCCGAGGCGGCCAACGTATGAGGCTTCCAGCGTGAATCCGGCGGGGAGCTCACGCTGAACCGAGAAGTCCATCGACTCCGAATACGGTGTTTTGATCTGGCTGTCGAGGCCGGACTGGATGCTGAACGAACCCAGCGGGTACTGATAGGGGAACTTAGTTGTAGCGTCCGGCGTGGGATGCGGGATGTTGGGAAGGGTGTTGCGGTCAGTGAAGCGCGGAGCGCCGGGATGGCTGCAGCCAGTGGCGCAGTTGCCTTCAATCCGATAGAGGCCGGCGGAGGGATTGGTGAGTGACGAGCTGAGGCCGAAGGAGCCGTGCGCATCGAGGTCGGCGACCAGAGCTTCGCCGAAGTGATCGTAGTACATGCCGACGCCCGCGCGGATGGATGTCTTGGTGTCAGGGCTGTAGGCGATGGCCAGGCGTGGCGCAAAATCCCTCTTGTTGGCCGGATAGTATGCCGGCTTGTTGTAGAAGTTTCCGGTGGGAGCGAAGCTCAGGTCGGGTTGATTGATCTGGCCTCGGTCGGCGGCAGACTGACGCCCTAGAGCCCAGGCGTGGGTGTCGACCGTCGGAGCAATCTGCTGCCCCTTGGTTTCCCACGGAGTCTGGAGGAAGGAGTAGCGGACGCCATAGGTGAAGGTCAGGTTGGGATGGATGCGCCATGCATCCTGGAGATAGCCTTCCACCTCGTAGGACGAGAAGTGACGCTGGATCGGGGTGCCGTCGCCGAGCAGAGCTCCCTCGGTGGGGCTGGTGATCTTGTAGTTGATCTGGTCAGTGCGAGAGGGAACGGTACCCACCATGTTGGCGAAGGCGATGTTATAGGAGTTCACGAACCCGCCATCCACCCCATCGATGCCGGGCGCATTGCCGGAGAGCCAGTAAGGGTTGGTGCTCGCACCCGAGTAGGAGTTGCTGTCGGAGGAGTGGTTGGAGTGAACAAGGCGCCAGTTCACGCCGCCCTGCAGCGAATGGCTGCCCCTGGTCCAGCTCAGGTTATCGACGATGTTGTTGACCGGAACGTTGGAGATGGTGGTGCGGGTCTGCGAGGTGGGGAAGTCGAGGAAGCGGAAGTTGACATAGTTGCCCTTCCCTACGCCGGTCGAACTTCCGCCCTGGCGGATATAGCCATAGCGCACATCGTTGATGAGATTGTTGGTGATGGACCAGGTATGGCCGACAATGAGGCCCTTGTTGTTGCCAGTGCCGATGCTGGACGGGCCCTGGCCGGGGAACTGCTCTGCGCCGCCGTCGACGTCCTTCTGAAGTTGTCCGCGGCCAAAGAGGTGGTGCTTGTCGGAGGGCGCCCAGTCGATGCGGGCGAGGTAGGTGTTCTGGTCGAATGGGAGCGGAGAGGAGAAGGCGTAGGAGCCTTCGTTCAGACCATCGCCTGCGGCCGATCCATTGGCAGCCGGGAAGAGCTTGAAGAGGGCCAGCGCGTTGGGATTGGGACCGGGACCACTGGAGTAGTCGGCGGAGTTGCAAACCTTGCATCCCGAGTCAAGCGCCGTAATGTCGCCCATGGTCAGGGTCTTTGTGGTGGTCGGGGTGTCCTGGTAGACAATCTGACCATTCTGATAGGTCGCAGTGGGCGCGGTGCGTATTTCGGACGATGATTCGCGGCGGCGGTAGGCTTCCCAATTGCCGAAGAAGAAGAGCTTGTCCTTCTTGATAGGCATGCCGAGGTCGGCGCCGTAGATGTTGCGAACCAGCTTGCCGGGGATGTTGGGCTGTCCGGAGTTGACCTGGCCCTGTTTCACGTACCAGTCGTTGGCGACGCCGAGGCCGTTACGGTTGTACTCGTAGGCTGAGCCGTGAAACTTGTTGGTGCCCGCTTTGGTGACCATGCTGACCTGGGCGCCAGAGGAGCGGCCGGTGTCGGCATTGGAGTTGCCGGTAACGACGCGGAATTCTTCGATCGAGTCCTGAGTCTGACGCAGGACACCCTGGAAGGCATAGCCGCCCACCTGGTCGTTGTCATCGATACCGTCAATGGTGATGTTGCCCTGGTCAGAACGGCCGCCGTTTACCGCGCCGCTGCGGGGATCGTTTGATCCGATTTGGGAGCTGGGCAGGAACATGACGCCCGGCTGGAGGGAGAGCAGGTCGGGAATGTTGCGCTCTTCGGAGGGCAGCGCCTGGATGGTGGTGTTGTCAGTCGAATTGCCCAGGGAGGCATCTGAGGTGTTCAGGGTCTGGGCGGCCGCGGAGACGTCGACTGTAACCGTGGTGGCTTGCACGGTGATTGAGAAGTCGATGGTGGCCGGCTGGTTGACGAGCAACTCAGCGGTCTTGGACTGATCGCCGAAGCCGGTTGCCGTGACCGTGATGGTGTACTTGGCCGGCGCAATCTGCGAAAAGATGTACTGACCCGAGGCGTCGGACCTTGTGCTGAGGGTCTGGCCATTGGCGCCGTTGGTGATGGTGACCGTGGCCCCCGGCACGAATGCACCGGCTGGGTCCTTGATCGCGCCCCTAAGTGACGTGGTTGCCGTCTGGGAGAAGACAAGGGAAGCAGTGGAGAGAATGCAGATAAGCACCCATCCCCATAGGGATTTTTTCACGTCTGTTCCTCCAAAGATGAACTGCGGCACCGAACCGCCGCAGCGAAGATTTCGTCGCATGCGATGGAGAGAAAGCACCTCCACATCGCCTTGATCTACTTGTGTTCTTGGTTACCGCTTTGGTCTGAATCTGCGAACTTACTGATTCCATTATGGATGACAAAACAATGCGAGTTGCAAACCTGAACAGGCGGGGCAGGTCAAGATGAAATGTAAACAATATCTTGACCGAAGTTTGAAATCAATTCAACAACAATGTGCGCCAGGCGTGCCGAGGCGCGTCCGGTGCGGAGGTTTGCTGGCGTATGGGGGGTGCAGAGCGGAGAGAACAGCAGTGGTGCTGTTCCTGCGCCCGCCGGATGGTTCCGAGGCCCCGGAGCGCCAACGCCAGACGGTCAACTCCAGGGCATACAATCCGCTAACTTTATGTACTTCTAGCATGTGGGCGATAAGGATCCCATGAAGAACAGAGGGCCTGGCGCGGGACTGGTCTCGGCCCAAAGCACAACGGCCGGCGCCTGGGAGGCTCCGGCCGTTGTACTGGTTGGGTCGTGCGGGTTCGTTCCGCGGTTTAGAAGAACAGCTTGGCGGAGACCTGGAGCTGGCGGGCACCGTAGAGCAGAGTGCTGGTGCCCGTGGGCGCACCGAAGACCGATGCTGGGTTGCTGGCGACGAACGGCGTGATGCAGCCGGCGAACTGCGAGCTCGTCGGTACCGCCGCGGTGGCCGGGCACCCGCCCTGTCCGGGATAGCTCAGGGAGGAATAGGTAGTGGCGACGCCCGACACGATGGTGTGATTCAGCATGTTGAAGGCTTCGCCGATGAACTGCAGGTAGATGTTTTCGTGGATAGGGATGTTGCGCGTGACGCGGAAATCGATGTTGTGGATTCCCGGTCCCGGCTGGCTGTTGCGTTGAATCTGCGGCGGACGGCCGGTGGTGGGCGCGCCCGAGCTGGAGCTCATTGCACCGCCGTAGATGTTGCCGTCGGCGGCGGACGGAGTGCTCTTGAGCACCGAGGCCGGCGTGCTCATGCTGGCCACGATCGGGAACCCGGAGGCTTCCGTTGCCGTGCCGGAGAAGGTGAAGGCGTTCAACCCGTGCTTCATCCAGGGATTGTCGGGCATGATCTGCGGCTTGTACAGGAGTGTGCCGACGAAGCGGTTGCGGACGTCGAGGTCGGAACGGCCGTACTCGTCTTTGAGGTTGTTCGGGTCGAGGACCGGGTTGCCGCCGTAGAAGGTACCGAAGGCGCCCTGCACCTGGTCGTCGTCAAGCGCCTTGGACCAAGTGTGGTTCAGCAGCACCTCGAGTCCGTTGGTGAACGGGCGGCGGACAGTCACTGCCATCGAGTTGTACCAGGCGTTGGCCACGCTGAAGCCGGCGTTGATCGAGGTCAGCGTCGGATCGATGCGGTCGGTTGCGAGGTAATATGGCACGGTCATCTGGGTCGTGTTGCCGTACTGGTCAGTCAGGTTGTAGCTGCGGATGCCGTGCGGCGTCTGGCCCACCAGGTTGGCGTCGAGGAATACGGGCAGGTGCAACGCGCGCGAGCCGACGTATCCAATTGACAGCGTGAGCTTGCCCGGCATGGCCTGCTCAACGGCAAGCGCGAACTCATGCGTGAGCGGCGGCACGAAGTCAGGCGAGAGGCCGTGGAAGCCAGCAGAGCCCTTTGCGGTGAGCGGAGTAACCGTGGGAGCCGTACCGCCATCCGGATGCAGAGCGCCGGAGAGCGCCGGGCCCGGCGGAAGGAACGGGACATTGGGGAACTGAAGCGCCGGCTGGGCCGGGTTGTTCAGACAGGCGTTGCAGCCGTTGAAGTTGTAGTTGATCTGATACTCGCCGTTTTCGACGCGCATCGCGTAGTAGGTGCTGCCCTGGTTCAGGCCGGTGAAAATGCCGTAACCGCCGCGGACGACAGTGCCCTTATACGGGTTCCACGAGAAACCGATGCGCGGCTGGATGCGGCTGGCAACGTTCTTGATGGTCTTGTTGTACATCTCGGCGAGCGGCGTTGAGGTGTTGGGAATCTCGGGGCTGGGGGTGAGCTGAAAATCGTAGCGCACGCCCAGATTGAAGGTGAGGTTCTGGCGAACCTTCCAGGAATCTTCGGCAAAGCCGTCGTACATATGCATCCAGAAGTCGTCAGCGCCTGCCTTGCCGGCCGGATTGATCTGGTCGATGGTCTGTACGAACGAGTTGTAGTGCGAACCGGCATAGGGGTCGACGTCGCCTGCCTGTCCGGCGAAGGCGTCCGATGCCCAGTTCTGGAACTCCTGCGTGACGTTGCCCGAGTAGCTGTAAATGCCGCCGCCCTGGAACAGGTTGATCATGATTTCGTGGACCAGGTTGACGTCGCCGCCGAACTTGAACGTGTGACGGCCGAGCACCTTGTTGAAGACGTCGGTGACCTGGATGCGATGCTCATCGGGCTCGGCGACGCGAGGCAGTGCGTTGGGCATGCCGTAGGCCTCAGCGCCCATCCCGACGTTCGGTCCAGGGGCATTGGCTCCGGCGGTTTCGAGGTCGCGTCCCCACTGGAAGCGGAGGTCGTTGACGGCGGTGCTGCTCAGAGTCGAGGTCCAGTGCGCGATCACGAAGCGCTCGTGATAGCTGGTGGGGCCGTTGGTGCTGGACGATGTGTTGGAGTAAGTCGGATTGGGTGCGTAGCCGTTGGTCGAATCGAAGTTGGCAAAGTTGAAGTTGGCGTAGAAAAGATTCTTCTCGTTGAGCTGGTAGTCGAGGCGCGGGAAGAACAGGTTCTCGCGGGCGTAGCGTGAAGGCGGCTCGCTGTCGCCGCCGGCCAGATCCTGGAGGAACTTGATGGCGGAGGCGCACTGAGCCGACGAGATTGCCGGCGTATTGGTCAGATTGCCTTCTGCATCGTGCAGCCGCGGGCACTGGGTCGGCGAGATGGTCGACGTGTCGGTGTAGGAACCGGTCGGAGTCGTCGACACCGTGTTGGTCTGGTAGTAGAGAACGCGGCCGACGCGGCGGAAGCCGTCATAGGTGAAGAAGTAGAAGAGCTTGTCCTTCTTGATGGGGCCGCCCACGCTGCCGCCGAACTCCTGCTGCTGATGGATGGGCTGCGTGAGAAGGAACGGGTTTCCTTTGTTGAAGAGAGCCGACCACTTGCTGATGGGATCCAACGCATTCAGATCGGGATAGCGCAGGTAGTAGAACAGGTCGCCATGCAGGGTGTTAGTGCCGTTCTTGGTGATCGCGTTAACCTGTCCGCCGGCGGCCTGGCCGAATTCAGACGAGTAAGTCGACGTCTGAGCCTGGAACTCCTTTATGGAGTCGAGGCTGTAAACGAACGGGGCGCCCGAGGAACGGCCGCGCGCCTCAGAGAACAGCATCTGATTGTTGTTGGCGCCATCAACGTAGTTCTGGTTGTACAGGCCGCTGATGCCGTGGAAGCTGACCAAGCCGGTGGGGCCGTCGGGAACCACGTTGGGCGTGAGCAGTACGAAATCGCTCCAGTTGCGGCCGTTTACGGGCAGGTTCTGGATGATGTGCTGATCGACCACCTGCGAGACTTCAGTCTTATCTGTATCGAGCAGGGGCGTCTCGCTGGTCACCTCGACAGTGGTGTTTGCGGACTGGACCGAGAGCGAGAGGTTGATGGTCAATGTCTGGCCGACGAGCAGGGTCAGATTGGTGGCATTGACCTTGCCGAATCCGGCAGCGCTCACTTCCACCGTGTAGTGACCCGGCTGCAGGAACGGAGCCACATAGATTCCCTGGTCGTTGGTGGTGAACGAATGCGCGGCATTGGTATCCGCATTCGTGACGGTGACAGAGGCGCCCGAAACCACCGATTGGCTGGCGTCGGTGATGGTGCCGGAAATGGTCCCGGCGCCCGCGGTCTGGGCGTATCCGGAAATGTTTGCTATCGAAAGGAAGAATGACAGGACACACAGCAGCAGCGCTGCGCGAGGCAGTGAAGTTGTTCGCATCTTTCGGTCTCCAAGATGGTTAGATCAAATAACCGCGGTTAACGCAGATAGAGGAGCAATTGCAAGCGTGCGGTTTTATGAAGAGGGGTCAAGTTCGCTTCTACTTTTGAGAATGCTTCCTGTTGTCAATTTTCAGGCCTCAGGCCCTTAACTTCAAATATGTGCCACATAAAGATACGGTAAATTCCTTTCTAAACGCGGCTTGCTACATAGATTAGGCTAGGGTTATGCACAGATTCCGCTTCCCCAAGCACTTGCTGGCCTTTTTTGTGTGCGCCGCCGCCATTACGGGGGCGTCCGCGCAAAAAACTCCCATTCAGATTGTTGCCGATCTCACCGATGCTCCGCGCAAGATTTATCACGCCGAGGTGGATCTGCCGGTCACGCCCGGCCCGCTCACGCTGACCACGCCGCGATGGATCCCCGGGAACCACAGGCCGACGGGGCCAGTCAGCGATATCACCGGCGTCGTGTTTTCGATCGACGGCAAGCCCATCGAGTGGCGCCGCGATGACGTGGACATGTACGAGTTTCACGTCACGATTCCCAAGGGAGTTGCAACGCTGCATGCGCATCTCGATTGCATCGTGACGGCGCGCGTGACGTACAAGATGGCGGTGCTGGAATGGGAGAAGCTGCTGCTCTATCCCGCACACGTTCCGGTACGCGATATTGCTGTTCAGCCGTCGCTGAAGGTGCCGGACGGCTGGGGCGTGGGAACGGCTCTGCAGCCGGAAGGAGCGTCGGCGTGGCCGGTGCCCGCGGCGGGAAGCACGACGAAGTTCGCTGTCACGAATGTGGAGCAGCTTGAGGACTCGCCCGTCATCACGGGGCAGTACTTCCATGAGTTCGCGCTGGCGCCGACGATTTCGCCGAAGCACTATATCGATGTTGTTTCCGACGAGCCGGCAGACTCGAACCTGCGGCCGAGCACGCTTGCGGAGATCGGCAACCTGGTGCGCGAAGCCGATGCCGATTACGCCTCGCATCACTACGGCGTGTATCACTTCCTGTTGACGCTTTCCGATGTTGCCGGCGGCGAAGGCCTGGAGCATGGGCAATCGTCAGACAACGGCGTGGGCGAGAAGGGATTCGCGGACGACGCGCACCAGCTCGCCGAGGCCGACCTGCTTTCGCATGAATTTACGCATTCGTGGAACGGCAAGTACCGGCGGCCGGTGGGACTCTATCAGCCCGACTTTGCAACTCCGCAGCAAGGCGCGCTGCTGTGGGTTTACGAAGGCATGACGCAGTATCTGGGCAACGTGCTGGCGGCGCGCTCGGGGCTCAAGTCGCAGGCGCAGTATCGCGACATGCTGGCGCTGAGCGCGGCCAATCTCGATACCAAGCCCGGCCGCGAATGGCGCTCGACGGAAGACACGGCGATTGCCGCCAGCGTGCTGCGCGGAGGCAATCCCGCGTGGTCGAACTGGCGCCGCGGGCAGGACTACTACCAGGAAGGCGAGCTGGTGTGGCTCGATGCCGACACGCTGATCCGCAAGCTGACGGACAACAAGAAGTCGCTCAATGACTTCGAAAAGATCTTCCTCGCGAAGGGCGGCAACACGGGTCCGCTGATCGTCACGTATACGTTCGACGAGTTGGTCGATGATCTGAATCAGGTGGTGAAGTACGACTGGGCGACGTTCCTGCATGATCGCGTGGACAAAATGAATCCGCGCGCCGATCTCGAAGGCATCGAGCGCGGCGGCTACAAGCTGGTCTACAAGGACAAGCCCAGCGCTTCAGAGAAGACAATGTCGTCGATTGGCGGCCGGCGCGGCGGAGGCGTGGACTGCTGGTACTCGCTGGGCATGCGCATCAGCGGCGAAGGCATCATCTCAGACCTGCGCTGGAACGGTCCCGCCGACAAGGCGCATCTTGCGCCGGGTCAGAAGATTATCGCCATCAACGGGCAGGTGTTCTCGGCTGAATTGCTGCATGAAGCGATCAAGGCGGCAAAGGGTAACACCGAGCCGATCAAGCTGATCTTGCAATCGGACACCTACGTCTCGAACGCCGGAATCGACTACCACGATGGCGAGCGCTTCCCTGTTCTGGAGCGCGTGGAAGGCGCGCCTGCATATCTCGACGACATCACCAAGCCTTTGACCACGCCGGAGAAAGTTGCGGACAGCAAGCCGGCGGAGTAGTCCGCGTACAGCATGGCGAAAACGGCAGACGGCCGCTACGGACTGTCTGCCGTTTTCGGTTTGCGTCAGTTAGTCTGATTCTTCAAAGGAGAAACCACTCTCAATGGTTCGATGGCTTTCCCGCTTCCTGACAGCTGCATTTGTGCTTGCAGCTTCGATTCCTGCTTTTTCTCAACAGACGACGCCGCCTGTGGACGACTTCGTCAAGTCGCACTACACCAAGTACGAATTCCGCATCCCCATGCGCGACGGCAAGCGGTTGTTCACGGCTGTGTATGTGCCGAAGACCGGCGCCTTCCCTTCCGATGCCGGGCCGTACCCGTTCCTGATGGACCGCACGCCTTACAGCGTCGGCGCCGTATGGCGAAGACAAATATCCCGCGCATCTGGGGCCTTCGGATGAGTTCGAGAAGGCCGGCTACATCTTCGTCTATCAGGATGTGCGCGGCCGCTACATGAGCGAAGGCGACTTTGTCGAGATGCGTCCGCACATCGACGACAAGAAGTCGGCGCAGGACGTGGATGATTCATCGGACACCTACGACACCATCGAATTCCTGCTCAAGAACGTCGCCAACAACAACGGCAAGGCCGGCATCTGGGGCATCTCGTATCCGGGCTTCTATACGTCGGCCTCGCATCATCGACTCGCATCCGGCTCTGGTCGCTGCCAGCCCGCAGGCGCCGATGACTGATCTCTTCCTGGGCGACGATGCCTATCATGGCGGCGCGTTCATGCTCTCGGCGAACTTCGGATTCTATGTATTCTTCCGCCCGCAGAAGGAGCCGGCGCCGCCGACGCCGAGCGTGCCGTTCGACTTCGGCACGCCGGACAGCTACAAGTTTTATCTGAATGCAGGAGCCACCGGGAATCTCGACACGAACTACCTCAAGGGATCCAACTGGCTCTTCAACGACCAGATGAACCATACGACTTACGACAGCTACTGGCAGGCGCGCGATCTGTCGCGGCACATGAAGAACGTGAAGTGCGCGGTGCTGGTTGTGGGCGGCTGGTATGACGCCGAGGATCTCAGCGGCCCGTATCGCACCTTCAACGCCATCAGCAAGATGAACCCCGACACGCCGACCACGCTGGTGGAGGGCCCATGGGTGCATGGCGGCTGGTCGCGCAACGACGGCAGCCACCTGGGCGATATCCAGTTCAACGCCAAGACCAGCGAGTACTTCCGCGCCAACGTGCAGTTCCCGTTCTTCGAGCACTATCTGAAGGGCAAGAGCGCGGGTGCGCAGCCCAAGGCAGTGGTGTTTGAAACCGGCACCAACGTGTGGCGACACTTTGAACAGTGGCCTCCCAAGGAAGCCGCCGCGAAGACGCTGTACTTCCATGCCGGCGGAAAGCTCAGCTTCGACGCTCCCACGGACGCGAAAGGCGTGGATGAGTATGTGAGCGATCCCAACCATCCTGTGCCGTTTGTGGGCTACACCACGGACACGGTTCCGCAACGCTACATGGTCGACGATCAGCGCTTCGCCAGCTATCGGCCTGATGTGCTGGTGTATGAGACCGATCCGCTGACGGATGACGTTACGATTGCGGGGCCCATCTCGCCGAAGCTGAAGATTGCCAGCACCGGCACCGACTCCGACTTCGTCGTCAAGCTCATCGACGTCTATCCCGAGAACTATGGCGACGATGAAGGCCGCCCCAACAAGCGCGTGACCGATGCGCCGCCGCTGCGCATGGGCAGCTACCAGGAGTTGCTGCGCGGCGAGCCGTTCCGCGCCAAGTTCCGCAACAGTTGGGAGAAGCCGGAGCCGCTTACGCCGGGCAAACAGACGGAGGTCGACTTCAGCATGCCGGACCTGTTCCACACGTTCCGCCGCGGCCATCGCATCATGGTGCAGGTGCAGAGCTCGTGGTTCCCGCTCACCGACCGCAACCCGCAGACGTTCACGGATATTCCGCACGCCAAGCCTGAAGAGTTCAAGAAGGCCACGGAGCAGGTATTCCGCGAGAAGGATGCGGCGAGCGGCGTGGAAGTGCTGGTAATGCCCCGGCCGTAAATGAAAGCGCTGACGGCACGGGCAGCGGCGCGTTAGCATGTCAGGGTCTACCTAGTTCTATTAATGTGAGGACCCTGATGTTCGCTAATCTGCGATTTGCATTGCTGTTGCCCGTTGCCGTCTCGCTTGCCGCATCGCCTGCCGTGCGCGCGGAAGAAGGCATGTGGACCTTCGATAATCCGCCGCTCAAACAACTTCAGGCCAAGTATGGATTCACGCCGACGCAGGCGTGGCTCGATCACCTGCGGCTCTCGAGCGTGCGGCTCAACGATGGCGGATCGGGTTCCTTCGTCAGTTCTGACGGCCTGCTGCTCACGAATCATCACGTTGCGCGCGGCCAGTTGCAGAAGAACTCGACTGCCGAGCACAACTACATTCGCGACGGTTTCTACGCGGCCACGCGCGACCAGGAGATGAAGTCTCCCGATCTCGAGATCAACGTGCTGGTTTCGATGCAGGATGTAACCGCGCGCGTGCAGGGCGCAGCCAAGGGAATCGCAGACGATGCGAAGGCATTGAAGGCGCGCGATTCCGAGATCGCGGCGATCGAAAAGGAGAGCCTGGACCAGACCAAGCTCCGCTCGGATATCGTCTCGTTTTACCAGGGCGGCGAGTATTGGCTCTATCGCTACAAGGTTTACAAGGATGTGCGCCTGGTCTTCGCGCCCGAAGAGCAGGCCGCGTTTTTCGGCGGCGATCCGGACAACTTCACCTATCCGCGCTACGACCTCGACATGGCGATCTTTCGCGTCTATGACGACGGCAAGCCGCTCCACACCGACAATTATCTGAAGTGGAACGCCAAAGGCGCCGCGCCCGGCGAGCTGATCTTCATTCCGGGACATCCCGGCTCGACATCGCGGCAGGACACGGTCGCGGAGCTGCTGCTGGAGCGCGATACCCGCGGGCCGCTGATCATCGAGTACCTGAAGCGACGCATTGAAGCAGCACAGAAGTTCGCGCAGCAGGGACAGGAACAAGCCCGCCTTGTGGGCAGCAACATCTTTGGCCTGCAGAACAGCCTGAAGGTCTACGTGGGCCGCGCCGACGCGCTGAGCGATAAGGCCATCATGGCGAAGAAGCAGTCTGAAGAAGCTGACTTCCGCGCGAAGATCGCCGCCAATCCCGAGTGGCAGAAAGAGTACGGCTCAGCATGGGACACCATCGCGGCGGCCGAAGAGAAAGTGAAGCCTGAGTTCAAGGCGCAGTTCCTTCGTCGGACGGACAGCCAGCTCTTCGGCCTGGCGTATGCCATTGTGCAGTACGTCGCCGAGATCAAGAAGCCGGACGGCGATCGCCTGCCGCAGTTTCACGATGCCGGGCTTTCTTCGTTGATGTACCGGCTTCAGTCGCCTGCCTCCATTGCGGTCTCTACCGATAAGCTTTACATGACTACGGCCTTGACTCTGGCTCAGGAGAAGCTCGGCGGCAGCGACCCGTATCTGCAGGCGGTTTTGCAGGGCAAATCGATTGACGAAGCTGTAAACGCGCTGGTCGACGGCACGAAGATAGGCGATCCCGCTTTCCGCAAGTCGTTGATCGATGGCGGTGAGGCCGCGGTTGCGGCGTCGACGGACCCCATGATTCAGGCGGCGCGGCGCGTTGATCCTCTTGTCCGCGAGACCAACAAGCGCTTGCGCGATACCATCGTCAGCGTGGTCACGCCGGCGGGCGAGAAGCTCGGCAAGGCGCGCTTCCTGGTCTACGGCAAGAACATGTATCCCGACGCGACGTTCACGCTGCGCCTGAGCTACGGCACCGTTGACGGCTATCCCTACAACGGCACAGTTGCGCCGCCGTTCACCACGTTCTACGGGCTCTATGATCGCGCCGCCAGCTTCAGCAACCAGCATCCCTTCGACCTTACGCCGAAGGAAGCGGCCGCACGCGACAAGCTCGATCTTGCCACCCCGATCAACTTCGTCAGCACCGGGGATATCATCGGCGGCAACTCCGGCTCGCCCGTTGTGAACAAGAACGGCGAACTGGTGGGGTTGATCTTCGACGGCAATATCGAGTCGCTGGCCGGCGACTTTGTCTACGACGGAGCGAAGAATCGCGCTGTCGCGGTGCACTCCGCCGGAATGCTGGTGGGCCTGCGGAAGATCTATGCAGCCGATGCTCTGGCCGATGAGATCGAAGGCAAGAAGTAGCGCCGGATCGCATAAGAAAGGGGAGCCGCGGCTCCCCTTTCTTATGCACGCTCCGCGGCTGCCTGATTCTTTCCCATAGCAAGAGGCAGCAGAAGCAGGATGCACGCCAGGGCCGCAGGCACAGTGGCAAGGCCGACGCGCAGGCTGCTGAACGAACCCGAGAGCCAGCCCGTCACCCACGGCAACACCGATCCTCCAAAGCCGCAGAAAGACAACACCCAGCGCGAGTCCGAAGCACTGGCAGCGCGCGCAAAAAAGCGCGAAAGCATCAGCGGAAACACGGGCGCCAGCGCCGCGCCCAACGCAAGCATCGCGAACCCTCGTTCCACCGGTCCTGGAGCGGCGATCAAAAACGCCGAAGCAATCGCCGCAATCACCACCGCTCCGCCCAGCACGCGCCTCGCGTCTCTGCGCAAAAGAACCAGCGAGAAGAATCCGCGCGACACCAGGAACCCTGACCAATAGAGTGCCGAAGATGCTGCCCCTCCGGCGGCGCCGACACCAGCGCCGCGCATGGCGTATGTGGCCAGCCAGGTCGCAGTTGTGTTCTCAATTCCGACTTCAAGAAACGTAAGCACGGAGAACAGCACGATCCATCCCACGTTGCGTATCCCCGAGTGAGGAGCCGGCGCGGGCCTCGCGGGCGGATCTTCGAGCACCATCCAGCAGGCGATCGCCGCAGCAAAGCCGGCCGCGGCCAAAGCCAGATAGGCGTCGCGGTAGGTGTGCCTCAGCAGCAGTTGAGCCGCAAGCAGCGGAGCCAGCAGCGCCCCCGCGCTCCAACTGAAATTCAGAAACGTGAGCGGCGCTGCGCTGCGATCGGCGAACTTCCGCCCCGCAAACATGCTCACCGCGCTCATGGGAATGCCGACACCGATGCCAAGCACAAGGAACAGCGGCCGCAACAGAACCGCATCCGCATGGGCAATGCCCACGCACGCCGCCGCCATCACGATGAACCCCGCGGCCATCAGTTGCGCATACCGTCCCACGCAAAGCAGCGCGCCCAGGGCGGTGCCGAGAAAGTACAGGAAGAACAACAGCCCCGACTGCTTGTCGCTAAGGTGAAATGCCTGCGTGATGGAAGGAAGCAGCGCGCCACCGATGGCGTGCAGCACGCCGGTGAGAGCAAACCCCGCGTGCAGCACGCCCAGCATCGTGGCGTTGGAGTGCCGCGCGGCCATATCAGGCCAGCTTTGTCTTGCTGCGCGGCCGCTTTGGATTGACCGGGCACGTCGACTCGCGGATCACCAGCTCGGGATGAATTGGCACCACATCGGGGAAGGTCGCCTGGCCGCGAATCCTCTGCAACAGGATCCGCGCCGCCACCACGCCCATCTGCCGCAGCGGCTGGCGAATGGTGGTCAGGCTGGGATTGTGAAACGCGGCGCCTTGAATATCGTCGAAGCCCACCACCGACACATCCTCGGGCACCCGCAATCCATGATTCATCAGCGCGCGAATCGAACCGATGGCGGCAATGTCGTTGTACGCCACCAGGGCCGTGAAGTCTCCGCCGCGCTGGATGAGTTCATTCGTCGGTCCAAAGCCCAGCTCCGGCGTCGACACGCGAAGTTGGAGTTGCACGCACACCTGCGGAGTTACCGGCAGCTTCATGTCGCGCGCCACGGACATCAGGCAATCCCATCGCTCATCCGCATCGGAACTGTGGCTGCCGCCGCGCATGAACGCGATCTTGCGATGCCCCAATTGATACAGATGACGCAAAGCCAGCTCCGCGGCCCGTCTCTGATCGAGCACTACATTGGTAACGCCCTCGATGGAGCGGTGCCCCGCCACCACCACGGTGGGCAGAGCCAGCGTCTTCTCCAGGATCGTGTCGATCACGATGAAGCCCTCGACCGAACGCTCCATCAGCAGGCGAGGATACTCTTCCATCAGATCGGGCCGCCTGCGATGGCTGGCGGTGAGATAAAAATAGCCTTCTTCGATGAGGAACTCTTCGACTCCGTCGAGCACTTCGGTTGCGTAGCCGTCGCTGAGTTCCGGCACCAGCACCCCAACCGAGAAGCTCTGCCGCTTGCGCAGCGACCGCGCGTAAAAGCTTGGCCGGTAGTCGAACTTCGCGGCCGCCTCGATCACGCGATCCCGCGTCTCCTGGGGAATCGACCGCACGCCAGGCGCATTGTTGAGGACCAGCGAAATTGTGGCCGGGGATAAATTAAGGTATTCGCCCAGAGTCCGCAAGCTGATGGGTTGGCCCGGCGGCGGACTGACTCCCGGTTTAAAACGCTTGGTCATGCACTCCTTTTGTATCACTCTCTATCAAGTAACGTAGTATCAACGACCTTGCGGAAATCGGCAATACCACCCACGGCATTTCTTCCCGATCCCGAACGATGAACCAGCAGACCAACTCCACGTTTGGGGTATTGGCTTGCATGTTCACCCCGCAATACGGTTAAGATGCCTCTAACGAATAGTTCAAAAATTCCACGTATGGCTTGAAGACTCTTTTGCCCTGGTTCACTCCTTGCCCGAGATCGAGCAAAAGGAAGGTTCTTTGTGAGAAAGCCGCTTCTATTTACATCTCTCTGCTGCACGTGGGTCATGATCGCGCTCGGTTTTGCCAGCCAGTCCAATGCACAGTTCAACGCTGCAGGCGGTTCGTCTCCAGCCCATGACACGGGCGAGTTTCAGCCATTTTCTTCATCGGCGTTCTCGGCTTCGGACTCGGCGCTTCCTGAGCCTCCAGATCCTTCTCCCGCGGGGCGCGAGCAACCCTTCACCCCGCCAGGCATGGAGGAGCACTACGGCTTCCTTTCGCGCATGAGCATTGGCAGCGGCATCTCCCCTTACGGCATCGGAGTCAAGGGCGCCGTGATTCTCAGTGAGTACCCCGACGCGCGCGTTGATTCCAGCTGGTTCTTCTACAACACCGGCCACGTCGAGATTGGCGGGGTGAACGCGCAGGGCGACTTTCATCTCGCGACGCTGGGCGCCGCGTTGGACTGGTATCCAACCAAGAGCGTCTGGCGCATCAGCCCTGGCCTCTACTTTTACGATGGCAACCGCATCTCCGCCGATCTCAATCTGAGCGGCGGCACCGACATCAGCATCAACGGAAAAGATTACTTTTCGTCAACTGCGGATCCACTCACCGGAAAGGTCGACCTGGCCTGCATAGCCACACACCCGCATTTACCATCACAGGCGGATTCGGCAAGTTTATTCCCCATTCGAAGCGGCATTGGTCCTTCCCATCCGAATTTGGCGTGGCCTTCGCCGGGCCCCCAACTCTGAATGTCGCTGTGTCAGGCTCAGTATGCACGGACAAGAGGCAGACTCACTGCAGCGCGGTCGACGACCCAACCAATCCGGTGGGTATCCAGTTCCAGAACAACCTGGATGCCGCGCTCGCCCAGTGGCGGCACAATCTGGACTATGTGCACATCTATCCCATCTTCTCCTTCTCGTTCATGTACAGTTTCGATCTGCCTCGCGGCCGGTAGCCGCCAACGATAGGTGCGGCCCGGCGCAGCAGCCGGGTCAGAAGCGCGCTTGCGGTAAACTGGAAAAGCCCCACAACCCGCGCGGAGGGATGGGTGAGCGGTTGATACCGGCGGTCTTGAAAACCGTTGTGCCTGAAAGGGTACCGGGGGTTCGAATCCCTCTCCCTCCGCC
>CAWFVY010000030.1:0-205640 GCA_963819365.1 uncultured Acidobacteriota bacterium
GGCGCGGCGGAGGCGTGGACTGCTGGTACTCGCTGGGCATGCGCATCAGCGGCGAAGGCATCATCTCAGACCTGCGCTGGAACGGTCCCGCCGACAAGGCGCATCTTGCTCCGGGTCAGAAGATTATCGCCATCAACGGGCAGGTGTTCTCGGCTGAATTGCTGCATGAAGCGATCAAGGCGGCAAAGGGTAACACCGAGCCGATCAAGCTGATCTTGCAATCGGACACCTACGTCTCGAACGCCGGAATCGACTACCACGATGGCGAGCGCTTCCCTGTTCTGGAGCGCGTGGAAGGCGCGCCTGCATATCTCGACGACATTACCAAGCCTTTGACCACGCCGGAGAAAGTTGCGGACAGCAAGCCGGCGGAGTAGTCCGCGTACAGCATGGCGAAAACGGCAGACGGCCGCTACGGACTGTCTGCCGTTTTACGGTTTGCGTCAGTTAGTCTGATTCTTCAAAGGAGAAACCACTCTCAATGGTTCGATGGCTTTCCCGCTTCCTGACAGCTGCATTTGTGCTTGCAGCTTCGATTCCTGCTTTTTCTCAACAGACGACGCCGCCTGTGGACGAGCTTCGTCACGTCGCACTACACCAAGTACGAATTCCGCATCCCCATGCGCGACGGCAAGCGGCTCTTCACGGCCGTCTATGTGCCGAAAACCAGCGCCTTCCCTTCCGATGCGGGCCGTACCCGTTCCTGATGGACCGCACGCCCTACAGCGTCGGGCCCTACGGCGAAGACCAATATCCCGCGCACCTGGGGCCTTCGCATATTCGACAAGGCCGGCTACATCTTCGTCTACCAGGACGTCCGCGGCCGCTAGATGAGCGAGGGCGACTTCCTCGAGATGCGCCCGCACATCGACAACAAGAAGTCCCCGCAGGACGTCGATGAAGCCTCCGACACCTCCGACACCATCGACTGCCTGCTCAAGAACGTCGCCGACAACAACGGCAAGGTCGGCATCTGGGGCATCTCCTACCCGGGCTTCTATACGTCGGCCTCCATCATCGATTCGCATCCAGCCCTGGTCGCGCCAGCCCTCAGGCGCCGATGACCGATCTCTTCCTCGGCGACGATGCCTACCATGGCGGCGCTTTCATGCTCTCCGCGAACTTCGGATTCTATGTCTTCTTCCGCCCGCAGACGGAGCCGGCGCCGCCGACGCCGAGTGTGCCGTTCGACTTCGGCACGCCGGACAGCTACAAGTTCTATCTCAAAGCCGGAACATCGCGAATCTCGACAAGCACTACCTCAAGGGATCCAACTGGCTCTTCAACGACCAGATGAACCATACCACCTACGACAGCTACTGGCAGGCCCGCGATCTTCGCGCCACATGAAGAACGTCAAGTGCGCGGTACTGGTCGTCGGCGGCTGGTATGACGCCGAAGATCTCAGCGGCCCGTATCGCACCTTCAACGCCATCAGCAAGATCAACCCCGACACCCCGACCACGCTGGTGGAGGGCCCCTGGGTGCATGGCGGCTGGGCGCGCAACGACGGCAGCCACCTGGGCGATATCCAGTTCAACTCCAAGACCAGCGAGTACTTCCGCGCAAAGTCCAGTTCCCGTTCTTCGAGCACTATCTCAAGGGCAAGGCGAGGGCGCACAGCCCAAAGCAGTGGTGTTTGAAACCGGCACCAACACCTGGCGGCACTTCGACCAGTGGCCCCCCAAGGCCGCCGCCGCGAAGACGCTGTACTTCCATGCCGGCGGAAAGCTCAGCTTCGACGCGCCCAGAAGCGAACGGCGTGGATGAGTATATCAGCGATCCCAACCACCCAGTCCCCTTTGTGGGCTACACCACGGACACGGTGCCGCAGCGCTACATGGTCGACGATCAGCGCTTCGCCAGCTATCGGCCTGATGTGCTGGTCTATGAGACCGATCCGCTGACGGAAGACGTCACGATCGCCGGGCCCATCTCGCCGAAGCTGAAGATCGCCAGTTCCGGCACCGACTCCGATTTCGTCGTCAAGCTAATCGATGTCTATCCCGACAACTATGCGACCCTGAAGACCGCCCTAACAAGCGCGTCCCCGATGCGCCTCCGCTGCACATGGGCGGCTACCAGGAAATGCTGCGCGGCGAGCCGTTCCGCGCCAAGTTCCGCAACGTGGGAGAGGCCGGAGCCGCTTACGCCGGGCAAGCAGACCGAGCTCGACTTCACCATGCCGGACCTGTTCCACACTTTCGCCGCGGCCATCGCATCATGGTGCAGGTGCAGAGCTCGTGGTTCCCGCTCACCGACCGCAACCCGCAAACGTTCACGGATATTCCGAACGCCAAACCTGAAGAGTTCAAAAAGGCCACGGAGCAATCTTCCACCAGAAGATGCGTCCAGCGGCATAGAAGTCCTAATAATCCCCCGGCCGTAAATGAAAGCCTGACGGCACGGGCAGCGGCGCGTTAGCATGTCAGGGTTTGCCTGTTCTATTAATGTGAGGACCCTGATGTTCGCTAATCTGCGATTTGCATCGCTGTTGCCCGTTGCCGTCTCGCTGCCGCATCGCCTCCCTCCCGCGGAAGAAGGCATGTGGACCTTCGATAATCCCCCACTCAAACTCCTTCAGGCCAAATATGGCTTCACGCCGACCCAGGCGTGGCTCGATCACATCCGGCTTTCGAGCGTCCGGCTCAACGATGGCGGCTCGGGTTCCTTCGTCAGCCCTGACGGCCTGCTGCTCACGAATCATCACGTAGCCCGCGGCCAGCTCCAGAAAACTCGACTGCCGAGCACAACTACATTCGCGACGGTTTCTACGCGGCCACGCGAGACCAGGAAATGAAGTCTCCCGATCTCGAGATCAACGTCCTGGTTTCGATGCAAGATGTAACCGCCCGCGTGCAGGGCTCAGCCAAGGAATCGCCGACAATGCAAGGCAATGAAAGCCCGCGATTCCGAGATCGCCAAGATCGAAAAGGAGAGCCTGGACAAAACCGGGCTCCGTTCGGATATCGTCTCGTTTTACCAGGGCGGCGAATATTGGCTCTATCGCTACAAGGTTACAAGGATGTGCGCATGGTCTTCGCTCCCGAGGAACAGGCCGCGTTTTACGGCGGCGATCCGGACAACTTCACCTATCCGCGCTACGACCTCGACATGGCGATCTTTCGCGTCTATGACAACGGCAAGCCGCTCCACACCGACAATTATCTGAAGTGGAACGCCAAAGGCGCCGCGCCCGGCGAGCTGATCTTCATTCCGGGACATCCCGGCTCGACATCGCGGCAGGACACGGTCGCGGAGCTGCTGCTGGAGCGCGATACCCGCGGGCCGCTGATCATCGAGTACCTGAAGCGACGCATTGAAGCAGCACAGGAGTTCGCGCAGCAGGGACAGGAACAAGCCCGCCTTGTGGCAGCAACATCTTTGGCCTGCAGAACAGCCTGAAGGTCTATGTGGGCCGCTCCGACGCGCTGAGCGATAAGGCCATCATGGCGAAGAAGCAGTCTGAAGAAGCTGACTTCCGCGCGAAGATCGCCGCCAATCCCGAGTGGCAGAAAGAGTACGGCTCAGCATGGGACACCATCGCGGCGGCCGAAGAGAAAGTGAAGCCTGAGTTCAAGGCGCAGTTCCTTCGTCGGACGGACAGCCAGCTCTTCGGCCTGGCGTATGCCATTGTGCAGTACGTCGCCGAGATCAAGAAGCCGGACGGCGATCGCCTGCCGCAGTTTCACGATGCCGGGCTTTCTTCGTTGATGTACCGGCTTCAGTCGCCTGCCTCCATTGCGGTCTCTACCGATAAGCTTTACATGACTACGGCCTTGACTCTGGCTCAGGAGAAGCTCGGCGGCAGCGACCCGTATCTGCAGGCGGTTTTGCAGGGCAAATCGATTGACGAAGCTGTAAACGCGCTGGTCGACGGCACGAAGATAGGCGATCCCGCTTTCCGCAAGTCGTTGATCGATGGCGGTGAGGCCGCGGTTGCGGCGTCGACGGACCCCATGATTCAGGCGGCGCGGCGCGTTGATCCTCTTGTCCGCGAGACCAACAAGCGCTTGCGCGATACCATCGTCAGCGTGGTCACGCCGGCGGGCGAGAAGCTCGGCAAGGCGCGCTTCCTGGTCTACGGCAAGAACATGTATCCCGACGCGACGTTCACGCTGCGCCTGAGCTACGGCACCGTTGACGGCTATCCCTACAACGGCACGGTTGCGCCGCCGTTCACTACGTTCTATGGGCTCTATGATCGCGCCGCCAGCTTCAGCAACCAGCATCCCTTCGACCTTACGCCGAAGGAAGCGGCCGCACGCGACAAGCTCGATCTTGCCACCCCGATCAACTTCGTCAGCACCGGGGATATCATCGGCGGCAACTCCGGCTCGCCCGTTGTGAACAAGAACGGCGAACTGGTGGGGTTGATCTTCGACGGCAATATCGAGTCGCTGGCCGGCGACTTTGTCTACGACGGAGCGAAGAATCGCGCTGTCGCGGTGCACTCCGCCGGAATGCTGGTGGGCCTGCGGAAGATCTATGCAGCCGATGCTCTGGCCGATGAGATCGAAGGCAAGATGTAGCGCCGTATCGCATAAGAGAGGGGAGCCGCGGCTCCCCTTTTCTTATGCACGCTCCGCGGCTGCCTGATTCTTTCCCATAGCAAGAGGCAGCAGAAGCAGGATGCACGCCAGGGCCGCAGGCACAGTGGCAAGGCCGACGCGCAGGCTGCTGAACGAACCCGAGAGCCAGCCCGTCACCCACGGCAACACCGATCCTCCAAAGCCGCAGAAAGACAACACCCAGCGCGAGTCCGAAGCACTGGCAGCGCGCGCAAAAAAGCGCGAAAGCATCAGCGGAAACACGGGCGCCAGCGCCGCGCCCAATGCAAGCATCGCGAACCCTCGTTCCACCGGTCCTGGAGCGGCGATCAAAAACGCCGAAGCAATCGCCGCAATCACCACCGCTCCGCCCAGCACGCGTCTCGCGTCTCTGCGCAAAAGAACCAGCGAGAAGAATCCGCGCGACACCAGGAACCCTGACCAATAGAGTGCCGAAGATGCTGCCCCTCCGGCGGCGCCGACACCAGCGCCGCGCATGGCGTATGTGGCCAGCCAGGTCGCAGTTGTGTTCTCAATTCCGACTTCAAGAAAGGTAAGCACGGAGAACAGCACGATCCATCCCACGTTGCGTATCCCCGAGTGAGGAGCCGGCGCGGGCCTCGCGGGCGGATCTTCGAGCACCATCCAGCAGGCGATCGCCGCAGCAAAGCCGGCCGCGGCCAAAGCCAGATAGGCGTCGCGGTAGGTGTGCCTCAGCAGCAGTTGAGCCGCAAGCAGCGGAGCCAGCAGCGCCCCCGCGCTCCAACTGAAATTCAGAAACGTGAGCGGCGCTGCGCTGCGATCGGCGAACTTCCGCCCCGCAAACATGCTCACCGCGCTCATGGGAATGCCGACACCGATGCCAAGCACAAGGAACAGCGGCCGCAACAGAACCGCATCCGCATGGGCAATGCCCACGCACGCCGCCGCCATCACGATGAACCCCGCGGCCATCAGTTGCGCATACCGTCCCACGCAAAGCAGCGCGCCCAGGGCGGTGCCGAGAAAGTACAGGAAGAACAGCAGCCCCGACTGCTTGTCGCTAAGGTGAAATGCCCGCGTGATGGAAGGAAGCAGCGCGCCACCGATGGCGTGCAGCACGCCGGTGAGAGCAAACCCCGCGTGCAGCACGCCCAGCATCGTGGCGTTGGAGTGCCGCGCGGCCATATCAGGCCAGCTTTGTCTTGCTGCGCGGCCGCTTTGGATTGACCGGGCACGTCGACTCGCGGATCACCAGCTCGGGATGAATTGGCACCACATCGGGGAAGGTCGCCTGGCCGCGAATCCTCTGCAGCAGGATCCGCGCCGCCACCACGCCCATCTGCCGCAGCGGCTGGCGAATGGTGGTCAGGCTGGGATTGTGAAACGCGGCGCCTTGAATATCGTCGAAGCCCACCACCGACACATCCTCGGGCACCCGCAATCCGTGATTCATCAGCGCGCGAATCGAACCGATGGCGGCAATGTCGTTGTACGCCACCAGGGCCGTGAAGTCTCCGCCGCGCTGGATGAGTTCATTCGTCGGTCCAAAGCCCAGCTCCGGCGTCGACACGCGAAGTTGGAGTTGCACGCACACCTGCGGAGTTACCGGCAGCTTCATGTCGCGCGCCACGGACATCAGGCAATCCCATCGCTCATCCGCATCGGAACTGTGGCTGCCGCCGCGCATGAACGCGATCTTGCGATGCCCCAATTGATACAGATGACGCAAAGCCAGCTCCGCGGCCCGTCTCTGATCGAGCACTACATTGGTAACGCCCTCGATGGAGCGGTGCCCCGCCACCACCACGGTGGGCAGAGCCAGCGTCTTCTCCAGGATCGTGTCGATCACGATGAAGCCCTCGACCGAACGCTCCATCAGCAGGCGAGGATACTCTTCCATCAGATCGGGCCGCCTGCGATGGCTGGCGGTGAGATAAAAATAGCCTTCTTCGATGAGGAACTCTTCGACTCCGTCGAGCACTTCGGTTGCGTAGCCGTCGCTGAGTTCCGGCACCAGCACCCCAACCGAGAAGCTCTGCCGCTTGCGCAGCGACCGCGCGTAAAAGCTTGGCCGGTAGTCGAACTTCGCGGCCGCCTCGATCACGCGATCCCGCGTCTCCTGGGGAATCGACCGCACGCCAGGCGCATTGTTGAGGACCAGCGAAATTGTGGCCGGGGATAAATTAAGGTATTCGCCCAGAGTCCGCAAGCTGATGGGTTGGCCCGGCGGCGGACTGACTCCCGGTTTAAAACGCTTGGTCATGCACTCCTTTTGTATCACTCTCTATCAAGTAACGTAGTATCAACGACCTTGCGGAAATCGGCAATACCACCCACGGCATTTCTTCCCGATCCCGAACGATGAACCAGCAGACCAACTCCACGTTTGGGGTATTGGCTTGCATGTTCACCCCGCAATACGGTTAAGATGCCTCTAACGAATAGTTCAAAAATTCCACGTATGGCTTGAAGACTCTTTTGCCCTGGTTCACTCCTTGCCCGAGATCGAGCAAAAGGAAGGATTCTTTGTGAGAAAGCCGCTTCTATTTACATCTCTCTGCTGCACGTGGGTCATGATCGCGCTCGGTTTTGCCAGCCAGTCCAATGCACAGTTCAACGCTGCAGGCGGTTCGTCTCCAGCCCATGACACGGGCGAGTTTCAGCCATTTTCTTCATCGGCGTTCTCGGCTTCGGACTCGGCGCTTCCTGAGCCTCCAGATCCTTCTCCCGCGGGGCGCGAGCAACCCTTCACCCCGCCAGGCATGGAGGAGCACTACGGCTTCCTTTCGCGCATGAGCATTGGCAGCGGCATCTCCCCTTACGGCATCGGAGTCAAGGGCGCCGTGATTCTCAGTGAGTACGCCGACGCGCGCGTTGATTCCAGCTGGTTCTTCTACAACACCGGCCACGTCGAGATTGGCGGGGTGAACGCGCAGGGCGACTTTCATCTCGCGACGCTGGGCGCCGCGTTGGACTGGTATCCAACCAAGAGCGTCTGGCGCATCAGCCCTGGCCTCTACTTTTACGATGGCAACCGCATCTCCGCCGATCTCAATCTGAGCGGCGGCACCGACATCAGCATCAACGGAAAAGATTACTTTTCGTCAACTGCGGATCCACTCACCGGAAAGGTCGACCTTGGCCTGCATAGCCACACGCCCGCATTTACCATCACAGGCGGATTCGGCAAGTTTATTCCCCATTCGAAGCGGCATTGGTCCTTCCCATCCGAATTTGGCGTGGCCTTCGCCGGCCCCCCAACTCTGAATGTCGCTGTGTCAGGCTCCGTGTGCACGGACAAGAGGCAGACTCACTGCAGCGCGGTCGACGACCCAACCAATCCGGTGGGTATCCAGTTCCAGAACAACCTGGATACCGCGCTCGCCAAGTGGCGGCACAATCTGGACTATGTGCACATCTATCCCATCTTCTCCTTCTCGTTCATGTACAGTTTCGATCTGCCTCGCGGCCGGTAGCCGCCAACGATAGGTGCGGCCCGGCGCAGCAGCCGGGTCAGAAGCGCGCTTGCGGTAAACTGGGAGAGCCCCACAACCCGCGCGGAGGGATGGGTGAGCGGTTGATACCGGCGGTCTTGAAAACCGTTGTGCCTGAAAGGGTACCGGGGGTTCGAATCCCTCTCCCTCCGCCAACTTTCCTACCCAGATGCTCCATCCTTGCGCATCTCGATCCCGCGCCTGACCCACCTGGAAAACGGAGCCGCGTTCGCGCACGACGGCGAATATCTTCTCCTTCATCACCGCGGCTGCAGAGTCAGCGTCCCGCCCGGCTCTACCGAGCCCGAACGGCAATGCTCCGGCGGCAGCGCGCCTTGCCACAACTCCGCCGGATCCGCCAGCAGGCATAGCGCGTAAGCCCCCGGCTCAATAGCGTCGGCGACTGCGGGCCCGGCATCGCTGGCGACGGCCTGATCGGAACCCCATCCGGCCACTGTGCGAGCATCCTGGATGGCCCCATTGTGTATGAGATAGAGCGCGGCAGAAGTATCGGAAGTAGTTTTTTGCGGCTGCAGATTGAGCACTAGCGTTCCCGTGGATGTGCCCAGCGTGATGGTGTTGGCCTTCTGCGACGGATCGCTCTCCGTCGAGACCGGCACCCGAATCAGCTTCAGCGCATATCCCGGCGCTCCCACGGTCAGACCCACTTCCGTAGTTCCAGCCGGCAGCTTCACCTCGAAGCGGCCGTCCTGATCGGTGCGCGCGAACGCTCGCGGCACGCCCGGAGCGATCCAGACCTGCACCGTCGCGTCCGATACCGGCCCCTGGTTCGAGACCACGTAGAACGGAATCCGCATGGAGGGATGGATAGTCAGGCTCAGTTCGCTTTCGGACCCATCCGTAACCTCGAACGGCGTGCGATCCGAGGCGCCTTCGGGAGAGTCGGCCACCGCGGTGTATCTCCCCGGCGACAGCACGGGCATCTCAAAGCGACCCACATCGTCGGTCGACGTGGTCGTTCGGAAGCCGCTGGACCCTTCGAAGCTCACCTGAATGCCGCGTTGCGGCTGGCCTTCCTCAGAGTGCACAGTGCCGCGTACGGCAATGGTCGGCAGAGACAGATCCAGCCACGCGCCCCCCGCAAGTGTCGGCACATCGACACCCGCGATGCGCCGCACAGATGCTGGTTGCGCGACATGCGCATCGACAATCCAGGTCGTCTCCCGGGCATCGGGCGCAATTGGCAGCATCCCCTTGAAGCGCCCGTCCTCGTCGCTGTTGAGCGTCACCGGCTCGCCGCCTGCCTGATTGAAGAACAACAGACGCGCGCGCACTGGCTGCGTCCCCAGCGTCACGCGCCCTGCCACATTTGCCGACGCCAGATGCAACGACAGCGGCCCGCCGCCTGCACGGAGATTGAAATCCCGCTGAAGCCACGACGTGCCGCCGGCGCTGCTGACAACCACGCGATAGGCACCGGCCATCATGCCGCGCCGCATCCAGTGTCCGTCCGCGGACGTCGCGGCCTTGTCCGCGATGCGCCGCAGGCGCGGCGCCGTCGCATCTACGGTGAGCCGCCAGGGCTGGCCCGCGGGGTCGATCTTCGGCGTGACGGCGATCTCGATAGTCTGCTCCTCGAGCTGCAATGGAGGATCGATCCGGGTCTCTCCGTCTGCCTGCACGTGCAACTCGCGAATGCCGCTTGCCGCCTGGCACTCGATGGAGAGTACGTGACTGCCTGGCTGCATGCCGACAAGCTGAAAGTAGCCGCGAGGGTTGAGGGAAACGGACAAGCTGGCCTCGTCTGCGGTTGCGCTCTCCGCATCAGGCTCCGCACCGCCTCTTCGCTGGTCATCCGGCTGCAACGTCGCCCGGCACGGGCCGGGTGGGTCGGCGCCGTCCTTTCTGACCGCTCGCCCGAAAACCGACGCCGCGCGGCGCAGTTCGGTTCGGCCAACATCGGTACTCTCCGAGGCCTTGAGGCTCACTCCCCATTCATAGCGCGGCGCGAATCCCGCAGCTTCGAGACGCACGTCGAACAGGCCGGCCGGACCCACGCAACTCCAGGTTCCCTCGCTGATCTGGCAGCTCAGTCTCGCGTGCGACGGGCTCGGCTCCGGCTGCATGGCAGACCCCTGCAGGTCTGCTCTCTCGCCCCCGGAAACCGATACCGCGATCAGCCGAACATCGAGCGAGGTGGGCAGCGACTCACCCCCGGCAGCCGCGATCTCGCCGAGTAAAGAAGCCGCGGGCCAGAGCGCAAGCTTCACGTCGCCAGGCGTCTGCCCAGCGACTGTGACCTCGGCTTCCTGGCTCCAGTATCCCGGCGCGGAGGCCTGCACCCGCCAAACTCCGTCACCCAGATCCATCACCGCTCCGTCCGGACCGGCCTCAGCCTTCGACCTGCGCGCCGTTATCGCTCGAACTGACCGCGCGCACCGCGTGCACATGAGGACGCCCAGCCCCGGTTGCTGGCATGCCTGCGGGCGACTCAAGCGACACATGAACGGAACCGGCCACAGCCTGGGAGGCCCACAATGCAATCACCGCGACCGGAATCACTCTGCCATCGAACATAGGCCCACCTTGAACGGAGAACGTGAGAGCTTGTAACTCCGACTTACCTGTTGCGGCACACGCGAAATCCCTGATCGGGTCCGGTACCGTTGGCCGCAAGGCTGCTCCGGTACGCTGAAGCGGTGCAGAAGGCGTCGCCGATCCAGCCGCCGCCCCTCCAAACCCGGCCAAAGCCGCTCTGGCTTCCCTTCGGATCAGTCACATTGCTCGCCAGCTCTCCGTACCAGTCCCAGCACCATTCCCTGACATTGCCGGACATATCGTAGAGCCCTAACTCGTTGGGCTTCTTGCTGCCGACAGGCTTTGTGCGATCGTGATTCTGCTGAATCTCGGGCCAGTACCAGAATCCGGTCAGGACCCTGTCTCCGGCGTTTCTCCAGTACCATGCAACTTCCTCAACGTCATCGCTTCCGCTGTAGGTGTAACTCCGGCTGAGCTGGCCTCCGCCCGCGGCATATTCCCATTCCGCTTCCGTCGGCAACCGGTAACCATTCGCTTCCGGATTGGCGGTCACCGTCCACTTGACATCGTCGAGTTCGCCAAAGGACGGATCCGGCATGTTGTTCGGATCCCGCTTGTCCTTGTCGACGTTGTAATAGGGCTTCAGGCCTTCACGAATGCTTCTCTGATTGCAGTACTCGATGCTGTCGTACCAGCTGACTCTCTCTACCGGCAAATCGTCGCCCTTGAACTTCGATGGGTTACTCCCCATCACCTCGGTCCACTCCTTCTGAGTTACGAGGTATTTGCCGATATAGAAATCCGATACGGACACACCCTTCCCGTAGTAGTTGGACTTTACGTTCCTGATGGCTCCGCCCTTCACCAGGACGAAGTTTTCGAGCGCCTTTTCAGAAGGCGAGGCGGCGAATGCTCCAATTGCAGTCAAGCCGGCGGCAGCGACAAGTGCCGCTACAATGAATGGTTTTGTCATGGAATATCCCGGGCTCCTATGGATCGCAGAGTCACATGTTCGAGCGGCAATACCGCCGGGCCGGCGTTGTTGCCGGCCCGATCGATAGCAGATCATTTGCAGAGGGACTGTTACCACACCGTGGCGTTGACGTATCCGCTCCGGCCGCCGTATGACTCTGTTCCCAGGATCATGTAGTTGAAGTTACCCAGGTTCATTCCTAGACTCGACCAGTGGCTGAAGTGATTGCCAGTGGTCACAGAGTGGTTCGATCCGGTCGATGAGCCGCCCCAGTTATCCAGGTATTGGTTGAAGGTCGCCGTGCCTTGAATCGAAGGCTGGTTGTACTGCGTATGCTCATACGTGTTGTAGTTGTGCCCATCGCTGGAGACACTACCCTTGTAGCTTCCGGCCACAACCGAACCAAACTCGCAGATGTAATATTCGACGAGCGGACTTGTTGTCCACCCGTAGATAGAAATGTTGTTATACCCGTTGGCGGCGCCCACGTTGTACCCCACCGTCCTGTACCCGCCGGGATTCCAGCCCTTGCCGCCGACCACGTCATTCACGCCCGACCAGCTGATCGCGTAATTGCCGGCATATTGAGTTGAGAATGTCATGGTCGAGGAGCCGCCACTGGTATACAGCGAGTAATAGAACCCCTGATTGGTGCCGGTTCCGTTGTTGTGTACGGTCTGGGCCATCGCTGCAGTCGTCACGCAACCCGCCACGACAAACGTGGCAAGAACGACTCGTTTAACTCGAGACGAAACGAACCTCAAAGAACGCATGTGTACCTTCCTTTCGGCCTGTTGGTTTGGTTTGATGATGCCGAACGATCCTTCCGAAGACTTCAAATGCGACTCGCTGGATCTGTTCTTTCTAGATAGGTCACTCCATTCCACTCCGGTCTTGAGAAGATGGAGGGACACACGCAGGCATCGTCCTCGGGCGCACGCGCCCGGGAACCAGGCATTTCGGGGAAAGCGAACAAGGAAGCGGTGGGCCTTTTGCGATAACACCGCAGTGAGCCAGAGGTATGGAAAACCGATTTACTAACAACCACCGGGAACCTTACCCCAATTTCTCAGGCTTGGCAAGAGGAAAAATAAATTGATTTACTAAAAGGATTAAGTAATGAAGTTAATGGGCCCGCAGCTAACTTGCTCAGGCTTTCAGACGAAGTTATCCACAGTTAGACCCAGGCTCCCGGCCAGCGCCAGAAGTCTCTAGCTCAAAACAATGGCGGTAGAGGCTCGATAACAACCGAGATCCCCTATCCGCCATCCGTTCAGGTTCTTCGTCTGTCTTAACAACCGCTACTTCGACGACAGGAGCGCCTCCCTGGCCTCTGCAATCTCGGCGAGTTTCTTCGCATCGACGCGTGGGTAGGAAAGGTCAAGGTCGGTAAGGCGGTCAATGACTGCGGCAGCCACAATCAGCCGGCTGAACCACTTGTTATCCGCAGGCACCACGTACCAGGGACTCTCCGGGCTCGCCGTGTTCCGGATCGTGTCCTCATAGGCCTTCTGATATTCATTCCAGTACGCTCGTTCCGCCATATCTGAAGAAGAAAACTTCCAGTTCTTTTCGGGCAGGTCCGCGCGCCCAAGGAACCGCCGCTTCTGCTCGCCTTTTGAAACATGCAGGAAGAACTTGACGATCGCCGTCCCATTGCGATTCAGATGCTTCTCAAAACACCGGATATCTTCAAACCGCTCATCCCACACCTTCCTGTGAATCAGCGAAGGCGGAATCTTCTGCTTCGAAAGATACTCAGGGTGAACGCGGACGACCAGCGTCTCTTCGTAGTAACTGCGATTGAAGATGCCGATGTTCCCGCGGTTGGGCAAGCACTTGACGCAGCGCCACAGATAGTCATGATCGAGATCCTCCGCTGACGGCCCCTTGAATGAATACACCTGGCAGCCCTGCGGGTTCACGCCCGACATGACGTGCTTGATCGCCCCATCCTTGCCTGCCGCGTCCATAGCCTGAAACACCAGCAGCAGCGACCAGTTTCTCTGCGCATAGAGCATGTCCTGCAGCTCGGCCAGCACCTGGACCCCGTTCTGCAGTGCTTCTTTCGCTCGCGGCTTGTCTTCCGATTGAAGCTCCATGGTGTCGCCCGGATCGTAGTCCTTCAACCTGAAATTCTTTCCATCTGTCACGCGGTAGGGTTTCGCAAATGCCGCGGCCCTCTTGATCAATTGCTTGGTCTTCATGGACGGTGCCTTCTCTCCCTGATTCGCCCTATATTTAACACCCGGTTGGATCGCCGTGCGAGGCGCGCAGCCCACATCATGCAGGGGCGGGCTAGAACTGTGCTTGCCTGAACGCTGCTTCGCCGTGGTGAACGCTCTCATAAAAATCACCATTCGAACAGCTCTTGCACACTGGCAGAAGTACTGGTCCACATTTGGGTTACGGCTGAGAATCGACGCGAGCAGCGATGTGCCCGCATCCTTCCCGCTCTCACCGCCGGACGAGATCCTTTGCTTACCGTCGATCCTTCGCCGCGTCGTTTCATCTATGATTCCCTTGATGAAAATCCGCCCGCTTTCACCCTGGTTCCTCGCGCTCTCTCTTGCCCTGGTGGCCGCGTTCGAGTGCTCGCCTCTGGCCGCCCAGAAACCAAAGAAAGACCAGATCGTCAAGCCGCTTGCGGGTCCGCGCGCTACCGCCCTGCGCACCACCTGGCTCTACGTCTCCCCCGACCGCGGCGCGCAGAAGGTCCAGCACCTCGCCCCCGGCCGCGAGATGGTCATCGCCGAACGCAGCAGCAACTGGCTGCGCGTATTCGCCAACACCGACACCCAGGAGATTCACAACTCCGACGACGAGCCCTGGGTCGGCGGCAACAACGACGTCACTCCGCCCGTCTCCGGCTGGCTTGAAGCGCGCGGTATCGTGGAAGAAAACACTCCCAACGGCGACCAGATCCTGATGGGTGAAGCCGCCAATGAAGAGTCGGAGGCCTCCGATCCCCGCGGCGCCGCGAACGCTGCGCAGATCGCCCGGATGCTCTATCGCCGCCTGGTCGAGATGTTCCAGAACTCGCCCCTGGCGGCAGAAGCAGCGTGGCGCTCGGCCGATATTGAATGGCAGATCCAGAAGGCCGACCTCCAGACCCGTCCATCCGCCAAGGAGCGCGACCCGGCCCTTCGCCCACAGATCAGCGAAGACGACATAAAGAAGGTCATCAAGTTCTTTCCACACACTCGTCAGGCGGATATGGCCGCCTTCAATCTGATCGACAACAAACTCTGCGGCGACTGGCAGGGCCAGGAGAAGTGCCCCGAAAAGGAATCAGAGCTCTACGAGAAGTATGCGTCCGAGCATCCCGATGGCCCGCGCACCGCGCAGGCGCTCTACAACGCTGTCTATCGCCAGTGCGTGCTTGTTGACATGTTCAACGCCGACCAGAGCGACAAAAAAGCCGACTCCGCCAAAGGCCGCGCCCACGAAATCGTCGCCCGCCTTCATGACAAGTTCCCGCAATCCGACTACACCGCGCGCGCCACCGCCCTGGTCTTCAAAATCGACCAGAATGTCCCCGTCTACGGCATCGACCAGCAGTAAGCCGATGCCGGGCCCGTCTGCGTTTACTGGACTGCGTGACCCGTGATCTTCTCTCTTTCGAGAAGATGAAGAATGAATTCGCCCGCTCCATATCCCACCATCGGCAGCGCGCCTGTTGGGTCGCCAATTTTCCCCGGAAAGAGCTGGCATGGAACTGCAACGTACATCTCGGGAATGATGTTGTGATCGGCTGCGGCTTTCTCCTCAATGCGCCGGAGCATCGCCGACGCTTCCTCGCTCCGCCCCATGCGCCGATAGAGCTCCGCCAGGTTGAAGTCCACAAACAGAAACTCCTCGCGTTCATACCAGTACTCGTAGATTGCGGGGTCGGTGTAATTGCTGCGCACGCGCCTGTAGCCGCCTGACGCCACCTTGAGCAGCGCCATCCTCTCCAGCGTGTCGCGCACAGTCGGAGCGTCAGTTACCACGCCGAAGTTGATGATCGCCAGTAGCGCGCCATCGATATCGTTCTTCTCGCCCGGCTCCAGCGTTCCATGCAGATGCCCGTCGCGGATAAACGCCGCCTTGAAGCCCGTCTCCAGCAGATCGGCCTGCGTCAGCATCTCCGCGTGCGTCGCCTCATCTCCCGCTTGATGCGCGAGTGCCGCAAAACTCCTCAGGCCTACAATCGCCATCGCCGTTGAAAACGCAAAGTGCTTCTTGTCCCTTTGCCGCTCTTCCCAGAGCCCCGTGTCGGCATTCACAATCAGCCCATCGCCAAACTTCTCGGTGTTCGCGAGCAGCGGCCTGGCGATGAAATCGCGTGCCGTCTCATACACTGTCCCGCGATACGTGCGCTCTTTCAGAAGCTCCGGCTCGCCATAGATGCGCAGGTATTCCCCCAGCGCCCACAGCGCTTCGCCCCAGTCATCGAACTCGATGTTGGTGCTGCCTTCCTGGGTAAAGAACGGCTCTTCCGCGCCATCGCCGAAGTAGCGCACCACCGAGATCTGGTAATCCGCGCCTGCGGTCTCCGCGCGCATCTTCCCCGTCGGCCGCGCATTGAAGTACGCGAGCACCGCCGCGCGCGCCTCGGCCCTGTGTCCCATCCGCGCAAACGCAACCGTCGCCCACGCCATATCCCGCACCCATGGAGTGAACCACACTCCATCCGGCAGGCTGGCGACAATCAGTCCGTTCCCATAGCGTCCCTCGCGATTCGGCTCACGACTCTGCGCAATGCGCAGCATGATCTCGCTCTGCCGCCACAGATGCCGCTCGGCCTCACCCGTGAAGCGCACCGCAGGCTTCACGCGCCACCGCTCGACCTCCGCAATCTCGCGCTTCGCCAGTTCGGCCACCGCCAGTCCAGCGCGCCACTTCTCGAATTCCTTCGCAACTCCTTCAGCATCCGCATCGCTCTCCACCGACACCATCGCCCACGCGGCATGGCCCGCAAGCGGCTGCTCCACCTCCCCATATCCCCCACGCGGCATGCCGATCGGAATCAGCAGCAGCGATTCATCGAGCCCATCGAACCTGAGAACCTCGAGATCCTCTGCGCCAACTCGGATCTTTTTCTTCGATGTGACTCTCCGGTTCCACGCAACATACCAGCTGCCGCTCTTCCCTGCTTCCGATTCCGGCTCCCATCCAACAATCATCACGGCGTGCGCAAATCCGAACGGCATGAAGCACCACCCCTCGCCGTCCGCGCGCTGCATGCGAATCACCTGCGAATCCTCGACGTAATCCGCCGTCGAGCCGCGCGCGTCCCCACTGCGCCACGCGATCTCCTTCACAAAGCTGGCAGTCTCGATTCCCTCGCTCAGCGGATTCTGCGGATCAGGCCGCGTAAAGCTGTAGGGGTGCGCATAGAACTTCGTCACCGCACCTGATTCCGGCGCGACCACCGCGAAGCCAAAACCATTTCCGGTAACCAGGTGCGAGGCTCTCAGTGAAGGCGCGCTCAAAACACCCGCAAGAAACAAGGGGACAAATCGGACGAATCGCATGGCGTGCCTAGTTTGAAGGCCGCACCCTGCACTCTGCAACCCGTCCGATCGCCGCTCTATTCGTCTCTCAGCAGCACCAGCGGATTCACTCTCAGCGCGCGCCGCGCCGGCAGCAGCGCCGCGAGCAATCCCAGCACCAGCATCGTCACGCTCACGCCGCCAAGTACCCAGGGATCCTTAGGCGTTGCCTGATACACGATGAACGACAGCACGCGTGCAAACAGCAGCCCAAGCACAATCCCCGCCACCGATCCAATGCTCAGCAGGCGAAACGCCCGTCCCAGCGACGCGTGCAGAACCTGCCTGTGCCCCGCGCCCAGAGCCACGCGTATACCCAGTTCGCGCATCCGCTTGCTCACCGTGTACGAGGCCATGCCGAAGATCCCCGTCACCGCCAGCATCGCGCCCAGCAGCCCCAGAACGCCCAGCGCCACCGTCGCCACCCGCGCCGCGAACAGCGCGCTGTCCATCTCCTCGGTCCATGTGCGGACACTTAACGGCAGGCTCGGATCGATCCCATGCAGCGTCTTCTCCAGCGCCGGCATCAGTTCCGACGGCTCCCTCGTGGCTCGCACCACCAGCCATGTGCCGGTGTCGGTGTGCTGCTGGTACGAGAAGAACATCGCGGACATCTGGTCTTCAGTCAGCGTGCGATACCGTCCATCCTCTACCACGCCCACCACTTCAGCCCGTTCCCCGCCCCAGTATTTGAAGTGTCCGCCGATCGCCTTTTCCACCGAGCCGAACACCTTCACCGCGAACTCGTGGTTCACCACGGCAACCTTCGGCGCCTTCTTGTCGTCATTCGCCGTAAAGTCTCTGCCCGCCAGCAGCCTTGTTCCCGCGGCCCCCAGGTAGCCCGGCGATATGTCGTAATTCATCGCGTCCGTCACCATGTTGGTCGGCCGGAAATCTGTCGTCGTGTCCTTGTAGACGAACGAATCGCTCCCTCCCAGCGCCAGCGGAATATTGTTCGTCGATCCCACCGCAGTCACGCCTGGAATTGCGGCGATCGCGTCCAACATGCGTTTCTGCACCGGCTGCGCATCATCGTCCTTATACCCCGACATTTGCAGGTCAGTGCTAGCCAGCACCACGTTCTGCGGCTGGAACCCGAAGCTGCTGTGCAACGACCGCACCAGCCCGCGCACCGCCACCAGCGATGACGTCACCAGCACCGCGCAAATCGCGATCTGGCTCACCAGCAGCACATCGCGCATCGTGAAACGCCGCATCGAGCCGGCCACGCTCTGCCCTGTTCGGATCACCTGCCACGGATCCGACCGCATCACCTGCCGCACCGGCACAATCCCGAACAGAAGTCCGCTCAACAACGCCAGCACCAGCGCCACCGCATACGTGCGCACATCCGGATTCACCGGTACGTTGATCGGAACATCCGGAATCGGCTGCCACGTACTCAGCATCCGCAGCAGCACTATGCCGCCGCCCAATCCAACTACTCCGCCCGCAAGCGAAACCATCATCGCCTCGGTCAGCAGTTGCCGCAGAATCAACCCGCGCCTCGACCCCAGCGCCAGCCGCAGCGCCACTTCCTTCGCCCGATCCGCTGCCCTCGCCGCGAACAGGCTGCCCAGGTTCGCGCATGCCGCCAGCAAAATCAACCCGGCAAGGCCCATCAGCCCCGCCATGAACGCCTTCGCCGGCCCGCCCAGCATGTCGCCCACCAACCCCGGCCGCGCCAGCGAAAACTTGATCCCGTCATCGTCGCTCGGATAGGTCTTCGCCAGCCACGCGCCCAGCGCATTCAGGTCCTCGGTCGCCGCTTGCGGAGTCACCCCAGGCTTCAACCGGCCAATCACCCACAGCGAGTGGTTTCCGCGGTACTTCAGTGAATTCGACCCCATCAGCACCGGCTTCTCCACCAGCGGAATCCACATCGCGGGCGCAAAGAACAGCTCTGTCCCGCGAAAATCCGGAGGCGCCACGCCGATGATCGTCATCGGATGCTTGTCGATCTGCAACGGCTTCCCCAACACGTTCTTGTCGCCATGGAAGTAGCTGTGCCAGTACGCATAGCTCAGCACCACGTAGGGAGCGCTGCCCTCCCCCTTCTCGTCCGAGGCATGAAAGAACCGCCCCAGGTACGGCTGAATCTCCAGCCCGTCGAAGTAGTTCCCGCTCGCCAGAAACGGCCACGCCGTCGACGGGTTTCCGCCCGTATCCACGCCCTGCGGACCCACGATGTCGAAGGTGATCAGGTTCTGGAATGTGCGGTTTCTGTCGCGCAGGTCCAGATAGTCCTGATAGGAGTGCGACGGATACTTGAACCTCTGCACCATGTATAGATTGTCCGCATGGGGAACGTTCACCGGCCGCAACACCAGCGCGTTCAGAACGCTGAACACAATCGCGTTCGCCCCAATGCCCAGCGCAAGGGTAATAATCGCCGTCACCACAAAACCCGGCGACTTGCCCAATTGACGGAATGCGAGCTTCAGGTCGCTATGCATGATGCCCTTTGGTACGAACCTATCCGCACCAAAGTTCCCCGGCTCTCACGGGTGCGCGGATAGCGGTGCACCGTCCAAGCTCCGCTTGGACGGGATGGATCCTGGCTCGAGTTTGCCCTTTACGTCCCGCAAAACGTAGCGCAAACCCGCTCTTCCGGCCGCGCCGGCACGGCAAAACGCTCCAGCCCCGCGCGCTCCTCATACGGCTGCGACACCACAGCCAGCAACTCCTCGAATGGCCCCAGATCCTCCTGCATCACCGCCGCATTCAGCGCCGCCTCCACCCTATGGTTGCGCGGAATATAAATCGGATTCACCCTCCGCATCGCCGCCGCGCGCTCCTCACTTGAAACTGCCTCGGAACCCAGCCGCGCCCGCCACTTCACCGCCCACTCATCGAACGCCGCAGGGTCCGCAAACAGCGCCCGCACCTCGGCATCGTCGCCCACCACCGCATCGCACAGCCGCCGGAAGGTCAGCGTGAAATCCGCGCCGTTCGCCGCCATCCGCTCCAGCAGATCCTGCGCCAGCTTCAGGTCGCTCTCCTGCTCCGTGAACAGCCCCAGCTTCCTCCGCAACTGCGCCAACTGGGCCGCCTCAAACTGCGGCGCGAACGCCTCCAGCGCCTGCGTTGCCGACGCCAGCGCAGCCTCCGGACTTCCCGCCTCCTCCACCAGCACCGGCATCAACGCCTCGGCAAGCCGCGTCAAATTCCACAGCAGGATCCGCGGCTGATTCCCCCACGCATACCGCCCCTGCCGGTCGATCGAGCTGAACACCGTCGCCGGATGAAACGCCTCCATGAACGCGCACGGCCCATAGTCGATCGTCTCGCCTGAAATCGATGTGTTGTCCGTGTTCATCACGCCATGCACAAACCCGATCATCATCCACTGAGCCGCCAGCCGCGCCTGCCGCGCAATCACTCCATCCAGAAACGCGCGATACTTGTGCTCTGCCTGCGCCGCTTCGGGATAATGCCGCGCGATCGCATAATCGGCCAGCGTCCGCACTCCATGCGCATCGCCTTGCGCCGCAAAATATTCAAACGTCCCCACCCTCAGATGGCTCGCAGCCACCCTCGTCAGCACCGCCCCCGGCAGCGGAACCTCGCGCATGATCTCTTCGCCCGTCGCCACCGCCGCCAGCGCCCGCGTCGTAGGAATCCCCATCGCCGCCATCGCCTCGCCCACGATGTACTCGCGCAGCACCGGCCCCACCGCCGCCCGCCCATCGCCCCGCCGCGAAAACGGCGTCGGCCCCGAGCCCTTCAATTGAATGTCGTAGCGAACACCATCGCGCCCCACCACCTCGCCCAGCAGGTTCGCGCGCCCATCGCCCAGTTGCGGAACGAAGTGCGCATACTGGTGCCCCGCATACGCCTGCGCCAGCGGCTCCGATCCCGCCGCAATACGATTCCCCGCCAGAATCTCCACGCCCTCGGCGCTCGCCAGCTTCTCGGGATCAAGCCCCAACTGCCTCGCCAGCTCCACATTCAGCTTCAGCAGCCGCGGCGCCACCACCGGCGTAGGATTCACCCGCGCATAGAACCGCTCCGGCAGCCGTGCATAGGTGTTCTCAAACCCGAACTGCACGCCGATCTTCTCTGCGTGCGCCTGCGAAACTCCTGAAGGGGAACTCATCTCTATTCGATGCGCCTCAACGCAGCCGGTTCTATTTTGTGAACGACACCGGCGCTGACATGCGGTTCAGAATACTGTTCTTCCCCACCATTCGCACAAACACCTTGTGCGACCCGGCCGGCAGCACCGCCAGGTCCCACGTCCCGCTTCGCTCCGCCGGCACGCTGTCGATCAGCCGCAGATTCTCGCCGTCCGTCGAGTCGTAAATCTCCACATGCGACACCGTCGCCAGGCTCGCGAACTCGTTTGCCGACTCCAGCCTCCACTGCAGCACCGTCCCCTTCACCTCCGCCGCAACCGTGAAGCAGTTATCGATCCCCGTCTCGATCTCCGTGCCCTCGTTGTAGTCATTCCACGTAATAATCTGCAGATACGGCAGCGCCTCTGTCGTATAAAACCGATTGCTCTCCGTCAACGACTGCATCCACAACTGCCCGCATGCCTGGTCCAGAATCCGATTGGTCCCCCACGTCGCCTGCGAGCTGTTGAACCCCTTGAAACCCGCGCCCCACACCAGCTTTCCCTTGTTCCGCCCGGCCGCCTCGTAGAACTGGCTCAGCGTCTCCACCGTCGAAGGCGAGCTCACGTTGAACACATACTGCGACCGCGCCGGATCCGTGCCCGCCACCTGGATCCAGTAATACGATCCCGTCGACGCCGTATGCGTAAATCCCTGCGACCGCTCGAACATCACCACCGGCACGCCGTTGTCCGCGTTGTACGGCGGCTTTGCGCAGTTGTGCGGCAGGTCCCGATTCCATTCCGCGATGTGCACCCACACGTCCTCCCACGACGGCGCCGGACCCGTCGCCCCGAATCACGCCCTCACCCGGAAACATCATCACCACCGGCTGCCCATTGTCCTTCAGATACGCGTCATTACCCCAGTGCGTCCCATTCATCGCGCACATATCGTTCCGCACATGCGCCACCACGCAGTCTTCGTAAGCCCCGCCCGTCTTGCCGCCGCATCCCGCGCCGCTCGTCCCCGCAATCCCCGTCGACTTCACCGTGTACGCCCACGACGGCCCGTCGATCATGATCAAATACATCGGATCGCACTGCTGCGCGCCCTTGCAGCCATGCTTGTTCACATAGCGCTGGAACCTCAGCGTCGCCTCATCCTCTGAAGTCCCATAGCCCTCCCACGACATGATCGCGCCATCAATGTGCCTTCGCCGCAGATCCTCCACCTGCGCCGCCACCGTCGCATCGTCGTTGGAGTTGTACCCCGTCCGCACGTTTCTGTGGCACCACTGGCCGCTATCCCACATGCAGAATCCCAGCATGAAGTTCGCAAATATCCGCGTCTTGTCACCGTGATGCAGATATCCGTGTATATCCTCATCCGACACATTCCCTGCCGTCGCGTCGAACACCGGCGTCGCCACTCCCGGCCGCGCATCCGTCTGCCCCGCGAACGCCTGCTTGCAATACTTCGGCAGCTCCCCGCTCGCCGGGCACGACGACGTATTGTTCCCCGTCAGCTCGGCCAGCTTCGCCTGCGCTCTTGCCGCAACCGGCAGAGACAGGCTCAAACAAATCAGCACAGCACAAAACGCCTTCATCATCCAGAGAAGATTCCTTTGGTCCTTGTCGATTACGGTCGCAGGCCGGGTGCCCCTGTTTATCTTCTATTGTTTGATGCTCATTGCGCGTTCATGCGGAGTGCTACCCTTGCCTGTTCACCGCTCTCCGGAGATCCGCATGTCCTCTAAGAAGAGACCCACCCGCCGCGAGTTTCTTCTCGCCGGCTCCGCGGCAACCATTGCCGCCGCCACACCGGCAATCGCTCAGGCTCAACCTGCCACTCCCGAGCCCCACGCCGAGCATCGTTCTCGTTCTGCGTACTCGCCGGAAGAGCTCTCCCGCACCGGGCCCCAGCGCACCTTCACCGGCGATAAAGTCACCCAGATTGCCATGCCCATCGGCGGCCTCGGGGCGGGCTCAATCTGCATGAACGGCTACGGCGGCCTGCAGGACTTCTCCATCCACACTCGCCCCGAAAGCACCGCCCTGCCCGAAGGCTTCACCTCGGATTCGCCGGAAGCCGCCTTCGCCATCCTCCACATCAAGTCCCATTCCGGAGCCAGCGCTGCCGCCACCAAGCTCGTCGAAGGCCCCTTCCCGCCCTTCAAAATCTTCGATCAGGGTCTTCAGGGCCAGGGCCTTCGCCGCGGCGGGTTCGAAGGCTTCCCTCGATTCGCAAAGTCCTCATTTCAAGGCGAATACCCCTTCGGCACCGCCAAACTCAGCGATCCCTCCATCCCCCTCGACGTCACCGTCACTGGCTGGAACCCCTTCATCCCCCTCGACGACAAAAACTCCGGCATCCCCTGCGCCATTCTCGAGTACACCCTCCACAACGCCTCATCGCGCTCCGTCGAATACGAGTTCTCCTATCACCTCTCGCACCTGGCGCCCGGCTGCCAGCCCGACCAGGCCTCCACGGTCAATGCCGCTATCCCCGGCAAAGGCGCATTCCTCACCAACCGCGAAGCCCCCAACGCCGAGTCCTACGGCAGCGCCGCGCTCCTCGCCATCGGAGAATCGCCCAGGATCAAGGCCATGTGGCTGCGCAGCCCCGGCTGGGAGTTCGACTCCCTCTCCGCCCTCTGGCGCGAAGTCTCTACCGGCGCGTTCACCACCAACGACGGCTCCAATCCCGTCGACCACGCCGGCCGCAACGGCGCCTCCATCCTGCTCGCCGGAACCCTCGCCCCCGGCGCCTCCCGCACCCACACCATCCTGATCGCGTGGCACTTCCCCAACAGCTACCTGACGGAAGGACTCACCCCTCCGCTCTCCGGCATCGAAGGCCGCGCCGGCTGCCGCACCATGAAAAATGGCGCGCCCGCCCTCTGGCGCCCCTGGTATGCCGGCCAGTGGAAAGACGCCCGCGAAGTCGCTCTTTACGTCGAACAGAACTACGCCTCCCTCCGCACCCGCACCGTTCAGTTCAAGGATGCGCTCTTCTCATCGACCCTCCCGCATTACGTGCTCGACGCCGTCTCAGCCAACCTCGCCATTCTGAAATCGCCCACAATCCTGCGCGAGGAGAACGGCAACATCTGGGGCTGGGAGGGCTGCTTCCCCGATAACGGCTGCTGCCACGGATCCTGCACGCACGTCTGGAACTACGCCCAGGCATTGCCGCATCTCTATCCGCAACTCGAGCGCACGCTGCGCGACCTTGAACTCGTCCGCTCCATGGACGACCGCGGGCACATCAACTTCCGCGGCGCCATCCCTGACGGGCCCGTCGACCATAACTGGCACGCCGCCTCCGATGGCCAGCTCGGCGGCATTATGAAGCTCTATCGCGACTGGCAGATCTCCGGCGACACAGCTTGGCTCAAACGCATGTACCCGCTGGCCAAACGCAGCCTCGACTATGGCATTCAGACGTGGGATCCCGAACACCGCGGCGCGCTGTTCGAGCCGCACCACAATACATACGACATCGAATTCTGGGGTCCCGAGCCCATGTGCTCCAGCATCTACCTGGGCGCGCTCTCGGCGATGGCGCAGATGGCTGAAGCCGTTGGAGAGTCGTCTGATTCCAAGCAGTATGGCGATCTCGCGCAGCGCACCGCCTCCTATATGGATGAGCACCTGTTCAATGGCGACTACTACGAGCAGCACGTCCAATACGAAGGCCTGCGCGATGCGTCGTTCGCCAAATCGATAGCCGGCGTCAACGAGCACAGCAGCGAGATGCAGCAACTGCTCAAGCGCGAAGGACCGAAGTACCAATACGGCCGCGGCTGCCTGTCAGACGGCGTGATTGGCGCGTGGATGGCGCGCATCTATGGCATCGAGACGCCACTCGCCCAGAAGAACGTTCGCTCCGCGCTCCACTCCATCTTCACGCACAATTTCAAAACGGACCTGAGCGAACACGCCAACGCGCAGCGCCCCGGCTACGCGATGGGCAACGAACCCGGTCTGCTTCTGTGCAGTTGGCCGCACGGCGACAAACCCACACTCCCCTTCGTCTACTCCGATGAAGTGTGGACGGGCATCGAGTACCAGGTGGCATCGCACCTGATCGCCGAAGGCTTCGTCGACGAGGGCCTCACCATCGTGAAAGCCGCCCGCAGCCGCTATGACGGCAAAACGCGCAATCCCTGGAACGAGTACGAATGCGGCAACTGGTACGCGCGCGCCATGTCCAGCTACGCCGTGCTCGTCGCGCTTTCAGGCTTCCGCTACTCCGCCGTAGACCGCACTTTGCATTTTGCTCCGAAGCTGAATGTGCGTCCCTTCACTGCGTTCTTCTCCACGGCGTCCGGCTTCGGCGTCATCACCTTGCACCAGAACCACGTTGCGATTCAACTTACCGAAGGCGAGTTGGCGATTGAAAGGCTTTTGCTCACCATCGACGGCGCGGAACGCTCCATCGACTGGAAGGTCACCATCCAGCCTGATCGCCAGGCCAGCCGAACCCTCTGAGGCGATCGTCCGGAACCCACGATCGCGGAACCCCTTCGGCGCCAAAGCCGAGACCGCCCGCCGGCCGATCCTGTGTGACGGCTGGCACAGCCGGGGATCAGCGCCTCGTTGCACTATGATTTGGTGTCCTCTCTGCGCAATCTTTCGCGTCCAGTTTTTCCGCCCTCAGCGGCTCTCCAGGATACAAGCGGATGTTAACTAGAAAATTAACGGTTTTCGTTTTTGAAGTTTTCCACAGTTGATTGACACATAAAGACTTAGCAAAATATTGCCTTTCACCGTTTCTTCGCTTTCTGGCAGATTTCAATGGGACCACAATGATCCGCATATCAAAAGATATGTTACTAGTTTATAACTATTCTCTGCCCACGCCTCCGCCTTCCTCAAATCCCAATACCCGTTGCATTCCCGGCCCTCCGCCCGTATCATCCCCCTATGCAAGGTCTGGCCTGTTGTCGCTGCTGTACGCACGCATCGCGCGCACGGGTGACCTGCATCGAGAGCTAACTCCCCACTCCAGGTTTCCCCGACGCCCGCGATGGTCTACCCGTCGCGGGTGTTTCGTTTTGCAGCGGAACATCTTCTTCAACCCGTAGGAAAGCCGAGGCATCATGAGTACCGCAGTCCCCGAGAAAGAAACGAAAGCCCAGCGATCGGAACGCCTGAAAAAGCAGTTGAATCCATGGGATGCCTTTGACGAGGTACGCCGGTTTGCCCGCGAGGGCCGCGCCACGGTTCTCCCCGAATGGGCCTCGTTCTACTTCAAGTGGTGGGGCGTTTACACACAGGGCGATGGCGCAGGCGCAACGGGCGGCAAGGGCGGCGAAGGCCTGGCGACTGAGTTCTTTATGCTTCGCATCGGCATCCCCAACGGAATCCTGACCTCGCATCAGGTGCGCACTATCGGCGGCCTCGCGCGCAAATATGGCCGCAACCTGGCCGACATCACCACGCGCCAAAATATCCAGTTGCACTGGCTCACGATCGAATCCCTGCCTGAGGTAGTGGATACGCTCGCATCGATCGGTCTCTCTCCCAAGGGCGCCTGCGGGGACGTGGTCCGCAACGTCACCGGCTGCCCGCTCGCCGGCCTTGCCCACGATGAGCTGATTGACGCCTCTCCGGTGGCGCAGGAAATCGCGCATCTGCTCACCGCGCATCCTGACTTCGTCAACCTGCCGCGCAAATTCAAGATCACTGCAACCGGCTGCCCTGACTGGTGCAACTACCCCGAGATCAATGATGTTGCCCTCACTGCCGCGGAGCGTGAAGGCGAAATCGGCTACTCTCTGCGCGTAGGCGGCGGTCTTTCCAAGGAACCGCACCTGTCCGTGAAGCTCAACGCGTTCATCCTGCCGCACCAGGCCGTGCCGGTGGTCAAGGCTGTCGCCGAGATCTTCCGCGACCAGCAGGGTCTGCGCGAGAGCCGCGACCGCGCGCGTTTGAAGTACCTGTTCCTCAAAGAAGGCTGGACAGCCGAAAAATTTCTGAACGAATTGCAGAGCCGCCTCGACTTCACGTTGCTGCCCGGCGTGGAAGACAAGGTGCCCGAGCGGCACGCTGCGCGACCACGCCGGCGTGCATCCGCAGAAACAGGCCGGCCTTTCGTATGTCGGCGCCAGCGTTTTGCGCGGCCGCTTGACCGGCGAGCAGCTTGAGGCCTCGGCCGACCTTGCCGATCGTTTTGGAAGCGGCAACGTGCGCGCGACCATTACGCAGAATCTGATCTTCGTTGATGTCCCTCACAAGCAGACTGGCGATCTTGTGAAGGAACTCGGCCAGATTGGCCTGCACGTGGATGGAACCCCGTTCTGGCGCGGCGCGGTGGCCTGCACAGGCACCGAGTTCTGCAAGCTCGCCATCACCGAAACCAAGGGGTTTACCCGTTGGCTTGTGGAAGAGATGGAGGAGCGCCTGCCGCAGTTTGATCAGGAGCTGCGCCTGCACGTGACCGGCTGCCCCAACAGTTGCGGACAGCACTGGATCGCCGACATCGGCATGGAAGGCAAGAAGATCAAGCACGAAGGCCAACTCACTGACGCCTACTACTTCTGCCTTGGCGGCGGAGTGGGCGAGTCTGCCGGCATTGCGCGCCCGGTGGGCTATCGCTGCCCTGCGCCGCTAGTGCCCGAGTCGATCGAGCGGCTTCTGCGCGAGTACCTGGGCAGCCGCAACGGCGACGAGAACCTGCGCGCCTGGTTCCGCCGTCACTCGAACGACGAGCTTCGCGCCTATCTTGCCGGCGAGCCGGTCACCGCAGTGGAACGCGATTTGCCCACCGGCCCGGTGCCGCACGCCGTCGCGGAATAACTCGCAATCGGAGGAAAACCTGCATGAGCCTGTTGCCGATCTTTTTGAAACTCGAAGGCCGTCCCGTCCTGGTTGTCGGGGCCGGCGCAGTCGCGCTCGACAAGATCGGCAGCCTGCTCAAGACCGGCGCGCACCTGCGCATTGTCGCGCCCGAAGCACGTCCTGAAGTCAGCGCGCTGGCAAGCGACGGCGCAATCGAGTGGATCCAGCGGCCCTTCAATCCTTCCGATCTCGATGGCCAGCAACTCGTCATCGCGGCGACCGATCAGGCCGACGTAAATGCGGCGGTCTATCGTGAAGCCACGGAGCACGGCATCCTCTGCAACAGCGTCGACGATATTCCCAACTGCGATTTCTTCTTCGGGTCCGTGGTCGCGCGCGGCCCATTGCAGATCGCAGTCTCCACCGCCGGTGAGAGCCCCGCGCTGGCGCAGCGGCTGCGCCGCGAAATCGATGAGCAGCTTCCGCAGGACCTTGGCCCCTGGCTCGAACAGATCGGCGAGCTGCGTCGCGAGATTCTGGCGACACATCCCCGCAGCGAAGAACGCCGCCTGCTGCTGCACGAATTGGCTCATCGCCCGCTGTGCGATTCGCCTACGTGCTCGACGCGGCTGATGGCTCGTGCGCCGCTTTCAAACCGCCAGCCTGCCCAGGTGTATCTCGTGGGCGCTGGTCCCGGCGATCCCGATCTCCTCACCCTCAAAGCGGCGCGTCTGCTTCGGTCCGCGGATGTAGTCCTTCACGATGACCTTGTTCCGCAGGCGATTCTCGATCTCGCACCGCGCGCTGAAATCCTCAACGTGGGCAAGCGCTGCGGCACCAAGAGCATCACGCAGGACGAAATCAACGCGCTGATGATCGAGTACGCTCGCGCCGGCCGGATGCGTCGTCCGGCTCAAGAGCGGCGATCCCCTCATCTTTGGGCGCGCGGCGGAAGAGATGGACGCACTCGGCGAGGCCGGCATTCCGTTCGAGATTGTCCCCGGCATCACCTCCGCGCTAGCGGCCGCAGCGTCGATCCCCGCTTCGCTTACGGACCGCCGCGCCGCATCGAATGTAATCTTCTCCACCGGGCATCACGCCCAATCGCACAACGAGGCCGCTCTGCCTTCAATCGAAGACGCAACGCGCGTGGTCTACATGCCGGGCCGCGACCTGACGCTGCTCGCCGAGCAGTGGCTCTCCGAAGGCCTCCGCCGACTTTCCCTGCGTGCTGGTATCGCGCGCCGCTCAGCCCGACCAGCAGGTGCGCCAGACGACGCTGGGAAGTCTTGGCCGCGAAGCGGTCATGCAGGCTCCCAGCGTTCTGCTTGCCGGCTGGGCCGTCGGCAAGCTGTCGCGCTCCGCGCTCGAAAGCGAAATCGCAAGCTCCGTGCCGGCCTGAGCGGCGCCGCTCTCCGTAGCTTCCAGCCTTTATACTGGACCTTTGCAGAACAACGCTGGACACGCACCATCACCGGTGCGTGCACAAGGAGAGCGAGCATTGGCTCAGGCGGAGATCGGCATCATCGGCGGCAGCGGGCTTTATTCCATGCCCGGATTCACCAATATTCATGAAGAGCGCGTCGAGACGCCATTCGGCGACCCATCCGACCCCTTCGTCCTCGGCGAACTGGAAGGCCGCAAAGTCGCCTTCCTCGCCCGCCACGGCCGCGGCCACCGCATTCTGCCCTCGGAGTTGAACTTCCGCGCCAACATCTACGCCTTCAAGAAGCTCGGCGTCGAGCGCATCCTCTCCGTCTCCGCCGTGGGCTCGCTCAAGGAAGAGCACAAGCCCACCGACTTCGTGATCCCCGACCAGTTCATCGACCGCACCTTTCATCGCATCTCCACGTTCTTCGGCGAAGGCATCGTCGGGCATGTTGCGTTCGGCGATCCCGTCTGCGCGACGGTCGCGAAGGCAGCGAACGAAGCGTGCGCGAAGGCAGGCGTAATCGGCAAACTTGGCGGCACCTACGTCTGCATGGAAGGCCCGCAGTTCTCGACCAAGGCCGAGTCGAACCTCTATCGCAGCTGGGGCGCCGATGTGATCGGCATGACCAACCTGCAGGAGGCCAAGCTGGCGCGCGAAGCGGAGGTCTGCTACGCGACCGTCGCCATGGTGACCGACTATGACTGCTGGCGCGAAGGCCACGATTCCGTGACGATCGAAGAGATTGTCGCCGTGCTCCACAAGAATGCGGCGAACGCATGCGAAGTGGTGAAGCAGGCAGTCGCCGCAATGCCGAAAGAACGAACCTGCGCCTGCGCATCTGCGGCAAAGTACGCGGTGCTCACGCAGCCGGATGCGATTCCTGCCGCGGCAAAGGAACGCCTCGGCCTGCTCTTCGGTAAATATCTCGGCTGGTAATTGGCGAAGCATCTGTGCACTCTGGCGAGTTGAAACCCATTGACTGACAACCGCATTGGACGCCGCGAAGCACTGGCCGTTCTGGCCTGCTGCGCGGCCGCCTCCCTCATGGCCATTGGCTGGAGCTGGCAACACGACGCGCTTCTGAACTACGGCGATGCCGAAGCGCATCTCCACATCGCGCGCCGCGTGATCGACTCGCATCGGCCGGGCCTGACCCAGCTTGGCTCGGTATGGCTTCCGCTTCCGCATTTACTCATGATCCCGTTCGTCGCCTGCTTCGACTGGTGGCGAAACGGTCTCGCCGGGCTGATACCCTCGGCGCTTGTGTGGCTCGCATCCTGCTGGGGCCTCTATCGCCTCGCGCGTCGCTGGCTGCGCCCCGCGCCGGCCGCACTGGCACTCGCGTTCTTCGCTCTCAATCCGAACCTGCTCTACCTTCAGACCACCGCGATGACGGAGCCGCTGTTCGTCTGCGAAATGATCTGGACCGTCGTGTTGCTGGTGGAATGGCACGCCAATCTTGATTCAGAGAACGACCGGCGCAGCACGCGCCTGCTGTGGCCGATCGCAATCGTCCTAGCTGCGTCCGTCTTCACCCGCTATGACGGCTGGATCATGGCGTCCATCGCCTGGACCGCGATCTTTGTGGTGCTTCTGAAGCGCCGCGCACAGCGCTCCGGCACGTTCTGGATTGCAACCCTCATCGTCGTCGCGGCACCCATTGTGTGGTTCGCCTACAACCAGATTGTTTTTCTCGACTGGCTCGATTTCCTGCGCGGGCCCTACTCGGCGAAGGCCATTGAAATGCACACAGCCACACCCGGCTCCGGCCCGCCTCATCCAGGCTGGCACAACCCGTGGGTGTCGCTGATCTTCTACGTCAAGACCGCAGAGATGGTCGCCTTCGCGGAGCAATGGGGCAATCTGCTGCTCGTCATCAGCGTTCTCGGAACAGCGTGGGGCTGGCTTATTGCACGGCGCAAAGCGTTTGCGTGGGCTCTCCTGCTATGGCTGCCCATTCCGTTTTACGCGTATTCGGTTGCATTCGGTTCCGTGCCGATCTTCCTCCCCGTCTGGTGGCCGCACTCGTTCTACAACACACGCTACGGTCTGGAAATGCTCCCTGCGTTTGCAATCGGCGCAGGCTTCGCATCGAGTTTTCTGCTGACCGCTGTACGCGAGTTCAAGCCGCGGTGGACATCCGCAGCGACCGCGATCCTGTCTCTCATCCTCGGCTTGAACCTCGTCCTCACGCTTCGCCATCGGCCCGTAGTTTATGTAGAAGGCACAAAGAACGCCTCGGCGCGCCGTCCCTATGAGCGCGTCATCGCCGACGCGCTTCGCGCACAACTTGCCCAAGCACCCCGATGCCATCGTGCTGATGAACACCTCGGTTTATCCGCATATCGTGGCCCTGAGCGGAATCCCTCTTCGTCAGACCATCAACGAAAGTGACCGCGAGTACTACCAGGCGGCCCTTGAGTCCCCTGCTCAACATGCCTCACTGGTTCTCGTTCTCGCTGGCGACCAGATCGAGCAGGCCATTCACGACCACCCCGCAGGCCTGACCCTAATCGGCCGCTTCTCTGCTCCCGACCAGCCCGCGGTCACGCTTTACGCCTCCGATACCTCGCACTCGTTCGGTGCGCCATTCGTACCCACCGCGGTGGTAGCATCGGCCAAGGAAAAACTCCCATGAGCATGTTCCTTGCACATTCGGTACTACCGTTCAGCTTCGACCGGCTTCAGCAGGAGATTGTTGCCGGCGGCGCAGTCGGCCGCCTGCTGTTCGCATGCCTGCTGGGCGCAGCGATCGGCCTGCAGCGCGAATTGAAACGCAAAGCCGCGGGCGTTCGCACCAACCTGCTCATCTGCATGGGGTCGGCATTCTTCACCATCCTCTCAGCCGTGCTCGCAGGGGATGGAACCTCCGACAAGAGCCGCGTCGCCTCCAATATCGTCCAAGGCATCGGCTTCCTCGGCGCAGGACTCATTCTGCATAACCGCAGCCGCGTGAGCGGACTCACCAGCGCCGCCAGTGTCTGGGTCGTCGCGTCCATCGGCATGGCTGCTGGGGCCGGACTTTACGCAGCCAGCGCAATCGCCACCGCAATCGTGATCCTTGCTCTTGTGGTAGTCGGATTTCTCGAACGCCGCGGGAATATCAAGGGGTATCCGCTCGTTTACGAAGCCCGCGGCCGCGATCAAACCCTGATGCTAACCTCAATTCTGAACGCCATGGATCGATGCGGCGAGAGGCTGGCAGATGTAGGCCGTGATGCCATCGGCGACCTGCAGCGCGTCAGTTTCGTGCTTATGACGACTCCCAGAAAGCACGCCCAATTGCTCGGTCAACTGAAATCCGAGCCCGCCATCGAGGCCATCCACACATTCCGCGATCCGGAGGAAGATTGATTCCCTTTACCAAGGCCCACGCCTGCGGCAACGACTTTCTCGTCGTCACTGAAGATGCGGCGGCAGGCCGTGATTGGGCAGAGCTCACGCGCCGGCTGTGCGCGCGCAACACCGGCGTCGGCGCGGACGGCATCGAGTTCTTCGCCTGGACCAATGAATCCGGTCCGGGCCCAAAGTCTGGCCGCATCCGCCTTCACAACGCCGACGGCTCCATCGCCGAAATCAGCGGCAACGGCACGCGCTGCGTCGCCGCCTGGATGGCGGAGGCACTCGGCGCCCGCCCCGGCGACTCGCTTGAAATCGAAACCGACGCCGGCCTGCGCATCTGCCGCGTCAACGCCATCAACGAGGCCGATGAATTTACGGTCGATATCACGACCGGAATGGGAGTGCCGCAGTTTGCCGAGCGCACAGTGACGATTCCTGGCGGTGTACAGGTCGAAGGTGTCGCCGTCTCCACCGGCAACCCGCATTTTGTTGTCTTCGTTGAGAACGAAGACTTCTCCGTCGACGGCCAGCGCTGGCAGAGCATTGGCCAGCAGATCTGCGGACATCCCGACTTTCCTCATCAGACCAATGTCGAGTTCGTCCGCATCGTGAATCCGGGCGAAATCGAAATCCGCATCTTCGAGCGCGGCGTCGGCCCAACCACATCCTCCGGCACCGGCACTTCAGCCACGGCCACCGCCGCGATTGCATTGCGCGGATGCACATCGCCCCTGCGCGTGATCGCGCCCGGCGGCGCGCAAACCGTGGTGTGGACTGGACCGGGCAGCGAATTGCTTCTTACCGGCCCCGCATCTCTGATCGCGCGCGGAGAGGCATGGTGATGGCGACCGCGAAGCTGATTCCCTTAGCCCCGCCGCCTCAAGGCGCAGCGATCCGCGTTGTGGCGCCCGCATCATTCGCCCGTCAGGATCGAATCGACGATGGGATGAAAGCGCTGCAGGCCGCCGGATTCGCACCACGATTCGCCGACAATGCCCTATCGCGCGGCCCGCTATTTTTCGCGGGCACTGCGGAGCAGCGCATCGTCGATCTGCATGCCGCCTTCGCTGACAAAGAAACGCATCTGGCGATGGCGTTGCGTGGCGGTTACGGCTCCAACTACCTTCTCGACAAACTCGACCTCGACCTGATCCGCCAACATCCCAAACCGTTCTTCGCCTACAGCGACCTGACCGGCACACAGTTGTATCTGCTCGACCAGCTTGGTCTTCCCGTCTTCCACGGCCCGATGCTTGCGGCCGACTTCTATCTCGAAGACGGCGTGCACCTGCCCAGTTTCACAGCCTCGCTGGCCGGCGAACCCTACGCCGTGGGATCAGCGGAAGGACTGCGCGCACTGCGGCCAGGCACCGCCGCCGGCACCCTCTACGGAGGCTGCCTCAGCATTATCGTCTCGCTGCTCGGCACCAGATACGAACCGCACACCGAAGGCAAGCTCCTCTTTTTAGAAGACGTCGGCGCAAAGCCCTATCAGATCGACCGAATGCTCTGGCAACTTCGGCACGCCGGTAAACTCGACCGCATTCAGGGCATCGTTTTCGGCGAGATGCTCGATTGCACATCACCCGGAGCAGACGGCGATCTCCTGGAGCGCACCATTCTCAGCGCCCTTGACGGCATCGATGTACCGATTGCGTTCGGATTGCGCAGCGGCCACGTCTCACGGCAGAACGTAACGCTGATCTTCGGTGTGCATGCGGAGCTTCAGGTCGCAGAAGAAACGGAATTGCGGCTGACCGAACCTGCCGTGAAAAAGAACGAGAATAGATAGGTAAGGTCTGAAGAATGCCATCGTCCAAACACATTCACCTGAGCGGCATCTGCGGCACGGCCATGGCTTCGATCGCCGGCCTTCTGCAACTGCAGGGACATCGCATTACGGGTTCCGATAACGCGGCGTATCCGCCGATGAGCGACATGCTGCGCGAGATGGGCATCCCCATCCTTGAGCCGTACTCGGAGTCCAATCTCGATCCCCTTCCAGACCTCGTCGTCATCGGCAACGCTCTTTCGCGCGGCAATCCTGAGGTGGAGCGCGTGCTCGACCAGCGCATTCCCTTCACATCGATGGCCGCTCTGACGCACGACGAATTTCTCAAAGGCCGCGAGTCGCTCGTCGTCGCCGGCACGCACGGCAAGACCACGACTACCAGCATGCTCGCGTGGATCTACCAGGTCGCGGCGCGCGAAAACGCTGCGCTGGAGCCATCGTTTCTCATCGGCGGCGTGGCAGAGAATTTCGGATCCAGTTTTCAGCTCCGTGCCACGCGCACCTTCATCATCGAGGGCGACGAGTACGACACCGCATTCTTCGACAAGGGACCCAAGTTTCTGCATTACTTCCCTGACGCCCTGATCCTCACGCACGTGGAGTTCGACCACGCCGACATCTACGCTAATCTCGATGCCGTGAAGATCGCCTTCAAACGGCTGGTCAATCTCGTACCCCGCCGCGGCGTGATCGTCGCTTATGACGGGAGCGAGAATGTCACCGAGTGCGTGTCGCGCGCCTTCTGCCGCGTCGAGCGCTACGGATTCAAAGCTGAATCCGACTGGCGCATTCAGAATCTTCGTCTCGAACGCGGCGTCATGCATTGGGAAGTCTTGCGCGCCGGAGCGAAATGGGCAGATCTCGAAATGCGTCTGGCGGGCGAGCACAACGCGCTCAACGCAACCGCCGCCGCCGCTCTGGCTGCAAATCAAGGCATTCCCGTGCAGGCCATCCAGACGGCTCTGGCCGAATTCAAGAGCGTCAAGCGCCGCCTTGAAGTCCGTGCGGAAATCGGCGGCGTCACCATCATCGACGACTTCGCGCATCATCCCACCGCGATTCGCGAGACCCTGCGCGCGCTCCGTGCCGTTTACCCGCAAGCCCGGCTCTGGGCAGTGCTGGAGCCGCGTTCCAACACGCTTCGACGCAAAGTCCTCGAAGGCGAACTCGTTGATAGCCTGCGGCAGGCGGATCGCGTCGTGCTTGCCGGCGTCTATCAGCAGCAGCGGATTGCCGAAGACGAGCGCCTTCATCCCGAAGACGTTGTGCGTGCGCTCAACGCCGCCGGGACTCCTGCCACACTCTGTTCCAACGTCGCAGACATCCTGGACGAGATCGTTCCAAAGCTTCAGGCCAGGGATGTTGTTGCGATCCTGTCCAACGGCGGCTTTGATGGAATTTACGAGAAGCTTCCCGCACGTCTGGAAGCTCGTGCATAACCCATGATTGCTTCGCTTACCCTGCTCGCCACCATCGTGATCCTTGGCATTCCCGTCGCCGTGATCTTCATTCCATATGCCATGGTGACGCGCAACGCGACTCCGCTTTACAAAGCCGCGATGGCGATTGCACGGACCGCGTTCCGGCTCGCCCGCATCCGTGTTGAAGTTGAAGGTCTTGAGCGCGTGCCCGTTCACACGGCGTGCATCTTCATGGCCAATCATGTCTCCAACCTTGATCCGCCGGCGCTGCTCCCGAATATCCCGGGACGAACCTCGGCCTTCCTCAAGCGCTCGCTGATGGACATCCCGGTTCTGGGCTATGGCATGAAGCTCGGCGAGTTTGTTCCCGTCGACCGCGAGGGCCGCGTCGAAAGCGCCATCGAGAGCATCGCAGCCGCGCGCCGCGTTCTTGAGATGGGCCTGCATATCACCACATTCGTCGAGGGAACGCGTTCCCGCGACGGCCGCCTGCTGCCCTTCAAGAAAGGCCCGTTTTATCTCGCGATGGAGACGGGTGCGCCGGTCGTTCCCATCTCGATTCACGGCACTGAAAGCATGATGGCCAAGGGCAGCGTGAGTGTTAAGGCCGGCACCGCACACATTGTGTTCCATGAGCCGATCGCCCCGCAGGAGTTCTCCACCCGCGAAGAACTGATGGCTGCGGTACGTGCCTCGATTGCTTCAGGATTACCCGAATGGATGCGCGCCTGAACCGGCCTCGCCGCGTGCGCACGCAATTTCAGGGCTCGATGATCGCGTTGTAGCCGTCGTTCAAGAGCCGCGTTCGCATCGCCGATGCATCGGCGTGGGTTGCGAATGGACCCACCTGCACGTGGAGCAGATTGTCGGCCGGATCGCGTCGCGACGAAACCACGTATCCGCGCTTGCGCAGCGCACTCACCAGCACGTCCGCGTCTTCAGTGTGCGATACCGCCGCAATCTGAACCATCCAGTTCACACCCTGTCCCAGGGCGGACTGCACAGAGCCGGAAGTGTCAGCGGGCTGGGCCGCGGGCGCTTGCGCCGGCAGGGCCGCTTTCACCACGGAGGCGTCCCCGGCAGCGTGCGCGGAAGGCGAAGCGGGATAAGATGCGGTCGATGGGGAAGGAGTATTCGTGGGAGGCGAGGCCGCGGCTACTGCGTCGTCCAGGGACTGGGACGACTGATCGACGTGCGGCTGATTGCTCTGGTTTGCCGTCGGCTTGGCCTGCCCACTCAGTATCTGAGTTGCAGAGGGCCCACTGGCCTGGGCCAGGGTTGACCCCGACTCTGCCGAGCCCCGATGCCCGACGGAGTAGCCCCACAGAAAACACATGGCGCACACCGCACACAGCACCAGCGCCATAGCGATCAGCGCCGCTGGTCCCAGCGTAAGTTCTCTGTCGCGTGCCTCTTCCATAGGCTCGAATGCTGTTCCGCCAAAACCCCTGGACATAGTCGGCTCTCTGGTTCAAGCCGGTCGTTCGCGGCCTGTCGATCGGTGGGAGAAGGGGCTACGCTTGCCGCAGCCCCCGAAATCGTTCGCTCTGTCCAGTTTAGGCTGGCCGGCGGGTTTTCAAAAGCACGATTGCCCGGAAGAGGCATCCGATCCGATACGTTCTAGGGCTTGGGAGCGGCCGGCGCTGCAAGCTTGTTCAGGATCGACAAGATCTCCACCGGCAGCGGGAAGACGATGGTCGTGTTCTTCTCCGCACCGATCTCTGTCAGCGTCTGCAGGTAGCGCAACTGCAACGTGATGGGCTGCGTGGCCAGCAGTGCGGCGGCGTCCACCAGCTTCTGCGCCGCGTTGAATTCGCCCTCGGCGTGGAGGATCTTCGACCGCTTTTCGCGTTCGGCTTCGGCCTGCTTGGCCATGGCGCGCTGCATGGTTTCGGGCAGGTCCACCTGCTTCACTTCCATGGAAACGACCTTGACCCCAAACGGCTCCGTGCGCTGGTCGATGATGGTCTGGATGCGCAGGTTGAGCTTGTCGCGATGGCTCAGCAACTCGTCGAGTTCAGCCTCGCCAAGCACCGTGCGCAGCGTGGTTTGCGCTACCTGCGAGGTCTGGTAGAGGAAGTTACTCACCTTGATCGCGGCCCTGTTGGGATCGACCACATACAGGGTTACCACCGCGTTTACCTTGATGGTGACGTTGTCGCGCGTGATCACGTCCTGCGGAGGCACTTCCAGCACCTCCTGCCGCAATGACAGGCGGACCATCTGCTGGATCGGCCGGAACACAAAGATGATCCCCGGCCCTTTCGGCTCAGGACGTACGCGGCCGAGCGTAAAGATGACACCGCGCTCGTATTCACGCAGAATCTTGATGCAGTTGATCAGGTAGAGAATAACGATCGCTAAGACGACAAGAATCGGAATCGGCAAATCAGAACCGGACATGGTTTTCCTCTTTGTTGGCTCAGGAGGGAATTGTACTCCAGCCCCGATCAGCGCACGGCGCGCGGCTCAGCGGATCGGGGCTCGGCAGTAGTCACTTCCAGCAGATAGTCCTTGTGCCCGGTAACTCGCAGCGTAGCGCCCTCCGGTAAAGCCTCGTCCGCCACGGCGCGCCAGATCTCGCCATCCACCAGCACGTGGCCCTGCGGATTCAGCGGTTCCATGGCCGAGGCTGGCTTTCCAATCAGCGCATCGAACCCCAACCGCTGCTTAAGATGTCTCGCGCGCATCGCAATGCGAACCAGGAAGACCGTAATGCCGCCAAACCCGGCGCTGATGCCGATGGCCACCCACGGATTTACCGCCAGTTCCGGAATGGGCGCTGCAATCAGCGTCAGCGTTCCCAGCGTCAGGCAAACCAGCCCCGCAATCGCCAGCGCCCCGTGGCCTCCGAACTTCGCCTCCAGCACCAGCAGCACGGCCGCTGCCAGCAGCAGCATCACGGCGGTATAGCGGATGGGCAGCAGATTCAACGCGAAGATGGCCAGCAGGACCATCAGCGTGCCCAGCGCGCCCGGCACGATCGTTCCCGGCGTATTGAATTCGAGATAGATCAGCAGGGCGCCGCCAATCAGCAGCAGAAGTGCAATGTTGGGGTTGACCAGCCAGTCCAGCAGGTCTTCGCGCAGCGTCGACTTAACGAGCCGCACACGCGCATTGGCCAGGTGAAGTGTCTGCTTCGAGCCGTCGAGCCGCGTAATCTCGCGCCCGTCCAGCTTCGCCAGCAATTCGGTCTCGCTCGATGCCGTCAGGTCGATAAGGTGCTGCGCCAGCGCCTCCTCAGCGGAGTAGGAATGCGACGTCTGCACAGCCGCGATAGCAGCGTCCACGTTGCGGCTTCTCCGGCTTACATAGGAGCGCAGAAATGCTTCCGCATCGTTCTCGACCTTCTGCTCCATGATCTGATCGGGCTTGCCGAACTCGAATACCACGTGCGCCGCGCCCGCATTCGTTCCCGGAGCCATCGCCGCCACGTCCGCGGCTTCCAGCAGGAAGAAGCCTGCCGAGGCAGCCCGCGCGCCTGCTGGAGCCACATAGAGAATTACCGGCACGCGCGAACTCAGGATCGCCCCAGCCATCCCCCGCATCGACTCCACCAGGCCGCCGGGAGTGTTCACCTCGACCAGGAGCGCCGCGGCGCCATCCGCGTTAGCGCGCGCCAGGGCGCGATCGAGCTGGCCGGCGCTCACCGGCTGGATCGTGTCATTCAGCACGAACTTCTCGACCAGAGGTTGCTGCCCCTGCGCCGAGAGACTTGAAGCGAGAAGAGAGACGAGCAGACCGAGTAGCAGGAAGAGCCGACGCCCACGCCGGCTCTCACTTCGATCCGTGTTCTTCGCAAGCAGTACGAACATGGCTTGCTCCTTCAGGGCGCTTGTTACTTCGTAGCTCCCTGCTTTGCGCTCAACTGCCGCAGAAGCTCCTTCGCCGCCTGGCTGCCAGGACTCAGCTTGAGCGCTTCGTTGGCATTGTGGCCGGCCTGTTCCAGCTGGTTAGCCGCCAGATCCAACCGCGCCAATACAAGGTACGCAGCGGCTGAAGGCTGCAGTTCCAGGGAAGCCTGCGCTTCCCTGCGGGCGCCCGCCGCATCCCCGGTGCGTTCCCTGACTTCGGCCAACCCTTCGTGCGCAATCGCAGACCGGCCGTCCTCGGCAATCGCCTGTTGATACAGACGCTCCGACTCAAGCAATAGGCCCCGCGATAGATAGTCACGCGCCTGGGTCGACAGAGTCTGCGCTCTCTGGGCCGGCGTCAGCGCCGCCAGCCGCGAGGCTTCCATCTGGTCGAGCATCATCGCCGCCTGCCGGAACGCCACTGCGTCGAATCCGCGAACGATCCGCTCCAGCGGTTCGACGGTCGACGTAGAGGAGACGTCCTTCCACGCCAACTGAATCTGCTGCGCCTCGCTGTCATTCGGCCTCAGCTTGAGATACTGCGCCAGCTCCACCTGTGCTCCGGCCTTATCTCCGTGCCGATTCAGGCTCACGGCCATGTTGAAGTGGTAGTCGGCCGCGGCAGGGTCGGCGCCCTCCGCCTGGCGGAACAGCGCCGTTCCGTCGTGGCCCTGGCGGGTAACCGCCACACCTTGATTGTTCAGCACGGGCGCCAGCGGCAGTACCCGAGCCACTCCCGCAAACGCGGTTTCGGCCTTTGCGTAATCTCCTGAGAACATCAGCGCCAGTCCGCGATAAAAGCCGGCCTCAAGAGCATCGGCATCGTTGCCCTGCACCTTGGCGAAGGCAACCGCCGCCTGTTCGTAGCGCTGCCCGGCGTAGTCCTCGCGCGCCAGCGCCATCCACGCCTCGCTGAAGTCAGGATTGAGCTTCACCGCCTCCTGCAGATGGCGAAGCCGCTCGTCCTGATCCGGTTCCGTGATGCCGCGGATATATTGCTCAAACGCCTCGATATGCACGTTCGCCCCGGCGGCGACGAAAGTCTCCTGCGCAACCGAGAACTCCGGATCAAGTTGCCTGGTCAGCTTCCACGCCAGCGTGTCGAGCACCGCGATCAGGTCGTGCAGTTCCCCGCCCGCGGTCACCGGCTCGCTCATTTTGAGACGCGTCACGCTGATGATCTTCGCTTCGGTCTCGATGCGCGTGCCGTCCGTCCTGTAGCTGCCGACGATGATCGAGTCCGCATCCAGCGTCTGCGCCAGCTTCAGAGAGCTCGCATGCGACGGCTGGAATCCGGATGGAAGTCCCAGGTGATCAAGCGCATAGAGCCGGTCGGCCCGGCTCAGCGGCGCAAATCCTGCGGATGAGAATCGGCTGCCGAGAATCTGAGATGCCGCCTCGCGAATCCACTCGAGGCTGGGCTGGCCGCTGTTGTTGTCGAAAGGAAGCACCAGCAGAATTCGCCCGCGGCCCGCCCCTGAATCTGCCGCCTGGGGATTGGCCTGGAGACCCGGGCAAAGCGCTGGGACCATCAGCAGCGCAAGCGCAACCAGCCGCAAAACCCGGCGGAATCGTTGAGAGAAGTAGAAGGACACGACAGGCTGATTATAGGCTGTCTACCGCCCCAAACCTGCGGGGGCGCCTGAGCTGAAGAACGGTTCTGCTGTCACTCCCGCTCGTGCCTCAAACTGCCGGTTGAACCGGATCAGGCCAATCCACATGCCCTGGTCCTGCGCCTTCCAGACCAGTTGGCCATGCAGCCGCTGGGCGATCGCCTCCGGCGGCAGATCGTGATGCAGCCCAAAGTACTTCTCGTCATAACGCCGTCCCAGGGAGATCAACGGTGGCGGATCGTACTTGGTTGAAAACACGAGCGCCGCCGAATACCTGCCCGGCTCTTCGGCCGCCTTATCGATCTGCGCGGATGAAAAGTCGTCGATCGCGTAGACATCCCACGGCTGCTTCACCCAGCCCAGTTCCGGCTTGCTCAAAGCGTCCGTCACCGGCCACGCCGAGAGCACGGTCGCGCCCGGATATTTCGCCTTCAACTGGGCGATTCCCGCCTCGTGCAGCCGGATCACGTGCGCGTAGGCGAGGTTGTCCTCGGGCGCAAATCCGTACGGCGGATTGACGAAGATGCCGGCCACAAACGCCGCCGCCGAAAGCCCGGCAAGCCAATGCCAGTAAGGAACGCGTCGGTGAAACGTCGATACCGCCAACACCAGCACCAGCGGATACATGGGCAAAAGGTAACGGCACAGCAGCGCTCCGCCCAGCACGCTGAACAGGCCCGCGTTCACGAGCAGCAGAATCAGGATCCGCCGCCGCACTCCCGCAGCGATATCCGCCTTCTCGTGTCCCTCGGCATCGAGTCGCGGCTTCAGCATCAACGCCGCCCCGGTCAGCAGCATGGGGACAAACATGTTCATATGCGCGGTCAGATGCAGAATGCGGTGTCCGAATGCGGCCAGTACGCGTGCGGGCGTCAGCGTCGCCTGCGCGTTATAGCGGAGAAACTCCGGGTTGCCGAACAGGAAGCCGGTCTTCGCGTAATGGAAGCCGTACCACGCGGCCAGCGGGATCAGGCAACTCGCGAGCCAAAGCGCCTCTTTAATCCTGCGGCTTCGAGCGGGAGGCCGGCAGCGGATGGCGTGCAGAGCGTAGATCACGGCCAGCGTCAGCGGAACTGCGATCGCTGTCTCCTTCGACAGCGCCGCCGCCGTGAACCATGCCGCGGCAACGCGCGGCTCGCGGTCGCGATCGGGCAGCGCGTACACCAGTCCCCACAGCGTGCAGGCCGCGGCAAAGATATCGGCATGCGCCAGCGTGCTCTGCGCAAACCAGATGGGATAAAGGCCGGTCAGCAGCGTCGTCCAAAAGGCCACCGCCGTCGAGCCGTTGATGCGCAGCGCCAGTTTCCACACGCCCAGCAGGCCGAGCGCCGCAACCATCAGCACGGCCTCACGCGTCACCTCGGGAATGAAATCCGATGCCTTCCACCACAGCGCCAGGTAGACGCTGGGCAGCGGCGGATGCGCGTTAGTCAGGGTTGTCAACGGGATCAGCGAGCCGGTGCGGAAGAAGTCCCACGCGGCGGGAATATAGTAGCCGGCTTCATCCCAGTAGTAAGGCAGGCGCAGCAGACTGAAGTGCGTGACATAGAGCGCCACAAAGATGACAGGGAAGATCATCCACAGTGGGAAGGGAGCGTCCAGCCGTGGCTCAATCAGCTTTCTCCAGCGCAAGCGTGCCATCCTCAGCGGTCCGTTCAGCCTTGGTTCTCGATGCCAGTCTCTCGATGCCAGTCTAAGCGTAGCGGATCAGTGAACCGGTCCCTGCGGAAACCCCTGCGACTGCGGCTCCAGCACCAGCGGTCCAAAGGCCTGCTCGTATTGCGCAACATTCTGGCCCAGCACGTTCCAAAGGGCCTTGGCCTGTTGCGGGCTCAAGTAGATGGCGTCGTGATTCTTGATCGTGACCTGTTCCGGGCCTTCGCTGCTGGCAAGGCCAAACACCAATTGAAAATCCCACACGCTCACGCGGACCTGCACGCTGTTGGCATAGGACTCGCGGAAGTCCGGCGACTGCGACACACTGATTTGCGGCTGTTGGGGCGTCTGGTTCATGAACCCAGATTACTCTGCCGTACGGCAGAAGCGGATCAGATCCTGACACCGTCACGGGCAGCTGAAGCTTGGGAAAGTAGCTTTATTGGTGCGAAAGGAGGGACTCGAACCCTCATTGGTTTCCCTGCCAAAAAAGGATTCTGCGCAGTCAATCGTCCAGGGAAATCTGATTGACAGGAGACTTGCCCCTTCTATCGTTAGGTCGCCTTTTCAGGGATCCCAGTTTCCCCTTCCCCTGCATAGAGTCGCAGGGGGCTCCCTGGCCGAAAAGCGGGCCCAACCTGAATTACAGAATGTACTGTGATGGAGCTACCGGAACCGCATCTCCCGTACTTCGCGTTCAATGCTGTCACAAAACGGTAGCTCCTCCCACTATTGGTGAGGAATAGAGCCAATTGGGACTCTCCCCGAGCCCTTTCCCGGTCCCCCTTCGGCAACTACCTCTTCCATCAGGAGCGAAAAATGCAACTCCTCGCTTGTCCGGCCCCCAGCCGTCTGCAGAGTCTCTGCGCTTATTCAACTCTGCCCAGCCGCCGCCTCGTATCCAACGCCACCGCTGTCCACCCTCTGGCTGCCGAGACCCCGACGCCTTTTCTGCTCTTTCAATCGCATCCACTTGAGAGTGGACGAAGCGCTGCGTGGTCGCAATTGAGGGTGCGGCCTGCGATGCGCGCAGGGTGAAAACACGTCTAAGTCTCTGCATTTCCTAAGTCAACTGGATGCGATCCGTCTTGAGAAATCTGGTTGACAGGGCGACTTACCCCTTCTATTGTTAATCGGCCGTTTCCCCGGAACCCAGCTTCGCCATCCCTCGCGTGAGGTTGTATGGAGCGTCGCTTGGAGTATCCCCAGTTGCAAGACGGGCCCTGAATTCTTGCCCTTTGCATTCGCTTTGGCGAAACCTTGGTTTGGCATCGTGCGCGAGGCCTTCATTCTTCGGCGCATGGCTTATCAACGTGCCTGGCCTTTGCGGCCCGGTCGAAGACGGAATCTGAGCCACGATTCCAGAAAGCGACGCGTGCGTCATGTCTCCTTCTGCGTTTATTCCCGCAGCCTCCCAGAGTGCTCTTTCGCAACCAACCTTGTCTCCGCGCGGCCGACTGAGGGGATGGCTGATGGCCGCCTCAGCGGCGCTGATCGTCTGCGTTCTGGCGGGCGGGCCGCTGCAGGCGCAGTTGGCGCACTATGGCGGGGTCATCACCCTAGGCAGCGGATTCGCCACACCGACAGGTGTATCAGTAGACGCCAGCGGCAACGTCTATGTCGCCGATAACGGCCATAGCGCGGTGAAGCAGATCATGGCGGTCAACGGTAGAATTCCCGCCTCGCCAGTGATCAACACCCTGGGCAGCGGATTCTCCAATCCCTTTACTGTGACCGTCGACGGCAGCGGCAACGTCTTCCTCACCGATTACGGCAACAAGCAGGTGAAGGAGATTGTGGCGGCCGGCGGCTACAGCAACGTCAGAACCCTGGGCGGCGGATTCGGTTTTCTCTTTGGCACAGCGGTGGACGCGAGCGGCAACCTCTTCGTCACGGATTACGGCGTAAGCAAGGTCAAGAAGCTCGTTGCAGTCAACGGCGTCATTCCAACCTCGCCGAAGATCCTCAGCCTGGGCAGCGGATTCAATATTCCCGCAGGTTTGGCGGTAGACCCGAGCGGCAACGTCTTCGTCGGCGATCAAAACAATAATGCGGTGAAGGAGATTCTGGCGTCGAGCGGCTATACCACAACCATCACCGTTGCCAACACCGGGTTCAACACTCCCGACGGCATAGCAATCGACAAGTACGGGAACATCTTCGTCGCTGATGACGGCAACAATTTGGTGAAGGAGATTTTGGCAGTCGACGGCGTCATTCCACCTTCGCCTACGATCCTCGTCCTGGGAAGCGGGTTTCTGCAACCCTTCGATGTCGCAGTCGACGGGAATGGCAATGTCTATGTCGCCGATCGCGGCAACAATGCGGTGAAGGAAATTCAGACGGCGGGCGGGGACTTTGGCTCGGTCAACGTGGGGACAATCTCTCCGTCTTTCATAACCATGCCTTTCACGTTTGACGTGGCGGGCACGCTTGGCTCGTACTCCGTGGTGACGCAGGGCGTTGCCGGGCAGGACTATTATGACGCCGGCGGCGGCACCTGCATCGCCAACGCGTCTTACGCCGTGGGGGCCGTATGCACGGTGAATGTGAAATTCAGTCCGCTTGCTCCGGGGCCGCGCTATGGCGCGGTGGAGTTGCTCAGTACAACGGGGACCTTACTGGCAACGGGACGCTTGCTGGGAACCGGCGTGGGCCCACAAACCACCTTTGCCAAGGTCACGGCCGGCGTTACTCTCCCGAGCGTGCAGAACACCGTGGGCAGCGGACTCAGCGGCCCTGGCGGCGTGGCAGTGGATACGAGCCGGAACATCTTCGTCGCCGATAGCTACAACAATGCCGTGAAAAAGATGTTGGCGGCAGGCGGCTACACCACGGTCACTACACTGGGCAGCGGATTCAGCTTCCCCAGCAGCGTGGCGGTGGACGGAGGCGGCAACGTCTATGTGGCCGATACCGACAACGATGCGGTGAAGGAGATCGTGGCGGCGGGCGGCTACACCACGGTCAATACATTGGGCAGCGGGTTTTCAGCCCCATATGGGGTGGCGGTGGACTGGAATGGCAACGTCTTCGTCGCCGATTTCATTAATGGCGCTGTGAAGGAAATTGTAGCTCTCTTCGGCAGCATTCCGGCCTCGCCCACCATCAGGACCCTCGCCAGCGGGCTCAACGGCCCCGACGGCGTGGCGGTGGATGCAAACGGGAATGTATTCGTGGCGAACTACGGCGACGATACCGTTATGGAGATCGTGGCGGTGAACGGCAGCATTCCGGCCTCGCCCACCATCAAAACCATCGGGAGCGGATTCAGCCTTCCGTCTAACATATCCGTGGACGGGTTCGGGAACGTCTTTGTCTCCGACGCCGGCAACAACATGGTCAAAGAGATTCTGGCGGCAGGCGGCTACACCACGGTCAAGGTCCTGGGCAGCGGATTCAATTTTCCCGAAGGTGTAGCGGTGGACCAGAGCGGGGACGTCATGGTCGCCGACACCGACAACAATGCTGTTGCTTTTCTGGATTACGCCGACCCGCCGACCCTGGCCTTTGGTGGTGCGGCGGTGGGCTTCATCAGCAGCGACAGCCCGCAGAGTGTGACCTTGATTAACGACGGCAATGCGTCTCTGATCTTCCCGCTGCCGGTGTCAGGCACTAATCCCAACGTATCCGCCAATTTCGTCTGGGATGCCTCTTCCACCTGCAAACAGACCACCTCAAGTTCAGCGCAGCCCTTTGCGCTGGCTGGAGGGGCAAGTTGCACTATGGGCTTCGACTTTAAACCGACGGTGTTAGGCACCAACGGTGGCAACGCCGTTTTAACCGACAATAACCTGAATCAGGCCGGCAACATGCAGACGATCCCGATGAATGGGACGGGGGTCGCTCCGTCTAAGGCGGTCCTGACCTCTCCCGCACCCGGCAGCACCCTCCCCGGCGCCAGCGTGACCTTCACATGGACACCCGGCCAGGGCGTTACACAGTACCTGCTCCGGCTGGGTACCACGGGAGCTGGCTCGAATAACGTCTACAACGCGTCAAATACCGCCACAACCGCTCTCACCACCGGGGTAGTCAACAACATACCCACTGCCGGCGCGACACTCTACGCGCGGCTCTACTCCTTCATCAACGGCGCGTGGCAATCCACCGACTACACCTACAAGGAGTCGGGCGCCCCCGCCAAGGCGGTCCTGACGGCTCCCGTACCCGGCAGCACCCTCTCCGGCGCCAGCGCTACCTTCACATGGACAGCCGGCCAGGGCGTTACACAGTACTTGCTCCGGCTGGGTACCACGGGAGCTGGCTCGAATAACGTCTACAACGCGTCGAATACCGCCACAACCGCTCTTACCACCGGGGTAGTCAGCAACATACCCACTGCCGGCGCGACACTCTATGCGCGGCTCTACTCCTTCATCAACGGCGCGTGGCAATCCACCGACTACACCTACAAGGAGTCGGGCACCCCCGCTAAGGCGGTCCTGACGTCTCCCGCACCCGGCAGCACCCTCCCCGGCTCCAGCGCTACCTTCACATGGACAGCCGGCCAGGGCGTTACACAGTATCTGCTCCGGCTGGGTACCACGGGAGCTGGCTCGAATAACGTCTACAACGCGTCAAATACCGCCACAACCGCTCTTACCACCGGAGTAGTCAGCAACATACCCACGACCGGCGCGACACTCTATGCGCGGCTCTACTCCTACATCAACGGCGCGTGGCAATACACCGACTACACGTATAAGGAACAGTAGATGACTTGCAAAGCGGCGCGCCGGACTCAGGTCCGGCGCGCCACGATTCTGAGATAGGCTGCAAGTTGTTGGTGCGAAAGGAGGGACTCGAACCCTCATGGGTTTCCCCGCCAGATCCTAAGTTCACCGCGAACGCAGAATCAACGATTTAGCGGAACATCGATAGAGTGAGATTTGCTTGTATTCATTGCAGATTGCGATCGCACCATCGGAACCGATGCAAGCGAGTCCAGCCGCCACTAGGCACAGTTTTGGGCACAGACCGTTCATCCTTGGAACCGGCACTGTCTTACGGTAGCCGCTACAGTCTGCGAAGCATTCTTTTTCCGGGCACCCGCCAATTCGTCTCACCCTGTGAGCGCGAATGTTCATTTGTCACTGCGCTTTTCCCGGATTGGGTGTAGTATGCGGCCCGAGTTTGGAAGTCTCGCCTTATGACACACCAATCCCAGTCGAAATTGTTCGCGGCCACCTGCCTCAACCCGGTGGCCTTTTTGTTTGCAGGGATATTGACCGTCCTTTGCGGCGTTGCGCCCATGGCCTGGGCAGCATCCGCGGTCACCACCACCACCCTGGCTGTGACATCGGGTGGCGGCGCCGTAACGACCGTTGAATCGGGGAGCGTGGTGACTCTCACCGCAACGGTCAATGCCGGCGGCACGGCGGTGACCAGGGGGCAGGTAAACTTCTGCATTGCAGACGCCGCGTATTGTACGGATAATTTTCGTCTGGGCATGGCGCAGTTGACGAGCGCGGGGACGGCGGTGCTGAAATTCCGTCCGGAAATCGGAACCCACAGTTACAAGGCGGCCTTCATAGGGACGAAAAGCGACGCGGGAAGCTCTTCCAGCGTGTCGCATCTGTCCGTGACTGGAAAGTATCCGACGGCGGCAACGATCGCATCGAGTGGCAGTCCGGGCAACTATACGCTGACAGCGACGATTCCGAGCTATCGGACGATTGCGAGCATTGCGCATGAGGGGGTTTTGCCGACCGGGACCGTATCCTTCCTTGACACCAGCAACGGGAACGAACTGCTGGGAACGGCGATGCTGGAGAGCGGCGGAGCGGGGCTGAACTGGATGAAGTCCCAGACGGCATTGACCGGCGCCGTTCCGGCGGTGGGTGACTTCAACGGGGATGGAATCCCGGACCTCGCGGTGGTAACGGGAGCAAACAAGGTGACGATTCTTCTCGGCAAGGGCGACGGAACGTTCACGGCGGGAGCAAGTCCGGCGACCGGCACCAATCCTGTTTCCATCGCGGTGGGAGACTTCAACGGGGATGGAATTCCTGATTTGGCCGTGCTAAACATGGGCGACATAGCGCACGTCGTCTACCCAGCCGGCAGCGTGACGTTGCTCCTGGGCAACGGGGACGGAACATTCACGGCGACAACAGAGAGTCCGGCGACCGGGATGTTTCCCGAATCCGTTGCAACAGGGGACTTCAACTTAGACGGCATCGCGGATCTCGCCGTGGCGAACATTCACGATAACACGGTGACGATTCTGCTTGGCAACGGGGACGGGACGTTCAAGGCCGCTGCCAGCCCGAACGCGTACGGCAATCCCGATGGAATTGCGGTGGGAGACTTCAACGGGGACGGCGTCCCGGATCTGGCCGTGGCAGAGGACTTCGGAGACACCATTACGATTCTGCTTGGTAACGGGGATGGGACGTTCAAGGAGACAGCAGGCCAACACACGGGTTTCCGTTCCCTATTCGTTGCAGTAGCGGACTTCAACCGGGACGGCATTGCCGACTTGGCCGTTAACGCTTTTCCGGATGGCCCCGCAGTGATGATCATGTTGGGCAACGGGGACGGTACGTTCAGACTTGGTTCGATGCCAGAATGGGGGGCCAACATGGCTTCTTCCTTCGCGGTGGGCGACTTCAACGGGGACGGAATCCTGGACTTGGCCGTCCCAGCTACCCCATCGAACATCTGGCTGGGTAAGCCATCGAGAATCTGGCTGGGCAACGGAGACGGCACATTCGCGGCGAAACCCATGATCACTCCGGGGACGGGCAACTGGCCCGGTTTCATCGCGGTAGGAGACTTCAATGGAGATGGCGAAGCAGACCTGGCCGTAGCGGATACCGATGACGGCACGGTGACGATTCTGCTGGCGCAACAGGCGCCGCTGGCAACCGCAACGGCAAGCGGCATCCCAATCCCAGGCTGGGGGACACATTTGGTTGAAGCGAGTTATCCCGGGGACAGCAACTACGGCTCCAGCGTCTCCGGCACTAAAGGGCTTACCGCGTTTACCATGGCGGCACTCACCTCTCCCACCCCGGGCAGTACACTCCCCGGCTCCAAAGTGACCTTCTCCTGGACAACCGGCAGTGGCGTGACGGCGTACACCTTCTACCTGGGAACCATGGGGCCAGGCTCGAGCGACCTGTACAACTCCCAAGTAACCACGGCCACTACCGCAAATCTCACCGGTTTGCCGCTATACGGCTTCACGATCTATGCCCGGCTCTATTTAGAGATCGGTGGAGCTATGGAGGTACACCGATTACACCTACACCGAAGCCGGAACGTACCCGTACGCCGAAGCTCGTATCGCCCACTCCGGGCAGCGTCCTCGGCACTTCCTCCACCACTTTCACCTGGACGAGCATCGCAGGAGTTACCGCCTATCAACTGAACCTGGGAACCAGGGGGCCGGGATCGAGCGACCTGATCGTCCCCATCGGATCGTCAAGCCACTTCACGCACCGTTTCCAGCCTGCCTGCCAATGGGGTCACGGTCTACGCCCGCCTTTACTCAAAGATCGCCGGAGCCTGGAAATACATCGATTACACGTACACCGAATCCGGCACGGCAACCCCGCCGGCGCTGGCGACGCTCATTTCGCCCGCTCTCGGCAGCGTCCTCGGCACCTCCTCCACCACTTTCACCTGGACGCCCGGCAGCCAGGTCTGGGACTACCAGCTCAACCTGGGAACCAGGGGGCCGGGATCGTACGACTTGATTGTCCCCATCGGGTTGCATGGCACTTCTCGCACCGTCTCCAGCCTGCCTGCCAATGGGGTCACGGTCTACGCCCGCCTTTACTCAAAAATCGCCGGAGCCTGGAAATACATCGACTACACCTACACCGAATCCGGCACGGCAACCCCGCCGGCGCTGGCAACGCTCATTTCGCCCGCTCCCGGCAGCGTCCTCGGCACTTCCTCCACCACTTTCACCTGGACGCCCGGCAGCCAGGTCTGGGACTACCAGCTCAACCTGGGAACCAGGGGGCCGGGATCGAGCGATCTGATCGCCCCCATCGGACAGCAAACCACTTCACGCACCGTTCCCAGCCTGCCTCCCAATGGGGTCACGGTCTACGCCCGCCTCTACTCAAAAATCGCTGGAGTCTGGCTATTCAACGACTACACCTTCACCGAATCCGGCACGGCAGTCCCGCCCGCGCTAGCTCCGGGCCCGATCGTCGCTGCTGCGGTGGGATCATTGGGGCCTGCGGCGGTCATCAACGATCCGAGGGGGCGGGTCCCGGGGAAGGGCGCAATTCTTGGCAGCTGGGCACAATTTTAGGCACAGCGCACAACTGAGCATTTCCAGAGTAGCTGTAAGTTATTGGTGCGAAAGGAGGGACTCGAACCCTCATGGGTTTCCCCGCCAGATCCTAAGTCTGGTGCGTCTGCCAATTCCGCCACTTTCGCACGCTTCCACTGCCGCCGCGGAAAGCGGCAGTCCTCCCTGAGTCTAGAGCATTTTCAGACTTGAGCAAAACGCGGCGGTTCCGAGGTTTCAGCCATCCACATCTGGCTCGTCAGGAGTCCCAGCAGCAAGCTTCTCTCTTGAACCCGCCGGAATCCGCTTGCCTTCAGCGCCAATTCCCACTCCGGCAGTCGTCGAACCTCCAGGCCAGTCAGCACTCCGAACGCCCAATACAAAGATCCCACCACAGTCCGCGCAACCCATCTCCCAAACCAGCCTTCAGGCACCGCAAACTCCGACACCACCCAGCGCGCCCCGGGCCGCAGGTTCGGCTTCAATCGCTCTGCCAACCTGCGCACGTCTTCCGTAGTCAGGCAGTCGAGAAAGAAATGCGTCACCACCAGGTCGTACTCCGCATCCGCCGGACGCCACTCCCGCACATCGCACGCCTCGGTTCGAACTCGCCTCTCATCGGCGCCGGCCCTCTGCCACAGACCGCGCAGCATGGCTTCGCTCACATCCACGGCATTGACTTGCACCTGCCGGTTTCGCTTCAGGAGAGCCGCAGTAAACCGCCCATCCCCATCCCCCAGTGCGAGCGCCTCCTGTGCCTCCGTCATCTCCGCGAGAAACGCGCACCGGCACCGCCATAGATAAGGTCCGAAGCTCAGACCCTCCATCCAGCGATAAACCCTCGCCAGCCGATCGAAATTCAGCTTGCGGCCACCTCGCGCAACTGTACTCGCTACCATCGTGCTCATCGCGCCGGCACCCCTATCGGAATCAGCAGAAGAACCGGCGTAAGCAGCACCAGATCAGCCGCAGCCCGCAGCGTCACCGCATCCATCCGCTCACGCGCCCCATCAAGCCACGCCAGCAGCAGCGAACTCATCGCGACCAACGCCAGCAACAACCCAACCCGCGGCTCCAGACCCGAATCGCGATCCCGCAACCGCCACAAACCGCAGCCAGCAGAAGGGCGACCTCCCTCACTCCCCGCTCGCCACATAACCCCAGCGTCACCGTCTCCCAGCATCCGATCGCCTTCACGTTCAGCCATGCCAACGCCGCGAAGGCCACCGCCGGCACAGCAAGCCGCATGCACACCCGCGCCACGCCGGACGGCGCCAGAGGAAGCACCGGCGCCAGGCATCCGGCACTGAAGATCACGCCCACAATCAGTTCGCGCGAGACAATCCGCGCTGCCCGCTCCTTCATCCCGGCCACCCACCCTGATCGCCACCCACGCCCATGCACACCCGAGAAGTACGCCAGCGTCGCCAGCCCCATCAGCGAATCTCGGCGCAGCGCCGCGGCATGCAACCGCGAAAGAACCATCCAGCCCGCCGCCACCGCCGCCATCCCGGCCAGCACGCTCAGCAACCGCCGGTGCCGCCAATGAAACCAGTGCCTCTCCTGCAGATTGGGCCTGCCGGCATCATCCAGTCCCGCCCGCGCGTCCAGCAGCCGGTCCACCACGTAGAGCACCCAAACCACCAGCGCCAGGGCCGCCAGCATTCCCGCCGGCGCCTTCACCCGCGCCGCCCACGCAAAGGCGCACGCCCACGCCACCGCCACCGACGGTGCGTCCAGGCTGGACAGATGCCAGTACTTCAATGCTGCGGGACCATTCCAGGCTGTGCGCCGGGCAAAAGCCTCCGGCACGGGCGGATTGAGGGGAACCAATGCCACTGCCCCTATTTTAGAAGCAATCGCGCCGCATCTCCCTTACGGGTGCGCGCTGACAGCCCTAAGCCATCGCCGTCTGCTCCACCATGTTGCGGATCCTAGCGTCGATCTCCCCTTGATTCATGAAGAAGGGGACGCGCAGGCACTGCACCGTCAGCTCCTGCGTCTCAGGCGAGTAGCTCCAGCACACTTCAATACCGAACATCGACGCCGATCCTGAGTTGCCGCTCAGCGGAATCCCCGCCCGGCGGCCCCTGTCGGCCAGAATCTCGTAACGCTCCGGCGTCACGTCCTTGAAGATCTGCGGTGCTGATATTCCCACGGATACTCCTCTGTTGAAACTGCTGCCATGCCCGGTGCCAAATCGAACACGAGGGTCGACCCACAGCATTCGCTCAACAAAAGTCTTGGAAGAAACTGTCAGATGGCTGGAACAGCAATCCAGATAATACCACCGCATCCCAGATCCCAAAACCCCGCCCGTAATGCCAATCGGGGTGCCTGCTTCCGGATTCAGTTTCACTCCGTTTCGCTGAGTGTCATCCCGACAGCGTCTGCACCTCACAGGTGTGATGGCTGGCACATCGTCTTCCGCCTCTCCTGCTCCATCATGACCCTGTGTTACGTCTGCGCAATTCTCAGTGCCCTGCTCAAACCGCCCTCGCGGCCTCTTACAAAGCCTCACCGGGTGTTAACCAGAAAACTAACAGTTATAATTTCAAGAGTTTTCCACAATTTTAGAACCATGTATATAATATTAAACAACTTAGCAAAAAACATGGTTTTACGTCGTTTCTTCGCTTTAAGCCCATTTCCCCCTCATTCCGCCTCCCTCTGGTTTCCATCGCCCCCTGATCAAAGGTAACTACGCAGTAAACAGGCCCTCCGTCGCGCCGGATTTTGACTTGCCGAGCCCACCGCTCGCGGCGAATAAATTAGCCCTGAAAATGCTCTAAGTATTTTCTAATCTCCGCCGATACCTCTCTCATCGAGGACCTGCTTCACATGCCGCAAACGCCCAAAACCACATACTTGTTGGCCTCCAATGAGCCGGCGTTGCTCGCGGATGTGGAGCAGGTCCTTGTAGCATCCGGCGTCGAGGTTCACATCGTCCTCTCCCCGGAGACCGCTCTTGAAGCGATGATCGGGCCCGCCACGCCCGCGGCGGCGTGGCTTGACGCTCGCTTACCCGGACTCGACCTGGGCCGGTTTCTCGCCGCCGCGCGCGCCGAACTCGGCAGCCGGTGCCCCATTGTCTTATTTTCGGACACAATCTCTGACGAAATTAAGAGTCGGCTCGACGAAGGCGTGCTCAACGACGTCCTTCCCACCACCCTCGCCCCCTGCCAGCTCACCCTCCGCCTCGACATGCTTCTCCGCGCCCAGCGGAACGAGCACGAACTCGATCAGCTCCGCGACGCCATCGCCCGCAACGACCGCACCGATCGCCTCACCGGCATCTACTCGCGCGACGCCATACTCGCCGCGCTCTTCCGCGAAACCGATCGCGTCCAGCGCATGAACACTTCTCTCTGCGCCATCCTCTTCGACATCGACGACTTCAGCCACTGGAACGGCCGCCTCGGCAACGCGCCCTGCGATCAGCTCCTGGTCTACGTGGCCGAGCGCGTCTCCCGCCTTCTGCGCAGCTACGACCTGTTCGGCCGCGTGGGCAAAGACGAGTTCCTTGCCGGCCTCCCCGGATGCACCGCCGTCAACGCCGTCCTGCTCGCCGAGCGCATCCGCAACGAGGTCTTCGGCCTGCCGTTCCCCGTCGCCGACACCTCCGTCCGCCTTACCGCCTGCTTCGGAATCGCTCCCAGCAACGGCCGCTCGCCCGTCATCGTTCTGCGCGAAGCCGAAGAAGCCCTGCGCATCGCCCGCGCTTGCGGACCCGAAACCATCCAATGCGCCGCCGGCCTTCCTCAGCCCCAGCCCGCCCCCGTCGCCTTTCTCTCTGCCAGCGACAGCTTCTCCTGGTGAGGATGGGAAGAACAGCGTTTGGATGATTCCGCCCTTCGCGATTAGGATGGGGCCGGTTCTTCGCAACGAAATCGACCGTATCGCAGTATCGAAAGACAGGCCCCCGATGAACTCGAACGCCGAAAGTACCGATCCTGCTGTCCTCCGTGCTCACAGAACCTTCGCTACATCCAAGCGCCGCTTCCTTGTCCTTCTACTCGGCATCGCAGCCTGTTTCCACGCCTCTGCCCAGGCGCCCGTCGACCGCATGGATCAGGTCGCGCGCTCCTACTCCGATAGCCATCAGTTCATGGGTTCGGTTCTGGTCGCGCAAGGCGACAAGGTTGCCTTCGAAAAGAGCTATGGAAGCGCGAATCTGGAATGGAACATACCCGACGATTCGTTGACCAAGTTCCGCATCGGCTCCATGACCAAGCAGTTTACGGCGGCTTCGATTCTGTTATTGGAGGAACGCGGAAAGCTCAGCACCGATGACCATGTGAAGAAGTACATGCCGGATGCCCCAGCCGCCTGGGACAAGATCACGATCTATAACCTGTTGACCCACACTTCCGGCATTCCCAGTTTCACTTCCTTCCCCGACTACCACGCCAGCGAAGGAACGCCGACAACCCCCAAAGCATTGGTGGACCGCTTTCTCAACAAGCCACTCGAATTCCAGCCGGGCGAAAAGTGGAATTACAGTAACTCAGGTTATGTCCTGCTCGGATATCTGCTCGAAAAGATCAGTGGACAAACCTATGCGGATTTCGTAACCCAGAACATATTCAAGCCCCTTGGGATGAACGACTCGGGATACGACTCGACCTCGGCGGTCATTCTTCATCGCGCCAGTGGCTACACGCCAAGTGAGAATGGGCCGGTCAACTCCGGCTACATCGATATGACCATACCGTTCTCCGCGGGAGCCCTCTATTCCACCACCCACGATCTGCTTCTGTGGGAGCAGGCTCTCTACGGCGGCAAGGTCCTGTCCGCGGCGTCGTTGAAGAAGATGACCACGCCCTACAAGGAGAACTATGGCTGCGGCCTGATGATCACCACCGCCAAAGGACATTTGCAGTATGAGCACGGCGGCGGCATCGAAGGATTCAACACGGACATGTCCTACTACCCGGATGACAAGCTCACCGTCATCGTGCTCGCCAATCTGAATGGCGGGGCGCCCGGCGACATTGCCGGAAAACTGGCCGCGGTGGTACATGGCGAGAAAGTTGTGTTGCAGTCCGACCGCAAGGAAATCAAGGTTCCGCGTGAGGTACTGGCCCGGTATGTCGGGAGTTATGAACTGGTGCCGGGCATCTTCATCACCATGTCGCTCGATGGCGATAAATTCTTCACGCAGTTATCCGGACAGCCTAAGTTCGAGGTGTTCGCCGAAACCGAAAAAGACTTCTTCCTGAAGGTTGTGGATGCGCAGCTAACCTTCGAAATGGACGCCCAGGGCAAAGTAACGGACGTGGTGCTCCATCAGAACGGGCGCGACCAGACAGCCAAACGCAACGACAACGCGCCGCCCCCCAAAGAACACAAAGAAATTGCCATTGACCCCAAGATTCTGGATAACTACGTCGGGGCCTACGAGCTTGCGCCCAATTTCATTCTGACCGTAACTCGCGAGGGAGATCATCTGTTTACGCAGGCAACCGGACAGGGGAAGATCGAAGTGTTTCCGGAGAGCGATCACGACTTCTTCCTGAAAGTGATCGACGCGCAAATCACCTTTGTCACGGACAGTCAGGGCAAAGCGACCAGCCTGATCCTGCACCAGGGCGGAGACCATCCCGCCCGCCGGCTCCAATAAGTACGACGACGGGTGCGGGTGCGGGTGCCCCAGAGCCGGGTGCCCCCGGTCCCTCGCATTTAGGGACCGGGGAGGGATGCAAACCAAATCACTGACCCCGGTGCCGACTTACCACGGGACCTGGGCTCTTGCGCGGTGAGCTATTTCACGAGCATTTCCTTAATCGTGGAATCAAAGACGGAGTATGGCACCGCGCCCACGATGCGCACGCCATCCATCTGATCCGGCGCCGTCTTGGCGATCACAAAGCTGGGGGTTCCGCTGATACCCAGCGTTCCGGCATCGGCGGTGTCTTTCTGGATGTCCGCACCGAATCTCTTCTCCGCCACGCATGCGCGGAACGCGGTCATATCCAGGCTGACCTTGTCGCCATACTTGAGGATCGAATCGGTACTGAGATCCGTAGCCGTGTCCTGCATGATGGCGTCATGCATCTCCCAGAATTTGTGTTGCTCTCCGGCGCAGCGGACGGCCTGGGCCGCAGGCGCCGCGTTGGGGTGAAACTCCAGCGGCAGATCGCGCGTGACAAAGCGGACCTTTCCCGTATCGATGTAATTCTTCTTGAGTTCGGCAAAGGTGTCGTGCTCGAATCTGCGGCAAAACGGGCACTGGTAGTCAGTGAACTCAACCATGGTCACGGGCGCATCTTCGCGGCCCATGGCATACCAGCCCTTGCCCACGCTCATCTTCACTTTGTCAGAAGGCGCGGCAGCCTGCACTGCCGCCGGCTGGGCCTGGGCTGCTGCGGTCTGCTGGTTCTGCAACAACTGGTGGATCTGCTTCAGCTCGTTCAGAATTGCGTCAGCCTGGTCCCTGGTCATGCCCTCCGGCATGTTGATGGTCACTGACTGAGCCTTGACCGACTCGGAGGTCTTCGCCGTTTTTGCTTTATCCGCCTGCTGAGAAAACGCAGCCGCCGCCAAAACACGATTGCCGCGGCTGCCATTCCAGTAGTTCCTATCCGCATTACGTAATACCTCCAGGCTTCTCTTCCAGCGATTGCCGAACTAATTACACAGGTTGGTCACAGCATTACAGTTGTTGCTCGCGCAATCGGTGTTCACATGGCATTTTTTGTTGAGTGCGCAGGCGCTGCAGGCACCGCCGCCGCAATCTGTGTCCGTCTCGGCGCCGTCCTGCTTGTTATCGGAGCATTGACTCGCAACGCACGTGAGGTTGAGAGCGTTGCAGGCGTTGCTGCCGCAATCAGTGTTCACCTGGCAGCTTTGGTTGAGAGCGCATCGAGCGCAGGAATTGGGGCCGCCGCAATCTACGTCCGTCTCGACGCCGTCCTTTTGGTTGTCGGAGCATTGACTCGCAGCGCACGTCAGGGTAAGAGCGTTGCAGGCGCCGCTGGTGCAATCGCTGCTCACCTGGCATTTCTTGCCGACGGCGCATTTAACGCAAGCACTATTGCCGCCACAATCTATGTCGGTCTCGCTGCCGTCCTTTTGGTTGTCGTTGCATTGGTTTACACAGGATCCCGCGCCATTGCAGCTAAAGCCGCTACCGCAGCTTGTGCCAGCCGTCGCAGGCGCGCAGACTCCATTGGGGGATCCAGTCACGGCCTGCAGACAGCTTTGGCAACTATTCCCGCTGCAAGCGGTGTTGCAGCAAACTCCGCTTGAGCAGTTTCCGCTCCCGCAGGTTGCTCCTGTTGCGCAGGCTGCGCCGTTTGCGCTGAGTGAGGAGACGCACGCCCCTGACGAGCACGTTTGACCGCCCGGGCACACCACGCCGCATGCTCCGCAGTTGTTGGGATCATTGCCGGTGTTAGCGCATGTATTGCCGCAGGATTGCAGCCCGGCCGCGCACGCGCTGCAGACTCCACTGAGGCAGATCCCGCTCTGGCAGCTTGCGCCCGAAGTGCAGGAGGCCCCGTTAGGGGAGTTGAGGCAAGCTCCATTCACGCATGCCAATCCGCTTCCGCAGGCAGCGCCGCAGGCTCCGCAGTTGGATGGATCAGAAGCCAGATTCTCGCAGAAGCCGCCGCAGAGCGTCCCGGGGCAGGTGTCGGTATCGCCCGCGCCCGTCATCTTGTACTCGACCAGCAGGTTCGCGTCCGCGCCGGTATTTGAAGCACAGGTAGAGCCGGTGCGCAGTATCGACTGCAGCGTTGCGCCCGCCGCAAACGTCATCACAATCGGCCCGCTGTCAGACCAGTAGGTGCCCGGAGTCAGCACCAGGTCCTGCCCCTTGCTGCCGTCCGTGAAGCGAAACACCGCGGCAGGGCAGCCCGAGCCGGTGGGCGTCTTGGCCGTCACCGCGATGCGCAGGATGGTGATGGGCTGATCGATCGTAACCTGTCCGCCGGTCCATGTTCCGCTCAGGTTGCCGGGGAAGAAGATCGGAAATAGCTTCCTGGCATTCGTGTCGGCGTCGGCGCCCGCCGGACCTGCCGGGCCCACTGGGCCTGCCGGACCCGGCTGGCCTGCCGGGCCTATTGAGCCGGGCGTACCCGGTTGGCCTGCCTGTCCTATCGGGCCGGGTGTACCCGGTTGGCCTGTCGGGCCTATCGGGCCAATTGGACCTATCGGGCCAGATGGGCCGGGCGTGCCCTGCGGTCCTTGCGTGCCCGGTGCACCGTTGGTTCCTGCTGCACCCGCCGGTCCAGTGGGGCCAATCGGCCCCTGTAAACCTGCTGCTCCCGGAGGTCCGGTGGCTCCCGTCGATCCTGTGGCTCCCGTGTCTCCCTTCGGGCCTGCCGGGCCAGCCGCTCCCGTCGACCCCTGCGTACCCTGAGGTCCAACCGCACCCGTGGAGCCGGCCGCTCCCGTCGCGCCCGTATCTCCCTTCGGGCCAGTTGGGCCCGTCGGTCCGGTTGCTCCCGTGGCTCCTGTGTCTCCCTTCGGGCCTGCTGGGCCAGCCGGGCCCGCTGCTCCCGTCGATCCCTGAGGACCCTGAGGTCCGGCCGCACCCGTGGAACCTGTGGCTCCCGTCGCCCCAGTCGCGCCCGTATCTCCCTTCGGCCCGGTTGGCCCTGCCGGTCCTGTAGCGCCTGTCGGTCCTGCAAGTCCAGTCACACCCTGAGGCCCAGGAGGGCCTCCCGAGCCTCCCAACTGGAGTTCCAGTTCCGGCTCATGCGATGTAATGAAGCCTTCCTTGCTGTCAAAATAGAACTCGCCCTTGGCCCCGGTCAGCACCAGTGCAATCCCGTTGTTGCTGGAGGGATGGTCAAGCCAGCCCTGGACTTCCTGCGTGATGTCGATCAGCAGGAAGTTGTTCACGCTGGCACTGGAAACAGTGATCGGATTGGACGTGGAGGATGAAGCTCCCAACGGCAAGGGCGAATTGTGCGTGAGGGTCGATTCCGCCCATGCCGGGGACGAAGGCAGGTCATAGACACTGAATTTCCCGCCGGTTGCGACGCCATTCACGAATAATCGCAGCGTGGCCCTGGTCACCGTCGACCCGGCCGGCACGCTGGAAAGATTGAAACTGATATAAGTGTTCGTCCCAGGGGCCACGGCCAGAAACTCGACGTTGCCGAAGTTTGCTTTCGGGACGGCGGTGCTCGTGAATGTATCTGCACTTGGGGGAACTTGCTGGGCTGGGACGGCTACGGACAGACAAACGCCGGCAAGGGCCAAAAGACCCACACGAACCTGCTTGAGCATCTGGTGCACCTCAATGCGTGGAAATTCCTGTGCGTGGAAATACCTGGACTGATGACCCAGCTGCTCACAAGGTACCTGGGGACTCGAGGGGACGAGTAGTTATTGGAATGAAAAATTTAAGTCAGCCTAGCAGGGGTAGAACGACCCTTGTCAAGTTATTTATTCGCGTCTCTTTAGCGCCCCCGGGCGCGCAGGGATTCAGGGGATCTTTGCACCCCACCCAGAATCTGCCGACCATCATCCGCCGGCCGGAGCCGAGATTCCGGACTCGCGGCTTCTGGTGGCCGGCAAAAGCCGGGTGCCCCGGTCCCTCGCAGTTGGGGACTGGGGAGGGATGCGCGTTCCAACCCCACCCCGCCACCCTGTCGCCTCTTTTATTCTAGCGACAGGAATAGGAGCCCGCAACCCCCACACCCAGCCTCAAATGGCGCCGAAGGCACAGTCAGCCGCACCGCAGTGCCGTGACGCCGCTCACTGCCAGACATACAAGTCAATGAAATAAAAGTAATGGGGGTTTTGGCGCACGGTCGCGCGCACTCCCCCAAACGAACAAACAGAAAGTGAGCTCCCATGGCCGTCGCAGCCTTCAGCACAGGTGTCCTCGATTTCCAGTCCTGCTGGGCCGACCTCGACCTCCCCGCGCCCGTGCGCGAGGTCCTCTCCGCCGCCCCGCTCGTGCAGACCCCCGAAACCCGCACCCAGCTCCTCGACTGGGCACTCGGCCGCACCTCCGGCGAAACCGACTGGACCCTCGGCAACCGCGACGACCACGGCGTCTACGAAGCCGTCTTCCAAACCCCCGGCTACGGCCGCGTCTCAGAAGCCGTCATCACCAAGGCCCGCAACGGCCTCGCCATCAACTTCCCTGACCCCGCCATGCGCCGCCGCGACCCCGACGCCATGGTCATCGGCGACTCCCTGCCCACCGACAAACCCACCTACACTGAGCGCTTCGGCGAACCATTCGATAACACCCGCCAGCAAACCCTCGACTGGCTCAAGACCCAGGAACTCGTCGCTATGCCCTTCTATGCCGGCGAGGACAAGCTCGGTTACGGATCGCTGGTCATCGTCCCGCGCCAGGCCGCCTTCTTCGCCGCCGCCCTCGCCGATCTGCAAGGCATGATCCCCCGCAGCCAGGTCCCCACAAATTTCCGCATCACCGGCGGCGTCCTCTTCGTCGCCCCGCCCTTCCGCCACACCCATTTCAGCGGCAAGCAGATCGTCGTGCACGACCGCACCAAGACCCATCAGGAAGTCTTCGCCTACAACCTCTATCCCGGCCCCAGCGCGAAAAAAGGCGTCTACTCCATGCTCCTCGACATCGGCGAGCGCGAAGGCTGGACCACCAACCACTGCGCCGCCGTCGCCGTCATCACCCCCTACGAAAACCAGCTCATCCTCATGCACGAAGGCGCATCCGGCGGCGGCAAATCCGAGATGACCGAGCCCGTCCACCGCATGGAAGACGGCCGCCTCCTCATCGGCCGCAACGTCATCACCAAAGAGGAGCGCACCCTCAACCTCCCCGAGGCCTGCCACCTCCGCCCCATCGCCGACGACATGGCCTGCGCCCACCCCAGCTACCAGGGCCGCAGCGGCCGCCTCACCATCGCCGACGCTGAAAACGCCTGGTTCGTCCGCGTCGATCACATCCACGCCTACGGCACCGCCCCCAACCTCGAGCGCCTCTGCATCGATCCGCCCGAACCCCTCATCTTCCTCAACCACTACATCGTCCCCGGCGGCACCTGCCTCACCTGGGAGCACGTTGAAGACGCGCCCGGAAAGCCGTGCCCCAACCCCCGCGTCATCCTCCCCCGCCACATGATCGACGACATCGCCGCCGGCCCCCGCCATGTCGATGTGCGCTCGCTTCGGCGTCCGCTGCCCCGCCACCCACAAAGACGCCCGCCTCTACGGCATCCTCGGCCTCATGCACGTGCTCAGCCCCGCGCTCGCGTGGCTGTGGCGGCTGGTCGCCCCACGCGGCCACGCCAACCCCAGCATCCAGGCCACCAAATCAAAAGAGATGCAATCCGAAGGCGTCGGCTCTTATTGGGCATTTGCCACCGGCCGCCGCGTCGACCAGGCCAACCTGCTCCTCCGCCAAATCGTGGACACGCCCGAAACCCGCCACGTCCTCATTCCGAATCAGCACATCGGCGCGTGGAAAGTCGGCTTCATGGCTGAGTGGATCGCCCGCGAATACCTCGCCCGCCGCGGCTCCGCCAAGTTCGGCCGCGAGCAGGTCGACGAAGCCCCCTGCCCCCTCCTCGGCTACATCCCCAGCCAGCTCAAAGTCGAAGGCTCCATCATCCCCCGCGTCTTCTTTCGCGTCGAAGAGCAGATCCAGGGCGGCCCCGACGTCTACGAAGAAGGCGCCCGCCAGTGGCGCGAATTCTTCGCCAAAGAGCTGCAGCAGTTCCTCGTCCCCGACCTCGACCCCCTAGGCCGCAGCATCATCGAAGCCTGCCTCGCCAACGCCACCAACGACGACTACCGCCGCCTGATCCCCCACCCCATGTTCCGCGACGAAGACCACTAACCTTCCACCAATTTGTCATTCTGACCCTGAGCGTAGCGAAAGCGAAGAACCCGCTTTTCAACCCACAAACCACCGTGCCCCATCCATGCGACTTCTTTTTGTCGCATGGGTGGGATACCACGACCCTGACCAGCCCTGCGTGTTCCACCACAATCTTCGCCCAACATTCACTGCGTCGCGGTTGTGCTCAAGCCCCCATAGCGTCTAATCAAGCTAAGTCATGAACCGGCCCACCCGACTCCCGCTCCTCTTCATCGCCCTCATCCTCTCCACGCTCTGCGCCCGCGCCACATCTGCCCCTCCACAACCGATGGTCGCTACGTCCGACATCATTCTGACGCTCAACGGGCTACAACCCCAACCGCGCCTCGCCGTAATCGTCGGCCACCCGCACATCGAACTCGCCAACCGCGCCGAAGAACCTCTCCCCACCACCGCAGAAATCAACGGCGCAACCGTCCCCCTCACCTGGCAGCACAAAGCCGAACTCGACACCCAGCAATACCCGCACCTCGCCGTCCTCGTCTACGAATCCGCACAACCCCATCTGCGCCTCTCGCTGGGAGTGGCAGGCCCGCGCCGCCTTCGGCCCCATCGAACACCGCATCACCGTCGAAAACCTCGGCGACAAAGAAGTCTGGCTCCCCATGATCGACTCCCTCCGCCTCGACATCCGCGTCCATCCCGGCGAAGACACCCGCCTCTTCTACGTCGAAAAAGGCGCCGACACACCCTCCCCGCAAGGCACGCACCTCGACACCATCTCTGAGGACTACCGCTGGACCGGCACCTCCTCCACCTACGCGCGACCGCCACACAAGACGAGCCCCGCGAAATCATCCCCGCCGTCTTCGTCTTCAACGACGCGCAGCCGCAGCAGGGCTGGTACGCCGGCATCGAATTCAGCGGCCGCACCCGCATCTCCCTCGAGCGCGCCAACAACCGCATCCACACCGTCCTCGGCCTCAACCCCGAACCCGGCCCCTTCCGCACGCGCCTCGCCCCCGGCGGCACCTTCGAAACACCCACCGTCTTCCTCGGCGCATTCAGCGGCGGCCCCGACGGCGCCGCCAACCAACTGCGTCCCTGGGTTCGCGCCGTTCTCGGCAATCCCCTCACCTGGAAGCGATCCGCACTACCCCTACGTCGTCAACAACAGTTGGGGCAGCGGCATGGCCGTCGACGAGCCCCTCGCCCTGCGCATGATCTCCGAATCAAAAGAGCTCGGCGTCGAGATGTTCCACATCGATGCCGGCTGGTTCCGCGGCGTAGGCGACTGGTATCCCGACCCCAAAAAATTCCCCCACGGCCTCGCACCCATCGCCGACGAAGCCCACAAGCAAGGCCTGCGCTTCGGCATCTGGGTCGACTGGACGCAAGCCGCGCTGACAGCCCGAACACGGCGCGCTCAACGTCCGCGATCCCAAAGTCGCCAACTGGATGGTCAGCGACCTCGCGCCCAGATTGGAAGCCCGAAGAGTTCAAAGGCCAGACCATCGACCTCGGCGTTCCCGCCGCCCACGATTACTTCCTCCAAGAGGTCAACCGCATCGTCGACGACAACCACCTCGACATGCTCGAGCACGACGGCTATCTCGTCGCCCAGGGCTGCACCCGCGACAACCACCCCCACGCCCCGCCCAACCGCAGCACCATGAAGATCACCCACGACTCGGGCTTCGACTTCGTCACTCGCCGATAACTCCACCGACGTCAGCTACCACGCCATCCGCGCCTACTACGACATCTACGCGCGCACCCGCGCCCGCGCACCCCGGCCTTATCTTCGAGATCTGCAACGACGGCGGCCGCATGGTCGACTTCGGCTCCGCCGCGCACGGCGACTACTTCTCCATCACCGACACCTACGACCCGCTCTCCAACCGCCGCGCCTTCTACGACACCAGTTACATGCTTCCCGCCGCCATGCTCGAGAGCTACGTAGAAAAGTGGCCCACGCCTCGCCCTGAAAACTTCCTCTACATGCTGCGCAGCGGCATGATGGGCTGGGTCACGCTCATGATGGACACGTCCGCGTGGACGCCCGCACAGCACGACGCCGCAAAGCAATCCATCGCTCTCTACAAGGAAAAACTGCGCCCGCTCATCCGCGACGCCCAGCTCTTTCACATCTCACCGCGCCCCGACGGCGTGCACTGGGACGCCATCGAATACTGGGACCCCGCGCGCGCTCAGGGCGTCGTCTACGCCTTCCGCGGCACCACGCCCAACGAGCCGCAACACGCCTTTCCCCTCGCCGGCATCAAGCCCAAACGCCGCTATCATCTTCATTTCCAGGACGGCACCTCCCCCGACCGCACCATCACCGGCCGCGAACTCCTGCAAGGCCTGATCATCCGCCTCCCCCAACCCCTAAGCTCCGAACTGATTTTCATCAAGGCAGAGTAGGCGCGGGCGCGGATGCGCAGATGCGGCGCGGGTGCCCCATCCAAGCGATTTGCTTGTTGTCGCATCCGGTACGGGATAGACCACCCATCCTCAACAAGTGTTTTTCTGGCGAATGGGAAACCGCAACGCCGCTGATTGGCCGCACCGCAGGTGCGCTCTAATGAATGGTCTTCGACTTCCTCGACATAAAATCCATCAACAAATATTCCCCTAATCTATCCGGACTCGTAAAATAAGCCTTCCCCCGGCACATCTGACTACCTGCTGCACAAACCGCACTAACTCATAATCCTGCGCCAGCATGAACGTATTGATCATGATGTTCGACCGCTTGCACCGCGCCACTTCCTCCAGCGTCTCGCTCACCACCAGCGGATCGAGCCCGTAAGGATTCTTGTAAATCCGTCCATCCTCAAGCGTCAGCGCCGAAGGCTTCCCATCCGTGATCATCACAATCTGCTTCATGTCCTTGCGTTCCCGCGCCAGAACCCTCTGCGCCACCCGCAACCCTTCGCGCGTATTGGTATGCCACGGCCCCACCTTCACGCGCGCAATCTGCCCCACCGGCATCTCTTCGGCCGAATCATGAAACAGCACCAGCGACAACGAATCCCCCGGATACTGTGTGCGAATCAGATGCGACAACGCCATCGCCACCCTCTTCGCCGGCGTAAACCGATCCTCGCCATACAAAATCATCGAGTGCGAACAATCCAGCATCACCACCGTCGCGCACGAGCTCTGATACTCGCACTGGTGCACCTGCAAATCGTCATACTCAAGATTCAGCGGCAGCGTCAACCCTTCCCTCGCAATCGCCGCGCCCAGCGTCGCCGTCGTATCCAGGTTCAGCACATCGCCAAACTCATACCGCCGCGACCCGCCGCTCGCCTCAATCCCCGTCGCCCAGTGCCGCGTATCGTGCCGTCCATAATTCGACTTACCCAGCGACCCCAGCAGATCCCGCAGCGTCTTGTATCCCAGAAAATCCAGGCTCTTGTCGGTCACCTCGAAGCGCGCATCGTCCACCGGCCCATCCGGCGAATCCACATAACCATTGCCATCCGCGTTCTGCTCGTACGAGATATACCTCTGCTGCGCCAGCATCTTGATCAGCTTGTCGATCAGCTCATCCAGCTTGCCTTCGGCACTGAGCTGATCGATCTTCGCCTGCATCTCGCCATCGAACAACTCGCCCGACTCGCAGAATCCTCCGCAACGCCTCCCGCAGGGACTCCATGTCATGATCCAGATCCTGAAACCGCGAGTACGGATCGTCGAACCCCGAGTCCAGAAAATAGTCAGACAGCGCCTGCAGCAGATCCTCCAGATCCACCTCCGACGCCAAATCCCCCGAATACTTCTCATACCGAACGCGCTTCATAATTGAGTCCGCCTCACAAAACGCGTGTCATCCCGAGAGCCCGCGTGCTTGGGGCCCCGCTCACAGTCCTATCGTGAGTGGGGTAAGCGGGCCGAGGGATCCGCAGTTGTCTTTCCCCCATCTCGCCAAAACTGTCCCGTGCCCCATCCATGCGACTTCCTTTTGTCGCATGCGTGGGAAACCACAAACCTCAACGAGTCGGAATGGCGGCCGGGTGCCGGGTGCCCTGTCCTAGCTCTGCTAGGGCGGGAAGGACCTCCACTTGATCTCTGTTCCCTGTTCCCCGTTTAGTTATACCCTCGTCTCGACTTCCTCGACCTCTCCCACTCCTCGTACTCAATCTCCATCTTGTGCGTCTCCTGCTTTCTCGCCGGCTTCTCCTGCGCCGCAAACCCGCGCTCTTCATTCCGGCTCAGCTTGCGATGCGCCACCATTCCCTCCAGCAGAAACTCCGCACCACCCACTAACACCGGCGAGTGATCCGATAACTTCAACCCCAGCGCCGCTAACTTATCCATCAATCCTTGAATCCCACTTAACTCCGCCAGCGCCGCATCCGCACTTAGTGCGTCATCTAACTTCACCGTCCCGCCCAGGTTGAACCACATCTCAATCTGCTCCGTGTCGATCTCGCCGAAATGCTTGTCATACATCTTCCGCACCGCCGTCGCAATCAGATCCTTCACAACAGTATCGGCGCCCTTCAGCTCGCCTTCATATTCGAGTTCAAGCTTCCCTGTAATCCCCGGCATCGCCGCGTAGAGATCGCTCACCCGCGGCACAATCACCTCTTCGTGGTTCACCAGCGCGCGCCGCTCCGCATTCGAAATCACCAGCTCCATCGTCGCAATGGGAAGCCGCTGGCTCACGCCGCTTCTCTTGTCCACCTTCTTGTCTTCGCGCGCAGAAAACGCAATCTGCTCCACGATCTCGCGCATGTAACTCGGAATCTCGATCCGCGCATCGCGCTTCTCCCACGCCTCCTGCGCGGTAATCGCAATCCCCTCTTCCAGCGTCTCGGGATAATGCGTGCGAATCTCCGACCCAATGCGGTCCTTCAGCGGAGTCACAATCTTCCCGCGCGCCGTATAGTCCTCGGGATTGGCGCTGAACACCAGCGCCACATCCAGCTCCAGCCGCACCGGATAGCCTTTGATCTGCACATCGCCTTCCTGCATGATGTTGAACAACGCGACTTGGATTTTGCCCGCCAGATCCGGCAGCTCATTGATCGCAAAAATCCCGCGATTGGCCCGCGGCAGCAGGCCATAATGCATCGTCAGCTCGCTGGCTAGGTTCTCCCCGCCCCGCGCCGCCTTGATCGGGTCGATATCGCCAATCAAATCCGCCACCGTCACATCGGGAGTCGCCAGCTTCTCCACGTAGCGCTCCTCGCGCGTCATATACGCAATCGGAGTCGCATCGCCGCGCTCGCTCACCAGTTCGCGGCAGCGCCTGCACAGCGGATGAAACGGATTGTCGCGAATCTCGCATCCCGCGATATACGGCATCTGCTCGTCCAGCAGCGCCGTCAGCGCGCGCAGAATGCGGCTCTTCGCCTGCCCGCGCAGCCCCAGCAAAATGAAGTTTTGCTTTGACAGCACCGCATTCACAATCTGCGGCACCACCGTGTCCTCGTATCCCACAATGCCCGGAAAAATCGTCGCGCCCTGCTTCAGCAGCGCAATCAGATTCGTCCGCATCTCGTCCTTGATCGAACGATGCGCAAGGTTCGCGTAGTGGCTGCTGCGCAGTTCCCCCAGAGTGTGGGGAAGAGGGTTTCCTGCAGGCATCGGGAATCTCCTCATTGCCGGCCGTGCCAGCCGGCAGGTATATCAATGGACGCGCCGTCGAACTAATCGGCTCTATCGAGAGAAACACATGCTTGGTGCGATTTTTCTTGAACGCCGGCGTGCGCCCTCCCGACCTAGGACGAAACACATCGGTTCAGGTAGTATGCTCGCCCCCGGCGTGAATCGCAATGGGGCCTGGGAGATATTGCGAGGATGCTGAGACGCGACCACAGACTGTTTAGTGGTAGAGGGCTCAATAACTCACTCTGACCATCAAAACGGAACCAGCAAGATCCTCGCGTTCCCGTCTGCGTCGCGCAGGAGAATCTGATCGCCCCTTTTCTCGATCCTCAATTCCCCCTTGAAGGCAGCTTGAACCATCGAACCTTCCGCCGCCATTTCCCCGGAGCACAATCCCGCAAGCATCATACCGGCACGAAGCTCCAGATGGCCGTTCTTTAGCTCGTAGGTTCCCGCCCATCCGCCACACCCCGGAGATCCATCCACCCGGCCATTTAGAAGTAGAATCTCGGCGGGCTCTTTCGCTTCCGTCAGTCCGTCTTTGTCTTTCGGGCGAGTGCCGTCACCGCGGAATCTGGTAATGTTCCATCGACGATTCTCAATCCCATCTGTTTGCAGCGAGCTCAACACGATAATTGGACGTCCGGCTCTGTTCACAAATGTGAGTGTTCCTTGATTCAGACCATAGGCATTGATCTCATGCAAGGCGGTCTCAAATGCCGACGCGATCTGCTTGTCTTGAGAACTCCTTGGCAGTTTTGGGTCGCAGCCCCAACGCCAAGCTGGAAAAAACCGCAGGCCCGCCAGTTCGAAGTCGAACGGATAAGAATCAATGCACGCGGGCGTGCTGAAGGTAACCGAGCGTTCTTCAATATCAATGATCGCTCCCGAGTAGTCCGCATTCTCGCCTTCAAGTTTCACGAGACGCCAGAATGTGTCAGGGAGTTCGGAGGGGTCAGAACCCATCCGCATCGGCGACAGCACAAGCACCGTTCGTCCTTTTCGATCGCTGAGGAGCAGAGAGTCATCGTGCCAATACTCTGGCACGACATGAATCTGCCACGACCTGTCCGAGCGCCTCGAGGATCTCTTTGACATCATGCTTCGTCTTGTCGTCGCAGGCTGCCTGGTCGGAGTCTCGCCAATTCGCCGAGATAGAGAGCAGATCGCCGGTCTTTTGGTATTTGCCCGCGAACTGTCCGCAACCGGGCGATCCCTCCAGGACTCCGTCCGCAAATCTCAGATAGGGATTCGGCTGTCTCCCAGATCTTCTAAGGGGCCAGGACTGGGACGTGTCTTCGTTTGACCGGGCTTATACGCCACGCTCGACCTTCAATGTCGGAAGGGAGCGCGCCACGTCGCTGCGGACTCGCGAACGCAAGGGAGGCGTGGACCCAGAGGGCCACCATCGCGGAGGCTATGGCAAAGGAATTAGTCGCCCGGCAGATTAACGCACGCAAATTCGCCTCCGGTCTTCATGCTTTGACCCTATCTCTGGTGAATCGTCAGCAACTTATGAAAGGTGCCCTGGGCCAGTCATGGCTGATTCGCCGTAGCCGCATCGCCCGCCGCCTCAACCAAGCTCCCCATCTCCGGCAGAAACACAAACCGCACCATCCCCGACGGCTTCCCCGCCTCATCAATCAGCGCCTTCTGCGCATCCACCCAAGCCCCCGGCGCCGCCGTCTTCCTCTCGAAAAACGCCAGCGCCTCCAGCCCCGCCGTCCCCAACTGCCCCAACTGCCTTGCCCGCACATCCAGCTCCGACAACCGCGCCGACCCCGCCGCCAAAGCCTGAATCTGCGGAGCCGCCTCCTGCCAGCTCTCAAACCGCCGCCGCAGCTTCATCGCAGCCCCCGCATCACCACCCAGCGCTCTCCCAACCAAGACAGCAATCTCCTGCCGCGCCGGCGGATCTGGCACTACCGCATCAATCATCCGATCCAGCGACGTCAGCCTATCCGTATGCTGCGCGTTATATCGCTCGCTGAACGTCGCCGGCTCCACCACCGCCGCCATCACATCCAGCGCTTCATCGTCAGCCGACCCAGCCAAACTCCGCCGCAACTTCTGCGGCCCCGAGATGTGCGTCAGCCCCACATCCTCCAGCTCCAGCGACGCCACCCGCAGCCGCCGATACATATCCGCAACATCCCGATCCGCCTGCGGCGACCAGAACCGTTCCGCAATCGCCAAGCTCCGCGGCCACACCCGCGAGTCCACCGTCTCCGGATCAATCTGCTCGCCCCACATGCAGATCTCGCCGCCCCAGATCCGCTTCTGCTCCTCCGCCGTCAGCTTCGTGTCCGCCGGAATCGGATCGGCCAGAAACATCATCTCCGCCGTCTTCTGCGCGTCCAGATAATACGGCGCCGACAAAATCCCCAGGTATCCCTGCCGCGCCCCCGCCGCCAGACTCGCATCGCCCCGCCAGCTCTGCACCATCACGTCCTTCGGCAGCTCCGGCGTGAGAATCTCGTCCCACCCCATCATCTTCTTGCCATGCTTCGTCAGATATCGGCAGCAGCCGCGTGTTGAAATACGCCTGCAGCTTCTCCGGAGTGTCGAACCCCTTCTTCTTCATGAACTCCGCAATCCGCGGATTGTCCACCCACCCCTTGCCCTTCGTCTCATCCCCGCCAATGTGGAAATACGCATCCGGAAAGATCCCCGCCATCTCCCCTATCAACTCGTCGAGAAACTTGAACGTCTTCTCGTTGCTCGGATCCAGCTCCGCCTGCGGAATCCCAAACCCCACCGGCATCGACTTGATCTCCTCCGCCCCAAACTCGGGATACGCCACCAGCCAGCTCGACGTGTGCCCCGGCATATCGAACTCCGGCACCACCCTGATCCCCCTTGCCCGCGCATAAGCCACAACGTCCTCATCTGCTCCTGCGTATAGAACAGCCCGTCCGACGCAACCTCCGTGAACTTGGGAAACTTCTTGCTCTCCGCCCGGAACCCCTGGTCGTCGCTCAGATGCCAGTGAAAGACATTCAGCTTCGCCACCGCCATCCCATCCAGCGTCCGCTTGATCACATCCACCGTCTCGAAATGCCGGCTCACGTCCAAATGCAGCCCCCGCCACTGGAAACGCGGCGCATCCTCGATCGTCACCGCCGGCACCCGGCACGCCCCATCCCTCATCTCGACCAGTTGCAGCAGCGTCTCCATCCCGTGCATCGCGCCCACATCCGTCGCCGCCGATAACTGCGCCCCGCCGCCCGTCGTGACAATCAGCTTGTAACTCTCATCCTCATCCACGCCCTGCACCGCGCCGCCCGGCCCCGCCACCTTCAATCTGACAATGAACGTACCCCTGAGCGCCGGCGCACCCGGCTGGTAAGGCATCAGTGGTCCCGAATTCGGCCCCCCGCCAGTCGCCAGATTCACCACCTCGTATCCGTCCACCATCACCGGCGTCATCGCCCGCCGAATCCCCCCGCACTGCCGATCCAGCCGCCACACAAAACGATCGAACGCCGCGTCCAGCCGCGCATCATGCCTACCCTCAATGGCCGCCGAGAAGCTCGCATCCAGCACCAGCTCGCCCTGTCCCATCTGCACCGACGACGGCAGCGGCATCAGGTGCAGCCGCTCCAGCCCACCACCCGCAGCCTGCCCATAAACAGAAACGCCGGTCAGCAGACCGGCAGCCACAGCCACAATCGCACACTCGAATCCACGAAGGCGCATCACAATCCTCTTGAAAAAGGAAGAATTCAGTTCATGCAAGAGCATAGCAGGCGAGAGCATCATATTGATCAAATAAGGCTGATAAAATCATCCGACTGCGCCGTCTAAAACCAAACAACCATCCCCCCCACCATCCAAGCCCGCAACGGGCCGCACCGCAGGTGCCCAAAAACCAAACGGCCATACTTCCGCAAAGAAGGATGGCCGTTTCAAGCCAAAAACAGCGACTACAGGCAGAGAACTCTAGAGAGAACCAAGGCCAATCAAAACCAGCAAGGAGGCAGGCCAGCCGCACCCCCGTGCCCTCAGAGCCTCACCATCAGCAAGGCTCAGTCCGCCGCGCCGCAGGTGCCTCCAGGATCAAAATCGCTTTACTTATGGGCTGAAAGAAGAATACCCCGATTCCCGCGGGATGCAAGTGTCATATCTCTGCCACTTTCGTGGACTAGCGGTTCCAACCCAAAAACAGCCGGGTGCCCCGTCCTAGCTTTGTTAGGGCGGGACGCGATCCTCACCAAACCGCAGACCTTCCGTGCCCCATCCAGTCGCTTGATCCGGGGTCCCCATCGACAGGTCTTCGTCGATGGGGTGGTTGCGGGCGAATGGGTGGGAAACCACGAACCTCAACGCGCCGGCCTTCGCGGCGAAGCCGCAATTGCTCCCTCGCAAGCCTCCCGTGCCCTTTCGCCTTTCTCCTGGCGAAAGGGTGATCGACCGCAAATCTCAATCAGCCTCGAATGGCGGCGAAGCCGGGATTGGCCCCACCGCAGGTGGCGCAGGTGGCGGCTAGCGACGGTGCCAATCTGATCCATCGGCAGCTCCAGCGCAAACAAGCTCGCATTCCCCTGATCCGCATGCACCCAGATCCCGTGGAACGCCTCTTTCAACTCCGGATGCGTAGCCAGCAGCGCCGTCATCACACCCACCACCTGCTTCCGCGCCATCGGCGGATCCCGCAGCACCGCCGCCTGTCCCGGATCCGGCGCATAATGCACCTCCAGATCCAGCCCGCCAAACGCCGTCGTCGTATCCACCGCCGTCACCTGAAAAGTCCCCGCGGCGATTCACCGTCACCGGCTTATCGGTCGGAAAGTCCCCCGGCTTCACCTCGTCCGTCTCCTGCCGCAGCTTTTCCATATTGGGGCTCGACAAGTTGTCCAACGGCGACAGCAGGTCCTCCGCCCTCCGGTAGTAGATCCACGCCGCCCACCGCCCGTTCATCTGCTTGTACTTCCGCGCACTCACCCAATACCACAGCCCGTCATGCCCGGCCGTAACCATCGGCTTGACGAAGAAACCGGCCAACTGCCACTGCCCGCCATTCTGGGCCAGGATCAGCGAGACCTGCTGCGGCTTCTCCACGCCCGTCGCATGCGTGAGCGCCAGCGCATACTTCCCCGGCGGCAGCCCCGCAAAGTTCAGCACCACCACCGGCGACGACCCGCAGTAAAACTGCGTGCTCTGCGCCCCGGCCGCGTCGGTGGACGAGTCCAGGTCGTACACCGCCTCCACTGTCACCGTTGCCATCTTCACATCCGGCGACAGCGTCTGGACGCTCTGCGCGATCCCGCTGAAGTCCGCGGCCACCGCCGGCAGCGTGTTTGCCCTCAACCCGTTGACGTCGCCGTTCTGCACCTGGACCAGCATGCCCCGCGCCGCCGCCACCAGCGCGCCACGCTCCTGCACCGGCATGGTCGCCTGCGTCAGGCAAGAAGCCGCCCTCGCCACCGGCGTCAAAACACCAAATCCTGCCACCAGGCAAACAGAGAGGGCAATGAGCCCAGGTCGGAAAACAGATCGAGAGAGCATAGCAAAGGCCTTTCAACTTGATCGGTAGGAGAACCAGCGGCCAAGACAGTTCCGCCGCACCTATTCTTGGATGCAAACCACGCCCCCGCTTTTGCTTTCTGCCTTCCAACTGGGCGCTCCACCACGAACCAGGGTGCCGCGTCCTGACTTGTCAGTGCGGGAGCGTGCCCAATTGGGCGGATTGGAACCCCTTCCCTCGAGCCCCTATCATGAAGAGGAAGCCGCTCGGCGCGCGCATTCGCTCCGGCAGGTCGCTGACCATGAAGAAAATCGCCATCGCGCTCGCCGCACTCCTCCTCCTCATCGGATTCGCCAGCTGGAACGTCTGGCGCGCCGTCTACCAGCCCGTCACCACGCAGCCCAGCCTCGTCGATCTCGGCCGTCAGCAACTTCACGCCCAGCTCGAGCAATCCAAGGCCCGTGAGTCTGAGATCGAGCAGCAGGACTGGGGATCCATCACCCTTCTCCGCGGCCTCATCCTGGCCCACCAGCACCGCATCGACCAGCTCAAAGGCAACACCCAAGCCGGCGAAATCCTCGCCCATGACCGCGACGCCATCGCCCGCATCGAAAAGCGCATCGCCGATCTCCAATCCCAGCAAGCCGCCCAGCAGCAGGCCCTCGAGCAGCCCCCGGTCTCGACCGGCGATGCCCCGCCTACCGCACAAACAGCAAAGCCGGCCCAGAAGACGCAGCCCCCCGCGTCCCCAAAACCGGCCCCGCCGCAAACTCCCTGATCCCACAACCTTCCGTGCCCCATCCTTGCGACTTTTTTCTGTCGCAAGGGTGGGAAACCACGAACCTCGGTAAGCCTCGAATTGGCGGCGAAGCCGCAGTTGGCCGCACCGCAGGTGCTATTCGTCCATCTTGAAGATCTTGATCTGGACCAGCTTCGCAATCGTCAGGTCCTTGAATCCCCGCGACTGCATCTTCCGGATGAAATCCGGCGTGACTTGAAAGATCCTGATCTGGACCAGCTCATCCATGGTCGGCTGGTACCCCAGCTTGCGAATCTCGCGGACTTCTTCTGCGTTCACGCCCTGCACCTTCATGCCAATCAACTGATCCGCATCCGGCGTCTCATAGCCCAGACCCGTCAATCCCGACACATACCCCGCGTCGATCCGGAAGATGCGCATCGCAATGATGTTATCCACCGTGATGCCGCTAACCTTCGCGTTCTTCAGCGACTCCACCCACGCCGTCTTGACGTCGAACAGCGTATACGTCTCCAGCTTGTCTGAATCGAGCCCCGTAAACCCGAGCTGTCGCATGCGATCGACAAACGCCTCATTCGGAGTAAACGTCGAGTTCCCTTCCAACGCGCCCTCATGCACTGTCCCCACGCAGGCAAACGTGCCCGGCTCGGCATTGAGCGTCACATTCAGTTGCGCCCCTTCTCGCGACAGGTCGGCCCGCGTGATTCCGCTCAGCCGGCTCGCCAGGTCCTCGCTGCTGTAGTTGCCGCAGTGCTTATGGCCGTTGCAGTCCTCATCCCCAATCTGTAGCCGCAGCATTCCCGGCTTGTCGCCCGCGCTGATCGAGCAATGCGCATGCAGCGTCTCCAGCGCCGCCGCGCCCGCCGGAACACCCATTTGAACCACCGCAACCGCCGCCCCAATCCATCCCCGCAAAGACATACATCCTCCCTCGCGTCGTCAAGACGCAGCTCCCCTGTCCCGCCCGTCCTTCACGCCGAGCGGACTCATTTCAATGGTTTGTTTCGACTACTTTTCGTCGTCCAGGATGCCCGAAATCCGTATCTGCACCAGCTTCTTGAACGTCAGATCCTTGAACCCGTGCGCCTTCGCCGATGCGATGAAGTCCCCATTGATATTGAAGATCTTGCTCTGAATCAGATCCTCTCCCGTCGCTCCCGGGAACTGCTGCAGCACCGACTTCGCATACTCCGGCGTCACGCCCTGCACCCGCATCGCAAGCAGTTGTTTGGAATCCAGGTCAGTGAATCCCGCGGCCTTCAGGCCCGCCACAAACTCCGGCGTCACCTTGAATATCTCGTAGGACACCGCATCGCCAAACGACTTCACTTCCAACCCCTGCCGCTTGAGCTCCGCAATCGTCTCCGGCGACACGCCTTGAATCTTGCACGCGATCAAATCGTCCGCCGACGGCTTGCCCAGCCCCACCTGCGCCATGGCCCGCGCATACTCCGGCGTCACGTTCTGGATTTTCATCGCGATCATCTGATCCAGATCCACGTCGTACCCCGCCGCCTTCATCCGGTCGATGTACGTCCCCTGCGATCCGCCATTGCTCTTCGGTGCCGGCGCACTTTCCTGGTCCTGCGATTCAGCAGCTTCATGCTCGGTCGCGGGCTCGGGTGCCGGCTTCGAGCTCGCACTCTGCGCTGCAGCGTGGGCAACTGCCTTCGCCGCCGCCGTCACAGGCGCCTTCGTCACTTCAGCAACCGCCTTGGCAACCGTCGCCACCGCCGGCGCAACATGCGGCCGCAAACTTGCGATCACCTGCGGTGCCGACAACAGCAGCACCAGCGCGCCCGCCACAACCGCGGCCATTGAGAAACGGCGTTCGCCTGGCATGGCAAACGCAGCCTGTTCTCCAAGTATCCTTGCAATCCTCATACGAAGCGTCTGCCTCCCTTGATGTCCGTCCAACGCCATTGCCAGATGAAGCTGCCGCGACCGCTGCTCTTCCAGATGAAACAGCGCACTGGCATACACCACCGGATTCGGACACACCTCCAGCGCCAGGTCATCGCAGCAAAGCTCGCGCTCATGACGCACCCGTCCGCTGATCCACCACACCGCGGGATGGAAGAAGAACAGCGTCTCCTCCACCGTCTGCAGCAGATTCCAAATGAAGTCCGCGCGCCGCACGTGTGCCAGCTCATGCGCCAGCACCACTTCCAGTTCCTCCGGACCCAGTCCGCTCAGCGCCGAAACCGGCAGCAGCACCACGGTCTTCAGCGCGCCCACCGTAATCGGGCCTGCAATCGCATCCGACATGCGCAGCAGCACTTCGCGCTTCAATCCCAGCGCCGCCACAATGCACGCAAACCGCTCCTGCACTTCTGCCGGAGCCGTGTTCTTTGCGGACTTCGTGCGCAGCCGGCGGATCATCCAGAGCCCGCCCACGTTGCGAAACGCCAGTCCGCATACGCCCATCAGCCACACCGCGTCGATCCACAGCAGATACGATGGCATCCGCTCCACAATCTCCTGCCCGGCCGCAAACGCGGCTGCAGCGGGAGCACGACCCGGCGAGACGCTGCGCGGAAAATCGCCCATCGCAACCTGCACAGCCCCTGCGCTCCACGTCTCACCGCGCGGCGCAATCTGCCACGCAAACGTCAGCACCGCTGCGGCCAGCATCGCCACCAGTGCTGACAGCGCAACCACATACCGCACATGGCTCGACCGTCGCGCCGTCATCCGTGCCGCAACGCCATAAATCGCGGCAACGGCCGCCGCCTGCCAGCAGAAATGAATCAGGGTCCAGGCAATCGCCTGCATGGTGTGGCTCATTGCCGCTCCTTCCCATTCGTTCCGGAATTCCCGTGGTTGCTCTTGCTCTCGATCAGCACGCGAATCTCTTCGAGTTCGCTGGCGCTCGCCGGCTCCATCGTCAGCGCATGCATCGCCAGTTGCATTGCCGATCCGGCAAACAACCGCATACTCAGATCCTTGAGAATCTTGCTCTGCATGTCTTCCTGGCTGATGGTGGAGCGATACACATGGGCCCGATTCGCCTCATCGCGAACCACAAGACCCTTCGCCGTCATGATCTGCATCAGCTTCAGGGTCGTTGTGTATCCTGACTCGCGCTCCTCATTCAGAGCGTCGTGAATCTCTCGCACCGTGGCCGGCTCAATGGCCCACAGAATCCGCAGAAGCTCGAGTTCGGCCTCGGTCGGTTTGGGCAATGCCTGGGTCTTTCCTGTCATGCTCCAGACGTTATACGAAGCACTTCGTAGATGTCAACGAAAATCTTCGTAGATCGGCGGAAATCGCTTATGGGTTGGCCATGCTCGGTCAAAAAATCGGGCGGGAATGCATCAATTCATTTCCCGAAGGTTGACACGCCTCACCTTACGTTGTTACCAACGAAGCCAGGTCGATCGGGACGGTGGCGCCACGCGCGCTCCTTTCAAACAGGAGGTTTCCGCAATGTTCTCACCCAAAGGCAAATTCGGCTGGTATGAGCTCATGACCAGCGACACCAAAGCCGCCGGCAAATTTTATTCCGACGTGGTCGGCTGGGGCATCCAGGAGATGCCCGGCATCGACGGCTCCAACTACACCACTTTCAACGTCGGCGGCGTAGGTGTGGCCGGCATGTTGCACCTCACCGGACACATCGCCTGGATCGGCTACATCGTCGTCGACGACGTCGACGCCCACATCGAAAAGATCGTCGAGGCCGGCGGCAAGCTCTGGAAACCCGCCACCGATGTTCCCGGCATGCTGCGATTCGCCGTCATGTCTGACCCTCAGGGCGCCGCCATTTGCGTCTTTACTCCCAACCCCGCTATGCCCAGTCCCGAGCGGCCCGCTTCACCCACCCCTGGAACCATCGGCTGGCATGAGTTGTACACAACCGACCTAGATGCTGGATCTGAGTTCTACAACAAGCTCTTCGGCTGGACCAGAATCATGGACATGGACATGGGACCGATGGGGATCTATCGCGTCTTCGATCAGGGCGATCACAAAGAAATGGGCGACGGCGGCATGATGACCAAAGCTCCGCATTTTCCCGTGTCCTGCTGGAACTTTTACTTCAATGTCGATTCCATTGGCGCGGCACTTGAGCGCGTCAAGGCAGGCGGCGGCAACGTGTTGCACGGCCCCCAGCAGGTACCCGGGGGCAGTTGGATCATCAACTGCCAGGACCCGCAGGGCGCCATGTTCTCTTTGGTCAGCAGCAAGGAGTAACAGGCTCGCCGAGTCGCTCACCGAGAGCGCAAGCGAAAGGGCTGCGAATCCATCGCAGCCCTTTCTGTGCGGATCGGCAATCCCGGGGAGAGGATCGCCGCATCCGAAAACATCGCACTAGCTCGCCCGCTGCAGCGTCACCGTCTCCGCCGCTTCTTCCGCCGCCTCGTCAAGTTCCATCACGCGAAACGCGTGGCGCAGCACATCGGCCTGCATCTCCTTGAGCGGACCGGGCGCAATGATCGTCAGCCCGCCGATCATTTCCGCCAGGTCGATATAGGCCCGGCGGTTGATATAGATAAAGTCCAGCGGATACTCCGGCTTCCGCGCCCGTGCTGCATGCGGATCGGCGTCCAGCACATAGCTGATGTCCGGCCGCGGCACAATCTTCATCAGCGCCTTCACATAAGCCCCCACGAAACCGCCGCGCAGCCGCAGGTTCGCGAACTGGTCGTAGATGTAGCGGTCGAAGATGATGAAGTCCGCATCGCCCTTGAGCGCCTTCTTCACATGGATGCGCGTCGAGATCGCGTCGAACGCGTAGAGGCAGAACCGCACGCAGGTCATCTGCCACGACTGCACATTCTTGTCGCGGCGATTCACCGGAGCCTCCGGGCTGCCCACTCCCTTCTCGCCTTTGAATATCTTGTGGCCGGCGCCCTCGCGGATTCCGGTCAGCGTCGCGATATTGTCCCAGAACGTGATGGTGGTGACGCGCAACCCCTGCGCCTCGAGCCAGTTACGCAATGCGGCAATCTGGGTGCTCTTGCCCGCCCCATCCACGCCGGAGAAGCTCACAAACATTTTGCGAGGAATCATCGCTTTTACATCATCCTTCTCGTCGAGTTGCAGTGACGGAAATCGTCACGTTTACGGCCGGCTCGAGCTTGCCAGGGAGAGGCCGGCCACTGTGCCTACCGCCACTGCTCCGCCGACAATCAGCCCCACGCGAATCAGAATCGCCTTCTTGCGTTTCTGCTTCGACGGAGCAATGGCCGCGCCCGCGGGCCGTGACCCGGCCACGCCGGTCGGCCGCGTGTACGGACCAGCGGCCGTGCCCACCGGCTGCTGCTGCTCCTGCGGCACAGCGTCCTGTGACCGGCTCACAAATCCCGACTCCTGCGTGCTCGGTTGCAAAGCCGGATCGGGCGCTTGCGGCAAATCAGCGCCAGGCTTACCCGTCTGCCGATCGCTATCGCTCTGCGCCGGCGCCGCCTGTGTCTGTTGCGCTAAAGCGGGCTGCTGTGGCTCTTGAGCCGACAGCGCCGCCGCGCTCATCTGCGCCGCGATCATCAACACCAGAACGGCCGCAACGTGCTTGCTGAATTGAAGAACCAAGGTTTGTTTCATTTCCTGTACCACTCCTTTTCCGGGCCCAGGATGCGTATCTCTACGCAGCGTTTTCGGCGGGAACATTGGCCGCGGCCATCTCGAACGGCGCCACGAACGTTCCACGCCTTTGGAAACTTTCGACTGCCTGCTCACTGGTTTCGTAGATCCGGAACAGTTGGTCGAGACAGAGGCCGCAAAGACTATCCTTCGCCGCCGGTGACAGCGCGGCCAGCCGCACGTCGCCATTCCGTTTCATCGCTTCTTCAAGGCAACAAAGCAGCAGGTGAATTGAGGAAGAGTCCATGCGCACGTGCGAGCAGTTGAGGACGATCGCGGGGCGATCGACTTTCATCGCCATCTGCAACTCGTCCAGCAGCGCGGTTTCAGTGCGGCGATCAACTCTTGCCGGCAGATCTTTCACCACAACGGTCTTCGATCGTAGGTTCATAGCGTCACTAGGTCCTTGAACATCTCTATTTGTCTCTCTCGAACTCTCTTCCAAAAATTCCTCTAGCTCGCATCGCGTAACACGCGCGCCAGCTCTGACTCTGGGTTCCGCACCGCGTGCGACAGCACGTTGCGCCCATAGCGGAACAGTGTGATCAGGTTGCTGTTGTACCAGCAGCACTCCGTCATGCGCGGCGAAAGCCCGCACAGGAAGCGCAGCTTCCTAAGCCGCGACGGGCTCGCCAGGATGGCCGCGGTCAGCCGGTGATTCCCGTCCAGTACCGTCACTGGCTCGTTCTCGTTCACGCCGATCAGGATCACCGCAGCAAAGTCCGCCGGCCCATTGCTCAGGCATTCGCTCATCGCGTTGATCTTCTTCACGAAAGTGTCCTCGAGCAGATGCTTGCGCGTGCGCAAGCCCTCAGCTACTTCAACTGCCGAGAAGCTTCCCTTGGAAACCTTGCGCCACTGCGCGCGCGGGAAGATGCGAATGTTTTCGAGATCCGCATGACCCACCTCCACCTCGTACCACTCCGTGTCGGCCGGCAGCTCCTTCCACAGCGCCAGATGGCGGATGAACAGCAGAGCGCGCCGCTTCGAGTTCTCCTGCGGATCCTCTAAATTGGGATTCAGGACCAACTCATTCATTGACCTGTAATCGCGAAATTCGGGGCAATGGAAGTCGCTCTTGAGAAATTCCGCGATCACCTCGTCTTCGGTAACTCGCCGTATAAGGCGGAATGGCCGGTCGCTGGGCCCGTGCGCCAGGTCGGCTGGACCGCTCAGTGCATTCCACAGGAACGGCACCGCCACCAGTATGAAGAACAGAACCATGAGCGCCAGTTGCACCAGCACCACTTCGCGAAGGTTCGAATGGAAAAGGCAGATCGCCGCAATCAAGACGCCGCTGAACGCAAGCTGCACATAGCTGGTGTTCGCGATCTTGTACGACATCTCAAACGTGATAATCACTGCGCCCAGCGAATAGATCACCGTAGCGATCGCATAAAGAGTCAGCAGATAGGAGATGCTGTACCGGCCTGTCGCCTGGAACTCGGCGCCGAACAAATGCGTCCACAGCGATGCCGGCACAACGCACAGTCCCAGCGCGATCATCGTCCCCGTTCCCAGCACCAGCATCAGCGACGTCGCAATCACCCGCAGGTCGCGCCGCTCGTCCTCGTCTCCGCCGGCCACCAGCGGAAACGTGGAATTCACCACCGCCTGCGAAAGCGAAAAAATCACGCGGCCCACCATCGCCACCGCCGCGTAAAGGCCCGCTTCCTTCGCCGCAAAATAGTGGTTCACCATCACGATGCCGCAGTTGTTGATGAGCATCTGTCCGGCGAAGAACACCGCCGACTGGCACGTCTCCCGAATCACATAGGAGCGCTCCAGCGGGTTGCGCATGTGGCCCTGCTTCTTTATCCGGATCCCGTAGTACGCCACGGCGATGGCCAGCGAGTTCGCCACGATCACGCCGCGCACGCCCATGCCCATCATGATCAGGGCCAGCGATCCGAGCAGCCGCACCCCCTGCTCCAGAACCATGTTTATCGCCAGCGAGCGAAACCCGCATGTCCCCTGGATGTATCCGCGACGCGCTCCCAGCGGAACATAGAACATGCCGCCGATAGCGATCAGGGCCACCAGGCTCACGTCAGGCAGATTGAGATAATCGGCAACCGGACGCTCGAACGCCACCAGCAACAGGGCCACCAGGATCCCGCATCCCCACGAGCCGCGATGGAAAAAGCGATAGACAGCCGACTTGCCTTCCGCTGTCGACTGCTGCGCCACCACTTTCGTGGATACGATCTGAAATGCCAGCGTCACCGCCGACAGCAGCGTAAGAATCGTATAGACGACCGTTGCATGACCAAACCCCTTGGGGCCAAGGAAACGGGCAATCGCGATGTTGTAGGCGAGGTTGATCGCCATCGTGAGTCCGGATCCGGAAAGCAGAACAAAACTGCCCCGGACAATACGGACCTGAAGCGACCTCGGCTGTTGGGTGACGGGATTCACCACTCGTGTTCACTCCAGTGCGGAAAAAAGATGGGATCAGAGGCAAGAGAAGTTAATTTTGGCAACAAGTAGTCGGATGCGTTCTGCGCATGCATGGCTGCTCCGCCGCCAGAAATCGCTTCGCTGCAACCTGCGGCAGCCTCCCCGGCTTCTAACCCTGTACCGATGTTGCGACTCTCTTCTGCAGCTCTCTTTCTATTTCTGTTCTTTCACGGTTGTTCCGGCCCCGATGCCGCGCAGATTCAGCCTTTGAAGCACAAGGCCGCCGGTCCTGCGCCGCAGGTCATCGCCTTGTATGAGGCATGGTTCGGACATCCAAACCACATCTCCGTTGGCTACTCCTCGCACGACCCGGCAGTCGTCGCCCGGCAGATGAAACAGGCCAAAGCCATGGGCATCTCCGCCTTTGTCGTCGACTGGTACGGCGATCGCGAGCCATTCATCGACCAGAGCTACAGCATCATGCAGTCCCAGGCCGAGAAGAACAAATTTCAGATCGCCATGATGTACGACGAAACCAGCGACGACGACGGCGCCACCGACGAAGCCATCGCCGATCTGACCATGTTCCACGAGACCTACCTCTCGGCGAAGGCGGCGGGCCACCAGGCCTATCTCACCTTTGAAGGCCGCCCCGTCATCTTCATCTTCCCCAAAGGCGGGCATACCGACTGGGACAAGGTGCGCGCCGCCGTCAATCAGTGGAGTGCCCCGCCGATCCTCATCCAGGAGAACCTGCCCGGCAAATACGCAAACGACTTCGACGGCTTCTACGCGTGGATCAATCCCGGCCAGGCCGGCTGGAGCGCCGACGGCAGCAACTGGGGCCAGCAGTATCTCGACGATTTCTATCGCACCATGGGCTCGAAGTACTCCGACAAGATCGTTGTGGGTGGCGCATGGGCGGAGTTCAATGACAGCAAGGCGTCGTGGAGCCTGAACCGCCACATCGCCGCGCGCTGCGGAGAAACTTACCGCGACACATTCGACTACTGGCGCAGAGTGTTCCCCAACGATCCACCGCCGTTCGTCATGGTCGAAACCTGGAATGACCACGAGGAAGGCACGGCCATTGAAGGCGGCATTCCGCAATGCAATCCCAACGGCTCGCAAAGCCCGCTTTCCCCCGCTGCCGTCGTAACGGCTCCCGCGGAGAGAAACATGCCTGCCGCGAAAGACTGAGCCTTAACCGCCAACAAGGACGCAATTCCCTGCAACCCGCCTGCTCTCCTATAGTGGTGTTCATCGCTTAAGCATCGGACGAACGCCCCTAACATGCTCCTCGCCCTTCTCGGCACGCTCACCATCGTCGGACTCATGGCCGCAATCCTCAGCAAGAGGGTCTCGCCCATGGTCGCGCTCATTGCCTTCCCGGTCAGCGCCTCTCTCTGCGCGGGCTTCGGCCTTCAGACCGGCAAGTTCATGCTGGCCGGCATCGAAGCCATCTCCGGCGTCATCGGCATGTTCGTCTTCGCCATCCTCTTCTTCGGCATCATGACCGATGCGGGCATGCTGCAGCCGTTCATCGCCTGGCTCCTGCGCGTGGTCGGCCGCAGACCGTCGCGCATCGTTCCCGGAACCGCTCTGCTCGCGCTGCTGGTCCATCTCGACGGCTCCGGTGCCGTCACGTTTCTTGTCACTATTCCGGCTCTGCTTCCGCTTTACGAAGAGCTCGGCATCGACTGCCGGATTCTTGCCTGCGTGGCTTCCATGGCAGCCGGCGTCAACTTTCTTCCCTGGACCGGACCAATGCTTCGCTCATCGGCTGCATTGCACATCCCCGTCTCCACCATCTTTGTCCCCATGATCGCCGTTCAGGTTGTCGGCCTCATCTTTGTCTTCACCGCATCAATCCTGCTTGGCCGCCGCGAAGAACGCCGTCTGCAAGCCTCTATCGCCGCGTCGGCACACACCGCCGCGTCTGCAACTCGAAAAGATCTGCCGCGAAACTTCGCATTCAATGTCGTACTCACGCTCATCGTTCTCGGCATCATGATCAGCGGCAAGCTCGATCCCGTCATCGTGTTCATGCTGGGCACCATCCTCGCGCTCGTAGTGAATTTCCCCAATCTCAAGTCACAGCAGGAGCGAGTCGCCGCCCACGCCCCGGCCGCAATCCTCATGGCCAGCATCCTGTTCGCGGCCGGCGCATTCACCGGAATCATGAAGGGCACCGGCATGGTGAACGCCATGGCGTCCGCAGCGGTTGGGCACCTACCCCAGCATGGATTGCGGCTGATACCACTGACGCTCGCCATCCTGTCGATGCCGCTCAGCCTCTTCTTCGATCCCGACTCGTTCTACTTCGGCGTACTTCCTGTGCTCGCCGGCGCAGGCGCGCACGCGGGCATCCAGCCGGTAACCATGGCGCAGGCGGCGCTGATCGGTATGCACACCACAGGATTTCCCGTTAGCCCGTTGACGCCCGCAACGTACCTGGTTGTCGGCTTGTCTGGAATCAGCCTCGCGCAACATCAGCGCTACACCATTCCGTTTCTCTTCGGCGCATCGCTGCTCATGACCATCGCTGCGCTTGCCCTGGGAATCATTCCGCTCTGATCGATGGAGGAACGCGTTGAAGACTGTACGAATCGGCTGCGGCGCCGGGTACTCGGGAGACAGAATCGACCCCGCGATCGAGCTCGCCGCCAAAGGCTCTCTCCACTACCTTGTCTTTGAATGTCTCGCCGAGCGCACCATCGCGCTCGCGCAGAAGGCCCGCCTCGCCGACCCCGATGCCGGATTCGATCCCCTCCTCGACGAGCGCATGGAAGCTGTTCTTTCCCTCTGTGTGAAGAACGGCATTCGCATCATCAGCAACATGGGTGCCGCCAATCCGCAGGCTGCCATCGCCCGGACCCACACCATCGCGCGCCGTCTTGGCTTCAACGGATTGCGCATCGCCGCAGTCACCGGCGATGACGTGCTCGCACCGGTGCGCTCCGGCCAGATCCCGATCGAGTCTCTCGAAGGTGGTCTGCCTGACCCGCAGACATGGGTTTCAGCAAACGCCTATCTCGGCGTCTCGCCGCTCCTCAAGGCGCTCGACGATCGCGCCGACATCATACTCACCGGCCGCGTCGCCGATCCCGCGCTCTTCCTCGCGCCACTCATTCACGAATTCGGCTGGCCGCTCGACGACTGGAACCTCCTCGGCCAGGGCACCGTCGTCGGACATCTGCTCGAATGCGCCGGCCAGCTCACCGGCGGATACTTCGCCGATCCCGGCTATAAAGATGTCCCCGATCTGGCTCATCTCGGTTTTCCCATCGCCGAAGTAAGCGCGGATGGCACCAGCTGCGTTCAGCAAAGTAGAAGGCTCAGGAGGCCTGCTCAATCGCGCCACCTGCACCGAGCAATTGCTTTACGAGATTCAGGATCCCGCCGCCTACTTCACGCCGGATGTCATTGCCGATTTTTCGAGTGTCTCTATCGAAGAGCTCGGCCCCGACCGCGTTCGCGTCAGCGGCGGCCGCGGGCGTCCTCGCCCCGGCACGCTGAAAGTCTCTCTCGGCTATCACGATGGGTTCATCGGCGAAGGACAAATCTCCTACGCCGGCCCAAACGCATTGCGCCGCGCCGAATTGGCTCGCGACATCCTCGCCGAGCGCCTTGCCGGAACCAACATCTCCGAGCTGCGCTTCGATTTCATCGGACTCAGCTCCATACATGGCCCGCGTCTCTCTGCTGATGCTCCCGTTCCATACGAAGTGCGACTTCGCGCCGCCGGAAGAGCCAACTCGCAGCAATCGGCCGCGCGAATTCCACGAGAAGTGGAGACTCTCTACACCAACGGTCCGGCCGGTGGCGGCGGCGCCTCCGGCTCGACCAAAGAAGTCCTGGCGATCCACTCGGCGCTCATCCCGCGCGACGCAATCCAGGACAAATTCCATGTGAGGACTTCATGAGATGCGCTTGATTGAGATTGCTCATGCGCGCGCCGGCGACAAAGGCAACATCGTCACGCTGTCGCTGATCGCCCACCGCCCCGCCGATTTTCCGCTTCTCGAGCAGCGCGTCACCGCGGACCGTGTCGCGGAGCACTTCGATGAAATTCTCGACGGCCCAGTACTTCGCTATGAACTCCCGCAGCTCGGCGCTTTGAACTTTGTCCTGCGCAGGAAGAAGGAGTACAGCGTCACGCGCTCGCTGGCCCTCGATGCGCACGGGAAATGCCTTTCGTCCGCCTTGTTGTCGATGGAAATCTAGCGCAGACAAAGAAAAAGCGCGGCAGGTTTGCCGCGCCCTTCTTCGCCGAACCGGCGCTCGTCAAGCGCCGGATCATCAGCCGCTTAAGCAGCCCTGGTGACCTTGTCGCTATAGGCATCAGCAGACATAGCATATGCGTCGCCCACCGTGCCATAGCCACCGGGCAACGCGATCATGCCCACCTGGCTCGGAATCTTCACCTGGGTACGATGCACCTGGCTGATCAGCGACAGCGGGCGGTTCCGCACTTCGTCATACACGCGCCCCACGTACTCGCCGAGAATGCCCATCGACAGCAGCAGCAATCCGCCCATGAAGAACACCGATGCCGCGATGCCGAAACCCGCCGTCACAATAGGCGATACCGGCAGCGCCATGCACAGTGCAAGCATTGTCGCGATGGTCGTCGAGAAGCCCATCAGCGCGAAACTGAGCCGCAACGGCTTGTAGCTGAAGCTGGTGATGGCATCCATCGCGTACTTGATGCGGCTCACGAACGACAGCTTGCCTTCGCCGGCGAGCCGATCATTGCGGTCGTAGTAGACGATCGAATTCTTGAAGCCGACCCACGCACGCAGGCCGGGAAGATAGCGGTTCCTCTCGCGCAACGCAAGAACCGAGTCGAGAGCCTTGCGGTCCATCAGGCTGAAAATGCCCGCGTTCAGCGGAATCGGATAATCGGCAAGCATGCCAAGCACGCGATAGAACATGGGGAACAGGAAAGCGAGGAGTTTGCGGCTCTCCTGGCGGCTGCGGCGCACGCCAACTACCACTTCAGCGCCGTCGCGCCATGCATCGATTAGCTGCGGTAAAACCTCGGGGGGATCCTGGAAATCGCCATCCATCAGGATAATGGCGCGGCCGCGCGCGGTTTGAAGTCCAGCCGAGATCGCGCCCATGTGGCCCCAGTTGCGAGAGAGCTCCACGACAACGACGTGTGAATCTACGGCCTGCAGTCCTCTCAAAAGCTCAAGTGAGGAATCTGTCGAACCATCGTTCACATAGACGACCTCCCAATCGTCCACCACGCCCTTGAGGGCGCTCGCCACCGCTTCATGAAAACGAACGACCAGTTCCTCTTCGTTGTAAATGGGAACCACTACTGAAACCATAATTCAAACTCCTGGAGTCTTATTTTTTGCGTGCGAATGCACTTTCTTGTCGTTCTATCCTGTTGGCTTTTCCCGTTCGGTCGATGCCTCTTGCGGCTCCTACTCGGCAGCGGCTTGCAGAACCCGTACCCGCCACCGCACTTCTGTCGGAGTCATCACCACCACATACCGCGCGTGCACCGGCTGTGTGGCTATAACCTTGTCTTTATCGCTTATTTGCACATCGTACTCGACGTTGTCGATCAGTTCGACAGAGAGACCTTCAGGCGAATAGAAAACTATCTGAATATCGTGTGAGCGATCCTGGTAAGTGGTCCTCATTCCCAGTTTGGTCTGTTGTTGAATCGTGTCGGTCAATTTTTGCTTCGCGGTTCCTACAAAGTCCCGATCGAGCAGGTCCGAACGATTTTGTTCGAGTGCAGCCCTCAGGCTCTGCCAAGATTCGATGTAGTTTTTCACCACTGCGGTTGCAGTCTGGTCAGCAAGAATTCGCGGCCCCTGCAAATGCGCCGGCTCCACATGCACCGCGGCCTGAGCCATCGCGCCCACTGATGCCGCGCCAAGTACTGTGGATAGAACAAGAACCGACCTCAGCATCGCTTACTTCCCCCAATGAATCTGGTTGCCGAGCACCACTCCGCTGGCCACCGAAATATTTGCCCCCGGAAACGCCGGCATCTCCACTTTGGCCACGCCACGCTTCAGCGGCACGTCCACCGTCGACTGTCCGCCGCCGTACGTCTCGGTAAAGGTCACGATCGTCCCGTCTGGAATCGCATTCCCGCTGCAGTCGTGCACCGGCTCGGTTTCGAGCGCAATCTTCTGCCCTGATGGCTTCGCGCTCATCTTCAGACTGCAGGGATCGCCAGGCACCTGCCCGATGATCCTCGTCGACGAAACATCGCCGGCCTTCGCTACGAAGTGTGCCGCGCCTTCTTTGGCCGACGAATCCATCGCGATCCACGCCGCGCCGTACTTCGATTGCGCGGTTCGGCTTTCGCTCGATCCCGAAGGAGTCGTCAAGCTGAACGAGACCGCTGTCGGCGCCGTCACCAGGTTCTGGTACGAATCGAACACGTACGCCGCCCCGGTAATTCCGTTGTGCAATCCCACCGGCAGCCGCGACGGCCGCGCCAGAAAATTCACATCGGCAACCTTCGCGGGCGTCACGTCGAAGGAAGCGACGTCATTCGGCGCAGTCGATACAAACGCCACGTAATGACCAGCGCTGTAGAGCACGCCTTCAGGAATCGAGATCGCGCCGCCCAGTTGCACGTCGCGCTTGATCACCTGTCCCAGCCCCACGATGTAGAGCGTCGCCTGGCCGCTGCCGCTGCTTTCGATTGAGAAGGCGCTGCCCGCCTGCACGGTCTTCGGCGCCGTGAGCTGCGCGTACGCAGCAGGTGCAACCGTCAGTGCCGCAGACAGCAACGCGATCAAGCTGCGCCTCACGCCGCACCTCCCATGCTGTAGGTCGACACCACCGTGCGCTGACTCGAAATCTTGCGCGCCAGATCCTCAGGGATGTGAATGTTGAACGAGACCGGCGTCTGCGGCAGCAGCGCGTGATCTACATACTGATCTGCTACCCACACAAGGTTTCCGTCCTTGTCGTAAAACGTGCCCAGCACGTGCGCGATGTTGGCAATCTGGCCGCTCTGATTCACCACGCTGCCAGTGAGCGAAGCATCAGGCGCGGGATTCAGTTTCACGTCCTGAATCTCGATCACCGGGTCAGCCGATGCCGGAATGAGTTGCGAAAATGGATGCATCTGCACGCTGCCCACGCTCGACAACTGCACGTCAGGGAACTTGATGAGAAACGGCGTAACAGCCTTGGGCAGCAGCAGGTGCGAGATCTTGTCGAAGCTGCCTTCGGTCGCGATCGGCTGCTGGTTCTTGTTGACCAGCGTGGCGTTCACGGCAACATACGCCGGAACCACATCCTCGTTCAGAAGCTCGCCCATGATCACCAAGCCGTCGGCACGCTGCACCGGATGCATATCGACGATGCGCACATGCGGCGCGTCCACATCCTGCGAGCCCCAGTCGTCGCCTGCGCCGCGATAGATCACGTCCCAGCGCAGGTAGTTCACCGGAATCACCTGCGGCGGCAACGCGGCTTCCTTCGTCACCGGCCACTCCACCTGCCAGTCGCTGCCGTTGCGCACCACATGCACGTCGCGCGTCGTGACGGCATCGCCAACCACCGTGGCCCAATGCAGCTTCAACTGATACTCGGCGTCGCTGTCGGATTCGTGCAGCGGGCGCGTCTCGAACTTCTCCAGGGTCGCGTAAGTGCGCAGGTTCGGATAGGCGCCGGTCAGGTCATGGACGAAATCCGTCTGCGTGAACTGCGCTTTGTTGGCCAGGCTGTCATACGCCTTATCCCACGACTGCGACCGGATATCCTCGACAAGATTCTGCAGCGCCGCCGCAGGCGTGCCGCTCGACCGCACCAGGTGCTTGTCCGGCGCGTAGACCTGCGCCGCCTTCACCGGCCAGAGCGTACCCCAGACAACGAATACAACCGTGGCAACTCCAAGGACAACTGCTAACAAACGTCCGTTCTTCACGAAGCCATCCTCCCCGGCACGAGCGATTCCTCTTCCGGATAACTCTCTTCGGCAACTTCCTCGTCACGGCGCTTCGTGGGAATCATGACCACAAGAATCGCGAGAATGCTGCTGCCGAACGGCAGAATGCCCCACATCAATCCCTGCCAGTGCGGCGGCATTTGCGGCGCGTTGACGGGCTGGAACGGCGGCACGCCGTCCTTGCCCCAGACGGTGATGGTGTTGTCCTCGAGCCGGTCAACCGGGCGCCAGCCCGCGAACGCCAGCAGAGGATCGTAGTAGCTGTCGCGCACAACGACCCACTTCAGTCCGTAGTGGTCGGCATGGTTGAGCATGGCGCGCAGAGCATCCAGGCCGTTCTCGCCAAAGTACTTCGAACTGGTCAGCGCACCGGCGCCGTACTTCTGTAAGTTCGGGCAGCAGGCGGCCGGAGTTCCATTCGCCGTCCTCGCTGGGAGCATCGGTCAGCATCGCCAGCCGCGCAATCTTGTTGCCGAACCCCAGCGTGATGTAGCTGTACTTGTCGTGTCCATCGCGATTGAGCCATGCCGCAACGCTGTCGACCTTGAAGTCTTCCGCATCGGCCGGGTGATACGTCGTCCAGCCCACCGCCAGCGCGCAACTGAATGCCGCGAGTACCGCGAGAACGGCCGCCCCGCGCAAGCGGAATCGATCGATCACCTCAACCGCCAGCAGCCCGATGAACGGCAGCGCCAGAAGCGACGCCCAGTAGCTGAAGCGCTCCATCGTCAGCACTTCGAATGCGCGGCCCAGCAGGATCCGGCCCACCGGCGTCGTCCCGCCCAGCCCGATCAGGAAGGAGACCCAGAAGCCGAGGAACAGCGGCCGCAGCCGCGTGATCGCCGCGCCGCGCAGAAAGATGAACGGAAGCGCCAGAATCATCGCTCCGTAAGGAACGACGAAGTAGTTCATCCCATACAGCGGCGTCAGAATATAGTTGGCGCGGCTGGGATGCGGAATCGGCGTCTGCGTCACCGGATAGTGAAGCAGCGCGATCCAGAACGGCAGAATCACTATGGCAACCGCCGCTCCCACCAGCACCACAATGGCCACTGTGCGCGCCAGGATGCCGCCGCTTCGATGTGCCATCTTCCTCGCGGCGATCCATGAACGCCAGCGCAATCACCGGCAGCGCAAAGAAGAATGACCCGAACAGCAGCGTGGCATGGTGCGCTGCCGCCGCCGCTGCAAACAGCACAATCGCCTTGAGGAACGAGCGCCACTCGTCCATAGCGGATCCATTCATAAAGAAATGGCAACGCATTCAGATAGATGGGCGCGGCCGACGTGGTGCCCAACTGTCCGGCGTTGTACACCAGAAAAGCTTCCGATCCGACAAACACGCTGGCCAGCGCCGCGAACGAGGCGGCGCGCGGGCTCACCCACAGAACCGAGAATCGGTACACGCCAACCGCCAGAAGCAGGATCGCGATCAGTTGCACCGCCATGTACGCCAGGTCGAGCCCGAAGATGTGCGAAAACATCGCCACCCATTGCTGCGGAAGCGGCGGATACGTGGCCTGCGAGAACCCCGCATACCACTTGGTATTCCACGGATCGAACCAGTGGTGCACGTAATGGGAAGCAAAGAAGATGTGGAAGTTCGTGTCGTACGACTTCAACGGCAACTTCATCAGCAGAAGCGGCAAATGAACGGCAACGACCGCCATCAGTATGAGGCTGATTGGTATCGGCCGTTGAGACGGCATAAGCGACTCGGAGTTCTTCACCATAAGCCTCGTCGAAAGAGCGAAAGAAAAACTACCCCAGGTTTGCTCTTTCCGGTTTTGCGTCGCGCCGAACTCCCGCCCACCAGAACAAGCCAGAAAAGCCACCCGTTTTTTGGGAGAAGAATGATACGGACGCGCATGTTCTTCGATTCGCGAATAGCGCTCTCATGGTTGCTTCCCATGAATTCCTTGAAGCTTCTGATCAATTCGCCGCCCGATCGAACCCTCAAGCCAACAGCCAGAGCAGATTTCGAATCCAAGTACATAACGCGAGTGCGCCCGATTCTGCCTGGGGTTTCTAAAAAAACAAAATGAAAGCTACGATTGCATCACTTAAGATCGCCTTTGTATGGGCACTGCTCGGATCAGCCTGCGCGCTCAGCGCACAGACTTTTCAGATCGGCCCCGATGTCGTCTCAGAGTCCGCAAGCGAAGAAAGACCAGAATCAGGCCCAATCGCTCGGCTGGGGCTCCAACATCCAGAACGCGCGTATTGCCCGTGCGGCTGAGATGGCCCTGCAGCGCGGGCGACAAGGCGCAAGCTCTGGATTATGCGCGCCGCGCAGTGAAAGCCGCCCCCAACGATGCCCAGCTTTGGTTCCTCCTCGGCTACGCTGCGCGCCTGAACAACCGGCTCCCCGAGTCCGAGCAGGCCTACATGCACGGCCTCAGCCTCAGTCCATCCGCGCTCGGAGGGCAGTCCGGCCTCGCGCAGGTATATAGTCAGGCCGGCCGTCCCGGCGACGCCGAGCGCCTTTTAAAGCAGGTCATCAGCGCCGACCCCGGCCGCCGCGACGACGTTCTCCTGCTCGGAGAACTGCACATGCGCGCCAAAGACTACGAAGGCGCAATCGACTGGCTCGCGCGCGCGGAACGTCTCCGGCCCGATGCCCGCTCTGAAGTGCTGCTGGCCATCTCGTATCAGCAATTGAAACGCATGGACCAGGCCAACCATTATCTGGAGACTGGCGCGCCATCGCGATCCGAACAATCCCGATGTGGAGCGCTCGCTCGCCGGCTACTACCGTGAGGTCGGCAAGTACGAAGACGCCATCAGCGCGCTCAAAGCCATTCACAATCCAAAGCCGGATGTGCTCGCGGAACTCGGCTACACCTACCAGCTCGACGGCAAAATGACTGAGTCTGCGGCAACTTACGCCACTGCCGCCAACACCGCGCCTAAAGACCTCACCCTGCAGCTCTCCGCGGCTCAGGCACAGGTGGCCGCCGGCTCGCCTGAAGATGCTGACCCGTTTCTAAAGCGCGCCGCCGGCATCGATGCAGACAACTACCGTCTCCATGCGATTCGCGGCAACATCGCGCGCATACAGGATCGCAACGACGATGCCATCCGGGAATTTCAGGCAGCCATCGATCATCTTCCCGCCTCCGCAACGGAGGGGCCGCTCTACGGCGTTCAGCTGCACGTTGAGCTCATGCAGCTCTACAAGAGCATGGGCGATGACCATGCCGCAGGCCAGCAATTGGCCACCGCGCAGCAGCAGATCAACGCCATCAACGAGCAGGGCCTTGGCCGCGACGCGTTTCTTCGCCTTCGTGCCGTCATCAAGCTAGCCGCCGGCGATACAGATGGCGCTCTTGCTGACGCTCGTGAAGCGCTGGCCTTGAACGAAAGCAATCGCGACGACCTGCAACTCGACGGCGACATCCTGATGAAGATGAACCGTCCGGAAGAGGCCATCGGCGCCTACAAGCGCGTGCTCGAGATCGATCCGAAGAATCGCTTCGCTCTCATCTCGCTCGGCTATGCATCGCGTGCCGCCAACCGCCCTGACGACGCAGAGAAGTACTTCAAGCGCCTCGCTCAGCTCGATCCTTCTTCTTACATTCCCTATCTCGCTCTCGGCGATCTGGCGACCTCACGCCGCCAGTTCACCGTCGCGCAGTCCAACTACAGCAAGGCCTATGCTCTGGCGCCGAAGCGCTCGGCCGTTGTGGCAGGCGGCATGAACGCGGCCATTGAAGCCCACAACATGGATCTGGCCGGCGAGTGGGCCGGCCGCGTGACGGACGCCATGAATCGCGATCCGCAGGTTCTGCGCGAACGCGAGCGCTACCTCAGCTTCAAGGGCGATTACGCAGCAGTCCGCCGCAATCGGCGAACAGGCCATCAAGCTGCTTCCGCACGATCGCGACGTCGTGGTCTACCTCGGATACGCCTATCTACACCTGGAAAGATGGCAGGACCTTCTCGCCCTGGCCAACGAGAATAGCCCGAAATTTCCCAAGGAGCCTGACCTGCCTCTGTTCGCAGGCTATGTCCACAAGCACATGGGAATGAGTGAGGAGGCGCGGCAGGATTTCACCGAGGCCCTGGCGCGCGATCCCGAGGTGGTCACGGCCTACGTGAACCGCGGCTACATGCTCAACGACCTGCATCAGCCGCAGGCCGCGGCCGACGACTTTGAAGCCGCCCTGAAGCGCGACCCGAAGGACGGCGAAGCGCATCTCGGACTGGCCTATTCGTATCTCGATCTCAACAAGCCCTCCGCGGCACTCAAGCAGGCCGACCTCGCCGAGCAGACCATGGGCGATCACAAGGACTTGCACGTCATCCGCGCCACCGCCTACGGTCGTCAGGACATGTTGAACAAAGCGATCGAGGAGTATCGCGCCGCCTTGAAATTCGATCCCAACGACGGCGCGCTTTATCTTGGACTTGGCAATGCTCTGTTCACTGAGCGCAAGTATCACGAAGCCGTCGATCAACTCAACATCGCCGCCAGGTTCGCGCCCAACAATGCCAGCATCTACGCTTTGATGGCGCGCGCTTATGCCAATCTCGATGACCGCGAGCAGACCGCGAAGAACGCGGAGATAGCCGAGCGCCTGGCGAAAAACACGCCCATTCCTGACAATGACTTCCAGGAGCCGCTGCAAAGCACCATCTACGTCCAAACCGGCCAGGCCTTCAGCACCCTCGGAGACCAGAACGCCGCCATGGATCGTTTCACCCGCGCTCTGGAAACACCCAAAAGCAATCGCGTAACCGTGCGCCTCGCCATCGCTCATCTGATGGCGGAACAAGGCCACGAAAATGACGCGCAGCGCCAGGTCGCTCTCGGACTCATGGAAGCTGGCACCGGTGAAACCAAGCCCGCCTCCGGCCCCCAGTTCATCCTGGCCGCCGACGTCTTCCGCAGCCTGCACGAGTACGATCTTTCCCAGCAATACCTGCAGCGCGCCAAGCTGGCCGGCGCGCCTGATCCCGAAATCCGCATCGGCATGGCCAACAACTACCTCGCCGTGGGCGACACCGCGCGCGCCAAGGCCGAGCTGGCCGCCGTGAGCAGCACCACCGACGGCGCGCCCGACTACCAGTTCCTCCTCGCACAGGCCAACGTCTTCCGCCAGGAACATCAGTCCGCGCAGGCGCTCACATCGTTCGCGCAAGCCTCGAACGCCGAAGGCGAAGACCAGACCGCCGAGCAGGGACTGCTGCAGGCCGGAGGCGAGGAAGGATGGCGCATCACGCCGACCGTCAGCATGCTCTCCGATCTGAGCCTCAGCCCCATCTATGAAGACTCGACCGTGTATGTCCTCGATGCGAAGCTCGATACCACCACGCCCATAACTCCCGGCGAGACCAGCCTGTTGCCGCCGCCGCGTTCTTCGCTTCAGACTCAGTGGACGAATGGATTCCACCTTCACTTCACTCCTGCGCTGCCTTTGAGCGGGTTTTTCCAGTTTCGCAACGCGCGCGGAGAAATCTCGGTCCCCGCCACAAACTCCATCGTGGATCGCAGCACCAATGACTACACACTGAACATCGGCGTCGATCCCACCTTCCGCATGGGCACCAATGTCATCACCCTGAACAGCGGAGTCCAGACCACCATTCGCCGTGACTCCGAGTCCCCGGCAGAGATGAATCAAAATCTCTTTCGCTTCTTCACTTACGTAAACACAGGCTCCTTCTTCAACGCAGTGTCGGTCAGCGGCTACGTGATTCACGAGTCGGGCCCGTTCACTGACAACAATGGCCTCAGCTCCAGCCTGTTTACTGCGGCAGTCGACTTCCGCGTCGGCTCGCCCTGGGGCAAAACCGCGCTGCTCACCGGATGGGGCCAGAGCAAGCAGACCTTCTCTCCGCGTAACTATCAGAATTACTTCACATCCAGCTACATCGGGTTGGAACGCCGCTTCGGCGATCACCTGGATGCGCGCGCCATGCTGGAATTCCTCCGCGCCTGGCGCGTCGTCGACACCAATTCCGGCATCGCCCAGAACCTTCGCCCCGCTGCCTGGATCAACTACAGCTTCAAGCGCAATTGGAATGCGCAGTTCTCCAGCGCCTACTCGAGCCCGCGCAGCTTCCATGCTTACGACGCAATTCAAAACGGCTTCTCTGTGTCTTACGCGGTTCCCATCCGGCGCAGGTTCAATGACGAGGGCGGGCCGGTAACGCTTGCTTACCCGATTCGCTTCTCGGCCGGCGTCCAGGGTGAAACATTCTTCAGCTTCCCGTCCGGAAACAGCAACCAGCTCAGGCCCTATATCGGCATCACAATATTCTAAGGCGGATAAAACATGAAGATTTGCCTGGTGGGAACGTTCCCTCCCAGTGGACGCCAGTTGAACGAATATGCATTTCACATCGCGCGAGAGTTGCGCCGGCATCACGACGTTGAACTTACCATCCTCTCCGATGAGTTGACCGAGTGCGAGTTTGCCACCGACGAGAACGGCAATCCGCTCAGGATTGAAGGCGAGGCGGAACTCCCGGGCTTCAATGTAGTGCGCTGCTGGAAGTTCGGCAGCATGAGCAATCCGGTGCGCCTTCTCAAGGAGATCCGCAGAATCAACCCCGATATCGTCTGGTTCAATCTTGTCTTTTCAAGCTTCGCCACGCCGGAAAATCCGGTCGCGGCCTTCGCGGGCCTGTCGGCGCCTGCCCTGGTTCGCGCCGCGGGATTCTTCACGCACATCACGCTCCACCACATCCTTGAGCACGTGGATTTCGCTGCCGCCGGCGTCAAGCGCGAACGCCTCTTTCGCATCGGAACAGAACTCGCCACGAAAGCGCTGCTCAAGGCAAACTCCGTGTCCGTCCTGCTGCCCGGTTATCACCACACGCTGCTTACCAAGTACGGCGCGCAGAACGTACTACTGGGCACGCATGGCACCTTCGCCACGACGGCCACTCCTCCCGACTTCAGCAAGCGCGGCAATCCCGACGCACGCATCCTTGCCATCGGCCACTGGGGCACCTATAAACGCCTCGAAACCTTGATGGAAGCCTTCCCCAAAGTGCTCGAAAGAGTCCCCAACGCGCGTCTCGTCGTCGCCGGCGCCAATCATCATCAGCGGCCCGGCTACTGGGAATCCATCCGCGCCGCGCAACCGAAACACCTGCCCATCGACTTCAAAGGTTACGTCGCTGAAGACGACATCCCCGAGCTGTTCCAGAACACATCAGTTCTTGTGTTGCCTTACGATTCCGCCACCGGATCCAGTGGACCAGCGCACCAGGCGTGCGAGTACGGCGTGCCCATTGTTAGCGCGGACCTGCCGGACTTTCGCGGCATGGCCTCCGATGAAGACATGGCAATTCGCTTCTATGAGTGCGGAAACGCCAACGACCTCGCTGATCAGATCTCCGCGATCCTGCTCTCCCCCGAACTCGAGCGCGAAATGGCCGAACACAACTTCGTGGCCGGCATCGAGATGACCATTACGAACGTCGTCAACAATTACCTGCGCTGGTTCCGCCTCAACAAGGCCAAGCGCGATATCAGCAGCCGCAGCCTTCTGCTTTCCCCTGCCACTCTTCGCACCGATGACGCGGTTTCGCGCCCTTCCCCTGAGTGGCAACGCCATCCCAAAGTGGTTACGCGGCAACATGAGGAACTAGATTCGATGGGTGAACTCGCCGAGAGCGGCGACTCGGATCCCTTGACGAATCTCTAACCCTTCCGCACCACGCAGTTTGCTTTCCGCCACGGATGCTTCACCGGGAAGCATCCGTATCCGTGCGACTGCACATCTAACAGTGTGCGAGCATGCGCGGGGACACTGGGGTCATTCATGCGGCTCGCGATCCTGTTCATGAGTTGGCTTTGAAGTCGGGTCAATCGTCGTCGTGCTTTCCTGCATCGCGATCCGGGCATTATTAAGGAGTTCACCTTGTCGAAGGAATCCCTCCCTCCGTCTATCAGGCGCATTTTCTCTCTGTGTCTTCCCGTATTCATCCTGCCGATCTTCACCGGCTGCTCGGCCTTCAATGGCAATCAAAGCCCGAAGCCCGTCGTTACGCTGACCGCAAACCCAACCTCGATGAACGCTGGAAACTCATCGACTCTGACGGTTACCGCAACCAACGCAAAGACACTCACTCTCAGTGGCAGCGATGGGTCCAGCTATACCCTACAGCCGAGCGGCGGAACGCAGGTAGTAAGCCCCAAGGTGACTACGAACTATACCGCCAACGCAAGCGGCAGCGGCGGATCTGCGTCTGCCACGGCCACCGTGACGGTGATTCCGCCCGCGGGCCCGACCGTGAACATCACTGCTGATCCGGCGACGATTGACGCTGGACAGTCCTCAACGCTCACCGTCACAGCCACGAATGCCACGCAGGTAACCGTAACCGGTACCGACGGCACTTCCTACACGCTGGCCGTATCCGGCGGAACGCAGGTAGTTACTCCCGCCTCGACCACCACCTACACCGCAAAAGCCACAAACGCCAGCGGCTCCGTCACCGCCACGGCAACGGTCACGGTAAACTCCGGCGTCGCTCCCACAGTCACCATCACAGCCAATCCCAGCACCGTCACCGCAGGCGCGTCCTCCACGCTCACCGTTGCCGCGACCAACGCAACCCAGGTAACGGTAACCGGCTCAGACGGAAGCTCCTATAACCTTCCGGCAGCGGGCGGAACGCAGTCAGTAAGTCCGACCGCAGACACAACCTACACCGCAACCGCGACCGGCGCGGGCGGAACGGCCACGGCCACGGCAAAGGTCACCGTAATTCCTGCCGGCAACCTCCAATCCATCCAGCACGTCATTTTCATGCTGCAGGAGAATCACTCGTTCGATAACTACTTCGGCATGTTGAACCCATACCGCCACGCCAATGGATTCAACACCGGTGACGACGGCGTCGATTATGAAGTGGACGGCATCGACGACAAGCGCTCCACCATCAAGAACGAAGACGACGAGGGCACGTTCTACCCGCTCTTCAAATTCAAGAGCACCTGCGCCGATGACATGAGTTCCGACTGGCTTGCCAGTTACGGCGACGTCAACCGCTACAACTTCCTCACCACCCGCCCCATCAACATGGATGGCTTCGTTCACAATGCCGAAGGCTATGCAAAGAGCTGCACCGCCAACGGCGCCATCTGCTCCGGCAAGTTCACTGACCTTGCCGGACAGCGATCCATGGGTTACTACGATCAGGACTTCCTGAACTACTACTACTACATGGCCTCGCAGTTCGCCCTGTCTGACCGCTGGTTCTCCCCCGTGTCGAGCAAGAGCGTCGACAATCGGATCGCGGTATTCTCCGGTGGCACAACGCAGGGCCTGGTGAAGGATCCTGGCAATGACGGCGTGGGCCAGCTCAATATCCCCACCATCTTCCAGGAACTCGACCAGAACAATGTTTCGTGGAAGCTCTACTACTCCGTCACGCTGGGTTTCTGCACTGACCCCGAAGACTGTGGCAGCGGCAGTTCGCAGTTCCCCGCAACGTTCTTCTCCAACTTCACCTATTCCGGTAAGTACATGTATGAGAATCCATCCGGGGCGGCCTGCACTTCTCCAACGCAATCCTCCAGCGCGGTAGGAGACAGCACTAACTCCTTCTGCATCGACCCCAACCACATTGCTCCGCTCAAGCAGTATTTCACTGACGTCACCAACAACACGCTGCCTGACTTCGCGTTCATTGAAGCCGGCTACGGCAACAATGACGAACATCCCGGTTCCGGGCAGTCTGTCCTCACCGGTCAAGTCCAGGTTGCCAATATCGTCAATTCGCTCATGCAGAGCGCGTCGTGGAGCAGTTCCGCATTCTTCCTCAGCTACGATGAAGGCGGCGGCCCATACGATCACGTACCGCCTGTGCCCGGCCACTCCAATGACTTCACCGACTCATCTCTCGGCTCTATTCCCGACATATCGTCCATTGCCGTGAACCCTGACGATTACAAACCATGTGTTCCGCCCGGTGGCACGCCGACCACTCACTGCGATCTGTCCAAACAGGATCCAGGCGCAAATCCCGCTGACGCCCCGGCGGTGAATGGATTTGCCGCGCAGCTCGGATTCCGCGTCCCTGACTTCGTGGTCTCTCCCTTCGCACGCAAACACTATGTCTCTCACATCCCCATGGATCACACCGCCGTCATCAGGTTCGTCGAGACTCGCTTCATCGGCAGCTCCGCGACCCCCCTGACACCGCGCGATGCAGCACAGCCCAACTTGCTTGACTTCTTCGACTTCACCACCGCCCCCTGGATGACGCCGCCGAGTCCGCCCGCACCCGTCACCAGCGGTTCGCTCGGCTATGATCCCTGCACCCCGCAAAGCATGCAGTAACTCCACAACTCGCGCACAAATAGAACCGGCGGCTTCGGCCGCCGGTTTTCTTCTGTGCCCGCCGCGTCACAACTCCCGGGGGCTACGGCTTAGTTCTAAGCGCCGCGTCAATAACTCGTGAGCCAGGTCCTAGTCCCCCGGCGCCACATCTTGGTCCCGGGAGGCACGGCTTAGTCCCGGAGGGACGGCACGAGAATATCCCAGGACGAAGTCCTGGGTAGGATGCCTATTAGAGACTCCGAAGCCCCGGAGGGGCAATGCGAATTCGAGACCCGCCGGATACGCAAACCCGCAGCAGAAGCAACAATCGAGGCCTTCTCCGCCGCGCCACCATCTCTCACGCGCAAAGAAAAAGCCCGGCCGCACATGCGACCGGGCCAACACTCCCAACCGAAATCTACTCGACCGAAATCTCGGTCGCTACATACCTCTTCCCGTCGTAGTCCGCGGAGATACGCACCCGCTGTCCGGTGCGCAGGCTCTCGGCCGATCGATGCGTCGGATCGAAGAATATCTGATACCCCTGATCCGTCTTCGCATCTACCAGCGTCAACGCGCCCGCATGCATATCGAGCGCCGACAACGTCCCGCTGAAGATGAAGGTCGCGCCCGGCGCCGCCAGCACCGATATCTCCTGCGCGGTTCCCCGTCCTTTGTTATTGGAAGCGAACTGGACCGAAACCAGAGATCCAGGAACCAGGTCGTTGGCGCTCGACTGCACAGACGAAAACGCCGACTGCCCTTCTCGCTTGAACGATGTCTGATTTGTCACCTGTATGCGAAACGGCTCGCGGCTCGCCGAAGACGTCAGCGTCAGTTCGCCCGTCCCCGGATCGTAGCTCTTTACACGCCCCTGGTAATCGCCCGATGGCTGCGCAGACAGGATGTGCACGCTAACCGCAAAGATACTCGCGCCATCGAGGGTCGTCTGTACGGACGCGTGCGCCGATGGCTCCAGGTCGCGTAGCGAAATCCGCTTGCCGTCGCGAAACACCTGCGTGCGCTCGTCATACAGCACCCGCATCGGCTTCTCGCCATACACATTCAGCACAAACCGGTCGCGCACCTGGTCGACGTCTTTAATCGATCCACCCATAACCGTGCTTTTCCCCTTCGGCATGGCAGGGACATCGGTTAAGCGGGCCGCAGTGGTTTCCGTTCGAACTGAGGATGCAGACATCGCAGCCTGGCTTGGCGCCGTCGCGGCCGACGACTGGCTGAGAAAGACGCCCCCAAGCATCGCCATTACGAGAACTGGTTCCATATGAGCACACCTTGCTGTAGAAGAAATCTGGTTAGACATCTAATTTGATGGCGTTGAGACACTCCCGGTGGTCTGTCCCATCCCTATTTCGTGGCGGGAGCAACACCCTTCCCTCAGGCGCATCTAAACAAACGTGCCCAAATATTTCTGAGGGTCTCTTGGGGCTTATCTCGAAGGGAATTCGTTCAGCACAATGCATAAGACTTCATTTACGCTGGGCGCTGTCATTGCACTTGTTGCCATCAGTGCGCTTCCCGCTGCCTGGGCAAGTGACGGCCGCACCATCATGATTCCCCTCCGCAGCCGGATGAGTCCGGTGCAACGCCTGAATCGTGAAGGCGTTGAAGCCGTCAAGCACCATCAATATGACAAGGCGCAGTCTCTCTTCTATAAGGCATACCTGTACGATCCGGCCGACCCATTCACGCTGAATAACCTTGGCTACATCTCTGAGGTGCAGGGCCAGCTTGAGCGCGCGCACAAGTTCTATGAACTCGCCGCCGAGCAGGGCAGCGACGCCAACATCGACGTCAGCAGTCAAAAGCACCTGCAGGGACAGCCCATGAAGGCCGCCCTTGTCGACTTGCAAGACCGCACCATGCGCGTCAATCGCATGAACATCGAAGCCATGCGCATGCTGCAGCAGCAACGCAACTTCGAAGCCATCGACCTGCTCAAGCAGGCTCTCGCGCTCGATCCTCAGAATCCCTTCACACTCAACAATCTCGGCGTCGCCAGTGAATCCATCTCCGACCTCGACGCGGCTCTCCGCTATTACCAGCAGGCGGCGGCGGGCCAATCGAAAGAGCCCGCGGCCATCACGCTCGACAAGTCGTGGCGCGGGAAATCTGTCACCAATATGGCCCGCACCAGCGCGAAAATGTTGCAGCGCAGGATGGAGTCCGGCGACATGACCGAAAGCAAAGCGGTCATGTACACGCTCCGCGGCGTGCGCGAGGAGAATGCCAACAACTGGGCCGCGGCGCGCGAAGACTTCCTCCACGCCTACGCGCTCGATCCCACCAGCGCCTTCTCGCTCAACAATCGCGGATACGTCGCCGAGCGCGAAGGCGATCTTGAAACCGCCCAGTACTTCTACGAGAAAGCCCGCCGCGCCGATAACTCGAATGCCAAAGTGTGGCTCGCAACCAAACTCTATGCGCAAGGACAGGCTCTCGCTATCGTCGCGAACGACAGCAATCAGAAGGTTGACAGCGCGCTTGATGTCTACAGCCAACAGCGCAAGCGTCAGGGCGCCCCGGTTGAACTGACTCCGCGAGGCGGAACTCCCGAGTCAACTCCTGAAATAAAGCCGGATGCAAATCCTCCGAACGGCCAGCCGAACGAGCAACAGAATCCGCAGTAACTCAAGGCTATTTAGACATGAACACAACTCCGCGAATTCCGTCCCATAACTCAATGACTCTTCTCTCGAGGCTTCTGCTCGCTCCGGAAAACGGCGATCCCTCGTCTTCATGGATGCTGGAGGAACTGCGGGAAGACCTTGCCTCCCTCTCGCGCGAGGAATTTGATGACCTGTTGACCCTGGCTAATCTCAATCATGTCGTCATCCGTGGAATGGCCGTCTTTCTCGATTTGGTCCGCTCCGCCGGCGACCAGGTTCGCGCCCAGTGGCCTCTCGACGCCCTCGCCGCCGAACAGGAGCGCATCAACAACGCCATCCCCTTCCTGCACGATATCTGCCGCGCGTTCGAGGAGCACGGTCACGACGTCACCGTAATCAAGTCGCTCGATCACTGGCCCGATCTCGGCAGCGATCTCGACCTGTACACCAACGCGAAGCCCGAAGACGTCGTCAATCTGATGGCCTGCCGCTTCAATGCCCGCGTCTCTGCCCGTAGCTGGGGTGATCGTCTCGCCTGCAAGTGGAACTTCGAGATCCCCGGCCTGCCCGAATCCGTCGAGATTCACGTTGGCCGCCTCGGGCAGACCGGCGAACAGAGCACCATCGCCTCCTCGCTCATGCGCCGCACCCGCATCCTGGAAGTCGCCGGCCGCAGTTTCCGCGTGACCTCCAAGTCAGACCGCCTGCTCATCTCGACTCTGCAGCGCATGTATCGCCATTTCTACTTCCGCCTCTGCGACGTCATCGACAGTGCGGCGCTCGTAGAGAAGGACGGCCTCGATTTTCTCGATCTGCACGACGCGGCAAGCCGGGCCGACATATGGGAAGGCACGGCCACATACCTCGCCATCGTCTCCGACTACGTGAGGAAGTATCGCGGCACGCCAGTTAAATTGCCGGAGTTGGTCACGTCATCGGCACGTTTCGGCGGCGACGCCACTTTTTATGCGCGCGGCTTCATTCGCGTGCCCATCATGCCGCAATCGGCAAAACTTTACGGATCGCAGCTTGCCGGCATCTTAAAGAAGAGAGAACTGCACAACGGCGCGCGCCTCAGCCTGCTACCTTGGTTGGCCACCGCCGCCGTAGTCGGTCTGAAGCTCACGGGCAGCGACAAAGGTATCTGGTAAGTTCGGCATTCAACACGCAGCCCGCGCACGTTCCGGGCGGCTGGACTCAATAACTTCTGTTGACGCCAACCATGGCTTGAAGAGAAGGGGGATGCGGGGCAACTCGCAACGAAATATATGAGCAATCATGGAACAGTGAATCCCGGTTCGCGCGGCAGGCTCGTCGTCGAGAGCTCCGGCCGAAGGTCTCAGGGACCCGGCGCCTACAACCGCTCCAGCCTCGCGTTCGATGTGGAAGAGGCCTTCCCTGACGCGATGCCGATGCCACGCCTCGTTCCGGCGCCCTCCGGTGCCGCCGCCATGATCGGGGTGCCCCGCTTCATGGGTCTCGATCAGGCCACCTATCAGAAGAACCCCACGTCGAAAACGGTCTCCGCCGTCGTTCACGTGGTGGCCATCTCCGCTCTGCTGTGGCTGGGCATCAAGGCAAAAAGCACCTTCATTCCCGCGATAAAGACGCAGCCCGTGAACATCACGCTCTATGCGCCTCCTCCGCCTCCCAAGATCCTCCCCGTCGCGCCCAAAATGGGCGGTGGTGGCGGCGGTGGCAATCATGAGGTCATCGAACCCACCAGGGGCAATCCGCCCAAGATCGTCGCGCAACGGACCCTTGTCGCTCCGCAAATCCTCAAGGTCGACAATCCCAAGCTCGCGGTGGAGCCGACTGAGATCATCAAGATGCCGGAGAACCCCAACATGCCCAACCTGGGTCTGTCGAACTCTCCTCAGATCGCACTCGCTTCGCAGGGCAGAGGCAGCGGTTCGGGCTTCGGTTCCGGCTCGGGCGGCGGCCTCGGCATGGGTCACGGCATCGGCTCCGGCCCCGGCAGCGGCGGCGGTTACGGCGGTGGACTCATGAGCGTCGGCGGCGGCGTAAGCGCGCCCGCGGTCCTTCACTCCATACAACCCGAATTCACTGAAGAAGCCCGCCAGGCCAACTACCAGGGCAGCGTCGCCATTCAGCTCATCGTCGACGCACAGGGCAATCCGCAGAACGTGCACGTCACGCGCCACGCCAGCTTTGGCCTCGATCAGAAAGCCATCGAAGCCGTTCGCCTGTACAAATTCCGCCCCGCCATGTACCAGGGACATCCCGTCGCCGTCCAGATCGTCATCGACGTCGACTTCCACCTCCATTGATCCCCACGCTTGCGCAAAACAAAAAGAGGAGCCTGTTCGCGGCTCCTCTTTTACTTGCCTTCCTGTTTGTACTGGCTGTCATTCCCGAAGGGAATCTGCTTTTATCGTTTGCTCGCCTATTAACTCCCGCCCCGCTGCCGCCACGCTTTCCGGCCTTCCCAAATCGCGCCACTGATACTCATCCGCGCGAAACGCCAGCACTCTCTCGCCCTCGCCCGCCAGCCGCAGATACGTGCGCGATGATCGAGAACGCTCCCTCTTCGCTCATCCTCGTCAGCAGCCGCGGCGAAAGAACATGAATCCCTGCAAACGCCAGCGCCCGCGCATCCACGCAATCCCGCACCATCTCAGGCGTTCCATCCAGTCCCGCCCGCCGTCCGCACAACTGCCCTTCCCCATCGAACAGCAAATACCTTGACGTAGCCCGATCCTGCACCGCCAGCGTCGCCAGCGCCTGACGATCGTTATGCGCACGCACCAGCTGCGCCAGATCGATCGTGCTCACCACATCCACGTTATGGACGAGAAACGGCTCGTTCACTCCGTCTTCGAGAAAGAACCACGCCGCCTTCTTCAACCCGCCGCCCGTATCCAGCAGTTCCTCTTCGCGCGACACTTCAATCCGCATCCCGAAGTTCTCATGCGCGCGCAGATACTCGATCACCATGTCCGCGTAGTGATGCACGTTGACAATCGCCTCGCGCACTCCGAACGCCCGCAGCCGCTCCAACGTGATCTCCAGCATCGTGCGCCCGCCCACTTCCACCAGCGCCTTCGGCCGATCGTCGGTCAGCGGACGCAGCCGTGTACCCAGTCCCGCAGCCAGCACCATGGCTTTCATTTGCCCATCTTCTCCAACTCGATGTGCCGAGCGTCACGTCCACGCCGCCGTTCGCGCGCAAGTGCTTCGCCATCTGCTCCGCCAGAAACACTGACCGGTGCTGCCCGCCCGTGCATCCGAACGACACCATCAGGCTCTTGAACCCGCGCTTCTGATAGGTCGCCACGCTCGCATCCACCAGCGTCGACGCGCTGGCGAAGAAGCGGTGCACGCTCTCCTGCTGGTTCAGATAATCCTTCACCGGATCGTCTTTTCCCGTCAGTGGCTTGAACCGCTCTTCCCGTCCGGGATTCGGCAAACACCGCGCATCGAACACAAATCCGCCGCCATTGCCTGAGTCATCCGCCGGCATCTCGCGATGAAACGAGAAGCTGAAAATCTTGCACCTTCAGCGTATCCGCTTGTGCCGCCAGCGCCTGCAGCTTCTCCGATCCCAGCATCCCCTGGAACGCCTCCATCAGCGCCGGCAGCGCAATCGGCAACTGCACGTTGTGCGCCAGCCAGCGCAGATTCTTCAGCGCATACGGCACGCTCTGCAGAAAATGCGGCTTGCGTTCATAAAATCCGCGGAACCCATACGCGCCCAGCGCCTGCATGATCCGCACATACACAAACGCGTAGTAGTGCTCCATGAATGCCTCGCGATCGATGCCGTAATTCGCAACGCAATCCAGGTAGTAGTCCAGCAGTTCCTGCCGCAGCGCCGGCGGCAGATCGGCCTTGCCGTCATACAGCAGCGACGCAATGTCATACTGCAGCGCGCCCTTGCGTCCGCCCTGGTAATCCAGAAAATACGGCAGCCCCTCGCGCAGCATCACGTTGCGCGACTGAAAATCGCGATACAGAAAATAGTCGCGCGGCGCCGCCAGCAGAAACTTCGTCAGCCGCCCGAAGTCGTGCTCCAGCGCCTGCTCGCTGAATGGAATCCCCGCCAGCCGCAGAAAGTAGTACTTGAAATAATTCAGGTCCCACGCAATCGACTGCCGGTCGAAACTCGCCCGCGGATAGCACACCTTGTAATTCAGATCGCGGCCGGCCTCGATCTGAAACCGCGGCAACACCGCCACCACCTTGCGATAAGCCTCCACTGCCTCCGGCGCAATCGCATCTCCGTCGCGATTGGTCATTCAGAAAATCGAACAGCGTCGTATCGCCCAGGTCCTCCAGCAGGTATGCGCCCTCGTTCAGCGCCTCGCCATAGATCTCCGGCACCGGCAATCCATGCCGCCTGAAATGCTTCGTGAACTCAAGAAACGCGATGTTCTCCTCGCGCACCGCATACTGAATCCCGATCGCCCTGAACCCGCCGCCGCTCAGCCTTACAATCGCGCGCCCTGAGCCGCCCAGTTGCCCTTGGAGCGGCCTTGCCTGTTCCGCCTCTACGCGAAACTTCTGCTCGAAGAGCCGTTTTAAGACATCCATATGACTTCTTTCCACTTGCGAATCAGTGTTGCTCTACAAAGACTATCGGCCCCGCTAACCCCTTGCAAGGCACGGCCATTCAACTCCTGTCCGATTCTTCCGATAAACACCTCAGGAGATTGCCATGCCTCGCCTCACCCGGTTCTTCGCCCTTCTTCTGTTGATGATCGCCGTCTCCGCGCGCCCCGGTTTCGGCGACGATCTCTACGCGGCCCTGCACGGCACAGTGACGGATGCCACGGGCGCGGTGATCTCCGGAGCCACCGTAACCGTTCTCAATACCAGCACCGGCATCGCCGCAGCGCGGCCTACCGACCGGGCCGGCTACTACGTCTTTCCGCAGCTTGCCGCAGGCGGCCCTTACACCGTCACCATTGTTGCCGACGGCTTCCAGACCTTCTCCTCCACCAGGCTCGTGCTGAACGTCAATGACAATCGCCAGGTCGACGCCATCCTCGCCATCGGCGTCACCTCGCAAACCGTCGAGGTGGTAGCCGGCGCACTGCAGGTCGAGACCGCCAACACCCAGCTCCAGCAGATCGTTACCGCCACGCAGATACAGGATCTGCCGCTGCTCGGCCGCGATGCCTCCGGACTGCACAAGCTCGAGCCCGGCGTGGTCGAGTCCTCTGACCGCTTCGGCACCTTCGCCAGCAACGGCAGCCAGACGGCGCAAAACTCCTACATGATCGATGGCGTCGACATCAACGACCCCATGCTGCAGCGCCAGGGCATGCACGTCAACCCTGACGCGCTCGCCGAAGAGAACATCGTCACCAGCACCATGAACGCTCAGTTCTCGCGTAACTCCGGAGCCGTCGTCAATCAGATCCTCAACTCCGGCGCCAACAACTTCCACGGCAGCGCCTTCGAGTTCTATCGCGACACCTTCCTCAACAACGGCGACTACTTCTCGAAGACCCGCCCCGTCTTCCATCAGAACGTCTACGGCGGAACATTCGGCGGCCCCATCGTCCGCAACAAGCTCTTCTTCTTCACTGCCTACCAGGGCCTTCGCAACCGCACCGCGCAAACCGTTCTGCAAACCACGTTGAGCGGCGATCAGTTTGCCGGCCGCTTCACCTCCGACATCAACTTCGCCACCGGCGGGCCCAACAGCGACGGCCTCACCGCCAATCCCATCCCGTTCAACATCGGCTCATGCGTCGCGGGCGGCGACCACCCCACCACCTGGGCCTCCTGCTTCTCCAGCGGCAAGATCGAAATCCCGCAATCGCAGTGGAGTCCTATCGCCCGCAACCTCGTCGGCACATACGTTCTGCCCGCCAACCAGTCTGTCGACGGAGTCGACTACGCAAACTTCAACGCCGTCAACTCCAACGCGCAGGACCAGGGCATCATTCGCATCGATTACACCCCAAACCAGCGCGACAGCTTCTGGGCATCCAGCCTCTTTGAATCCAGCCCCGGCACTTCCACCCTGAGCTTCGGCGGCGGCAGCTTCCCCGGCTTCGGCTCGCTGCAGGCCGACCACTTCAAGCTCTTCAGCGTGTCGTGGACGCATGCCTTCGGCGCTAACATGCTGCATGAACTGCGCGGCTCTTACTACCGCAACCCCTATGGAGCCGTGAGCCCCGCCGACGTCGTCAAGCCCAGCTCCGCCGGGTTCCAGATCACTCCGCAGGATCCTGAATCGGGCCTGCCCTACATGGCCATCGGCAGCTACTTCAATCTCGGCTTCAGCTCGCAGGGTCCGCAGCCCCGCCTCAACACCAATATGAATTTCGCGGATAACTTTACCTGGATCCGCAACGGCCACTCCTTCAAGTTCGGCGCGCAATACGAAGAGTTCCGCGTACGCAATCCTTACGACGTCTACAACAACGGCTTCTTCATGTTCCAGGGTGGAGCAGCCGGCGGCGGCCCCTACAGCTCCGGCGACCCGCTCATCGACTTCGCCCTCGGCATCCCCGACCTCTACTACCAGACCAACAACGGATTCATCCATGCCGTTGCATCGGAAGGCTTCCTCTACGCGCAGGACACCTGGAAGCTCTCGCCCGACTTGAACCTCAACTACGGCCTCGCCTGGGACGTCGAAACACCCTATCGCAACACGCAGTTCAACGGCCTCGGCATCGTCTGCTGGCAGAACTCCTCCGCCACCTCCAACGTATTCGCCGGCGGACCTCCAGGCCTCGCATGGCCCGGCGACCCCGGTTGCAACTCTGCCGGCTCTCCCACCACTCACTACAACCACTTCTCGCCGCGCTTCGGCTTTGCCTGGTCTCCGTCTGCCGGACCCGCGATCCTCACCGGCACACCAGGCGCGCATGAGCTCTCCCTCCGCGCCGGCTTCGGCGTCTACTACAACCGCGACCAGGAAGAGCAGTCGCTGCAGAATCTCCAGGACCCGCCGTTCATGTACATCTCGCCCGGCGCATCCGCATTCGGCGCCAGCCCCGCATTCGACAATCCGTTTGCCGATGTCGCCGGTCACGGCTCCATGGCCAATCCGTTCCCCTACGCGCATCCTCAAGCCGGCACTTCCATCGAGTGGCTGAATTACCTCCCCCTGCAACTCGCCGCCTTCTCGCCCAGCTACTCCGTGCCTTACGCCTACAACTTCAACGTCAACGTGCAACGCGCGCTCGGTTCACGCCGCGTAGCGCAGCTCGGCTATGTCGGTTCCGTCGGCCGCAACCTTGCCACCTGGTACGAGGGCGACAACATCACGCCCGCCGGCCACCAGGCTTGCCTTGCCGACTCCATGTGCGCCGCCTACAAAAGCGCCATTCACCTCTTCTTCCCGCAATACACAGCGCAGCCCGCAACCGTGCCCGGCAATCCTTACGGATTACCCTTCGGCACCCCCTACTACGTCTCGGTTGCCGAACAAAACACCGCCGGCCACTCCAGCTACAACGCGCTCCAGGCCAGTCTGGTGCAGGCGCCGTCGCACGGACTGCAGTTCACCCTCGCCTACACCTACGCGCACGCCCTCGACGACGGCTCCGGCTACGAAAACACCGCCGGCCGCCAAGGACGCGTCCACAACTACATTCCAGGATTCGAATCGCTCAACTACGGCAACTCCAGCTACGACGCACGCCATCGCGTCTCCGCGTCGTATATCTACGAGGTGCCCACACCCGCGTCCTTCAACGCAAACGCCATCCTGCGCCAATCGCTCACCGGCTGGCACATCGGCGGAATCACCGTCCTGCAGTCCGGCTTCCCGCTCGAGATCTACCAGCCCAGCGCCCGCTCCATGTGGTGCGACGGCTACAGCTACTTCGGCTGCCCCGACGTTCCCCAGTTGTCCGACTTCCATCTCGGCTCGCCTGACGTTCGCAACAGCCGGCAGTACTTCGACAAATCGCAGTTCTCCCCCGAACCTGTGGGGACCTTCGGCAACACACCGCGCAACTTCTTCCATGGCCCCGGCTTCAACTACACCAACCTGCAGCTCTCGAAAGATTTCTACCTCAACGCCGACCGCACCCGCTACGCGCAGTTGCGGCTCGAAGCCTTCAACGCCTTCAACCACGCCAACTTTGCCAATCCCAGCGGCAACTTCAACAGCGGCAGCTTCGGACAGGTCACCAGCGTTGTGCACTCGGCCGATCCCAACAGCGACCCGTCTCCCGGCCGCGCCGTCCAGATCGCCGCAAAACTCCACTTCTAACCCTTCAGCTCCAAAACCAAAGGGCCGGCCTCCATCAGGAGACCGGCCCTCGTCTTTCGCAGAATCACTTTTAAGGCTGCGGCGAAGCCACCGCGCTCACCTTCTGCGCGGTCATGCTGTTCCGCTGTCCCGCCTTTGCAAAGTATCCGCGGCGCGTGCGCACAATCAGATGCTTATACCCCGGCGCCGATGCCTCCACGTGCACCGTGCGATATCCTCCCAGCGTCGCCGACTTGGTCGAGTGATATCCCACCGTGTACTGGTTTCTGATATCGCGCGCCACCTCCGATGCAATCTCGTCCACATCGCTCAGCGACTTCGGAAAATAGGCCAGCCCGCCGGTCTCCGCCGACAGCATCTCCAGATCGTTGCGTGCCTTCTGCGCTTCCTTCTTCTCCGCGTCGTACAGCAGCCCGATCGTGTACACCACCGGCCCGCCCAGGTTTTGCACCCGCCGGATCGCCTCCTCCAGCGCCAGCCGCGACGCATTATCCGCGCCATCCGTCACAATCAGCAGGACCTGTTTTGGCTGCTTCGCATGATGCGACAACTCATCCGCAGACGCCGCCACCGCGTCATACAGTGCCGTCGCCCCGCGCGCGTCAAAGTGGTCGATTCCCCGCCGCAGGGCCACCCGATCCACCGTGAACCCCTGGTCGAGAAAGGCTCTCTCGTTGAAGTTCACCACAAACGCCGTGCTCCTCGGATGCGACTCCGCCAGCAGCTTGTTCGCCGCCGCATCCACCGCCGACCGTTTGTCCAGCATCGACCCCGAGCTGTCGATCAGGATGCCCATCGCCACCGGCAGGTCCTGGTGCATGAACGAACTCGTCGCCTGCGGAACCCCGTCCTCCCACACGTGGAAGTCGTTGCGGCTCAGGCCCAGCACTGGCCGCCCCTTCTCATCCACAACCGTGCAGTTCAACAGCACTTCGTCCACGTCCTCGTGCATCGTGTAGACGCCTTCAGACTTCTTCGTGATCTGGTTGCCGCCCGCAGACGTCGCGGTCCCGGCCGTCTCCTTCTCCGGCGCCACAAGGTCCGGCGACGGAATCGGATCGCGGTCCTGATCCAGCGGCGGCTGAACCTCAGGCCTGGTCGGGTTCTGGAGCCCCGGTGCAGCCTGCACAGGACTCTGGGCAATCAACGGGCACAGCCGCGGAACAGCCAGCACCAAGGCGGCAAGAGCCAACAAACAAAGCGAATTGCGCAATTTTTGGGAGAGCATAGGCGAACTTCGGAAACACTGCTTCCAATGTTTGGATGCAAACCGCCGCCAAAACGCCGTCAGCCCCTTGGCACGACTGGGACAGCTCGCTGAAAAACTCGATCCTGCAGGCTTTGTAACAAGGGCACGGCTTCAGCCGGGCCGATAAGCCGCTCATCCTAAAGAGCCGGGCTTGAGCCCCTGCTAAGCTCCCGAGCCCCTCTCAGCTTGCTTTGGCCGACAAGCCCTGTCATCACTCTGGGCCCCACGCAATGCACAACAAAAGAGGACGGACTAAGCCGGACTCTCCTCCAGCCGCGGAGCGAAGCGCGCGCCAGTACCCAGAATGATGGCTGACGCAATCAGCGAAACCAGCGTTACGCCCAGGGCCAGGCGCAGGTTACTGCGGTCAGAGACCGCGCCGATGATGGCCGGGGAGAAGGTATCGCCGAAGAAGTGAATGCAGAACAGATTCACGGAGATGGCCGTCGCGCGGACCGGGGCCGACACGGAGTTGACGATGGCCGCGTTTAGAGGGCCGGTGTTGAGGAAGAGGAAGAATTCAGCGGCGAACAGAGATGGCAGCGCCCAGGATCGCGGACCAAAGAACACCAGCGCGCCAAAGGGGATGGTGAGCACCACGCTCCAGAACGACAGCAGATAGAGCGCCTTGTGGTTTGTCTTCAGCCAGCGCTGGGCGATGAATCCGCCCACGGCGGTTCCGGCGATGCCGTCGATCACCGTGATGGCGCCGACCCAGGTTCCCGCCTGCGCCGTCGTCAACCCGGCGAACCGTTCGAGGAACACGGCGATCCAGTTGGAGATGCCGCCCATGGCAAAGGTCAGCATGGCCAGTCCGAAGGTGGCGGTGAGAAATGCCCGGTTCTTGAAGAGCCCGGAGAAGGTGGAGCGGTCAGCGGTGGCTTTGACGCGATCGCTGGCGCCGCGCTGGGGCTCGCGTCCGAAGATCCAGTAGAGAACCGCGATGACGAGGCCGGGGATGGCGCAGACAAAGAAAGGCGTCCGCCAGTTGAACATGCTGCCCAGCACGCCGCCGGACGTGTATCCGATGGCGGCCCCCACTGGAATCGCCAGGTAGAAGATGGACAGGATTCGGTTGCGGGCCCTCTCGTCAAAGAAGTCAGAGATCACCGCCGGTGCGAAGATGCCGAACGAGGCCTCGCCCACTCCGACCAACGCGTGGCGAACGAACATGCTCCGGTAGTCGTGCACCCAGGCCGTGGAGAGGGTGAGGATGCTCCAGAGGATTGCGCCGCCCACGATGAGCGGCTTGCGGCTGACGCGGTCGCCGAGCCAGCCGGTCAGCGGAGCGCAAATCATGTAAACGACGAACATCGCCGTGGTGAGCAAGCCGAACTTTTCGTCGCTCCAGCCGAACTCCTTCTGGATGAGCGACTGGGTCCCGGGCAGGATATAGCGGTCGATGTAGTTGAGCAGGTTGAGGCAGACGAGAAGGCTCAGTGTAACGACCGCCGGGCTGAAGCGAGAGCGCTGGACGGGTTGAGTGAGGGTAGACACGCGCGATCAGGATATCGGTCGCATGGCCATATACCAAGACCTGTTTTCAGATTGAGTCGCGACGATGCAACAAGCTTGCGCGGAACTCCGGAGACGTCTGCGGCGATGCAGCTCGGCTCATCTGTCAGTCTTTGGGCCTGGGCCACTTCGCGACGACCGTAGTGCCGATGCCGCCGCGGGGACGGAAGACGCCTTTGACTTCGGCCCAGACGGGGTCTGTCGCCTTCACGATGTCTTCCAGCACCTGGTTGACGATGTTCTCCTGGAAGATCCCCAGGTTGCGATAGCAGAACAGGTATTCCTTGAGCGATTTGAGCTCGAGGCAGCGCTCACGGGGCATGTAGCGGATGAGGAGCACGCCGAAGTCGGGGAGGCCGGTCTTGGGGCAGACTGAGGTAAGTTCGGGGTCGTCGATCTCGATCTCGTAGCCGGGGAACTGGTTCTTCCATGTCTCGATCGCGGGGAAGGCGAAGTCGAGTCCGGCCTGGGCGTGATCGTCGGTGTAGCGGGGTTCGTTTGTTGCCATATTCCTATTGTACGAATTGGGTAGATATTTGGGCCAACTTGCGTTGTTGCATGGATTTTCACGCATCTTAGACCGCACTTGCGTGTCCTATATACTGACCTAGGCTTCCGAATGGCTAAAGAGAGCAAGCAACTGGATTGGCGCTGGGTTTGGCTGGGCGCCGCCGTCATCCTCATCCTGGTTTTCTTCGCGGTGCGATCGCTCACGCGCGAGCGCCTTGAGGTGCGCGTGGTTGAAGCGGCGCATCAGTCCCTGGAGAGCACCATCAGCACCAACGGGCGCGTGGAGCCGGAGATGCCCTACCAGATCTTCAGCCCGCTCTCCACCACGGTGAAGTCGGTTCATGTGCAGACGGGCGACCAGGTAACGGCCGGAAAGCTGATGGTGGCGCTCGACGACATCCAGGCGCGAGCGCGCGTGGCTGCCGCCCAGAGCGGACTGAAGACAGCGCAGGCGGCGCTTGAAGCCGTGCAGCACGGCGGAACCCTGGCCGAGCGGCAGGCATCATCCTCTGAAATCACGCGTGCGCAGATTGATCGCGACGAGGCACAGCGCGATCTGGATGCGCTGACAAAGCTTCAGGCGTCCGGCGCGGCGTCGGCCAGCGAGGTGGCGGCGGCGCGGCAGCGGCTGCAGTCGGCAACGGCCACCTTGGAAGGCAGTCAGAGCAGTTCGAAAAGCCGCTATGCGCCGGCAGACCTGGCGCGTGCGGAAGCGGCTGTGAACGACGCCGAGGCGGCTCTGGCGGCGGCCCGCGATGTTCAGGACAAAACCACCGTGCGCGCGCCGGCTCCCGGCATCATCTATACGCTGAACGTCAAGCCGACAGACTTTGTCGAGGATGGCAAGCTGATGGTGCAGTTGGCCGATCTGAAGCACGAGCGCGTTCGGGCATACTTCGACGAGCCGGAGATCGGCGCGTTGTCCGTGGGGCAGCCCGCGGTAATCAAGTGGCTCGCCAAGCCCGGCGAGGTGTGGAAGGGGCACATCGAGCGTGTTCCCGTCACGGTCACGCAGTACGGCACGCGCAACGTGGGCGAGGTCTTGATCGCGGTGGATGACGAGGCCGACGGTCTGCTGCCGGACACCAACGTCACCGTCACGGTCACCACTTCGAGCCAGAAGAACGCGCTGACCGTACCTCGCGAGGCGCTGCACGTCGAAAATGGCAAGTCGTTCGTGTTCCGCCTCATCGACAACGAGTTAAAGCGCACGCCAGTGACGTATGGGACGGTGAATCTGAACCAGGTGGCAATCCTCTCCGGATTAAATGCGGGCGACTGGGTGGCAACCGGCTCCATCAGCGGGCAGCCATTGCAGGAAGGTATGCCCATCAGGCCAGTGAAGTGAGGCGAATCGGACCAGCAATCTTGGCGGCGATCGCGCTGTGCTTCACGGCGGGAACGGGGCTGGTGCAGGCCGCAGGCAGCAGCCTGGGCGAGGCCAACGCCGCGCTGCAGGCGGGGCAGGCCGACATGGCAATTTCGATTCTGGGTTCGCTTGCCGGGCCCGAGGCAAACTCCGCGGAGGCGCATGGCATTCGCTGCCGGGTACTGTTCGCGCTGGAGCAATGGGACCCGGCGCAGCCGGAGTGTGAAAAGGCCGTGGCGCTCGATTGGCAGAACTCGATGAACCACCTGTGGCTGGGCCGGGTGCTGGGCGAGCGCGCGGATAATGCTTCGTTTGTGAGCGCATATAGCCTTGCCAAGCGCGCACGTGGCGAGTTCGAGCAGGCAGTGCAGTTGAATCCGCGGAATGCGGAGGCGCTGGCGGATCTGGGAGAGTTCTACTATTCCGCTCCCGGCGTAGTGGGCGGCGGAACGGCGAAGGCGCAAGGTGTAGCGGTGCAGCTCGACAAGATCGACGCCGCGCGGGCCCATGAGCTTCGGGCGTCGATTGCGCAGGAGAACCACGACTATGTCACCGCCGAGCGCGAGTTCAGGCAAGCGATCGCGGCAAGCGCCCACCCGGCGTTCCAGTGGATGCGCCTGGCCAGCTTCTTCCGCCGCAACAAGCAGTTCCAGGAGATGGAGATCGCCCTGCAGAACGGGAAGGCCGCAGCGGACCGCGACCGGCAGCACTCAGCCGTAGCTCTCTTCAACGGGGCGTCGGTGCTGATCAAGGTAAACCGAAATCCGGCCCTTGCGATCAAAATGCTGCAGGAGTATCTGGCATCGAGCAATCAGACGGAGGAGGCTCCGGCATTCGTGGCCCACACATGGCTGGCGCGGCTTTACTCGCAGTCAGCCGACGCGGCAGGCGCGGCACGGGAGCGCACCGCGGCGCTGGCGCTGGCCAGCAGCTACAGACCCGCACAGGACTTGAAGATTTGACCGGACTCATGGATTTGAAGAAGAACAATCCGTTGGCTCGATTCAGCCGGCCATTGACGATCGCGGCGGCGCTGATCTGCGCGGTTGCGTGTCAAGCCCAGGTGTCGTTGAAGACGGTGGTGGACCTGGCGCAGAGCAACAGCGCGGCGGTGAAGATGGCACAGGCCGATGTCGCCAAAGCGCAGGCCGCCTTCGAGCAGAGCAGAGACGCTTATATCCCGTCGGTGAACTTCGGTACCGGGATTCCCGCGTTCCCATCCGTCGGATTCACGGGCCAGCCGCCCTCTATCTATACGATGACCGTGGAATCGCTGGTGTTCAGCATTCCGCAAAAGAACTACATGGGTGCGGCGCGCAGTGGATGGCGCGCGGCGGAAGCGCGGCTGAAAGATGCCCGCGAACAGGTCGTGCTTGACACCAGCAACGCCTACATTGAGCTCGACACGGTGAACACGGAGCTCGCGGCAGCCAGGCAGCAGGAGGAATTCGCCAACCGGCTCGCCGAGATTGAACAGCAGCGCAGCGAGGCCGGAGTCGATCCCCTCCACTCTCTATTGGTGGCGAAGCTCACGGCTGCCAATCTCAAGTTGTCGCGCCTGCACCTCGAGACGCGCGCCGCCACGCTCTCAAAGCTATTGGCAACGCTCACGGGGTTGCCGGAGGGGGCGATCTCGGTCGATCATGGCAGTATTCCGGAGATCCCGCAGATCAGCGGCGAGCTACGGCCGAACACACTTTATGGCATTGAGGCTGCCCGTCTGGTGGCGCGCTCAAGGGCCCAGCAGGCGACCGGCGACAAGCAGACGAACTACATCCCGACGCTGAGCTTCTTTGCGCAGTACAACCGCAACACCACAATTTTGAACGAAGTAAACAAGTTCTTCGCGGAGCCGCTGCCGGCCAACAACTTCGCCTCGGGATTCAACGTGCAGGTGCCGCTGTTCGACATGGTGCACCGCGCCAAGGGCCGCGAATCGGCCGCCGATGCGCTGCGTGCAACCGCGGAGGCCGAACAGGCCGAGCGCCAGAATGACGTGCAGATTGCCGAGTTGACCGGCACGCTGCGAGAACTGCTGGCCCAGGCCGAGGTGGCGAGTCTGAAACAGCAGATCGCGGCCGATGATCTGAAGACCGTGCAGACCCAGATGCAGAGCGGCAACGGAGCGGGAGCTGGCCCCGGCGCGCAGCCCCAGATGTCTCCAATTCAGGAGCAGCTTGCACTGATTGACGAGCGGCAGAAATATGAGGATGCGCAGGAATCAGACCTGAATCTGGCCAAGGCGAGGCTCGGATTGCTCCGGGCCCTGGGTCATATGCAGGACTGGCTGAGTCAAGTCCATACAAAATAGGCCACTTATCCATCGTCAGCAAGGTTGAAAAACTTGCTCAATGTTAGAATTAAAGGTGATGTCAATGCCTTTGAAAACCATCTTCCTCAACCCACCTTCATTCGAGAACTTTGATGGTGGCGCCAGCTCGCGTTGGCCGGCGACGCGCGAGATTGAGTCGTACTGGTACCCGGTTTGGCTCGCTTACCCCGCGGGCATGCTGGAGGGCTCGCGCCTGCTGGACGCGCCGCCGCATCACGTGTCGGCCGAAGAGACGATCAAGATCTGCAAGGACTACGAGTTCCTCGTTCTCTTCACATCGACGGTGGGCTGGGAAGGCGATCAGCGCCTGGCCGAGGCCATCAAGGCCGCGAATCCCTCGATCCGCGTGGCCTTCGTTGGCCCGCCGGTGACCACTGACCCCGAGCGCGCGCTGAACGAGTGCTCCGACGCTCGACTTTATCTGCCGCCGCGAGTTCGACTACTCAGTGGTTGAGTTTGCGCAGGGCAAGCCGCTCAGCGAGATCCTGGGCATCAGCTACAAGCAGGATGGCAAGATCATCCACAACCCCGATCGCCCGCAGGTGGAGAGACCTCGACGCGATGCCGTGGGCCACGAAGATCTACAAGCGCGACATGGACGTGACGCAAGTACAACGTCCCGTTCCTGCTGCACCCGTACATCGCGCTCTACTCCACGCGCGGCTGCCCGGCGCAGTGCACCTTCTGCCTGTGGCCGCAGACGCTCAGCGGACACGCGTGGCGCAAGCGCTCGACAGACGATGTGGCCGCCGAACTCAAGTGGGCCAAGGAGAACTTCCCGCACGTGAAGGAGTTCTTCTTCGACGACGACACGTTCAACATCCAGAAGCAGCGCACGATTGAGCTGTGCGAAAAGCTCAAGCCGCTGAACCTGACCTGGAGCTGCACTTCGCGCGTGACCACCGACCGCGAGGCGTTGAAGGCCATGAAGGACGCGGGATGCCGCCTGCTCATCGTCGGCTTCGAGTCGGGCGATCCGCAGATTCTCAAGAACATCAAGAAGGGCGCCACCGTCGAGCGCGCGCGCGCCTTCGCGAAGGATTGCAACGACCTCGGCCTGGTGGTTCACGGCGACTTCATTCTCGGACTGCCCGGCGAAACGAAGGAGTCGATCCGCAACACAATCAACTTCGCCAAGACGCTGGATTGCGAAACCATCCAGGTTTCGATCGCCCACGCGTATCCCGGCACCGAGTTCTACGAGTTCGCCAAGAGCAACGGCTTCATCACCAACGAGAAGATGGAAGACGGCGGCGGCCACCAGATGGCGCACATCGAGTATCCCGGCCTGCCCGTCGACTACGTGATGGAGATGGTGCACCGCTTCTACGACGAGTACTACTTCCGTCCCAAGGCGGCGTTCCGCGTGGTGTGGAAAGCCATCATCAACCGCGACGTGCCGCGCCTGTATGTTGAAGCCAAGGCGTTCCTCAAGCTGCGCTCACAGCGCAACAAGATGGTGAAGAAGGCGCGCAGCCAGAAGGCCGATCCGCAGGCGGCGGGCGCAGGCGCGTAAGAGTGGAATCGCTGTAACCAAACGAAGGGCGGCGCGCTGCGTCCGCCCTTCTTCCTTTGCGGCGGAAGGGGCTGCATTTCACATGGCGCAACATCGGCTTACGCCGCAGCAGTGGATGACCCTGGGGTTGGTGGCACTGACCGCGCCGCTGGGCGATACGTGCCTTTCGCGCGGAATGACGCACCTGCCGGCGATTTCGCTTGCCGCATCCGGGCACGCTGATCGCGGCCGTGTTCACTCCGTGGATTGCGGTGGGGATCGCGCTGCTGATTGGATTTTTCGCGAGCTATCTGACTGCGCTTTCCTGGGCCGATCTGACGTTTGTGCTACCCGCGACCGCCTTCGGCAATGTGATTGTCGCGCTGTTCGCAAAGTTCTGGCTGCATGAGATCGATCTCGTGGCAGCGCTGGGCGGGGTCATTCTCATCACGGTTGGCGTGGGGTTTGTCGCGCAGGGCCCGGCGGTGACGGAGCGGCCGACTGCTTCTGAAGACTTACGGAACGCGCAACCGGTTGAAGAGGAGCACGTGCGATGATGCTTCCCTTACAGAACGCTCCGGTGCCCGTGGGCTGCAGCGGGAATGATCGCTGCCGTCGTGCTGTTGTCGACCACCGGCGAAGTGCTCACCGCCGCGGCGATGAAATCCATCGGCGACCTCGATGACATTCGCGCGCATTCAGGGATGAAGGGCGCCATCAAGGCGGTGGTCACGTGTCCGCTGTTTTTTGCGGGAGTGGCTTTTCTGGCGCTGGCGTTTTTCTCGCTGCTGTTCGCGCTGAATCATCTGAACCTGAGTCTGGTGGCCCCGGCTTCGGCGTCGCTGACGCTGGTGACGAATGCGGTGGCGGGCAAGATCTTTCTCAAGGAAAACGTCGACAAGCGGCGATGGGCTTCGGCGGTCTTCGTGTGCATCGGGGTTTATCTGCTGGCGCATTGAAATGCAGCCGAGTGCCGATATGCCCATAAATATCGGTGGGCTTTAAATGCTGCAGAAAAACTCGATGGGTCTTGGTTTCGTGTCAGGGCACGACCTCCCAGCTTGGTGAAAACTCGATCGGGTGGTAGGCCATCGGGTGTGGGCGATCGGGCGGTAGGCCGGGGATTCATCCCCGGCACAAAAGACGCAGAATCATCGGGGCTTTAGCCCCTGAGGCATGCTTTTTCCCGAGTCTCACTCGAAATCCCGACTTTTTCGCTAAGCTATTGATTCGTCTAGCTTGTAGCCAAACAAGCTGAATTCCAGGCTGAAGCTACCAGCTACCGGCTACCAGCTGTGATGGCCGGCACATCCTCTTCCGTGTCTCCTACTCCATCATGACCCTGTGCTACGCCTGCACCAATTTTGGGCGCTCTGTTCAAACCGCCTTCGCGACTTCTACGAACCTTCGGTAGGTGTTAACCAGAAAACTAACAGTTACGATTTCAAAAGTTTTCCACAATTCGAGAATTAAATATATAACAACAAACAACTTAACAAAAACGCCTTCCTACGCCGTTTCTTCGCTTTTAGCCGATTTTAACCCCTTTTCGCCCCACCTGATTCCATCGCCTTTTCGTCCAAGGTAACTTCGCAGTAAACAAACGGACTCATCCGGACCGGATTCTGGGTTGTCTCCTCCTCCGCTGGTGCCGGCTTCGTCAGACCTGAAAATGCTCTAGTTGATCAGGCGCATCAAGCCGCGAGGCTTCAGGTCGGGTGCGAGAAATCTCTGACCAGCACCCGAGGCAGCACTGAGCGTTTCGGCCGCAAGATGCCCCGACCGGGCCGCACTCTCCATCGTAGAGGGCCAGCCGGTTTGGATCCAGTCACCGGCTAAGTAGAGGTTCTGCCAGGGCGATTGAGCTGCGGGGCGCGCGGCATCAATGCCAGGCGGGACGCCGAAGGTGGCGCGGACTTCCTTGATGAGTGCTGCCTTTTCAACCTTCGCACTCTTCACTTCAGGGAAAAACTCGCTCAGCTCTTCGATGGCCTGCTCGATGGCCTGCTCGCGCGGCAATGCTGCAAACTCCCGCGAGGCCGACTGAACGAGCTCGACGTAACTGCCCTTCACCGTGCGCCACGGCTGCAGCTTCCCCTTGTTGTACATCCAATGAATCTCGCGATCGAGCAGCACCGCGTGATCGAGATCGGTGATCACGCGGTCGAACCACAAATGCACGCTCGAAATGGGCCAGTGTTCGTGTTGCGCGATCTGTTGAGTCAGCACAAGAGAATCTTCAACGTACGGCATATTCGGCAGCAGCTTGCCCAACGCTTCGAACGGCAGTGCCATGACCACGAAATCGGCCAGGATGTCTCCAGCCCGCGTGAGGATCGTCCACTTCCCTGCCGCGTCATTCCACGCCAGAGACTCAACATTTGCGTTGTACACGACGGCCGAGTCGCGCTCGGATAGAAACCGCTCAGCGCCCGCGTAGAGTTCGCTCAGCGGCACGGTACTCATGCCCATGGCACCGGCCCACGCGGAGTTCATGAAGAGCTCGCGGATCACCTTGGCCGCGTACTTCACCGCAATGTGCTCAAGATCAGCGTTCAGCGCGCTGGCAATCACTAGCCGCCAGAAACGGTTGATCGCGCCTTCCGTCTGCTTGTGGCGGCGAAGCCAATCGGCCAGGGACTCATTCTCGTCGTGCTGCGCATCAGGGCGCGCCATCGCGCTGAACGCGCGGCCCAGCGCGAGCTTGTCCGCGAGGGTAAATGCATCGGCGCGCAGGAAGCTCAGCGCGCCATGCAGCGGCGCTGGGAGCGGCAGTTTCGACGGGCCAAGTGGCGAGCGGCGCCCGCCCGGCTCGATCATCGTCATCTGCTGCGTCCAGTGGATTTTGTCGCTGGCTCCAATCCTCTGGTAAAAGGCAAGCAGATTTGTGCAGCAGCCGAACAGCACATGCTGGCAGTTATCGATGACCTCGTTCACGCCGGGATGCAGATACGACGACGCGCGCCCGCCTAGATAGCCACGGCGCTCGATGAGCTGCACGCGGAATCCGGCCTCGGCCAGCGAACAGGCCGCGCTCATGCCGGCCACGCCGCCGCCGATGACCGCAACCGTATTGCCCGCGTTGTCGCGCACGATTTCTTTCATTTGAACCAGTGGAGTCTACGCTATCCGATGAGCCGCGCCCAGCCCATGCGCAGCATGCCGACCGCCAGGATCTCAAGCTTGATGAATGTGGGCACGCTGGCACGATGGGAGAAGACGTCGTAGTTTGCGCGCCGGATGCGAATGAGCAGTCGGTGATAGATGCGCACCAGCACCCACAACGCCGGACGGCTCTCGCGATCGATCAGCGGCAGCAGTTTCCGCGCGATTCGTAGTACTTCTCAGCGCGCGCGGCAATGTCCGCCAGTAGCGCCCGCTCGCTGGCGGAGGGCGGCGTGCCGGGCTTCCGGTGCAGCAGCGAATCGAGCGAGACGTTGTGCGCGGCCAGATCTTCAAGCGGCAGATAGACGCGGTTGCGCTCGGCATCCTCGGCTACATCGCGCAGAATGTTGGTCAGTTGAAATGCGATGCCGGTTTCTTCCGCGAGCTTTTCAGCGCGCGGATCGGAGTAGCCGAAGATGCGAATGCAGACCAGGCCCACGACGGATGCGACGAGATAGCAGTAGCGATAGAGATCGTCGAATGTCGCATAGGTGTCGGGCTGGTCTGTGGCGGCGTGCTCCAGATCCATGGTGGTTCCGGCGACAAGTTCGTCGAGCAGAGCTGAGTGGAATCCGGAAGCGGGCAATCGCATCTTTGGTCGCGATGAAGACGGGGTCGCTGGTCGCCGCGCCATGGCTAACCGCGTGCCACTCCGTCCGCCACGCATCGAGCTGGCGCAGCCGCTCTTCGCGCGAAAGGCTCTCGTCGTCGGCGAGGTCGTCGGCTTTGCGCATGAAAGCGTAGATGGCGCAGATGGCGTTGCGCCGCGCTTCAGGAAGCGCGACAAAGGCGTAATAGAAATTCTTGGCCTCGCGCTTGGCGATGGCTCGGCAGACCGCATACGCCTGGTCGATGCCGGGCTCCGCGGATACCACTGCCGTGCTCAAGCTGCCTTCCCTGCCGTGCCTGGCTCAAGCGCAGGAACGGCAGAAATTTTCCGGTGACGGCGCGCAATGCGAGCTGCAGCTTTGTGCCTTTGCCGATGGAGGGGCGCGCGCTCAGCACATCGTAATCGCGCAGCTCGATGGCGCGCAGGATTTCGAGGCCGCCGCGGCTGAAGAGGTCGAGATCGATGGCGAGATCGCGGTTGACCATGCCGATGAGCGGCAGGCCCTGCTTGAAAAGGCTGCGCGCGTAATCGACTTCATGGCGCAGCAGCGCGCGAAACTCCGGTGTGGCGACTCCGCTCGCGATCGTCTCGTTCGTCACGCCGAAGCGCCGCATGTCGTCCTGCGGAAGATAGACGCGGTCTTTCTCCCAGTCGACGCGCACATCCTGCCAGAAGTTGGCGAGCTGCAGCGCGGTGCAGGTGGCGTCGGAGAGGCGGAATTTTTCCTCCTGCGTTTCCGGCGTGACTTCGCCGCACGCATAGAGCACGAGCCGGCCCACAGGATTGGCGGAGTACTCGCAGTAGGCGAGCACTTCATTCATGTTGGCGAAGCGCGTAACGGCCTGGTCCTGGCGGAAGGCGACAAGCAGATCGGCAAACGGCTTTTTGGGAATGCCGCAGACGCGGATGGTCTCAGCCAGCGCGACGAAGACCGGATGCCGTGCGCGGCCTTCATAGCAGGCGTCGAGTTCGCGTCCCCACAGATCGAGCAGCGCGAGCGCCGCGGCGCGGTCGGGGACTTCGTCGCCCAGATCGTCGGAGATGCGGCAGTACGCGTAGATGGAATGGAAGTGCGGACGCAGCGCTTTGGGCAGAAACCATGAGGCTACATGAAAATTTTCGTAGTGCGATTCGGCGAGATGCTTGCACCAGGCGCGCGCCTCTTCGAACGTGGGCGCGACCTCGGGGATGCGATACGCAGCAGGCAGCGCGGCCCAGCCGCGGGCGATCAGCTGCTTCGTGTTGGGCGGCAGTTTGCATATGGATATTCTAGCGGAGCCAGAGCGGTGTTAGCAGTGAGCTAAAAGCTACGGCACGATGGCGGTTTTGATCTCGTGGCTGCGGTTCATCAGCTTCTCAAAGACGCGGTTGAGTTCGTAAAGATGCGCGCGGCCGGTGATGAAGGCTCCGGCCTGGAAGCGGCCGCCGGCGATGAGATCGAGCGCGCGGCGGCAGATGGCCGGCGTGTGATGGAACGTGGCGCGCAGCGTGATGTCGCTGTAGTGGATCTTGTTGGTGTCGAGCGAGACGTGGGTGCCGACGGCGCAGCCGCCGAAGAAGTTCACGGTGCCGCCTTTGCGGACGAGTTCAACAGCTTCCTGCCAGGCTCAGGCACGCCGACCGCTTCAATGGCGATGTCGACGCCGCGATCGTTCGGCGTGAGGGCGCGGGTCATCTGGATAGCCTGGCGGATGCTGCGGGTCTGCACCACGTGCGCGGCGCCCAGTTGCTTCGCGGCTTCGCCTGTCCGTCATGCCGGACGATGGCGATGACTTCGCATCCGGCCAGCGCGGCAACGTGAAGGATCATCAGGCCCAGCGGGCCGCCTCCGATGACGGCGACGGTGTCGCCCGGGTGCGGCCGGGAATCTTCAAAGCCATGAACGGCGCAGGCCAGCGGCTCAGTGAGCGCGGCGTGTTCGAGCGGAACGTGGTCGGGAATGCGCAGCGTGTTCTTCGCGACGATGCGCCATGGGATGCGAATGTATTCGGCATAGGCGCCGTTGTTGAAGAGCAGATCGTCGCAGAGGTTTTCCTGGTCGCGCAGGCAGAAGTAGCACTGGCCGCAGGGCGCGGAATTGAGCGCAACGACGCGATCACCGGGCGCGAAGTCGGTTACGCCTTCGCCCGCCTGCACCACGGTACCGGCGAGTTCGTGGCCGAACAGCGCGGGAGGCACAATCATGCGCGCGTGATAGCCGCGGCGGAAAACCTTCAGGTCGGTTCCGCAGGTGAGCGCGGCGCCCACCTGCACGATGAGTTCGCCCGGGCCTGCCTGGGGTACGGGAACACTCTCGATGCGAATGTCTTCGCGTCCGTGAAGGACGGCGGCCTTCATGGTGCCGCGCCCATTGAGAAGGCATGCTCGACAGTCTTGCGTCCCAGGCTGACAGCGGATTCGACCTTCTTGCGGCCTCCGATGACCGCGGCCTCAACGGTATTGAGACCGGCCTCGACCACTGATTCGACAGTGTTGAGGCCGCCTTCGACGACGTTCTCAACCGTCTTCGGCCGCCTTCCACGACGGATTCAACCGTCTGGCGGCCGCGGAGGATTGCGGCTTTCACGGTGCCTGACATCTTTCCCCCTCGCTACTGTGCTCCGGCCCCGAGCACCGGTTCAATCATAATCTTCATCGAGTCGGCCTTCGGATGGGAGGCAATATCGATGGCGGCAACCGCATCTTCAGTCTGGAAGCGGTGCGAGATGAGCTGGGTCAGGTCGAAGCCGTTGCGGTAGCCGTTGAAGACCAGGTCGGTGACTTCATCCAGAATGTCAAAGGACGACGAATAGGAGCCCATCAGGGTCTTCTCATCCATACAAACCGCGCCCGGATCGAAAGTTGCGTCCTCGTGCTGGGTCTGGGCGAAGAGCATGACCTTGCCGCCGGGACGGCAGGCATCCATGGCGGTCTTGATGAGGGCTTTGCCGCCGACGGCGAGGATGACGGCATCGGCGCCGCGGCCTTCGCTTTCGGCGAGCACGCGCTCGACTACGTTCTCCTGGCCGGCGTGGATGGGATGCTTGAGGCCGAAGCGCGCGGCGATGGCGTGGCGCTCGGGGTAGAGATCGGAGGTAAGCGACCTTGGCGCCGGTGCGCAGGCAGAGCGCGGCATGCATGAGGCCGATGGGGCCCTGGCCGATGACGAGAACGGTGTCATCGGGGCGCAGGTTGAGCATCTTGACGCCTTTGAGCACGGTGTTGACCGGCTCGACGAAGGCGGCCTGCTCGAAGGGGACGCCGTCAGGAATGCTGACCACGCCGCCGTTGTTGACGACGAAGTCCATGACGCGGATGTACTCGGCGAAGCCGCCGCCGGAGGGCTCGAAGCCCGCGGTGACGCCGGTCTTCTTGTAGAGCGGGCACTGCGCGGGGGTTCCCTTGCGGCAGTAGTAGCACTCGTAGCAGGGGACGTGGTGATGCACGACGACGCGCTCGCCGAGTTCGAACTTTGTGACGCCGGCGCCGCGGCCGACGACGGTGCCGGACATCTCGTGGCCGAAGATGCGGGGCGCGGAATGCGAGCCGTAGTGGACCTTTTTGAGGTCGGTGCCGCAGATGCCGCAGGTGGCAATCTTGACCAGAAGCTCACCGGGGCCGATTGCGGGGACCGGCACTGTTTCGATGCGCATGTCGTTGATTCCGCGGTAGACTACGGCGCGCATGGTGGCGGGGAGCTTGGCGGGAGAAGTCGAGCTCAGGGCTTGAGATTTGGGTAGCCATTCGGGTTCCTGATTTGACCTCCTGCATCGAGAAACTCGAGCAGGGACTGGGCGATGGATACGGCAGCCTTTCTACTATTTTCGCCCATCCGGATGAGTGCAGGCCAGTACCAGGGGCGGATCGCTGCAAAAAGAATAAAATTGCCTATGCGGAACTGGCCGTTGGGGTCGATGAAGGGGTTCAAATCGGGCAAGCGAGCAGCCAGGTCGTCGCTGACGCCCTTGATGCAGTAGAAGGGGATTTCGCGCATGGCGGCGAGGCGGGCGATGGCGGCGGCCTCCATGTCGACGAGGGCGGCTTTGTAAGACGTGGCGAGGCGGCGCTTCTCGGCTTCGCCGGCAACGACGGGGCTGGTGGCGAGCCAGAGATGGCCCGCGCCGGCATCACAGAGAAAGCGCTCGCCGGTGCGGGTGTCAATGACGCCGGCGAGGTTGTGGGCGGTGCCGCCGGTGATTTCGGGGCTGAGTGCGCCGGCCCAGCCGACGGAGAAAACAAGATCAATCGGCCCGCCTTCTTCGAGGGCGGCAAAGGCGCGGGTGGCGGCTTGCTGCCCAGCCCCGGCGCAGGCGGCGATCCACTCTTCTTCTTCGTCTCGCTGTGCCCAGAAGTGGATGCCGTTGCGGGTGGAGTGCGGCCAGCCGTGGACGAAGGGCTTCAGTTCGCCGGGGAGCGCGGCGATGATGGCGGTACGGGTCATTGGCCGTGCACCGCGGACTGCGGATGTGCGTCCGGCATGAACGCAACGGACAACGAAGCCAGCAGCCACACCAGGAATTCCCCGGCGAGGAAGCCAATGGTCTGATTCCACGCAAAGGCCTGCGTGGCGAGGATCAGCGTGGGAGGCGTAAGCGCGACGAGTCTCCATCGATTCTTGCGTTGCCTGCGGGCGATGAGCCGGACCGTCGATATGCCCCAGAACAGGGCCAGGAGAATAAGAGAGCCGATGCAGAACCATAAGGCGCGCCGTTCATGGGCCTCCCACGAGGTCGCGCCGTACCCAAGGGTCAGGAAGATGTTGAGCGGAATGATGGCGTAAACCAGCCTTCCGATGGTCTGGTCGAGGAATCCAGGGGACGTTGTGTGCGGCATACCTGAATGAGACCTCTCAAGGAGCGTAGCCGTGTGCGCGGAACCACTCAATCGCCGCGCGCATGGCGGGATAGACGGGAAGGATCTTGAAGCCGAGTTCCTGCTGGGCGTGCGCCAGGAGGCGAACATCTTCTTGCGGCCCATGCGAACTTCTTCGAGTGTCGCACGGGGTTCCTTGCCGCGGATCTTGCCGGTGATCAATTCCTCGAAGAATGCGTAGGTGGCGGCGACGGCGAAGGGGATTTCAGTGCGCGGCGAGGGAAGGCCGCTGATGGCCGCCATCTTGTCGAGGATCTGCTTGAGGGTAAGGTTTTCGCCGCCGAGGATGTAGCGCCGGCCGGGGATGCCTTTTGTGAGTGCTAGGACGTGGGCGCGGGCGACTTCGGTGACGTCGACGAGGTTGAGGCCGGTGTCCATGTAGGCGGGGAATTTGCGGTTGAGGAAGTCGACGAAGATGCGGCCGGTGGGCGTGGGCTTGGCGTCGTTGGGGCCGATGGGCGTGGTCGGGTTGAGGATCATGACCTGCTGCCCGGCTTCGGCGGCTTTGATGGCTTCCTGTTCGGCGAGGAATTTGGAGCGCTTGTAGTGGCCGACCATGTCGGCGAGGGAGACGGGCGTGTCTTCGTTGATGACGATGCCGTCGGCGCGGAAGCCCATGGTGGCCACGCTGGAGGTGTAGACGACGCGGCGGATGCCGGCTTCGCGGGCCATGCGGAGCAGCTCGCGGGTGCCGTCGACGTTGGCGCGGTACATGTTCTCGGGATCGCGAATCCAGAGGCGGTAGTCGGCGGCGACGTGGACCAGGGCATCGCAGCCGGCGAGGGAGACGCGGAGCGATTCCGGATCGGCAAGGTCGCCGAAGCGGGTGTCGCCCTTGATGCCTTCGAGGTTGGCGAGATTGCTGGTCTTGCGGACGAGGAGGCGCAGGTCGGCGCCCTCCTCGGCGAGGGCGCGGGCCACGTGATGGCCGACAAATCCGGTGGCGCCTGTGACAAAGATTCGCATAGGGTCGCGAGTCTTCAGTTTAAACGGTCAGCGCATGTGGCGTGGAAGCCATTTAATTTAAATGGTTTGTGATTTTTTCCAGGTCGTTGGCGACTGGATGGCGAAGATGGTTTCGCCTTATTTTCGCCAATGACTGCAGGTCAGGGGTGGGGGGTGGGGGTCCCTGACCCGACCCGATGCGCTGGGCTCTCCCGGGGGGAGGGGGGTGCTACGTCACCCTGAGCCCGCGTCGACTCGCCGTGTCCCAAATAGCGGGACGGAGGAGGGGGGGTGGGGGGTGGTGTACTTCCGACCAGACCCGACGGGATGCCCCCGGCCTCTCGGGGGGGAGGGGGGTATTCCATGACCCGACCCGATGCGCTGGGCCCTCCCGATAGGGGGGTGGGGGGTCGCTCTCCTCCCGGCGCGCCAACCTGTTGTGTCCCATATACCGGTACGGGGGGGGGGGAGAGGGTGCCCCTGCGCTCCCGGGGCTGACCTGCGTCCGGCGTTCCCTTAGGCCTGGGAGCATGGGGGGAGGGGGTACCCTTCCTGAGCCTTGCGCCGCAGTCCTGAGGCTAGATCCGACTTTGTCCTGATGAGGCAAAAATCTCCCCGCACCTTTCCTAATGGCGTGATGGAGATTATGCGTCCGATGTTGAGGCGGCGCTGTGCCGGCGATCACACCCTGTTCGGCAGGTATTGCGGAAGATGGATCCACCAAGTCATGGCCCCAAGCAAGAAGGAGGAACTATGGAGCATCTGGTTCTGGTGGCCTATGCGACGAAGTATGGGTCGACCGAAGAGACTGCTCAGTCGGTGGCGGCGGTCCTTACCGCGGAGGGGCTTACGGTGGAGCTGTGTGCCGTGGGCGAGGTGAAGACGTGGAAGCCGTACTCCGCTGTGGTGCTGGCGGCTGCACTTTACATCGGCAGGCTGCACAAGGGGGCGCGCCGTTTTCTGGCGGACTGGCGGGAGGAACTCACGCGCATTCCCGTCGCGCTGATGGTGCCGGGGCCGGTGGAGGCCGACGAGAAGCAACGGAAGTCGGCCCAGGAGCAGGTAGATAAGGAACTGGCGCGGGTGCCGTGGTTCCACCCATTGGCGCAGACGGTGGTGGGAGGCAAGTGGGATCCGGCGAAGCTGCCGTTCCCATTCAGCGTGACGTTGCGGAAGGTTCCGGCGAGCGATGCGCGGGACTGGGAGGCGATCCGCGGGTGGGCACGGGAGGTCGCGGACATGTGGCAGCCGGCGGCGACGCAGTAAGCGATAGGCTGACGGTCTTCCCTGCTCTGAACGCAGACTGCCCGATCTGCCAGTCGTTGTCTCCGTGAAGATGAGTAACGTAGTTCTTGAGCCGCAGTGCGTCTGATGGGCGGCCAGGAAGTCTGCCGATGAGCATCGTAATTCTGATTGTCGTCGTGATCCTGATGATGTCGGTGGGGCTGAGCCTTGACCTGGCGGAACTGGCCGCCACGATGCGCCGGCTGACCTGGATCGCATGGCTGCGGCTGCTGCTGGCGACCTTCGTCATTCCGGCGTTTCTGGCGCTGGCGCTGGCGCAGGCCTTCAGACTCAGCCTGGGCGAGCTGGCCGGGATCTTTCTTGTGGGCGTGGCGCCGGGCGCGCCGCTGCTTACGCGCAACCTGGCCCGCAAGGGTTTCGACATGCACCTGGCGGCGACCTATCAGCTGTGGGCGGCGCTGATGATCCCCATCATGATTCCGCTGATCGTGTTTGTGGCCGGCCGCTTCTACGACCGCACCATCTGGATCCCGCCGAGAGTTCTGCTGTGGCAGATCGCGGAAAAACAGCTCATCCCGCTGGCGGCGGGCATGGTTTTTGCCCGGCTGCTTCCCAATGTGGCAAAGAAGATCCAGGCACCGCTGAACGTTTTGGGCAATGTGCTTTTGACGGTGTTTCTGGTGCTGATCCTGTGGAAGCTGGAGCCCGAATTGAAGCAGATTACGCCGATGCTTCCCGTGGTCGCGCTGCTGCTGGCGCTGGGATGCATGGGGGCGGTGTGGCTGATGCGATTGAAGGATCCGGTTGTGGTGGAGACGTTTGCGATCTCGAATACGAACCGTCATGTGGGCCTGGCGCTGCTGCTGTCAGGCCAGTATGTTCGCGCCAAGCACGCGATTCCCGCCATCGCGTCGTATGCGCTGGTGGCCACGGTGGTGATGATCGTTTATGCGCGATGGTCGCGGCGGAGAGGAGCAGCCTCAAAAGGCACGCCCTCAGAGGCGGACGGTCGGGTTGTCTCAAGCTGAGGGGCGCAGTCGCCTCGTAACGCTGGGGGGGCCGTCGGGAATATTCGTGGACAGGGGCCGGCAAGGGGTCGTATATATCCAGTCATCCCCCAAACAACTTCAGTTCAGGAGGCAACTATGTTTGCTGTGGTCCGACACTATCATTTCGATGCGAAGAACAGCGCCGAGATCGACCGCCAGGTGCGCGAGGGATTCGTCCCATTGATCAAGAAGGCCAAGGGGTTCAAACGCTACTACTGGCTCGACACGGGAAATGGCGAGGGCGCGTCGTTCGGGCTGTTCGCGGATAAGGCGGGAGCCGATGAGTCGATCGAGCTTGCCAGGGAGTTCATTCACGAGCATCTGTCGAAGCTGATGACGCAGAAGCCGGAGATTGTGGAAGGAGAGGTGGTGGCACACGACTGATGGGGCATCACCATCCACCAGAGACAACTCCATCGAGCAGGCTCGGTCCAAGGTCAAACAACTGCGGCGGGGAATCCAAACCCACATGCCGCTGCACTTGGAGCGATGCTCTGGGCCGAGGCCATTGCCAGCACTATCCCCTGGCCGCCGCGCTCACCGGGCGGCTTTCGGTACCGCCGCCACCGCGATGAGGACCTGCGTTCGAGCGTCGAGATGAAGATCACGCTTTGCACCCAGGACAATACCAGACGCATTCGCGAATGGCTGCCCGTTGACATTGTTCGCCAGCAGCACGCCGGGAATCGCTGTGATGCGAATCGCAACGTTTCCGTTCCGCGCCACGATGTTTCCTGGAGCCAGCCCGCCGCCCCCTGCCGCAGAACTGACCGCTGATGCCGGGGCTGAACTCGACGTCGCGCCTCCTCTATGTGTATCGATGCTCCCGTACATGGCATCATGGTTACCCGGATTCGAGATCATGCCGGGAGCGGGCATGCCGCTGGTGTTCCCACCCGCGGTCGTGCCCGACATAGGCGTGCCGAAGTTGCCTGGAGCGCCTGGCAAACCGACCTCTGCGGGAGCCACCGACTGGATTACAGATTCGATCTCCAGGGTCTCGCCGCCTTTCAGTTCCGCGTGATCAAACTTAATGGCAATCTGCGAGTTCTCCGCGCCCTCTCCCCGAGCCTGGACACCTGTGACTCTCCCAACGAGCTTTGACCCCTTCGGAATCTCAGTTCCATCCGATGCCTTCACGTTCTCAAGCGTCTTGACCACAACCGTGTCACCAGTCCTGGCCGATTTCGAATCGAGACTGCCCAGCAGTTCACCCTTTACCGGGTACAGCTGCAAGGCCGGGGAACTCGCGTCGTTGTCCGTTGCCGGGGTTGCCGAACTCGACGCGGGAGGAGTTTGCTGCGAGGTCGCGGGTTGCTGGGATGTGGCCTGCCGTGCTGCGGGTGGCAGGCTTGAAAGAGCGGCCAGAGCCACTGCGAAGACCGTGGCAACCCCCATATGAGAAGGTCCTCCGTTAGAAACACCATCTGGGGCCGGTTGTCATCGGATGGCGCAAATAGCCCGCACAGGAGGCACGCCGAGCGCCAGATGGTTCGCCGTGAATTAAGCGGACGCTATCTTAGACGCGCGACGATGCCCGAAGAAATCGGACTGCGCCGGCGAGCCGCAGAGATCAATCAGTCGATTTTGTCGGGGTGGAGGGCGATGTTCTTTTCGCCGGCGGCCTTGCGGTCGTTGTAGGCCTTGACCCAGTCTTCCCAGTGCTTGCCGGCGGCGCGGTCTTTGCCGCTGAACTCGAGGCGCGCGATGTCGGCGTAGCTGAGCTTCTGCTTGGCCTGGACGTTGGGCGCGAAGTACTGGATGTAGGAGTCCTGAAGGGTGGCGCCGGTGTGGCGGTTGAAGACGTAGGCTTCGATCTTTTCGCCGGCTTTGGTGGTGATGGTGACGTCGCCGCGGTAGTCGAAGGCTTTCTCGAGGGCGCTCTTGAGGTCGTCTTCGCTGGCGAGCGAGGGCACAAAGCCTTCGAGCTTTTCGTGCTCGAAGCCGGGGGCGACTTCGAGGGCTTCAATCTGCTCGAGTGTGTATTTTTGGACTTCTGCGGTCATTTGCGAAAACCCTCGGGGCTAAAGCCCCAGATCCAATAAATGGCGTCGGTTCGGCACGACTGAAGTCGTGCCCTTTCACATTGTTCGTTGCCGGATGAAGTTTCCGGTGAGGCACATGCCTCAGGGGCTAAAGCCCGCGAGTGATTTGCGCTCGGTTGTGCCGGGCTTGAAAGCCCGGCCTACCTTGTTCGGCTAAAGCCGGCCTACCCAAGACCTGGCCGAACCCGCAGATCTTCGACTCGCACTGCGTGCTGCGCTCAGGATGACAAACCCCTCTTACGCGTTGGTTTCTTCAGCGCGCGGGGGTTTCGATTTGCACTAGCGGGGCCGGGTGCTCGGGCTGCCAGTCCTGGAGAAGCTTTTGCGCGTGCGGGTCTTTGTACTTGGAGAAGGTGCCGCGGACCATGCCCCAGAAACCCTTCAGGCTGCCGAATCCGTCGATGACCGCGGTGGGCTCATAGCCGCAGCTCACCATGCAGTTGGCGCACTTGGGATTGCCGCTGGCGACGCCGTACTCTTCCCACTTGGTGGTCTCCATCAGCTCCTTGAAGGTTTCGGCGTAGCCGTCCTGAAGGAGATAGCAGGGGCGCTGCCAGCCGAAGATGTTGTAGGCCGGGGAGCCCCAGGGGGTGCACTCGTACTTGCGGTCGCCCATCAGGAACTCGAGGAACAGGGGCGACATGTTGAATTTCCAGTTGGGCTTGCGGTTGGACAGGATGGCGCGGAAGAGGCGGCGCACGCGGGCGCGGCCCATGAAGTGCTTCTGGTCGGGCGCCTTGTCGTAGCTGTAGCCGGGGGAGAGGACGACGCCTTCGACGCCCATGTCCATCACTTCATCGAAGAAAGCGCGGACGCCGTTGGGGTCGGTTCCATCAAAGAAGGTGGCGTTGGTGGTGACGCGGAAGCCGCGCTTGACGGCTTCCTTGATGCCGTCGACCGCGATGTCCCATCCGCCTTCGCGGCAGACGGAGAAGTCGTGATGGTCGCGCTGGCCGTCAAGGTGAACGCTGAAAGTGAGGTACTTCGACGGCGTGAACTCGTGGATGCGGCGCTTGAGTTCGAGCGCGTTGGTGCAGAGGTAGATGTACTTCTTGCGCGCGACGAGGCCGTTGACGATTTCGACGATCTGCGGGTGGAGAAGCGGCTCGCCGCCGGGAATGGAGACCATGGGCGCGCCGGCTTCTTCAACGGCGGCGAAGCACTCCTCGGGGCTGAGCATGCGCTTGAGCACGTGGGGCGGGTACTGCACTTTGCCGCAGCCGGCGCAGGCCAGGTTGCAGCGGAAGAGCGGCTCAAGCATGAGCACGAGCGGGTAACGCTTCTGCCCGGTGAAACGCTTCTTCAGCACGTAAGTGGCAACCGTAGCCATCTGGGAGATTGGAACTGCCATCGTTTTGTTTATCCCTCAGGGGCGGTGGCCCCGAAAAACAGCCTTCAGCCGTCAGCTTTCAGCATTCGTGCGCGGGGCTGAACCCTTTGTTCTATTGTCTCAGCTTTTGAGCTCAGCCATGGTCAAAAGCGGGCCCTTCGACTTCCCCTTCCCCTTCGCTCCGCTCAGGGTCAGGATGACAAGCCAATACCTATGCGGCGCGTTCCATGGCGCGGCGATAGCTGGTGAGCGCCATCAGGGGGAAGTATTGCCGGTACAAGGTGTAAGCCAGGTAGAACACTTTGGGGAATCCTGTTCCGGTGATGATACCTTCTCGCCGGGCGCCTTCGCGCATCGATTCGTCCCAGCTTCCGTCTTCGCGCTGGCGTTGGAGCAGCCAGCGAACGCCCTTGGCGATGGAGTCGGAGCGGTCGTCGCCGGCGGCTAACAGGCCAAGCAGCGCCCACGCGGTTTGCGAGGGAGTGCTGACGCCGACGCCGCGGGTGTCGGGGTCGTCGTACGTCCCGCAGGACTCGCCCCATCCGCCGTCAGGGTTCTGCACCATGCGGATCCACTCGGCAGCCTGCTGCACCTGCGGCTCCATGCGATCGAAGCCGATGGCTTCGAGGCCGCGCAGCACGAGGAACGTTCCGTAGATGTAGTTGACGCCCCAGCGGCCGAACCAGCTTCCGTCAGGCTCCTGTTCGCTGAGGATGAACTTGATGGCTTTCTGAACCCGCTTGTCTTCGCGCGTGAAGCCGTAGGCGGCGAGCATCTCAAGCATGCGGCCGGTGATGTCGACGGTCGGCGGATCGAGCATGGCGTTGTGATCGGCGAACGGGATGTACTGGAAGATCATCTTCGTGTTGTCTTTGTCGAAGCTGCCCCAGCCCCCGTTGCGGCACTGCATGGCGAACTCCCAGTCGATGGCGCGCTGGCAGACGTCGTGCTGGCGGCGCTCGGCGGGATGGTTCACTTTGTTCAGCGCGAGCAGGACCTGCGCGGTGTCGTCGGTGTCGGGATAGAACTCGTTGTTGAACTCGAAGTACCAGCCGCCGGGGTCGATGTTGGGAACCTTCACGGCCCAGTCACCCTTGTGGCGGACTTCTTTGGCGAGCATCCAGTCAGCGGCCTTGACCATGCGGGGATCGTTCGCGGGCACGCCGGCTTCGCCGAGCGCGAAGACAGCCTGCGCGGTATCCCATACCGGGGAGACGCAGGGCTGCATGCGGAAGGTCGGCTCGGGCATGACGTCGCTCGCGGGCTCCTCGATGCCGAGCTTCTCAAACTCGTCGCGCGCGCGGATGACCTGGGGATCGTCTTCGGAGTAGCCGAGGCAGCGGAGTGCGAGGATGGCGTTCATCATGGCCGGATAGATGGCGCCGAGGCCGTCGGACATCTCGAAGCGCTCGAGCATCCACTTCTCCGCCTTCTTCAATGCGAGCTTGCGGACGGGGCGCAGATGCACGGCCTCAGCCCAGTGCGCAAGGCGATCCGTCGCGATAAAGAAGTTACGCCAGGAGATCCACTTCTTGCGGTCCCATTGGAGGCGGAGATTGGCATTGTCGCGGCCGCCGACGAAGAGTTCGTCAATGGCCTGCTCCGGTGCGATCTTCTTGTAGGGCTTTTTGGCGTAGATGATGGCCAGCGGAACGAGGATGGAGCGCGACCACGAAGAGATTTCGTAGATGTTGAAGTAGAACCACTTGGGAAAGAGAACGATCTCCGGCGGAATGGCGGGGACGGCATCGTAGTCATACTGGCCGAGCGCGCAGAGATACATTTTAGTGAAGGTGTTGCAGGCCACGACCCCGCCGTTTGCCAGCGCCCACTCGCGCGCCTTCACCATGCGCGGATCGTCCTTGCTGAGGCTCATGAGCTTGGCGGAGAAGTAGCATTTGACGGTGAGCGAGATGTTGCCGGGGCCGCCGGGATAGAGGCTCCAACTGCCGTCGTCGTTCTGGTAGCGCATCATCTCAGTGAATGCGCGATGCAGACGGCCGGGGTCGCCTGATTCGAGAAGGGTATGGAGAAAGATGTAGTCGGCTTCGAGCATCGAGTCGGCTTCGAGTTCGCCGCTCCAATAGCCTTCAGGGTGCTGCCGCGAGAGAAGATACTCCGCTGACCTGGCGACTGCCGACTTCACGTCTTCCAGATCCGCGTCCAGCCGCCCGAAACGCGGCGCTGTGATGTGATGTATCCCCTGCGTTTGACTCATGCGCTCTTCAAAATGCCTCGGTTACCGACCCGGAAAATCCCGGACTGGAGTGCGTTGCGCGGCCAACAGGTTTTTTCCGGCTTTCACGTTAATGTACATGAAGAACCGGAATCTATACCTGCGCGCAATCATTTGAATCGAATGTATTCGGCCGAGTGGCCCGGTGATCTTTTTGCCGGTCAGCGGGCCGGATCACCGTATCTGATCAGTGGACAGGCACAGCCTCACCACCACCTGCGCCGCCAATCGCCTGAACGATCTCGGGAGGCAGGCCGAAGCGAACATTTTCGGGCATTACCTCTACTTCTTCGACGCTGGTAAACCCGTTTTGGCTCAAATAATTGATCACGTCCTCGACCAGCACTTCTGGCGCCGATGCCCCCGCCGTAACCGCAACATTATTCACGCCTTCCAGCCACTTGGGGTCGATGGCGCGAGAGTCGTCAATGAGATAACCCTTGGTGCCGAGATTGCGCGAGACTTCGACCAGACGGTTGGAGTTGGAGCTGTTGGTGGAACCAACGACCAGTACCAGGTCGGCGTTGTGCGCCACGTTGCGAACTGCAACCTGGCGGTTTTCAGTGGCATAGCAGATGTCCTGCGAGTGCGGGCCGACGATGTTGGGAAACTTTACTTTCAGCGCGTGGATGATGTCGCGGGCCTCGTCCAGCGAGAGGGTGGTCTGCGTCAGGTAGGCGACCCGGTTGGGGTCGGGAACCTGGAGCGTCTCCACTTCCTTGGCGCTGGAGCAAACCTGGGTGACGTCGGGCGCCTCACCGAGCGTGCCTTCGATTTCGTCGTGGTCGCGGTGGCCGATGAGGATCAGCGAATAGCCCTGCTTGGCGAACTTGACGGCCTCGATGTGGACCTTGGTGACGAGGGGGCAGGTGGCATCAATGACTTTGAGGCCGCGGCCCTTGGAGCGATCCCGCACCGCAGGCGAAACGCCGTGGGCGGAGTAGATGACGCGCTGGCCGTCGGGAACGTCGTCGATCTCGTGGACGAAGATTGCGCCCTTTTCCGCCAATTCGTTCACAACATAGCGGTTATGGACGATCTCGCGGCGGACGTAGATGGGAGCGCCGAAGGTATCGAGGGCGATCTTGACGATGTCGATGGCACGCACCACGCCCGCGCAGAAGCCGCGTGGCTTGAGCAGCAGGACGCGCTTGGTTGCGGGGGAAGCTCCGGTGCGATCACCGTTCGAGATGGGGTCGAGGACAGTGGAGGTCACATTTCAAGTATACCAACGGGTAAATGAAATGCATATTTGTGTTTCATAAGGATCGCGTCGATCCCGTTTAAAGACCTTAAGGCAAGAGAAAGGCCCCCGAAGGAGCCTTTTCTATTGAAGTTGCATTGAGTGCGTTAGCGATGCGGCCGGGAGTCGCTCTTCGGCTGCGGGGCGGGGCGAGACTCAGGCGCACGCTGCGGCTGAGGGCGGGACTGCTGTTGCGGAGCCGTTGGACGATAGGACGGGATGGGCTGGATCCGCGTCTGCGAATCGAAGCGGGGTTGCGAGGCCTGCTGTTGCGGACGAGACTGCTGTTGCGGCTGAGGCCGGAATTGCGGCTGAGGCTGCGGCGCCGGCCTGCTCTCGAACGACGGGCGCTGCGGCTGCTGCATGTTCGGACGGTAAAGTTGCTGTGACTGCTGGCGGTTGGCGATCGGCTGATTTTCATTCAGCGAGCGCTGTTGCTGCATGGTCTGCGGCTGCACAGTCCGCTGCTGGATGGGCTGCGGCGTGTTGCTCAGCGGGCGCTGGACGGGCTGCGGTTGCATGTTTCCAAATCCGTGCTGCGGCTGCTGGTTGACGGGCGCAGCGGTGATGCGGGCGTTGTCATTCTGGCGCAGGTTGGGCTGCATGTTGTTCTGCATGCTGTTCTGGGGCCGGTTCTGCATCCCGCCGAGTGGCTGCGCGGGCCTGCTTGTGCTTTCGCGTGCGCTGCCGCTCAAGCCGCCGGTCATAGGAAGGCCGCGGCGCGCGTCACCCGGATTCGGCGCTTGAACGTGCTCGGCGGGCAGTGGCCGGGCGAGCGCTACGGTCTGCGGACGGCCATGATTCGCGTTGAAGAAGCTCTGCCGGTTGGAGCGGGCTTCGACCATGTGCTGGTCCTGGAAACGGGTGGGCGCGGTGTGCGGCATCTGCATGGCGTTGCGCTCTTCAGGCGTGGGCATGTGCTGAATGCCGCGCGGTCCGCCGCTGTAGGCGATGTGGTTATAGTTCACGACAGTGTGATCGCGCACGATGGTGTTGTTGATGTAAGTGTTGTGAATGTAAGAGCGGTTCACGTTGACGATGGCGGTGTTGTAGAAGAAGTGGTGCTCGTGCCACTCGCCGCCCGCGAAGCCAACGCCCATGTATCCGAAGCCGTAGTTCACGCCGCCGTAGTAGCCGACCTCCGGGCCCCAGTATCCGGCATGGAACATGTAGAAGCCGTCATTCCAGCCCCAGTAGGGAGGCGTCCACATCGCGCCCTCATAGGGAGCGGGCACCCAGGCACCGGGCACCCAGTAGTAGCCGGCGTTGTCGTAGTCATAAGCCCAGTAGCCCGGGGCCCACATCATGTTCGGCTCGGGGCATGGGGGCTGCACGTAGACGGGCAACGGAGGAGGAGCGATTCCGACGCTGATGAAGACTCCGGCGTGCGCGGATGAAACCGGCACGATAGCAAGAAGTAGTGCCAGCAGGAAATATCGGATGGAATGGAAGCGTCTCATTGAACTGTCCTCCTTGGAACCGTTCCCCTGCTCGCTTTGAGTCCGGAGCAGGTCACTTCTTAGGAACCCGGTTTGGAGGAAAAGTTGCTGCTCGCATTGGAGCGAGAGTTGGCCGAGGGCCGGCCAGCTCGTAGATGGCTAAGCAGATTCCTGTGGAGAGAGAGCACGGGAAGCCCATGCACAAAGGCCGCGACGAGAAAGTCGCGGCCTTTGATTGTCAGCCTTCTTCGGCTTCGCGGAGGCGGGCGATTACGGTGAAGTCTTCAAGGGTGGTGGTGTCGCCCTTGATTTCGCCGTGGGTGGCCAGCTCACGAAGGAGGCGGCGCATGATCTTGCCGCTGCGCGTTTTGGGTAGCGCCTCAGTAAAGCGGATGTCGTCAGGGCGAGCGAGGGAGCCGATCTCCTTGGAGACCCACTTGCGGAGTTCGTCTTTGAGGGCTTCGCTGGGCTGGTTGCCGCTCTCGAGGGTGACAAAGGCGGAGATGGCCTGGCCCTTCAGGTCGTCAGGGCGGCCGACGACGGCGGCTTCCGCGACTTTGGGGTGGGCGACGAGAGCGGACTCGACTTCCATGGTGCCGAGGCGGTGGCCGCTGACGTTGATGACGTCGTCGACGCGGCCCATGAGCCAGAAGTAGCCGTCGGCGTCCTGACGCGCGCCGTCGCCGGTGAAGTAGCAGCCGGGGACATCGGACCAGTAGGTCTGCTGATAGCGCTCGGGATCGCCGTAGATGGTGCGGGCCATGGAGGGCCATGGCTTGCGAATGACGAGCAGGCCGCCCGAGCCAGCGGGTACCTGCTGGAACTTGCCTTCGGCGTCGGGCTTGGTGACGACTTCGGCCTGGATTCCGAAGAAGGGGCGGGTGGCCGAGCCGGGCTTGGTGGGAACCGCGCCAGGAATGGGCGTGATCATCATGGCGCCGGTTTCGGTTTGCCACCAGGTATCGACGATGGGGCAGCGGTTGTGGCCGATTTTCTCGCGGTACCACATCCATGCTTCAGGATTGATGGGCTCGCCGACGGTGCCGAGCAGGCGGAGCGAATCGAGCTTGAACTTGTCGATGAACTGGTTGCCCCACTTGATGAAGGCGCGGATGGCGGTGGGCGCGGTGTAGAAGATGGTGACCTTGTGGTCGTCGATGATCTTCCAGAAGCGCGAGAAGTCAGGGAAGTTGGGCGCGCCTTCATACATCAGGACGGTGGCGCCGTTCTGCAGCGGGCCGTAGACGACGTAGGAATGGCCGGTGACCCAGCCGATGTCGGCGGTGCACCAGTAGATGTCGTCTTCCTGCAGATCGAAGACGTACTTCGAGGTGAGGTAGGTCTGCACCGCGTAGCCGCCGGTGGTGTGCAGCAGGCCCTTGGGCTTGCCGGTGGAGCCGGAGGTGTAGAGGACGTAGAGCGGATGCTCGGAGTCGAGCGGTTCGGCGGGGCAGTCCGTGGGTGCGTTAGCGACCAGATCGTGCCACCACCAGTCGCGGCCGGTGACCATGGTTACGGGCGAGCCGGTGCGCTTGTAGACGATGACGTGCTTGACGGTGGGGCAGGCGGGCAGGGCTTCGTCGACGGTGCGCTTGAGCTGAATCTCATTGCCGCGGCGGTAGCTGGTGTCCTGCGGTGATGATGGCGACGCAGCCGCAGTCGTTGACGCGATCGGCGATGGCGTTGGCGGCGAATCCGCCGAAGATGACGGAGTGCACGGCGCCGATGCGGGCGCAGGCGAGCAGAGCGATGGCGAGTTCCGGCGTCATGCCCATGTAGATGGCGACGCGGTCGCCTTTGCGGATGCCCATGGACTTGAGCGCGTTGGCGAAGCGCTGCACCTCCAGGTGCAGTTCGGCGTAGGTGAGACGGCGGACTTCGCCGGGCTCGCCTTCCCAGATGATGGCGGTCTTGTCGCGGCGCTCGCCGAGGGCGTGGCGGTCAACGCAGTTGTAGGAAAGATTGATCTGGCCGCCGACGAACCACTTGGCCCAGGGCAGATCCCACTCGAGCACCTTGTCCCACTGCTTGAACCAGTGGAGGTCATTGGCGGCACCGGCCCAGAAGGTTTCAGGATCTTCGATCGATTGTTTGTAGAGGCGGTCGTACTCCTCCATGGACTTGATGTGCGCGTGGGCGCTGAACTCCGGGGGCGGAGGAAAGAGGCGATCTTCGCGAAGCGTGGAGTCCAGATTTTGCAGGCCAGCGGCGGGAGTGGAAGACATGGGTGGGTCCTTTTTTGGGGAAAGAAGACTCCGTGCGCGGGTTCAGATCAAGCGCGCTCCAGGAGTACCGTGTGGGTCACACTTTATCGATTCAGGGGCACGCCCGGCAAGTTACGGAGCGGGATCCAATAGCCATGCGCCACAAGAAGAAGGCCGCTCAAGCTGGAGCCTGAGCGGCCTAGATCTCTGCTTCGTCGGATCAGAAGCGGTATTCGACGCCGACGCCTGCGCGGGCGTTCCACGTGCGGTGCGGCGAGTAGCCCTGCTGCGGACTGTTGTTGCGCACAGAGAATGCCGCGCCGATGAAATCGCCGGAGGCACGGACACCCCAGCGGCCGCCTTTGAAGATGTGTTCGACGCCGCCGCCCGGGCCGCCCGCGAAGGAGAGGTCGGGTGTCATGTCTTCGCCGCCGGTGTGTTCGCCGCCGAGGAGCACACGGCCGAACAGATTCCAGTTTTCGAAGATGGGAGCGTGCACTTCGGCGCCACCCATAATATGGTAAACCTTGGGGTTGCCGGGGTTGCCGGACTGGAATGAGCCGAAGTAGTAAGCGCCGTCGCCTACGACCCCGAACCAGCGGCCGAAGTTGCGGGTGTATTCAAGGTTGCCGCCGACCAGTCCGTAGCGCGACTGGTTCACCTGGTTAAGGCTGGTGTAGCTGATACCCGCGTACACCACGTTCTTGGGCTCATCGTTCGCCGGGCGCGCCGGGCGATCCGGGGCCACCTGCGCGGCCACGGCCAGAGGCATAAGGGCGGCCGGAACCGCCAGGATGGAAACCAACCACTTCCTCTTCAATGTGCAAATCTCCTCAATAAACCGCGAACATGCGTTCGGTTCGCGTCCGGCCGGCGCCGTGCGTTCGGGTCCCCGGCGGCGCAATCGAACCGCTCCAGGACCCTGTTGTGATTCGGTACCTTCATAGACTACCTTCTCCCCCCTGCTTCCACGAAGAGCCTGACTGGGCTGTCACCGGGCTGCGGCCGCGGGGACGGGCTGGCCGAGATTGATCACGGGGACGTTCTGACCCGCGATGGTGACCGGAACCCCGGTGCGCAGATACGGTTCGATGACTTCGCGGCGCTGCCAGTCGAGCTTCCAGCCGTCTTCGATGGCCACCACTGTGTACTGGCCCCGCGGGCACATCGTTCAGCGAGAAGCTTCCATCGGAGTCGGACTGATCGCGCCGCACCAGCGCGGGATACGCGCTGCGTTCGTTGGGGACGAGCACGATCATCGCCCCTGATACGCCTTTGCCATCCTTCTTCGCGAACCCCTGGACGCGCGTCTGCGCGCTGCTCAGCGTCACGGTGACCTGCACGGGCCGGTCGCGAACGACGATTTTGTTTCCGGCGGTAATGGCGCCGCCGACCGACGTGGCTACCACTGCCAGCGTCTGCTTTGGACTGCCCGCGGCAAGGGTCCATGTGCCGGAAGGTACTGCGTTCATCTCGAAATGGCCTTTGCGCACGTCTGCCTGCACGGGGGGATCACCTTCGTCAGACGTCAGGACGAGGCTGATGTCATCAGGAACAGGGCCGCCGCCCGCCATTACCAGCGTTCCCGCAACGGCCAGCATGGGAGCGCCCGCGTTGGGATCGAGATCCACTTCGGAGGTGGCGTTCACGGTGATCCGCGCGAGGCGGGTCGCCCATTTCTATTTCGTAGGTTCCCGGGAGCGAGCCCCGGCACGTCGAATGTTCCCTGCACAGGGCTCGTCTACGTTGAAGTTCTGCACGTTCACGGTATTGCCAAAGACCTTCTGGTGCAGGGTGATTCGCGGGCCTGCTACTTCTCCTTCCGATCACCACGGGCACCGTGAACCGCACCGCGGGCACAGCGTGGAGGTTGATGTCGGACTGTTCGCGGGCTCCCCAATCGAGGGTGAGCGGGGTGGCCGCATTTTCGTCGATGGTGGAGTCGTAGTAGGTGATGGGATACGCCACGTCGAGCGGGGACGGTTCCTGCGCAGCGTGAAGGGCGCGGGCCCCGTGCTGGGCGAACCAAGGCTCGCCTTTGACGCGATGTAGTATTCGCCCGCGGGGAGGTTGTTGAACTCGTATCCGCCGGTGTCGTCGGTTTGCATATTGGCGACCTGCTGCATGTGTCCGCTGTGTCTCGCCGCCGGCGTGCCGCTTGAAGAGCATGACCTGCGCGCTTTCAACGGGATCGCCGCCGTCGCCGGTGACGACTCCGCGGATAACCGCGGCGGGCGGGAGACGGAACAGGAGATTGCCGGTGTCCTGCCCGTCGCCGGTGACGATGGCGCTGCTGAAGTCGTCGTGCTCGTCGAAGTAAGACGTGCGGTAGCCACGCCTGGCGGCGTTCAGGGGATACTTGCCGGCAGCAAGACCGGAGAAGGAGAAGCGGCCCTCAGCGTCGGTCAGCGAACTTGCAATGATCTTGTAATCCTCCTGGGTCAACACGCTAACCACCGCACGTGCTACGGGGTCTGCCGGTCACCGCATCGACGACGCGTCCGGCGATGCGGTAGCCAGCGGACGCGTTCTGTGCCGACGCGGCCGATGCGCAGAGCAGAAACGCTCGCCAGGAATGCACGAATCTTCACTGCGCGGGAACCTCCAGGACCAGGCTGGGGTTTTCGCCCGGCGCAACGGTGACGGCCTGGCCGTGATGGGCGGCGAGCACGTCGCGGTTGCGGTATTCGAGATTCACCGGCGCGGAGAAAGCATACACGTGATAGCTTCCCGGGGTCAGGCTGTTGAAGGTGAACGAAGCACCCGTGGAGGCGCGCACCGTGCGGCTGTCGGCGCCCACGGTGGTATCGAAGTCGGGAACCAGGTAGATCGTGTAGCTCTGCTCCTCGCCCGCGGTCATGCGCGGCTGCGGTGGGAGGCAGGCTCACGGTCAGCGTGCCGCAGTCATCGCGAAGGCTGAGAGTCAGGGGCGCGGTTGCGCCTCCCTGCCCCACTACGAGGGGTTCGCGCCCGAGATTGGCGCTGCCCGCGGTGAAGGAGTCTGCGCACAGAGACGAGTCCGCGATGATGGTGTGCACCCAGTACTTGCCCGGAGACGGCGGCGATGGTGTCGATCGCGCCGGGACCGGAGCCCTGCGCAAAGGCGCTCTGCATGCCATCGCTGAGGGCTCCGGCCTCGCTGATCTCCACGAAGACTTCTCCGTGATTGCCAAGGCCACCGACGCCGCTGCCGCCTTGCGCCGAGCGCGTGACCATGACCTGGAGCGGGTTGTTGGCCATGGCCCCGACTGGCAATTCGCTTTGTAACGGGATGACCGACGATGGTGAAATCGGCCTGCCCATACACGCTGTGGGGCTTGACCGTTCCGCGCGGTCCCGTCGGCCTATCCGGCAGCATTGCCGTAACGCCCAGGGTATAGGTGCCGTCAGGCAGCCTCATCCAGAGCTTGCCCGTGTTGCTGTCGAACTCGTATCCATACGGCACCTGCGTGGCGTCGGGTCCTACAATCTCGGTGACTTCCACATTCCATTGGGGACTGTTGCGCAACTCCGGCGGAACCGCGACCATGGCGGTGACGGCATGGTACGGTTCCAGCGCCATGTTCAGATTCGCCTCTGCCTGCTCGCCGCCAGCGAGATGAAGGTGCGCCGCGCTTGAAAAACCGCGCGCATCGGGATAGTAGATTTCGGGATAGCCGTTCCAGGGCACATCGTGGCCGCGACCGGGAGCAGACTGGCCGCCGGTCATCTCCGCTTCGGGTGCGGGTCCGGCCTTCAGAACGTAATCGCCGTCGTCGAGATGCGCGAAGTGGAAGTTGCCATCGGCATTGGTGCGCGTGCTGCTCACTGGACGCCATGCCGCACGTCCGTTTTGAATTTGCCGCGCGAGGAGAACGACGCCAATGTTCGAAGCGACGTCTCCGGTGGACAACTCGATGTGGCCGCGAATGGAATTGGTGGGCCGCATGGAAAACGTGAGCGCCGGCGTATTGGCGGTAACAAAGACGTCGTGCGCGAAGCCGCGCAGATCGCGAAGGACCTCGCTTTTGTCGGCACCGGCTGCGTCTTCGAATCCGGGCCTGGTCAACTGAAACATGTTCGGCCCGAGGGGCACGCCGGAGATGTCAAAGCGCCCGTCGCCGTCCGTCAGCACCGCCTCGCCCGCTCCGCCATTGATTTGCACGAGGGTGCGCGGCAAGGGCTCACCGCTGGCAGCATTCATGACTACGCCATGCACGCTGGTGGGCGGGCCGAGCACTGTATTCGGGTCAGGCGCGGCGGTCCTGGTTATCTTGCGCGGACACCGCAACGGCCTGCATTGCCAGTGCCGCAGCCAGAAGAGCCGCCCCGCAGGTTGAATGAACTGTAGCCGAGAAGCCCACGCTTCAATTCTGACGGGTGAGGGGCGGGAAAGGCATCGGCAAATGCGAAGAATCAGTGGACGGCTGGAAAATCAAATGCAGAAGCGGGTTCTTCGCCTTCGTGCACTCAGGGTCAGAATGACGAGGTTGTGGGGTGACGGCGGGGCGACGTAGACTGGGCCGTTCGCGCGCAGCGGAAGGCAGACGGCTTCGAGTGGCTCGAAGCGTGCGCCTTTACGCGCGGCGAAATTCATTCTTGATTCGCGGAGTTGCCGTGAAAACTGCAGTCCTTTTGCTTCTTGCTTCTTCGGTTGTTGCCTCGGCGCAGCAGTACACGCGCGGACTCGGAGTGTATCCGGGCGATCCGAAGCAGTACGACGGGCCGTCGCTGGTTGTGGACGCAGCGGCGTATCGCAACCTTGCGCTGCACCGGCCGGCATATCAATCGAGCGCATACGACTACAACCTGACCGCGCAACTGGTGACGGACGGGATCAAGGAGACGGCGCTGCCGTTGTGGGTGGTGACGTCGACGAGCGACCGCGGGGTGCTGCCGAAGACCGAGCGCGAGGCGTTTCTCGATGAAGGCGTGGTGTCGTCGGTAGACATCACGGGCGATCATCCGTGGGTGCAGTTCGATATCGAAGGCGCGCAGCCGCCGGAGATCGATCACATGGATGTGGTGGCTGCGCAAGATCTACGCGCCGGCTCCGCAGGGCGGATGGACGATAGTTGTTGTCCGGCTCCAACGATGGCGCGTGCGTGGACCGAGGCTGGCCGGTTCACGGGCATTGATTTTTCTGGGAAGCACGATTCGGAGCCAAGCTTTGTGGTGCCGGTCGTGTTTCCCGCGGCGGTTCGTATCGCTCATATCGTCTGACTTTTTCAGCGGCAGGCGTGAAGAAGTGGGGCGTGGCGGATGTGGATCTTTCGGACAAAGGCCAGCCGGTTTATGTCGCGGGACCGCAGGTCTTCTCAAGCGCATGGATGAGCGCGGGATCGGGCGAGGAGTGGGTGGCAGTCGATCTGGGCGCAGTATGCAGCTTCGATCGCGTTGCGCTCTCGTGGGTGAAGCGCGCGGCGGAGGGGTCGATTCAGGTCTCCGATGACAACCAGAATTGGCAGACGATTCAGGCGCTGAGCGGCACGGATGATATGCGACTGGCGAGTCCGGCGCACGGGCGCTGGGTGCGGGTGCTGATGACGCGGCCCGCGGAGCCGGGTGGGCGCTACATCCTCAGCGAGTTGGAAGTGTACGGGCGCGGCGGGCCGGTTGCGATGCCGCAGCCCGCCGCGGCTGTCGAGGCAGACGGTTCGCTGGCACTGACGCGCGGCGCATGGCGGCTGCAGAGGGCTTCAGCTGGTGACGGCGACGGGCGAGTTGGTGTCGCAGGCGGGATTCGCGGACAAGGACTGGCTGGTGGCGACGGTGCCGGGAACGGCGCTGACGAGTTATCTGAATGACGGCGCGATTGCCGATCCCAACTTTGGCGAGAACCAGTACGCGATTTCCGATTCTTATTTCACGGCGGACTTCTGGTATCGCGATGAGTTTATGGCGCCGGCGGTGGCGGCGGGGCGGCATGCGTGGCTTAACTTCGACGGCATGAACTGGAAGGCCGAGGTTTATCTCAACGGGCAGCGCGTGGGGTTCATCGATGGCGGATTCATGCGCGGGAAGTTCGATGTGACTTCGCTGCTTCATCCGGGTGCGAAGAACGCGCTGGCGGTGCGGGTGCTGCGCAATGCGCATCCTGGAGGGACGAAGGACAAAGAAGGCGAGACGCCGAACGGCGGCGCGCTGGGGCTGGACAACCCGACGTATCACGCATCGATTGGGTGGGACTGGATGCCGACGATTCGCGGGCGGAATACGGGTATCTGGAGCAACGTGACGCTGACGCAGACGGGCGCGGTCACGATTGAGAATCCGCTGGTGACAAGCACGCTGCCGCTGCCAGATACATCGCGCGCGGATGTGACGATCGAAGCAACTGTGCGCAACCAGGAGGCGCATGCGGTAACGGGTTTGCTGAGTGTGAATTTCGGCGACATTGCAATGGGAGAGTTGGTAACGCTGGATGCCTTATCGGCGAAGACTGTGACGTTTACGCCGGCGAAGGAGTTCGACCATCTCAGCGGGTGCGGTGTTCACACGGGCCGTAATTGCCTGAGCGGAACATCCGTGTGGGCGCTGCACATTCGGAATCCGAAGCTGTGGTGGCCGAACGGGTATGGCGATCCGAATTTATATCCGGTGACGATCAGCTTTAGTGCGAACGGGAAGACATCGGACACGACGAGTTTCAAGGCGGGCATCCGGCAGTTCACTTACTCCGAAGACGGCGGCGCGCTGAAGCTGTGGATCAATGGGCGTCGGTTTATCGCGCGGGGCGGCAACTGGGGATTTCCGGAATCGATGCTGCGCTATCGCGCGCGCGAGTATGACATTGCGATGCGGTACCACCGCGACCAGCATTTCAACATGGCGCGCAACTGGGTGGGTCAGACCGGGGACGAGGCGTTTTACGACGCGGCGGACCGCTTCGGCATTGTGGTGTGGCAGGATTTCTGGCTGGCGAATCCGTGGGACGGTCCGAATCCGGAGAACAATGCGTTCTTCCTGGCGAATGCGCGCGACTATGTGTTGCGCATCCGCAATCATGCGTCAATGGGGATTTATTGCGGGCGTAATGAGGGATTCCCGCCGAAGATGATCGACGACGGGCTGCGCAGCATGGTCGCGGAGCTGGAGCCGCACTCGTATTACATTTCGAGTTCCGCCGATGGGCCGGTGGAGGGGCATGGGCCGTATCGCGTGGAGCCGCTGCGCTACTACTTCGAGCACGCGCCGCCGAAGTTTCACAGCGAGATTGGCGCGCCCAACGTGCCGGAGATGGCGATCCTGCGGCGCACGCTGGATGAGAAGGCGATGTGGCCGGTGGGGCCGGAGTGGCGGCTGCACGATTTCTATCCTGAGAATCCATTCGAGACGGCGGTGGAGAAGAACTTCGGCGGCGCAAAGAACGCCGAGGAGTTCGATGCGCTGGCGCAGTTCGTGAATTACAACGCGTATCGCGGGATGTTCGAGGGGCAGAGCAAGAACCGGCCGGGCGTGCTGATCTGGATGAGCCATCCGGCGTGGCCGTCAATCTTGTGGCAGACGTACGACTACTTCTTCGATACCGATGCCGCATACTTCGCCGTGAAGCATGCGAGCGAGCCGTTGCACATTCAATGGAACGCCGCGGCGGACACGGTTGAAGTTGTCAACTACAACGCCGGTGATCAGACGGGGCTGACGGCGCGCGCGGAAGTGATCGATATCGACGGCAAGGTGAAGGGTCAGCAGACGGCCGCGCTCGACAGTAAAGAGGACAGCACGGCGTCACCGATCCGCATGCAGTATCCGGCGGGGCTGGCGCGCACGCACTTCATCCGGCTGACGCTGCTGCGGGGCGACAAGGTGCTGAGCACGAACTTCTATCTGCATGGAAACGCGGAAGAGGACTATGCGGGCATCCGTTCGCTTGCCGCGGCGAAGGTGGAGATGAAGACGCGCATCACGCAGACGGGGTCAACGTGGCATGTGACGGCGGAGTTGCAGAATGTGTCGGCAACGCCGGCATTGATGGTGCGCGTGAAAGCGGTACGGGAGAAGTCGGGCGATTTGATTGCGCCGGCGTTGTATGACGATAACTACGTGGCGCTGATGCCAGGCGAGCGGCAGACCATTCATGTTGAGTTTGATAATGCCGATGCGCGCGGGGAGCGGCCGCGCGTGGTGTTGGAGGGGTTCAATGTAGAGGGAGCGAAGTAGTGCCAGACTACTTCGCAACGGTAGCGGCGGGGAGGGTGAAGAAGAATTTGCTGCCGCGGCCGGGAGTGCTTTCGGCCCAGATTTTCCCGTTGTGCTGATCGATGATGCTGCGGCAGAGGGCGAGGCCGAGGCCGGTGCCGCCGAGAGCGCGCGTGTCGGAGGCGTCGCCCTGCTGGAAGCGGTCGAAGATGTGCTCGAGTTTTTCGCGGCGCAATGCCCTGCCCCTGATCCTCCACCGCAATGCAGACCTCGTTTTCGCTCTGGGGCTGGGCGCTCAACTTGATCTGCGTATTGCGCGGGGAGAACTTGATGGCGTTCAGGACGAGTTCGTTCAGCACCTGCAGCACGCGATCCTCGTCGGCGATGACGACGGCGGGCACGGCTTCGATTTTGAAGGCGATGCCGGCCTCGCCGGCGGAAGCATACGCGACATCGGCGGCGCGGCGCAGCAAATCGACGGCCTCGACAGGCACGCGGCGCAACGGGAGACGGCCCTTCTCCACCTTGTCGAAGTCGAGTATGTCATTGACGAGGCGGACGAGGCGGTCGCAGTTGGTAATGGCCATGTCAACCATCTGCTTCTGCTTTTCCGGCCGCTTGTCGAGCGCGCCTGAGGAAATCAATCCAAGGGACGCGCGCAGAGAGGTCAGCGGGGTACGCAGCTCGTGGCTGACAGTGGAGATGAACTCATCCTTCATCCTGGCGAGGCGGAGGCGTTCGGAGATGTCCTGGAAGGCGACGACCATGCCGGAGATGCGGCCGTCTTCAATGAGCGGGCTGGCGGTGTACTCGACCGGGATGGAAGTGCCGTCGGCGCACCAGAAGACTTCATCGCCCATGCGGACGGTTTCCTGGCGGCGCATGCCCTGCAGGATCGGGCTGGTGATCTTGGAGTAGGGTGTGCCGTCGGCGTGGCTGTGATGGATGACGTCGTGGATATCGCGCCCGGAGAGTTGCTCAGGCTTATAGCCAAGCGCGCGGGCGCCGGCTTCGTTGATGAAGGTGAGGCGACCGTCGAGGTCGATGCCGTAGATGCCGTCACCCACGGCTTGGAGAATGAGCTCGCGCTGGCGCGTAGCCAGGTGCAAAGCCTCTTCGGCCTCGTGCTGCTCGGTGACGTCGACGCCGTGATTGAGAATGAAGGGTCGCTCGCCGTGCAGCTCCATGCGGCGGCTGCGGAAAGCGATGCGGCGATAGACGCCGTCGCTGCGGCGGACGGGGATGGCGCCCTGCCACTCGTCCTTGGTCTGCAGGGCATGCAGGCACTCCTGAAACGTCACGGCGCCGGTGGCGTCGAGCAGTTCCGCGATGGAGCGGCCGGTCAGGTCTTCGATGCGGTAGCCCAGTGTTTCCGCGGTGAACGCGTTGAGGGACGTCAGGCGGCCTTCCATGGTGCAGGTGAAGACGAAGCCGAGCGAGCCCTCGACCACCTCGCGGTAACGCGCTTCGCTGGAGAGCAGGGCCTCCTCGGCCTCGCGCTGATCGGTTACGTCCTGACCGCTGACGATGACGTATTGAATCTCGCCGTTGGGGCCTTTGAGCGGACGCAGGGTCCAGCTGACGCGGCGGGTAATGCCGCCGGGGACGCGCCATTCTGTTTCATGCGGGCCCGAGACCTGGCCGGCGGCGGCGTTGCGCAGAATGCCGACGGCCCAGTCGCGGTCATCGGGCTCAAGCACTTCTTCCACGAAGGGGCGGCCGGCGGCATCCGCCAGGCTCATGCCGGTGAGTTGCGCGCAGGACTGATTAAAGCGGACGACGCGGCCGGCGGTGTCGAGCACGGCGACCAGGGCGGGGATGGAATCGAGGGTGGCGGCGACAAAACAGCGCTCGACGGCAAGCGCACGCTCGGTGCGCTGGCGGGCACGCTGCGCGTGCTCCTGGGCGTGGATGCGGTTGTAGAGCTCAAGGCGCGTCATGGCCTGGCGGCCGAGGACTTCGAGGAGCGTGATGTGCTCGTTCTGGAACTGACCGGGGTTAGGCGACAGAACTGCGAGTGTGCCGACGATCTGCTGGTCGGGTCCCAGGAGAGGCACGCCGGCGTAGGAGCGGCACGGCTTTGCGCCGGGCACCTCGATACCTTCCTGGGGGAAACGCCGGTCCTCGGCGGCATCGGTCACCAGCAGGGACTGGCCGGTGGTGAGGACCCAGTTGCAGCCGGTAGAGGCTCGGGGCTGCTCGGACGCATTGAATCCGTAGCGCGACTTGAACCAGAGGCGGTTGAAATCCATCCAGCCGATGTAGGCAAACTCAGCGAGGCTCAGCACAGCCGCCAGCTCGGTTATTTCATCGAGCGCGGGATCCGGATTACGGTCAAAGACGTCGAAATCCGGCCGCGACATCAATGTAACGTGCTCCGAGTGCCGATAACTCTGCATAATGCCCATGAGTTCGTCCGCATTCGTCCTTGCTACCAGTATCGGAGAATGGGGGGCGGTTGACTGTGACACGAAAGCGGCAGATGTCCACCGGAGGGACTAACACTGCAGTAATCGCAGTTGTAATTACCTGTAGCGTTCTCGGTAATCTGGATCACCGAAAGCGGGCAGAGACGGTTCGTCGGAGCGGGATTTCCGTGGAAAACACGGCAGGAATTGACGGCCAGCGGGCGAGCACGCGGCCAAAACAATCTGAGAGCGTGTGGGAAGGATCGAGGCGGGGGTCGCCCGAATTGGGAATGCCGGAGCGCTCTCAGCTTACGGGGAGTTTGCAGCAGTCCCCTGAGCCGGCGGGCTCGTTGGAGCCAGCGTCGAGAACCACTTTCCACGAGCCGTCTTTCTGTTTGCGCCAGATGGTCATGTAGCGGCCGGAGGTAGTGACGGGGTTGCCGTTGGCGTCTTTGCTGTGGCCTTCGAAATGGCCCCAGGTATATCCCATGTCGCCGGAGGAGCTCATGACGGCGTCGGTGGGGGTCCAGGTGAGCTGATAGGTCGCCGGCGACCAGTTGGCAGAGCGCTCGATCGCCACCTTGCCGACCACGGGCGCCGCGCCGTTGCCCAGCGTCACTCCATCGTCAGCGAACCAGGCAGCGAATCCGGCTCCGCCGCGGGCAGCAACGTCTTTGGCGAACTTTGCTTCGAGGTCGAAGAGCAGCGCCTTGCCGGAGTTCATGGTGGGGTCGGCAAGCGGATTGGGCGTGGTGGCAGGGCGCGGAGGGTTCGAGCATCTGCGCGCGCGCAAGTTGTGCGCCCAGAGTTGCTGCCGCTAACACAATGACGCCGATCCTTATCCTGTGGCTGCTCACGCTCTGAACCCCTCGCCTGAAATCTGATTCCATCCTAAACCCCGGTTGGACTGACCATGCGGGGCGAAGGGAAGCTACACTGGCTTCGCCATGCGGCCCTCATTCCGGATGTCTCTCCTGTCGCTTGCTGTGCTGGTATCGATGCAGCTGTTCGCACAAAACACCAAGGATGCTTTGCGCGAAGGATTTCTGAATCCACCGGATGATGCGCGGCCGATCATGCGGTGGTGGTGGTTTGGGCCGGCGGTGACAAAACCGGAGTTACGCAAAGAGCTTGAGACGATGCGCGGCGCAGGGATCGGCGGCGCGGAGATTCAGCCGGTGTATCCCATGGCGCTGGATGACGCGGCGAAGGGGATTCGTAACCTGCAGTATCTGTCGCCGGAGTTTCTGGACGCCGTAGGATTCGCCAACCGCACTGCGCGGGACCTGGGAATGCGGGTAGATATCACGCTGGGGAGCGGCTGGCCTTATGGAGGGCCGAAGACGACGCTGGATCTGGCGGCGCACCGGCTGCGACTCGCTCGCGTTCCGCTGACGGGGCAGGGTTCCGGTGAGCCTGCGCTTGAGCCAGGCGAGAGCATCATCGCCTCCTTCGATGGCAGAGCGCTTGATGCCGAACTGGCGAAGGGGATCGATCGCACGTTTAATGACTCATCCACACGAACGTCAGAGACCAAGCTCTACTTCATCGCCGGCCTTACGGGGCAGCAGGTGAAGCGGGCGGCGTTTGGCGCCGAAGGGAATGTGCTGGACCACTTCAACCGCGCGGCTATCGACGAACATCTGCGGGATATTGCCGAGCCGCTGCTGGGGGCATTTGGGGACAAGCCGCCGTACTCGGTGTTTTCAGATTCGCTGGAGGTGTATGGGGCGGATTGGACGGCGAATCTGCCGGAGGAGTTCAGGAAGCGGCGCGGTTACGATTTGATTCCGCATCTGCCGGAACTGGCGGCGGGTGGGACCCGGCAGGCCGAGGCGGTTCGGCACGACTGGGGCAAGACGCTGGATGAGTTGATCCGGGAGAACTACCTTGCGCCGCTGGCGGAGTTTGCGGCGGCACATCACACGTTGTTTCGGTCGCAGACCTACGGGGACCCTGCGGTCACGCTGGCCGATCAGGACGTGCCGCAACTGATCGAGGGCGAGGGGATGCAGTGGCGGAAGTTCTCGTACACGCGATGGGCGACGTCTGCGGCACATTTGTATGGGCGGAACGTGGTGTCGGCGGAGACGTGGACTTGGCTGCACTCGCCGGCGTTCCGGGCGACTCCGCTGGACATGAAGGCCGAGGCGGACCGGATGTTTCTGCTGGGCGTGAACCAGTTCGTGGGGCACGGGTGGCCGTATTCGCCGGAGTCTGCGGGCGAGCCGGGATGGGCGTTTTACGCGGCGGCGGTGTTCAACCAGCACAATCCGTGGTTTCCGGTGATGCCGGATATCATGCGTTACCTGACGCGGGTGAGCTGGCTGCTGCGCCAGGGCAAGCCTGCGAATGACGTCGCGATTCTGCTGCCGGAGGACGATGCGCAGGCAGCATTCGCGCCGGGGCACGTGTCGATTACGGATGAGATCGAGAAGCGGATCTCGCCGGAGCTGATGGCGGCGGTGCTGGATGCCGGTTTCAACGTGGACTACATTGATGCGGCCACGATCGAGAAGCTGGGGACGATTCCCAACCCGATTTTGATTCTTCCGCCGATGGAGCGGATTCCCTTGAGCGCCTACAGAAAGATCGAGGAATACGCTCAGAGGGGTGGGAAAGTGATTGCTGTGGGGAAATGGCCTTCGATGGCGCCGGGGCTGACGGAACAGGGGGACTCGGCGGAGATCGAACTGATCTCGTCGCGCATGTTCAAGGGCGATGCCGCGATTGGCTTTGTATCGACGGGCTGGGGGATTGCCGCAACGCTGCGGGAGGCACTTGCGCCCGATTTCGGTGCAACGGGTCAGACCGCCGGGCTGGGGTTCATTCATCGCAAGCTGGCGAATCGTGACGTTTACTTTGTGGCGAATACGGGCAATCAGCCGGTGGATGCGCGGATCCGCTTCCGGTCGGCCAATCGTCACGTTGAAAGCTGGGATCCAGAAGATGGAGCAGCTCACCAGGAGGTGTGGCTCGACAGCTCGCAGCGGATGCCTCTGCGCCTTGAGCCGTACGAGTCGCGCATCTTTGTGCTGAGCGCGAGTTCGCGGCCGGCGACACCGGACAAGCTCCTGGGTCCATCACCCGCGCTCGTACCGGTGGCGTACCTGAGCCGCGACTGGACCATCACGTTCAAGGGCTCGCACGCCTATGTGGGCAATCTGGATTCGTTCATTTCGTGGACCAGAATGCCTGACCACCAATTCTTCTCTGGTGAGGCGGTCTACACGCGGAGTTTCCCTGTCGCGCAGACTCCCGGAGCGATGATCCTGGACTTCGGCCTGGGTAGATCCATCGCGGATGACCGGCCGGAGGGAGCGGATGGGATGCATGCGCTGCTGGATCCGCCGGTGCGGGAAGCGGCGATTGTGTATGTGAATGGGAAGCGGGCGGGGGCGTTGTGGCATCCGCCGTACCGGCTGGACATCACGGGACTGGTGCATGCGGGCGAGAACCGGCTCGAGATTCATGTGTTTAACACGGCCATGAACGAGCTGGCGGGGCAGCCGCCGAGGGATTTGACGGCGTTGCGGGCGAAGTATGGGAACCGGTTCGAGCCGCAGGATCAGGACAAGATTGAGCCGGTGGCGTCAGGGCTTGCTGGGGACGGTGCGGCTGATGACGACGCCGGTGCGGTAGGGAAAACGTCATCACTTCTTTAACAAGCCGCGCGATGTATAGTAGGCGGCATGAAAATTCCCGTTTCAGCCGCTCTCGTGTGCGCGCTCATCGGGTGTTCCATGGCCGCGCTCGGACAGAACTCGACCCAATACCAAACGTGCAAGGGATGGTTTGCGCTCTGCACGACCGCAACGTGCGGTGATCCGCCAAAGCCTAACGAGGCGCCTCCGGCGACGTACACGTGCCGGAGATGCAAGATGTACAACGGCAACTCGGTTGCGACACTCCAGACCAACCGGACCGCCTGCTTGACCGTCACAGGGCCACAACACCAGCGCAATGGACAACCGTCCAATCGCGGTTCGCCATGACAACCGACCTCAACCTCGTCACGTGCACGAACAATCACTCCTGGGCGAACTGCCTCGACGCTACGTGCACGGTGGATGCCAATACCCACGAAGCCACCTGCAAGTGCCCGTCGCAATCATCTTCCCAATACGTCTGGGGGACCGCCGATCCCAACAACACCCAGCAGAAAGGTTGCTCGGGTACGCCCGTGATTTCGTCAGAGAGCAAGCCAGACGCCGACCAGATTGGCCAATATTGGCAGACCGAGCACCTGGTGCCCTTTGTGCCGTTGCTGCCACCCGCGAAGAAATAGCGAAGGCACCAGAACAGCCAGCGAGGTGGAGTCCGTTCGCACCCCAGGGCCGGGAACACCGAAAGGGATCCTCAGGGGCAAGCTACCCAAATCTCCAGTTGCCGCTGAGGGGGTGCGGCGCAAGTCATAGATTGATATACTTTACTTTGGCGAAACCTGCGAGAAAGTCCCCACGAGGCGGGGTTTTGCTTGCCGCTCCGGTTGGAGACGATGGGGCGCGGCATATACTCATCGCCGGGTGCCACGCAGCCGAGTGGGTGTCTCGATCGGGGTTAGAAGAGCGGTAACCTCGCCGTCCGATCGAGAATCAAACCACTTCGAAACATAGCCCGGACCCGGCGCCTGCAATGGGCAGCCTCCGGCGAGAAGGACTTCATGGCAGCACTTCTGGACTCGATTCATTCGCCCGCCGATATCAAGCGCCTGAACCCTGCGCAACTGGCGGCGCTGGCGGAGGAGATCCGCGCATTTCTGATTCAGAGCCTGGCGAGGACGGGCGGTCACCTGGGCCCCAATCTGGGCGTGGTGGAGCTGACGCTGGCGATGCACTACGTCTTCAACTCGCCGCAGGACAAGTTCCTGTTCGACGTAAGCCACCAGGTGTACACGCACAAGATCCTGACTGGGCGCAGGGAGCAGTTCGGGACGATTCGCCAGCCGGGCGGATTGAACGGCTTTATGCTGCGCACTGAGTGCGAGCATGACTGCTATGGCGCGGGCCATGCGGGCACGGCGCTTTCAGCTGCGCTGGGTATGGCGGTAGCGCGCGACCTGGCCGGAGGCAACGAGGACATTATCGCGGTGGCGGGGGATGCGGCTTTTACGAACGGCATCTCGTTTGAGGCGCTGAACAATATCGCCGACCAGACCAAGCGGCTGATTGTGGTGCTCAATGACAACGAGTGGTCGATTGACCGCAACGTAGGCGCGATTGCCCGGTACTTCCACAAGGTTGTGACCAACGAGCACTACCAGCAGTTGCACAACCTGGGGAAGCGCGTGGTGGAGAAGATTGGCGGCAAGACGGCGGTGAACGTGATGCGGCGGGCGGAAGAAGCCGCCAAGGGCATGCTGTGGCCGTCGATGCTGTTCGAGGAGTTCGGGCTGGATTATTACGGGCCGGTGGATGGGCATAACCTGCCGCTGCTGATTGAGACGTTCAAGTTTTTGAAGAATGCCGACCGGCCGGTTCTGCTGCATGTGCTGACGCAGAAGGGGCGGGGATTCGAGCCAGCGATGGCCCTGACGAAGAAGTTTCACGGGCTGGGGCCGTACGATCCGGAGACGGGTAAGACGGCGGCGGGCCAGCAGACGTGGTCCGAGGCTTTCGCGACTACGCTCGCGGACCTGGCCAACCAGGATTCGCGCATCGTGGCGATTACCGCGGCGATGCCGAACGGAACCGGGTTGGATCTGTTCCGGCCGATTCATCCGAATCGGTATTTCGACGTGGGGATTGCCGAGGAGCATGCGGTGATCTTTGCGGCGGGCATGGCGACGCGGGGCTTCCGGCCGGTGTGCGCGATCTACTCGACGTTCCTGCAGCGGGCGTTCGATCCCATTGTGCACGACGTGGCATTGCAGAAATTGCCGGTGCTGTTCTGCATGGACCGGGCTGGGCTGAGCGGCGACGACGGGCCCACGCATCATGGACTGTTCGACATCGCGTATTTGCGCGGGATCCCGGATATGGTCCTGATGGCTCCGAAGGATGAGAACGAACTGGCCGATATGATGAAGACGGCGCTGACGCTGGACGGGCCGAGCGCTATCCGCTATCCGCGCGGCCCGGTGGTGGGCGTGCCGAAGCGGCCGGCGCAGGTATTGCCGATCGGGAAGGCGGAGGTGCTGGCGGACGGGTCTGATGTCGCCGTGCTGGGACTGGGACACATGACGCCCCTGTCACTGGAACTGGCGGCGCGTCTGGAGGGCGAAGGCTACTCGGCTGCCGTGATCAATCCGCGGTTCATCAAGCCGGTTGACCGCGAGATGATCGCCCGCTATGCAGAGCGTGTGGCCGCGTTTGTGACCTTCGAAGACCACGTGAAGATGGGCGGATTCGGCTCGGCGGTTCTCGAGGTGCTGGAGGACATCGGCAGCAAGGTGCCGGTGGTGCGGATCGCGTGGCCAGACCAGTTCATCGAGCATGGCAAGGTGGATGCGCTGCGGCAGAAATACGGCCTGACAGTAGAAGCCGCGCATGACCGGGTTGTGCCTCTGCTGGCATCGCGGCGCAGCTCGCTGCTGGCGCGATAAATGGCTTTAGCCCGTAGCCGCATCGATGTGCCGGGGACGTCCGGCAGCCGGAGCGTTGGCGCCGACCGACTGTGCGACAATTCCAAGCAGACCTTGACTCATGCGATCTGACCGTTGTTTTCTGCTGGCGTTAGCTGGGTGGTTCTTGGGCGGACTCATGGCCTGGGCGCAGACCTCTGTTCCGCTGGTCTTATCGGGCGGGACGGTCGTCGATGTAACCAACTGGGGCCACTCGGCCGCCGACTTGCCGAACGCCGTGGTGATCATCCAGAACGGCAAGATCGAGCAGGTTGGTCCGGCAATCTCGATGCCGGTTCCCAAGGGTGCGCGGGTCATTGACTGCAGCGGCAAGTACATCATTCCCGGCCTGATCGACGGCTTTGCGGGGATAAGCACCCAGGGCGAAGCCTCCGCCAATCTCTACATGGGAGTGACCACGGCGGTGGTGCGCTCGGACAGCCGCCACGGACGGATCGATCCCGGGCTTTATCCATCGCCGCACGTTTATCCGATTGACTCAGTCGGCACCACAGACGACTGGAGCCTGCTGATTGGGCACAGCGGCTGGACGGAGCGGCTGCGCCAGAACGGCCGGGCCGTGGAACTGCCGCCAGACGAAACGCTGCAGCAACTGACCGCAACCAAAGCGCTGGGTACGCGGGTTGTTTACATAGGCCCCAACGTGACCGCCGCGAATACCCAATGGATCATCACCCGGGCGCACCAGATGGGGATGATGACCTATGGCCAGTTCGTGGCTACGCCGTTTCGGGTGGGGATCGAGGCGGGCGTGGACGCATTGGTCCACATGGGCAGCTACGAGCTCGGGGCGGTTCCGGACGAGTTGCAGCAGCCGCTGGCCGCCGATCCGGAAGGCTCGGCTGCGAATACCGCGTTCGATTATGCGGAACGCGTTCCGCCGACCGATTTGCATGTGCGGACTTACGCGAAGCTGGTTGGGTCGCATCACGCGGCACTGATGCCGACGTTCGCGACGTTTTTCCTGCGGCTGCCCGATCATCGGAACCTGTGGGAGGAACCGGTGGCTGCGTTGCTCGACCCCGCGCACATGTCCAACCCGCCGGATCGCAAAACCGGGGAGATCAATTATCCCCTGCCGCAGTGGACGCGCCGTCTGCCGGCGATAGGCCAACGCTACATGGAAACAGGCCTGCAGAAGAAGGCCGACCAGTCTGCGTTGCGTTTGTGGCACATCAACCAGGCTCTGTTCGCTGCGTTTCCGCATTACCTGGCGGCGTCAGGCGCGCCGGTGGATGGGTCGTTCCCGGGCATATCACTGCACGTGGAACTGGAACTGCTGGTACGACTGGGGCTGTCGCCGCGCGAGGCCCTGGCAGCGGCAACCAACAATTACGCGATGCAGTTCAACTGGACGGAGATTGGGCAGATTGCGCCGGGCCGGCGTGCCGATGTGCTGGTTCTGGACGCGGATCCCGCAGCGAACATCTGGAACGCGCGGCGGATCAACACACTGATCGTCGAGGGCAACGTGGTGGATCGCGAAGCGCTGTTGAAGAAGTGAGTCGGGCCTACTCCGGCGCAAACAATTCCATCTTCACAATCGCCCCGCTGTCGTCGAAATGAATGTGAAGTTGCGTTCCGGATTTCCACTCGAACTCGACGAGTTTGACCCTCTTCTTGTATCTACGCCCGTAGAGCCGCTCGGCATAGGTGATCCGGTCGCCGAGCTTCAGGCCACGGCCTGTTCGGCCCAAGGTCCCGTCAGTCCCTTCAATGCCGATAAGTTCTGTGGATTCCGATTCGGCATCCGATCCCCGATTGTGCAGAAAAGTCGTCTGCAATTTGAGCGTCATCCCCGATTTTCTCCAGACATACAGCCGCTCCCCGGCGATTCCCTTCGTCTCGGGAGAAATCTCTTTGGACTCATCCGGAACGCCCAGACGCGTTTCAGCCTGAGCCACGGTTGACGAGAGAAGATCGATGCCGCCAAGCGCACGCTCGCTCTTTCCACGAGCAATCTGAAGCGCGGGCAGATCGTCAGAATAGGCGTCGGCTCGAACGAGAGCGCTCAACATGACGAGCGAGCAGAACGTTCTCCAGAAGCGGTGAAAGCGCATTGGATGATTCTCAATCCTGCCAAGCATATCGCCGAGCCCTATGCACTTCGTGCGGCCTGTCGGGCCGCGATCGCCAGGATTTCCGGCAGCCGTTTCTGACGGAAGACGAACGACTGCTGCAACTGATTCCACACGCGGCTGCTGGCAAGCGCATTCAGAAACCCGGCGGGCAGCTCGAAATCGATGGCGTCGGTGATGCTCGTCCCTTCTTGGCCGTTTTCCGTTGCAGAGACGATTTCGTGCCGGTGGCGGAAGGACTTGAACGGACCGCTGGCCATCTTGTCGACGAAGTGGCTGTTCCACTCGAATTCGACGATGCGCGCCGTCCAGCTGGCGCGCGGCAGCCACATGATGGGTGTGAAGCTGATAAGGAATTCCGAGCCAAAGCCGGCGGCGGGGCTATGGAAGCGGAGCGCGGGGTCAGATGCGAGCGGCCGCGGCGGAGGCGGCTTGAGGCGCATTTGGTCGATGCGCACATTGAGCCGCGGGGGCATGAGCGGCGGCAGGTTGTGGGGGTTGGCGAAGAACGCGAAGACAAGTTCGACCGGGAACGGCACCCACTGGCTGGTTTCAAAGTGCTGGACCATGCAAAGCCATCTTACGCGGCGGAGTGGAGTTGACCACGGTTCCATTTCGAGGCCGATTCCGTTTTGACAACAGGCCCGGCCTGACGCCTGCTTTGCTTGGATTCCGGGTTGCAGGACGAGTAGACTGGGTTCAGCCCTGCTGGCTGGCAGACGTGTTGGTGTGCGCGGGCGGGCTAACGGATTTTCGTGCAACTAAAGTCCCACAACTCGAACCAGCGGTGTGAGATACGCCTCCGTGCCATCGGCCGCAGGTTGACCGCCGTGCTGCTTGGCGCGGCGCTGCTGTGCGTGGTGCCGGTGTTGGCAGGGTGCGGAGCATCTGCCGCAACGACCCGGGCGGCCACCGCCGCGCTGTCGATTACGCCGGGGATCTCGAGCCTGGACACTAACTGCACGGGCTGCAACGCGGTCAACCGCCGGGGAGACCCGGTGCACCAGTTCGCGGCGGTGATGGCCAATGGCGCAGCGGCGCAGGTGACGTGGTCGGTCGCGGGCGGAGATCGTCTCGCAGGCCCGGGAACAATTGACTCCGCGGGACGCTACACGCCGCCGGGATATCTCACCGCCGATCACGCCGAAGTGGTTGTGACTGCGCATCTGGGTGAGGCGTCCGGGGCAATGGCCAGCGCGCGCATCACCGTCTCTCCGGGATTTTTGCAGCCGCTTACGCCGGAGAACGCCGCGGTGGCGCCGGGCGGAACCCTGACGATTTCAGGAAAGCTTGCCGTGGCCGGGGGGCAGGCGGGGATTCACTTCGCGCTGGCGGGAACCGCCGCAGGCGCGGGCAGCGGAGTCGGCACCCTGAGCGCGGCCACTTGCGACCGCGGCGAGAAGGCCTTCACTACTTGCAGCGTGACATACACGGCGCCGGCGACGATCGGGTCGTCGTCCGCGGTGTATATCGTCGCGACCGCAAGCGGCGCGGCTGGAAAGGCGTCGCGAACCGAGACGGAGCTGCTGCTGAATTCGGCGGGTGTTTCAAGCAATCCGATGGCGCACCAGGAACTGCAGCCCGCGCTGATGGCGCTGGGCAACTCGGGCGGAAACAACTCCGACTACGACGCACATGGAAACACCATTGCCGATTGCTGCAGCGGAACGCTGGGTGCGCTGGTGCAGGACAACGGAGGCCGCCAATACGTGCTGAGCAACAATCACGTGCTGGCGAAGAGCGATCATGCCACGGTGGGCGACGCGATCGTGCAGCCGGGACTCATCGACAACAACTGCACGCCCTACGGAGCCGGCCCCGGCACGGTGCCGGTTGCCAACCTGACTTTGTGGGTGCCGCTGAAGTCCGCGCAGACCAACGTGGACGCAGCGATTGCACAGGCCGCCAGCCGCACCGTGGAGAGCGCCGGCAGCATTCTGGAACTGGGCGCGCGCCAGCCTGATGGTTCGCTGGCTGCCGCGCCGCCGGGAGTTTCGTCCACGTCAGGGCGCGGGGAGACCGCGGGACTGCAGATGCGGGTGGCCAAGAGCGGGCGGACGACCGGGCTCACGTGCGGCGGAATTTCTGCTGTCGATCTTGATGTGGCAGTGGATTATTTCTCCGACTGCGCCGAGACGCATCCTTATACAACGAAGATTTTCACCAACCAGGTTGGCATCAGCGGCGACCGCTTCAGTGACGCGGGCGACTCGGGGGCGCTGGTGGTGGATGCTTCAACCGCCGAGCCGGTGGGCCTGTTCTTCGCGGGTGGGACCGATACGGCAGGCGTAGGACATGGCGTCGCAAACCCGGCCGGGGACGTTTTGAATGCTCTGTCAGCCACAGCGGGAAACGGCGCGAGTTTCACGTTTGTGGGCGGCGTCGATCATCCGGTGAGTTGCCTCAACTACGGCAATGGCACGGTGCGGAAGGCCCAGGCGCTCGGGCTCTCTGACGCCGAGATTACGCGCGGACAGCAGGCGCTGTTTGCCGCGCGCACCCTGGTGAATCCTGCCGGCGGAATCCTGGGCGTAGCCATGGGAAAGAGCACGGACCATGCCGGCGAGGCTGCTGTGCTTGTCTATGTCAGCGACCGCGCGAAGGCTGTGGTGCCGGCGCTGATTGAAGGTGTGCGCACGGTGGTGATCTCCGCCACCAGCGAGGAGGTTGCGCTGGGCACAGCAGCGCTGGATAACGGCGCTGCCGCCGAACTTCCGCTTACGCCCGAGGCACTGAGTCGCGCGATCCATGTGAAGCAGCAGGTTGCACGCGGCGTGATGCGTCGTGAGAGAGCGTTCTTCGGCGTGGGCGTGGGACAGAGCCTCGATAATCCCCGCGAAGCTGCGCTGATTGTGTTCGTCGATCGCAATCACATTCCCGCCACTCTGGCGGCGACCATGGGCGGGGTGCGCACGCGCTACATCGTCATGGACCGGCTGCACGTGACGCGATCGTATGCCACGGGAGTGAGTTCCACGCGACACTGCCTGTCGCCTGAAGCCGGCGCCGAAACGCCGATGTGGTCGCGACCGCGCACAATCGATCTTCCCTGAGCCTTTCTCCTGCCTTAACGCGGAAAGCGCCGCTGCTGCGATAGCATCCTCTAGTGGCGACACTGCCCCGCAAGGAGTGGCAGCTTCGCCGGCTCATAACCAATACCAAGGAGAATTGTGGATGAAGATCAATACTTACCTGAATTATGGCGGCAACTGCGCGGAGGCGTTCCGCTTCTACGAGCAGAATCTGGGCGGCAAGATCGGAATGATGATGACCTTTAGCCAGATGCCCGATCCAAGCCAGGCGCCCAAAGGCATGGAAAACGCTGTGCTGCATGCGCAGATCGAGATTGCGGGCACGAAGATCATGGCGAGTGATGCCCCGCCGGATCGCTTCCAGCCCATGCGCAGCGCGTACCTCTGCCTGGCCGTGGACAGCGATGCGGAGGCGGAACGCATTTACGGCTTGCTCTCTGAGGGCGGCGAGGTGTTCATGGCGATGGATGAAACATTCTTCGCAACGCGGTTCGCACAATTGCGCGACCGCTTCGGGACGTCGTGGATGATTATTCACGACCGGCCCATGCAAGGCGGGGCCTGAACGATCAGGCCGCTGTTACCGGCCAGCGCGGCGACATGCGAATGAGATCGAGACCGCCTAGATCTTCGACCTTGAAGGCGGGCGATCCTGCCGGAACGCAGACGATGCCGCGCGGCGGAATCTCGACTGGATCCGATCCTTCGCAGACCAGCCGCGCCGAACCCGACCCGGCAAATAGATATGCCATTCCCGGGCCAGGTTCGTCCGCCGCGGCGAGTGTCGCGGAGTCGCGGTTGCCCTCGACCGGGATGCGTTCCACGCGGAAATAGTCGGCGTCGATCAGGATGGTGCGGTCTTCGCGACGGATGGGCGGCACTTTGCCGGCGCGCGTGGTGAGGCGGGCGGCTTCAAGCGATTTCTCGATGTGCAACTCGCGCGGGCGGCCGTAGTCATACATGCGATAAGTGATGTCTGAGTTCTGCTGCGTTTCAAGCAGGATGGAGCCGGGCCAGATGGCATGCACGGTGCCTGCATCCACGAAGATCATTTCACCCTGTTGGACGGGCAGCAGGTTGAGACTCTCCTCGAGCGTGCCGTTATGGATGCCGGAGCGGACCTGGTCCATGGTCACGCCCGGCTTCAGGCCGGCGGCGACCTGCGCGCCGGGCTGAGAGGTGAGGGCGTACCAGCATTCGGTTTTGCCGCGAGGCTCGCCGTATTTCTGCGCGAGGCGGTCGTCGGGATGGACCTGAACGCTGAGCTTTTCGCGGGCGAAGATTACTTTGATCAGCAGGGGCGACTCGACGCGCGGAGCGACGGAACCGAGGACGGCATGGGACTCCTGCGTGATGACTTCGGCAAGAGCCGTGCCTTTATAGGGCCCGCTCGCAACGCGGCAATCGTCGCCAGTCAGCCAGACCTCACCCAGCGGCTCGCCTCCATCGCGGCTGCGGTCGAACCATGGACGCAGATCGTCGAAGCCCCATACGCGGGTGACGAATCGCGGCTCGATCAGAAAGGGGGCGAGTGTCTGGGGTGAGGCTTGAATTGCCATTCTCTGCAACTTTCCGCAACGGGAATCGACAAGCATGGTGCGGCAGCGAATGGGAGGTTAGCCCTGACGGAAGATGCCGCGCCTTAGTCCATATTGCCACGCTGGATCGGCGTACCGGATTGCACCCAGGGATGTAGGATGGTACCGGTCTCATTACTGCACACGGCTCGCTCTGTACGAGGATGCTTCGCGCCAAGCGGTCCGGTGCAACCCAGGATGGAATGATGCGCTCTTTGACTCGCTTTTCTGCTCTTTTGCTTGGGCTGAGTTGTGCCTGGATGGCTGGATGTGGAGGGGGAGGCGGATCAAGCCAGCCGCCCCCGCCCGGCCTGGTGGCGCCGACCGTTACGGTGACTCCGGCTGCGGCCAGCGTCACTACCGCGCAGGATCTGAACGTCGCGGTCAGCGTGAGCGGCCCGGCGATCGATGCGACGCCGACCGGCTCCGTCACCTTGACCAGCGGCAACTATTCCTCCGCAGCGGCTACGCTCAGCGGCGGCAAGGCAACCATCAAGGTGCCGGCGGGTTCGCTCGCCACGGGCACTGCCACGCTCAGCGTCAAATACAAGCCGGACATGGCGGCGGCCACCATCTTCAGCTCGGTCTCAGGCAGCGCGTCCGTGACTGTGAAGACGGCTTCTCCCATCACGTCGATCACGGTTTCGCCGAACGCGGCGACCATCGGAACGCAGCAGCAGTTTGCGGCCGACGTGCAAGGGACCGGAAGCTTCAGCAAGACGGTTACGTGGTCAGTGAGTTGTTCATCGTGCGGAAGCCTGAGCATGGGGTCAATCACCTCAACCGGGCTGTACGATACGCCGTACCCGGCGCCGGCGACGGTGGTGATCACGGCAACCAGCACGCAGGACACGACGGCGAGCGGAAGCGTGACCGTGACGCTCAACTCTCCAGCGACGGCGCCGGGACCGGCACTGGCGGTGGACGCGGCGAACAAGACACACACCATCAGTCCGTACATCTACGGCATGAACGCGTTCTCTCTTGATCCCAACGTGGAGAAGCAAGTCAACCTTCCCGTTGACCGCTGGGGCGGCGATGCGACGTCTCGTTATAACTACAAGCTCGATGTCACGAACGCCGCCAGCGACTGGTACTACGAAAACGGCACGGGAAAGACCGGCCTGCAGGATACGAGCGAGTTCAACCAGCAGGTGCAGAACGATCTGGCTGTTGGCGCCAAGACGATGGGAACGGTCCCCGTGCTCGGCTGGGTGGCCAAGGATGGCACCACATGCAGCTTCCCGTCATCGGACTATCCCAACCAGGTTGGGGTCGATCCGTACAAATCAAGCTGCGGAAATGGCGTGTATCCGCAAGGCGTGAACGGATGTACGAACGCCAGCGGATGCAACATCACAGGGAACGATCCGACGAAAACGAGCGTTGCTGTTGGACCATCATGGGCTGGTGACTGGGTCACGTACCTGGTGAGCAAGTTTGGCAAGGCGGCTGATGGCGGCGTTGCAATTTACGATCTCGACAACGAGCCGGCCTGGTGGGACGCAGTGCATCGCGACGTGCACCCATCGCCCTCAAGCTATGACGAGGTAACCAATAACGGCATCGCAACGGCGAAGCAGATCAAGAACGCCGATCCCACAGCAGCGGTGAGCGGCCCCGTGGTCGACTACTGGTGGAACTATTTCTATTCGAAGAAGGACATCGAGAGCGGTTGGGGCAGTGGTGGCGGCCCATGCTGGAAGCCCTGGAGCAATCCCGTCGACCGCACGGCGCACGGCGGTGTCCCGTTCATTGAGTACTATCTGCAGCAGTTCAAGGCCGCTGAGACCAGTTACGGCGCGCGCCTGCTCGACTATCTCGATCTGCACACTTACTTTGCCGCCACTTACAACGGCAACGGCGTAGGGTTTGTTCCGGCGGGTGACACTCCGGAGCAGATTGCTCGCGTGAACTCGACGCGCGTTTTCTGGGATCCGACTTATACCGACCCGAACTATGCGCAGCCCAACTACACCACCGATGCAAATTACACGTCGAACTGCACTACGCCGCTGCAGGCGCCGCGGCTGATTCCGATGGCGCAAAAGTGGGTCGCGGACAACTATCCGGGGACGCAGATCGCGTTTACCGAGTACAACTGGGGCGGGCAGGAGAGTATCAATGGCGCGGTCGCGCAGGCAGACGTCCTGGGCATCTTCGGCGCATACGGTCTCGACCTGGCGACGCTGTGGGGACCGCCGGATCCGTCAAAGGGGCAGACGCCGGGATTGATCGCTTTCGAGATCTATCGGAACTACGACGGCAAGAATTCGAAGTTCGGCGATACGGCACTGAAAGCCGCGAGCGCGGACCAGAGTGAACTGTCAGTCTATGGCGCGGAGCGGGCGGCAGATGGAGCACTCACCATTATGGTGATCAACAAGACCTATGGCTCGCTGACATCGACGTTGTCGCTTGAGAACTTTACGTCCTCCGGCGCGACGGCGCAGGCGTTTCAGTACAGCAGCGCCGATTTGACGAAGATTGTGGCGGCGCCTGCGGTGTCAATCACTGCGCCAACCGGCGGGAGCACGACAAGCACGATGACCGCCACGTTCCCAGCGCAATCCATTACGTTGTTGGTGGCGCCAAAGTAGATCGATGTTCACGGTTCGATCGCGCGGCCGGATACGGCTGCCTAGTTTTCCGGCAGCGCATCGTTTGCTGTCTGCTGTGACACAATGCGAAGTATGAATGCGCTGGTGCTCACGGAGTACAACCACCTCGAACTGCTGGAGCGTCCCCGACCTGATCCCGGCTCCGGCGAACTGCTTGTGCGCGTGGCCGCATGCGGAATCTGCGGAAGCGATGTGCATGGGTTCGACGGATCTTCCGGACGCCGCATTCCGCCGCTCGTGATGGGGCATGAAGCCGCGGGGGTGGTTGCCGAGACTGGCGCGAACGTGCAGCGGCTTTCGCGCAGGCGATCGCGTTACGTTCGATTCGACGATCTACTGCGGCGACTGCCGATTTCTGCCGCCGAGGCGAAGTGAACCTGTGCGACAACCGCGAGGTGCTTGGCGTCTCATGCGGCGACTATCGGCGTGATGGCGCGTTCGCTGAGTATGTCCTTGTTCCGGAGCGCATCGTGTACAAACTGCCCGATGCGATGCCCTTTGAGGAGGCCGCCATGCTCGAGGCAGTGTCAGTGGCTTTGCACGCAGTTGCGGTAAGCGATGTGCGCGGCGGCGAAACCGCTCTCGTGATTGGAGCAGGCATGATCGGCCTTCTCACGTTGCAGGCTGCACGCGCGGCGGGCTGCAGCCGCATGTTCATCGCTGACGTGGATGCAACGCGGCTTGCGCTCGCAAAGCAACTGGGCGCGACAGAGACGCTGCATCTCTCGGGCAACAATCTTGTGCGCAGATGCCAGGAGTTGACGGAGGGCGCGGGGGTCGACATCGTGCTCGAAGCCGTGGGACGGGATGAAACGGTGTCGACGGCAATCGATGCAGTGCGCAAGGGTGGAACCGTGACGCTGATCGGCAACGTTACGCCCGAGGTGAGGCTTCCGCTGCAGAAGGTTGTGAGCAGGCAGTTGCGTCTGCAGGGCACGGCGGCATCCTCGGGCGAGTATTCGCAGGCGATCGAGATGATCACGAACGGGTCGATCCAGGTGAAGCCGCTGATCACGGCCGTGGCTCCGCTTGAGGATGGACCCCGTTGGTTCGAGCGGCTGCATGCGCACGAGCCGGGCTTGATGAAGGTGGTTCTGACTCCTGAGAAGGAGGCTGCGCAATGAGCAGCGAGTTATTCGATCTCACGGGACAAGTCGCGCTGGTAACCGGGACCAGCCGCGGCCTCGGCCAGTATTTTGCCCGCGCGCTAGCGAAGGCGGGAGCCGACCTTATCCTCACCAGCCGCAAGCGCGAGGCTCTCGCGAATTTCGAAGGCGAGATACGGGAACTGGGACGACGCGTGGTTTCTCTGGAACTGGACGTGCGCGATCACGCCAGCATTCAGCGCATGGCAGCCGAAGCCGAGGCGGCCTTTGGGCAGATTCACATCCTGGTAAACAACGCCGGCTGCAATGTGCGCAAGCCTGCACTTGACGTCACCTGGGACGATTGGAATCTGGTGCTGGACACCAATCTGCGCGGGAGTTTTTTTGTGGCGCAGGCGATTGCGCGGGGCATGATCGCACGCGGCTACGGACGCATCGTCAACATCGGCTCGGTGACCAGCGTGTTTGGATATGCAGGTCTGGCGCCGTATGGAGCGAGCCGCGGCGGGATCCGCCAGTTGACGATGAGCCTGGCTGATGACTGGAGCCCGCACGGCGTCACGGTCAACTGCCTGGCGCCGGGCTGGTTCAAGACGAGCCAGAATCGCGTGATGTACGAAGATCCCGAATGGGTGGAGTACCTGGTCGAGCGCATTCCGGTGAAGCGTCCGGGCATACCGAAGGATCTGGATGGCGCCATCGTTTTTCTGGCGTCGGAAGCCAGCCGCTATGTCACGGGACAGACGCTGCTTGTGGACGGAGGCATCTCGATCGGCCGAACCCGCGCGATGGTCAAGCCAAAAGACAAAGCCTAGGCGGCCGCCGGATCCCCTGCGATGTTGTGCGTGTTGCGGAGGAGGAAGATGTATCCGCAGATGCCGATGGCCAGGTATGCGCCTGCCACGGCGAACGCTCCCGAGAACGAGTGGGTGGCGTGCACCACGTATCCGGTGACGATGGGCGCGGCGACGCCCGAAAGCTGATTGGAGAAATTCAGAATTCCTCCGACGCGACCGACACTCCCTTTGGGCGCGATCAAGGACGGCACCGACCAGCCCACCGGGGCCGCGGCGGAGAGGCCGCCGATGGAGATGCTGATCCACGTGAGCGCCTGAGCGGGCGTGTGCGACCAGCCCGCGCCGACGATTCCGAGGCCGAACGCTGTTCCCAGCACCAGCACTGTCATGCGCACGCGGCTTGCATTCCATCCGCGCTGGACCAGGGCGTCGACCAGGAGTCCTCCAATCAGCATGTCGGTCGCGGTGGCGATCAGCCAGGGCACGCCCGTGTATAGAAACGAATGGAGCAGGTCAACGTGCAACGCCTGAGACAGATAAGTGGGGAGCCAGGTGAGCAGAAGATAGAAGACGTAATTGTAGGAACCGAAACCCAGGGCGAGGCCGATGACTTTCTTTCTGCGCAGCAGGCTGAATAATGTGAAAACCCTCTGCTCATTCTGCGTGACTTCCTCTTCCGCGCGAATGAAATCGAATTCCTCGGGCGTGAGTTTGGGGTCTTCCTCAGGCTCGCGATAGACAGCAAAGAACAGCGCGAAAAAGAGAAGGCTTATGACACCGGTGGCGGCGAAGCTTATGCGCCATCCCACCTGCAGAAGCAGCGCGCCCAGCAGCGGGACACCCACTGCGGAGGCGAACTTTGCGGCGGCATCAAAGAAGCTGGTGGCAAAACTGCGCTCATGCTGCGGAAACCATGCGCCGGTCGCTTTGGCATTCGCGGGGAACGTGGGCGCCTCGCCGATGCCTAACAGGAAGCGCGCTCCGAAGAGGCTGCGAATTCCCGGAGCCAGCGCGCCCGCGAAGGACGCTGCGCTCCAGACGAGAATGCTGATGCGTCCAATCAGCTTGACGCCGAGCCTGTCGAGAAGCACGCCGATGGGCAACTGGCAAAGGGCGTAGGTCCAGTTGTACGCGCCAAGGAGATAGCCAAAGGTTACGTCGGAGATGCCGAAGTCGTGCCGGAGCGCGTCGTGCGACACGGAGAGGTTCACGCGGTCGAAGTAGTTGACGAGGACGCCCAGGCCCAGCAGCCAGGCGATGCGCCATCGGCGCCGCGGCACGCCGCGATGTTGCAGACCTGTTCGTACGACCGATTCGTTTCCTGTCGAGCTGGGCGATTCGAAACCGCTGGACATTGAGTGAGGCCTTCAGGAGTTGCGACGTCACGGCGAATGGTGTGCGACGCCGATTCGGATGTTCTCAATTCTGTCATACTCGCGCAACTGCGCATGCGGGCAACTCACGCCGGGCCGCGGCTGCGCGGCTTGTCAATGGCGGCCTGAAGTTTTAGAGTTAGCAGTCGGCGCAGAGCAGAGGGCTTTGGACGCGCTGAGGATTCGAAAGGACCAAGGATGGATCGCCGCACATTTCTCGCAGCCGCTTCTTCCGCAATCATCGCTGATGTTGTTCTTCCGGCCGGGGCCGTTGCGCAGTCGAGTGAGAGCAAGCTCAAGCCCATGGCTGTGGGCTTGCTGGTGAGCCCATTTGGCGCGCCTGAAGCGACCATCAAGCGCGTTCACGATCTTGGGTTCGCCAACTGCTTTCTGTCGCTCGACGGCTATATCGGAAAATTCACATCGGATGCCGCGACGCAGATCAAGGACCTTCTTGCGAAGTACGAGGTGGCCGCGACTACGGTTGAAGTGGTGGGCCCGGCGCCGCTCGTTTGGGACTTTCTGAAGGGACCTTCAACGATCGGACTAGTTCCTCCGTCAACGCGTGCCGCGCGGATTGACGCTCTGCGCCAGGTCTCGGACTTCGCGAAGCTACTGGGAGTGTCGCAGGTGCAGACGCATTGCGGATTCATTCCGGAGGATCCTGCCGACGCGCTTTATCCGGGAACGGTCGAAGCGATTCGCACCGTCGCGCAGCATTGCCAGGGCAACGGCCAATATTTTCTGATGGAGACAGGGCAGGAGACACCGACGACGATGTCGCGCATGATCCGCGATGTGAGTATGCCGAACCTCGCAGTGGGCCTCGATACCGCCAACCTTATCCTCTACGGCAAAGCGAATCCGGTGGATGCGGTTGACATTCTTGGACCGCACATTCGGAGTATTCACGCGAAGGACGGCCGCTGGCCGACTGACCCGAGCCTGCTCGGGGAAGAGGTTCTGATCGGCAAGGGTCTCGTCGATTTCCGCGCGGTTTTCACCAAGCTGCATCGCATCGGCTACACCGGAGCGGTCACCATCGAGCGCGAAACCTCGGGTCCGCAGCAGATCGAAGACGTGCGCAATGAGAAGATCTACCTCGAGAAGATCGTGCGCGAAGTGGTGGGCTGATCGGCACGGATACCAGGGAGTCTTGACAACCGGATGCAATCCAAAAGGAATCTTGTGAAGATGAATCGTAGGCATTTTCTTGAAACTGGGGCAGCCTCAGCGATGCTTCTGCTCAAATCAAAGACGGCATTTGGATATCAAGCCAACTCGGCCGTTCGTCACGGCCTGATCGGATGCGGGAACCGCGGCACATCCGTGGCGGTTTCGTTTTCGCAAAATACTTCGGCACAGGTTGTGGCGCTCGCCGATCTGTTTGCAGGATCAACTCGACGCCGGCAAGAAGCACTTCGACAAGGTGAACGCCGACCTGGGCCGCGCGCCCATCGACAGCAAGCTTCTGTTCCGCGGACCGCACGCGTTCGAGCAGATTGCGAACTCGAAAGATGTAGACCTGATCCAGATCTCGACGCCGCCGTTCTTCCACGTGCAGCATCTTGAGGCCGCGGTTGCCGCAGGCAAGCATGTGTATTGCGAGAAGCCCGTCGGCATCGATGTGCGCCAGGCGAAACAGGCGCTCGCAATTGCCAAGCGAGTGAAGCCGAACCAGAGCGTCGATGTGGGTTTCCAGTGCCGCAACGCTCCGCCCATCGCGGCCATCGCGGAGAAGATCAAGGGCGGCGCGCTGGGCAAAATCGCCACGGTCAGCGGAAACTATAACGCGCCTGCGTCCACTGAAAAGAATCGCCCGGGCGCGTCAAAGGATGAGTATCGCCTGCGCAACTGGCTGTGGGACCGCGCGCTCTCCGGCGATATTCTCGTCGAGCAGAACATTCATATCATCGACCTGTGCAACTGGATAGTTGGTGCGCGGCCATTGAAGGCGACGGCGACCGGCGGGCGCACCATTCTGAAGCACTACGGCGACTGCTGGGACAACTATCAGGTCGACTTCGCGTATCCGAACGACGTGCACTTCTCGTTCTCGTCGACGCAGTTTGGAAACGATGGCGCATTCGATGCCGGTCTGAAGCTGTTTGGCGAGTTGGGATCGGGAACAGTTCCCTACTCCGGCCCCATTCAGATCACGGGCGCTAACGCGTGGGCGTGGAAGGAGTCGACAGCAACGGCGGCGGGTTCGGGGCAGTTCGCCGCGAACGGCAGCTTCCTTGATAACCTGGCGCACGCCGATCGCGAAAAGGAACGCACGTTCATCGAGAGCATCGTCTCAGGACCGACGCATAATCAGATCGCGGAGGGCGTGCAGACCGCGCTGAGTTGCATGCTTGGTCGCATGGCTGGATTGAAGGGCACTGCGGTCACGTGGGACGAGTTGCTCGAGCACGGCGAGACCTACGAACTGGGATTCAGTCTCGAGCAGTTTGCGTGAAATTCAGGCGCTTCGGAAGGCGTTTGCAAATTGTTTGATTGCTACCGAGAGTGATTCTCGCGCTTGAGGATTTGTGGCGCCACACGCCGTGAGGTATGCAGTAATCCCCAGACCAGTCTGATCGACCGAAAGGAATGCGCGGCGGATCACAAGGTCGGATCGGCATTGGCGCAGCGGTTGCGCTCGAAGCGCAGCGCATAGTTCGCGGCACCACTCGGCGATTGCTTCGACCGTCGGCCACTCGGCGATTGCGGGCAGCAGATCGACGTAACAGGCGATGGCCTCAGTTCCCTGCTCCGCCGACGCATCGAGTTCGTCCGGATCGAATGCCTCGGGAGTCCACACGTCGCACTTGGCTGTCCACACCGGAGAATCGGGCGCGTTGAGTAGCGATAGAGCCTCAGACAATGCAGGCAGTGAGACCGCTTCGGGCAGGCTCGATGACCGTTCGGGATGAGCGCGGAGATCCAGATAGCCTGACCACGCGGCGTCAATCACGGGAGCGTCAGGGGCAATCTCGAACTCCCAATCACATTCCATGCGTCGAGGAATTCTCCAGCAGGTATCGGATGACGGCAGCCTCTGCCCAATGAATTTCGTCACCAAGATCGGCGCCGAGGAAGGCGCAATGGCCGCCGTGGGCAGTTTCCACTAACACGATGTTCGGATTCACGACGAGCTTCGCACGGGTGTCCGGCGTCAGGCGGACAAATGGATCGTCGAGCGCGTGCAGGATGAGCGAGGGAACAGCGATGGTGTCGATGACGCGTGCGGCTGACGCGCGGTAGTAGTAGTCATCCGCGTTGCGGAAGCCGCAGTAACGCGCGACGATCTTGTCGTCGAATTCGCGCAGCGAGCGTATCGGGCCAATTCCGTCTTTCGAATAGATGGTCGGAAACAGCGCGGCTTTGCGCCGATAGCGGCGCACCAGCCTGCGCAGAAAATGCCACTCATAGACGCGATTGGCGGGAGCATGCAGAGCGTCCGATCCAGCGGCGAGGTCGATTGCGGGGCACACTGCAGCGACAGCGCACAACGGTCGGCGGCTTCCCCATTCTCCGGCCAGCTTGAGGACGAGGTTTCCTCCCATGGAATAGCCCACCAGCGCGACTCGACGCAAACCAAACCGCGCAGTGTAATGATCGATCACGGCTCCCACGTCGCCCGATAGTGCCGAGTGATACAACGTCGGCGTCAGTGCATCGGAGTCGCCGCAGTTGCGCATGTTCATGCGAACCACGTTGCAGCCGGCCTTCCAGGCGCGCGCGGCCAACCCCTGCATGTAGCGCGAATCGGAAGAGCCTTCGAGTCCATGGACCAGCACGATCGTGAGCCGGCTGGCAACATCGGCGCCGTGATGCCAGTTTCCGTAGCACGTCACGCGACTTCCGTCGGCCGGATCCACCTCTACCGCTTCCGCGACCGACTCGAGCGTGAATGGTTGCCGGGGAAGATAGTTGCCGACGATTGTCTGCAGATGGCCATTCAAGAGCCCGCGCCGCGGCGCAAACGAAGTAAGCCACTGCGGCCGCGCGGCGCCGAGCGAAGGATCGGGGATCGAAGGGGTGTTTGCCGATTCAGAGGAAGGAGGCTGGATCACGAAGCGTATCGAATCAGTGGAGCAGGTTCAGCGCCTGCTCGCAGAATTGGCGGCTGTGGGGATCAGACCGGAACCCTTGGTGACCGCAGTTTACAAACAAAAGGTTACCACATTCATAACATCGGCAGACGACGGACACTCAATGCCGTCCGTGTTAATCAGCGGTCGCCCGCGCGGGGGTTCAGGTCCTGCATCGCTCCGGGCGGAAAGCTCGTCGATTCGCGCACCACAAGTTGCGTTTCGATTCTGTACTCGCGCTGTTGGCCGGTGCCTTCCACATGTGCGCGAAGCGCCGACACCGCCGCCCGGGCCAGCTCCAGTCTCGACATCTGGATTGACGTCAGCGGCGGGATCATGACGCGCGCCATGTGAATGTCATCGAATCCAATAACGGAAAGATCTTGCGGCACGCGCAAACCCGCTCGATAGGCTTTGTGCAGGACTCCGAGCGCAGTCATGTCGTTTGAGCACATGACGGCGGTCGGTTGACCCGGCGCGGCGAGGATCTTCTCCATCGCGCTGATTCCGCCTTCGAGGGTGTGGTCTCCCACGACGATCCAATCGTTCACCGGCGCAATGCCGCATTCAGCAAGCGACCTAGTAAAAGCGAGCAAGCGAGACTCCGCCGAGTGCAGTCCGCGAGGTCCGGAGATGAAGCCGAGTTTCCTGTGTCCCAGCGCGGCGAGGTGCTGCACGCCCTGACGAATGCCGTGATAGTAGTCCACCTTGAGCAGGCTGATCCCAGGCCGGTCGGGACCGGCATCCACCAGAACCAGGGGGATGTTGCGGTGCGCCAGTTGCTCGTAAAGCGGTTGCTCGATGCCGAAGGTCATCACGGCGACGCCTTCGACTTTGCGTTCGATCATGCGGCGGATGCAGAGCTCCATTTTTCTGGGGTCGTAATTCGTGGAGCTAACCAGGATCTCGTATCCGTTTTCGACAGCGACGTCTTCAAACCCCTGTATCAGCTCGGGGAAAAAGGGATTGGTGATCTCGGAGACGATCAGTCCCAGCAGGCCGCTGCGTCCTGAACCAAGCGCTCTGGCCTGCGTGTTGGGGAAATAGCCGAGTTCGCCAATGGCATCCCAGACGCGCTTTGCGAGCTTGGGGTTGACCGTGGGAACTCGATTCACGGTTCTCGAGACTGTCGCGATGGAGACTTTGGCGCGTTGGGCGACCGTGTGTATATCCATCTTCGATTTCGATTTCGAGGAGCGGCGTGCGACTCTAGGCATGATTCACCCTATTGGAAGAGCGCTGAGAAGGCGTTTACATCATATCGCAATTGCAGATAAGGCCGCATGACGCTGGCTTTATGGAATCCGAAGGGAATGCGAGGCTTCTCGCAAAGAGTAAACGATTACCATCAAGCCCTGACTAAGCGCGGAAGCGCAACTCAACGGTGCGCTGCCGCTCTTCGCCAAGGACCCGAAACTCATTGCACGCCGAAGGTGAACTTGGCGGCGAGCTGAATCCCTCTAGGTGCGCCACCGCCGAGGAATGGGTTGCCGATGCCAACGTCCCCTGTCGCCACAAGCGGGAAACCTCCGCTGCCCACTTCCCGTCCATTACTGAGCGTAAAACCGCCGATGCCGGGATCGGCAATGAATGCAGGCAGAAACGGGTTAGAGAAGTTCGCGTGATTGATGACGTTGAAGAACTCCGCACGCAACTGCATGCTGACGTGTTCTGTCAATGCGGTGTCCTTATGCAGCGCTATGTCCCACTGCTTGAACTGCGGACCGCGCAGAGCGTTGCGGCCCAGATTCCCGAAGTGCCGCGTGCCCGGCACACAATCCTGCGCCGAGTTGTCGGCTTCGACGGTCAGCGCATAGGTCGTAATACTGCAGGGAATCGCGAAGGATTCAAGCTCCACAAAATTGCCCGGCTGGCGTTCGTGGTACACAGGCCGGCTCACAATGTCCGGCCGATCGTCGCCCTCTCCGCTGCCGCTGAAATCGTCTTCGAAGTTGTAGTTGAACTGGAACGGCTGGCCGCTCTGAAGCGAGAGAGTGCTGTCGAAGCCCCACCCGTTCTTCAGTCGCCCTCCATCGCCGATCTTCGGCAACTGATAACCGAAGATCCAGGTGAAGCGCTGCGGAATATCGAAGTTCGAGGGTCCGTACTCGAGGTGCGGACTGGTGCTGTCGTTAGGCTGCGCGGCATTTGGCTCAAAGTCCTCTCCGTCGCTCGCCGTATCCAGGGAACGCGACCACACATAGTTGGCGATGGAAGTGACTCCGTGCCATCCGCTCACTCTGAGACTCGCTTGCAGAGAGTTGTAATTGGATTTGGCCGTGGCCTCTTCCTGCATGATGTAGAACGCACCGTAGGAATTGTTCCCAAAAGTCCGTGGTGCGCCGTAGCTGGAGACGCAGGAGAGACCGCCGGCGGGATAGCATGGCCTTCCGTTGTCTGGATTCAGGTGATTATTGGGGTCGTTGAATACATTGGTTTGCGCGTAGGCAATATCTGATGCGGTGATCGTCGCCTGATCGGGTTGATTCAGGTCGCGGAAGCGGAAGAGCTTGTGCCCCTGTGAAGCCACGTAGCCAAGTTGCAGGACCGCACGGCTGGTGAGTTGCTGCTCTACGTTGAAGTTGTAATTCTCCATGTAGGGCGTGCGGATGTTGCGGTCGAAGGAGAAGATGTCGCACTCGACACTGCCGCAGCCTGGCGCGCCGTAGACGGGCACTCCGCTTTCGATGCTGCCATTCGCGGATGACGGCAGAATCTGCGCCGGGCCGATGGGGTTGTATGCCGGCCCGGGATCAAAGAACGGCGGATAGGGCAAATGCCCCATGAACATGTCCTGCGAAAACGCATCGAAGAACATCCCGAATCCGCTGCGGACCACCGTCTTGCCGTTGCCGAATGCGTTCCAGGCGATGCTCACACGCGGCGCAAAGTTCTGGTAGTCAGGGTTGTAGAGCTTGTCAATGCCGGCGCCCACCTGCGTGAGCGTAACCGTCGCGCCCGCCGTATCGAAACCAGTAATCGCGCTCAGCAAGTTATTCTTCTCGCCCACAACTCCGAGGTAATCCCATCGCACTCCGTAGTTCAGCGTCAGCCTGGGGAGGATGCGGTAAGCGTCCTGCAGATAGACTCCATAGTTGTTTTCGAATGTGTGCCGCGTGGAATCGCCGGAGTAGTTGAACGACTTGCCGAAGTTCGTGTTCAACGTGCCGGTCAGGAAATCCGTCAGGCTGTCGAACGTCATCTTCCCGCGGAAATACTTATCGAAATACTGCGTGACACTGGTGCGCCGGAATTCGAATCCGAATTTGAGGTCGTGCTTGTTCAGCTTCCATGAGAAGTCGTCGATCACCTGATGATTGGTGTCGAAGCGATGCCGCGGAACCGACGACGTGGCGCCGAGCTGGGCGAAGCTCCCGACCAGCATGATCGGCAGTCCCTGATTGCCCGCCACTGCGCCGGTGCATCCTTCTGCTGAGTTGGCCGCGCACAGTCCGATCGAACTCGGCTGGAAGGCCTCATCCTGCGGGAAGAATCCTTCGGCGAACCGGTTCCAGCCGTAGCGGAGCTCGTTGACCTTGGTTGGGGAGACCACGTGCACGAACGACAGCGCAACAACCTGCACGCGGGTCGGCGTCACCGTGTTGAATCCCGGCAACTGGCCACCGCTCGCCGTCAGCGCCAGCGGGAACGCCTGCGTGCTGTCGCCATAGAAGTATCGGCCGCTGATCAAATCGTTCCGGCGAAAGTTATGGTCGATCTTCGCGATGGCGCTGGTCAGGTTGTTATAGGAGGGCGAGATGATGCTTGCGTTCGGACCATTTGGACAGCCTTTCTCGCCTGAATGACTACTCGCAATGTTGGGCTTGGGCCAGGGATTCCGCGCGAGCAGCGCCTCCATCACGGGATTCACGCCAGGAAATCCAGGATCCGCAATGTCAGCGGCAATCTGCGCTGGGTCGGGTACGCACGACAGCGTCACCACGCCCACTGATTCCCTCTGGCCCTCGTAATCGACGAAGAAGAACGTCCGGTTCTTCACGATGGGGCCGCCCAATGCGCCGCCGAACTGATTGTTGTGAAAGGGCGCCTGCGGCTCCCCCTTGTAGTTGAAGTAGTTGCGTGCGTCCAGCGCGTTGTTGCGGAAATAGTCGAAGAAATCTCCGTAGATGCCGTTGGTTCCGCTCCTCGTAACGATATTGATCACGGCGCCGGCGTTGCGCCCGTACTCAGGCATGTAGTTGGAGAGGACATTCAATTCCTGGATAGCGTCAACCGGAAGAATTGTCGCCGGAGTGCCAAAGACGCCGGCCTCGTTGATGGCGGGGTCGTTGCGATAGCCATCGTTCATGTCGGTGCCGTCGAGCATGAAGTTGTTCGAACGGCCGCGCGCCCCGTTCATCGAGAAGACACCGTACGAACCAGGGGAATCGGAGATCTGATCCGGGGAGCCTGCAATGCCCGGAGTGAGATAGATGGCCTTCTGGTAATCGCGGCCATTCAAGGGCATGCTCTCGACTTCCTCCCTGGTCAGCACTCCTCCCAGCACGTTGCTGGTGGTCTCGACCTGGGGCAATTCCTCCGCCGACACCTCGACCCTCTGGCTCACAGCACCGGGCCTCAGAGTCACGTCAACGCGCTTCTGCGAGGCCACCGTGACCTGGACGCCGCTCGCGATAAAGGCCTGGAACGAGGTCATGGTCACAGTAACGTTGTAGGTTCCAATCGGCAGCTCGGGGACAAGATAGCTCCCGTCGGATGACGTGACGCTAGTGCGCTCAAGGCCTGTAGCGGGGCTTTTCACCAGCACGTGGGCGCCCTCCACCGCTGCCCCCGAGCTGTCTGTGACGCTGCCCAGAATTGAACCTCGGAATGTCTGCGCGCTACTCGTTATGGTTCCCATGGCGAGCGCCAACACCCAGGTGAGAAGTACAGCCATCCCTCTCGACAACCGAGAACGGTTCGACATGCGTTTCTCCTTTTGAGTGGAAAACAGGCCGCAGATTCCGGGCGGAACCGCTGAATCAGGGAAGATGAGGATTGCTGCCCGGGAATCCCGTAGCCTTTCTGGTACCCAGACCCGATCACCTATATACAGCTAATCTTGAAGGCGATCGGCAATCCTGTCCACTAAAACGGATCAAGGTGAGCAATATTTGCACCCGAAAGTAGCAGGACAGACCGGCCTCCGGAGCCGGTTGTGGCGCTCGTTCACAACAGGGGTGGAAGCGATACGGGGGCACCTCGGCAATCTGGCCATTCCAAGGATGAGAAGACTCTCCAGCCGAAATAGCGGAAGAGCGTGCAATCGCGCCTCGTGTGGTCGGCTGGCCGTTGGTCCGCTTCGAAACAACTGCCAGCCACCTTGGATGTTCCTGATTAGCGGAACAGCCGATAGCTTGCACCCACACTAAAGCCATTTGGCGTGAGGCCATGGTCATGCCCAGGGCCGGCAATGAATCCCGGCCACATCTGGTACTCGTAGTCGCCCCTGATCAGGAACCGGGGTGAAACCCGATAGCCAACGGTGCCACCGGGAACAAATGCGGCCCATCCCTCCCAGCCGTTGAGATAATGGAATGTTGCCCCTCCCGCCAGAAACTTCACGTTGGCCGACAACCGCCGCCCACCGAATACTTGATACCGGGGGCCGACAAGATAGTTCGACTCCTTGGTGCCGAATCCCGGCCCGCGCCAATTCAGCCAGCGGGCTTCGCCCTCCATTCCGAATTTCCAGACGAGATGATTGACATCTGTAAATACAGCGACCCCATACAACGGATGGCTCCAAGTCCAATCGGGATTGAAGACCGAGCCCTCGGCTCCGACCCAGATCGACCTTCCGGGTCCTTCAGCGGCCGGGACAGACTGCGCGAATACTGCGGGGGAAAACAACAGCAGGCATGCGAACAAACTTTTTTTGATCAACTGCAGGATCCTCCTTCGTTTTGATGCCAACCTGCCGTGGTAGTGCAGACCGACATCGTCAGCAATAAAAGTCGCAAATCACACTCACCAGGCATTTCTGTCTGGTTGCTGATGTTGCAAATTCGATCGAAGCATCCGGGTAAATTCCTGGGACCGGGTTTTGACCTCCCGGCTTTCTCTTCTATTTTCTCAGCGCCCTGCGTCCACTGTTGCTGCCGAATCGGTGCAATAACCGGCCTCGGCCAACTTTCGCGTCCTGACAATAATCTCCGGTCCTTTATCAATCGGTTCGGCCCTACTACTTTGAGATTCCTTTCGCACCCTCTCTTTTGCCTCGCATCGGCTTTTTCTGAGGTTGCTTAGGTAATGTCAGTCGCATAGCAGGCGGGTTCGCCCGCGACGGACGCACAGCACTGACCAAGGCGCGACCAGGGTGAGTTCGGAATTCCTATCTCCCGAGGCTCACTTCGTCGGCAAAACCTCAGTGACAGCCCCCGCCGCTGGCGGGAGAAGTCGGATACCTGGGATGCCTGTGCGCCATCCTATCACCTCACTGCATTGGCAAGGCAAAGAAAAACTGTGCCATGGGTGCGGCTCCTAAATGGTGGGCGAGGCAAGGTTTGAACCTGCAACCACCGGCTTAGAAGGCCGGTGCTCTATCCAATTGAGCTACTCGCCCGCGCTTCTCATTGTAGCGTTTGGCACCCTGAAGTCGATGCCCAACGCTGTTGGCGATACCTCCACTGCGTTGAAGTGCCCGGGCCGCATTTGACACTGATTCGAATGCGCCCTCTGCGGGAGACTCACGGAATTCCTCTTCCTCATCTGGCGCACCAGGCCGACGCGGCTCGCCTCCATTTCCTGCTCGAGCCTGGAGGCATTTACCTTGATTTGGACGTATTGTGTCTCCGTCCGTTTGAACCATTGCAGAATCTAACCATGGTGATGGTCGTCCTTGAGCGGCGGTTACCTGAATCGGCTAACTCCCTGGATCATCTGGAAGAAGGAGTCGGAGTTCTGCCGTCTTGCACGGAGATTCCTTCCGAGAGACGTTGCTTGCTCAGGCGCTTAGACGCGCGATGCCAGCGGATCGAATTGGCCAACCGTGCCGTCTTGCATCATCCCTTTCAATTCGGGTTCGGCCAGAACCTGCGGGGCCCAGAATGCTTCGGCGCGCCCACTGCCCGATACAACCGGCCGCCGAAAGCAGCTTCCGCAACGCGCCCATCGCACGCCTCCGGACCCTGGACCACCTAATCACTGCATCACTGACCACTGACTACTTGCCTTCCAGCACTGCCCCCTGCCCCTTGTAAACCACGCCCGCCTTCATCACGAACTTCACATCCTGCGACACGCGCACATCGTCCAGCGGATTCTTGTCGACGGCGATGATATCCGCCCATTTGCCCGCCTCCAGCGTGCCGGTCTTCGCCGTCAAGCCCATCAGGTCCGCCGCGTTGATCGTCGTGGACTGCAGCGCCGCCAGCGGAGCCATGCCCAGCTGATTCACATACACATCCAGCTCATGCGCATTCAGCCCATGCGGATACACCGCCGCGTCCGTGCCCAGCGCGATCTTCACGCCGGCCTGCATGGCGCGCTTGATGTTGGCCTTCGCCACCGCGCTCACATCCACCATCTTCTGGTGATAGAACGGCGGGCAGGTTGCCTTTTTCGAGCATCCAGTCTTCCAGATACAGCGTCGGCACCAGGTACGTGCCGTCCTTCTTCATCTCCGCGATGGCCGCGTCATCGATATAGCTGCCGTGCTCGATCGAATCCACACCAGCCTTCGCCGCCCACAGAATTCCCTGCGCTCCGTGCGCGTGCGCCGCCACCTTGCGGCCGAGGCGATGCGCGTCGGCCACAATCGCCTGCATCTCTTCGAGCGTGTACTGCGATGCCTGCGGATCGTCGCCCTTCGACAGCACGCCGCCCGTGGCGCAGATCTTGATCAGGTCCGCGCCATATTTGATGTTCTGCCGCACCTTGTGCTGCACTTCGGCAATGCCGTCGGCCACGCCATCGGCGACCGAGTGATACTGCGACCGGCAGCAGGTTGTCGTCGCAATGTCCGCCGGTGATGCCCAGCGGCGGCCCGCTCACCAGCATGTGCGGCCCCGGCACCTGTCCGGCATTGATCGCGTCGCGCAGGTCAATGTCGGTATAGCCGCCCGCGCCCACGTTGCGCACCGTGGTAAAGCCCGCCAGCAGCGTGGTGCGCGCATTCACCACGCCGGTGATGGCCTCCTTCGCGTCGGTGCTGCGTCAGTTCGTTGTACGGATCGAAGTCCGGATTCCCGGTCAGGTGCGTGTGCACGTCGATCATCCCCGGCATCACCGTCATGCCGCCCAGGTCGATCACGGTGTCGCCCGGTTGCTGCGAGCACCGATGCGCTGGGCGCAATCGACTGGATCGTGTCGCCGACCACCACAATGGTCTGCGCGTCGCTGAGCTTGCCGGTCTTCACGTCGAGCACATGGCCGGCGCGCACCAGCGTGCGTTTCGCGGCCGGCGGCCTGCGCTCGCATGGTCAGGGCGGCCACAGCGGCAGCGATACTCAGCAACAGAACAATCGTAGGTTTGCGCAGGAAGCTCATCCAGTCGTCTCCAGAGACAGGTGAATCAAGGTGGGAAGGTTGCAAGGGGAGTGTAACAAACACCTGCGCAACAACCCCCGCCGAACCCGGCCCCAGCCGCGCTGCGTCCGCGCGTCCGCCGGCTTTTCTCACGTCCTCATCAAGGTGGTAGGCTTTTTGCGTCGGCCCGCACGCTGCGGCAGACGCTTACACGGCTCGCGGGATCAGGCATGCCGCCGACCCGGCTTGCAGCACATCTCCCAAAAAAGGACCCAAAAGATGAAAACATGCTCATTCTTGCGCCCGCGCTTCTGCTGGCCGCGGGAACCGTTCTGGCACAGGCGCAACCTCCTCGCAGGCCGACGATCAGAAACCCACTCCGCCCGCCGCAGACCAAAAGCTTCGATGCCTCCGCCATCGACAAGACCGCCGACCCCTGCACCGACTTCTACCAGTACGCCTGCGGCAACTGGGTCAAGAACAACCCCATCCCCGCCGACCAGGTGCGCTGGGGCAGCTTCAACATGCTCGCCGAGCGCAACCGCTACCTGCCTCTGGCAGGAGCTCGAGGCCGCGTCCACCAGCCCCAAAACGCCGCTGCAGAAGAAGTACGGCGACTACTACGCCGCCTGCATGAACACGGCGCTCATCGACCAGAAGGGCACTCGAGCCGCTCAAGCCGGCGCTCGACCGCATCGGCTCGCTCTGAGCGATCCAAAGCAGATCTCCTCCGGTCCTCGGCGAGCTTGCAAAGCAGGGCGATCGCCGGCACCCTGTTCCGCTTCGGCGTGCAGCAGGACCAGAAGGACTCGTCCAAACAGATCGCCAGCGTCTTCCAGGGCGGCCTCTCCCTGCCTGACCGCGACTACTACCTCGTCGACAACAAGCGCTTCAACACCATCCGCCAGCAGTACCGCGATCACGTGGTCAAAGATGTTCACCCTCGCCGGCGACTCGCCCGACCAGGCCGCGAAGGAAGCCGACGCGGTAATCGCGATCGAAACCGCGCTCGCCAAGGTCTCCACCGCCGCGCGTCGACCTGCGCGACCCCGAGAAGCGCTACCACATCTACACCGTCGCGGACTTCCAGAAGCTCACGCCGGACTTCGACTTCAGCGTCTACTTCAAGGCCATCTGAACGTCGCCACTTCGAAACCCTCAACGTCGCCACGCCCGACTTCTTCAAGGGCCTGAACGAGCAGATCGCATCGCAGCCCGTCGACGCCTGGAAGTCCTATCTCCGCTGGCACACCCTTCACGGCGCCGCTGCCGACCTTGCCCAAGGGCTTCCGCGACGAGAATTTCGACTTCTTCCAGAAGACCCTCGCCGGCCAGAAGGAACAAACGCCGCGCTGGAAGACAGTGCACCGCGCAGACTGACAACGCGCTCGGCGAAGCCGTGGGCCAGGACTGGGTGCAAGCGAGCACTTCCCGCCCGAAGGCCAAGGCCAGCATGGATAAGCTCGTCGCCGCGCTCGACAAGGCGCTCGCCGACGACATCAAGACGCTGCCCTGGATGAGCGACGAGACCAAAAAGGCAGCCGAGGCGAAGCTCGACCTCTATCGCAACAAGATCGGCTATCCCGAAAAGTGGCGCGACTACTCCGCTCTCACCAGTCAAGCGTGACGACCCGCTGGGCAACGCGGACCGCAACAACGTCTTCGACCGCAACTACAACCTGAACAAGCTGGGCAAGCCGGTCGACGAGAAGGAGTGGAGCATGACGCCGCCCACCGTCAACGCCTACTACAGCTCGTCGAATAACGACATCAACTTCCCCGCCGGCATCCTGCAGCCGCCGTTCTTCGATCTTCAACATCGATCCCGGCCGTCAACTTCGGCGGCATCGGCGTGGTCATCGGCCACGAAATGACCCACGGCTTCGACGACCAGGGCTCGAAATACGACGGCAACGGCAACCTGCGCGAGTGGCAGACCGCCGAAGACCGCCAGAAGTTCAACGAGCGCACCGACTGCGAAGTCAAGGAGTACAACGGCTTCGAAGCGGCGCCCGCGCACGACGGCATCGCCGCCCAGAACCTCAACGGCAAGCTCACCCTCGGCGAGAACACCGCCGACAACGGCGGCCTGCGCATCGCCTACATGGCGCTGCTCGACACGCTCGCCGGGCGAAGGCAAGACCATCGACGACAAGATCGACGGCTACACCGTCGGCGCAGCGGTTCTTCATCGGCTTCGCCCAGGTGTGGTGCCAGAACCAGACCGAGCAGACGGCCCGCCAGCTTGCGCTGGCCGATCCGCACTCGCCCGGCAAGTGGCGCACCAACGGCAGCGTGCAGAACTTCGACGAGTTCGGCAAGGCCTGGGGCTGCAAGAAGGGCCAGCCCATGTATCCCGAGAACGCCTGCCGCGTCTGGTAGCGCTCAGTATCATCGCGCTTCCGGCCACATACAAAAGCTCCGTGCCCCATCCTTGCGACTTTCCTCTGTCGCAAGGGTGGGAAGCCGAGCCGCCGGTTCCCCCACGGTTCAGACTGCTGACAAACTCAAATTGAGCGGGCCTTGAAGCGGGCCTTGTAACAGGGCACGACTTCCAGTCGTGCCGAAAAAAGCTCATAAACTGCGCGGGCTTCAGCCCCTACAACAGCTGACTCGCCGCAAATACGGCTTTGTCATCAATCGCCGTTTCAGCCCTTCAATCCAACGCCCATCGCTACAGCCGGCTCCTCGCCCCTCAGCGCTGCCAGTCGCGTTGTCTCCAGTTCCCCGCGATAGAACATATTGAATGTGTCGAACGGGATCAGCCGCTTTCCATCCGGATGCGCAATGTGGATGCAGCTCTTCTTCACGCTGCGCACATCGAACGCCTCCGCGTCGATGAACTGCACAATCAACACCCGAAACAGATTCTTGTAGCCGAGATCTTTCGGTATCAGCACCTTGGGCAGGCAGCACAGCAGCTCGCGCAGCGTCGAAGCCTGCGAGGCCGGCGAGTGATTGGTTGCAAACAGCTTGAACAGGTGATCGCGCAGCCCCGCCTCCTGCTCGTACATGATGGTGTTGCGCGCCCCGTCGATCAGCACCTCCGGCGCCACCATCCCCGTCAGCGGCACCGTCTTGCCACCCAATTTCAGCGCATAGGCCATCGCCAGCGCGTCCGGATGGCACGGCACCGGAATCAAATCCTCGGCGCGAAACACGGTGGTCTGTTCGAGAATCCGCCGACGCACCTCCGTCAGCGTCAGCCGATGCTCAGCGCTGGTGAACCCCTGCACCCGCCCCGCCTGCTGCACCGGCTGGATCGTCACGCCTCTCACGGCCGGCTGCTCGAGCGCGAAGTCGATAATCGATCCAAGCTCGCCGTCATTCACGCCGCGCTCCACCGTAACCACCAGCGTCGTCGAGATGCCAAGCTTGTTCAGCCGCTCCAGCGCCTTCTGCCGGACTCGAGCGCAGATCGGCCCCGCGCAACTGCATCAGCGGTTCGCGCTCTGAGCGAGTCGAACTGCAGATAGATCTCGAACTCCGGCATGAACTCCGCCAGGCGCTTCGCAAACTCCTCGTCCTGCGCAATGCGGATGCCGTTGGTGTTCACCATCAGGTGCCGTATCGGCCGCTGCTTGCACATCTCCAGCACCCGGAAGAACTCCGGATGCAGCGTCGGCTCGCCGCCCGAGATCTGCACCACGTCAGGCTGCTCTCTCGTTGCGCACCACGCAGTCCAGCATCGCCTCAATCTGCTCAAGCGAGCGGAACTCCGTTCGATGCTGCCCGCTTCCCGCATAGCAGATGGGGCACGTCAGGTTGCATGCGTCGCAAATCTCCACCAGCGTCAGGCAACTATGCTGCTCGTGATCGGGGCACAGCCCGCAATCATACGGGCAGCCATACTTCACCGGCGTGTTGTAGACCATCGGCTGCTCGGGCGTCTTGATGAACACCTCGCGCGAACGCCGGTAATAGTCGACGTCGTCGGCCACCAGCACGCGCTGATGTCCATGCTCCGGACACCGCTTCAGCATCCATACCTTGCCGTCTTCAAACACGATCTTCGCGTCGATGCGCCGGTAGCATGTCGAGCAAATCGAGATGGCCACGTCGTAGAAGAGATACGGACGAAGCTTGTCAGTCATGGCGAGTTCCTTGAGCTTAGCTTTGAAGGCGTGTCAAAAATGAAGCCGGATGAAATTGCCAGGGCGTTCGCTGCCTCTTGCCTGTAGGGGCGTGAATTCCAATCACCGTGCGCTGCGCCCGCCATCCTCCCAGAGTCCGAACTGCGACCTTCGCTCCGCCTTGTTTTGCAGGACACCACCATCGGCAGCCGTAACAGTAAAAGAGGCTATCATTTCGTACGAGCAGAACAGCTTCCCACCCGAAGGCCTGCACGATTCGGTCTTGCGGCGGACGGTTATTTTCAAAACAACGTCGCTCTTTCCCTCAGCGCCGAACGGCTTGGCCCGTACGCGAAAATCTGCCCAGAGGCGGTTGAAATTCCTTGCCGTTGCCTCGCTCATCAGGACCGAATCAAGACGATTCTCAGTGGTGGTGTCCTCGACTTGGATCGCGATGGTATGGACCGCGGCCAAGAGTGGGCGGAAGCGGCGGAGGAGGCTCGTGCGGAGGCGGCAGAAAGCATGCACCGCAGGCCAGGATTCCCACCGCACAACCGAGAGTCAGCATCTTCTTTCCCCGCATGTTCGAAGCTTAGGCCCGATTCAGTTTCCACCCCGCCCGCAATGTGTCACATTCAAAACTGCACATTCCGCCTACCCGGTTCACGAATCGCTATCGCGGCGGAACAAGCTGCCAAATCCCCACACCAGCAGCGCGATGAAGCCGACCACCGCGGAGACGATGATGGCGACGAGTTCCAGCGCGCCCGTCAGCATGAAGATCGGTGCCATGTCGTTGGTGTTGCCTCCGAGGTGAAGGTTCAGCACCAGCAACTGCATGCCGCAAAGGCCACCCGACACCAGCAGTACCGCCGCGCAGATCGCAACCGCCTTCGCAGCTCCGTGAAGATTTTTCCAAGGCATGTTCATCGTTCCGTCCCCTGGTCATCATCCTTCCCGTTCAGATTCAAGCGCGTCTCGTTCAGGTCGCAATCCGTCCCCGCCACCCTCCGATATACGATTGACAACGGCCACCCGATGATCACAAACGCCAATCCCGCGACAGAGATGACCACCATTGCAGCCCCGATCCAATCAAGAGCGATCAGCGCATCGGCAAGAGCGGTTTTCGGAAAGCCCCGGCCACCTAAATAGGACCATCCCCGATGTGCTTCGAGGCTCCCTGTGAAGGTACACAGACCGATTGCCAGAAGGAGCAATGGCACGAGGATAACTGTCGCCTTCGCAAACCCGGTCAATTCACGCTCGAGCAGTCTCACGAGTCTCCCGTCTTTGCATAACCGCATCCACCGCCAGCGCGCACAACCCCGCCACGCACGCCCACTGAATCAGGTTCAACCCGCCCACCAGCGGCTGTGGCTTGAGAAAATCAATCGCGACGCGCCACGCCAGGTAACCGCCCATGAACACGCGGAACCGCGCACCCTCCGGCCAGCGCCACGGCAGGCTCAACACCAACGCCAGCCCCGCCAGAAAAACAGTCTCGTACAACTGCGTCGGATGCCGCGGCACATGATCGCCAAAGTCCACAGCCCACGGCAAATGCGTGGGCTTCCCATACGTATCGTCCGCCAGCCCCGCCAGAAAACAGCCGATGCGCCCCACCGCGATTCCGACGCAGAGTGGAACCGCAAACAGATCCCCGGTCCTTGAGCGGATGCCGCTGATCCGCTTCACAATCTCTACGCCGATCCATCCGCCCAGAAGGCCTCCGACGATCGTCTTGCCGCCGGGCGAAACCAGCAGTTCCAGCAAATGCCCGCCACGCCACGCCGTCAGCACCGTGGGCCACTGCTCGGCCAATCCCAGCAGGCGGCTGCCCGCCAGCGCGCCTACCGCCGCCGCCGCAATCACCGTCCAGCGTTGCGGTTCAGCGATCACATCGCCCCGTCGCCCGCGCATCCACCGGAAGACCGCATAGCCTGCCGCATAGCCCAGCGACTCGAACACGGGATGCCAAACAGGATGCGACCCGGCGGGAATCATGCGCCCCAGTATAGCGAAGCGATACTGCACTCAAGACCGGTCAGCAGTTCTGATACTTCCAGTTCCGCTGCTTGCCTTCTGCAATCCACTCCACCGCCTGCGCGATCCTCTTGTCGCGCGTCTCCTCGCGCTTGGCGTCGGCAATCCACTCGACGTACTCGCGCTTGCAACTCGGGCTGAACGCCTCGAACGCTGCCGACGCCTTCTTGCTCTTCTTGAGCGCCACCGCAAACTCCGGTGGAGTTTTCAGCGCCGCCTTAGGCGCCTTCACCACCCTGTTGCGCGCCGCGATGGGGCTCACATAGGTGCCGTCGTCAACGGATGCCGCGGCCTGCCGGATCCAGCCCAGCATCAGTTTGTCCCCTGGCAGGTCCTTCACGCTGGTGATGCGGCCAAGCGTCCCCATTGCATCGCCGCTGGCCACCTTGGCTTCACCCAGAATGGCGGTCATCTCCTTTCCCCAGAATCCAAATGCGCAGTGCTCCTTGAACGACGCCATGTTTGCCACAATCGTGCCCTTGTAGACAAAAAACGGCATGCTCCACTTGATGGCCTCTTCCAGGTTCGGGCAGCCCTTGTGCATCAGCTTGCGCAGGTGCTCCAGGATGGGCTGCGCAAACGGCTTCGCCTTCTCGATGTATGCGTCGACCTTCGGGTTCATACTCTCCCCTGCCATACCTGCCCCCTCGTTTTTGTTCCGCAGTGTAACAGCCTTGGAACCACGGAGTTGTCATGCCGCTCTCCGGGCCAGGCCGGCTTCCGTTTTCCGTTGACCTTCCCCTTCCAGCCTCGTCCAACTCTCGATTGCGCCCGACAGTTCAGCAGTTTCCGCCCTTGGGCACGACAGAAGTTCTGCATTTCGACCGGAAAGACCTGTGCGGTCCTGCTTTTCCGCACGCCAACCCGGTAAACTAGGCACAGACAACCCTTGGCTTTTACAATTCAGCAGGGACCCATCCCAACCCAGCACTGCTGCGGAACGCACCCACTTGGCGGCGTACGCCCGGCCAGGATGAAGGAATCGCATGAAGTTTAGGAAATTCGGCAAGGCCCTTCTGATGAGCGCCCTATCTATAGGCGCCGTCTTCAGCCTTTCGTCTTGCGTCCAGAGTTATACCGTCGGCTTCCTCTATGTAACCGGTACCCAGACCTCCGGATCGAGCGGCCAGGGCATCATCAGCGGGTTCAAGATTGACCACAACACAGGTCAGTTGAAGCCCATTAACGGGATGCCAGTTGCCTCCGGCGGCTCAAATCCAGTTCGCGCCATTCTGCTGCAGGGCTCCCGGTTCGTCTACGTCCTGAATAAAGGCCGTGATGCTGGCGGCGGCGACGACTGCACCTCCAGCACCGCTCCGTGCACGGGCGCCAACGTCACCCTCTTCACCGTGGGTGGAAACGGAATCCTGAGCCCTCAGCCCCAGGTATTCACCAGCCAGGGCAACAACCCGTTGCGCCTCATCGCGGACGCCTCCGGCTCCTACGTGTTCGTCCTCGATCACGATGCGCCCGACAGCGGCGTCGGCGCTTCCAACTCCTGCTCGCTCGCGCTCGGGCCCACCGTGACTGCCTGTGGCGATATCACGGTCTTCAAGGTCGACTCCACCACCGGCCGGCTCAGCCTGGTCCTGAACTCGCAGGTCTCTTCGGCGTCAGGACAGCCGCTGCCCTACTTCCCGGTCCCCAGGGATCCCATCGACGTCCTCCTCTCCGGCAGCTACCTGCTCACCCTCTCAGGGACCCCGGCGATCGGTGATTCGGTATTCCCGTACAACTACTCGCAGTCCAACGGCCAGCTCACGATCAGCCAGAACGGCCCTCAGCCCCTGAATATCAATAAGGCCACGGCCATCCAGGGCGGCAACGGATCCGTCTACGTGCTCGACAACGAGCCCATCACCATCGGCTCCGGCAGCATCTTCCCGCCGGGCACTTCACCCAGCCAGATCCTGCCCTACACGATTGGCTCCGGCGGCGCCCTGCAGGCACAGAACGGCGGCGCGGTTCCGGTCGATCCGACGCAGTCCAACCCGCTCTTCCTGCTGGTCGAGGCCAAAGGCAAGTGGGCGTACGTGGCCAATACCGGCAACAACTCTGACCCGAATAACGCTCAGAGCGGCATCACTGGATACGTCATCGACAACTCCACCAAGCAGTTGACGCCATTGTCGGGCAGCCCGTTTGCCAGCCCGGTCGGCAGCGGCGCCGGTCCGCAATGCATGGTTGAGGATCCGACGAACCAGTTCATCTATACGGCCAACTTCAACGACTCAACCGTTACCGGGCGCGTGCTCGACCAGAATTCCGGCGTGCTGAATCAGCTCCCCGGAAAGGCCAATAAGTCCTATGCAATCCCTGGTCCGGCCACTTACTGCCTGGTCAACGGACGAACCAGCTAGTTGCAGCCGTAAACAGTCCGGCGCAATGCGGCCGGACTGCCTCATCAGGACCCGAGCATCGAGGTCCTGCAATTAGAACCCCTCTGCCGGACGCGCACCTCGCGTGCTCGTCCGGCATAATGCAAACCGGTTTCTCTGCGGACGAAAGATGCCAATGAAGTTCAACAAATCGGGCCAGTCGGCGGGGTCCCCGGCTACTGGTCTTCGTAGCTGGGGTGGCCTGCTGCTGGTCACCGCGGCCAGCCTCGGAGTGGCCTCCCTGCTGACGGCCTGTGAACAGTTCACCGGCACGCTCACCGCCGACTTTGTGTATGTCACCAGCGCAAGGGCCGCCGGTCCGAACCAGTACGGCGAGGTCGACGTCTTCGAGATCAACTCCCAGTCCGGCCGCATGCGCGCGCTTCGCACCTCGCCCTTCCCCTCCGGCGGACGCAATCCCGTGGCTGAGGCCGTCCACCCTGACAACCAGACTCTCTACGTGGTCAACCGCGACGACAACACCATCGTCCAGTTCGCCATCGGTACCGACGGAAAACTCTATCCGCAGGACACCGTCAACACTCCCGGCATATTCCCGGTCGCTACCGCCGTCTCCGGCAAGAACCTCTTTGTCGCCGACACCTACGAGCCGCTGCCCACCTGTTCCCCGGCTTCGCCATGCACCGGCTCGGTCGCCGCGTTCCCCATCCTCGACAACGACGCACTGGATCGCGACCATCCCTTTGCCAATACCGATCTGGGCACCAACTACTGGCCGCTGATCGTTCCTTCCAGCCCTTCCCATATCGTTGTCCCGGTCGCGATCGCGGCAGCCGGCTCAAACATCTATGTAGCCGCCTATGACTCCACCGCCAACACCGGCTATGTCTTCGGCTTTGAAGTTTCCGGCGCTTCCCTGATCCCCACCAACGGTGGCGTTCCCACTCACGCGGGCATTCGTCCTTCCGCCATCGTCACCGACCCGGCCGGCTCCTATCTCTTCGTGACCGATGCCGGCAGGAACAACGTTCTCGGCTTCACCCTTTCCAGCGCGGCACTCACGCCCATCGCCGGCAGCCCGTTCGCCGCCGGCAATGAGCCTTCGGCCATCACAATCGATAAGACCGGCAAGCTGGCCTATGTGGCCAACTCGCTCGACTCCACCATCACCGCTTACACGGTTACGGCTGGCGGCGCACTCCAGGCCAATGCCACCTACGCCTCCGATACGCAGCCCGTTGCCATCGGCATCGATCCGGCATTGAACCAGTACCTCTTCACGGCGAACTTCCTGGCCAATACGGTGTCTGGATACCAGATCAACTCCACCACCGGCGCATTGGTCAATTCGCAGTTTTCGCCGTACGCGGCAAATGCCAACCCCACCGCCGTCGCAGCCATTCCGCACGGCGCGGTTGCGAAGTAAAACGAATTCCGGGCACCAGCCCGCATCGCTCTCTCTTTCTGCCGGACAGGGCATCACCTGCCCCGACCGGCATACTAGCAACAGCCCATAGCGGACTTTTACAATCCTTATGGGAAACAAAAACAAAGTTCTCATGGGGCTTTTTCCTTGGCGTCCCCGGCGACAGGTTTTCGTCGCAGGGGTAACTTGCGACGGCCCGCGACGAAGGAAGCGCATGAAGTTCAGCAAATCATCGGGCCAGCTCTTGCTGGTCTCTCTGATCGGCCTAGTGGTCGCCACCCTGCTCTCAGCCTGCCAGCTGGTAACGATCGACTATCTTTACGTCGCCGGCTCCTACAGCAACACCCAGGGCACCAACGGCGCCATCCAGGTCTTCGCTGTCGATTCTCAATCCGGAGCAATCCGCTTCGCCGCAGGCACGGATAAGAGCCCCTTCCTGACCGGCGGTGAATCCCCCGCTGCCATGGCGGTAAGCTCCGACGAAGCCAACCTCTACGTCGCCGTCGCCGACAACAACACGGTCGTTCACTTCACCATCGCCGCTGATGGATCGCTCGCGAAGAAGGACAGCGTTACCCTCGCCGAGACGCCCACGGCTCTTGCGGTGAACCAGGCCAACACGTTCCTCTATGTCGTCTCCGGCACCACCACGGCGACGCTCTCCGAGTTCCCCATCAAGTCCGGAGCCATCGGCTCCGCCACCGCGCAGCAGCCCCTTGTCATCCCCGGCTACGGGGGCGACCTTACCGTGCCCACCGCCGTTGTTGCGCTGCCCAACAACAAGGCTGTATATGCCACCGTGTACGACCAGTCCTCGTACAATCCCGGCGGCACCATCACCAGCTCGGCTCACCCCGGCTGGGTCTTCTCTTACGGTGTTGACTCGTCGGGCGCCCTCACACCCGCCACCGGCAACCCATATCAGGCCGGCGTCAAGCCCAGCGGCATTGCGGTGGATCCCACCAGTCGCTTCGTCTACGTAACCGATTTCGCCTCGAACCAGCTCATCGGCTACGGCATCACCGACAGCACTTCGCTGAGCTTCCTCATCAGCGGCCCTTACCGCACAGGAGCCGAGCCCAGCGCGGTCACAGTCGATCCCCGCGGCAAATACATCTACGTAGCCAACGCGCTCGACTCCACGGTATCCTCCTATGCCATTGACCTGGCCACGGGTATCCCGTCCACGGTCATCAACACCACCGGCGGCCAGTTGAACGCCAGCGATACCCAGCCCGTCGCGCTTGCCGTCGATCCGGCTCTGGGACGCTACGTCTACACTGCCAACCTCCTCGGCAACTCGGTCAGCGGATTCCGTCTCAACCCCAACACCGGCTCCCTCGAGCAGACGCAGGCCACACCGTACCCCACTGAATCCAAGCCGCGCGCCGTCGTCATCATCCCGCACGGCAACCACTCGATTCAGACGACCACCCCGTAACAAGCACGCAAACTTCCCAGCAACGAGAAAGCCCAGCCGCCAGGCTGGGCTTTCTCGTTCCCTCTTTCCCTTGTTCCCTCGCTCCCTCGCTCCTGTCCCCCCTTCGCGCAAACGTTTTACTTCCGGCTCTCGCGCGGATATATACTGTCCCGTTCCAACCGCCATCTGCGATCTTCGTACCGAAATCGCCGCGATCCGGGAGACCCCATGCGCCTTTACCCTCGCCTCATCGTCCTCGCTCTTCTCGCTTCGCTTGGCATAGCTAGCCGTGCCGCCGGGCCACCCGCTCACGATCAGTTCAAAGTCGCCGTATACATCCCCGTCTTTCAGGTCGAGCGCATGATGAAGGAGCCCGCCTACCTGAAAGAATCCTGGGCCGAAATCTCCAGCCAGGTCCGCGTCGACAAGGTCTACATCGAAACCTACCGCAGCGGCACCGTCACCAGCGACGCCGCGCTCGAGAACGCCAAGGCCTTCTTCAAGTCCCAGGGCATCGAGACCGCCGGCGGCATCGCCTATGTCGGCGCAGGCGACAACGCCGGCTCCGACTCGCCCGACGCCGGCGGCGAAGGCCAGTTCATCTCCATGTGCTACACCGACCCCGCGCAGCGCGACCTGGTCAAGCGCGTGGCCGAGCTCACCGCCCGCCACTTCGACGAGATCATGCTCGACGACTTCTTCTTCTCCAACACCAAACGCGACTCCGACATCGCCGCCCGCGGCTCCCAGTCCTGGACCGCCTTCCGCCTCAAGCTCATGGCCGACGTCTCGCGCGACCTGGTCCTCGGCCCCGCCCGCGCCGTCAATCCGCATGCCAAAGTCACCATCAAGTTCCCCAACTGGTATGAGCACTTCCCCGCCAACGGCTACGACCTCGACGCGGAACCCAAGCTCTACGACGGCATCTACACCGGCACCGAGACGCGCGACCCCGATGACAACGACCAGCACCTCCAGCAGTACGAGAGCTACGAGATCGTCCGCTACTTTGACAACGTCGCCGCCGACTCAAAACACAGCGCCAACCGTGGCGGCTGGGTCGACACCTACGATGCCCCCACCATCGACCGCTACGCCGAGCAGCTCTGGGACACCATGCTCGCCAAGACCCCGCAGATCATGCTCTTCCAGTACAGCGATATGACGCAGCCGGCCCGGATCGGCAATCGAAGCTGGGCCGGCATGCCCACCACCTTCACCACGGAAGGCCTCGACAAATGGCGCGCAGCCACCGGCGCCGCGGGCAAGCCCACATTTATCTCCGCCGCCGGCTACGCGCTCGATGCAGTCAACGCCATGCTCGGCAAGCTCGGCAAACCCATCGGCATCGCCAGCTACAAGCCGTATCAATCCACTGGCGAGGACTTCCTCCAGAACTACCTCGGCATGATCGGCATCCCAGTCGAAATCCGCCCGGCATTTCCCAGCGCGACTGAATCCCACACCGTCCTGCTCACCGAGCAGGCCAAAGCCGATCCCGAAATCGTCGCCAAAATTCGCACTCATCTCGAGCAGGGCGGCAACGTCGTCATCACCGCCAACCTGCTCAAAGCCCTCGAGGGCCGCGGCATCGAAAGCATCGCCGAGATGCACCACACCGGTAACGTGCTCCGCGTCGATCACTGGTGGGGCGGCTTCTTCGGCCCTGGCGCCGGCTTCAGCCTGGGCGACTCCAACGGTATCCTCGTCCCCGAAATCCAGTTCCAGACCAACGACGCCTGGCCCATGGTCCGCGCCACCGCCAACGGCCGCGGCGCACCCATCCTGCTGCTGGATAAGTTCTCCAAAGGGATTCTGTATGTCCTGGTGGTTCCCGAGAACGCCACCGACCTCTACTCGCTGCCGCAACCGGTGCTGGCGCAGCTTCGCCAGTACCTGATGGCAGGCTTTCCGGTAGTGATGGACGCCCCTGCGAAGGTCAGCCTGTTCGCCTACGACAACTCGAGCTTCGTGGTCGAGTCGTTCCGCGACGCGCCCGAGACCGTGAATATCTCCACCGCCGCCACTGCCGCCCATCTGCGCAACATCGCCACGGGAGAAGTCATTGACGGCAAGCCCGCTCCCAAGCCGCGCTTCGGCCGCGCCCCGCAGCGCACGCAGTTCACCTTCACGGTGCAGCCGCACAGCTTTATGGCGTTCGCGCTTGAATAGAACAGGCCGCGGTAAGACTCCACGTCGGCGCTTCACACGTCAGCGGGCTTTGTCGTTGGAGGGAGGCGGGGGTTTCAATCCCCGCATAGGGCCAACAGAGTAAACGTCGGCTTTAGCCACGGAGGCGGGCGCTTGGTTTACTGAAGAGTAACCACAAGCTTAAGGGTTTGGACGCCGAAAATTCGGTGGTTTGGCCACATTCTGGCCAAAAGCGAAGATCAGGTGAAGCGAAAGTATGGCGAAGTGATTTTTCAACATATTGAAAATAAATTAGTTGCCAAGATGCCTGTGGAAAACTTTGAAAATCAAAACTAGTAATTTTATGGTTAACATTCAAGCCTTCTCTTTAAGGGGAGGCAGTTAACGGATTGCCGGGGGCCGGTGGCTGAACGCGACAGGTCCTTAAAGCGAATCCGGACGGCTAGTATGCAGCGAGAGGTTGGGGCGATGCTGTGCGCGCCGTCACAGGTGTTCATGAGAAGCATGCGGCAATACTCCACCCCTACTTGAAGGTATCGGCAACCTCATCGAGCAGCGCCACGCGGCTCACCAGCGATACGAACGCCCCGTCGCGCGTCTGCGCCACATAAGGATGCGGCTTGCTCAGAATGCGCCGCGCCTGCAGCCGCTTCGCCTCCGGAGCCTGATCGGAGTTCTCCGCCACCGCATCCGTCCACAGGTCCGTGCCCAGAATCCGCTCCAGTTCAGCCACCGTAATCCACGTAGCGTGTTCGTCGCCGCTGTGAATCGTCACGAAGTCGTCGGGATTGAAGTGCGGCGCGGGCTCCTTCAGGCTCTGAATGAAGTTTGAAACGATGATCTGTGCGATCTGCGGCTGAAGAGCGCCTTTGACGTCGACGAAACGGTTGCTCCTCGGCATCCCTTGCGGAAGGCCCGCCATACTCGCGTAGGCCTGCGCAAACGCGGCTTCGAGCCACGGCTGATCCGCAGCGAGCCGCCAGCGCACGTTGTCAGGAGAAGCGCAGCCTACATAGGTCGCTTGCTGATTTGCCATGCTCTGCACGAACACGATGCACCGCAAGCCCTTCATGCGCTGCAGCATCACCGCGAAGATGAACAGCCGGGAGCTGATCCACTCACCGCCTTCGCCCAGATCCAGCAGCGCATACTCCGGTGTCCGCGTGTTCTGGAACTGCGCCAGCAGGTTCGACCCGCTCTCCTGCCACACCGAGCCCTGCAGGTCCTTGAAGTTGAGAATGACCTGGTCTTCCGGAGCCTGTTTCAAACCGGGCAGCTTGAATGTGGCCCACGAGCCCAGGCTTACCTCGGTTGCGTTGGTCGCGATGTTCTCCATCAGCATGCGCACCGGGCGGTGGAGAAGCAGCAAAGCGATCAGCACCACCACCGGCCAGCAGTACTGCGCAACAACCTCAGCGACAGAAAGAACATGTTGAGGCTGGCTCACTTCCACGCGAATGGGGTCGGCGAGCAGAAAGGCGATCATGGGTCACCTCAGTTGGGGGGATTGAACCGGGGTTCCCTGAGTCTACCGCGGATTGCAAGCTCGGCAGCACTGATTTATACGATATAAACGCCGCGGAGGCGACGGCCATTCGCCGGCCGCCGCCTCCGCGGCTTCAATCACAGCCCTGGTTTCTGGCCTGCCGCCACCCGCGTCGCGGTCACAGCCAGCGCCCCGATCTTCACTGCAATCTGGTTCGCGTTCCCCTTCCCATCCGCCACGAATCGCATTTCTGCCGGCGAATCATTGCAGTAAAACTCTGTATCCGACACCGCGATCAGCCCGTACGGCGTCGGCTGTCCCACGGTGAACGCATAGAGCCTGCCGTTGCGCAGCGTGATCTCCAGCTTCATCGGACCCACCAGGTACTCGCCCACATACCGCGCCAGCGTCGCCCCCGCCGGGTGCGCAATCGGCCGCGCCACCGGCTTCTCATACGCCCCGCCGAACAGAATAGCCGCCAGGTCGTGCGGCACAACCAGGGTGTTCGCCGTTTCGAAGTTCCACAGCACAATCACCACCATGTCGTCGTCCGGATAGCGCGAGAAATCCGACACGAATCCGTTCACCCATCCGCCGTGTCCCACGAATTTGTGCCCGAAGTTCTTCCCTATCATCTGCCCGTACCCGTAATCGGCCTCGTACGGAAACGGCGGCGGTGCTGTCCAGTGCCCGTAACCGGTCCACGCCTTATCAGTGATGGCTTTGCTGAAGAGGCCGGCCTTCATCGCGCGATCGAGGCGGTACAAGTCGTCAACGGTAGAGCGCAGCCCGCCCCCCGCCCATGGATAATCGGGGGCGCTGTTCGGCGCGTTGATCACCTCTTCGCCGTCCCACCGGTAACCGCTGGCGCGATGCGGAACCAGATCCCGGGTGTGATCCATCGAGGTATGCGTCATGCCCGCAGGCTTGAGGATGTTCTCCGTGATGTAGTCTTCGTAGCTCTTGCCGCTGACCTTCTCGATGATGCGGCCCAGCAGGATATAGCCCGAGTTGCTGTAGCGGAACGCGGCGCCCGGCTCATTGACGAGCGGCTTGTCCGCATACTCCTTGATCGCATTCTCGATGTGCTGCGGATCGGCGAAATTGTCGTATGCCTTCGCGCTGATGAAGTCAGGAATGCCCGACCTGTGGCACAGCAACTGGTGAATCGTGATCGCGCTCCACGCCGCCGGAACCTCCGGCACATACTTCGCCACCGGATCGTTCACGCTGAGCTTGCCCTTCTCTTCGAGCTGCAGCACGCTGAAGGCCGTGAACATCTTGGTCGTCGAGCCGATGCGGAACACCGTGTCAGGCGTGTTGGGCACGTCAAGCTCATAGTTCGCCATGCCATAGCCCTTGCGCAGCAGAACCTTGTCGCCCTTGGCGATCAGCACTGTCCCGGAAAACCGTCCCTGGTCAGCCCACGTCTTCAGGTACTGGTCAGCCTGCGCCGCCACATCCTGCGCGCGGCACCCCGCCGCCAATGCCAAACCGGCACACGAAATCGCAACAATACGAAGCCATGAATGCATCCCATCCTCCTTGTCGGCCCTGCCCACCCGAGAGTCGAGCCCCATGGCATCCTACTACGATTCCGCAGCAGATTACGTTCCTATCTATTTGATTTTATGGGCGATATGTGATCCGCATCACATTCGGCGCCTCCCCTTCGCAGCCTGAAAAAACCGCTTGAGAAACAACCGCCCATCAAACGAGGCTCATCCCACCTTTCGCACGAGGATCTCAGGACGCCGGAGAGGGACTGAGGGAACGCGCACGAACTGACTCGGTTCACTTCACGCGCATTCCTGTTTCGCAACATCTTTCCCTGGAGTCCAGTCGTATGTTGTTTCGCATCGTTGCCACCACTGCAGCAGTCACACTGCTGTATGCCGCCACCGCCTCAGCACAGACGTTCACCATCAACACCTACGCCAACAACAATCTCTGGAGCCAGAACGAAGGCCCCAACGGCCACATTCGCGCCGATCTCAACGGCGACGGCCGCGAAGACTTCGTCAGCGGAAACGACGCATCCTTCAACAGCGGCTGTAGTGGATCCTTCGCCGTCACGCTGTCCAACGGCGACGGATCCTATGCCGCGCCCGCCTGTTACTCCATCCCCAGCGGCACCGCGCTCTACTTCGCCGCCGGCGATTTCAACAGCAACGGGACCATGGACCTCGCCGTCACCAATGAGAACGGACAGGCATACATCTACTCGAACAGCGGCGCCGGCAAGCTGACCCTCTCTGACACCATCAACCTCGACGCGGAGGCCTCAGGAATCGTCGCCGCTGACGTCAACCACGACGGTCACCTCGATCTCGTCTATGACACCGCCAACTCCGGCACCGGCGGCGGCGGCACGCTCAATGTCCTCTTCGGCGATGGCCGCGGCGGCTTCACTCCCGGCCCCGTCACCGACTTCACCATGAGCAAGCAGCCCGCCGGGGCCCTTGCCGTGGGCGACTTCGACAGCGACGGACACGCCGACGTCCTCGTCCTCGGCGTATCCATGGTGGACAACAAAATTCTCTACGGCAACGGCCAGGGCGACTTCACCGCCGGCCCCGATACCGGCAGCACCACCACCCAGTACGCGCCGTTCGACATCGACAGCAACGGAACGACGGACCTGATCGGCGCACCGTTCCAGCCCAATCCTCTCGGCACCAATACCTACTACAACTATCTCGACATCGAGTGGAGCCACACCAATCGCACCCTCAGCAGCCAGCACGTGACGCTGAAGAGCTGCACCGGAGGCGGCTGGCCCCCGCAGGTCGCCGACTTCGATGGCGACGGCATCAAGGACATCATTGTTGCCGAAGCCGCCGACTGCAAAGGCGACCAGCCCTACACTTTCAACTTCATGAAGGGCAATGGCAATGGCACCTTCCAGGCAGAGAAGGTGATCTACACCACCAATAACGACATCTTCGAGTGGCACGTGATGCGCACCAGCCACTCCAGCAAGCCTGACCTCACAGCCTGGCAGTCGATGGTGGTCCAGCGCGAGATCTCCAACCCCGAACAACAGGTCCTGGTGAACACAACCACCGGCAACTTCCCCAGCTGCACGCCGCTCAATTTCCGCGCCACCGGAATCAACAACTGCGGTCCGACGTCCTCCGTTGGCGCTACCTCGCCCGTGACATTCAGATTTGCCGGATCAGACCAGACTCCCGGCCGCAACGTGGAGCTCTGGATCGACGGCAAAAAGATCACCGAGAACTTCAAGCAGAACTACTCGTACTACAACTTCCTGCAATATAGTGCGGCCGTCAGCAACGGCGAACACCACGTCGACATTTACTCCGTCGGCTGGGATTACTCACTGCTGCACGATTCATTCCCGCTGCTGGTAGGCAGTGACGTCTGCCCGCTGCCCACCTACGTAGGCCTCAACATCTGCAGCCCGCTGCAGAACAGCACGCTTCCCGCATCGCAGCCCGTCACCGTCTATGCGCGCGGCCAGGTCGCCAGCGGCAGAGCGATCGTGCGGATGGAGATCTGGGTCGACGGCGTGAAGAAATACTCCAGTTACGGCTCAACGACGCTGAAGACGTCGTTCAGTCTGGCCGCCGGCTGGCACACCTTCGCCTACTACCTGGTCGACAACGGCGGCGCCACGGTGGAGAACAAGTTCAACGTAACCGTGCAATAAGGACAGAGATCAGGGGTCAGAGATCAACACCAGGCCCCTGATCCCTTGATCAACTTCTCTGTTCTCTGTTCCCTGCCATTACGCCTTCATCAGCTTCCGCAGCCACTTCTGCGCCGGCTTCTCCACAAAGTGCAGTGCCGCCAACGCCATCAGGATCAGGATCACGTAGCTGATCCACGGATCGAGCTGCGCCAGCCCCAGCCGGTTCAGCACGTGCGTGTCGTGAATCAGGTTCCAGAAGTTGAAGTGCAGCAGATACAGGCAATAGCTGGCCTCGCCCACAAACACCAGCGGCCGAATCCCCAGCGCATGCGCCAGCGGATTATTTCCCGCGAGCCCCAGGATGATGCATCCGAACAGCGGCATCAGCAGGCCGTCGTGAATTACCGCATAGGGAATCCGCCCGCCCAGCGACAGCAGCAGGAACGTCACGCCGAACCCGCCCACGCCCAGCCAGAACCGCAGGTGCCCGTCGCGCGGAATTATCTCGTCCAGCTCCGCCAGCACCACGCCGAAGATGAAGCTGGCCATGTGCGGCAGCGGCGTAAACTTCAGCGCCTGCAGCCACGGGCCGGTCGAGAAGCGGTCCGGATGCGGAATGCCGTCGGGACTGAAGATCACGTAGAGCGTGCCCGGAATCAGCCCGCACAGCCAGATCCACATCAGCCGCCGCAGCATGCGGCCCCATTGTCTCCGGCCGTTTCCACCGCGCCAGCAGCGGGAACAGCACGTAATAGGCCGACTCCGCCGACATGGTCCACGCCGGCGTATTCAAAAACGTCGCAATCTCCGGAATCCACCCCTGCAGCAGCAGCGGACTCAGCACCATGCCCAGCCAGAACATGCCGTGCGTGTGCGACGCGTACTCCTGCGGCAACATCCGCCACGCCATCAGCAGGCTCAGCAGGTAGATGGGATAGAGCCGCGTGAACCGCGCCTTGTAGAACCGCCACGTATCGAGTTTCCCCGCCCGCGCCCGCCCGCCGTAGTTATAGCCCAGCACAAATCCTGAGAGCAGGATGAAGTAGCTCACCGACGCGTAGCCCGCATTCACAATCGGCGCAAAGATACCGAACCACTGCGGATTGGAGAAATGGAAAAAGACAATGTTGACGGCCGCAAAGCTGCGCAGGCCGGTCAATGCATTCAGCCGGTCTGGCTTGCGCATCTCCACTGCTGGCTTAGACGGCTCTTCTTGGGCATGCGATGCGGGCAGGATGTCGACTCTCTTGCTGGAGGATGGGCGGCCCACAGACTATTCCGCCCGCAGATCTTCGTTTTTCTCGGTCCCTTGTTCCCTGGTCCCTTGGTCCCTGCCGTCACGCCGTGACGAGCGACCCGACCTTCTCCCCCATGACCACGCGCTTGATATTTCCCGGATGGTTCATGTTGAAGATGATCATGCGCAGATTATTGTCTTTGCAGAGGCTCACCGCAGTCAGGTCCATCACCTTCAGACCCTGCTTCAGGATATCCATGTAGGTGATCTCGTCGTACTTCACCGCATCCTCCAACAGGTTCGGGTCGGCGTTGTAAACGCCCTCCACCTTGGTGCCCTTCAGCAGAACGTCGGCCTTGATCTCCATGGCGCGCAGGCTGGCCGCCGTATCGGTCGAAAAGAACGGATTCCCGATGCCCGCCGCAAAAATCACCACGCGGCCCTTTTCCAGGTGACGCACCGCGCGCCGCCGGATATAGGGCTCGGCGATCTGATTCATGAACACCGCGGTCATCACCCGGCACTGCACGCCGCGCTGCTCCAGCGCATCCTGCAACGCAATGGCGTTGATGATGGTCGACAGCATGCCCATGTTGTCGGCGCTCACGCGGTCCATCTCGCGGGCCTGCTCGGCCACTCCGCGGAAGATGTTGCCGCCACCCACCACCAGGGCGACCTCCACGCCAAGTTCGTGAACCTCCGCCATTTCGGCCGCCGTCTCGGCAACCTTCACAGCGTCCAGCCCGAACCCGCGCTTCCCCGCCAGAGCCTCACCCGAGAGCTTCAGAACAATGCGTTTATACATACTCTTTTCGAGTATACCGGA
>CAWFVY010000031.1:0-11155 GCA_963819365.1 uncultured Acidobacteriota bacterium
CTCCCTGGGGGGGCAGCCACTCAAACACCTTCCCGCACATTCCCCTCGCCATCCCTCAAGTCAGAAGCACCACCACCGGCCCGGCCAGTGTCAGCAGTACGTTCGCCACGGTGTAGGGGACTGTTACCCAAGCACCGGCGCGTTGTTTCCTGCCGCCAGCGTGACCGCGTTCAGCGCTGGAGTGCTCGCCTGGCGGCCGCAGAGCGCGCCGCACAGAAGGCACCGGGTGCATCTTCAGCACGTACTTGCCGTAGTAGAGCGCGAATACGCCCGGAACGACCGAAACCGCGATTCCTGCGATGGGCAGCACTGCGCCGTAATGGGCGATCTGCTTGAGCGCCTCCGGGCCCCGTGGCCAGCCCGATGCAGGCCACGAATACCGAGAGGCCAAAATCCTTCAGGTATAACGCGGCGGCCGCCGGCAACTGCCCAAAAGTGGGCCGCCGCGCGCGCAGCCAGCCGAAGACAAGGCCGGTGATCAGGCACCCGCCTCCCGTGCCTAGTCCCAGCAGTGCTCCGCCGAAGGGCACACCCAGCAGGCCCACGGCGAATCCGGCAGAACAGGCCGAGGCCGAAGAGTAAGAAAATCCGTCTTGTCCTCCGGCGGTGTGGGGTAGCCGATCTCCTTCGACAACGCGTTCTACGTCTCTCGGCGAACCCACCAGAGATGCCACGTCGCCCACGGCAAGCATCGGTATTGGGAGTAATGGGTATCGGCTGCCCCAGCCGTGTGAGCGACCTCAGAAATGCGCCGTGCCGCATTTGCGGGTCAGTCCGGGCGGCAAGTTCGCCGATGGTTAGTCCCGCAACTTTACGGTTGGTGAGCACCACATCGCGCGTTGCTGCGATCAGTGCGAAAACCCGATAGTGTCAGTTGTTTCAGTCCCCAGTTTTTCCGCGGCCTTGTGAACAATCTCGCGGCGTCCCGCGGTGGCCACGCGATCGCCGGACCGGAGCACGAACTCGGGCGTCGACTGGATCAGTTCGGAGTCGCGCACAATGCTCTCGATGATCACTCCGTCCAGCTCCGCTTCCATGTCTCTCACGCTGCGCCCCGCGGAGGCTGCGCCGATCTCGTAGATCCGCATGTCGAATTTGCGAAGAGCCTCAAACTGTCCCGGTGGTAGCTGCTCTTGCCCGCCGCCGAGTTCACGCTCATATTCGCGCGACGCCTTGGCGAGATCGATGCCGAGAAGCTTCGGAGCAAGACTGGACGCGAAGAAGATCACCGTGAACGTACCAAACAGATAGGTGATCGCATAGGTCACGCCGATATTCGACTGTCATCCGCGTGATCTCCTCTTTGGGAAGCGGTTGCGATGCCAGCGCGTCACTCGCTGTACCAATCACCGCCGATTCCGTCGCGCCGCCCGCAAGCACTCCCGCCGCGGTCCCCTTGTCGAGATTGAATCCCTTGGCAAGTCCCCACACCGTCACCACCACAACAATGGTTGAAACAATGGTGAGGTGAAGTTGCTTGAGCGTGGATTTGCCCAGGCTCCCCACAAACTGCGGTCCGATCATGTAGCCCAGCGCATAAATGAAGAGCGCAAACACCAGCGTCTTCACGTCGCCTGACACCTTGACGCCGACCTGGCCGATAGCGATGGCGACCAGCAAGTGTGGCGGCAACCGGACCAAGCACAAACGTGCCGATCTTCAGTTTGCCGAATAGATAGCCAAGCGCGAGCGAGAGAGCGATCGCGGCCAACGGAACTGCGGCAAAGAACGTATGCAGCATTGAGATCATCAGCGCCTTTTCCTCCCAGCAACTTGCCGCCTGTCGCATGGGCGCCAGTCGCGGCAGACGATTCTGAATCGACTTTCAAGCAGTACAGAAGTCTGAAGGAAACAAACTTGCCTGGGATTCCGGCAGGCATCGCGTTCATCACGCTCTAACAATGAAGACGCCGTTTCAACTGTCGGAACTAGCAGTTGCTCCTCAAACTCTTCTCGCGCCTAATGGCTTCTGTTCGACCCCAGTGATCGGCAGCAACAGCCCGAACTGGCAGATTTTGCAGTTGAACCGCAGAACGTCTTGCAGGTATTCCATCGAAGGCGTCTAAGCCGGTGTTCGTTTTTTAGTGGAGGAGCTTGTGTCTTTACTGAGAAGTGCGATCGGCAGCTCCAGGGCTCGGTTTTGGATAGTAGGCCTTGGGGCTTTGATGTGCATGTCCACCCTGTTGCCCGCCCAGGCAGATTCGTCAAACGCGCAGAAGATCCAGGATCTCCAGAAACAACTCGACCTGATGAAAGCGCAGATGGAGAATCTGCAAACGCAGATCCGGGATTTGTCGCAGTCCGAGCAGGTTGTTCCCACCCCCGCGCCGGCCGTGCAAGCAGCCACAGCGGCACAGCCGCAATCACCAACTCAGGCGCAAAACACCCCGTCGGCTCCGTCGCGAAAGGTTGGCGAAGCCACAGCGAGTTATCAAACTGACTCGCAGGATCAGATTGCCGCGCCACGCGTCGACAATGCACCACTCCATCCGCGCTATCCCCGGCTACTTCCGCCTCATGGGCACAGACACCTTTTTGCGCATCGGCGGCTACTTCAAAACCGACTTCATTTACGACTTGAAACCCGCGGCAATTCTTAAAAGCTTTATCCCGTCCACGTTTCCTATACCCGCTCCTCCCGGCGTGAATAACACCACCGTGTCGATACGCCCCACCCGCATGAACCTGGACTTCCTCGTCCCCGTGAAGTCATCGAGTGTCAGGTTCTTCATCGAGTTTGACTTGTTCGGTACGAACGCCACCACGCCACGCCTGCGCCACGCCTACGCACAGGCGAATAACTTCCTTCTGGGGCAGAGCTTCTCGAACTTCATGGACCCCGACTCAGGTCCGGACACACTTGACTTCCAGGGTCCCAACAGCCAGGTCTCCATCCGCAATCCACAACTGCGCTACACCATTCCTCTAAAAGAGAAGAGCAGCCTGAGCTTCTCTGTCGAGAAGGCATCCTCGGATGTTGCCTTCAAGACTCCAACGTTTAACTCGCTTCCCAACAGTCCCACGCCCGACTTCAGCGTCAAATATCGCGACGAGTTCACGAGAGGCCATGTGCAGTTGTCCGGCCTGTTCCGCGACGTCGCGGCTTATCTGCCGGATGGCAGAAGCGATTCGGTCTTCGGCTGGGGCGTCAATCTCACTGGCGCGATGAAGGTCGTCGGCAGCGACGTCTTCGTCTACCAGGCGGCCTACGGCACCGGCATGGAACGCTACGTCAACGATACTTCCGGCCTTGGAACCGACGAGCTCCCGCGAATGCAGATAATCCGCACCTGCACGCCGTGCCGCTCACCGCGATCTACGGCGGGTATCAGCACTACTGGGTCAAGCAGTTGCGTTCGTCAGCCGTCTTCGGCTTTGCACAAGAACAGAATACCAATCTCCAACCGGATAACGCCTACCATCAGAGCGATTACTCGGCCGCCAACATCATTTGGAATCCCTTCGGATCACTCTCTCAACATCGGAACGGAATTCCTCTATGGTTGGCTCGTCGAGAAAGACAAGTCCAGTGCCAACGCGCCGCACTTCATGTTCAGCGCGAAATACAACTTCATAAAAGCATCGTCTGCGAAATGACGCCGAAGCCGACAGGCTTGGAAAGGATTCACTCATTATGAGTAGTTCGGGAACTGGCAAGAAAGCACAGGTCGATCGGTTCTACACCGGAGTCGAAGCGAAATTCGACCGGTGGCTGCACTCCTGCAACTCGCTCGCGAGTGGGAGATGGCAACCAAGCAGGGGCAGTCCACTGACTCTTACCTCGAGGGCATCACCAAGGCCCTCGACGATCTGCGCCAGTGGGAAGACTATTATGCATATCCCGGAATCGCCCTCTTCAATACTCTCGTTCACCGCGCCGCATCGGGCGACGCAACCGGCACCGTGCGCCTGGCGCGCACCATCAGTACCGCTCTGTTGACGCACTCTTATCGTGAGAACGTTGGTGAATGGGAGACGGATGAAGAAGGCGGCGCCAGCGTAGGCGATCGTCTCCCCGGTGCGAGCGATCGGAGAACTCCGCATCGGCCTTATTTTGAAGTCTTGTTCGTGAGTCCGGCTCGCCAGTCCACGTGGCGCGAACTTGGTCAGGACCTGCGCAGGCTGCGCCGCCCGCAGGATAAGTTCGCCTATGAGCCCGTGTTCGTGGGAAGCGTCGAGGACGCGGCCCTCGCCGTCATCCTCAACGGAGGCTTGGAAGCCGTCGTGATCTACGACGATGTGCCGCTCCAGTCCACGCACAATAACCCGCTTCTCAACGAATTCCTCTCATCGCACTTGAGCGCCACCGGCGTTCAGCCAAACTCGCTGCAGCGCGGCCTGACTGTTGCCAAGGCGCTGAAGCAGGTCCGGCCCGAGTTGGATGTCTACCTGCTCTCCGATCGTGAAGTCGAAAAGACGGCGGGAAGTCCGGAGGCGGCCTGTGTGCGCCGGATCTTCTATCAGGTTGAAGAGCCGCTCGAACTGCACCTGAGTATCCTCGAAGGCATCGCCGAAAGGTATTCCCACCCCTTACTTCGACAACCTTCAGGCCTACGCGCAGAGGCCCATCGGAACCTTCCACGCGCTCCCCATCGCCCGCGGCAAATCCATCTTCAAGTCCAACTGGATTCGCGACATGGGCGAGTTCTACGGGATCAACCTGTTCCTCGCCGAATCGTCTGCGACCACCGGCGGGCTCGACAGCCTTCTCGAACCCACAGGCAACATCAAAGTGGCTCAGGACTACGCAGCCCGCGCGTTCGGAGCCGATCACGTTTTCTTTGTCACCAACGGCACCTCGACATCGAACAAGATGGTCGAGCAGGCGCTGCTGGCGCCCGGCGACATCGTCCTCGTCGATCGCAACTGCCACAAGTCGCACCACTACGGCGCAGTGCTCTCGGGCGCGTTGCCTCTTTACATCGAGGCCTATCCGCTCACCCAGTATTCGATGTACGGCGCGGTGCCGCTGCGCGCCATCAAGAAGGCGTTGCTCGACCTGAAAGCCGAAGGCAAGCTCGACCGCGCCAGGATGCTGGTGCTCACCAACTGCACATTCGATGGCCATATCTACAACACCGAGCGCGTCATGGAAGAGTGCCTCGCCATCAAGCCCGACCTCATCTTCCTGTGGGATGAAGCCTGGTTCGGATTCGCGCGCTGGAGCCCGTTCTATCGCCGCCGCACCGCCATGGGAGCCGCGGACACATTGGAAAAGAAGTTTGCCGATCCCGCCTATCTCGCGGCATACCAGGCGCAAGCCAGGAAGCTCGGAGAGGATCTTGATCCCGCTGACAAGCGCCTGCTGGATACGTCGCTGCTGGCGAATCCGGAAAAGGTGCACCTGCGCGTCTATCAGACAAACTCGACGCACAAATCCATGTCATGCCTCCGCCAGGGATCGATGGTGCTGGTGAGGGACCAGGACTATCACACCGTGGAAGAGCAGTTCCACGAAGCAGTTTTCACGCACGCATCCACCTCGCCCAATCTTCAGATCATCGCCTCCATTGACGTGGCCCGCCGCCAGATGGAACTCGAAGGCTACGAGCTCGTCAACCGCGCCATCCAACTGGCGCTCGATCTCAGGCACGAAGTCAACACCCATCCGCTGGTCTCCAAATACTTCCGCATTCTCGGCGCGGACGAATTGATTCCCGCGGAGTTCAGGAACTCGGGCTTCATCGACTACCTCACTCCCGGCGCGAACTGGACCACCGCCATCAAAGCGCTGCGCGAAGATGAGTTCGCGCTCGACGTCACGCGTCTCACGCTTCTGTGTGGCAATGCGGGCTTCGATGGCACGCAGTTCAAGAATCTGCTCGCGGCCGACTACGATATCCAGCTCAACAAGACCTCGCGCAACAGCGTCTTGCTTCAGACCAACATCAACAACACCCGCAGCGATATCGCTCACCTGATGAAGGTGCTCGTCGAGATATCGCAGGGAATCGAGAAGAAGCTGGCTCACTCCGGCGTCGCCGAACGCGATGCATTTACCGCGCGCGTTCGCTCCCTCATGGAGGACGTGCCGAACCTTCCCAACTTCAGTTCCTTCCACAGCAAGTTCCGCGAGAACGACAAGAGCCGGACCAGCGAAGGCGATATGCGCGCAGCTTTCTTCGGCGCCTATCGAGAAGACCAGTGCGAACACGTTAAGCTCGCCAGCCCTGAGATCGACAAGCGCCTGAAGAATGGTCCGGAGCTGGTTTCGGCAAACTTCGTGATTCCTTATCCGCCGGGATTTCCCATCATGGTGCCCGGACAGGTCATCACCGCCGAGACCATCGAGTTCATGCGCAAGCTCGACGTGAAGGAGATTCACGGGTACGAAGCCGCGCTTGGATTGAAGCTGCTCAGGCCCTCCTTCCTCACCGCGGCCAACGGCAAAGCCGTCGGCAAGGCGGACAAGAAGAAGCACGAACTCGCCCACGCATAGCTGAAGCACGAACACGGAGAAGAACAATGTTCGAATGGTTCGCAACAACCCTCCGGCAATACCCGGAGATCGCCCTCTTCCTGGTGCTTGCCCTCGGCTACTACTTCGGAAAGTTCACCTTCAAGGGCATTGGGCTCGGTTCGGTTACCGCCACACTGCTCGCCGGAGTTCTGATCGGGCAGCTCGGCATCACCATCCAGACACCCCTCAAAGCAACCGTCTTCCTGATGTTCCTCTTCGCTGTAGGCTACGGCGTCGGACCGCAGTTCGTCCGCGGCGTAGCCAAAGACGGCCTGCCGCAGGCGATCTTCTCCGTAGTCCAATGTCTCTTCTGCCTGGCCGCTCCCGTAGTCATTGCCAAGCTCGCCGGCTATGACCTCGGATACGCTGCCGGCCTTTACTCAGGATCCCAAACCATCTCCGCCGCGATGGGCCTCTCCACGGACGCCATCAATCGAATAGGAATGGCGCCCGAACAATCCAAAGCCCTGCTTGACTCGATGCCCATCGCCTACGCCGTCACGTATATGTTCGGCACCGTCGGCTCGGCGCTGGTCATCGCTCTGCTTGGCCCGTTCCTGCTGCGCATCAATCTGCCCGCGGCCTGCAAGGAGTACGAACAGCAGCAGGGCGGCGGACAGAAGGAACTCGGCGGAGCCAACTCCGCATGGCACCGCTGGGAAGTACGCGCCTTTGAAGTGCAAGCCGGCGGCCCCGTTGCCGGATTGCGTGCTGCCGAAGCCGAAAGCCTGCTTCCCGACGCGCGCATCTTTGTCCTGCGTGTCCGCCGTCCCAACGGCACAATTGAAGAAGCCACTGCCGACACCGTGCTCAACGCGGGAGACGTGGTCGCCATCGCCGGCGCCCGCGACGTCATCGTGAAAGTCATTGGAGCGCGCGTGGCCGCCGCCACAGGCAACATGAGCAGCGGCGCCGCGCCCACACCAAAAGAGGTCGACGATCCCGAATTGATGAACATGCCCCTCGAAGGCATCGACGTCTACGTCACCAATAAGGAAGTCGACGGCAAAACCCTCGCCGAGCTTGCCAAGAGCCCCGGCGCCCGCGGCGTTTTCCTGCGCAAGATCACCCGCGGCGCGGTTGCAACCTCAATTCCAATCCTGGCCAATACCAAGATCTACCGTGGCGACATCGTCAACATCGTCGGCCGCACCCAGGACGTCGCCATGACCGTAAAGGCGCTCGGCGTGCCCGATCGCCCCACCGACGTTGCCGATGTCGCCTTCATCGGTGCCAGCATCACCATCGGCGCTCTCATTGGCGCGCTCGTGTTCAAGATCGCCGGAATCCCCATCACCCTCTCCACCGCGGGTGGCGCGCTCATTGCCGGACTCGTCGCCGGCTGGCTCCGCTCCGTTCGACCCACCTTCGGCAGAATCCCCTCGTCCACCGTCTGGTTCATGAACTCGGTCGGACTCAACCTGTTCATCGCGGTGGTCGGCATCTCCGCCGGGCCGGGCTTCGTCAACGGCCTCAAGACTCAGGGCGTGGGCCTGTTCCTCTGGGGCGCCGCGGCTTCCACGGTTCCTCTCATCCTGGGACTGTTTGTCGCCAAGTACGTCTTCCGCTTCCACGATGCGCTCACGCTCGGCATCGTCTCCGGCGCGCGTACCACCACAGCTTCCCTCGGCCTGGTCTGCGATCTCGCTAAAAGCCAGGTCCCGGCGCTCGGTTACACCGTAACTTACGCGGTGGGCAACACGCTTCTCACTATCTGGGGCATGGTGCTCATTCTGATTCTGAGTAAGTGATCTCAAGATCATCAAGGAGAAATGTTTATGGGAGTGATCGACCTTACCACCTTTGAGACGCTGAGCCCGTTTGAGATCAAGGATGAGCTCATCAAGCTTGCCAAGAAAACTTCCAAGCTGACGCAGACCGCCTTTCTCAACGCCGGCCGCGGAAACCCCAACTGGATCGCCACAACTCCGCGCGAGGGATTCTTCCTCTTCGGCCAGTTCGCAATCACTGAAAGCAAGCGCGTCATGGAAGATGAGGTTGGCCTTGGCGGAATGCCCAAACAGCGCGGCATCGCCCATCGCCTCGAAACCTATCTCGCCGCCCACAGCGACATGCCCGGCGCGTCATTTCTCGCGGAGATGGTTCCCTTCGCCGTCAAGACCTTCGGCTTCGATGCCGACGAGTTCGTCTTCGAATTGGCCGACTCCATCATCGGCGATAACTACCCCGTCCCTGACCGCATGCTCGTGCACAACGAGAAGGTCACCCACGAATATCTGATGTGGGCCATGTGCGGAGATCCGCGCCCCGCCGGCAAGTTCGACCTCTATGCGGTCGAGGGCGGCACCGCCGCCATGTGCTACCTCTTCAAATCCCTCAAGGCCAATCGCCTGCTCAAGCCCGGCGACACCATCGCCCTCGGCACGCCCATCTTCACGCCCTACATCGAGATGACCCACCTTGAGGATTACGACCTGAACGTCGTCAACATTCAGGCGCGCCAGGAGGACCGCTTCCAGTACTCCGATGAAGAACTCAAGAAGCTCGAAGATCCAAAGATCAAGGCGTTCTTCGTAGTGAATCCCGGCAACCCCACCGGCGTCGCGCTCAGCCACGAGACCATCGAAAAGATCACAAAGCTCGTCAAGACCAAGCGCCCTGACCTGATGCTCCTCACTGACGACGTCTACGGCACCTTCGTTCCCGGATTCCGTTCGCTCCTCGGTGCGTTGCCGCATAACACCATCGGTGTCTACTCCTACTCCAAGTACTTCGGCTGCACCGGCTGGCGCCTTGGCGTCATCAGCGTCCACGAAAACAATATCTACGATGAGAAAATTGCCAAGCTTCCCGACGCCGAACTCAAGGCTCTCGACAAACGCTATGGCGCCATCACCCTCGAACCGCGCAAAGTCAAGTTCATTGACCGCATCGTTGCCGATAGCCGCGACGTCGCGCTCAACCACACCGCCGGCCTCTCCCTGCCTCAACAGGTCATGATGACCATGTTCTCCCTCGTCGAGCTGATGGATACCGAGAAGAAATATCAGAAGGCATGCAGGGATATCGTTTACCGCCGCATCCACGCGCTGCTCGAAGGACTCGAACTGGAACTGCCTCCCAACCCGAATTACGACGCCTACTATGGGCTCATCGATTTCGAGTTCTGGGCAAAGAAGAACCTCGGCCCGGAGGCGGCCGAAAATCTGAAGAAGTACGTGCACCCGCTCGACCTGGCGTTCCGCCTGGCAGAGTCCCATGGAATCGTGCTGCTCAACGGCGGCGGCTTCGACGCCCCCGACTGGTCGCTGCGAGTCTCTCTGGCCAACCTCGATGACGAAGTGTATGAGGAAATCGGACGCGGCGTTCGCTCCATTGCCAGATCGTATCGGGCAGAAATCGAAGGGGCCCACGGCGCCAAGACTAAGGCCCCGCCGGCGATTAACCAGACGGCAAGCTGCAACAATCAGGTCCGGGCCTCGGCCCGGACCTCGACTTGCTGACAAACTCTATGTGAGCAGGCCCTGTAACAGGGCACGACTTTACAGCTTGGTGAAAAACTCGATCTGTCGGGACGGACGCAGAATCGCAACGCTTCAGAATGCCCCAGGAACGATTCCTAAGCCTCGGGTGATGATTTTCCATCACCAATTTTGGTGCTTGTTTCTGCCATTTTCGACTTTTTCACCAAGCTGTTTAGTCGTGCCGATAAGCTCAATCCAAGGATCCGGGCTTCAGCCCCTGCAAAGGCCGACTTACCGCAGTCTGAGGTCGGGCTATTCGGAACATCCCCGCGCACATCAATCCCCACGCGCCAGAACATATAATCGGGCGAGGATGAAATCCCCGGCCGCCTCACTCTCAAAGCGCGTCGACGACTCACCCGTCGTCGGCAAGGATCTGCATAGCGTCGCCAAACGCATCCTCACCGGGTATCTCCGCGAAAAAGGCCTCAAGCATAGCTCCCGCCGAGACCGCGTCCTCGAAGTCTTCCTTGATACCCACGACCACCTCAGCACCGAGGACCTGCACCGGCTCGTCAAGAAGACAAATCCGACCATCGGGTACACCACCGTCTATCGAACGCTCAAGCTGCTCGCCCGCTGCGGGCTGGCCTTCGATGTCGATTTTCAGGATGGAGTCGTGCGTTACGAGCACAGCCTGAATCGCCGGACCCATCACCACATGGTCTGCACCTCGTGCGGCGACTCCGTTGAATTCTTCGCGCCCGAAGTCGAAGAAGTGCAGCGCCGCATCGGAGATCAGTTTCACTTCGAGCCCCTGCGCCACAGCTTCCAGATTCTAGGAACCTGCCAGGCCTGCCAGCGAAAGAACCCACCGGCTATGTAAGCGGGTTTCGCGGAGGGGCACGACTTCACAGCTTGCTGAAAACTGGGGCACGACTTCACAGCTTGCTGAAAAGCTCCATTTCGACCGGTAAGTCAAAAATCGCATCGCTCCAGGATGCCCTCAGGAACGATTTCTAGGAGTCGATTGGTGATTTTCTATCTCCGAATCGGGCCTCAAAGCACCCCGATTTCGAGTTTTTCACCAAGCTGTTTAGTCGGGCCGATTGGCTGATAGAATCCGCGGGCTTTAGCCCCTGCTCAAGAGAGTTAACCCCAACGGATGGCCCTTTTTCACCAAGCCCGTTTCAGTCGTGCGGATTAAGGCTAATAGAATTTGCGGGCTTTAACAGGCGGCGGAAAAACAAGGCTGTTGCGTTCTGAACGA
>CAWFVY010000032.1:0-15893 GCA_963819365.1 uncultured Acidobacteriota bacterium
CAGTGATTGGAATCACAACACGGACCGTTTTGGTCGGGTTCAAGAGAATCGTTGCGCCGCCAGGATGCCGACTAGTTACGAGTCCGCAGCGAGCAAAGAAAAGGCGAACGGGCTAAAATGCCGTGATGGACTTCCCCTCTGAGCTTTCCTGGGCTCACCCCATCGTTCAGGAATGGTTCGTCACGAAATTCGGAACGCCTACGGAGCCGCAGGTCCACGGCTGGCCGAGCATTCTCGCCGGCAAGCCAACCCTGATTTCGGCGCCCACGGGATCGGGCAAAACGCTGGCGGCATTCCTGGTGTGCATCGACCGGCTCTTCCGCCGGGCGCTCGCCGGCTCGCTGGTGCGGCGACGCAGGTGGTCTACGTGTCGCCACTGAAAGCGCTGTCCAACGACATCCAGAAGAATCTCGAAGAGCCTCTCCGAGAGATTCAGCAACTGGCGCTCGAGCGCGGATACCTGTCTCAGGAGATCCGAACTGCGGTACGAACCGGGGACACCCTGCCGAGGGAACGCGCGGCGATGCTGCGCAATCCGCCGCACATCCTGGTCACTACGCCGGAGTCGCTCTACATTCTGCTGACATCGCGCCGCAGCCGCGAACATCTGCAGCGGGTGGAGACGGTGATCGTGGACGAGATCCATGCGGTTGCCGATGACAAGCGCGGCGCGCACCTGGCCCTCTCGCTGGAGCGACTGGATGCACTCGTGTGCGGACGGAATCGTCTTGCGCCCGGAATGTTCATCACAGGGCTAATGCCGCCTCCGCAGCGCATTGGTCTTTCGGCTACGCAGAACCCGATCGAACTCGTGGCGGACTTTCTGACTGGGACCGGGCACGAGAAGGCGGCGATTGTGCAGGTGGGCCGCAAGCGCGCGATGGACCTGGCAATCGAGGTGCCAACGGATGAACTGTCATCCGTGACTTCGTACAAGATGTGGGAGGAGATCTTCGACAAGATCGCCGCGCTGCACCGAAACGCACCGATCGACGCTGGTGTTTGTGAACACGCGCAAGCTAGTGGAGCGGGTTGCGTTTGCACTGTCTGAAAGGCTGGGTAGCGAGCACGTTGCGGCGCACCATGGATCGCTCTCCCGTACTCTGCGTCTGGATGCCGAGCAGAGACTGAAGAATGGCGAGATCAAGGTGCTGGTGGCGACGGCCTCGCTTGAACTCGGCATCGACATCGGCAACGTTGACCTGGTGTGCCAGATCGCGTCCACGCGATCGATCTCCGTGGCCATGCAGCGCGTGGGCCGCGCAGGACACTGGCGCGGAGCGATTCCCAAGGGCCGGCTGTTTGCCACCACGCGCGACGATCTGCTGGAGCAGGCCGCACTGGTGCGCCGCATGCGTTCGGGCGATCTGGACCGGCTGGAGATTCCTCCACAGCCCATCGACGTACTGATGCAGCAGATCGTGGCTGCGTGCGGAGCGGAGCCCTGGGACAAGGCGTTCGCTCTTTGAAGTTGTCCGCCGCGCTTATCCTTATCGCGGCCTGAGTTGGGAAGTTTACGACGAGATTGTCTCGATCCTGTCCAGCGGCATCGAGTCGAGCCGCGGCCGCTACGGCGCTTATCTGCTGCATGACGGGATTCACGGTCAGTTGCATCCTCGGCGCGGCGCGCGCATGATCGCGATGACCAATGGCGGAGCGATTCCGGAGACGGCGCTGTTCAACGTGATTCTTCAGCCGGAAGGCGTGCCGATCGCCACGCTGGATGAGCATTTCGCCGTCGACTCGAGCCCCGGAGATGTGATTCTGCTCGGCAATACAAGCTGGCGCGTGCAGCGAATCGACCCCGCCGGACAGGTGCACGTGGAGGACGCGCATGGTGCGCCGGCCAGCGTGCCGTTCTGGACTGGCGAGGCTCCGCAGCGGACCGACGTGCTGTCGGATGCCGTTGGCGATCTGCGCACCCAGATATCTGCGATGACGCCGAACGTCTCGCCCCAATATGTCTCCCTCGCGCATTCTGAGGTCGCGTCCGCCATCGCCTGGCTCCGCGAAGAGTGTGGCCTGTGCGAATCGGGCGCGCAACAACTGGTTGGCTACATCGTGGCCGGCCGTGCCGTGCTGGGAGCTGTTCCCATCGAAGCAGACCATCATCGCCGAGCGCTTCTTCGATGAAGGCGGCGGAATGCAGTTGATCCTGCATGCTCCGTTTGGCGGACGCATCAACAAGGCGTGGGGGCTGGCTCTGCGCAAGCGGTTCTGCCGCGGCTTCAACTTCGAACTGCAGGCGGCCGCAACCGACAACGGAATCAATATCTCCCTGGCCGAACAGCACAGCTTTCCGTTGTCGGATGTGTTTCAGTTCCTTACGGAGATCACCGCGCGCAATCTTCTGGAGCAGGCTTCACTCGCTGCGCCGGTGTTCAAGACGCGCTGGCGCTGGGCGGCAAACCGCAGCCTCCAGTTGCTCCGCAATTCGAACGGCAAGCGTATCCCGCCACAGGTGCAGCGAACGCGCTCGGAAGATCTGCTGGCCAGCGTCTTTCCGCAGGCGGCTGCGTGCTTCGAGAACATCGAAGGCGACATCCAGATTCCCGATCATCCCCTGGTGCGCGAGGTGATGCAGGATGTTCTGCAGGAGGCGATGGATCTTGAGGGCCTGCTGGGTGTGCTCCGCGGCATACAGAATGGAAGCATCCAATGCCTGGCTGTGGATACACCGGTTCCATCGCAGTTCGCGCACGAGTTGCTGAACGCGAATCCGTATGCGTTTCTCGATGAGGCGGGATTGGAAGAGCGGCGCGCGCGGGCTGTCACTCTCAATACAGGCATTCCGGCGAGCGTTCTGGAACAGCCGGGTAGACTTGACCCCGCAGCGATCGCCACTGTTCGTTCTGAGTGCTGGCCGGATATTCGCGATCATCATGAACTGCACGATCTGCTGATGAGCCTGGTCGCGCTGCCGGTGTCGATGGTCGATGCTGGAGAAGGCCGCGCATTGGCCCGGATTTTTCAGCAGGCTGATGCTGGACGGCCGCGCTGATATGGCGCAATGCGGCGACATCGCATGCTGGGTGGCGACCGAGCGCGTGCCGCAAGTACAGACGCTGTGGGGCATGCAGACGGCAACACATGCGGAGCGCGAAGAGGCGCTGCACAAGTGCGTGCAAGGCTGGATTCAGGTGCTTGGGCCGGTGACGGCGAATCGGTTCGCGGGCATGCTGTCGCTCGATGCAGGAGAGGTGTTCGCGGCCTTCATTGCGCTCGAAGTACAGGGGCTTCTGATGCGCGGAAGCTTTGAACTGCCGAGAACCACCGAGCGATCTCGAAACAGAGTGGTGCGAGCGGCGCATCCTGCAGCGCATTCACAAGCTCACCATCAGTGGCCGGCGTAAACAGGTTGAGCCGGTTTCACCCGAGGCTTATTATGCATGGCTGCTCGGTTGGCAGCACGTTGCGCCGCAGACGCAACTCACCGGCGAAGAGGGACTGCTGGATGCGCTTGCCAGGCTCGAAGGCTTCGAAGCGCCGGCGGTCGAATGGGAGAAGAGCATACTCCCGGCGCGCGTTGCGAACTACGATCCGCGCTGGCTCGACCGGCTGTGTCTTTCTGGCGCAGTGGGTTGGGGCCGGGTTTCGCCGCATCCGGCATTTCGAGCGGCCGACGGAAACGGGCCGCGCAGAGTGATTCCCGCGAATTCCGCTCCGATCACGTTCTACCTGCGCGATTCGGCGGCGTGGCTCGATCTTGCTCTTCGCGAGCATGGAGTGGACGAGGCGAAGATGGCTGGTGTTTTGACTCCTTCAGCATTGCGCGTCTGGGAACTGCTGAGACAAAGAGGGGCGTGTTTTGACGAGGATATGCAGCGGCTTCTCAATCTGAATGCCGATGATTCGAGGCTGGCACTCTGGGAGCTCGCTGCGGCGGGGCTCGCTGCGGCAGACGGCTTTGACCAGTTGCGGTCCATGATCGATCCCGATCGCCGGACAGCCATTCGATCCTCTCATCGCAAGGTGCGCAGCGCGGCGGGACGGTGGTCCCTGTTTGGAGCCGAAGCGCCCGTGCCCGCCAATGCGCTGGAGAAGGCACGATATGAAGATGCAGCCGTAGAGTCGGCCGCACGCATGTTGCTGACGCGCTATGGAGTGGTCTTCCGCGATTTGCTGGCTCTGGAGTCGAATGTTCCGCGCTGGGGACAGTTGCTGCGGATGCTGCGGCGGTTGGAAGATCGCGGCGAGGTGCGCGGTGGCCGGTTTTTAAGCGGTTTCGGAGGCGAGCAGTTCGCCTTGCCTGAAGTGTTGGAGAGCCTGAGGGCTACGAGGAACGAACGCACTCCGTTTACAGCGACGATTGCGGGCTCGGACCCAATGAACATGGTTGGCGTGCTGGTGCCGGGAGAGCGCGTGGCTGCCGTGCCTGGAAAGAGCTTCAGTTACTCGACTGCGGAGACTCGCTCGCGAGAGGCCGCAGTACTTCATGTTGTTCATCGCCGGCGCATACACCTTCCGGGGCCACGAAGTGCCGGACCCAGGCCAGAGTCGCTGCCAGAGCGCCAGGTGAGCCTGTTCTGACACAGGCCAGTTATGATGGCTTTTCCGGAGGTCGAGTTGGCAAAAGAACTTAGAGTACGCGTGCGTGTGATGTGTGGATGGACTGTTGGCCTGGTGCTGGGGGCCGCGACCGCATTCGGTTTCGCGCAGGGATTCACGATCGAACAGGCGCTGAGCGCGCCGTTCTGCACCGAGTTGCGCGCAGGCCCCGCGGGCGGGCAAGTCTCGTGGGTGGCAGATATCGGCGGACGGCGGAACCTGTGGGTGGCACAGGCGGGCACTCACGGATCGGCGAAGCAGGTGACGCATTACACCGAAGACGATGGCCAGGAGATCAGCAGTGTCGATTGGACCCCCGACGGCTCGTCGCTGGTGTATGTGCGGGGCGGCGACACGGAGGGCTTGAACCCCGCGGTGCCGAATCCTGCGGACTTCGTCCACGGCGCGAAAGAGGAGATCTGGGTTGTGAGCGTGCAAGGCGGCGAACCACGCTTGCTGGCCGAAGGACATGGGTCCGCGATGTCGCCGGACGGTAAGGCGGTCGCGTATGTGTCCAAGGGACAGATATGGACCGTGCGGCTCGACGACCCGAAAGCCAAGCCTGAGCAGTTGATGGAGATTCGCGGATCGCAGCACGACTTGCGCTGGTCGCCGGACGGTACGCGGCTGGCCTTCGTCAGCGGCCGCCGGGATCACAGCTTCGTCGTCGCCTACTCGCTTGCCGACAAGGCGTGGACCTACATGGATCCGTCCACCGACGGGGATGAGGCGCCGGTGTGGTCGCCGGACTCGAAACAGATCGCCTTCATGCGCGTGCCTGGGCAGAAAGAAGACCTCTTATTCATGCCGCACCGTGAGGCCTTGCCATGGTCGATCCGCGTGGCCGACGCATCGACGGGCAAGTCGCGCGAGATATGGAAAGCCGCTGAAGGCATGGGAAGCGCTTATCGCGAGACTCCCTCTGCGGACCAGTTGCACTGGACCGCCGGCGGCGAGATTGTTTTCCCCTGGGAACGCGATGGATGGCTGCACTTCTACGCAGTGCCGGTGGCGGGCGGCACAGCGCGGCTGCTGACTCCGGGCGGCTTCGAAGTGGAGCACGTATGGCTCAGCGACGATCGCAAGACGCTGGTGTTCGATTCAAACCAGGACGATATCGATCGTCGCCATGTGTGGCGTATCAGCGTCGCATCGGCGCCCGCCGCGCCGGAGGCGTTGACGCACGGCGAAGGGATTGAGACGCAGCCAGTAGTGACGAGCGATGGCGCCGTCGTTGTGCTGAGATCAGACGCGCATATGCCCATGCGCGCTGCCGTCGTTCGCGGCCGCGACATTGCCGATATCGCGCCGCAGGCGGTGCCACAGGATTATCCCGGCGCGCACTTCGTCACGCCGAAGCAGGTCATCTTTTCAGCCACTGACGGCATGCAGATTCACGGCCAGCTCTTTCTTCCGCCGGATCTGAAGCCGGGAGAACGCAGGCCGGCTGCGGTGTTCTTCCATGGCGGAAGCGAGCGACAGATGCTGCTCGGGTTTCACTACATGGACTACTACTCGAATGCGTATGCAATGAACCAATACCTTGCCGGCAAGGGCTACGTCGTTCTTGCGGCGAACTATCGCAGCGGTATCGGGTATGGGATGAAGTTCCGCGAGGCGTTGAACTACGGCGCAGACGGTGCGAGCGAGTTCAATGACGTGATGGGCGCTGGAGTGTATCTGCGTACGCTGCCGGAAGTGGATGGCTCGAAGATAGCAAGCTGGGGCGGCAGCTATGGCGGATATCTCACCGCGCTGGCGCTGGCGCGCGCGTCGGACCTGTTCGCTGCGGGCGTGGATTTTCACGGCGTGCACGACTGGAACCTTGAGATGCCGACGTTCGTGCCGTCCTATGATCCGCGCGAGCGCGAGCAGATTGCGCGCAGGGCATTCGAGTCCTCGCCGATGGCGAGCGTGGACACCTGGCGGTCTCCGGTGCTGCTGATTCACGGCGACGACGACCGCAATGTGCCGTTCGCAGAGACGGTCCAGCTTGTAGAGGCGCTGCGGAAGCACAAGGTGGAGTTTGAGGAACTGATCTTTCCAGATGAGATTCACGGATTTCTGTTGCAGCGAAGCTGGATCAAGGCGTATGCGGCTGCGGCCGATTTTCTCGATCGCAAGCTGAAGTGAGCGCTACCTGGGCGAGCTGCTTGAGCGCGGGAAAAAGCTGCTCCGCCCGACCTTCGTTCCCTGGACTTTCGTAACTCAAATGCCTCTTGACATAGGCGCGGGAAGCGGAGCAACATTCGACCGGCTGAACTGCGGGATCTGAGTTCGCGCAAGCGGGCGCCCCGGGGCGAGGCCGCAGTCACATTTCGGACCGTGCGACCACACCACTACACTTCAGATCACTGAAGGAGACATCCAAATGCAGCGCATCCCCCGCGCCCTCCTGCCGGCGTTCGTCGCCGTGTGCGGATTGCTATGCCTGTCCGTCCAGGCACAGGACTTCAAGAAGCAAGTTATCTACCAGGTCGTCACCGACCGTTTCTTCAACGGCGATGCAACGAACGATAACCCGGCCGAAAGTCCCGGCCTGTTTGACGCCTCACATACCAACTGGCAAGCCTACTGGGGTGGAGACTTGGCGGGCATCCAGCAGAAGCTCGCCTACATCAAGGGGATGGGAGCAACGGCGGTCTGGGTTTCGCCCGTGGTGAACAACGAGAATCTCAACTGCTCGAGCTCGGGCGTGTCGGCTCCGTATCACAGTTATTGGAACCGCGACTTCATGCAGATCGAGGAGCACTTTGGCGATAACTCCAATTCGTTTTCTGCGTTCGACAGCCTGGTGAGCTCGCTGCACTCGGATGGTATGAAGATCATCGTCGACGAGGCGAACAATCATTCCAATCCAGATAACTGCGGTGAGATTGGCTCACTCTACAACAACGGCACGTTCATGGCTGCCGCGAACAATGATCCGAACGGGATCTTTCACCACAATCCAAACATTTCGGACTGGAATGACCGCTACCAGTTGCAGTACTGGACGTTGAGCGATCTGGCGGACTTGAACCAGGAAAACGTTACGGTAGACGCGTATCTCAAAGGCGCCGCGGCCCAGTTGCAGAATCATCATGTTGATGCGTTCCGGCTCGATGCGATCAAGCACGTGACATGGGGATGGGAGTACTCGTTTGCGAACTCGGTCATGACGAATGGGCCGAGCTTTCTCTTTGGCGAGTGGATGCAGAGCAACACCAGCGACCCGCTCTATCCGGATTCGTACAAGTTTTCCAATAAAAGCGGCATCAATCTTCTTGATTTTCCGCTGAACAATGCTCTGCGCGACGTCTTCGCGAATAACGCGAACTGGAGCGAGGTCGATTCGACGATCAACGCGGAGAACGCGAACTTCACGTTCCCGAACGATCTTGTCACCTTCTTCGATTCGCATGATGAAGCCCGCCTTCTCTCGCTCAACGACAACCAGAACCGGCTTCAGGAGGCGATGGCATTCATCCTGACGGGACGCGGCATCCCAATCATCCTGTATGGTGACGAGCAATATCTGTTCAATAACTCGAACGGCGGGAACGACCCGTACAACCGCGTGTGGATGTCTTCGTTCAACACCAGCACGACCGCGTACAAGCTGATCTCGAAGCTGGCCCGCCTTCGCGCGGCAAACGATGCGATCGGTTATGGCACATGGAAGCAGCGCTGGATCAACAACGACGTGTACATCTACGAACGCCAGTTTTTCAACGATGTGGTGCTTGTCGCCATCAATAAAAACGATACGACGCCGTACAGCATCTCGAATCTGCATACGGCACTCCCGCCGGGCACGTACACGGACTATCTTGGCGGCCTGCAGAGCGGGAACGGTCTCACGGTGACAGCAGGCAGCGGGGGCAACAATTCGGCGAACAACTACACGATTGCGCCGGCGAGCATCAGCGTCTGGCAGTACCAGGTGAACGCGGCTTCGCCGGAGGTTGGATCGATCGGCCCGCATATTGGCCAGCCAGGGATGACGGTGACGGTTGCGGGCGATGGGTTTGGAGCTTCGACGGGCTCGGTTTTGTTCGGTACGACGGCCGCCACCATCAAGACGTGGTCGAACACCTCAGTGACATTCACGGTTCCGAGCGTCGCCGCCGGCAGCTACAACGTGCAGTTGAAGACGAGCGGCGGGACGGCGGCCAACACGATTGCGTTCACGGTACTCACGGCGAAACTCATACCGGTGACGTTCACCGTCAACAACGCCAACCCGACAAACCCGGGCGATTACATCTATGTCACCGGCAGCACCGTTGAGCTTGGCAACTGGGGAACGACGTTCCAGACTGCGGTTGGACCGATGCTGGCACCGAACTATCCGAACTGGTTTTTGAACGTTGCGTTACCGGCGGGACAGACTGTGCAGTTCAAGTTCATCGATATTCAGTCGAACGGTAATGTGATATGGGAGAACGGGTCGAATCATTCCTACACGGTGCCGGCGAGCGGAACCGGATCTGTGAATGTGAACTGGCAGTATTGAGCGGGTTCGAACCTGACCGCTGAGCGGCCGGTCCTGAGTGGACCGGCCGCATCGCTTTACGCCCAATATGGGCCAAGCTCCCAAAACATGAATGACGTACGACACAGCGCATCCGGACTGTCGTCCTTATCCTTCCGGCAGGGAGTACCACCCCCGGCTCTCGAATGCGCATTCTCTACATGCTCAACACGCTGGCGATCGGCGGAGCCGAGCGCCTCGTGCTCGCGCTCGGCGAGCGCATGGCCGCGCGCGGCCACTCGGTACGCATCGTTGCGCTCGGGAAGGACCGCCCGGACGAGTGGTCTACAGATTTGGAAGTCGTCCGGCTCGGTATGGACCGCCGGCGTCCGGTGCGCGCGTTGTCCGGTGTCGTACAGGGTGCGCACGCGCTGCGTGACTTCCGTCCGCATATCGTGCATAGCCACAATTTTCATGGAAATATGATGGCCCGCGCGCTCCTGCTCACCTGCCGGTCCAGCCGGGTGATTTCGACGCTGCACAACGAATATGAAGGTGGAACGGCGCGGATGTTCGCGCTTAAGATCACCGATTCTCTCAGTGAGCGTACCGTGGCCGTGAGTCAGGCGGTTGCAGAGCGTGCCCTGCAACTGGGAATTGTTCGACGGGCAAAATGCCATGTCATTCTGAACGGTATCGACATCGCTGCCTCTTACTCCGGATGAGGAGCGGAGATCGACTCTCAGGTCTGCGATGGGAGCAGGCAAGGATTTCATCTGGTTGAGTGCGGGACGCCTGGTGCCGGCCAAGGACTATTCGAATCTTCTGCTTGCCTTCTCGCAGGTACATTTGGTCGAACCGGAAACGCAGCTCTGGATCGCGGGCGACGGCAGCGCGGAGTATGTGGCCTCGCTGCGCATCAAGACAGCCCAACTGGGTCTGGAGCAGGTGGTGCATTGGCTTGGAGGACGCCGCGATGTATCCGCGTTGCTCGACGCCGCGGATGCTTTTTCGCTCGGATCAGCCTGGGAGGGAATGCCGCTAGCCATTGCCGAGGCGATGGCTATGGAGAAGCCTATTGTGGCCACTGGAGTAGGAGGCGTCAGTGAACTTGTTGACCACTGCGGGCTCATTGTTCCCCCACGGGATCCCAACGCGCTCGCCAGAGCTATGCTCACCATCATGAATACGCCAGAAACGGCGCGCAGATTTCTGGGTAAATCCGCGCGGCAGCGTATTATCGATCACTTCAACATCGAGCACAAGGCCGATGAGTGGGAAGCGCTTTACCACGACGTTGCCGGCAAGACCCAGACATAGCGGCGAAAAGACAAAGGCCGGAGCGAGCGCTCCGGCCTTTGCGGTTTACGCGAGGTCTAGAACGAGAAGACCGCCTGCAGGAAGATTCTGCGCACTGCCGCGCCGGAGCTAAACATACCGCCCGCCAGCGTGGTGGAGTGCAGGAAGCTGGACGAACCAATGGTGCCATTAGGGCCACCATAGTTGACGTTGTTGAACAGGTTGAGTGCCTGCGCGCTGAACGTCAGGTTGTATTTGCGTCCGCTGCTGGCGCCGCCGCCAAACATGCCGCGCGGAGGTCCGCCGCCGCCGCTGAGGCCGCCAGGGCCAAGGCCGCCTCCGGGAGGTCCGCCACGTCCGCCGCCTGGGCCGCCACGGGGTCCACCGCCATCCATCTGCGGGCCGCCAGCGGGCCCGCTGCCGAGTTCAGGACCGAATCCGAAGCCGCGGCTGACGCGGAGATTGAAGGCCACACCTGCCGGTCCCACCCCGATGTTTGCCGGAATAAGCTGCTGACCCACCGTTGGGTTCTTGTCCATGCAGCCGTAGGGCGTGGAGTAGTAGCGCTGGCTTTGCGTGTCCACGCCGGGATCGCCAGCGCATTGGGCGTCCGTTGCCACGCCGGGGCGCTGGTTGTAGAAGTTGTTGAGCGTATCTTCAGGCCGGGTGATATTGAACGGCTTGCCCGACGTGGCCATCAGGAACGGGTTGAAAGACAGCTTCCAAGGTCCGCTGTAATTGGCCATCGCGAAGACCTGGTTGCGTGAAACGAACGTTGCCGGGCCGTAGTCGGCGCCGAGATCGTATGCGTTGGAAGCGTTGGAGCCTGCACCGCCATCGCTGTCAGCGAAGCCGAGCGTGTAGAAGCCCATCAGGCTGAGCTTGGGAGTCACGCGCCCGTTCACGCTGACGATCATCTGGTTCTGATTGAAGACCGCCTCAGGGAAGTACTGGTAGATGTAGCCGCCGCTGGGATCGAGCGGGAACTCGTTCGAGCTGAAGTCGTACTGGTTCGCGTTAATCGTCACCAACTGGTGCGCACCAAACGAGTGCAGGTAGGTGACGGTTCCGCTGGCGGTCTTGGTGATTTGCCGCTCGATGCTGGCGCCTAACTGGCCGGTGTAGGGCGAGTGGAAGCGATCAGAGACCTGGTAACGCACAGGCACTGCCTGGCCGCTGGCCGAGGCCCCGGAACTCTCGCACGTTGTCATTTTGATGGTCTCGAGCGATGTGGCCGTCGTGTCAGAGCACGCGGGCGAGTTGAGCACGATCTTGCTCTGGGCCTCGTAGTGACGCACGTTGAGGAGGTTGGAAGTGGAGAAGCGGTCATAAAAGACGCCGTATCCCGCGCGCAAGACGGTTTTGGCGGGCTTGCCTTTGCCGCCGTCGAGGGCATACGCGATGCCCACGCGAGGCGCCCAGTCATTGTGGTCCGCGATGTGATTCTGTGCTTCCCAACGCAGGCCGCCCGAGAGCGTGAAGCGCTGGTTTACCTTCCAGTCGTCCTGCGCAAACAGCGCTGCGTCGAACATGTTGGCCTGCGTCGAAGGCACGGTGTCGGCGACGCATACGCCGTTTCCCGAAGGCGTGCAGGTGTAGCCGGCTGAGATGGGTGTGTACTCGGGATTCGCGGCAATCAGATTCTTGTACGTCTGGCCGGCCGCAAGTCCATTCTCCATATACGCGTACGCGTTCGGATCAGAGAACGTGAATGAACCGTTGTAATTCGAATTGGTGAAGTTGCTGTCGAGGTAGTCGCGAAGCCGCGTGCCGAACTTGATGGCATGCGCGCCGTGCGAGAGCGTGCTGATGTTCTGCAACTCCAACCGTGTGGCGTGATCGCGATACATCTGGGTGGACAGGCCGCCGGCGATAAAGTTACCTGAGACGCTGATGGTGCGTGCCGTCGAATCAGGGAAGTGGTTCTCGTTTTGCCTCTCGAACTGTGCGCGTGTTTCGTTGACCAGGTGGTCGTTGATCACGAAGGCGTCGCTGACCTGTACGGTGTGGTCGGTGTTGGACTCATGCCACGAAGCCGATGGCAGCGATCCGGCGTTCAGGTTATTCTCTTCACCCTCGGACCAGAATCCGTAGCGTGCCGTGAACGTATTGCGAGCGCCTAGCTGCCAGTCCACTCGTCCTGAAATATTGGTGCGGATACGCTGATTTGGCACCGATACGTTATAGGAAGGGACGACGACATATGTTCCCGTTGCGTCAGGGACCACGGCGTCCTGGATCAGCCAGGTATTTGCGTTGCCGATGTCGCGCCTTTCGCCCGCGATGAAGAAGGACGACTTCTTGCTGATGGCCCCGCTGAGGGTGCCGTTGAACATGTAGCTGTAGTAATTGGGAATAGTGGGATTGACGCCGTTTGCAGCGAAGACATGATTGGTGTTGAAGCTGCTGTCGTTACCCATGGCGAAGACCTGGCCGTGCAGCTTGTCGGTGCCGGGCTTGGTGAGGATCTCAATGCGGCCATAGCCCAGGCGATCGAATTCCGCCGAGAAGGGATTCTGGTTGATGCGGATTTCGCGAATGGCTGACTTGGGCGGAAGCTGCCCGCCGGAGAAGCCGTCGATGAAGATCTGTCCGCCGTTCGGGCCCGCGGATGGGCCGGCCAGTGCCGACAGTTCGTTCGACAACTCATCGGGATCGTCCGATAGCGCGTCGAGATCCTTACCTTTGAGAACAATGGCATTGGCATTGCCGCCGGCTTCGGTATTCACGGTGGGCGAGTCGTCGGTCACGACGACATTCTGCTGTTCCACTTGGATCGCCATCGCAACATCGATACGCTTGCTCGCGCCCGCGCCCATCACGATGATTTGCGATTGGAACGAAGCGAATCCCGCGAATTCGGCCTTTACAACGTAGCCGCCGGGCTTGAGCCCGCGAAACTCATACGCACCCGCAGCGTCGGCGGTTGTGGTTGCCACAGCTTTGCCGTCGCGTGGTCAGAAGCGTCACTTTCGCGCCGGGGATCAGCGCGCCGGTCTGGTCGGTGATGTGGCCGTGCAGTGTAGGAAGTGCTTGCCGCCTGAGCCGGCGAGCCGGGGAAGCCTGTCCTCCGGCTGATCGGACCCTGGCGCCGACGGCGTTTACCGCGCAGGCCAGCGCCACAGCGAGCAAGAAATGAGCGATGCAATGAAGTCGTAAGTACACGTTTGCCTCTTCGATCTACTGCTTTTTTCGTTCGTGCGTCACACAAGAAAAACTACTGGGGACCGGCCGCTGCCGCTTCGCCGCCACCGCCGCCCACGCTCCAGTTGGAGAGCAGATCGGTTGCCGCTGGGGCCTGCAAAAGGGGCTCCACTCCAGCCAGCACTGTGATGGCATTGACGTCGGTTGAGCCGTTTGTGCTACCACCATGACGGCTTCGCCCTTCTGCAGATCAGATACTTTGATCGCCGGAGCCATGCTGAGCATGCGCTGCGGATCGCCTGCGCCCGCACCGCCCTGGCCGCCCGAGCGTGCACCTGACCCGCCTGGTCCACCTGCTGCGCTGATTCGCGCCACCGCCTGCAGGTCCACCCGCGGCGGGCATGCCGCCGCCAGGCGGAGCGGTGTTCGGTGCTCCCGGAGCTGCGCCGCGTTGTCCACCGGCCGCGCTTGCACCGCCCTGCCAGCCGGCGCCGGACCGCCCGTACCTTTCAGCCGGGCCGCCAGAAGCCTGTGCCACACGGTCGGGAATACGCCTCATCTGTGCATCGGCCGGAATGTGAACTGTAACTGTCTTCTTGGTTGCCAGATCCTTGACCACCAGCGTCGATGCATCCGGCATCGAGCGATGCAATGGTTCCCGCAATGTTACGAAACGTTCCGGAGACAACGTCGTCGGCCGCAATCTCAGTGCCGTCGGCGTTCTTGTTGCCGCGGGCGCGCAGCTGGTCGCCTGGCTGGATGGTGCCGATGCGGCGCAGGCTTCGCATCGGCAAAGCGAATCGAGTCCGGCGCATAACGCAGCAATTGTGTCGAAGCTCGTAGTCTTCACGGTCACGGTCTTCGCCGTGGGTCCAGCGCCCGATGTCACCGTGATCATCCCGCAGCGGAGTCAACCGATTTGACCAGTCCCGCCACGCCGCGCTGCCAGGCTTCATTGTCCTTCTGATGGGCCTGCGCCACGTCTGCCTGCTTCATGGCCACAACCAGGGATGCAGTCGGCGACGAGGCGCTCGCATCCAGCTTGACGAGGACGCGGTCACCTACGGCCACGTCGGTCAGCTGAATCGCCGGCGCCGCGTTGAGGTCTTTCTCGCCCGGCGCAAGGCGCTTCAGCGTGGCTGTATCCGGCACTGCCACCTGCTGCTGCTCACCGGCATCGGTCTTCACCGTCAAAGTATTGCCGTTGATTGCGGTGATGGTGCCCACCAGCCGCGATGCCTGCGCCTGCAAATTCGCAGGCAGACTGATGCAGACTGCGACCGCCGCCGTAAGCGCCAATATCCTCGTGAACGCATTTCGAATCTTCATCGTGTACGTGTAAACCTCGCCGGGGATCTTCCCGGTCCATGCTGAATCGAGCTTCATTGGGGTAGACGAATCACCCGTCCAAAAGGTTGAAGTCGGCGCGAACCGGCTTTGTTATCAGCAGTTTCGACTCTAATCCACAGCCTGAAGACAACCTTAATTCTGATCGGCGGAGGCCGGGGGACGGCCGGGTGGTCGAGCTACTTTCTTGCCAGCTCCGCGGTCTCCAGGAACCGGAAGCTTCCCGACGGCGTGGGGGAGATATTCGTCAGCCGGCGATTGTGCACCACAACCGTATCGCGGTACCAGAGATTCACCGCCGGCACGTCGTTCGCCAGAATCCGCTGCGCCTCAACGTAATCCATGCGCTGCTGATCCTGGTTGGGATTCTCCGCGGCGTCCTGCAGCAGGGCATCGAGCTTCGGATTCGAGTAGCGCCCGCGGTTCGCGCCCTTGGGCGGAATGCGCGCCGTCGAGTACGCGTAGCTGAAGATTTCCGGCTGCTCGTTCCCGCCGATCCACCGCAGCGAATACATCTGAAAGGCGCCGCGCGTCACATCCGAGTAGAACGTTGCGAACTCATAGCTGCGCAGATCCAGCGCAATGCCGACCTTCGCAAGCTGCTGCTGCAGCACGGCGGACAAGAGCCGCACGTCCTCCGCCGAGCTCGTCTTCATGGTCAGATGAAGTCGCACGCCGTCCGCGCCGCGCGGATGGCCCGCCTGATCGAGCAACGTCTCGGCGCGCTTCGGATCGTAATCGTACTGTGCGTCGCCTCCGAAGTAGGCCCAATGCGCGGGAGGCAGCAGGCTCTGCGCGGGCTGCGCGTGTCCGTCCAAGAGCGTCTTGATCAGAAGATTCCTGTCAATCGCGAACGCGATCGCCTGACGCACACGTACATCGGATAGCAAAGGATCGCGCACGTTGAACGAGAGGTACTGAATGATCGTTCCGGGCGCGTCGTCGATCACGAGATTCGGCCGCTTTGCCAGTGCGGGCAGCGCATCCATGGGCAGGAAGTTGATCGAGACATCGCCCGATCCCTTCTCCAGTTCGAGCGCCTGGGTGATGGCATCGGGCACCACGGCAAAACGAATCCGCTCCAGCTTCGGAACTCCGT
>CAWFVY010000033.1:0-112097 GCA_963819365.1 uncultured Acidobacteriota bacterium
CCGCGCTGCGCAGCGTGAAGCAAAATCTCTCTGCAAGGGGACCCTATGTCTCGCGTTTCCCGTCGTGACCTTCTTGCCTCCGGCCTTGCTCTCTCCGCGTCGTCCCTGCTCGCTCGCTCCGCCTGGGCCCGCGCCACCGCCGCCTTCACGGATGCCGGCTCCGCCGCCGCCCAATCCGCCATCGCGCCCCGCGAGCAGTTTCTCTTCGACTTCGGCTGGAAGTTCACCTTCGGCCACGGCACCGATCCCGCAAGGATCTCGGCTTCGGCTTCGATCAGGGAGACTTCGCCAAGACCGGCGACTTCAAATTCGCCAAGTCCGGCTTCGACGATTCGAAATGGCGCGCCCTGAATCTGCCCCACGACTGGGCAGTCGAGCTGCCCTTCGTCCATGACGACGAGCTGATGTCCCACGGCTACAAGCCGCTGGGCCGGCGCTATCCTGAGACCAGCGTAGGCTGGTATCGGCGCGAGTTCGAGATTCCCGCCTCCGACCAGGGCCGCCGCGTCTGGGTCGAATTCGATGGCGCCTTCCGCAGCGTCATCGTCTTCGTGAACGGCTGCTTCATCGGCCGCAACGACAACGGATACGCGCCCTTCCGCTTCGACCTCTCCGATTTCCTCGCCTATGGCGCGAAGAACACATCGTCCTCCGCGTCGACGCCAGCTTCGGCGACGGCTGGTTCTACGAGGGCGCCGGCATCTATCGCCACGTCTGGCTCACCAAGATGGACGCCGTTCACCTCGGCAAGTGGGACAGTTGGATTCGGTCCACACTCAATGGAAACGCCGCAACGCTCTCGCTGAGCACCGCGGTGAAGAACGATGGCGCCGCGCCCGCCAACGCCAAGGTGAGCTGGAAGATCCTCGACCCCTCCGGCGAGCAGGTGGCCACGGCTGAAGCGGCCGCGCAGTCCATCGCTGCGGACGGTTCCGCCACCTACACCGCGACCGCAAAGCTGGCCAGCCCCGCCCTTTGGTCGGTCGATACGCCGAACCTCTATGCCGCCGTCGTCACCGTCGAAGCCGACGGAAAGACCCTCGATGCCGAGAAGGTCAACTTCGGCGTGCGCACTGCTCAGTTCACCGCCGACAAGGGCTTCTTCCTGAATGGCAAGCCGCTGAAGATCCAGGGCACCTGCAATCACCAGGACCACGCCGGCGTGGGCGCGGCTGTGCCCGATGCGCTGCAGTGGTTCCGGCTTGCCGTGCTGCAGCGAGATGGGCGGCAACGCCGTCCGCACCTCGCACAACATGCCCACGCCGGAGTGGGTGGAAGCCTGCGACCGCATGGGCATGATGATGATGTGCGAGACGCGCCAAATGAGCTCGAATCCCGAAAGCATGGCGCAGCTTGAGGAGATGGTCAAGCGCTATCGCAACTCGCCGTCGGTCATCCTCTGGTCGATCGGCAACGAAGAGTGGCAGCTTCAGAACGCCATGTCCGATCAGGGCGCGCGCATCGGCGCCGATATGGCACGCCGCTGCCACGAACTTGATCCCACGCGTGTCGTCTCCGCCGCCGTCAATGGCGACAACGAGAAGGGCGTCTCCACTGCGCTCGATATCATCGGCTTCAACTACAACCTCAAGTTCCCCGACAAATATCACGCCGGGCATCCCAAAATGGCCTGCTACGGCTCCGAAACCTCCAGCGCGATCGGCACGCGTGGAATCTACTCCACGGACAAGTTGCGCAACTGGGTGAACTCCTACGATGGCGTCGTGCCGTGGGGCGAGACTGCCGAGGAGTGGTGGAAGTTCTACGGCACGCGCGACTGGCTGGCCGGCGGCTTTGCCTGGACAGGCTTCGATTATCGCGGCGAGCCCACACCCTACAAGTGGCCCTCCATCAACTCGCAGTTCGGCATCGTGGACATGTGCGGGTTCCCCAAGGACAACTTCTTCTACTACAAGGCGTGGTGGGGCAAGGAGCCATCGCTGCACCTGTTCCCGCACTGGAACTGGGAAGGCCGCGAAGGCGAGGAGATCGCGGTCTGGGTCTACTCGAATGCCGACGAGGTGGAGCTGTTCGTCAACGGCAAGAGCCAGGGCAGCCAGAAGGTTCCGCAACTCGGCCACGTGCAGTGGAAGGTGCGCTACGAGCCCGGATCGATCGAAGCGCGCGGCTCGAAGGACGGCAAGGTCATCCTCACTGAAAAGCGCGAACCGACCGGCGCGGCGTCGCAGATCCGCCTCACGCCGGACCGCACAGAGATCAACGCCGACGGCGAAGACGTGGTCAGTGATCAAGGTGGAGGCGCTCGACAAGGACGGCCGCCTCGTCCCGAACGCGGACAACCGGCTTTCCTTCAACGTATCCGGTGCGGGCCGGCTCATCGGCGTAGGCAACGGCGATCCCAACTGCCAGGAGAGCGACAAGGATCCGAAGCGCTCACTTTTCAACGGCCTTGCGCAGATCGTCGTCCAGGGCACCAAGCGCGCGGGAGAGATTCACATCGAGGCGGGCAAAGATCCCGAGGCGTGGGACGGTCCGGAACTGACGCCCGCCAAGCTGACGATCACTACGCGACAGGTGGAACTGCGTCCCGCGGTCCCCGTCCTCGGCAACCGCGAGTAGCTCGCATGTAGCGCCGGTCTCCTGACCGGCTGTCGTGCGGGTCTCCAGACCCGCACGCCCTACTTCGCATCAGGCCGCAACTTCTTAGGCTGGAATTGTCCGGCCCCCCACGTCCTGCCATATAAGACTGCAACGAGCCGAATCGATTTACTTCAAGCAGTTTTACGAATTCCTTATGAATCCAGACCGAAGTCCTTACGTACTTCGCCCCTACGCTTGTCTGCATGACGGGATTGTTGATAATCGCGATGCGTGTACTTGAAACCCTCTTCTTCGTAGGACTCGCGGGCTCCGCTGTTGTAGTGCTGATCAGCTTCGTCGAAGACCTCGAGGTTCTCCTGCATCGTGACCGGCCAAACGTGCGGCGTCGTGAACGGACCGACGCACAGCAGGCGCCTTCAGGCGTGCTGCCCCATCTGTCCTAGACAAGCTTTTGATACGGCTGGGGCGCTGGACGGTGAACCTGAATGGGGGTCCGCCGACTCGGCGCCATTTTTTCGCTTCAAGATCAACTGGAAACGTCGCGCCCCATCGGCGCAGCCGCACGCGACTCCTCCTGCGGCACAGTCTCCTCCTTGAGCGGAATCCAGAATCGAAACGTCGTTCCCTCTCCCAGCGTGCTCACGGCTTCAATTGCGCCGCCCTGCGCCCTCAACAGTGCGCGCACAATGGCCAGACCCATCCCCGAACCCTTGCCGAACTTCGCGGCTTTGCGCCCTCGATGGAACTTCTCGAAGATGAACGGCAGATCCGCGGGCTCAATACCCGCTCCGTTGTCGCTCACTGTGAATTCAAGGCGCCCCGCCGTGCGTTGCGTTCCGAGCACAATCCGGCTCCCCGGCGGCGAATACCGCGCCGCATTCTCCAGCAGATGCCGGAACACGCGCCCCAGCAGGTGCGCATCGTAGAGCGCCGGCGCGTCGTCATCGGCCGTCTCGATCTCGACCGTGTGCTTCGCCAGCACCGACCGCAGCTGATCCACGGCATTGCGCATCAACGACAACGCATGGTGCGGCTGCTCGTTGAGCTTCAGAACCTTGCTGTCGATCTCCGCCATCTCCACCGCTTCGCCAATCAGGTGGTCGAGCCGCGAAGCCTCTTCATCCACAATCGCGGCCAGGTCGAGCCGTGTCACATCGTCCAATCCCGTCGGCTCCATCAGCGTTGTCGCCGCGGCGCGAATCGAAGTCAGAGGCGTGCGCAGTTCATGCGTAAGCGAGTCGATCAGCGCCGCGCGCAGCCGCTCGCTCTGCCGCGATGCCTCCATCCGCGCATTCGCTTCAATGGCCATGGCGCGCGTCAGGGCGATGGCTGCCTGCGCGCAAACCGCCGTAGCCAGTTCCCGCGACAGCGCCGCGGGCCGCCACGCCAGTGCACCCACCGAGCGCGAGCCCACCAGAAGCGCATGCGCCTCGAAGCCATCAAGTGTCGCGGCCACCGAACCTTCCGCGCGCGCCTGCTGGCGCAGCGTGGCCAGAAGTTGATCGGGAATGCCATCCGCGGAAGCGCGGAACTTCTCCTGATCCCGCATGTAAAGCACCACGCGTTCGAGTCCGAAAATCCGCTCCAGAAGTCCGGGCAGATCCCGCGTCAGCGTTGCCGCGTCTTCGCGCAGGATCATGTCCTGGCTCAACGTGTAAAGCCGGTCGACCTCTTCGCGGCGTTGTTCTGCCTGGCGAGCCTGGTTGCGCGCGCGTTCCGATACCCGCCCCGCCACAACCGAACTTGCTACGAAGGTGATCACCGCCACCCATTCGGCGCCGCTTGCCATGCGCAGATCGTGATATGGCGGCAGAAAATAGTATTCGAAGAGAATGGCGCACAACACAGCGACATAAAGCGAAAAGCGGATGCCGACCCGGGTCGCCGTCCACACCACGATCACAAGAAAGGTCATCCCGGCCGTGGTCGAGCTCGCCCCCAGCGCATCCAGTATCAGCGTGATCGCAACCGCTGCCAGCGTGGCCCCCAGCGCGCTCAGTGCGGTTCGTGAATTGAGTCGAATCTTCATCCGTACGCAAGAAAATCATACGCGCCTGAAGACCTGCGAGCGATGATGTAAGCTGCCGATGGAAGCCCTGATGACGCCAAACCGGATCCTGGTCATTGATGACGAGCCGCAGATCACGCGCGTGCTGCGAGCAGCGCTCACGGCGCAGCGCTTCGATGTGCGTACGGCAAACGATCCTGAAGAAGGGCTTCGCATCTTCAGCGAGTGGCAGCCCGACCTCGTAGTTACCGATCTCATGATGCCCGAGATGAGCGGCGTCGAGCTCTGCCGCGCCATCCGCTCCGGCAACGAGACGCCCGTCATCGTGCTCAGCGTTCGTGAACACGAGCAGTCGAAGATTGAAGCCCTCGACGCCGGCGCCGACGATTACGTCACCAAGCCCTTCAGCATCCAGGAACTGCTGGCCCGTGTCCGCGCGCATCTGCGGCGCGCCCCGGAGCGCATCACCGCGGCCATTGAAGCGGGCGACTTCGTCGTCGATCCTGACGCCCACTCCGTCGTGCTCAACGGCAAGCCCATTCATCTCACCCCCACGGAGTTCGATCTGCTTCACTATCTCGCGCGTCAGGCAGGCAAGGTCGTCACCCACCGCACCCTCCTCAAGGCGGTGTGGGGCCCGCAGTCCACGCAGCAGAACGAGTATCTCCGCGTCTTCATCGGCCAACTCAGAAAAAAACTCGAAGCCGAATCCGACAAGCAATACATCCAGACCGAGCCGTGGGTTGGATACCGCTTCGTCCCCGACGGCTTCCGCGAAAAAGACGGCGCCGAATAAGTCGCTCCCCCACCAACCTTGTCGTTTTCTCGTTCCCCCACGAATTTGTCATTCTGAGGAGCGTAGCGACGAAGAACCCGCTTTTGCTTTTCTTTCTGTCATTCCCGAAGGGAATCTGCCCTGAAAATTGCCTCCTCGTGAGCAACAAGCCTCCTCCGCCTACGCACTCAAGTTCCCGGAGGGAACGTCCGAAAGTAGCCCCGGATAGAGCGCAGCGAAACCCGGGGACACGCCAGCCCCCGCAGCCGGCGTCCCGGAGTGCCGCCCGAAGCCGGCCTATTTTCGTGGTACCGGGTGGAATACCATTCCATCTCCGACTGCTGTTAGCGTCTCCACGCGCACCTCTAACCCTGCCCCGCATACCTCCGAATCAGCGCATCCGCCTCCGCATACCCCGTCGGCAACTCAATGCCCTCGATCGACGCCCCCGCCGCCAATAACGGCTCCACCCAATCCGGGCTTCTGCGGTTCCCCCAATACGGATTCGTACACGCACGCACCGCAAGCTGCAGCGCCGTGCATCCGTCCCCATCGCGCGCCTCCAGCGGCGCGCCCCGCTCGATCAGCAGCCGCACCACATCCGGATTTGCCCGCCATGCCGCAACGTGGAGAGCCGTAGAGTTACGCGGCGTGCCAAAGTAAGCGTCGCCGACATAGAGCGCGTCCGCAGCCACTCCCACGTCCAGCAGGCAGCGAACACCGTCCGTGTTGCCGACGCCCGCGAACATCCCCAGCAGGTCGCCGCCATGCACGGCAAATATTGCCCGGGCTGCCGGCTGCGTCCGCAGTAACTCCTCGGCTTGTACGCGATCTCCCATGGCGCAGGCCGCGGCCACCGCGTCGAAGCCGCTCAACTGCGCGTCGATTCCTCGCTCCGCCAGCAGCCTCAGCACATCCCCGCGTCCGCGCCGCGCTGCCATCTGCACTGCGTTGCCGCCGTCCTTCTTGTTCGGCAGCAGCGGATCTGCGCCGCGATCCAGCAGCAGCCGGATGATCTCGATCCGGTTGTCCCGCTGCACCGAATGCTGCAGAGAACTCGTTCCCCAGTGCGGGATGTAGTTCGGATCGCATCCGTAATCGAGCGCCATGCGCATGCCGTCATAGTCATGCCAATCCGCCTTGCGCGCCAGAATCCACGACTTGCCTTTCGCATCGATCTTTCCGTTCTTGAGCAGCATCTCGAGCACCGTGTTGTCGTAGCTCTCCGGCACGTGATACGGCGTCTCGCCGTCGTTGGGATCCGCGCCCCGCTCCAGCAGCAATTGCGTCACGCCGGCATGATGCGCAACGCCAGCCGCGCCGTACAGCGCTGACTCCCACACCTCGGCCTCGCCCGGCTGCCATGGCTTCTCATACCAGCCGCTATTCGGGTCACCGCCCGCGTCCAACAGCGCAGTCGCCGTGTGGACGAACGCATCGGATCTCGCCTTATCCAGCCGCAGATAGCGCGAGAAGCAAGGTGGCAGAGCGGGTCCCAGTTGTACGGCCCTCCCGTCGCCTTTACCGATCCGGCATCGCGCGCAAGAAAGCCGCGGACCGCCGTCTCATCCCCCAGCGCCGCGGCGGTGAAGATGTTCGCGCCGGCCACCTGCGGATAGCGCGCAACAATCGCGTTCGCCTCATCCAGAGTTCCCGACGTGTGCGACACGCCGTCGCGCGGAACCAGCGTGGCACGAAGAAACGCATCCACGGGATCGGCCAGATCGGCGATCGCCGCCGCAATCCGCATCTCTTCGATTCGCTCAGCGAACTTAGGCCAGCTCTCGAAGCCATGTTCGCGCGCAATCACAAGCTGCGCATCCGTCAGCGCCACGCGGCCCTCCGGCGGCTGCGGATGATGCGCCCGATCCGGGTCAGCGATCGGCATCGTTGTCGCGGCAGGCGCGCGCCAGTTCTTTGGCCTGCTTCTTGTATTGCTCAAGGTTGGGACGGGCAGGGAATTGCTTTTCAGGCATACGAAGCTCCTTTCGGGGTCGCCCTCAGGTCCGCATGCCGGGCAGGAAAGAAGTTTCGTCAGATTGGTTTGCGACTAAGGTGGGCACGGCCCTTTCCGCGGACTGGATGCGCCCTTCGCGCTGAAAACAACATAACCAGCGCCGCCCTCGCCGTCAAGACCGCCGAAGTCTCGAAGAGCCGCCGTCCGGACCCGCCATGTTCCCTCAAAACCCCCGAAGATTCGCCTACCCGCTCAAACAGGCGTACAGTTCATAGCTGACAGGATGGACGGGGGCTTTCCCCGCCTATCCCGGCTAATGTTGTTTCGAGTCACAAGGGAGAACGGTATGGACCTGAAGCTGCAATCGAGGGAAGTCAAGGGAATCATCATCATCGATCTGAGCGGCCGCCTCATCATGGGCGAGGCATGTGCGGCCATTCGCGACGAGATACGCGACCAGTTCGCCCACGGATTCCGCAAGGTCCTGGTGAATCTGGCTGACGTCACCTATATCGACTCCGCCGGCCTCGGTGAGTTGACCGCCGCCTACACCACGGCCAAGAACCGTGAGGGCGAATTGAAACTCATGAATCTGACCAAGCGCGTTCATGACCTGATGCAGATCACCAAGCTCTACACCGTCTTCGATGTCTACGACGACGAAAAGACAGCGCTCGCCTCCTTCGCCTCCTGACGCCGCCCAACATTTTGTCGTCCAGCCGAAACTTTGTCATTCTGACGCTTACCCGAGCGAAGCGGAAGAACCCGCTTTTTACAACGCGGATTCGCCCCGAACCTTCCGTGCCCCATCCTGAACGCGCAGTTTGCGTTCAGGGTGGGAGACCACGAACCATAGCGCGCCCCTTTCCTCCCCACCCGGCTTTTCTTATCTCAGACAGGTCAGGGCTTCAGCCCTGACAATCACCGGCCCCAAAATGCCCAGGGCTCTAGGGAGTGTCTGATGAATCGCCGGCTGGCGTTAGTCGGAGGGAGCAGGGGCCTTCAGGCCCCTGAAAAGCTCGCAAAGGCCAGGCCTTTAGGCCCGGGCACTCTTGAAATTCCCCTGGATGACCGATTCATCAGACACTGCCTAGAGGCTGTTACGAAACGCCCCGTCGAGCCTGAGTGTGCAGCGTATCGAATCGCCTTCAGCCCGCACGAGCGGGCGGCATAAGATAGCCCCAGTCGCAAGACTGGGTTCACGGAATGTCAAAGCATCTCCAGCCCGCTTTAGCGGGCGAAAGAGGTTGATTTCAGCCCTAAGCAGCATTTTCGTAACAGCCTGTTCAGCCCCTGAGATACCACCGCAAACCAACCTCTGTACAGTAAACAGATGGCCCAGCTAACCGCACAGGCGGAGTGGAGAAGGGAACTGCGCGCGATGACCGCGCTGGCCCTTCCCGTCGTCCTCAGCGAGCTGGGCTGGATGCTCAGGGCATCGTCGACACCATCATGGTCGGCCGTCTCGGCCCTGAAGCCATCGGCGCCGTCGCCGTCGGCAGCGCCGTCTACTACGTCCCGTCGCTCTTCGGCATCGGCCTGCTGCTGGGCCTCGACACCCTGGTCGCGCAGGCCTACGGCCGCGACGATCATGACGCTTGCCACACTGGCTCGCGCAGGGCGTCTATCTCGCCTGCGCGTAGTCCCCCCTTGATGCTGCTGCTGGGCGCGTTCAGCCTGATCTTCGGCCATGTGGGGATTCACGCCGAAGTCGCCGGGCCCGCCGGCAGCTATCTGCGCGTCATGATCTGGGGCACGCTGCCGCTGCTGCTCTACGGCGCCGTGCGGCGCTATCTGCAGGGCGTGGGCCAGATGCGAGTGGTCACAGTCACGTTCGTCTCCGCCAACCTGCTCAACTGGTTCGGCAACTGGGTCCTCATCTACGGCAAGCTCGGCGCGCCCGCCATGGGCGTCCGCGGGTCGGCGCTATCCACCGTCATCTCCCGCGTCTATATGGCGGCCTCGCTGATCGGCTTCGCCTGGCGCTATGAGCGCAGCCGCGGCCACCCACTCTTTGCCCACTGGGCCAAACCCAGCCTGCTGAAGATCAAGCAGTTGGCTCGTCTCGGCGCTCCGGCTGCGGGTCAGCTTGTAGCCGAGGTGGGCGCCTGGAATCTGGCCACCTTCTCGGCAGGATTCCTCACGCCCGGTGGAACTCGCCACCCACACCATCGCCCTCAGCTATGCCAGCCTCACCTACATGGTGCCGCTGGGCGTGAGCGCTGCCGCGGCTGTCGGCGTAGGGCATGCCATCGGCGCCGGCGACCGCCCCAAAGCGCGGCGGGCAGGATGGCTGGCGCTCGCGCTCGGCACAGGCTTCATGTTTCTCGCCGGAATCTTCCTGTTTCTTGAGCCCCAGACCCCTGATCGCGGTGTACACCACTGACCCTCGCGTGATGGCCGCAGGCCCCACCCTGCTGCTCATCGCCGCCGCCTTCCAGATCTTCGACGGCATCCAGACCGTCTCCACCGGTGCCCTGCGCGGCCTGGGCGAAACCCGCGTGCCCATGATCGCCAACCTGATCGGCTACTGGGTCATCGGCCTGCCCCTCGGCTTCGTTCTCTGCTTCTGGATGAAACGCGGCGTCTTCGGCCTCTGGATCGGCCTCACCGTAGCCCTCATCGTCATCGCCGCCATGCTGCTGCACCGATGGAACCAGGACAGCTCCATACGGCCAGCCGGAGGCGCCGTCTGATTCTTTCGGCGGGCGAGGTGCGCCCCAACGCCGACTACATGGATGTAGGTATATGCGTACATCTATATGGAACGCCCCTCACCCAATGTATGTTTATCTCCGCCGCGATCTATCCGTCAGTATAGGCCATCACGGGAACGAGTGATCTGCTCCCTGACTCGCCAATGATTCCCAAAAAACCGGGATGACCTGCCAAACCACCTCCAAGTCCGTCCCCAACCCAGCCCATGGCGACAAAGCCGAAGGGTCGCACCAGTCCCGGTACGTTGTCTTATAATGTGAGAGACGGAGTAGGTAACCCCAGCGATGCCCGCAACGACGGCTCGCGCCGCAAGTGACTATAATCACATAGGAGCTTAGCGTACTTCTCCGCAACGAATTCTCATCGGAAGGGAATCCCGCCCAAATGGCGACTGGAGACCTGGTCCTGGGTCAAGAACAGGGCCGAAAAGGCGCGCGCCAGCGCGTAGTCAACGACTTCAGCATCAACGTAGCAACGGTGAACGGGTCCGGCTCGCAATCCGCCAATAGCGTACTGCTGAAAAGCATCTTCGGTATGGGAGTTCCTGTCAGTGGCAAGAACCTCTTCCCGTCGAACATCGCCGGACTTCCCACCTGGTACACCATCCGCGCCAGCAAAGACGGCTATGTGGCCCGCAAGCGCGACCCGGAGATCCTGGTGGCGCTTGAACCCTGAAACCGCGAAGGACGACATTCCTGGGCCTTCCCGCAGGCGCGGCGGCCATTTACGAGGAAAACCTCAACCTTAAGCAGTACCGCGACGACGTGGCCTGCTACCCGGTGCCGTTCGACAAGATCACTGCCGGCATTTGCCCTGAGGCCAAGCTGCGCAAGCTGGTCAAGAACATGGTCTTCGTGGGCGTTATTGCGCAGTTGCTGTGCATCGATCTTGAGATTGTTGAGAAGTCCGTCAAGAAGCAGTTCGCCAAGAAGCAGAAGGTGTTCGATCTCAACTTCGGCGCGGTGAAGGCCGGCTGGGATTTCGCCAGCGGAGAAGCTCGTCAAGCACGATCCCTTCGTGATCGAGCAGATGAACGAGACCAAGGACAAGATCATCATCGACGGCAACGCGGCGTGCGGCATGGGCGCGGTGTTCGCGGGCGTCACTGTCGTGGCGTGGTATCCGATTACGCCGTCGACCTCGCTGGTGGAGGCGACCGCCGATCTGCTGAAGAAGTATCGCGTCACGCCGGAAGGCAAGGCGACCTTTGCCGTCGTGCAGTCCGAGGACGAGTTGGCGGCAATCGGCATGGTGCTGGGCGCGGGATGGGCCGGCGCGCGCTCGATGACCTCGACCTCGGGCCCGGGCATCTCGCTCATGGGCTGAGATTCACGGGCCTCGGGATACTATGCCGAGATTCCGGGCGTGATCTTCGACGTGCAGCGTTCGGGCCCCTCGACGGGCATGCCGACGCGGACCCAGCAGGCTGATCTGCTGTCGACCGCGTTTCTCTCGCACGGCGACACCAAGCACGTCATGCTGCTGCCGGGTTCGGTGAAGGAGTGCTTCGAGCTCGGCGGCGAGGCGTTTGACCTGGCCGAGCGGCTGCAGACGCCCGTGTTCGTCATGACGGATCTCGATCTCGGCATGAACAACTGGATGAGCGATCAGTTCGATTATCCGGAGAAGCCGCTCGATCGCGGCAAGGTGCTCTCGCAAGGCGGATCTCGAAAAGCTGGGCAGCTTTGCGCGCTACAAGCGATGTGGATGGCGACGGCATCGGCTGGCGCACGCTGTCCGGGCACGATGCATCCCAAGGCGTGCTTACTTCACGCGCGGCTCGGGACACAACGAGCGCGGGCTACACTGAGAAGCCGGACGAGTACCAGGTAGTGGTGGATCAAGCCTGACGCGGAAGTTCGAGAGCGCGCGCAAGCTGGTTCCGGCTCCGCAGATTGTGAAGAACGGCAGCTCGAAGGTCGGGTTCATCGCCTTTGGCAGCTCGGACTTCGCAGTGCGCGAGAGCCTGGACCAGATCAAGAACGAGTACAAGACCGACGTGGATTATCTCCGCATTCGCGCGTATCCGTTCTGCGCACGAGATTCACGATTTCGTGGCGTCGCACGAGCGCGTATACGTCATCGAGCAGAACCGCGACGCGCAGATGGAGAGCCTGCTTGAAGCTGGATCTTCCCGCCGACCAGGTTGTGAAGCTGCGGTCGATTCTCTACTACGGCGGCCTGCCGCTCGATGCGCCGCAGCATCACCGAAGAGTTCGCCACGAAGGAGGGCCTCTAAATCATGGCAACCGCAACACCAACACCTAAAGTCAATCGCATCGGCCTTCCCATCCTCGAGTATCGCGGCGGCAAGTCGACGCTCTGCGCCGGATGCGGCCACAACGCCATCTCCGAGCGCATCATCGACGCCATGTACGAGATGGGCGTGCAGCCCGAGCGCGTGATGAAGATGAGCGGCATCGGCTGCTCGTCAAAGAGCCCGGCGTACTTCATGAGCCGCGCGCACAGCTTCAACAGCGTGCACGGCCGCATGCCGTCGGTCTCGACGGGCGCGATTCTCGCGAACCACACCATGACCACCATCGGCGTCTCCGGCGACGGCGACACCGCATCCATCGGCATGGGCCAGTTCGTCCACCTGCTGCGCCGCAATCTGCCCATGATCTACATCATCGAGAACAACGGCGTGTACGGCCTCACCAAGGGCCAGTTCTCGGCGACTGCCGATCTGGGATCGAAGCTCAAGACCGGCGTCATCAACGACCTTCCCGCCATCGACACCTGCGCGCTCGCGATCCAGCTCGGCGCAACGTTCGTCGGCCGCTCCTTCTCCGGCGACAAGAAGCAGTTGCTCGCCATGCTGAAGGCAGCGCTTGCGCACAAGGGCACGGTGATGCTCGACGTGATCAGCCCCTGCGTCACCTTCAACGATCACGAGGGCTCCACCAAGAGCTACAAGTTCATGCAGGATCACGATGAGCCGGTCGCCGAGATCGGGTTCGTGGCCAGCTTTGAAGACATCGAAGTCGACTACGACTCGGGCGAAGTCTACGACGTGCAGATGCACGACGGCTCCAGCCTGCGCCTCCGCAAGCTGAAGGAAGACTACGACCCGACCAGCAAGTCCAACGCCGTGCGCGCCCTGATGGAAGCGCAGGAGAACCAGGAAGTGCTGACCGGCGTGCTCTATATCGACACGGAGAAGCCGACCTTCATCGATCTGCTGAACGTGGTGGACGAGCCCCTGGGGCAGTTGCCGCAGGAACTCACCCGCCCGCCGAAATCCGCCCTCGACCAGTTGATGACCAGCCTGCAGTAGCGCGAGGTAGGCCGGGGATTTATCCCCGGCATTGCAGGACGCAGGATCAACGGGGCTTTAGCCCCTGCAAGAGGTGCCGGGTGCCCCATCCTACGCGCGGCAGTATCGCGCGTAGGATGGGAGACCACGAACCCTGCGGTGGAAGCCGGGAACAGGCAACAGGAAGTAGAAAACAAAGCCCCGCGCAATGCGGGGCTTTTCGCTTGCTGACAAACTCTATGTGAGCAGGCTTTGTAACAGGGCATGACTTCAGTCGTGCCAATAAACCCCATAAAGATTGGCGGGCTTAGCCCCTGCAAAGGCCGACTTGCCGACCACGGCCGCTTTGTCATCACTCTGAAGCCCCGCACCAATGCGGGGCTTTTTGTTTACATGTAGACGTCCCTCGCACCGGACCTCGTGAAGGGCGCCCCTTTCAATCGTACTGATGAGGCCAGCTCCCCCACTGAGGTGTCATCCCGAGCGAAGTCGAGGGATCCGCGGTTGCTTTTCGTTACTCCGAGTCGGCGGTGACACTCCCGGAATACAGGAACCGAGCAGCTCTTCAGTCCCGGCGATAACCTCTTCATGGATGCATTGGATTGCGACGACCCGACTGTCGAGGAGAATTGGTGTGGCGAACGTCGCTGAACCGACACCGAATACCTCGCCAAAGAACAAATCAGATCACGGTGAAGTCGGCTCTTGGCCCGCTTGGCATGATGATCCCTACGTTTCGATCTGGGCAGTCGAAAGCCTGCTTGCCCCTGGCTATGTTGGTTGGTGGGTGATTTGCGGCGATCTTCCTACAGACCATCTTTCAGCAGAGACCATAAAACATCCCAGAAAAGCCTTGCTGGCCTTTTCTAATACATGGAAAGCGGTTCCAGGGTGCAACGGTTGAGGGAGTGCCCCATCCCAGCATGAGCGTCGGCCACCTGAGCCGAACCCTGAACTTGCTTCCCTACTTGAAAGGCGTTCCGAACTACTTCGTCGATTCGCTGAGGACGATTCCTTGTAGGGCACTGAGTACGATTAATTAAACCCAAGCTGACTAGCCTCAGACCTTGGTATCCAATTCATCCGCTCCGCGTGTGTCGTCCGGTTACGGGTTGTATCGTGGCCGACTCGTCCTCATGACGTTTCTTCGCCCTTCTCGCCAAACGACGGAACCTCTGCACCCCTCCGCCGTCCACCTCCTCAAACCTTGTCAAGCCCTCGTCCTGTGGAAAACTTGCATAAGTCAAACAAAACACTCACTCCAAAATGTGGAAAACTAATTGCCGGGTACCCCTTCCAATTTGCTAGCCTTTAAATAGCAGGCAAAAACGTGCCCGCCGGATCCGATATCCGGCGGGCATTTTCTTTTGCCCCAAATTCTCTACTTAAAGGAATCCTCCATGTCTCTGCCCGACGAAATCACCGTCAACTCGGCTGTCCAGCGCTGCGTCACCGCCTGGCGCCAGGCCCTCGCCTTCAAAAAGGTAACCGACCCCTTCGAACCCGGCGTCTGGTCGCACGACTACGCCGGCAAAGCCTACCGCAACGCCATGCCCTGGCTCTCCACCCCTGACAACGTCGACGCCTTCATCGCCTGCGTCGCCCACGGCCTCGCGATCGGCGCCATCGAACCCTCCGACGCCACCAAACTCCTCTATGCCGCCCAGGTCGCCATCACCTCCCGCCGCGCCCGCCTCCAGGCCGAAAGGGAAGCACGCGCCGAAAAGACCCAACGCGACAAGACGTCCGCCACCCCCACCCCCCTCCCCCCTGTGAAGAAGGTCGCCGAAGGCGCGGCTGTCGCACCGCAGGCGCCCCTCACCACCAAAGCGGGTGCCCCCGGTCCCTCGCCTTTGGGGACCGGGGAGGGATCTCAACCAACCCAAACCACCCCCACCCCCCCATCAGCCCCACGCGAAAACTCCACAGAAAGCCCAACTCATCTCCCTAAGCCGGTGGCGTCAGCACCCCCCACCCCCCTCCCCACCGGTACCCACCCGCTGACTCGCTGACCCGCCAACTCGCCACGTCCGAAAAACGCCAACCCGCCAAACCCAGGACCATCACACCGCCCAGCGCTTGCCGAATCACCCCACGCCCGCACGCACCACAGGAGATCCCTGCCCGCCGGCCGAGAACGCACCAAAAAATCAAATCTTCCAGGATTTCAGGCAGGTGAACGCCGCCCTCAGAGGTTCGATGGTCGTCCCTAAACTAAACTATTTAATATATTTAAAGACTTATCCATAATGCATTTCCATCCTAACGGGGGCCCGTGGCCGAAGCCTGAATGCGGACCCCCATGCCATTGAGTTTTGTCCGTGCCTGTGCGGCTTCCGGAGACTGCGGATGCTTATGGATCAGCGCCCGCAACTCCTCAATCCCCGGATTGCGCTTGTTCATCGCCAGCAGCGAGAGCCCCTTGTGAAGCTGCGCCGCCGGAGCTTTGTTGATGCTCGGAAACCCCTCCAGAACCGCGTTGTAGGCCTTCACCGCATTCGTATAATCCTGCTGCCGGTACGCAATCTCGCCAAGGTAGAACTGTGCCTGCCCCGCCATATCATCGTTGGGATAGTACTGAATGACGTCCTGGAACTCGCCCTGCGCCACGTTGTACTTGGCGCTGTTGAAGTCGCGCACCCCGGCCTGAAACGTATCCTCCAGCGGCGGCGCCGCGTTTGCCGCCGGAGCTCCGGATGCTCCCGGTCCTGGCTGGCCTCCCCCCTGAGGGTTCCCCTGTACGCCGCCCGCCGGCTGGGTATTCTGCATCTGCGTCTGCATTGCGTTCAGCGTCTGCTGCAGCTTGCTCACCCGCGACTTCAACTCATCCATGGAGTCGTTGAGCGACTGCACTTGCCCCGATGCGGAATCGACTTTCCCGCTGATCGATTCATTCTGCGAGGCAAGCTTCTGCTGAAGTTCAGTCACCGTGGCCGACATGCGGTTGGTGCTGTCCGCGGTCTGCTCCACCAGGTGCTGGATGATGCCGAACCGTGAATCCATGGTCGACTGCAGACGCTGCATCATGTCCAGCAACTGCTGCACCTGGGTCTGCAGTTCCACAATCTCCTTCGATACAGCATGAGCGCGAACCGGAGCGAAGTTCACCGCGGCGGCGAGGATAGCGATAGCCAGAAGACGGGTCGAGAATTTGCGAAGCCTTTGCATGCATTCACCTGCTTGTTGCCGAAGATTGTCGCGGCGGAGCGTGACACGCAGTTTCCGTAATCAGTATAAAATCCGCGGTCCACGCTCTCGTCGAAGAGGCGTGGACCGCTGCTGCTGGATTGTGGCGGGAACCGGCGTTCCGCCCACATCATTCACCGTGGGTGCAGGCCTGGCGATCCGGCTTAGCGATCCAGCGTAAACCCGGCCCGGCGGTTCTGCTGCCAGCACGATTCAGTAGACTCGCTGCAGAACGGCTTCTCCTTGCCGTAGCTGATGACGCGCAGGCGGGTGGCTGCCACGCCGGCATTCACCAGCGCGCTGCGTGCCGCCTCAGCCCGGCTCTGACCCAGCGCCAGGTTGTACTCGTTCGAGCCGCGCTCGTCGCAATAGCCGCCGATAACAACCTTCACGTTTGGATGGCTGTTCAGATACGCCGCATCCTGCGACAGAATGCCCTGCGCGTCGCCGCGGATGTCCGGCGTGTCGTAGTCGAAGAAGATGTCGTGCACATTGGCGCGGAATTCCTCTTCTTCGCTCATCGGGTTGCTGGTCACCGGAACCGCGGGAGCGTTCGTGACCGTCACGCGCGCCGTTGCGTCAGCCGTGCCGCCTTCACCGCGAGCCACCAGGTGGTAGCTGGTCGAGGCGCCCGGCGTAACCGACTTCACGCCCGACGTCGGCACATCGCCGAGGCCGTCGATCATCACGCTCGTCGCGTCCGTCGTCTTCCAGGTCAGCACAACCTGATCGCCCGCCGAAATATTCGAAGGCGTAGCCGTAAGCTGCGCGGTGGGAGCGGGTGCGGATGGCGGAGCCTCAGCGGCAGGCGGAAGCGGCTTTTCCTTCTTTTTGCAGCCAGCCACTGCAACCAGAGCAATAAGAAGCAAAACCGGTACGCAAATGCGAGAAAGTTTTTTCAAAGTGCACTCTCCTTCGGCAAAGATTGAGGCAGCAACTTGCTTGAAACCGACCATCCCAGACCTGTTACGGGGCTTTTGAAATCGACTTACCCTCGGCGAGCAGGGGGAAGTGGCTCGCGCCAGGACGTTCAGGTGCTGCAGGAACTAAGGCTTGCGCCCGGCCTGATGAAAGTAAATCAGAACGACACATTCATCATAGCGCTGCAGGCTGCATCCTGTTGTAAGGAAATGGTCAAGAACTGCCGGCAGGCACATTTCCCCCCAACGGCAATCCATCGAAATGTTGATTCGAGCCCGAAACTGTGACATGAAAGTTCCGCTTCTCATGCGGTATAAGGTGCAATTTCCCTGAACACCCGCCAGCCTACTTCCAGCTCCAGTTGGGCATCGAATTGTCTCCACCGTGCGTCAGTTCCTGCTGTTGAGTGCCATCGGCCAGCATCGACCAGATCTGGCTGCGCTTGCCCACCTCGCGCTGAAACACAATATGCCGCCCGTCCGGTGACCATGACGGAAAATCATTGGAACCGGAATCGTGAGTCAACTGCTGCCAGCGCTTCGAGGCGATGTCCATGACGTAGATATCCTGCCCGCCCGGCGCTCCGGGTCCGTACTTGCGGTTCCAGCTGAATGTGAGCATTGCGCCGTTGGGATGCCAACTGGGTGAAATGGCGTAACCGCCGTCGGTCAGGCGCTGAATATTGGAGCCGTCCTGGTCCATGACGTAAATCTGCGGCAGGCCGGTCCGCCCGCTCACCCACGCGATTTGCGCATTGGTACGCGGGTTCCAGGTGGGCGAGACGTCGGGTCCGCGCAGCGATGTGACTTTACGCAGGTTTCCACCGCTCGCGTCGGCAACCCATATCTCCGGGTCCCCGGTTCGTCCTGATGAGAAGGCGACTTTCGCTCCGTCGCCTGACCACGCTGGGGATTGATTGTTGCCACCTGTGGCTCCTCCCGGGAAACTGACTATTCGCCCAAGTTCCAGCGAATACATCCGGATTGCCCACCCATCCTTGCCCAGGGAAGCGAACGCAATCCGGTTATTGTCCGGTGAGATGCGAGGCGAGATCGAAATGCTGCCCAGATGTGTGACTTGGTGCTGGTTCTGCCCGTCATAGTCCATCGCCCAGATCTCTTTCGATCCGGTGCGGCTGGAAACAAAGTAGATCTTGGTCTCGGCGATGCCGTTGATGCCCCCGCCCAGCCGCTCGATAATGGCGTCGGCAAACCGGTGCGCAATGGTCCGCGCCATGTCCTGGCTGGCGGTTTCGTTGTACTGCTGCGCCAACACCTGCGGCGTCTGCGCGTTGCGGGCGTCATCCAGCATGCCGTTCACCACCAGCCGGCCGTTATCGCTGCGCAGGGCACCAAAGGCCACCATCTCCGCGCTGGCCGGTGCTGCCGACCACTGCCCCAGGTTCATCTCCTGCTGCGAACCCGGCGTCCCCTGCGGCGCCATGGACTTCGAAACCATGTCGAAGATGCCGGCATTCTGCAGATCGTTGAACAGCGTCGCGTCAAACGTCGCCTTCAGCGCCGGCGTCTGCGGATCGGCGCCCACCGGTTTGAAGTCGGCCACGCCCAGGCGAATGCGCGCATTGCCCAGGTTCGTGCCCGCATGCACCCAGTCCTGGGCATGCATGGGAACGGTAACGACGATCAGGGCAACAAGCGTCAGAAGAATCAGGGGAAACTTCGCCTTCATTTGAATTCCTTCCTTAGATATGAGGGAAAACTGACTGGGGCGCGCTCCAGCGCTTGCGATCGAACATGCTTCACTGCCCTCGATCGGGTGAAGAATCAGTACTCACAATAATACGAAACGTTCAGTGTATTGCCGTTATAACCGCCGGGAAGCGCACCGAATGTGTCAACCCTCTGCACGGCGCGCAGGCAAGACCTGTCCAGCGTTGGGCTGCCGCTGGACTTGTCCAACTGCGGATTGCCCGGCTGCCCGTTCTTTGCAATCGGAAAAGTCACATAAACCCGCGCGCCCTTGGGAGTCCGCGGATCGACTTCAAACTTGTTCCATACCTGCGACATCTTGCGATTGATCCCGTCCACATACCACGCAAACCGCGTTCCGAAATCTCCCTGCGTAATCGACGTCGGCCCCGGATTCGTCTGGCCCTGCACCGCGCGCGGCAGATTGTTCGCGGCCATCTCGCCATACGTGCGCCTTGTTCTGCTGCACGGGCTGCTGCATCTTCTGCTGCGGCTTGGGCTGGGGCTGCGGCTTGGGCGGTTCCTTCTTGCTGGCGATCGGAATCGCCTCTTCATCCACCTTCGGCGCGGCGGCCTTCGGTTCCGGCGGAGCAGGCGCCGGGCTCGGCTTCTCCGTGGCCAGCACGTTCTGGTTGGGCGGCACGTCGCTGGGCAGCGGAATCGCACTCGAAACCAGGTTCACCTGGATCGCCCCGCCCACATTCGGCCCGCCCCACAGATTCGACTTGAAGAACCCGCCAACGATGTAATACGCAATGATCGCCCCGGCAATCGCGATGTGCAGCAACACCGATCCGGTAACCGGCGCGGCGAATGGTTCGCCCGCCAGTTCCCGTTCCAGCTGCTCATCGTGTTCGAGAAGCACACTCATCGTTCAACAGTCACCGAGAGAAGCGAAAACCCGGCCCACACACTTTGTCATCCTGAGGAGCGCAGCCACGAAGGACCCGCTTTTCGCGATCTCTCTCACCCCACACTTTGTCATCCTGAGCGAAGCACGCAGTGCGGAGTCGAAGGATCTGCGGTTGCTCTTCGCGCTCGCATTTCATGTCGGATCCTCTTACTTCCCGCTCTTATCCAGCGGCTGCGTCACAATCGAAATGTTCGTGATCCCCGCCTGTTTGACGGCGTCCATCACGCTGGCGAAAGCGCCAAACGGCACCCGCTCGTCGGCGCGAAGATAAATCACCTGCTTCACCGCATCGCCGCCCGTGCTGGCCTCGTGCAGCTTCTGCCCCAGGTCGTGCACATTCACCAGCGAGTCGCCCAGGAACACCTGCTGATCGCGGTCGATCGTCACCACCAGCCGCTGCTCGGTAATCTCCTTCACCGTGCGCGTCTTCGGCACCGCCACCTCAATGCCCGACTGCAGCACCGGCGCAGTGATCATGAAGATCACCAGCAGCACCAGCACAACGTCCACCAGCGGCGTGATGTTGATCTCCGCCAGCGAAGTCTGGGTTCGGCCACGCGATGTTGTAAAGGCCACGGGCTAACCTCGCGACGGAAGCTCGCGGCCGGCTTCAGAAAGCGGGCGCGATGAGATGGGCGTTGTCGCCGCCGCGGCCGACGGCCTCACCTGGATCTCTTCCAGAGAATTCAGCAGCTCGCGCGAGAAGTCATCGATGGCCGAGGCAAACACGCGAATGCGTGCCGTGAACTGGTTGTAAGCCACCACTGCTGGCACCGCGACAAACAATCCGGCGGCCGTGGTGATCAGCGCTTCCGCAATGCCTGGAGCCACGGCGCGCAGCGTGGCTGCTCCGGCCGTGCCCAGTCCAAGAAACGCATCGACCACGCCCATCACGGTTCCAAACAATCCCACAAACGGGCTTACAGCCGCGATCGTCGCCAGCCAAGTCAGCCGCCGTTCCAGGCTCGTCACCGCTTCGCTGGCCGCGGTCTGCGCGCTGCGCTCCAGAGGCGTCAGGTTGCGCGGCGCGCCGGTCCCGCCGGTCTGGCGCTTGTAGGTCTCATAAACGTCTTCAAACACCTGCGCCAGCGGGCTGTCCTTATAGTCGCCGGTGATCGCCGCAATCTCCTGCAGGCGGCTCGCCTTGCGGAACGTGCGCACAAAACGGCGGCTGGCATTGGTCGCCTTGCGGAACGTGGCCCATTTGCCCAGGATGATTGTCCAGGAATAAATGCTCGACAACAACAGAACGATGAGCACAGCCATCGCCACCGGGCCGATGTTGTTCAGCAGCGACATCAGCGAAGTCATGCCGTGCGCCAGCCCACCTTCTGGGGCTGCCGCGGAAGCATCACTCTGCAACAGAAAAGCAAAGGCTAGAGGGGTAAAAATCGCCATTCACCTCATCATTAACGGTATCAGACGTACAGGTGCGATCCAAGTTATCGAACAGATGCCCCCTGTTCGGTTGGATGTGCCCTGAAAGGCACGCGGCTACGCCCGTCATGCTATGCTGCGCTCGGATAGCCACGGGCGAGCGGAGAAGATGAGGGGGCAGCTCTTGCGATTCTTTCTATCGCAAGAGCGGATCTGGCCGAGTCTCGGCGCGGCCCGATAATGTCCGAAGTCCAAGAGAAAAATGCTCATAGAATTGCGCGCAGAAAACTACGCCGTCATCGACCACGCCATCGCCGTCTTCGGGCCGGGGCTCAACCTGCTCACGGGCGAAACCGGCGCGGGCAAATCCATCCTCGTCGATGCCCTCGCACTGCTCATGGGCGGCAAGTCGTCGGCTGAGGTCATCCGCCACGGCGCCGACCGCGCCGTCGTCTCGTGCGTCTTTGAAGCGACGCCCGGCGCCGAAGCCATCCTCGAAGAAAACGGCATCGACGTCGAAGGCACCGAGGTCATCCTCCGCCGCGAAATTCTTGCCACCGGGAAGGGAAGAGTCTTCGTCAACAACCAGCCGGCCACCGTCGCCGTCCTCAAGCAACTCGCGCCGGAACTGGCCCTCGTCCACGCCCAGACCGAAACCCTGAACAGCTTCGACCAGGGCCAGCAGCGCCATCTGCTCGACCGCTTCGCCGGCATCTCGCTCGACGCCGTCGCCGCATGCGCACGCCAAGTGGAAGCAGGCCAGCGAGAAGCTCGCCGATCTGCTCGAAGGCGAGCAGGACCGCCTGCGCATGGTCGATCTGTGGAGCTATCAGTCCAAAGAGATCGACGCCGCCAAACTCGAGCCCGGCGAAGACGAAGCCCTCGAAACCGAGAAGCGCGTGCTCGCCAACGCCGAAAAGCTCTACGCCGCGGCCATGGGCGCATTCGATCAGCTCTATGAAGGCGGCATCTCCGCCGAGGTCTGTCTGCGCGCCGCCATCAAGCACGTGGAGGAGCTGGCCCGCTACGACGGCAAGTTCACTGAGTCCGTGCAGCAGCTCGCAGTCCGCGCGCGCCATCATTGACGACGTCGCCACCAGCCTTCGCGATTACGCCGAGCGCATCAACGCCAGCCCTGACCGCCTCGCCGAGATTGAAGACCGCCTCGCCATCCTCGATCGCCTCAAGCGCAAATACGGCAAGACGGTCGCCGAGATCCTGGCCTTCGGCGAAGATGTCTCCCGCAAACTTTCTGAAGTCGAAGATCGCGATGAGATTCTGAAAGGCCTTCGCGCCGAAGTCGATCACGCCGCCGCGGAATACCGCAAAGCCGCCGCCGCATTGACCACCGAACGCAAAGCCGCCGCCGGCCGCCTCGCGAAACAGGCCGAAACGCAGATCAACTCGCTGGCCATGAAAGTCCGGTTCGAGATCGATGTCGCCTCGAACGAGAGCCAGCCGCACTGGTCCGCCGCCGGATGGGACGAAGTCGAATACCGCATCGCCACCAACGCGGGCGAGCCGGTGAAGCCGCTGCATGAAATCGCCTCAGGCGGCGAAATGAGCCGCGTCATGCTGGCGCTCAAAGTGGCCGTCGAAGAAACCACGTCGAAAAGCAAGAGGAAGACGCCGACGCCGCGCACTCTCGTCTTCGACGAAATCGACATCGGCATCGGCGGGCCGCGCCGCGGAAGCCGTCGGCCAGAAGCTCAAAGCCCTCAGCCGCGGCCAGCAGATACTCTGCGTCACGCACCTGCCGCAGATCGCCGCCTTCGCTGACCAGCACTTCCTCATCGACAAGCGCGAATCCGACGGCCGCACTAAAACGCAGATCCGCCTTCTCGATCAGCGCCAGAGCACCCACGAAGTCGCACGCATGCTCTCCGGCGCCACCGTCACCGAAACCAGCCTCCAGCACGCCGCCCAGATGATCGCCGCCAGCAAGTAATCGTAGACAAGGTGCGCACAGACCGCCCCGGGGCCCAGGTTTTCTGTTCCCTGATCCCTGTTGCCTGTTCCCTGCTTTTTTCAATTCGTCAGATGGCACGCATCCGCTGGCGGCGATGACAGCATATTCGCCACCGTGGCCAGCATGAACGTGGGGTGCAGAGGCTTCGCCAGAATCTCGAACAGGTGTCCCTTCTTCTTCGCGTCTTCCAGAAGCCCGCCTGTTCCCGGCTGGCCGCTGAAGAGCAGAAAATGCACGTCGGGATAGCTGGCCTTCAGAAAGATGGCAAACTCGATGCCGTTCATGCCCGGCAACACCACATCGATAATCGCCAGGTCCGGACGCCACACCTCCAGCATCTCCAGCGCCTCCTCGGCTGAGTAGGCGCTGCGCGCGTCGTATCCGTTGGAAGAAAAAATCAAACCCAGCGTGTCGGCGATCGTCTCTTCATCGTCGACCACCATGATCTTGCGGCTGCCTGGTAGACCTGGCATGTTCTTGCTCCTTGCCGCGATCGCCAGCTCTTCTACCGCGCCCGGGCCTCAATGGCGGAATAAGAACGTTCCCAGGTGGAGTGGCAATGCAGATATATGAATTTTTTATGACCCGGATGAAGCCTTGTTGCCCCAATGAAAACTCATCATGCGTCTTGCTTAATCGCAAATCCCGGTCTCGCGTCCCTCGTATAGCGGCCTCGGCATTCCCGTTGCCGGTCCCAGCCTCATTCGCAGGCGATACTTCCCGGTCTGACACAAGTTAAGCTTGGACGAATCCAGAGGGATTAGATGCAGAAAAAATCCTGCTAGGATACCTGCACGGGCCTAGAACTTGTTTTCCATCCGAGAAATTCCATGGATGGAATAACTTACGGGAAGGTTAAAGTTTGACATCGGAGTCTTCAATTAGCGGCACAGAGTCCCCAGGTGCCGGAGTGGGCCGAACGAATTCTGCGCCTCATCTCTGACCTAAAAATGACCCAGGCACGCCTGTCGGAACGGCTCGGCGTTTCGCCCGCCACTGTCTCTCGCTGGATACAGGGAAAACACGAGCCTACCGCCGAGGGTTACGTCGCCCTCGGCAACCTCGCTCCGCGCCGCGATGCGGTCTATTTCTGGGAGCGGGCCGGCATGGACGTCGCCAATCTCCCGGACGCCAGCCTGCACCGGGCCACCTCGTCACTCCGCGTCAACCTGGAGGAGATGAATGTCGTCGCCGGCAAGCGCGTCTCCAAGCAGTGGCAGGAGCCGCGAGCGCCGTGGCCATCCCGCTGCTTCGCGCCTCCGCTTATGGCGACCGCATTCCGCCCCATGAGAACGTGAGTCTTGCCGAAGTGGAAGTCGAAGAACTGCTTCTGGCTCCGCTGGCCTGGTGCCCCAATCCCGAGCACATGATCGGCATGCACCTCGAGGGCGACTCGATGATGCCCGCCATCCCCGCCGGCGCCATACTCTTTGTCGACACTGCGGTCACCGATCGCGACCAACTCAACAGGAAGATCGTCGTCGTGTCGCATCGCGATCTCGGCTTCAAGGTTGCGCGTCTGCAGCGGCTTGAGGCTGCTGATCTGCTCATCTCGGCCAATCATCGCTACATGCCGCTCGACGTCAGCAACGCCTCGAAATGGAAAATCTTCGGCGAAGTCCTGTGGTGGGTCTGCCGCGATCCGGGCCCGGCCGCTTCCTGAACAACGCCCGCCTTCACTGCACGTCGACCTTCTTGAAACCCAGCGCATAAAGCAGCCCGGTCACGGTCACGCGCGCATTGTCGCGCGCCTTCTCCAGAATCTTGTCGTCTACCGCGGCCTGCCGGATCTGATCCTCCGCCGCCTGGCGCACCTGCGACTCGAGATTTGGATCCGCCGGAACCAGCAGCCCCGTGGTTCGCATGTAAACCCGGCTGCGCGCGTTGTCGATGTGTGTCACCAGGATCTGCGCCGCCGGGCAGATGCACCTTTGCCGAGTCGCCTTCCACGTGCACGTCGTTCTTGCCCAACTGCGTCAGGTCCACGCCGGCAATCACGTCGCCGTGCGCGATAAAGAGCATCCGGTCTCCGGCAAGAAAGTTGGGAATCCCCGGCGTCTGCCGGTTCCCCTCCACAATCTTGTCGACGGAATAGTTCACCGACTCCAGCCGCGACAGTTGCCGGATCTTTTCGACCACCGCGGGCGCCGACGTGTCGATGCGCGTGGTGCGGCCCATGTTCATGCCAAAGGGTGACCACACGCCTGTCCTGACCAGCACCGTTGGAATCAGAACAAGCAAGACAAAAACCGCCAGCAATGCCGCTCCCACAACCACTACCCACAGGGCGCGGTTGCTGCGGTCGGGGTATGCATTCGAAAGATCGCTCATGGGGGATTCGATGCCAGCTTAATCGGCCAAGACCCTACCCCGCAAATCGACCCACCACGAAGCAAGACTTTGTCGTGCTGGGCCGCAGGCGAAGAACCCGCTTTCACCTCTCGCCAACTACAATGGAACCCGATGCAGTGGAACGAACTTATCCAGGAAATCACCCACGTCGGCGCGCAGGGGGACACCGTCCGTCCCATCGCCGGCATTGAATACGACTCCCGCCGTGTCCGCCCCGGCTCCGTCTTCGTCGCCATGAAAGGCGGCTCCACCGACGGCAACAAATTTGTCGAGAAGGCCATTGCCGCGGGCGCCGCCGGCATCCTCACTGACTCGTCGACCAGCTTCGACCACCTCACCGTCTATCACCCCGAAATCCCCGTGCTCGAAGTCGAACACGGCCGCCGCGCCCTCGCCCAGGCCTCTGCGGCTTTCTTCGGCCACCCCGAGCGCGCGTTGGCCGCCATCGGCATCACCGGCACCAACGGCAAGACCACCACCGCCTTCCTCGCCGAAGCGCTGCTCAACTTCGACTCCCGCAAAACCGTGCTGGTCGGCACCATCGAGTACCACGTCGCCGGCGAAGTCCGCCCCTCCATCCACACCACGCCGGAGTCCCGCGATCTCTTCGAGCTGATCGCCGAAGGCGTTGCGCGCGGCGCCACCGAGCTCATCTCCGAGGTTTCAAGCCACGCGCTCGACCAGGGCCGCGCCGCCGGAATCCCTTTCGACGTTGCCGTGTTCACCAACCTCACCCGCGACCACCTCGACTATCACCAGACCATGGAGAAGTACTACGCCGCCAAGCGTCTTCTCTTCGACGGCACGGTGTACCCCGCGCCCCGCGTCGCCGTCATCAATGCGCACGACGACCGCGCCCGCCAGCTCGCCGCCGCCGCTCGCAGAGCAGGCGCGGAAGTCCGCACCTACGGCATCGGCATGGGTGACTGGCGCGCCGTCGATCACAAACTCACTCCCGGCGGCGCTGTCTTCACGCTGGAAACACCCGCCGGCTCCGCGCAGGTCACGTCGCATCTGGCCGGAGAAGTGAACATCCTCAATCTGCTCGCCGCCGTCGCAGCGGCCCACGCGCGTGGCATGTCCTTTGATCAATTGACCGCCGCCATCCCGCACGCTGCAGCCGGTGCCCGGCCGCTTTCAGCCCGTCGATGCAGGCCAGCCGTTCACGGTCATCGTCGACTACGCGCACACCGACGACGCCCTGCGCAATCTCACCGGCCTGGCGCGCCAGATGGCCGCGCAACTCCGGCGGTCGCATCCTCACCGTCTTCGGCTGCGGAGGCGACCGCGATCGCACCAAGCGTCCCAAGATGGGAAAGGCCGCTGGAGAGGGAAGCGACTATGTCATTGCCACCAGCGACAACCCGCGCTCTGAAGATCCCTACGCCATCCTTGCTGAAATCGTGCCTGCGCTCAAGGCCACCGGTACGGCTTACATCGTCGAGCCCGACAGAGCCGCTGCCATCCGCTCTTGCCGTCCACGAAGCCAGGCCTAACGATGTTGTTCTCATCGCCGGCAAGGGTCACGAAAAGGAGCAGATCCTCGCCGACCGCACCGTCCCCTTTGACGACGCTGAAGTCGCTCGCGCCGCCCTCACTGATTTGTGACTATGAGCAACGGGCAAACAACCCGCTTCGCACACCCCAATGGGATAGGCTATTGAAACAGTGAAACTGACTCTTGCAGAAGCAGCCATGGGCGCCGGAGCGGTGCTCGATGTGCTGCCGGCCATTTCGAGTCCCGGCGCGATTCTGGTTCAGGGCTACTCCATCGACTCCCGTACCGTCGCACCCGGTGAGCTCTTCTTTGCCGTAAAAGGCGAGCGATTCGACGGCCATGATTTCATTGCCGCGGCGGTGCAACGCGGCGCGGCAGCCGCCGTTGTGTCGCGGGCGCGCGTGGGATCGCTCTCCGTTCTGCCCGTCCCCGTTCCTCTGCTGGTGGTCGACGATCCGCTCACCGCGCTGCAATCGCTCGGCACCCACGTGCGCCGCCGCTGGGGCAAGCGCGTCATCGCTGTCACCGGTTCGGCCGGCAAAACCACTACCAAAGACGCCATCGCCGCCGCGCTCGGCGCAAAGTTCAACGTCCTCAAGTCGCAAGGCAATCTCAACAACAACTACGGCCTGCCGCTGCAACTGCTGCGCATCGAGCCGGAGCATGAGTTCGCGGTTGTCGAGATGGGCATGAACCACCTCGGCGAGATTGCCGCCTTGGCCCGCATCGCCAGCCCCGACTGGGGTGTCATCACCAACGTGGGCATGGCGCACGTGGAGAACTTCGAGGACGGGCAGGCCGGCATTGCGCGCGCCAAGTTTGAGCTGGTCGCGTCGCTTCCCGCCACCGGCGTCGCCTTCCTCAATTGCGACGACCCCTACGTCTCGCAGTTCGGCCGCGACTTCGCCGGACACGCTGTCTACTTTGGCCGCGGCCCCTGCGCCGATCCGCAGATCGTCGACGTCGCCGAAGACGAGCACGGCCTCCGCATCCAGTATCGCGCCGGAAACGAACAGCGGACCCTCGCGCTCAAACTCGTCGGCGCGCACAACGCTTTGAACGTGATGGCGGCGCTCGCCGTCGCGCGCGAAGCCGGCGTTGAAGTCGCGGCCGCGGCCGCCGCTCTCGCCACGCTCACGCCCGCCGACAAGCGCGGCGAAACCATCGCGCTCGCAGGCGCCACCATCCTCAACGACGCCTACAATTCCAATCCCGAAGCCCTGCGCTCCATGATCCGCACGCTCGCTTCGCGCCCCGCGCAGCGCCGCATTCTCATTGCCGGGGAGATGCTCGAACTCGGATCGCACGCGCCCCGCCTCCACACTGAGAGCGGCAACGCCGCCGCCGAGGCAGGCATCGACTTTGTGGTCGGCGTGCGCGGCAACGCGCAGCACATCGCCGCGGCCGCCTGCAGCAGCGGAGTCGCCTCCATCTTCCTCCCCGACGCCGAAGCCGCGGGCCGCTGGCTCGCCGAAAATCTTCGCCCCGGCGACGTCGTCCTGGTCAAAGGCTCCCGCGGCGTCCGTCTCGAACAAGCCATCGAAACCGCCAAACAAATCCTGTTGGAAAAGGCCCCCACTTAACCAAGATTTGTCATTCTGACCCGGAGTGCCACGAAGGGGAAGAACCCGCTTTTTAGGAAGCTGACCCACCACAACGGTCCCGTGCCCCATCCTGAACGCGTACTTTGCGTTCAGGGTGGGAAACCACAGACCTCAACCTGCAGGTAGCCATGCGTCTCAGAATTCTGATCTTCGCCCTTCTCGCTCTCACCCTCCGCGCCTACGCGGTCGACCCAACCTGGACCCGCGCCTTCCCCCCGTTCCGCATCGCCGGCAACCTCTACTACGTCGGCAGCGAAGAACTCGCCGCCTTCCTCGTCACCACGCCCCAGGGCAACATCCTCATCAATAGCAACCTGACCTCCTCGCCCGCGCAGATCCGCCAGAGCGTCGAGAAGCTCGGCTTCCATTGGTCCGACACCAAAATCCTGCTCATCAGTCACGCGCACTCTGACCACGCCGCCGGCAGCGCCGCCATCCTCAAGCAGACCGGCGCCAAATACGAAGTCATGGACGGCGATGTTCCCCTCGTCCAATCCGGCGGCCGCAGCGACTTTGCTCTGGGCCGCGACAAGCAGTACTGGTTCGCGCCCGCACACGTCGACCGTATCCTCCACGACGGCGACACGGTCTCGCTCGGCGGCACAATCCTCACCGCGCACAAGACCGCCGGCCACACCATGGGAACCGTCACCTGGACCATGGACGTCACCGAAGCAGGGAGGACGCTCCACGTCGTCATCGTCGGCAGCCCCAACGTGCTTTCGAGCTACAAGCTGGTGAACAACAAGGCCTACCCGCAGATTGCTGGCGATTTCCGCCATCAGTTCGAAGTGCTGAAGTCTCTGCCGTGCGATGTGTTCCTCGGCGCGCACGCCAGCTACTTTGGCCTCAAGGAGAAATACGCGCGCCTGCAGGCCGGCGACAAGAATGCCTTCCTCGACCCCTCCGGCTATAAAGCATTCGTCGAAGAGAAGCAGCGCGACTTCGAAGCGGACCTCCAGAAGCAGACCCGCCGCTGACGCTGCGTGCGGGCTGCGATACTGATCCGGTGTTCAGGTTAAAGCGGCCGAATCAAGAGGCAATTGAGGTTGAGCTGACGCGGGCGGCGGAGCTGCGGCCGGATTGCCCGGCCGTGCTGAGCCTGCGCGATGGGCTGACGGTCTCCAAGCTGCCATGGGGATTTGCGCACGATGTTTCTCTCTCCGAGATCGGACGGGGGGAAGACGCGTTTGCGCGGGCGCGCCGGGCGCTGGAGCAGTGGTCCGAGTTCGACCTGGGCTGGGTGCGGGTGGCCAATCCCAAAGCGAGTGTGCGCGAGGGGGAACTGGTCGTGGTCGAGGCGCGTACGGCGGGATTGTGGTCGTTGAACCTGAGCCGGATTACGGAGACGGTGGATACGCCTGAGCGGTTCGGGTTTCTGTATGTGACGACCGTGCGGCATGTGGAGGAAGGGCAGGAGCGGTTCGTGATTGAGCTCGACCGCTCATCGGGACGGGTGCTGTATTTGATAGAGGCGGTGTCGCGGCCGCGGCATGCGCTGGCGAGGCTGGGGTGGCTGTTTGGGCGGGCCATGCAGCAGCGGTTCCGGCAGGGGTCGCATGCGCGGATGCGGCGGGCGAGGCCCTCTTGAATCCTTAACGGCGAAATCGGCGACCGTGTCGCGGAAAGCGACGACCGGACCGGAGGCGCAAATGATTTTGAGTAAATACACGGGAAAGATCTATAAATTAACTGTGGAAAATTTAAAATGACAGGGGACACGGTTTACAAGCCCCGTGCGGTGAGAGTACCTCTGGTCGGGGTTTTCGGCGGGTTTTTCGGCTTTCCATGCCCCGGCATTTCCATGGCTTGTTTGAAGGCGTACTAGGAAAAGATCTCCGAGTGTTTCTCAAGTTGTTCGGAGTATGACGTGTCGCTGACTACAAATTCTACCCAGTCGTTCTGATAATCGGTGATCGACACCTTCAAGTGATCGCGTCGCAGAAAGCGATCTCTAAAGTTTCCGAAGAACCAAGCGGCTCCAACAACTATGGCGCAGACGAATATCTCTGCGAATCCACGGGACACGAGCCACTCCGGCACAGTGTGAAAGAGCCTGCGCGAAATCCCGATGAGAAATACTATGCCCCACTTCGAGATAAAGTAGGTGCTTGCCAAGGCTGCTCCGAGCATCAACACCAAAGATGCCCATCCCTCTGCTCCCAAAACGATGAAGCACTTGGTACATACCGGCGCCTTAATGGCTGGGTTGGATCGCCACAACGACTGAACAGCTTGGTGAAAAAGTCCCAAGGGAGTCACTTTTTCTCCACAAGGCTTTGGTTTAAGAAGTTGGTATGCGCGGCGACGATCAGCAGCATCCTCGAGTTAAGTTCCGTAACGATGGAACAGCGGGTCCGGCCGACCATCCGATGCGGCGGATACGAGCGATGGCCGACCGGGCTCTTGCCAAGATGGACGCGGTTTTCGATGAGCTTTATTCGGAGACGGGTCGGCCGTCGATCGCACCGGAACGTCTGTTGCGTGCCCAGTTCTGATCATTCTTTACACGATCCCTCGGAGCGGCAGTTGATGGAGCAGATCGATTTCAACATTCTCTACCGCTGGTTTGTGGGCCTTGAGATGGACGATGCGGTGTGGGATGTGAAGGTGTTCAGCAAGAACCGGGCGCGTTTGATCGCAGGTGAGGCGAGCCGGCAGTTGCTGCTGGCAGTGGTGGAAGAGGCGCGGGCGCACCAGTTGCTGAGCGAGGAGCACTTCACGGTAGACGGCACTGTTGAAGGCCTGGGCGAGCCGGCGCAGCTTCAAGGAGAAGTCTGAACCGCCGGACCGAGGCACCGGGACGCGGGGCCGCAAGCTACTGCGCGACACGAATCAGTCGACCACGGACCCGGAGGCGCGGCTTTACAGGAAGAGCGGCTCAGCCGCAGTAGTGCCGAGCTATCTCGGCCATGTGATGACAGAAAACCGCAACGGGCTGGTGGTAGCAGCCATGGCCACCGAGGCGGGCAACGCAGCCGAACGACAGGCGGCGCTGAAGATGATCGAGGGCCTCAAGCGCGGCAAGCGCATGACACTGGGCGCCGACAAGAGCTATCAAGAGGAGCGATTCGTGAGCACGCTGCGCAGCCAGCAGGTAACTCCGCATGTGGCCGAGTACGAGCCCAACCGAAGTGGCGTAACTGGCTCACCACAAGCGAACGGAACGATCCGGGTCTGATCGTGAGCCAGAAGAAGCGTAAGCTGGTGGAGAAGGTGTTCGGCTGGATAAAGCAGGACAAGTTGCGCCAGATCAAGCTGCGCGGACTGAAGCGAGTCGACTGGCTGTTTCAGCTGGCCGCAGCCGCGCACAATCTGCTGCGCATGAGCAAGCTGATCCCGATTCAAGCCCACGCCTGAGCGGGGAGACGTGTCTCTGCTGGTCGCAAAACGGCCGGCAGAGACCAACATCAACCTGATAATCCGCCCAGGCGGCGGCCGAAAAATCCGACTCCAGAGAGCTTCGGCAAGAAACAGCCAGTTTTTCACCAAGCTGTGAAAGTCGGGCCCCTCCGCGAAACCTGCTCACATCGGGTTGTGCTCTCCCACCCATCGCGCGAAAGGACCGCGCGATGGATGGGGCACGGTGCTTCGTGCGTGGGTGATCAGTAGGTGAGTTGCAGTTCGAGGCCGGAGCCGGTGTCGGGGACCAGGGCGATGATGCGGTGGTGCTCGGCGTCGTAGGCGGTGGAGATCTGCAGTGGCTTCGAGGATCCGTCGAGCGGGGCGGCGCTGGCCTCGGCGGCGGGTTTGGTGGCGCCGTAGACCTCAATCTGAAGCGAGTCTCCACCACGGCGCGAAGGTTCCCTTCGGCGTGGCTGCGGTGACCACGATGCCTTTGTCGATCAGGCGGCAGGTGAACTCCTCGCGGAGGAAGGCGCCCTTCTTGTAGGCAAAGCTCGTGCCGTCATCGAGATAGAGGCTACCCTTACAGTCTTTGTTGAAGCCTGTGGGCGGATAGACGCGGAGGGTCAGGGGGCCCTGCGGCTTCTCGTCGGTGCTTTGGACGAGGGGCTGCTCGGGGATGATGGCGCCGGCGCGGACGAAGACCGGCAGGGTGTCGAGGGTGCGCTGTTCCTGCACGCCCGGAGGCGCTTCGGTGTTGTCGATGGCCTTGTGCGGGGTGGCGCCTTCGATGCGCTCGCCGGTCCAGTAGTCGAACCAGCCGACGGGCGGCAGATTGACGAAGTAGTTGTCCATCTCGTCAGGGAAGGGGCTGTTGGCGACGAGGATGTCGGGGCCGAGGAGGAACTCGCTGTCGATGGTGGGATCGACGGGAGCGGCGGCGGCTCCGGGGTCGCCGGGAAATTCGAGGAAGAGCGGTCGCATGATGGGCAGGCCGGTGCGGCTCATCTCTTCGGCGGTGGTGTAGAGGTAGGGCAGCAGCCGGTAGCGCTCTTCGATATAGCGGCGGCGGATGTTGAGATCCTCAGGCGTGCCGTTCTCCCACGGCTCCTGGGGATTGGTGCCCTTGGCGGAGTGGTCGCGGTCGATGGGCTGGAATGCGGCGATCTGCAGCCAGCGAGTGAGCAGCTCCGGCTGGGGCGATCCGGCAAAGCCGCCAACGTCGGCGCCGGACATGGAGAATCCGCTGAGGCCGAGGTTGAGCAGTTGCGGCGTGGTCTGGCGGAGGTGGTTCCAGGTGGCCGAGTTGTCGCCTGACCAGGTGGCCGCGTAGCGATGCCCGCCGGCGTAACTGGCGCGGGTCATGACGAAGGGGCGCGAGTCAGGGGCGAGCTTGAGCAGGCCTTCGTAGGTGCCGCGGCTGTTCTGCATGCCGAAGATGTTGTGAATCTCGAGGTGCGGCGCGGTGCGCGTGACGAAGCCGGGCTCTTCAATGCGGTGGACCGTGTCGTCCGGCATGGTCTTGTTGGGAACGAGGAAGACGGAGGGCTCGTTCATGTCGTTCCAGAAGCCGGCGACGCCCTGCTTCACGAAGTCGGAATAAAGCGTGCCCCACCACTCGCGCGAGGGCTTGTGGGTGAAGTCAGGGAAGACCGCGGGCCCGGGCCAGACCACGCCGGTGAAGATGGAGCCGTCAGGGTTCTTGACGAAATGGTCTCCGGCCTTGCCTTCGTCGTAGGGTTTGTAGCCGGCATTGGGCAGATTGGCGACGTGCAGATCGGTGATGACGACGGTCTTGAAGTGCTGCGCCTTGAGGTCCTGGATCATCTGGTCGAAGTGCGGAAAGGTTTGCGGATCAACGGTAAAGGGCCGATTCTTCAACTGAAAGTCGATGTCCAGCCAGAGCACGTCAGAGGGGATGTGCTCAGAGCGGAGGCGGTTGGCGATGCGGCGGACTTCGGTCTCGGGGTAGTAGCTGTAGCGCGACTGCTGGAAGCCGAGCGACCAGAGCGGCGGCAGCGGGGTTTTGCCGGTGAGCCAGGCCCAGGATTCGACGACTGCTTTCGGCTCGGGGCCGTAGACGATGTAGTAGTCGAGCGGGCCGTTCTCGGAGCCGAAGGAGTAGGCGTCGCGGTATTCCTTGTTGAAGTCGAACGAGGTGCGCCAGGTGTTGTCGAGGAAGACGCCGGCGGCGACGCCGCGGCGGAGGGTGATGAAGTAGGGGATGGCCTTGTAGATGGGGTCGGTGGACTCCTGCCAGCCGAAGGCGTCGGTGTTCCAGTCAGTGAAGGCCTCGTTGCGGCGGTCGAGGGGGCCGGGCTTGTCGCCGAGGCCGAAGTAGTGCTCGTCGGCGGGGGACCGCATGTACACGCGGAAGGAGTTGCCGTGGTACTCGATGGAGCGGCCCGGAAAGTCTTCGAGGATGATGTGGCCGGCGAGATCGGTGACGTGGAGCTCGAGCGGGTCCTTGTGGATGGAGACGCGCAGCTTGGCGGTTTTGAATCCGACGGCGGCGCCGGAGTTCTCCGGCGTGACCGGGACGGACGCGGTGCGGGACTCAGGGAGGACGGCCCAGGAGGCGTCTTCAGGCAGATGGCCGGCCGGGGCGACGCGGACGCGAAGGATGTCGTCGCGGAGGGCGGTGATCTGCAGGATGGCAGGGCCCGAATGGATCTCGATGCCGGTTGGGATAGGCCGGGAAGCGGTAACCCGGTCGAGGCGGACGAAGGCCTGCTTCTGCGGCGTTTCGGCTGCCAGTATCGCTTGTGTGGTTGCGGCTAAAAACAGGATTCCAAGTACAGCAAAGAAAAACCGTCGTGCGGTTGGCACTCAGCACCTCAAATTGGGGCTAAATTGACCATCCACACGAGGATACTTGATTTGACGGGCCGGGCAGGTTGATTTCCGGCCACCTTTTCCGCCAGGGACAAAGGAAAGCGCTTGACAGGCCAATCTGGTCATAGTTACATCTAGGTACCGCATCGAATCTGGGGGGGAGTTGGGCCATGCTCGCGCGGGCGAGAAGGCCGCGTTTCCTTTTCCCCGGCGACCGCTTCGTATTCCCTGGACAATCAGAACGCTTGTTCGGCCTGGGCCTTCAGGGCTGCGGCCAGCTCCTGCGTGCGGGTGAGGAAGTCGTGCTCTTCGGGGGTTTCGGGCTTCATGGAGCCAAGGTTGATGTCGACATTGGCCAGGGCGCCGGTGAGGGCGGCTTTGGCGAGCGCGGCGGCGGTGATGAGGTCAGAGGCCATGTTGGGGTTGGTGATGGGCGGAGGCGCTGGACCAACTGCGCGATGGCGGCGGCGCGCTCGGCGACGCCGAGGGGGACGGTGGTGGCGGTCTGGAGGGCGGCGTTGATGAGGCTTTGGCCGTTGGTGGCTTCGCGGGCGGCTTTGTAGGCTTTCATGACGACGTTGTAGGACTCGGCGTCGGCGTCGATGGCTTGCGTAAGCTCTTCGCGGAGCTGGGCGAGTTGGGGGATGGCTTCGCTGAGCTGTGACTCGTATTGCAGGTAGGCTTTTTTGCCGCGGGACATGGCCGCGACCATGTGGGCGAGGCCTGCGGCCATGGCTCCGGCGGCTGCCGCGGCGCTGCCGCCGCCGGGCGTGGCGGTGGGAGCGGCGAGCTGCTCGATGAAGGGCTCGATTCCGGCCCTGAGACCACCCACTGCCATCTTGCCGGTCGTCACGGCCGCGAGGCGGTTTTCGAGGATCAGGGAGGAGTCGAAGTTTTCAACCTGGAGGAACCACTCGGCTGCCTGCTCGAGGGCGAGCTTGGGGATGAGGCCGACGATCTCGCTGGAGGTGGGCGTGACGCCGTAGCGGGCGGCTTCGCGCTTCACGAACTCGAAGACGCGGTGGATGGGCGTCTGCTCGAAGTCGGTTAGGTTCATCGACACCTGTGCCTGGCCGCGGACGAGGAAGCCGGCGCCTTTGACGAAGCGGAGTCCGCCGGTGGAGAAGCGGACGGCTTTGGCGATCTTCTTCGCGATGTCGACGTCAGCGGTCGAGAGGAAGATGTTGTAGGCGATGAGGGGCTTGCGCGCGCCCACGACGGTGGCTCCGGCGGTAGGATGCACGCGTGGTTCGCCGAAGTCGGGTTGGCGGGCGGGGTTGGTGGCGATCTCCTCGCGAATGCCTTCGAACTGGCCGCGGCGGATGTTCTCGAGATTCTGGCGCTCGGGCGATTGGGCCGCCGCTTCGTAGAGGTAGACGGGGATCTGATAGCGGCGGGCGATTTCGGCGCCGACGTGTTTCGCCATGGCGACGCAGTCCTCGAGGGTGACGCCTTCAATGGGGATGAAGGGGACGACGTCAGCCGCGCCCATGCGGGGATGTGCGCCCTGGTGCTGCGTGAGGTCGATGAGCTCGGCTGCTTTGCCGACGCCGCGAATGGCGGCTTCCTGAATGGCTTCGCGCTCGCCGACCAGGGTGATGACGCAGCGGTTGTGGTCGGCGTCCATCTCGCGATCGAGGAGAGAAACGCCGGGAATCTTCATGGCTTCAACGATGGCGTCGACCTTGGCCTTGTCGCGGCCTTCGGAGAAATTGGGAACGCATTCTACGAGAGTGTTGGGCACGATTTGAGGATAAAGGGGCTGGGGCGCGGGGACAATCGGGGATGCGATTTGAGGAGGGTGAGTGAGCGAGGATTCCACTGCGAATGGGGGACGATGTGGTGGATTCGGCATTAAACGAGGGGAGTGAGGCGAATATGATTTTGGAGAGGCTTAGAGATGAGTGTGATGACAACGGCTCCGGTGATTCGCGCGCCGCGCGGCAGCAAGCTGAACTGCAAGGGGTGGCAGCAGGAGGCGGCGATGCGCTGCCTGATGAACAATCTCGATCCGGAGGTGGCGGAGCGGCCGAGCGACCTGGTGGTGTATGGCGGCATTGGCAAGGCGGCGCGCAACTGGGACTGCTATCACGCAATTGTGCGCGAGCTTCAGAACCTGGGCAATGAGGAGACGCTGCTGGTGCAGAGCGGCAAGCCGGTGGCGGTTTTCCCGACGCACGATATGGCGCCGCGGGTGATCATTGCCAATTCGAACCTGGTGGGCAAGTGGGCCAACTGGGAGCATTTCCACGAGCTCGATAAAAAGGGCTTGATGATGTATGGGCAGATGACGGCGGGCAGCTGGATTTATATCGGCACGCAGGGGATTCTGCAGGGGACGTTCCAGACATTTGCGTCGATGGCCGACAGGCACTTTGGCGGCTCGCTCAAGGGCCGGCTGGTGGTGACGGGCGGCATGGGCGGCATGGGCGGGGCTCAACCATTGTCAGTGACGCTAAATGACGGCGTGGTGCTGTGCATCGAGGTGGATCGCACGCGGATTCAGCGGCGGATCGATACGCGCTATTGCGATGTGCTGGCCGAGACGCTGGATGAGGCGCTGGAGCTGTGCGAGGCCGCGCGGCGCGAAGGGCGCGCGCTGAGCGTGGGCCTGGTGGGCAACTGCGCCGATGTGCTGCCGGAGATTGTGCGGCGCGGCGTGGTGGTGGATGCGATTACGGACCAGACCAGCGCGCACGATCCGCTGAATGGATATATCCCGCAGGGGTTATCGCTGGCAGAGGCCGCGGAGCTGCGGGAGAAAGATCCGGCGGAGTATGTGCGGCGTTCTACGGCGTCCATGGTGGTGCATGTGAATGCGATGCTGGCCTTGCAGAAGGCGGGCGCGGTGGCGTTCGACTATGGGAATAACATTCGCCGGTTTGCGTTCGATGCGGGGTGCGCGGATGCGTTTTTGATTCCGGGGTTTGTGCCGGAGTACATTCGGCCGCTGTTCTGCGAGGGGGCGGGGCCGTTCCGGTGGGTGGCGCTGAGCGGCGATCCCAAGGACATCGACCGCACGGACGAGCTGGCGCTGGAGCTGTTTCCGGAGAACGAGATTCTGACGCGGTGGCTCAAACTGGCGCGGGGGCGGTTTGCGTTTCAGGGGCTGCCGGCGCGGATCTGCTGGCTGGGCTATGGCGATCGCGCGAAGATGGGCGAGGCGATGAACGACCTGGTGCGCAAGGGCGAGCTGAGTGCTCCGGTGGCGATTGGGCGCGATCATCTGGATACCGGGAGCGTGGCGAGTCCTTATCGCGAGACGGAGAAGATGCTGGATGGCTCGGATGCGGTGGCGGACTGGCCGATCCTGAATGCGCTGCTGAATACGGCTTCGGGCGCATCGTGGGTGAGTTTTCATCATGGCGGCGGCGTGGGCATGGGGTATTCACTGCATGCGGGGCAGGTGACGGTTGCCGATGGAACGGAGAATGCGGCGCGGAGAATTGCGCGGGTGCTGAATAATGATCCGGGGATCGGTGTTGCGCGGCATGTGGATGCGGGGTATGAGGTCGCGAAGACGACGGCGCGGGAGAAGGGGATTAAGATTCCCATGGCAAACGAGTGATCGAGATACCTTTGGACATGAAATATCCATTCATTCCCAAATCAAGCCTTTCACTAACTCCCGGAGATTTCTGGGGATTCAAATTGAAGAACGATTCGTGGGCGTGCGGTCGGATACTGCAATTGCGTTCGGAAGGACGGAGTAGTCGAATGTGGTTCTTCGGTGCGTTGCTGGATTGGAATGGCGAACGACAACCGACATCCGAGTCAATTGGCGCCGCCAAGGCGCTTCGACAAGGTACCATGCATATCGATTCCATTCGACGAACAGGGCCGATGGTCCTTGGGAATCGTCCTCTCTCGCTGGACGCAATCGAGCCGTGGTTATGTATCAACGGGAATGCCATTCAACGAGGATACGACTACGTACGGCCATGGAAGAGAAAAGACACCGGAGTTCTCCCAACCTTTTCTCACTGGAACGACCTGTACATTTGGAGTCTTGCCAATTTCCATTTCGCACGATACTCGCCGCCTGATGGAGAGTTCCCAGTTCTTCCTGTATAGAATCTAGCCGCGTCCTGAGTGAAATATGATCGCGATTGAAAACATCGGACACCTTGTAACGCTTGGTGGCTCATCCAGGCCTCGCTGGGGCGCAGAACTGCGCGAACTCGGCATCATTGAGAACGCAGGATTGCTGATCGAAGATGGCAGGATTGTCGCGGTTGGTTCGTCAGCGGAGATCGCGGCGAAGGCGCGGCCGGATGCGACGGTGATCGATGCGCAGGGACGGTGCGTTACGCCGGGGTTTGTGGATGCGCATACGCATTTGGTGTTTGCGGGGAATCGCGCGGATGAGTTTGAGAAGCGGATTGCGGGGGCGACGTACCAGGAGATTGCGGCGGCGGGCGGCGGGATTCTGCGGACGGTGCGGCTGACGCGCGAGGCGAGCGAGGATGAGTTGCTGGCGGCGGCGCGGCGGCATCGTGACTGGATGCTGCGCGGCGGCACGACGACGATCGAGGCGAAGTCGGGGTATGGGCTGGACCACGAGACAGAGTTGAAGATGCTGCGCGTGATTGCGCGGCTGCATGAGGAAGGGCCGGCGCGGATGGTGCCTACGCTGCTGGCGGCGCATGCTGTTCCGCCGGAGTTTCTGACGGGTGGAACGAGCGATGGTGGTCTCCCACCCATCGCGCGAAAGGACCGCGCGATGGATGGGGCACCCAGGTGTGGTGGCCGGGCGGAGTATGTGCGGTGGGTGGCGGAAGAGCTGATTCCTGAGGTTGCAGCGGCGGGGCTGGCGCGGTATTGCGATGCGTTCTGCGACGATCACGCGTTCACGGTGGATGAGACGCGCGTTGTGCTGGAGAGTGCGAAGCGGCATGGGCTGGGACTGCGGATTCATGCGGAGCAGTTCAGGCCGGGGACGGGCGCGGCGCTGGCGGCGGAGCTGGGCGCGGCGACGGCGGATCATCTGGAGACGGTGACCGATGATGTGTTGACGTTGTTGCGCGAGGCGGGTGTGCAGCCTGTGTTGCTGCCGGGATCGGTGTTTGCGCTGAGCCGGACGCAGTATCCGCCGGCGCGGAAGATGGTGGAGGCGGGGCTGGCGATTGTGCTGGCGACGGATTTCAATCCGGGGTCGTCGCCGGTGGCGTCGATGCCGTTCATGTTGTCGCTGGCGTGTTTAGAGATGCGGCTGACGCCGGCGGAGGCGCTGACGGCGGCGACGATCAATGCGGCGTGGAGCCTGGGGCTCGGGGATCAGGTTGGTTCGATTGAGGCGGGGAAGCAGGCCGATTTTCTGATTCATGAATTTACGGATTATCGCGAGCTGGCTTATTTTGTGGCGGCGCCGGCGCGGCCGCGGGTGTTTGTTGCGGGGCGCGAGGTGAGTGCCTGATAGGCAAAAGCAGATTCCCTTCGGGAATGACATCGAAGAAAAACAAGAACAAGGACCGGCTGAGTCAGGCTCTGTGGTTTCCCACCCATCGCGCGAAAGGACTGCGCGATGGATGGGGCACGGTGGGTTTGTGCGATTGGCTGGCGCGTCCTCAGGCGGTGGTGTGGGGTGCAGCGAGGCGGGCCTGGCGGGCTTTGTAGCGTCCGAAGAGGTAGAGGGCAACGCCAAGGGCGACCATGACGGCGGTGCCTCCCACAATCTTCAGCACTGCAAGGGGCTTGTTGGGCTCGTCGTCCGCGGGGATGGCGGAGAGCACGATGGTGATGAGCGTGGACGCCATGCCCAGGATGCCGAGTGCGATGGCCACCGGCTTGCCGCCCGGCACGCGCCGTACCTCCGGGCCCGCAGGCTCGCGCTGCAGGCGGATCATGGACCCGAAGATGAAGACGAAGGGCAGAAACGTGATGAGTACCGCCATGCTTACCAGCACGTCGTAAGCGCCGTGCACGGTGGTGCCGGCCTGGCCGAGGAGCGCCACCACGATGCCCGCGATGCCGTATGCGCCGATGGCAACCCAGGGGGTGCGGTAGCGCGGATGTACCGAGCCGAAGATGGGCGGCAGATAGTTGTCAATGCCGGCGACGAAGGGCAGCCGCGAGGTGGACGAGAGAAAGGCGGATGCTCCCGCGATGGCGTTGACGGCGACGAAGAGAGCAGCAATGGGAAGCAGCCAGCCGACTCCAAGGCGCGAGGTGAGCGTTTGGAGGCCGTTCATGATGCCTTCCGGGCCGCCGACGGCATCGGAAGGCAGCGCGACCAGTAGCGCCGCGGTGCCGCCAATGTAGCCGAGCGTGGCGATGGTTCCTCCAGCGAGGATGGCGAGTGGAATGGTGCGGCGCGGATTTTCAATCTCGTCGCCCATGAACGAGCCGGCCTCGACGCCGACGAACGCGAAGAAGATGGTGGACCAGAAGATGGCGTTCTTGACCGACCAGTGCAGCGACATGCTGGATGCGGTGAAGTGTGTGGCCGATCCGAAGTGCGACCACGAAAGCCCCGCGAGCACCAGCAGGAGAAGAAGCGGAAGAATGCCTCCAAAGGCGCTGACGTTATTGAGCCACTTGCCGGCGTTGACGCCGCGAATATTCAGCAGCGTGATGAGCGCCAGCACGGAGCAGGCGAACAGCGTGAAATAAAGCGGGCTGGCGGCGAGGGCGTGTCCGCGCGCGCCGAGGGCAAAGAGCATGGAGGCCGCGCCGTAGTAGAGCACGCCGGGGAAGTAGGGCAGGTTGCTCATCCAGTAGGTCCAGGCGGCAAGGAATCCGCTGCCGTCGCCGAAGGCTTTCTGCGTCCAGACATAGAGGCCGCCTTCCGCGGGGTAGCGCGAGGAGAGTTCCATGACGCTGGCGGCGAGGGGAACGAAGAAGCACACCAGGGCAAGGATCCACACGATGAGGCTGCTGGGGCCGGCGGAGGCGGCGGTGGCCGACCAGCGGATGCTGAGCAGGCCGGCGACATAGAAGAGCGTGAGGTCGCGAAAGCGGATGCCGCGTTTGAGTGCGGGGATGGAGGACATTGGGCGGAGGATAACAGAGGCACCTGCGGTGCGGCCAACTGCGGCACCGCGGTGCGGCCAACGCGCCTTCGGCGCCAACTGAGGCTGGTTGAGGTTCTTGCTATCCCACCACAAGACGCGCGAAGGATGCGGCACCCGGCGACAAAACAAGGACCTTGCGAGGGTGTGGCGCACCGACAGTCGCAAGCGCGGGTGACGGACACCCGCAACAGCCGGTCAGGAGACCGGCGGCTACAGGATTGCCGGCGCTACATAATTGCCGGCACTACCGGAGTTTGCGAGGTCTTTGAGGATGGCCATGGCGGCGTTGCGGCCGTTGGCGCCGATCACGGAGCCGCCGGGATGCGTGGCCGCGCCGCAGAGGTAGAAGCCCTTCATCGGTGTGCGCGCGGTGAGGCGCTTCTCCCACATGTAGGCGGCAGGCACTCGCCCTGGAAGATGTGGCCGCCGGTGAGGCCGACCTTGGTTTCGATGTCGGGGGGGCCGAGGACCTGCGCGTCGATGACGGCGGTGTCGATGTTGGAGCAGAAGCGGGCGAGCGAATTGAGCGCGAGTTTGCGGACTTCGTCGCGGCGGGAGTTCCAGTCGCCGTGCGCGAAGGTGTAGGGCACGTACTGCGCGAAGACGCTCATGGTGTGGGTGCCGGCGGGGGCGACGGTGGAGTCGTGAACGCTCTGGAAGTAGAGCTCGCACCAGAGGTGGTCGGGGAGTTCGCCGCGGTGCGCCGCCGCAAAGCCGGATTGCCACTCGGATTTGGTGAGCGGGGCGTTGATCTGGCCGTAGTGATGCGGCTGGTTGGTGCCGGGGCGCGCGGTGAAGTTGGGCAGCTCGCGGAGGTGGACGTTGAGCTTGACGGTGCAGCCTTCGATGGGAACGCGCTCGACTTGCGCGCGCCAGGCTGAATCCGCGGAGGCGCCGAGCAGGCTGAGGGCGCGGCGCGGATCGGCGTTGGAGACGACGACGCGGGCATGGATGCGCTCGCCGCCTTCGAGGAGCACGCCTTCGCCGGGGAGGATTTCGGCGACGGGCACGCCGGAGATGACGGTGGCGCCGGCCTCGCGCGCGGCGTCGCAGAAGTAGAACGAGACCATGCCCATGCCGCCGCGCACGTATCCCCACATGCCGGGCATGCCGCCGAGCCGGCCGGAGGAGTGATGGAAGCGGATGGAGGCAGTGCCTTTGTCGAAGGGGCTGGCGTTGGTGCCGATGACGCCCTGGCCGAGGTAGGCGACTTGCAGGCGCTCGTCTTCGATGTAGCGCTCGACGAACTCGGCCATGGACCAGTCGAAGAGCAGGGAGCGGGCTTCTTCGTCGTTGCCGAGGCGGTGCTCGATTTCGTCGCGCGTGGGGGCTTCGTTGAGCCAGAGGTCGGATGTCGCCGGCGGGGCGGAGGGCATCGCGGAGGCGGCGGATGATGTCGTTCATCTCCTTCCAGCCTTCTTCATCGCCGGGCGCGAGGGCGCGGACTTCGGCGGCGCAGCGCTCGTCGTCGTCCCAGAGCTGGATGCTGGAGCCGTCGAGGAAGGGCACGAAGAGGCCGTTGACGGCGGGTGTCCACTGATAGCCGCGGCGCGGGAGATCGAGTTCTTCGACAATTTGCGGATGGAGCAGGCCGGCGAGATAGGCGCAGGGCGACATCTTCACGCCGGGGAACGGCTCTTCGATGGTGCAGGCGCCGCCGACGCGCGGGCGGCTCTCGATGACCAGCACGCGCTGGCCGGCGCGCGCGAGGTAGGCGGCGCAGGCAAGGCCGTTGTGGCCGGCGCCGACGATGATGACGTCCCATGTCTTTGCGGCCAGTTCGCTTAACGGTGCGGGCAGGCCGATCTCGCCCAGAACACTTGCAGTGGGGGAATCCATGTTGTTCCAAAATAGCATTGGGCGGCTGAGGGCTGCGAACTGACGTGTCGCAGGTCACGGACCAGGGTTGGCGGCGAACGGATATCATCAAATGCGAAAATCGGCGGTCCAAACGGCCGCGCTCTAAAGGAGAACGCAATGCCCCCATCGCAGGCACCCAGTGTGATTCCTGGCAAGATTCTTGTACCGATCGATTTCAGTCCCTCGTCGCACATGGCGCTCGAGGCTGCAACGGAGCTGGCCGAGAAGCTCGGTTCGAAACTGTTTCTTTTACATGTGGTTCCGGAGTATCCGGGCTACGCCCTGCCGGAGAGCGTTTCGCAGCAGTCGATCATCAGCGACGGACGGCAAAAGGCGGAAGAGCATTTTGAGGTTTCGCTCGCCGGCCTGAAGACCAAGGGCGTGCAAGCCACTTCGCATGTGGAAGTGGGAAGCGACGTGGCCGGAAGCATCCTGGATGCGATCGATCGCGAACAGGTCGATCTGGTGGTGATCACCACGCACGGGCACTCGGGCTGGTATCCGCAGGTGTTTGGATCCGTGACTGAGAAGGTGACGAGGCTGGTGCAGTGCCCGGTTCTGCTGATTCGGTCGCCGAAGCCGGAGAGCTCGGCCAAGGTTGTTTACGGCGGCATGATGGAGTGGTGGTAGTAAGGCAGGGAACAGGCAACAGGCAACAGGGAACAGAAAGACTACGGCCCGGCAATCTGCGATTGCTGGGCCGTTGTTTGTGTGGTGATGCGAGTTTATGCGGTGACGCGGTGGCGGAGGAGTGCGGGCTCGGCGGTTTCGGCCAGGTACTTGTCGACGGCTTCGGCGGCTTTGCGGCCTTCGGCGATGGCCCAGACAACGAGCGATTGGCCGCGGCGCATGTCGCCGGCAGCGAAGATGCCGTCAACGGAGGACTTGTAGTCCGTTGTCGCCACATTGCCGCGCGCATCGAGAGCGAGGCCGAGCTGCTCGATCATGCCGTTGCGCACAGGGCCGAGGAAGCCCATGGCGAGCAGCACCAGATCGACGTCCTGCGTGAACTCGGAACCCTCGGCCGCTTCGAACTTGGGCGGCGCGCCGACGCGCACGGCGTGCACCTGCTTCACGTTTCCGTTCTCGTCGCCGGTGAAGTGGACGGAGTTGATGCTCCAGTCGCGGATGCCGCCTTCTTCGTGCGCGCTCTCGGTGCGCAGTTGCAGAGGCCAGAGGGGCCACGGCGTTGAGGCCGCGCGCGAATCCGGTGGCTTGGGCATGATCTCCCACTGGTGCACGGATTTCGCGCCCTGGCGGTGGCTGGTTCCGAGGCAATCGGCGCCGGTGTCGCCGCCGCCGATGATGAGCACGCGCTTGCCTTTGGCGCTGATGGCGGTCTTCTCGTCGATCTGGTCGCCTTCGTTGCGGCGGTTCTGCTGCGGGAGGAACTCCATGGCGTAGTGAATGCCCTTGAGTTCGCGGCCGGGGATCTTGAGGTCGCGCGGGTGCTCGGCGCCGCCGCAGAGCAGGATGGCGTCGTAGTGCTCGGTGAGCGTTTCGACGGGAATGTTGACGCCGACGTGCGCGTTGGGCAGGAAGGTTACGCCTTCGGCCTTCATCTGCGCGATGCGGCGATCGATGACGTGCTTCTCCAGCTTGAAGTTGGGAATGCCGTAGCGGAGCAGGCCGCCGATGCGGTCATTTTTTTCGTACACGGTGACGGAGTGGCCGGCGCGGCGAAGCTGCTGTGCGGCTGCCAATCCAGATGGCCCGCTGCCGACGACGGCGACCCTCTTGCCGGTGTTGTGCTCGGGCGGCTCAGGACGGATGAAGCCCTCGTCCCACGCGCGCTCCACGATGCTGCGCTCGATCAGCTTGATCGAAACCGGCGGCTCCGTGATGCCGAGAACGCATGCGGCTTCGCAGGGCGCGGGGCAGATGCGGCCGGTGAACTCAGGGAAGTTGTTGGTCGCGTGCAGGCGGCGGATGGCTGCTTCCCAGCGGTTGCTGTAAACAAGATCGTTCCAGTCAGGGATGATGTTGTTTACTGGGCAGCCGGTGTGGCAGAACGGCACGCCGCAATCCATGCAGCGCGCGGCCTGATCGCGCTGCTTTTCTTCAGGGAACGGATTGTAGATTTCGAACCAGTCCTTGATGCGCTCTGCAGGGACGCGGCGCGAGGGCTGTTCGCGTTCAATTTCAAGAAAGCCGGTAACTTTACCCATGGTGTACCTCTGCCTTTTCCAGGCGGGGCACGCCCAGAACGCGCTTGTATTCGTGCGGGAAGACCTTGATGAAGCTGGCCTGCGCCTTGTCGAAGTTCTCGAGGATCCAGGCGGCGCGCGGGCTGCCGGTGAGGTCGCGATGGCGCTCGAGCAGCGTGCGGACGATGGTGATGTCGTCTGCGTTGACCAGCGGCTCGAGGTCGACGCTCGCCTGGTTGCAGCGGCGCGTTGCGAAGTCACCGGCATCGTCGTAGACATAAGCAATGCCGCCGCTCATGCCGGCCGCAAAGTTGCGGCCCGCGTCGCCGATTACGAGAACGGTGCCGCGGGTCATGTACTCGCAGCCGTGATCGCCAACGCCTTCGACGACCGCGGTGGCGCCGGAGTTACGCACTGCGAAGCGCTCGCCGGCAATGCCGTTGAGGAAGACTTCGCCGCTGGTGGCGCCGTAGAGAACGACGTTGCCGACGAGGATGCTCTCTTCAGGCAGGAAGCTCGATGTGCGCGGCGGATAAGCGATGATGCGGCCGCCGGAGAGGCCCTTGCCGAGATAGTCGTTGGAATCGCCTTCGAGCTCGAGGGTGACGCCCGAGGGAACGAACGCGCCGAAGCTCTGGCCAGCCGAGCCGTGGAACTTGAAGTGGATGGTCTCGTCCGGTAATCCTTCTGACCCGTAGCGCCGCGCGATCTCGCCGCCGAGCATTGCGCCCACGGTGCGGTGCACGTTGCGAATGCTGAAGCTATGCGTGACCTTCTTCTTTGACTTGAGCGCGGGAGCGGCCTTCTCGATGAGGGCGTGATCGAGCGCGGCATCGAGGCCGTGATCCTGCTTCTTTATGCAGCGGCGGGCGACGCGCGAGGGCAGCTCAGGGGTGTAGAGGATCGACGAGAGGTCGATGCCCTTGGCTTTCCAGTGCGCATCGGCGAGCACGCTGTCGAGCTTGTCGACGCGGCCGACCATTTCGTCGAAGCTGCGGAAGCCGAGCTTGGCCATGTGCTCGCGCACCTGCTCGGCGATGAAGAAGAAGAAGTTGATGACGTGTTCGGGCTGGCCGGTGAACTTGGCGCGCAGGACGGGGTCCTGCGTGGCGATGCCGACCGAACAGGTGTTGAGGTGGCACTTGCGCATCATGATGCAGCCCAGGGTGATGAGCGGCGTGGTGGCGAAGCCGAACTCCTCAGCGCCGAGCAGCGCGGCGATGACGACGTCGCGGCCGGTCTGCAGCTTGCCGTCGGTCTGCACGCGGATGCGACTGCGCAGATCGTTAAGCAGCAGAACTTGTTGAGTCTCCGCGAGGCCGAGTTCCCAGGGCAGACCCGCATGGCGGATGGAGCTGAGCGGGGAAGCGCCGGTTCCGCCGGTGTCGCCGGAGATCAGCACCACATCGGCATGCGCCTTGCTGACGCCCGCGGCCACAGTGCCCACGCCTACTTCAGAGACGAGCTTCACGGCGATGCGCGCCTGGGGGTTGACGTTCTTCAGGTCGTAGATCAACTGCGCCAGATCTTCGATGGAGTAGATGTCGTGATGCGGCGGCGGCGAGATGAGTCCCACGCCGGGGATGGAGTGGCGCGTCTTCGCGATGGTCTCGTCCACCTTGTGGCCGGGGAGCTGTCCGCCTTCGCCGGGCTTGGCGCCCTGCGCCATCTTGATCTGCAACTCGTCGGCGTTGACCAGATAATTGGTGGTTACGCCGAAACGTCCGCTGGCGATCTGCTTCACCGCGCTGCGGCGCGAGTCGCCATTGGCATCGGGCTTGAAGCGAGCTTCTTCTTCGCCGCCTTCGCCGGTGTTCGACATGCCGCCGATGCGGTTCATGGCGATGGCCAGGGTCTCGTGCGCTTCCTTGCTGATGGAGCCGTAGGACATGGCGCCGGTCACGAAGCGCTTCACGATGTCTTTGGCCGGCTCGACCTCTTCAACCGCGATCGGGTGATCAGCGTACTTCAACTGCAGCAGTCCGCGCAGGGTACAGAGCGTGCGGTTCTGGCCGTCGATGAGGTCGGTGTATTCCTGGAAGGTGGCCGGGTTGTTGTTGCGTACGGCGTGCTGCAGCTTGCTGATAGTGGCTGGATTCAGCAGGTGGAACTCGCCGCCGACGCGGTACTGGTATTGGCCGCCGACGACGAGCTCGGTCTCGGAGTCAGTGAGCGGCTGGAAGGCGAACTCGTGCTTCATCTGCGCTTCGCGCGCCAGCACGTCGAGGCCGACGCCTTCAATGCGCGAAGCGGTGCCGGAGAAGTAGCTGTCGATGAGCGACTGGTTCAGGCCGACCGCCTCGAAGACCTGCGCGCCGCGATAGCTTTGCAGCGTGCTGATGCCCATCTTCGAGAAAGTCTTGAGCAGGGCCTTGTTGATGGCTTTGATGAAGTACTTCTCGGCCTGGTTGCCGGTGATGTTGTGGGGAAGGAGGCCGCGTCGCTTGAGGTCGTGGAGAGTCTCAATGGCCAGATAAGGATTGATGGCGCTGGCGCCGTAGCCGATGAGCAGGGCGAAGTGCATGACCTCGCGCGGCTCGCCGCTCTCGATGATCAGAGCAACCTGGGTGCGGGTCTTCTCGCGCACCAGGCGGTTGTGCACCGCGGCCATGGCCAGCAGCGACGGGATGGGCGCGTAGGTCGAATCGACGCCGCGATCAGAGATGATGAGCAGCGTGTATCCCGAGGAGATGGCATGCGAGGCCCGGTTGCCGAGATCGTCGAGCGCCAGCTTGAGACCCTTCTCGCCATCCTCAGCGCGGAACAGCGCGGGGAGCGTGGTCGCGAGCAGATCGCCCGACGATACGCGACGCAGCTTCTCGAGGTCGCGATTGGTGAGGAGAGGATGCGGCAGCTTGAGCGTGTGACAGTTCTCGGGGGTCTCTTCGAGGATGTTGCGCTCCGTGCCGATGTAGCTGATGAGCGACATCACCAGCTCTTCACGAATGGGATCGATGGGCGGGTTGGTGACCTGCGCGAAGAGCTGCTTGAAGTAGTTGAACAGCGGCTGGGGACGATCGGAGAGGCACGCCAGCGGCGTGTCGGTTCCCATGGAGCCGACCGGCTCCTCGCCCTTGGCGCCCATGGGCGCGAGCAGGATGCGGAGGTCTTCTTCGCTGTATCCGTAGGCGCGCTGGCGACGCAGCAGCGTCTCGGGATTCGACGCGATGACGCGCGAAGGCTCGGGAAGCTGCTCCATCGTGACCTGCTGCTCCTGAAGCCACTGCGCATAGGGCTGGCGGGCGGCGAGTTCCTTCTTGATGTCGGCGTCAGAGATGATGCGCTTCTGCACCGTATCGACCAGGAACATGCGGCCTGGCTGCAGGCGGCCCTTCTTGCGGATGTCTTCGGCGGGCGCGTCGATGACGCCGGCTTCAGAGGCGAGCACGACGATGTCGTCTTTGGTGACCATGTAGCGGCCGGGACGCAGGCCGTTGCGGTCGAGCGTCGCGCCGATGACGCGGCCGTCCGTGAAGGCGATGGCGGCGGGTCCGTCCCACGGCTCCATCAGCGAGGCGTGGTACTCGTAGAACGCGCGCTTGTCCTCGTCCATGTCAGGATTGCCGGCCCACGCTTCGGGAATGAGCATCGCCATGACATGGGGAAGGGAACGGCCGGACTGGAAGAGGAATTCAACCGCGTTGTCGAGAGAAGACGAGTCGCTGCCGCCGGGGACGATGACGGGGAAGAGGTCTTCGATCTTGTCGTTGTGCAGCGGATGCCCAAGCACGCCCTGACGAGCGTGCATCCAGCTCACGTTGCCGCGGATGGTGTTGATTTCTCCGTTGTGGGCGACGTAGCGGTAGGGGTGGGCCAGCTTCCAACTGGGAAAGGTGTTGGTGGAGAAGCGCTGGTGGACGAGCGCAAGAGCGCTTTTGACAAGGGGATTAGCGAGCTCGAAGTAGAACTTTTCGATCTGCGGGGCCAGCATCAGGCCCTTGTAGATGATGGTGCGACACGAAAACGAGGGGACGTAGAAGTGCTCCTTGCCCTCGATGTCGGATTGACAGATTTCGTTCTCGGTGCGGCGGCGGATCCGGTAGAGGAGGCGCTCGAAGGCTTCTTCGTCGAGACCCTCGGGGCGGCGCACAAAGAGCTGCTCTATATAAGGTTGCGAAGCGCGCGCCTCGCGGCCGATGGCGTCGCCGTTTACGGGGGTGTCGCGCCAGCCGATCACGGTTGCGCCTTCTGCATTGGCAATCCGCTCGATCACGCCTTCGCACTGGAGGCGGCTGTGCTTGTCGACGGGCAGGAAGCACATGGCTACGCCATAGGCGCCTTCTGCGGGCAGCGGCATGCCCAGTTCGCCGCACTCGCGCGAAAAGAACACGTGCGGAATCTGGATCAGGATTCCCGCGCCATCGCCGGTCTCAGGATCGCATCCGGCGGCGCCGCGATGGGTCAGGTTGATCAGAACCTCGAGACCCTTGCGGATGATTTCGTGGCTCTTTTCGCCACGGATGCTGGCGACCAGGCCCATGCCGCAGTTGTCATGCTCGTTCTGCGGATGATAGAGCCCTTGGGCTTCAGGTACACGAATACGGCGATCGGATGATTGCATAGAAACCCTTTGCGATCAGATGTGACGGCATAGGAATGATGCCGTCAGGAGCTAGATGAATTGCCGATGCTCGTGCGGTGTCCGCCGAGGTTTAGAAGTTCAGCGTCCCAGCTTTCCGTTCAGATGGCTCCGTGGTGGTGCTGGCAGTTTTAATATAACCGAAATGATCGTCAAGACAAAGCGTGAAATTCCGTAAAAAGTCAATCAAAAAGCCCCGCGAAATGTGCATTCGCGGAGCTATTTGATTACGCACGCAGTTACAGGCGATCGATCTACAGGCGATAGATCAGCAGTTCACGCTCGTAGATCATCTCGGGCGGCAGGTGATCGTGCAGCTCGATGAACAGGCTTTCGTGTCCGATGATCTCCTGCTTCCAGGCCTCGCGATTGAATTCCATCAGCTTGTCGAAGGTCTCGCGCGGGAAGTCGAGTCCGGCCCAATCGAGATCGTCGAAGCGGGGCGCCCAGCCGATGGCGGTTTCACGGCCGTGTGTGCGTCCCTGCACGCGCTCCACGATCCAGCGGAGCACGCGCATGTTGTCGCTGAATCCGGGCCACATGAATTTGCCGTCTTCGTCCTTGCGGAACCAGTTGACATGGAAGATGCGCGGGGTGCGATCGAGTCCGCGCTGCATCTTGAGCCAGTGACGGAAGTAGTCGCCCATGTGGTAGCCGCAGAAGGGCAGCATGGCCATGGGGTCGCGGCGCACTTTGCCGACGGCGCCGGCGGCGGCAGCGGTGGTCTCCGAGCCCATGGTGGCGCCGATGTAGACGCCGCTGGACCAGTTGAATGCCTGATAGACGAGGGGCAGCGTGGTGGAGCGGCGGCCGCCGAAGATGATCGCCTCAATGGGCACGCCTTCGGGTGACTCCCAGTTGGGATCCATGATGGGGCACTGCGACGCGGGCGCGGTGAAGCGGCCGTTGGGATGGGCGGCGGTGCGGCCGGTCTGCTTGGCGATCTCGGGGGTCCAGCGCTCGCCGCGCCAGTCCTCGCACTCGTCCGGAGGCGTGTCGGTCATCCCTTCCCACCACACGCCGCCTTCGGGGGTGAGGGCCACGTTGGTGAAGATGGAGTTCTTTGCGAGCGCGGCCATCGCCATGGGATTGGTTTTCGCGCCGGTGCCGGGAGCGACGCCGAAGAATCCAGCTTCAGGATTGATGGCGCGCAGGTTGCCGTTCTTGTCGGGGCGGATCCAGGCAATGTCATCGCCGACGGTCCACACCTTCCAGCCCTTCATGGCTTTGGGCGGAATCAGCATCGCGAAGTTGGTTTTGCCGCAGGCGGACGGAAATGCGGCCGCAACATAGGTCTTTGTGCCGGCGGGGTCTTCGACGCCGAGAATGAGCATGTGCTCGGCCATCCAGCCCTCGTCGCGGGCGATGTTCGAAGCGATGCGCAGCGCGAAACACTTTTTGCTGAGCAGGGCGTTGCCGCCGTAGCCGGAGCCGTAGGACCAGATCTCGCGGGTCTCAGGGAAGTGCACGATGTACTTGGTCTCATTGCAGGGCCACGGAGGATTGTGCTGTCCCGGCTTGAGCGGCATGCCCACGGTGTGCATGCAGGGCACCACGCGCTTCTCATCCTTGTCGATCTCGGCAAACACCGGCGAGCCGATGCGGGCCATGATGCGCATGTTGACGACGACGTAAGGCGAGTCAGTGAGCTGCACGCCGATTCCCGACATGTCAGAGCCGACCGGCCCCATGCTGAAGGGGAGCACATACATGGTGCGGCCGCGCATGCAGCCCTTGAAGAGCTGCTTCAACTTGCGCCGCATCACGAATGGGTCTTCCCAGTTGTTGGTGGGGCCGGCGCCGTCCTTCGAGAGCGAGCAGATAAAGGTGCGATCTTCGACGCGAGCTACATCGCTGGGCGACGAACGAGCGTAGTAGCAGCCCGGCCACAGTTTCTGATTCAGACGAATGAATGTGCCTGCCTCGACCAGCCGCTCGCAGAGGAAGTCGTACTCCTCCTGCGATCCGTCGACCCAGTGGATTGAATCGGGCCGGCAGAGTTCCGCCATCTTCTCGACCCAACGGATCAGGTGCTTGTTTTTGGTAAGGACTTTACTGCCAGGGATCGAGTCAACCGCCGCGATAGACGCTTTCATGAAGGGACCGCGCTCCTCCCCGTCATTTTAACCGCCGATGGGCGATGCTCGTCCGATCCGGACCGATGGATGAATCGATCTACTTTGCAGGGGGCATGCGATCCGGCCGATCAGGAGAGTCCGGCACATCTTTCGAAGGGGGTAAATCAACCGCATCGCGGAATTGGGCATCGGAGTAAGGGTACAGAAGTGCGTGCCTGCCGAGGACCATGATATGGAAGATCAGCCTGCGCATGTCCTGATTACCGGCGGAGCCGGGTTTATTGGAGCGAATCTAGCGGCGCATCTGCTCGCGACCACCGATGCACGCATCACCATCTTCGACAATCTGCTGCAGCCGGGCGCGGAGTTGAACCTGCAGTGGCTTCGCTCGCAGGCACGGGCTACGCGTCTGCGGTTTCTGCGCGGCGATGTGCGCAGCGCGATGCGCGTGGTGGACGCGGTGCGCGACGTCAATGAGATCTATCATCTGGCCTCGCGCTGCGAAGGGTCTCCGCAGTCGCGGGAAGACTTTGACACCAACATGACTGGAACCCTCAACGTGCTTGAGGCGGCGCGCTGCTCCGATCGCAAGCCGATGGTCTTTTACATCTCCACGTCGAAGATCTACGACGCGATGAGTCCCGACACGCTGGAGCGGAGCGGCGAGCGGCTGCAACCTATCGACCCGCGGTTCCAGGGCATATCCGAACGCACGCCGGCGAGTTTCGCATTGCCGAATATCTGCGCGCGAGGCGCGGCGGATCACCAGGTGATGGACTACGCGTGCTTCTACAACCTGCCCACGGTTGTGCTTCGCGCCGACACTGTCGCGGGGCCGCGACTGTTTGAAACTGGGGGACACGGCTGGGTTGCGCGCCTGGTCTACTCGATTCTCGCGGGCTGCCCGGTCACGGTGCACGGAAGCGGGCTGCAGGTTCGCGAGGTGCTTCACGTGTCGGACGTGGTGAGCGCATTGGGGGCCGCGCGGGACTTCCGCGCCGTGACCAGCGGAAACGTCTACAACATCGGCGGCGGAGCTTCCCACACGGTCTCAGTGAACGAAATGATTGCGCTGATTGAACGTGTGTGCCATCGACAGGCGCGGGTGCATCATGCGCCGGCGCGGGCGGAAGACCGCCTTTTCTATATGGCCGATGGTTCCGCCTTCGCGTCCACAACCGGCTGGGTCGCGCAGCGCACGCTCGAACAGACGGTCCGCGACATTGCGGCTTTCTGGCATGCGAGTCAGAATTACGCCGTCGGCGCTGCGCGGGTCGCACGGCAGGCGGCCGGCGGCTATCGGAACGCCGCCTAATCCTTTGACCGCCGCCCCATCAGCCGCGATCGCGCTGAGGCTACGCGCCGCACCGGCGAAGCCGCATCTAAATACAAGCAGGGTTATTTATGCGTAATTCTCAGGAGCATGCATGCGTGGCTTGAAGGGCAAGGTTGCCATCGTGACCGGGGCTGGTTCCGGCATCGGGCAAGGAATCGCCAAACGTCTCGGTTGCGAGGGTGCGAAGGTCATCGTCGATTACGTCGGAACGCCGGAAGGCGCAGAAGAGACGGAGCGCGCTATCGAGGCAAGCGGCGGCGAAGGCGAGATCGTCCGCGCCGATATCACCAAGCTCAACGATGCCGATTGCCTTGTGAATACGGCGTGGGATCGCTTCGGCTCCGCCGATGTTCTCATCAACAATGCCGGCGTCGAGAAGAAGTCTGATTTCTGGGAGACTTCAGAGGACGATTACGACATGGTGATGAACGTGAATCTTCGCGGGCCATTTTTTCTGACGCAGTCGTTTGTGCGGCGGCTGCGCGATGCGAAGAAGCCGGGCCGCGTCGTCAACATCAGTTCGGTCCATGAGGATATGGTCTTTCCCGGTTTCGACTCGTATGCGTGCAGCAAGGGCGGGTTGCGCATGCTGATGCGCAACCTTGCCGTTGAACTTGGGCCGTTGGGGATCACCGTCAACAACGTGGCTCCGGGCGCTATCGCCACGCCTATCAACAAGTCGCTGCTCGAAAACAAACAACAGCTTCAGGCGCTGCTCAACAACATTCCGCTGGGGCGGATGGGCACGCCTGACGATGTCGCTGGTCTGGTTGCGTTTCTCGCTTCGGACGATGCGGCGTACGTCACCGGCTCCACGTTCGTGGTCGATGGCGGCCTGATGCGCAACTACCGGGAACAGTGATCATGCCCGCACGGATCGAGGATTACGCACTGATCGGGGATTGCGAAACGGCGGCTCTGGTGGATCACCGCGGCTGCATCGACTGGCTCTGCTGGCCCAACTTCTCTTCGGAGGCGTGCTTTGCGGCGCTGCTGGGGAGCGAAGACAACGGCTACTGGTGGATCAGGCCGGATGACGGCGAATGGAAGACCAGGCGCCGCTACCGCGAGCACACGCTCATCCTCGAAACAACATTCAAGCATTCCGGCGGCACGGTGCGGCTGGTTGACTTCATGCCGATTCGCGAGCGCTACTCCGATGTGGTGCGCATTGTGGAAGGCGTGAGCGGCAAGGTGCGCATGCGGATGGATCTCGCGCTGCGCTTCGACTACGGCCGCACGGTGCCGTGGGTCACGCGTATTGACGGCGGCATGCGCGCCATTGCGGGCCCTAACCTTGCCGTTTTGCGTGCTTCGGTGCCAATGCACGGCGAAGATCTGAAGACGGTTGCGGAATTTGAAGTGAGCGAAGGCGACCGCATCTGGTTCACTCTCACATACGGTAAGTCGCACCAGCCCGATCCCGATCCCATCGACGCCGGGCAGGCTCTTGAAGACGCGGCAAAGTTCTGGAGTGGATGGGCGGGTCAGCTCAAATACGAGGGCAAGTACCGCGCTATCGTGGAGCGCTCGCTGATTACGCTGAAGGCCATGACTTTTCGCCCGACGGGAGGTGTGGTGGCGGCGATTACGACGTCGCTGCCTGAGTCGATTGGCGGCGTGCGCAACTGGGACTACCGGTACTGCTGGCTTCGCGACACCACGTTCACGCTGCTCGCGCTCACGGCCGGCGGTTACTACGAGGAGGCCGCGGCGTGGCAGAACTGGCTGCTGCGCGCGCTGGCCGGTAGTCCCGACCAGATTCAGATCATGTATGGCCTGCGCGGGGAGCGCCAGCTTGTGGAGTGGGAGGCCGGGTGGCTCAAAGGCTACAGGAACTCGCGGCCGGTGCGCGTGGGCAACGCGGCGGCCACGCAGGTGCAGCTCGATATCTATGGCGAGATGCTCGACTGCTTCTTCCACGCGCAGCAGAGCATGGGCCGCCACGCCGAAGAAGACTTCCGCATTTTGGTCCTGCTGCTTGCACACCTGGAGAAGATCTGGAACGAACCCGATGAAGGCATATGGGAGACGCGCGGCGGGCCGCAGCATTTCACGCACTCGAAGATGATGGCGTGGGTGGCCTTCGACCGCGGCGTCCGGCTCGCAGGGCAGCTCAACTACCGCGCGCCTCTCGACAAGTGGAAGAAGATCCGCGACGAGATCCATGAACAGGTCTGCACGCGGGGATTCAACAAAAAGAAAGGCTGTTTTGTGCAGGCCTACGGCTCCGATCAACTGGATGCGGCGCTGCTGCTGATGCCGCAGGTGGGATTTCTTCCGGGCAGCGATCCGCGCGTGAAAGCCACGGTGGAAGCGATCGAGCGCGAACTGATGCCTGGCGGCTTCGTTCTGCGCTACAACACAGCGAGAGTCGACGATGGCCTGCCGGCTGGTGAAGGGGTGTTCATCGCGTGCAGCTTCTGGATGGTTTCGAGCCTCAAAGCCATTGGCCGCGAAGACGACGCGCGCAAGCTGTTTGAGCGCTTGCTCACGCTGCGCAACGATGTTGGCCTGCTGTCAGAGGAATACGACACGAAGAACAAGCGGCTGGCCGGCAACTTCCCGCAAGCGTTCTCGCACATCGCACTGGTGGTGGCCGCCACCGACCTGGACCACAGGGAGGAAGGCGCCGGCCGGGCGCGGGATGCCGGCGCCGTAGCGAAGCGCGGCTGAAATCTATTTCGCCGGACACGCTGTCCGCTGCGATAATCTCCTACCAGCATCCCCAACCTGATCCATTCAATGCGAGGTCTACTGATGCACCTCTGCCGCGCCTCTCTTGTCGTTGCCGCATGCGCTACGTTTATCTGCTGCGCCGCTGCCCAGTCTGATCAGAAGCCGCAATACCCGGACTATCCCAGCGAGACACCGGCGAACCTGCAGCCCGTGACTTCGTCGTTCGATTACGAACGGCGCACGGCGGAGATCGCCATGCGCGACGGCGTGAAGCTGCACACGGTGATCATTTTGCCCAGGGGCGCGAAGCATGCGCCGATTCTGTTCACGCGCACGCCGTACAGTGCGGATGGGCAGACCGGCTATGCGGCCAGCACGCACATGGAGTCGATTCTGTGGGGCTACGACAACGCCGTCGACGTGATTGTGCAGGGCGGATACATCCGCGTGATTCAGGACATCCGCGGCAAGTACGGCTCCGAAGGCGACTACGTGATGAACCGGCCGATTCACGGGCCGCAGAATCCCACGCCGGTGGACGAGTCGACCGACACCTACGACACCATCGACTGGCTGGTGAAGAACATCCCGGAGTCCAATGGCAAGGTCGGTATTCTGGGCATCAGTTATGACGGGTTTCTGCCGCTGATGGCGCTGATTCATCCGCATCCCGCCCTCAAGGTGGCCGCGCCGATGAATCCGATGGTCGATGGGTGGATGGGCGACGACTGGTTCCACAACGGTGCCTTCCGCGAGCAGAATATGCCCTACATCTACGAGCAGGCGGCCACGCGCGCCAACACGGCGCGGTGGTGGAGCGGCAGTCTGGACGACTACGACTTGTACATGCGCGGCGGATCGGCGGGCGAACTGGGCCGCCAGCACGGACTTGAGCAGATCGGATTCTGGAAGAAGGTTCTGGCCCATCCCGCATACGACGCCTTCTGGTCAGACCAGGCGCTCGACAAGGTGCTGGCCGCCGACTTCAAGTCGGAAGGCATCAAGGTGCCGTTCATGCTGGTGCACGGCTTGTGGGATCAGGAAGATATCTACGGGCCCATGTCGGTTTACAAGGCGGTGAAGCCGCTGGACAAGGACAACAAGGTCTTCCTCACTCTTGGGCCGTGGTATCACGGGCAGGAGATCGCAGGGGGCTCGTCGCTGGGAGCCGTGCGGTTCCCCAGCGACACCGCGGCGTGGTGGCGCATGCATGTGCTTGCCCCGTTCCTGGCGCATTATCTGAAGGACGACGCGCCGCCGATGAACGTGCAGCCGGTCACGGCCTATGAGACCGGCGAGGACCAGTGGCAGACGATGGCGGCGTGGCCGGTTGCGCCGAAGACGAAGCCGCTGTATCTGAATTCAGGATTCAAAGCGAGCTTCTCGCCTGACTCCGCTAACTCAGCTAACTCCGCTAACCCGCCGATTACGACGAATACATCTCCGATCCCGCCAAGCCTGTGCCGTTTCGCGCGCGGCCGAATCAGCCTGTCGGCTATGAGCCGCCAGTCACGACGTGGGAGTACTGGCTGGTCGACGATCAGCGCGAGGCATCGGGCCGCACCGACGTGCTCACTTATACGAGCGACGTGCTTACCGAGCCTGTGCACATTGAGGGGCAGCCGGTGGTGAACCTTGTCGCCTCGACCAGCGGCACCGATTCGGACTGGGTGGTGAAGCTCATCGACGTCTATCCCGATGAGTATCCCGCCAATCCGCAGATGGGCGGCTACCAGCTTCCCATCGGCATGGATATTATTCGCGGACGCTATCGCGAGAGCTTCTCGAACCCCAAGGCGATTGAGTCCAACAAGCCGCTGACCTATCGCTTCAATCTGCCGCCGGCCAATCATGTCTTCCTGCCGGGACACCGGATCATGGTGCAGGTGCAGTCAAGCTGGTTCCCGCTGTACGATCGCAATCCGCAGACGTATGTCGAGAACATCTTCTGGGCCAAGCCGGAGGACTACAAGAAGGCGACGCAGCGGGTGTATCACGCGGCGCGAGAGGCCAGTGACATCGAGTTGCCGGTGGTCAGCGAACCATAGCGCTTAATTCTCTACGGCGCTTACGGCTCGCCCGATGGGGAAACAACCCTGAATCTCGCCCCTTCATCAGAATCTGATGCCGTCGGCGGCATCGGGCGCAACTGGGTCGACTGAACTTCCCTCCCCGCCAAAGCTACTCGACTTATCTATCAGCTTTCGTCAGAACGACAGGAGCAAACAATGAGATTCCCCTTGAGAATTCTGGGGATACTCGGGCTGTGCCCGTTCGGCCTGGTTTCCCTCGCCTATACGCAAACCTTTACAGATCTCTATAACTTCCAAGGCGGTTCCGATGGCGGCAACCCCTGGGCTACTCCCATCCGCGACAGCGCCGGCAATCTCTACGGCACCACGAACTCGGGCGGAAACTACAGCGCCAACTGCTCGTATCCCGGCTGTGGCGTCATCTACAAACTCGACACCAACGGTAATCTCACGCCCCTCTACACCTTCACCGGCACGCCCGATGGGCAGAGTCCCGTGGCCGGCGTAGTTACGGATAAAGCCGGAGACTTCTACGGCACTACGGCCTACGGCGGGGCCAATGGCTATGGCACGGTTTACATGCTCAACGCCGCAGGCGTGGAGAAGATTCTGCAATCCTTCACGGGCGGAGCCGACGGCGGCATTCCTAACGGTGGCCTGGTCCGCGCCAAAGACGGAACTCTCTTTGGGACCACGTACACGGGAGGAGCCACGGGGCTGGGCACGGTCTTCAAAGTCACCCCCGATGGCGTCTTCAGCACCATCTACAGCTTTCCTGATGCGGTGCATGGCAGCCATCCCAATGCCGCGCTCACGCTCGATAAATCAGGGAATGTCTACGGCACCACGCAATACGGCGGCGCATCCAACCGCGGCACGGTATTCAGCCTCGATCCCGCCAGCGGAACGGAAACTGTTCTCTATAGCTTTTCCGGGATGCCGGACGGCGCCTACCCACAAGGGCAACTCACGATCAATGGAGGCGACCTCTACGGCACCACCACTGAGGGCGGTTCCTCCAACAACGGCATCGTCTTCAAGCTCAGCTCCGCGGGCGCGGAATCGATCCTTCACAACTTCGGAGGCTCTCCTGATGGCTCGTATCCCATGGCGGGCGTGGCCATCGACAAGGCAGGCAATCTCTACGGGACCACCTTTCGCGGTGGAAACGGCAGTCCAGGAGTAGGCGTGGCATACAAGATCGACACCGCAGGGAACGAGACCCTTCTCTACACCTTCGAGGGTTCTTTCGATGGCCAGCAGCCCGCGGCCGGCCTGGTCCTGAATTCGACTGCCACCGCTGCCTACGGCGTCACCCTACAAGGCGGTTTTGACTGCTGCGGCGATGTCTACTCCGTCACCCTTCCCTAAGCGAGCCCTCGGAGAATCTTTCATGCGAATCATTTCTTTTATTCCTATGTGCGCATTGGCGGCCTGTGCGGCTGTCGCCTCGGCGCAAACTTTCACGCTCGTCCACGTCTTTCATGGAACCGACGGCGCCGATCCCGAAGCAGCCTCTCTCGTCGAGGACTCCAGCGGCAATCTCTACAGCACTACGGCTTTCGGCGGATCCTCAGGCCTCGGCACCGTCTACAAGATTGAGAAGAAGGGCAACAACAAGGAAACGGTGCTGCATAACTTCACCGGCGGCGCCGACGGCCAGACTCCCAATGCGGGCGTTTTGCTCGGCTCTGACGGCAACCTATACGGCACCGCGGACGGAGGCGGAACCAATGGCTTCGGAACCGCCTTCCGGGTCACTCCGGGCGGAACGTTCAATGCCTTTTACGAGTTTCAAGGAGGCGCCCAGGCAAGCGGTCCGGGCAGGCTCATTGGCGTGCCGGGCGCACTCTACGGGCCTGCGGGCGGAGGCGCTCCATTTTACGGCGGCATGGTGTATCGGCTCGACAGCAGCGGCGAAACCGATGTGTACAAATTCGCCGGCGGCGCCGATGGTTCCAGCGGAAGCTGGCTGGTGCGCGACAGTGCGGGCAACTTTTATGGCGCCGGCGGCGGAGGCGACCTGGCCTGCAGCCCTCCCGGCGGGTGCGGGGTGATCTACAAAATCGACTCGAAGGGTGCCTACTCGGTGCTGCACATCTTCGTCGGTCTCGACGGGCAGTATCCCAGCGGCATCACGATCGATTCCGCCGGCAATCTTTTCGGCACCACGGTTGGCGGCGGGGCGCATAATGCCGGCACTGTCTTCGAGCTCACGCCCGGCGGTCAACTCACGACTCTCTACAGCTTCACCGGCGGCGCTGACGGCGCGCAGCCCCAATCCGGCGTGATCCGCGACCCGCGAGGCAATCTCTATGGAACCGCCTACCTGGGCGGGACCGTGACCAGCCAGTGCTTCAACCAGGGGTGCGGCGTGGTCTTCATGCTGTCGCCCGCAACCACGGGCCCATGGAAGGAAACCGTCCTGCACAGCTTTACAGGGCCCGACGGCGATGGCCCGCTAAGCCCGCTGCTGCTCGATCCAAGCCAGCCCGCACTCTATGGCACTACCTACCGCGGAGGCGACTTCAATTGCACTACTCTCAACGGCGGTTCGAGTTGCGGTGTGGTCTTCAAAATTGCCCCTTAAACGGGCAAACCGGAGGTGCTTGACGGGATTTGGGCGGAGGGAGCATCCGCCAAGGCGCAGCCCCGCCCCGATGTCGGTGCGCTGCGCCAAATCCCGAGCGATAATAGAAGCAAAGACGCTCTCAACCGAATAGTCTTCATCGCTGCAAGAGGATACGATGAACGCAACTCCGCCGGATTTCCGTCGGGCACGGCGCATTTTCGCCTGCTCCGCATTCACGCTTCTGTTCACATTGGCCGCACTCGGCGCATTCGCACAGATATCGTCCGCAAAACGGACCGCCTCTCCGGCTTCCCCAGCGGTCGATGCCGTGCAAGTGTCGCGGTCGATCAAGGCAAGCTACTACCACCCTGATCCACTTCCGGGACTTGATTGCACCATCGCCGTCGACTGGGAGGCCATGTTCAAGGGGGAGGATCTGCCCCCCGAAACCCTCAAGGTGCTTAAGGGACTTCAGATCAAGCTGCACTCACCCCGTTTCGCGGATGCCGATATGACTTTCGACTGGACAGATGGTCGAATGAACAACACCGAGCAGGTTATCCGCGGTCTTAAAATGTCGCTCGGCGGATTCTTCGACGTCGTCTATTGGCACGTGATCGCGTCACCGCCCGTACCCTTCTCCCCGGAAATTAACCGCATAGAGGCAGGTGCAAATGGCGTCACGAAGATCTACTCGACACATCAGGGCGCGAGCGTGACTACTACGATTGACAGCCATTTCACTCCCTCTCAGGTGGTCAGCGAATCCGAAGAGAGGAAGACAATCTATGACTTCCAGTTCTCTCCATCTCCCAATCCTGAGCCGGGCGATCAGCGACGACTGTCGGGCCTGGACGTGCGCGAGCACCAGGGCAACACCGATACCCACATGCAATTCGCGCTCGATTATCAGAAGCTCGATTACTACTACATTCCCCGTCACGTTCACTCGGTTGTCGTGGGACACGATGTGATGGACTTCGAGTTGACCGGATGTACCGTTGCGGCGGCGGCGCAATAGGGGTCGGTCAGTTCAACATGCACCTATCCGCGGACGGTATCGCGAGAGTTGGCCGGTTATCACCGAGCCATAAGGGCGCATAGGTGGCTGGATGGGGCCTGAGTGTGGCCCCATCTGATCTGAATCCAGGGTCAGAGAAACTTCTTGCTCTCATGGCTTCTCTGCGGACCTTCTATATTTCGGAGCGGCGAAGAATGTAATCCAATCCGCCTACTCGAAACCAGCGGTATCCATAGGGTTCGAGCACAATGCAGTGGCGTCCGTTTTCGTCCGCGTGACTGTGATCATCGGAGAGCAGATTAATCAACTGGTTGCTCTCGCCGGCGTATTTCGCCTTCAGGCGAAAGCGGATCTCAAGCGGTTCGGGCTTCAGGTTGTGAACAAAGAGTACCGAGTTGTTGCGCCATTCATACACCATGGCCAGTACGCCCGGTGTACGGAGCGGAACGAGGGAGAAGTCTCCCCACCCAATTTCGGGGACTTCCTTGCGCATGCGAATGATGCGCTCCATCCAGTTGAGGAACGAGTCAGGATCCCTGCGCTGCGTGGCCACGTTCACTTGCGCGAACCCGTAGGGGCCATCTGCAATCACCGGCATCATCGGTTTCGCGCTGGTGGTGAATCCGGCGTTGGGCTCGGTGGACCACTGCATGGGGGTGCGCGCGCAATTGCGATCGGGCAGATTTAGATCATCGCCCATTCCGATCTCATCGCCATAGCGCAGGACGGGCGTGCCGGGCAGAGTCATCATCAGGCTGTAGGCGAGTTCAAGCCGCCGGCGATCGCCGTGGAGCATGGGCGCCAGCCTGCGCCTGATCCCGCGCCCGTATAACTGCATTGACTTCTCCGGGCCGAACTCGGTGAACACTGTCTGCCTTTGGGTTTCTGTCAGGCGTCCTAGATCCAGCTCGTCATGATTGCGTAGAAACTGTCCCCATTGCGCTGTCGCCGGGCGAGGCCTGGTGTTTTCAAGCGCTTTGATGAGAGGCTTGGCGTCGCCGCTGGCCATGGCATAAAACAGATGCTGGTTTACGTCGAAGTTGAACATCATCTGCAACCGCTCGCCAGATTGGCCGAAGTACTCGAGATCGGTTTTCGGCAGGATGTTCGCTTCGCCCAGGATGATGGCGCCGGCCTTTCTCCATGTGAGGAATTCAGAGAACGAGCGGAGCATGTCGTATTGCTCCGCGGGCCGCGCCAGTCCCGCACCCTTCTTCGCAATCACGAATGGAACCGCGTCCATCCGAAACCCATCCACACCCAATTGCAGCCAGAATCCCATGATCTTGAGGATCTCCGCCTGCACCTCGGGATGGGCCGTGTTGAGATCGGGCTGAAAGTCGTAGAAGCGGTGAAAGTAATAAGAGCGCGCATTCTTTTCCCATGTCCAGGTCGACTTCTGCTCGCCCGGGAACACCATCCCCTTATCCGCACCCTGCGGCTTCTTTTCCGACCATACGTACCAGTCCCTGTAATTCGACTTGGGATCGCGGCAGGCTTCGCGAAACCACGGATGTTCATTGGAGGTGTGATTGACCACCAGATCGATGAGCACGCGAATGCCGCGCTGACTGCAGCCATGCGTGAACTCGACGAAGTCGCCCAGTGTTCCATAACGCGGGTCGACGTTGTAATAGTCCGCGACGTCGTACCCATCATCGCGGCAGGGCGAAGTCTGGAAGGGCATCAGCCAGATCGCCGTCACACCCAGGCCCTGGAGAAAATCGAGCCGCCGGCCGAGGCCCTTGAAGTCTCCTACCCCGTCGCCGTTTGCATCCATGTAGGTGGCGACCGAAAGGCAGTAGACAACCGCATTTTTGTACCAGAGATCGTTGATCATGCGCAGAGCCTCTCGGAATCGTTAGTCAACCCAGGAGCTAATCGGTCTGATGCACGATTTGGAGTGGTGGAAGCGGGCAGTAATTTATGAGGTCTATCCGCGATCGTTTCAGGACAGCAACGGCGACGGAATCGGCGATCTTGGCGGCATTCTGGAACGCCTCGACTACCTCGTGGAGCTTGGTGTGGACGCAGTGTGGGTATCCCCTATTTATCCGTCGCCCATGGCCGATTTCGGATACGACATCTCAGACTATTGCGGGATCGATCCGCTTTTCGGCACCATGGCCGACTTCGACCGGCTGCTCGCAGAGGTGCACCGGCGCGGGCTGCGCCTCATTCTTGACTTTGTCCCCAATCACACTTCGGACCAGCATCCCTGGTTCCTTGAAAGCCGGTCCTCGCGCGAAAATGCGAAGCGCGATTGGTATATCTGGCGCGATCGAGCCTAATAACTGGACCAGCAACTTCGGCGGCTCGGCGATGGGAGTTTGATGCGGCGACGGGCCAGTACTACTACCACTCATTTTTGAAACAGCAGCCGGATCTCAACTGGAGAAATCCCGCCGTAGTCGATGCCATGTTCGACGTCCTGCGCTTCTGGCTGCGCAAAGGCGTGGATGGCTTTCGCGTCGACGTCATGTGGCTGATGATCAAAGATGATCAGTTCCGCGACAATCCTCCGAACCCCGGCTTACCTGCCCGGCGCTCCCTCCAATCACCGTTTTCTCCCCGTCTATAACTCTGACCGCCCTGAAGTGCACGCGATCGTGGCCGGGATGCGCGGGGTGGTCGACGAATTTCCTAACCGCGTACTCATCGGCGAAATCTACCTTCCGGTTCCGCAGTTGATGTCGTACTACGGCAAGGATCTGGAGGGCGCCAATCTGCCGTTTCAACTTCCAATTGCTGCAGTGCCCGTGGAGCGCGGCGGCGATCGCGGAGGTGATAGGCCAGTATGACCGCGCGCTGCCGGAGGGCGCGTGGCCGAACTGGGTACTCGGCAACCACGACCAGCCCCGCATCGCCTCCAGAATCGGCAAACTGCAGGCGCGCGTCGCCGCCATGCTGCTCTTCACGTTGCCCGGCACGCTCACCATGTACTACGGCGAGGAAATTGGGATGACGAACGTCCCGATCGCTCCGGAGCAGGTTCAGGACCCGGCGGAAAAGAATGAGCCGGGCATCGGGCAGGGCCGCGACCCCGAACGTACGCCGATGTGCTGGGATCAAAGCCCGTTCGCCGGCTTTACGACTGGCGTGCCGTGGTTGCCGCTCGGCGAAGACCGCAGCAGCGTCAACGTGGCCGTCGGAGCAGCAGGACAGCTGCATCGATCCTGCATGATTTACCAGCAAACTCATCGCCCTGCGAAAGAGCCATCCGACCCTGATCAGCGGCAAATTGCATGCAATTCATCCGAGGAAAACATATTGCGCTTTCGAAGAAGCGGCGCCGAAGAAATCGAGGTCATCCTCAACATGACTCACGAATCAATCGCTGTGCACCCACCGCGGGCCGTGGTATTGGCAGGAACGCATAACGACCGCGAAGGCCAATCTTTGACTGGGTTGACAACGCTTCGGGCCGCCGAGGGGCTTTTGCTTCTGGTGGCATGAGGGATCGCCGGTATGGGCGATATCGGCGATAATAGAGATAAGACGTTTATTGCTAGCCGATAGCAGGATCCTCCTCTTCCCGAACCTTGCAGGCCCTACGCGGAGTCTCAGGTCTCATCCCAGGAAATCTTCCGGCATGGCCCACGTCACCCTTTAGAAAAGGACGTCATCCTCCATGCCGTTGAATTGCGGAATTGTCGGTCTGCCGAACGTAGGCAAGAGCACTATCTTTAACGCCCTCACCGCCGCCAAGGCGCAGGCCGCCAACTATCCCTTCTGCACGATCGATCCCAATGTGGGCATCGTCTCGGTGCCCGACGAGCGGCTCGACCGCATCACGCAGTTCGTCAAGCCCAACCGCACGGTGCCGACCACGATGGAGTTCATCGATATCGCTGGACTGGTGGAGGGCGCCAGCAAGGGCGAGGGGCTGGGCAACCAGTTCCTGGGGCATATCCGGGCGACGGATGCGATCTGCCACGTGGTCCGGTGCTTCGAGGATCCGAATGTCATTCACGTGGCGGGCGGGATCAATCCGCTGCACGATATCGACATCATCAATACCGAGTTGCTGCTGGCCGATCTCGACACCGTGGAGAAGCGCTGGGCCAAGTCAGAGAAGGCCGCGCGCAACACGCAGGATGCCAAGATCAAGGCCGACTTCGAAGCCCTGAAGAAGCTCAAAGAAGCTCTGGACGCGGGACGGCCGGCGCGCGTGGTGGAACTGACCGATGAGGAGCGGGCCGCTGCGCGGGAGCTGTTCCTGATCACTGCCAAGCCGGTGCTCTACGTGGCCAATGTGGACGAGGCCGGCCTGACGCAGGGCAACGCGTGGACCGCCGCGGTGGAGAAGCGCGCTGCCGAAGAGGGTGCGCAGGTGGTACGGATCTGCGGCGCCATGGAGGCCGAGATCGCGCTGCTGGAGCCGCACGAGCGCACCGAGTTTCTGGAACATATGGGGCTTACGGAGCCGGGGCTGAACCGGCTGATTCACTCGGCCTATAAGCTGCTGGGGCTGATCACTTACTTCACGGCCGGGGTGCAGGAAGTGCGCGCATGGACGATTCCCGACGGCAGCAAGGCTCCGCAGGCCGCGGGCGTGATCCACTCGGACTTCGAGCGCGGCTTCATCCGCGCCGACGCGTACCACTGCGACTTGCTGTTCGCGCACGGCAGCGAGCAGGCGGTGAAGGAGAAGGGGCTGTATCGCTCCGAGGGCAAGGACTACGTTGTGAAGGACGGCGACATTCTGTTCTTCAAGTTCAACGTCTAGCCACCTGCGGTGGGGCTGACTGCGCCTGCGGCGCCAGCAGCTGCGTGTGGGATCAGCCTTCCAGCACCGCCCGCTGCGCCGCGAAGATCTCCTTCAGCCCCGCCTCGGCCAGGTCGATCATCTCGTTCAACTGCGCGCGCGAGAAGGCGCCGCGCTCGGCGGTGGCCTGCGTCTCCACCAGTCCGCCGTCTTCGGTCATCACCACGTTCATGTCGACCTCGGCCTGCGAGTCCTCCTCGTAGCAGAGGTCGAGCAGCGGGATGCCGCCCACGATTCCCACCGAGGTGGCGGCGACCAGTTGCTTCAGCGGCGATGCTTTGAGGGTTCCGGCTTTCACCAGCGCGTTCACGGCGATGGCCAGCGCGACTGCCGCTCCGGTGATGGCCGCCGTGCGCGTGCCGCCGTCGGCCTGGATCACGTCACAGTCGAGGATGATGGTGCGCTCGCCGAGCGCGTGCATGTCGATCACTCCGCGCAGGCTTCGGCCGATCAGGCGCTGGATCTCGTGCGTTCGGCCGCCGATCTTGCCCTTTTCGCTCTCGCGCGGGGTGCGGGTCACGGTGGAGCGCGGCAGCATGGAGTACTCGGCCGTCACCCAGCCCCGGCCTGAGTTGCGCAGCCAGCCGGGCACGCCCTGCTCGATGGTGGCGTTGGTCAGCACGCGGGTGTTTCCGAAGCTCACCAGCACCGAGCCCTCGGCGGTCTGGACGAAATTGGGGGTCAACGTGAGCGGTCGAAGCTGAAGCGGGGTTCGTCCGCCGGGCCGAAAGAAGGGTGTCTGCATATTCCGATTGTAAGTGGAAGCCTTTCCCGATCCGGGTTCGCGGCGGGGTCCGATCTGGGTTCGTTCTGGGGTTCGATCTGGGCTCGATGGAGGCGTCCGGGACACGTTCCCGAACCGGGAAAACCGCGTCCAGATTGGGAATTCCTATAAGTCATTCAAAACAAGGCGCATACGCGTGCTGTTTCCGTAAGGCCGTCCCGTTTTGGAACGAAGTGTCCGGGAACCGGTCACCCCTATTGTCTCAGTCTCGGACAGTTAAGACTTTTCTTAAGAACCACTTAGGGAAACCGTTCTGGTTTGGCACACCACGTGTATTAGGAAGGGACAGCCAGCCGCAGCCGAAACGGAATCGGGAATCACAGAACAGCATTTGGATTGGGCACGGCAGCGAAAGGAACAACCCATGCAGCAGCAGATCGAACTGAACCAGGCACCCAACCAAGCTCCGAACCCGAACGACGCTCCGCACCAGAATCTGAATCAGGCGGAGCTCAGCAAGGCAGCCCGCTCCAAACAGCGCGTCGTTGCGGTGGTCGAAACGCTTGCCGCCATGAAGCACCGCGGCGGCACGGTATCGGAGGTGGCGCACGACGCCCGCAACATGGTTACGGCCCTGGCGCTCTACTGCGACCTGCTTGCCGAGCCCGGCGTCCTGACCGACGGCTACACGCACTATGCCAATGAACTGCGCCTGGTCGCGGCCGCCAGCCGGCGCCTGGTCGAAAAGCTGATGCTGATCGATCTGGGCGACAGCACCGGCCTCGAGCCTGTTTCGCTGGACCGTTCTCTCCCCCAGAACCGGCTGTCCGCCTGGCCAACCAGCCTGGCGGGCGGCCTGCCAAATCCCATGCCGGATGACCCGATCGACAACCTGCAGAAGGAACTGCTGGCCAATCGCAACCTGCTGGACGCACTGACGGGGCTGTCCATTGATATCAGTATTCGCACGGAAGGGGGTGCGCGCCCTGTCCGGCTGAGCCGGGAAGACCTGACCCGCGTGCTCGTCAACCTGGTGAAGAACGCCGCCGAGGCCATGCGCAAGGCGGGCACCATCGAGATCACGCTGCGCGAGCTGCCCGACGCCCAGGGCAGAACCTCCACGGTTGCGCTGATCGTCGAGGACAACGGCCCGGGCGTCCCTGAAGAGCTGCTCGAGACCATCTTCGACTCCGGCTACACCACCCACGCCCAGGGCGCCAACGAAGTGCAGGACGGCGGCTGGCCGGTCACGCATCACGGCCTGGGCCTGGCCATCACCCGCTCGCTCATCGAGACCGCGGGCGGCACCATCCATGCAGCCAACCGCTCCGAAGGCGGAGCGCGGTTCACCATCGAACTGCCTGTGAGCAGTCAATAAACCCGGCCTTCATGCGCCGAACAACTACGTACTCACCGTCACATTTTGCGAACTACGAGGCGACTACAATGCTGGCAACAGTTTTCGAAACAAAAAACATGGAGTATCTTTCTCAAGCCGTGGAGCCGGCGGTAGCGCTGCGTCTTCTGGTGGTCGACTCCGACTCCGCAGTGCGCTCGGCGTGCGCGGAGATCGCCGCCGGCCTGGGCTATCTCGTTGAGTCCACCGGCGACCTGGGCCATGCGCGCAGCCTGTTGCGCGGTCACGCAGCAGACATCCTGCTGGCGAACCTGCCCTACAACTCGGCCAGCGGCCTGGAACTGATCTCCGAGGTCAAGCTGCTCTACCCGCAGACCGCGGTGGTCGCCATGACCGCATCGGGCTCGGTGAATGCGGCTGTCGAAGCCATGCGCTGCGGCGCCTCCGACTACCTGACCAAGCCCTTTGCCATGGACGAGCTCTCCACGGTGCTGGACCGCGCCGCCTCCGCGCTGCTGACCGACACGGCTACGCGCCAGCTCCGCGAACAGCTTCGCCTGTCGCAGGGCCTCGGCGCCATGATCGGCCGCTCCGGCGAGATGGAGAAGCTCTACCGCATCCTCTCCAAGGTGGCGCAGAGCTCGCATCCGGTCCTGATTCTGGGCGAGAGCGGAACCGGCAAGGAGCTTGTGGCCCGCACCATTCACGCCTACGGCCCCAATGCGCAGAAGCCGTTTCTGCCGGTCGACTGCGGCTCGATCGTACCGACGCTGATCGAAAGCGAGCTGTTCGGCTACGTGAAGGGCGCCTTCACCGGCGCCAACCGCTCCAAGGATGGATTGCTGGTTTCGGCCGAAGGCGGCACGGTTTTTCTCGATGAGATCGGCGAGCTCTCGCTCGATCTGCAGGCCAAGCTGCTGCGTGCCCTGCAGGAGCGCGAAGTTCGTCCCGTGGGCGCCACGCATCGGGTTCCCATCAAGGCGCGGATTGTCGCCGCCACCAACCGCGATCTTGCCGAGATGGTGGAGCGCGGCCAGTTCCGCAAGGACCTCTTCTACCGGCTGAACGTCGTCAATCTCCGGCTGCCGTCGCTGCGCGATCGCCGCGAAGACATTCCGCTGCTGGCCGCGCACTTCCTCGACCGCATCAGCCGCGAACACGGACGCAAGTTCACGCTCAGCGACGAAGCTCTGCGCACCATGATGCGCTACGACTGGCCGGGCAACATGCGCGAGCTGGAGAATGCGGTGGAGCGGGCCTGCACCATGTCGTCCGGGCCGATTCTGCACCTGGGCGACCTGCCCACGCAGTTGCAGAATCACGGCCTCGAGACGCGCCGCGCGGCGCAGGCCGGGGACACCGCGGAGGAGCCGGCCGGTCCTCAGCTCACGACCCTGGCCGACATGGAGAAGCAGGCCATTCTCTCCGCCATCCGCACCCTCAACGGCGACAAGCTGCAGGCCGCGCGCCTGCTCGGCATCGGCAAGACCACGCTCTACCGAAAGCTGAAAGAGTACGGCATCGCCGATCCGCTCAACGAGGAATAAAGACAGCTTTCAGCCATCAGCCATCAGCCGTCAGTTGGGTTGTGGCGTGTTGAGGGTATTGCTGACGGCTGAGGGCTTAGGTTAGTTAGGTTTTAGGGCTTAGGGCTATTAGGGCTTAGGGCTTAGGGCTTAGGGCTTAGGGCTGAAGGCTGACGGCTTCCCGACGGCCACCTGAATCGGATCACTTGACCACCGATCGACCGCTGAGCACACCGCGAACCACGAACTGTGAACTACGAACTCTGAACTACGAACTGGGGACTCACATGAGCATTCTTCTCGTAACAGGCATGGAAGGCGCGCGCAACTGCGCAGACGTAATCGCGAAGAACCTGGGCATGGATGTGGAAGTGGCCGAGGGGCGCAAGACGGGGCTGGCCCTGCTGCGCCACAAGGAGTACTCCGCCGTGGTTGTGGACGACACCATCGCCGAGTGCGATCCGGCTGCCGCCGAGGCCATCTGGGAGCGCGCGGGCCTGGCGATTCCGCTGCAGATCAATTTTGCGCTTTCCGGCGCCGCCCGCGTCATCCGCGACATCCGCGCGGCACTGCATCGCCGCGAGCGGGAGAAGACGCTGGCCCGCAAGGCTGCCGCCGCGGCCATCGAGTCCGAATTGAAATCGACAGTCGCCGGCCTGCTGCTGCAATCCGAACTCGCCCTCTCCGGCAGCGACGCGGCCTCGCCGGTGGCCGAACGGCTGCGCATGGTCGCCGACCTGGTGGGTAACCTTCGCCGCCAGTTAGCCTCGCCTTCCGGCGTACGCGACTCCGCGCTCTAGTTTTCATCATGGTTCGGTCCAAAGCCGATTCGTAGCACGCGCTTTCGCCGGAACCTCGCACGCAATCGAGGTTCCGGCTCTTTTTTGCTCCTTTAGACGGGCGCTGTCTTCAAACTGTCATATTTCATCCCGTAGTCTTGTCGTATATGTCCGACTCCGCGGTCCTTCTTATCGACTGCCCCGACCGGCGCGGCCTCATTGCCCGGGTCTCTTCGCTGCTTTACGAGCAGGGCGCCAACATTCTGCATGCCGATCAGCACAGCGATGAGCAACTCGGCCTCTTCTTCATGCGCGTCGAATTTGCGCTGCAATCCGACGGCGTCACGGTCGACCTGGACAACTTCAAGCGAACCTTCGCGCCTATCGCCGCCGAGCTCAACATGAACTGGAGTCTCACCTCGAGCGCGCATCGCCCGCGTGTCGCCCTGTTCTGCTCCCAGTATCTGCACTGCATGGTTGACCTGTTGCAGAGCTGGTTTACGGGCGACTTGCACTGCGACATCGCGCTCATTGTCTCCAACCATTGCGACGTCGAGCTGCTCGCCTCCTTCTACGGCATCCCCTTCGAACATGTGCCGGTTACCGCGGACAATCGCGCCGAAGCGGAGACCAGACAGCTCGAGCTCCTCGCCGAGCACGGCATCGAACTGGTGGTTCTGGCCCGCTACATGCAGGTGCTCTCGCCCAAGTTTGTTGCGCGCTACCCATCGGCCATCATCAACGTGCATCACTCATTTCTGCCGGCGTTCACCGGCGCGCGCCCTTACCAGGCCGCGCACAGCCGGGGAGTGAAGATCATCGGCGCAACCAGCCATTACGTCACCGAGATCCTCGATGACGGCCCGATCATCGAGCAGAATGTCACCCGCATCTCCCACCGCGACCACGTCGATGACCTGGTTGCAAAGGGCCGCGACCTGGAGCGCGTCGTGCTGAGTCGCGCCGTCAAGTGGCACCTGGAGCGGCGCATTCTCCGCTACGGCAACAAGACCGTGGTCTTCGATTAAGGCAGCGCCGCCGCGCACAATCCCATTCCGCGTCCCAGATCCCGCATGCTGGAGAGCGGTTTCGCTTCTATCCAGACATCTTGACTGCGTGCGAGGTGGCTTTTCCTTAAGGAAAAAGCCACTAAGCAGCATCGGTTCTGTAGACACTTGAAGCGAAACCGCTGTAGTCTGCGAAGAAATGGCAACCGCACGCGTGATCTTTCTCTGTCTTCTAGGCTGGGCTGTTTCGGTTGCCGTAGCCCAGACTTTGCCCCATGCAGAGCCCACTGCCGGCATCCGCGTGGGGTCTTCGCACGTCTCGCTGCCCGGTCCGTGGAAGTTCTCTCCCGGCGACTCGCCGACCGTCGATGGCGGCATGGTCTGGGCCAGTCCTCAATTTGATGACAGCCAATGGACCGACATGGATCTGCACTCCCCGGCCGGCCAGATCGATCCGGGCTACGGAAACCCCGAGTACCTCAAAGGCTGGTCGGCGCATGGTTTTCCCAAGCTGGTGGGCTATGCGTGGTATCGGCTGCGCGTCCACGTCACCGGCTCCGGGCAGCAACTGGGCATCAAGATGCCCGACCACACCGACGACTCCTACCAGGTGTTCGCCAACGGCCAGTATGTCGGTGAATTTGGCCACTTCACCGCCGACGGAGTGAAGTGCTACCGCTCGCGCGCCATGACTTTCCCGCTGCCTGCGTCCGATGCGCACGGCGATCTTCTCATCGCGATCCGCTTCTATGAGGAACCCTTCGTGCTCGTCGGCGGCACCACGGGCGACAGCGGAGGCATGCACCAGGCGCCGGTGATCGGCCTCATGCCGCAGGTGCAGGACCTTCGCGCACGCGAACGCACCGGCCGCATCCTTGCCGTTATCGTGTCGGTCTTCGTCAGCGGCTTTCTGATGATTGCTGCGTCCGGCGCCTTCTGGATATGGCTCATTGATCGTCCTCGCCGCACTTATCTGTGGCTCGCATTGGGCCTTGTCCTGCTCGCACTTCCTGCGCTTGTGATGGTTGTTGCCTTCTTCACGTATCTGATCACCCAGTCAATGGTCAATGAATTCATCGGGGGGTTTGGGGCTCTCGGGTTCATTTGCTGGATCTTCTTCTGGCACGACTGGTTCGAGTTGCAATGGACGCGGCGCTTTATCCTTCTCACCATCGCCCTTGCGCTGCCCGTAGCCCTTGGTGAGAGCGGCGTGCTGTTCTCCACACACATTTCCATGAACATGATTCTGGCGGCGATGGTGCTGAGGGCGGCCGGCAAATTCGCACTCGGCATCCTGCTGTTCGTTGCGCTCTTCCAGGGCGCGCGCAAAGATCGCATCGGAGCCTGGCTCGCCCTGCCGCCCATTTTGCTGCTCACATTCAGTCAGTTCAGCCAGGAGCTGATCTCCTGGTTCCGCATCCGCACTTCGATCTTCCCCTTCGGCGTCCAGATCACGGTGCAGGATGCCGCCCTGGTGCTGCTTGTACTGGTCACCGGGGCGCTCGCCGTTCGCCGCTTTGTGGGCTCGCAGGTGAGCCAGCGGCTGGAACGCCAGACCATCGACCTGGAATTGGAGCAGGCCCGCGAGCTGCAGCAGCGCGTGCTGGTTCCGGAGGAGAACACCTCCACGATGTTTGCCGTCGAGACCGCTTACCATCCGGCGCGCACCGTGGGCGGCGACTTCTTTCAGGTCGTCGCGTATCCAGACGATTCTCTGCTGGTGGTGGTGGGGGACGTTTCCGGAAAGGGAATGGCAGCGGCCATGCTGGTCGCGGTGCTGGTGGGCGCCATCCGTACCCGCGCCGACGAGACGTCCGATCCCGCCGAGATTCTGCGCACGCTCAACGAGCGGCTGCTGGGCCGCGCCGGAAGTCACTTCGCCACCTGCGTTGCCGCGCACCTGAGCCCGCGCGGGGTGATGACCGTGGCGAATGCCGGCCATCTTCCTCCGTATGTCAACGGCGTTGCGCTCGATCTGCCGGGCTCCATGCCGCTGGGTATCCTGCCGGGCAGCCGTCCTGAACTGGAGACGGTGGCACTCTCGCCGGGCGACTACATCAGCTTCCTCACGGACGGTGTTCTCGAGGCGCGCAATGATGCGGGGCAGCTTCTCGGCTTCGAGCAGACTGCGCGGCTCTCTTCGCAGCCGGCGGAGGCCATCGCATTGGCCGCCATCCGCCACGGCCAGGACGACGATATTACCGTGGTGGGCGTGAGCCTCGCTCCGATCGCTCCCGAGGCGCGGAAGGCTGTCCGCATGGAGGCCTCGCCGGCGTAATCGCACGGCGGAGGCCCAGCGGCATCGGTATACGGCAACAAGGGCGGTGGTGTTCGATCAGGATCGGTGGTCAGCGCGCCTCCGAAGTGAACTGCCTATTGACCACGTGGCCCTTTAATTCGAAAGCGCTGTTCGGCAGCGTGTCGTCCGCCCCGCTTATCTCCGTGACGCGGATGTGCATCGCCTGAGCAGTGTCGCGGAACACGTCGATGCTTTGCGCCACGCGCGCTCCGTGATACCCCACGAAATCGGAGCGCCGCGTTTCCATGCCAAGAAAGAATGTCTTTAAAAGGTCGCCGTTGGAGTCGAACCAGAAACCACGCGCATGTTCGGCGTCGAGTTTTCCCTCGGGGCTTTCATATCCGCTGAGGACCCGGACCGTTTTCGCATCGCCCACTGTATCGGGCTTGATCCGCCAGTCCGACTCGACAAAAGTGTCGATGGCTGGAATCGGCTCCAGGAACTGAAAGATCAGCAGGAGCAGCTTACTGTCAGGCCCCTCGTCACTCTCATAGAGCTTATCTCCGTTCCGGGACCGCACCACGCGGCTCGATCCGAACGTCACTTCACGTCGCCATTTGTCCGGTGCGAGCCAAATGTCTTCGTAGTGTCCCGTGTAGATGCCGCCCGCGCTTGATCGCGCCTGAAACTCCGCCTTCAGCAGGTAGGGAAATGCCGTGCCTGCAGCGGGAAAATCGAGTTGCCGCCCGCGCTCGAAGTAATTGTGCGCGCTGTCGAACGTCTCTGCGCCGGTGGGGCGGGTGGTCTTGAAGGCCAGAGTGAGGCGGGAAACCACCTGCACTGGGAGGCCATCGATCACAAAGGGAGTAAATCGCATCCCTGCAATCTGCGCGTGCGCCGCATCGTCTGCTCCAGGATTATCTGAGACGATGGTTCCGATTTCGCGCACTCTGCCGGTCCGGTCGATGCTGACCTCGGTTGTAAGCACGCCTTCAAGCGGTCCATCCTTCAATGCAGGCCATGCTATGTCTTGTTGGCCGGCGAGGTTTCTTCGCGTCGTCAGTTCATTCATCAAGACGATATCGATCGTCTGCACATCGCCTCCAGGCGCGTCTGCGTCGAACCAACCCGCCGGCACTGTGCCCAGATCCTCAAGAGTGACGATCTTCGCTGTCACCTGCGGCGACCCCACGTTCACCGTCCGCGCCACCATCCGGTTGTGGAACTTCGCATAATCATTGAATTCTCCGCTGAAACCGAACCCGCTCGCCGTAAACAACAATCCGTCGTCGCGAATCGAAATTCCGGCGCCCATGGTCTTCTGCGCCTGCCCATTGCTGCTGGCGATCTCCCAGCTCAGGTAGGTGCCGCCCATCAAATGCTTTACCTCGCCTCCCCGCATCTGCTCCAGCACTTCTCCGGAGGGAGGCACGGGCCGTACGAGCGCATCGGCGGTCTCGCGCAGCCACTCCGGAAAGTAGTCGCCATCGTTCTTCTGCCAGATGTGCGCTCCGTCGACGATCTGCACTTGGTGGAACTCCGGCGAACGAACCTCCCGCCGCCACTGGTCCGGCGACTTCCACCAGATCTCTACCTCACCGGTGCGCCTTGAATCGTTATCGCGCTCGTGGCTGGGTGCGAGGGTCGCCTTCAGATGGAACGGTGGCGTGCCGCTCTGATCGAGGGCGCACTGCTCCACCGCTTTCAGAATGCGTTTGATGGTGTCGTCAGCGTGGCTTGCCGGTGCGAACGCAAGAGTGCAAAGAAGAGGAACCCAGGCCCAGGTTATGCGCATGGGACCCACTTTACATCAAGCGGGTCCCACGCTCGCCCCGCATCGTTCGCCTGACTGATCCTTGACCACTGACCACTAAGCACTAACCACTACAACGCTATCGTCACGGCTTTGGTTTCGAGATAGTTGTTGAGCACTTCTTCGCCCATTTCGCGGCCCCAGCCCGACTGCTTATAGCCGCCGAAGGGGAGCGACGCGTCGAAGACGTTATGGCAGTTTACCCAGACGGTGCCGGCGCGCAGGCCGCGGCTCACCTTGTGCGCGAGGCTCAGGTTCTGGGTCCAGACGCTGGCGGCGAGGCCGAAGACCGTATCGTTGGCGCGCTTGAGGATCGCATCGAGATCGGCGTCGTTGAACGGGACCGCGCAGACCACCGGTCCGAAGATCTCCTCCTGCACGACCTTCATGCGCGGATTGGTGTTGGTGAGGACGGTGGGACGGACGAAGTAGCCGCGTTCGTGCCCGCTGACCGGGCCGCCGGCGGCGATACGGGCGCCATCAGAGATTCCCGACTCGATATAGCCCACCACCTTGCGATACTGCTCATCGCTGACCAGCGGACCCATCTGGCAGCTCGGGTCCATCCCCGGCGCCAGCTTGATGCCCTCGGCCACGTGGCTTACGCCTTCCACTACTTGATCGAAGACCTTCTCATGAATGTAGAGCCGTGAGCCCGCACAGCAGCACTGCCCGTGGTTGAAGAAGATGGCGCTCGCGGTGCCCTGGATGGCGTGATCGATCTTTGCATCGGGGAAGACGATGGCCGGCGATTTTCCGCCCAGCTCGAGCGTGACCTTCTTCAGATTTCCGGCAGCCGCCTGCACAATCAGCTTGCCCACTTCGGTGGAGCCGGTGAAGGCCACCTTGTCGACCAGTTCGTGCGCGGCCAGCGGAGCGCCGGCGCCTTCGCCGTAGCCCGTGAGCACGTTGACCACTCCGGGAGGAAGGCCGGCTTCGTCAAAGATCTGTGCCAGCCGCAACCCCGAGAGCGGAGTCTGTTCGGCCAGCTTGATCACGATGGTGCATCCGCAAGCGAGTGCCGGAGCCAGTTTCCAGGCGGCCATCAGCAGCGGGAAGTTCCAAGGAATGATCTGTGCCACGACGCCGATGGGTTCGCGCAGCGTGTAGGAGTGAAAGTCGCCGGGGAAGGATAAGGGGAGCGTCTTGCCTGTAATCTTGGTGCACCATCCGCCCATGTAGCGAAACATGTCGACGGTGAGCGGCACGTCGGCGACGCGCGCGACACTGAACGGCTTGCCGTTGTCGAGCGATTCCAACTCGGCGAACTCCTCGAGGTGCTCTTCGATCAGGTCGGCGACTCTCCACAGCATGCGGCCGCGTTCCGACGGCGACATGCGCGGCCACGGGCCTTCGTCGAAGGCGCGGCGGGCGGCCAGCACGGCGCGGTTTACGTCTTCGGCTTCGGCCTCGGGAACGTGGGTGATCACTTCGCCGGTTGCGGGGTTATAGACGGGGAAGGTCTTGCCGGAGGCTGCGGGTACAAAACGGCCGTCGATCAGCATGCGATGATCGGCGGAGACAAAGTCGGCCGTGCGGCCGCTGACGCGGGGATCGATAGACACGGTTGCCATGGTTTGACCTCGTGTGCATCCGGTCGCGCGCGGAGGCTGCGACGTTCTTATGCGCCGCACGTATGAGAGGGAATCGAGCCGAGTCCGGAACCGGGGCGCGCCGGAGTTTGCACGCAGGAACACTACCACCGGCGGCTGTGAATTGGCTACCGGCGCAGGTAAAAGTTGTCAACTGTCCTTGACCTGTCTACAACTGTAGGGTTCACAGTGGAGATGGACGATGTTGACGGTAACCAAACTCGCCCGGCAGTGCGGCGTGAGCCGGACTACCCTGCTGTACTACGAATCGATCGGTTTAATCCGCAAGCCCGTGCGCACGGGCGGCAACTATCGCAGTTACGGCCAGGCCGATGTGGAGCGACTGCTGCAGATTCGCGCCTACCGTAACGCAGGCCTGAAACTCGACGACATTCGCGCGATCTTCCGTACACAAGGTCGCCAAACCGATGCGCGCAAGGTGCTGGAACGGCGCCTGGTGGAACTGGACACCGAGATCGGCTCCCTGCGCGCCCATCAGCAGGCAATCCTGCGACTGCTGGGCCACAAGGCCCTGGGAAAGGCTGAGATGATTACCAAGGAAAAATGGGTCTCCATCATGAAAGGCTGCGGACTCACGGAAGGCCAGATGAATGGCTGGCACATGGAGTTCGAACGCTCCGCGCCGGAAGAGCACCAGGAGTTTCTGGAGTTCCTTCACATTCCGGACGCGGAGATCAAGACGATCCGCGAGAAGAGCCGCACCGGCTTCTGAACTTCAACCGGCGGGACGCCATGCCGGCGTTCCGCCGCTCGCATCCACATCCGTTTGCCGCGCCTGCATACGCCCCACTAGACTCGAAGTGTGAGCTTCCGCGAATTTCTGGGGAATACGGCGACCGTCACCCGTCTGCGTGAAGGCGTGCGTTCCGGGCGGGTTCCGCAGGCCATGATCCTGGCCGGGCCGCGCGGAGCAGGGAAGTACACGCTGGCCCTGATGCTGGCGCAGGCCGTGAATTGCCAGCAGCCTACGGAAAGCGACGGGCTGCCCGACTTCTGCGGGCGCTGCGAAAACTGCACGCGCATCGGGGCCGCCCATGATCTCGATGAGCGCGTTGCCGAAGCCATTGCCGCGCGCGAAGACATGCGCGACGCCGACAAGCGCGAGACCCGCATCATGATCCAGACGCATCCCGACATCCTGGTGGTGCCTCCCGATCCGCCGCAACTCATGATCAAGCTGGGGCAGGTGCGCGACGTTATTCATGCCGCCTACTACCGGCCGCCTGTGGAGGCGCGCCGTTCGTTCACCATCTTCACTCTCGGCAGCGTTCATGAAAGAGGCGGCAAACAGTTTGCTCAAAGTCCTGGAAGAGCCGCCGCCGAACACTTCATTGATTCTGCTGGCAGAGAATCCGCAGGAACTGCTGCCGACGATTCGCTCGCGCGCCATCCTGCACCGTCTCGGCGCGATTCCCGCCGATGAGATTGAAGCACTTCTCGCCGCGCGCCGGTCCGAGCTCAAGCCCAATGACCGCAAACTGGTGGCGCGCCTCGCCGAAGGGGCTGTGGGCCGCGCGCTCAAGTTCGACCTTGCGGCGTATCTTGCCAGCCGCCAGGACGGCCTCATCATCCTGCGTAATGCGCTGCGCGATCCCGATTACAGTACGCTGTTCCGCGCCACCGAAACCTATCGCGCCGGCGCCGACGGCCAGGAGAAGACCGTTAACCTGCTGCGCGCGCTGGGGGCGCTTGTCGAAGACCTGCTGCTGGTTATCGCCGGCACTCCGCAGCTCATGCGCAATATCGACATGGCCGCCGAACTGGAACGCATGGCTGCCGGCCTCAACGTGGAGTGGATCGATGGAGCCGCGCGCGCTCTTGGCCAGGTGGAGTCGGGCATGCGACGCAACCTGCTGCGCTCACTGTCGCTGGACGCGATGGCGGTGAACCTCGAAGCTCGCTACTGAGACGGCGAATGGGAGAGCAGGCGGGCTGATTTACCCGCCAGGCCATCCGGTCTGCCGTTCGTCCCGGCCCGCATCATTTTGTCTCAAACCGGTTGGGAAACCGCAGTAAGATAGAGCAACTACACTTCCCGGTACCGCATCTTTTAAGTACAAGCACCCGATGACCGCTCCCACTCGTGGGAAGATCGTGCGTCCGGTGGGACGATGCCGCCCTGCACACTCGACCTGTCTATTTTTCCCTGGGTCTCCTGGTTCAAGCGTTTGACCGGAACCGCATTTGATTCCCTGAATCCCGCTGGGGAGCAAGGATTTTGCCGCAGTCCCAGATGTACAGGAAGGAAGAGAACGTATGAGTTCGACAATTACTCCTATGGCCGACGCGGGTATTGTGATGCCGCCTGGCAAGCGCGCGACTCCCAGGAAGAACCGGCATGCCGGCCCGGGACCCTTCCGCTTTCCGGCTTTCACCTATCTGGACAACGAAGGGACTGAACACCGCCAGGCCGAGCTTTTTTATCTGCAGAAACAGATCCAGTCGCAGACGCCCATGGTGATCGTGCTCGAAGACGGGGAGCAGGTTGAGGGCTGCATTGAGTGGTATGACCGCCATACGTTGAAGGTCCGCGGGCGGCAGCGGGTGCTGGTTTTCAAATCGGCGATCAAGTACATGTACAAGCACGGCGAAAACGGCGGAGTGTAGCGGCGGGGTATCGAGGCTGGACTAAGCCCACGACGCTTTGCTCAGCCGGTCGCGGATGGCTGCTCCGATTCCTTCTGCCGCGGGCACTGGACACACGATTACTTCGCATCCCGCGGCATCGAGGGCGCGCAATCCCGCGTAGAGTCCGGCGGCCAGTTCTTCGGGCGCATCCCAGCGGCCCCACGCGAAGACGGCGGCGGCTTCAGGTGCATGCCAGCCGGAGGGCAGCATTGCCCCTACGCGCTTGCCCGCAAACCGGCGGGCTGCTTCTTCGAGATCAGCGCTCGATCCATCTACGAGGATTAATTTTGCGCGCGGCGCGTAGTGGCGGATTCCCACGCCTGGGGAGGGCAGCGCCGCAGGATCAGCGCCTGGCTCGATCAAGGGGGCCAAGGGGGCGCGATGCACTTCGGCTGCGCCTGCCACGGCGCGGATCTGCTCTGCCGTGATGGCGCCGGGGCGGTAGATGACCATGGGCGACTGGGTAGGGTCGATCACGGTCGACTCGACGCCGTGCTCCGACGGGCCGGCATCGAGAATGGCATCGATTTTGCCGTCGAGATCTTGGAGCACATGCTCGGCGGTGGTGGGGCTGGTGTGGCTGAACAGGTTGGCGCTGGGGGCGGCGACGGGCACGGCAGCCTGGCGGATCAGCTCGAAGGCCACGGGATGCGCGGGCATGCGGACGCCCACCAGGGGCCGGCCCGCTGTGACCGCGTCGGGAACGGCTTTCGAGCGCGGCAGGAGCAGCGTGAGGGGGCCTGGCCAGAAGGCCTCCATCAGCTTGCGCGCGGCGGCGGGGATTTCCGTGACCAGCGGGGCCAGCATGGGGTTGTTCTCGACGGGGCCCGCGACGTGCACAATCACGGGGTCCCAGGCGGGGCGCTGCTTGGCGGCGAAGATCCGCGCCACGGCGGCGGCGTCGAGCGCGTTTGCGCCGAGCCCGTAGACCGTCTCGGTGGGCAGGGCCACCAGACCGCCCGCGCGCAGGATTTCGGCCGCGCGGGCTATGGCCGCGAGGGCTTCAGCGCTGTTCGGTTGTTTTGGATCCACTGCGAGGCGGAGGGTCTTCACGTTTCTATTTTCGCTTAGGAGAGCTTGCGGATAGGAACCTGGGCTCGACATGCTCCGCGAAGGATGGGGTTACTGCGGAGTAACATCTTGCTCGAAGCGAGCAGGGGGTGGCGGTGCGGCTGTGCGCGCGGTCACAGGTGTGAGGGGCGGGGCTGGGGAAAGGGAGTCTCAAAAACGTAAACAGCATTCTCCGCTACGTCTGGCACGATCTTCAATGTTTACCTCCAAACTCCACAACGTCTTCCAACCTAAAATCCGACACCAGAGCGGGTCTCGCCCTTCCTGTAGCGCAAGTTCAATTTCTCCCTCTTTACACACATAGACAGTCCAGTTTTCCACAGACAAGATATTCCTCTCAACTGTATTCCATCCATGACATAAGAGGCTAACCATATTATTTTGAATCGTTTTGCTGTCAATTGACCTAGGATAAAAAGGTCGAATCGTATTTGCAAAAAAGTCCTTCCAATGTGGCACGATATTGTCGTAAGGTATAAGAAGATTGTTCCTGTGCAAATCACGGCATAGGCATGGAGGCCCTGAGGCATGGCCGATGACAATGGAAAAGGCGTGACCCCTGCTGCGTATCTGCCCTTCAAGACATTCCTGTCTGCTATCGAGGTTCTTGAGCATCGTATGCCCAGGCGCCTAGATCGCACAGTGTGGCGCTCCCAGTCTGGAATCGTGCAGAGCCAGATCATGATGGCGTTCCGGTTCTTTGGGCTCGTGAATGAGACGGATGAACCAACTGCGGCACTTCACCGCCTAGTAGAGAACAAAGAACGTCGGAAAGAACACGTCGGCGCGCTTCTTCAACACTCGTACAGGGCACTGATGGAATTGGACCTGACGAAGATGAGCCCGAAGATGCTCGAAGACGCGATGGGACAATACAACGTCACCGGGGATACGCGCAGGAAGGCCATTACGTTTTTCTTGCGGGCCGCGCGGTTCGCAGATCTTCCGATGCATCCGCTGCTCACCGCCCAGACGCGGGAGACAGGCAACGGCGCGCGGAAAAAGCGCGCGAAGACCGCGAAGCCGCAAGAGCCACAGGGAGGGGACGGAGCGGCGGTTCAATCTCAGAACGGTTCACAGTCCGCACCAGCAGCGAGCAGGAAAACCATCTCGCTCCTCAGCGGCGGAGCGGTCACTTTAGAGATTGCCGCTAATCCGTTTCTCATGTCTCCCACGGATCGTTCTTTCGTGTTTGAACTGATCGACACTCTTCACAAATACGAGACGGATCACCCTTCCGTGGAGGATGAAGAGGGGGAGGAGGAAGACCAATGATAGGAGTTTCGGCCCGTCGCTATCGCGCTCACCGTGACGGCGGGAAAACGCAAGAAGGCCCGAATCGCTGATCTCTTGGCGGGGACGCGATTCGGGCCGTGGTGAGTTTGCTTTCAGTGGAGGGTGTCTAGCGGGTGCTAGAACCGGATTTATACCCTGGAATTGGTTGGACGCCAATGGAGTTCGAGTCTCCCGCCCTCCGTGCCTTCACTATACCAAAGTTGCAGATTTTAGGGCTTCTGATTCAGAAGGGACTTGATATTATGTCAACAGTAGGATATTGTCCTCCATACCTGAGCGAAGGGGAATTGAAAGCTCTCGTATTGGAGGCGTTGGCCAACGCTCCTGGGCCGGAACGCTTGGAAACCTATCATGCAAGGTTCGACCATCTCGAAAGAGAACTCTCAATCGATGACGTCATTTATGGCCTTGAGCGTGCATGGACATACGAACGTCCTCCTGAATTTAACCAAGCTGAGTGGCAATGGAAATATCGGATCGCAACCGAAACCATTGACGGCGATCCGCTGATCATCGTTATTGCCGTGGACACAGCAAACCGGAGCTTTGAGGTTGTAACAAGATGGTAGCCAAGACTAGTCAAGGCAGCGACGAGTTGCGCCGCAAGGAGTTGCTCGCGACTGCGGAAAAGCCATTTCATTTCGTAGATTGCGGATTGGATCACGTGTATCTGGTTGGAATCAGATACTTTGAAGAACCGGATGGAAGGGTCGTCGCGGAGATCCCAGCAATCAAAGAATTGATGCAGTTGATCGCATATGACGTTGTTACGTCCCAGCGCGATCTGACGGGCAAACAGGCTAAGTTCCTAAGAAAGCGCCTCGGAAAGAAGGCCACAGAGTTCGCTCAATATGTTGGCGTCGAGCCGGAAACTCTTTCGAGGATCGAGAACGAAAAACAGCCGATTTCTCTACAGGTTCAGAAACTTGCAAGACTGGCGTACTGTGCTTATTCGGAAGACAAAGGGCTAATCGATTGCGCCAAGAATATACTCCAATCAATCTTGGAAGACATCTCTAATCATACGAAGAAGAAACAGGAAATCGTTTTAGAGATGAGCAAGGATCAGGAGTGGATCGAACGAAAGGCAGCTTGAGCAACAGGCTTTCGACTGCGCAGGTGCAAAGAACCGCACCTGCTCCGCTCAGGATGACAGCTCCATTAGTTATCAATCCTTTGCAATATATAGCTATGTCGATGCAGCTTGGGGTCTCGTATACTCTCTGGGTATGGTAGCCGTGGAAACGGAAATCAAATTCCGCGTGCAAGACACCGCCAACCTTGCTGTGCGCCTGCAGGCTGCGGGTTTCCATCTGGACACGCCGCGCTCGTTCGAGAGCAATGTGCTTTACGACACGCCGGAGCGCCGGTTGCGCGCGCGGACGGAGATTCTGCGCATCCGCAGCTATGCGGGCCGCACCGTGCTCACGCACAAGCGCCTGCCGGACGACCGTCCCGGCGAGGATCGCCACAAGCATCGCATCGAAACGGAGACGGAAGTCGCGGACGGCAAGGCGCTGGCCGAGGTCTTCCGCTCGCTGGGCCTCACTCCCGCATTTCGCTATGAGAAGTGGCGCAGTGAGTGGAGCGACGGCGAGGGGCATTGCGTGATCGACGAAACGCCGATCGGCAACTTTGCCGAACTGGAAGGCGCGGCGGAGTGGATTGACCGCACGGGCGCGCGCCTGGGGATCGCCGACCACGAGACGATGACGCTCAGCTACGGGCGGCTGTTCGAGGTGTGGCGTGAGGAGCATCACTCGACTGCTGAGGATCTGACGTTCGAAGCGATCGAGGGAGCCGCGGGTGTGGGCGCGCAACCATGAGAATGCGCTAGTTACCAGGCCGGATTGTGATTTATCTCATGCTTCAGGCAGGAGCGCCGATGAACTCCGCATATTGATCAGTGCGGAGGATTTCATGAGACGTGTTCGTTTCCTCGCGACCGCATGCTGCAAGACTGCGGTTCTTGGCTTGCTTCTGGCCCTTTCTCTTCCTGCTCGCGCGTCCGATGAACGCGCGGTGAAGCAGCGTGTCCCGCCTGTATATCCTGAACTCGCCAAGCGCATGAAGATCACTGGCGAAGTCACGGTGCAGGCAACGGTCGATCCCGATGGCAAAGTCACCGACGCCAAGGCGGTCAGCGGCAGCAAGACGCTGAGTCTTGCGGCGGAGGAAGCAGTCCGCAAATGGAAGTTTGTTCCCGGGGCGGACGTATCGCACGTGGATGTGTCAGTGAAGTTCGAGATGGGGCCATAGAGTTCGACGCGTCCCCTGATACGCGTCGTTGAGGCGGCATCCAACTCTGGCCGGATGCCGCCTTTTCACATGGCGCGGGCGCGCTATGCCGCGCGCCGTTTTGCCGGGACCTTTTTGCCTTCACGGCGCGCCTCGGATAGTCCGATGGCGATGGCCTGCTTCCGGCTGGTCACTTTCTTTCCGCTTCGTCCGGACTTGAGTTTGCCGCGCTTGAACTCATGCATCTCGCGCTTTACATCGTTTCCGGCCGATGGGGAATATTTGCGGCGCGATGAGGATGAGGACTTCTTCGTTGAACTTTTCTTCGCGCTGCTTTTTTTGGCGCTCGATTTCTTTGCGCCTGCTGATTTCTTTTTCGCTGCCTTCTTGGTTGCCATAACGATCCTCCCTCGCAGTCAGATGGTTCCGCGATTCGAGACAGTTGTATGGGCGACAGGCAACCCGGCGCGAATTGTGCATAAAACAAAGGCGCGCCGGGAGATGATCCCCGGCGCGCACGTGTGAACAAGCTCGATTGGCTGCGTTACGCTGTGGCCCTCTGCGGCTCGTGATGGCTGAGTTGCACGCTCACCACTTTCGACACGCCGGGCTCCTGCATGGTGACGCCGTAGATCATGTCGGCGGAGTGCATCATGCGCTTGGAGTGCGTGACGAGCAGGAACTGCGTGTCCTTGCTGAGCGTGTGCAGCAGATCGGCGAGGCGGCCGACGTTGGTTTCGTCGAGCGCGGCATCCACTTCGTCGAGCACGCAGAAGGGGCTGGGCTGGAACTGGAAGATGCCGACGAGCAGGGAGATCGCGGTGAGCGCTTTTTCGCCGCCGGAGAGCAGCAGCACGTTCTGCAGCTTCTTGCCCGGGGGCGATGCCACGATGTCGAGGCCGCTCTCCGCCTGGTTCTCCGCATCGGTGAGCCGCAGGAACGCGTGTCCGCCATGGAAGAGGCGGGTAAATACATTGGCGAAGTTTTCGTTGATGCTGCGCAAACGCCTCGTCGAACTTCTGTGCGCGAGATCTGGTCGATCTCCTTGATTGTTTCCTGGGTGTTCTCGATCGACTCGACCAGATCCTTGCGCTGGGTTTCAAGGAAGCTATGGCGGTCGGCCGTCTCTTTGTACTCGTCGAGCGCCATCATGTTGACCGGGCCCATCTGCTCGATCTTCTGGCGCAGCACGCGGCACTCGTCTTCCTGCGCGACGAGCGCTTCGCCTTCGATGTGCACGATCTCTTTGTCTTCGCGCAGCACTACGGCTTCGACATTGACTTCAGCCAGGCAGCTTGCTTCGAGATGTTCGAGGTCTGACTTGAGCTTGGCCAACTCGCTGGCACGGTTGGCGCGGTCGTCGCGCAACTGATCGAGTGTCGCGCGTGCTGTCTTCAACTGCGTTTCGAGGTTGGCGAGTTGATGGCGCAGTTCCTGCGCCTCAGCGGCGAGCGTCTGCGCCTGCGCGAGAGCTTCTGCGCGGACCGCGGTCAACTCTTCCTGCCGTGCGGCGAGGGTCTCGCTCTCGCGAATGCGCTGCTCGCGCTCGGCCTCGGCGGCTGCGCGCTGCTGCTCGATGGCCAGCACGCGCCGCTCGAGGTCGGCATGCAGGCGGTCAATGCGCTGGAACGCGGCTTCCGCGCCGCGGCGGCGCTCTTCAAGGCCGGCAAGCTCGGCGGTCAACTGCGCGGCTTCCTGCTGCAAGCCTTCGCGCTTCTGGCGAATCTCGACCAGCGCCGCCTGTTGCGCATCGAGCGCCAACTCGGCTTCGCCGTGCTCGGCTCTCCAGCCGCACGGTCTCTTCGCGCTTCTGCTCGATCAAGACATGCTTGGACTCGCGCGCATCCTTGTTGCGTGCCGCCTGGAGTGTCCACTCCTGGAGGCGGCGGTCGATGCGCTGGACTTCCGATTCCATTTGCCGCATGGCCGCGCCATGGTTCGCCACTTCGCGCTCGGCCTGACGCCGCTCTTCGCTGTGCTCTTCGAGTTGCCGCGTCAGGTCTTCAATGGTGCGGGTGAGGGAAGCGGCCTGCGCCTCAGCCTCGCCCAATGCGGCTTCAACCGCAGCGAGCTTTCGTTCTGTCTCACGCAGATCGCGCTTGAGGGCGAGCGGACCTTCGCTGGCCGGCTTGCCGCCCGTCACGGTGGTGTTGTGGAAGCACTCGCCGCCGGGCGTGAGGAAGAACGCCTTGCTGTACTGCTCAGACAAGCGCTGCGCGAGGCCGGTGTCTTCGACGATGTAGCCGTTCTTCAGCTTGGGCAGGATCGCCTCAAGGGAGCGACCGAAGCCGTTGAGGACTTTGATCGTGTCCTTGAGCGGGACGATTCCTTCGCCGCGCACATCTTCTTCCGCATCCGCGCGCGCCATCAGTGCCGTGGGGTTTTCGGGATGGACCAGGAACGTGGCGCGGCCGTCCACGCCGGACTTGAGCAGGTTGACGCCCTGCTCGGCGGCGGTCCAGCTATTGACGACGAGATAGTTCAACTCATCGCGCAGGAACTCGTCGACTACGTCTTCGTGTTCGCTGCTGACTTCAAGGAAATCGGCCAGCGTGCCCACGGGAGCCATGCCCTGGCCCAGCGCGCCGGGCTTCAGCAACTGCCGCACGGTGTTGGTGGAGTAGCTGTGATTGCGAATCAGCGACTCAAGCGAATTGCGGCGTCCGCCCAGCGAAGCATGCTCGCTGCGCAGTTGGTTGGCCTTGGCGCGCATGGTGTTGTCTTCGGCGCGTCGCGCCTGCAGTTGCTCGCGCAGTGAGGCGATTTCGCCTTCGAGTTGCTTCAGGCGCTCTGTCGATGTTTCAAAGGTGAGGCGCGCCTGACCGCTCTGCACGCCGAGATTTTCAAGCTCGCGGCGCGACTGGCCCATCTCGGCATCAAGCCGCTCGGCCTCGCGTTCCAGCGCTGCCAGGCTCTCTTCGGCCTGCGCGGTGGAGTTGCGCGCATTGCCGGCGAGGGTGAGCAGATGCATCACGTGGCGGCGATTTGCCTCAAGCTGCCGCTCGGAGTTGAACACGTCCTCCTGCGCGGAGCGGGCTTCCTGCTGCCGGGCTGCGACTTTTTGATGGAAGGCTCGCGCTTCACTGGCCGCGGTCTCAAGGAACTCATGCTGCTGCGCGCGCTCTTCTGCGATGCCGGCCAACTGCGTGCGCGTCTGCTCGGCTTCGGCAGTCGCCGCTGCCATGCGGGCTTCGAGTTCGGCGACGCGCTCGGTGTTGCCGCGCTCGCGAGCCAAGGCGCGCTCCAACTCGACAGCGGCAGCGTTGCCGCGCGTCTGCGCTTCCTGGCCGCTCTTTTCGATCTCGTATCCGCGCTCGGTGAGGGTGTGCTGGCTGGCTTCCATGTCGCCAATTTCGCCGGCCGACAGGTTGATCTTTTCGGTGAGCTGCGTGATTTCCGCATCGAGGCGCGCCTGCTCGGAATCCATGTGGGCCATGCGGCTGGCCAGCACAACGCGCAGCTTGGCGCGGAGTTCATCGCGAACCTGCGCGAACCGCTCCGCCTTGGCGGCTTGGCGCTTCAGCGAGTTCATCTGCCGCGTGACTTCTTCGAAGATGTCGTCAACGCGGGCCAGGTTTTGCTTGGCGGATTCAAGCCGCAGTTCGGCCAGGCGCTTCTTCGTCTTGAAGCGCGTGATGCCGGCGGCTTCTTCGATGATGGCGCGGCGGTCGTGGGGCTTCGAGCTCAGCAATTGCCCGATGCGTTCCTGACCGATGATCGCGTAGCTCTCCGGGCCCAGACCGGTGCCCATGAAGATGTCCTGGATATCGCGCAGGCGGCAGAGCTTGCCGTTCAGCAGATATTCGCTTTCGCCGGTGCGGAACAGGCGCCGCGTGATGACGATTTCGCCCTTGGCGAAGGAGCGCTGGAACTTCCGCCGGCGCATCTTCAGCACCACCTGCGCCCCCTGCGGTGGGGCTATACTGCGCCTGCGGCGCGCTCTGAGGCTCGCCTTCATCCCCGTCGAGAACCTGGCCCGGCTGTTCGGAGGACACGATCTCCTCGGCTTCGGCGGCGCGGGCCTTGCGGAGCGCGTCTTCGTCCCAGTCCGACGGTTCCTGATCGATGGTGATCTCAGGCTCTACGGGGATCGGTCCCTCATAGGCGTCGGGATCGACCATGGTCAGGGTGACTTCCGCCATGCCCAGCGGCTTGCGGTCGCGGGTGCCGGCAAAGATGACGTCCTGCATGGTGCCGCCGCGCAATGACTTGGCGCTCTGCTCGCCCAGCACCCAGCTCACCGCGTCGAGGATGTTCGACTTGCCGCAACCGTTGGGCCCCACCACCACGGCCATGCCCGTGCCCGTCACCGTCAATTCCGTGCGGTCGCAAAAGCTTTTGAAGCCGAGGATCTGGACTTTTTTCAGTTTCAGCATGAATTCTCCATCTAGCCGGGGTTCTTACGGCCGGTCTTGCACAACATGTGAGGCAATCGGTTCTCGGACAATAGATCGCAGCAGGATTGCCTTTGATTGAGACTCTACGAAGCGCAAAAGGCAGGGTCAACCGGTTCAATGCGGGTTTTTGTGGATAAGGGAGTACGGAATTCAACTTCTGAGGAATTAGGTCTACTTTAGGCTTCTCTTTGGTTTTTCTACCCGAATTGAGGCCTGTTTTTCAACAGGAACTGAGGTTTCGGTGAACCATCCCGGTAACCCCGGCAAGCTGTCAGCCATCAGCCCTCAGCTGAACAACCCCTCCGGCGGGTTCGTGGAGGAACGGACACGGGCTGGGTGGGGTTCGTGGTTTCCCACCCTAAACACAAAGTGCGTGTTTAGGATGGGGCACCCGGGATGGTGGTGGAGCGGGCTTCGCAAATGGAAGCGCTGCGCTCAGGGTGACAAATTGTCAGGATCAGAATGTGAACCTGGCGGCGAACTGGAACTGCCTCGGCGTGTTCACGGTGTTGGTGATCTGGCCGAAGTTGTTCTGCGGGCCTTGCTGCAGTTGGGCCCAGAGGCTGACGATATCGGGCACATTCGGCATGCCGAGTTGTTTCCGGTTGGCGAGGTTGTAGGACGACACTTCGAACCGAAGGTGTTTCGATTCGCCGAACGCAAAGGTCTTATAGAGCGACATGTCGAGATTGTTCGCGCCCATGGTGCGCACCTGATCGAGATACGCCGGCGCAGTTCCCGGAACAAAGGGGTCGGCCTGGGTCACGTCCATCGCTCCAAGCGGCACGCCCGGCACATTGAAGCAACTGTAGTTGAACCAGGCGGTGGCCGTGTGATGGGCCCCATGGCTCGGGTCGCAAACCATGTTGGCCCGCTGGTTGAAATAGGCGACGGGCACGCCCGATATCGGCGACGCTACGGGCACGCCTGTGCTCAGGTAATAGATGCCGTTGACGGTCCATCCGCCCAAGAACGCGTCGGCCGCTCCGCCGAGATTGACCTCGCGGCCGCGGCCGACAGGCAGGTCGTAGGATGCCTCGCCGGTGAACTGGTACTTCACGTCCTGCGGGCTGACCGAGTGCTCGTAGCGCATGTCTTTCCAGTCTTGCGGCGCGCCAAGGTGCGATCCCACAAAACCCAGCGGGGGATTGCCGTCGTCGGTCATGAGCTTTGCCCACGTGAACGAAGCCAGTGTGGTGAAGTGTTGCGTCAGCCGCTTCTGCAGCTTCGTCTGCAGCGAGCTGTAATCGGAGTCCCCGCCGGGATATCCATGCACGTTCACTCCATTGCCGCCGCCATAGCCGCCGTTGCCGAACTGGGGATACGGCTGCAGCGAGACCCACAACGGCACCGTCGCCGCGCCATAGTTCCCGTTGGTGGGTGGAAGAATCGGATTCCACGTGTTCGCGACCATCTGGCAGGATGAGTCGGAGGGATCGACGCACAGCGATCCGCGGTACTTTCCAATCGTCTCGAGATTCAGTTGGTTCAGGTCAACGCTGCCGAGCGGCAGAAACAGCCCGCGACTGCCCACGTACCCAGCGCTCAGCACCACTGCGTGCGGAAACTCATACTCCCAACCGAAGTTGAAGTTGTAGGTCGTTACCGTGCGCTGCGTGTGCAGCATGGTATTCAAAGTCTGTCCCAGATTGTTGGCCAGGCCCGGGGGCGGTGCCGTGAACACCGGGACGACACCGTTGGGAAAGGGGTTGTTCAGTGCATAGGGCACCGTGAAGTCGTCCACGGCCGCCGCGCCGCCGCTGCAGCCGGGCGATCCGTTATAGACCGTGTTGCCGTCAGCGTTGAAACAGGTTGCGTTCCATAGTGTCGACGAGGAGAAGCCATCGCTGTTCAGCGAAGCGCTTCCCACCATCTGCACGCTGGGCCCAAAGTAAATGCCGCCTCCGCCGTGCAACACAAAGTGGGTCGTCGGCTGCCAGGCGAAACCCAGGCGCGGGCCGAAGTTCGTCAGGTTCGTTGCGAACGGAGAACGGCTGCCGCCATTCACGTAAACCTCAGCGCCGGTATAGCCGACCCCGCTGGCCGTGCTCTGCACTGTCGGGTTGAAATACTCCAGCCGGTTGTGGCGCTCCGTGCGTCCGCCGAAGATATCCCACCGCAGGCCCGCGGTCACAGTGAATGATTTCAGCGGACGCCAGGTGTCTTCAACGAACGCGGCATAGTAGGGATTCGCCTCGGCGGCGAATAGATCCTTCGACCAGTTCGGGTAGTTGTCCGACTCGCTACCGGGCACCGTTCCCATGCCGATCAGCGTCGAGGCAAAATCGCTGCCACCGACAGCCGAACTGACAGACTGATCAGTCGCCGAGATGTCGAATGCATAGCTTCCCGACGGCGCCGGAGGCTGGCCGACGTTGAGCAGGCGCTTCATGTATTCAAAGCCTGCCGATACCTGGTGCTTGTTCCATGACTTGCTGATGGTGGCGCTCGCCTCGTGGTTCATGCTGGCGTACTGGAACGTGTTGTAGTTCGCCGTGCCACCCACGCCGTTTCCGGCATCGTTGAAGGTCACGAAGGGAAGCAGTTTGAAAACCTGTTCCGGTACGAGCGAGGAGGGGAAGCCAAGCTGTGTGATGTCGTAGCCGTTCTGGCGCGGGTCGCCGCCCTGGTTCTCGTAGTGCCTCGTAAACGAGTAGCGAAGCTGCAGCACCGTCGTGGGATTGAGCGTCAGGTCGTCGGCGATCAGAACGTTGCGACCGTTGGTCACGTTCTGCGCATAGTTCAGGTCCCACATATTTCCGAACGCGTTGAATGTCGCCAGGAACAGCCGGTCGTAGGAGAACCGCCCGAAGATGCGTTGCTTCTCGCTCTGTAACCAATCGACGCGAATGTCGAACTTGTGCGCCGACGTGGGATCGAGCCCGGGCAGGAAGAAGTTGTAGTTCAGATCATCCGACTGCTGATCGCAAGGCACGCCCGGGACATTGCTGTGATTGCACTTGGGCATGTGCGACAGAAAGGCCAACCCCGTCGGGTTCGGGTTGGGAATCTTGTTGCCCGCAAACGGCTGGCGCGTGCCGTCGGCGTTGTCGGGCAACGTGGGGTCATAAATAGTGAAGTTGTTCTGGGAAAAGTCGCCCGCGCGCTCCGCGGTGGTGGGAACCACGAAGGTATTCGACCCATCGTAGAGCTGCTGCTGCGTCGCCTCATAGTCGCCGAAGAAAAACAGCTTGTGGTGCATGATCGGTCCGCCGATCGACGCGCCTTCCTGGTAACGATGAAAGTCTGGCGGGGTGTTTTTTTGTATCGGGTCCGATGTGAGTTGGCTCTGCTTGTTGAAGTACTCGTTGGCCGCCAGGGCATTGGGCCGGAACACGCCGAAGACGCTGCCGTGAAAATTGTCGGTGCCCGACTTTGACGCCACGCTGATCACGCCCGCGCCGCCACTCTGGTAGGTCGCCGGGGTGTTCTGCGTCTCGACGCGGACTTCGTCCACTGCGTCTTCAGGCAGGTCCATTGCTGGGATGATCGCGGCGGCGTTGTTCTCCGCGATGCCGATGGGGCTTCCGTCGACCATGTAATAGACCGAGCCGCTGATCGCGCCATTGATGGTGTAGGACGATACGTCCACGCCTGGCCGGCCGCTCGAGATGTTCTGGATGGCAAACGAGCTGGAGGAGTTCGGCGAGCCGTTGGCGGGCGTTACACCGGCGCTCAACTGCACCAGGTCATAGACGTTGCGCGTGAGCAGGGGAACGCGGTCGATGGTTTCCGCGTTGATGAGCTGCCCGACGGTCGAGTTGCTGGTGTCGACCAGTTCGGTGGTACCGGTTACGGTGACCACTTCGTTGACTGACCCGATCTTGAGCGTGACATTGACCGTGGTCACCTGGTCCAGGGTCACCACCACGTTCTTTTGAACCACGGTCTCGAACCCTTGCGCGTTGGCGCGTATCTCATACTTCCCGGGCGCCAGAGATACGAATGAATACAGCCCGGCCCCCGTGCTCACGGTCGAGAGCGTCGCGCCCGTGCCGGTACTGATCACCGAAATTGTTGCCCCGGGAACGATGGCTCCGGTGGAGTCGGAGACCAGGCCGCTGAGTCCGCCGCGTCCGGCTTGCGCGAAGAGGGAAGTGGCAAGCCCGAGAAGGATCGGGACTAAAAGGAATGTCTGCAGGATGGAAAGCAGTCTTTCTTTTTTCATTTGCACTGTGCGCCTCCGGGTGTATATTCAAACGTTTGAATAAGCGTTGACTGAATATATGTCCGGCTCCGGCGAGTGTCAAGAAGAAATCCCATAAGGATTTCCCGCAGACGGTACGTGGATGATAAACCGGGTGAGTGGCCAGAGTTCCAGCGGCGGCCGCCTCGCACGGCCGTAGAACGGAGTGAGTTGTGAGTCAGAGAAAATCCGGTCACGTCACGTTGCACGACATCGCGCGCACCAGCGGCTTTTCTGTCTCCACTGTCTCTATTGTTCTGCGCGAGACTCCACTGTCGCAGAACGTCGCGGCCTCGACGCGCAAGCACATCCGCGAAATCGCGCAGAAGCTCGGCTATCATCCCGACGCGTACGCGCAGTCGCTGCGGCGGCGCAGCACGCAGACGATTGGTATTCTGGCATTTGATTTGTCCGATCCGTTCTGCGTGCCGGTGATGCGCGGGATCCACCAGCGGCTGGAGCAGACGGGCTACCTGCCGCTGACGATGGACGCGCAGGCGAAGCGCGAGCTGTTCGACAGCTATCTGCACATGACGCTGGAGCGGCGCGCCGAGGCGGTGATCGTCATCGCAAGCTGGGTATTCGAAGAGACGAACTTGCTGGCCGACGTGCGCAAGAACAATGTGCCGATTATTATCCTGGGGCGCGATCTGACGGCGCGCGGAATCAGTTCGGTGCTGGTGGATAACGAAGCCGGCGGGGCACTGGCGACGCGCCATCTGAAAGAGCTGGGGCATACGCATATCGCCGTGATTCGCGGGCCGGAGCAGATGTGCGACTCCGAGCCGCGGTGGAGAGGGATTCAGAAGGTGGCGCGGGAAGAGGGCATGATCATCGATCCGGGACTGGTGTTTGAATTGCCGGCGCTGGCCGATCCGGCTTCGGGATTTGAAGGCGGTCTGCGGATTTCGCGGCAGATGCTGGCAGCGGGGCGTCCCTTCACGGCGATCATGGCTTTCGACGACTTGACGGCGCTTGGAGTGGTGCGCGGGCTGACGGAAGCGGGCGTGCGCGTGCCGCAGGATTGCTCGGTGATGGGATTTGACGACGTTCTGCCCGCGGAGGTTTCTACGCCGTCGATATCGACTATCCGCCAACCTTTGACGAATATGGGAGTGGAGATCGCCGATTGGGCACTCAACGCGATTGGCCGCTTTACTGCGGACGAAAAGGCGCGTTTGCATATGCCTGCGCCGGAGCTGGTGCCGCGCATGTCGACTGGGCCGGCGCGCTTGACTGACAACTGGCTGTGGTGATTCGTCGCGGCAAAGTGGGGCCGTCATCATGACGCGGTGTTCTTTCGGCGCCGCTGCTCACTTGCCTTTATTATTTCGCCGATGTCCGCAACTGGGCGTATCTCAATTGGCCCCAGTCCATACTTGAAACCGGGAAGCTGCGAGACAAGTTGAATGGCGTGATTGAGGTCGCGCGCCTCAAGGATTTGAAGACCGCCGAGTTGCTCCTTCGTTTCCGCATAGGGGCCGTCGGTGGTGGCGACTTTGCCGTTTTTCCAGGACAGGGTGAGGGCGGTTTCCGGAGGCTGAAGAGGCACTTCGGCAAGAAGGTGTCCGTTGGCGCGCAGATGGTCGTTGTGCTCAAAGCATTCGTCGAGCACTCGGTGTCGCTGGTCCTCGGTCATCGCTTCGAATGTTCCTGGCTCGATGTATCCCAAACAGATGTATTTCATGGTTTCTTCTTCTCGTGCCTCCTCTACGGGTGGGAGCCAGCGGCGTAGGTTCGCGCTGGCTCGTTCATCCGGTGGTCAAGACGGGTGCGTTGTCTGGAGTTGAGGCGGGGGAGGCTATTCCGTTGCTTATTCCGGCGACGGGAAGAAAAGAAGCTCGCGCACTTCGCCGGCCACATCGCAGACGATGGCCGCCTTCTTCGCCCATGCCAGCGCCTCGTCGATATTGGCGCATTCGAGTATCCAGAATCCGCCCATGTGCTCCTTGGTCTCGGTGAACGGGCCGTCGGTGACGAGCACCTTGCCGTCGGGCGTGGAGCGCAGAGTTTTCGCAGCGGCGGGCGGGGCGATGCCGCAGGCGAACTTCCTGATGCCGGCTGCGATCAATTCGCGGTTGAGCGCGTGGATCGCTTCGATCATCGCTTCGGTTACGGTGGAGGGGTCGAAGTCGTCGGGCATGTAGTTAGCAACCAAAAACTGTGGCATGACTTTCTCCTTGGTTTCTTTGGCTGGATTCCGATGACTCCGTTTCCTGTTTTCTCAGGAGCCGTAGCGCATCGTTCTTTTGTCCTATAGTCGTTGGGGAGATGGAAAATCGACAGCCACTGCGAATTTTTATTTCAGGCAGGCGAGCAGTACCGATGGAGCAGCTTCAACCACTACGCTACCGGGATCCGGGAGCGGTTGAAATCGAGTCAGAGCGGACGGCAAGAACGCGCGGCCCACTCATCGCGATAAAGCTGCGATGAATGGGGCACAGCTCCCCGATATCAAAATGAACGGGGCACGGACTTACCTGTTTGCGACCGGTTGGGGAGGTGCAACCGCCCAGCCTCCGTCGGCGCCTTTGACCACGGTGGCGGTGGCTGACTGAATGGATGTGTCGGCCGCGATCTTGCGAAAGGCCCTCATCGATTCGGGGGTATGAGCCCAGTCAGGGATGCCTTCGACTTCGTAACTGTAGACAACGTTGTATTGCGTGGGGTTGGATGAGTCGTTCGGAGTGGCCTTGTCGATGGCGGTGACGTTGAAGTGTCCGAAGCAGAAGTTGCCATAACCGGGCCGGTCGGGATCAGGAGTCCAGGAGGGTTGCCCCTTGTCGGAGAGGTCGAATTTGTTGGTCAGTTTGGAGTCGACCTGAGAGCGGCTCTTTACCACGGACTCGCGGATGAGAAGACCGGCGTCGGTGAGGGCGTCGAAGTCGCGAATCCTATCGTCTTTCGAGGGATCGATCTCAGCGGGCAGCTTCATCGGCTCGGGCCAGACGCATTCGTGCCTGCCAGCGAAGGACTGATTGATTGCCGATTTGAATGCTGTCCGATCGACTGGTTGCTTGCAGCCGGTTGCTCATGCGAAGAGTCCGGCCAAGACGAGCGCCAGCGCGATTCTTTCACGCATCCTAAAGTACCTCAAACATTTGGATGCGGAAAAATGCGGAGGAACGAACGAGCGCGATTCTTCAGGCAAAGCCCAACTGGCGAATCCGCTCCTGCAGGAATTGGCGCTCTGGTTCCTGTTGGGTGAGGGACAGGGCTTTCTCATATGAGGTGCGGGCCTCGGCGGTCCTGCCGAGTCTGCGGTACATATCCGCCCGGGCTGCATGCGCCAGATAGTAATTCGCCAATTCGCCATGTTCCAAGACTGCGTCGATATGCGTCAGACCGGCCTCTGGGCCGTACAGCATGGCAATTGCCACGGAGCGATTCAAGTGAACGACCGGTGAAGGCTGCATTCGCACCAATTGGTCGTAAATCGCAACGATCTGGCGCCAGTCGGTGGCGGCGGGCGATTCCGCTTCGGCATGAACGGCGGCGATTGCGGCCTGCAGTGTGTAAGCGCCGAAGCGGCGGGAGTTCAGGGCTTTCTCCACCAAGGCCACTCCCTCCGCGATCTGCGCGCGGTTCCAGAGCGAGCGGTCTTGATTCTCCAGCAGGATCAGCTCGCCGGTTGGAGAGGTTCGCGCGGCGCGGCGGGATTCCTGGAGCAACATCAGGGCAAGCAGGCCCATGAATCTCCGGGCTGGGATCCTTCGGCTCCGGATTCGGCTGGAGTTCGGTCAGCAGGCGTCCCAGTCGAATCGCCTCGCCGGTTAGTTCGGCTCGCGTTACCTCCGCTCCCGCCGCGGCCGAGTAACCCTCGTTAAAGACGAGATAGATGACCTGAAGCACCGCGTCGAGCCGCTGGGGCAACTCCTGCGGCGCCGGCACCTCGTAGGGAATCGATGCCTCGCGGATCTTTGCCTTGGCGCGCACGATGCGCTGGGCGAGCGTCGCCGGCGTAACCAGAAATGCGCGCGCAATCTCTTCGGTGGTCAGGCCGCAGATTTCACGCAGAGTGAGCGCGACCTGTTGTTCAGGAGGCAGAGCGGGATGGCAGCAGGTGAAGATCAGACGGAGGCGATCGTCGTCGATCTCTTCGTCTTCTTCTGACGCATTGCCGGCGTGTGCCTCGATGTGGAGCTCGAGATCTCTCTGTGCTGCATCGAAGCGCGCGCGCCGGCGCATTGTGTCGATGGCCTTGAAGCGCGCCGTTGAAATGAGCCACGGGCGTGGCTTGTCGGGAATGCCGGTCTTCGGCCAGGTGTCCAGTGCGGCGGCGAAGGCCTCGTGCATCGACTCTTCGGCCAGGTCGAGATCACCGAGGAGGCGCACGAGCGTGGCCAGAACCCGGCCCGATTCCGACCGGTAGAGAGTCTCGATGGCGCTGCTGAGTTGTTCAGGCGCGGGCGGCGGCTGCGACATCGGCTGCGACTTGACATCAAGGCCAAACTAGCAAACGGAGGGTCTCAATACAACTGCGCTCAGGTTTCCGAGCCGCGCGATATTATGGAGCCATCCCCGCTTCCGGAGAATTTTCTTGACCCTTCGTTCCGCTCTTCTTGTGGCCGTCGCGCTTGCATACGGCTCGGCCATCGCTCAGCAGCCGTCTGCTTCGACCTCCTCGTCGCCAGGCTGGACCGTCCATACCGAATGGGTTCGCGCCCACGAAGACTTTCTCGCTTCTGATGCGCTCGCGGGCCGCGGCTCGGCCACGCGCGACGAGCAGATCGCCGCCACCTATGTGGGCAGCCGGTTTGAGGCTTACGGGCTTCAGCATGCGCCGGGGATGTCTTCTTACATTCAGGCAGCGGGCGTTGAAGCCATCGAGCTCGACGGCAAAGCTACTCTGGGCGCGGGTTCCGTCATGCTCACCGAGGGAGCCGATTTTGATCTGCTGCTGTCGCCGGGCACGTCGGCCTCGGGCCCGCTGGTGCGCGTCGCGGTGGCTGACGTGAAGACTGCGCAGATTGCCGCGGGGTCGACTGTGCTGCTAACCGGCGTGACTGATCCCGGCGCTGCCTTTCAGGCGTTTCGGCAGGTCAACCAGTCCAAGCCTGCGCTCATTCTTATCGCCGGCACGCCGGCGCTGAACTCGCTCTATGGCATGATAGGCGGCAAGACGCGCACCCCGATTCGTCTTGCAGGAGACACGGGTCCGACGCGCAATGGCAATGTGGTGCTGGTTCGCGCTGCGGACAAACTTCCGGCCGACGGAACGACGGTATCGCTCGCGGTGCATGCTTTGCCGCTGGCGCCGCGACAGACTTTTAATGCACTGGGATACCTGCCGGGCACCGATCCCAAGGCGGGAACGATTCTTCTGTCCGCGCATCTCGATCATCTTGGCATCAGCCGTCCTGTCGATGGAGACAGCATCTACAACGGCGCCAACGACGATGCAGCTGGAACGACGGCGGTGCTGGAGTTGGCACACGCGCTGGCTGCGGGCCCGCGTCCACGCCGCTCGATTCTGTTTGTCTGCTATGGGTCTGAAGAGCTGGGGCTGCTGGGTTCGCGGTACTTCGGCGAGCATCTTCCCATTCCCATCTCTGAGCTTGTGACCAATCTTGAGTTTGAGATGATCGGCAACCAGGACCCGAAGATGCCCAAGGGCGTGCTTTTGCTGACGGGGTGGGAGCGGTCGAATCTTGGGCCCACGCTGAAGGAGCGCGGCGCGCTGATCGGGCCTGATCCGTACCCCGAGCAGCATTTCTTTGAGCGGTCCGACAACTACTCGCTTGCGCTGCGAGGGCGTGGTGGCGCACACGGCGGCGGGATGGGGAACGCCGCCCACGTATCACCAGCCTAGTGACGATCTCGCACACATCGACATCGATTTCATGACTGCGGCGATTCAGTCGCTGGTGGAGCCGGTGCGCTGGCTGGCGACGAGCGATTTCCGCCCGGCGTGGAATCCCGGCGGAGCACCGCAGCGCGGGAAATAATTTCAGGCGGCCGCGACGGGAACGATGAGTTGCGGCCGCCTCCGATTCCCCCCGGAGTCGCTCGCCGCCACGCCGGAATCTGCAGGCAAAGCAGTTACCCGTTCCTCTTCCGCATCCAAACGCGGGAAGGGAAACGGACTCCATGCCAAAATCACGCTTCACGCGCCGCGACATGCTCAAAATGGGCGCCTCCGCCGGCGCCGGCTCGCTCGCCGGATCATTCCTGGCTGGATGCAGCGTCGCCAACCAGATTGCCGGAGCCCTCTCCGGCTGTGCCAAAATCACCGACATCGATCACGTCGTCATCCTGATCCAGGAGAACCGTTCCTTCGACCATTACTTTGGCAGCTACAAAGGCGTACGCGGCTTCAACGATAACAGCGCCGCCTTCCAGCAGCCCTACCCCGGCAATACCTCGCAACTCGCCGGCCGGCGTGCTGCTGCCATTCCACCTCGACACCGTCGAAGACCAACGCCGCCTGCACCCACGACATCGCCCACGACTGGATTCCCCAGCACCAGAGCTGGAACAACGGCGCCAAGGATGGCTTCGTCACGTCGCGGCATTCCCATCAACGCCACCGACGCCGTGATGACCATGGGCTACTACACCCGCGCCGACCTGCCCTACTACTACGCCGCCGCCGACGCGTTCACCCTGTGCGACAACTACTTTTGTCCCGGTGATCGGCCCCAGCGATCCGAACCGCCTCTACACCATGGCCGCCTCGCTCGACCCTGACGGCAAAAACGGCGGTCCGCTGCTTGCAGACGCTCGTCTTCAACCGCGCGCCATTCTACGGCAAGCTCACCATGACCACCATGCCCGAGCAACTGCAGACCCGCGGCATCTCGTGGAAGGTGTACGGCACGCCCGACCAGCAACATCGCTCAATGGCGCATTCTCTGACAACATCCTCTCCTACTTCAAGAACTTCCAGGACACCTCGTCGCATCCTTTACAAGAACGCCTTCGGCCCGCAATTTCCGGCGGACTTCATCTCCGACGTTGCCACGGGAAATCTGCCGCAGGTCTCGTGGATACTGGCCTCTCTCGTCGACTCCGACCATCCGCCCGCGCCGTCGACGTTTGGCGAGACCACGCTCTCGCTCATCGTGCAAGGCGCTCATAGCCAACCCAGCGGTGTGGGCCAAGACGGTCCTGTTCGTCACCTACGATGAAAACGGCGGCTTCTTCGACCATGTCGCGCCGCCCACTGCGCCTCCGGGAACCCAGGCGAATACGTCACAGCACCGAGCTGTTCCTGACGCCTCGGCTGCGGGCGGCATCAGCGGCCCCATCGGCCTGGGCTTCCGCGTGCCGACCATGATTATTTCGCCGTTCAGCCGCGGCGGGTTCGTTTCGTCGGACATGTTCGACCACACCTCGATCCTGCGTTTCCTTGAAACGCGCTTCGGCGCCGAGGTCCCGAACCTATCAGCATGGCGGCGCCAGACCGTCGGGGACATGACCAGCGCGTTCAACTTCTCCAAGCCCGACTACTCGATTCCGAATCTGCCGTCGACGACCGCGGCGCTGCAGAACGAACTCACTGAGTGCCTGAACAACCTGGGAGGTTTCGAGCCCTACACGCTGCCGTCGCCTCAGCAGATGCCCGCGCAGGAGGCCGGGACGCCAAAGCGGCCCAGCGGCGCGAGTTGCTGAATACGGCAACGCCAACGGTGCGGCAGGTGACCCTCCTGTAGAGTGGAGGAAGACACACCATACTTGTGTGCGTTCCATGGGGGCCGCCGCGTTGACCTCCACTGTCCAATCCGCACCGCTGCTCGAAATTCTGCGCGACTCATTTGGCTTTCCGGCGTTTCGCGCCAACCAGGAAGAGGTGTGCCGCGCCGCTGTTGCGGGACGCGATCTGCTGCTGGTGATGCCGACGGGGTCGGGCAAGTCGCTGTGCTATCAGTTGCCCGCGCTGGCACGCGGCGGAACGGCGCTGGTCATTTCGCCGCTGATCGCGCTGATGGAGGACCAGGTGGCGAAGCTGGCGGCGCTCGGACTGAAGGTGGCGCGCATTCATTCGGGCCTGGACCGCGCCGCCTCGCGCCAGGCGTGCGTCGACTACCTTAACGGCAGCTTGCAGTTTCTCTTCATCGCGCCGGAGCGTCTGCGCGTGCCCAATTTTCCGGAGATGCTGGCCAAGCGCCGACTGGCGCTGATCGCGATTGACGAGGCGCACTGCATTTCGCAATGGGGACACGATTTTCGCCCGGACTACCGCATGCTCGGGCAGCATCTGCCGCAGCTTCGCGCCGGCGAGAATCACTGCCCGGTTCTCGCGCTGACTGCCACGGCGACGACGACGGTGCAGGCCGACATTATCACGCAGATCGGCATGGAGAAGCCGGCGAAGTTCATTCATGGATTCCGCCGCGACAACCTGGCCATTGAAGTGGTGGAAGTCGCCGGTGCCGATGCGTGCGCAGATCGTGTGCGGTTTGCTGAAGGATCCGGCGCGGCGGCCCGCGATTGTCTATGCGCAATCGCGCAAGCAATCTGAGGCGCTGGCCGAGGAACTGGGGTATCAGGTGCGCGCCGCCGCGTATCATGCGGGGCTGGATGCGGACACGCGCGAGCGCGTGCAGACCGCGTTCCAGAAGAGGGAACTCGATGTTGTGGTGGCGACGATTGCGTTTGGAATGGGCATCGACAAGGCGGATATCCGGACCGTGATTCATGCCGGGACTGCCGGCTACGCTCGAGGGCTACTACCAGGAGATTGGCCGCGCGGGGCGCGACGGCAACGCGAGCCGCACCATTCTGATGCACAGCTATGCCGACCAGCGGACGCACGATTTTCTTCTGACGCGCGACTATCCGCCGACGGATCACCTGAGCGCGGTGTTCGGCGTGCTGCACGAGGATGCGCGTCGGGTGGAGGAACTGCGCGAGGACTCACGCCTGCGCCTGAGGAGTTCGACAAGGCGCTGGAGAAGCTGCAGATTCACGGCGGGCGCGCATGTTGATTTCGGCGGCAACGTGACGGTCGGGCGGCCGGGGTGGAAGAAGACGTACTCGGTGCAGTCGGCCTATCGGCGCGAGCAGTTCGAGAAGGTGGTGCGCTATACGACGTCGAACGATTGCCGGATGGCTGCGCTGGTGCGGCACTTTGGCGACGTGGAAGACGCGAACCGGCCGTGCGGCCACTGCGATATGTGCGATCCCGGCCGGCGCGGTGCTGCGGCTTTTCCGCCGCGCCAATGCAGCCGCGAGCGCCATTGGGTGCAGGAAGTGATCGAGGCGCTGCGCGCCTCGGCCTACAAGACGCCGAAGGGACTGCGCGCTGAATTTGGCGTGGGCCGAGTCGCTGGATCGCAACGATTTTGAAGAACTGATTGGCGCCATGCTGCGCGCCGGCCTTATCGCCGTTGAAGAAGCGGAGTTTGAGAAGGACGGCAAGGTCATTCCGTTCCGCAAGATCAGTTTGACCGATGCGGGTTTGGATGTGCGGCCGACTACGCCGCTCAATCTGCTGTTCAGCGATGGCATGGTGGAGGCGTTCGGCACGCCGGCTGCCTGCTAAGAAGAAAAAGCGCGTGCGCGGGATCGCCACAGCCTCAAGTCGCGCGGGTTGGCGGAGAGGCGCATGCGCCTGTCGGCGTCGGCCCCGGCCAGTCGATCGCGTGTAAAGGAACGTCGGCGCGTCGAAGTTCGGGGACGCCGTTGAGCTTGCCAGCAGATTGAAGGAATGGCGCACGTCGGAGGCGAAACGTCTGGGGGTTCCGCCTTATCTTGTTCTGCACGATGCCACGCTCAATGCGCTGGCGGTTTCGAGGCCGTCCACTCCGCATGAGTTGCTGGCGGTCGAAGGGATGGGGCCATCGAAGATCGGCAGGTTTGGCGCGGCGATTCTCGAGTTGTGCAGAACCGCTGATTTGCCCAGAGAGGTGTCAGCGTTGGTGTATCCCGCAGGGGCTGAAGCCCGGTGAATTGATGCAGCTTATCGGCACGACTGAAGTCGTGCCCTGCTACAAAGCCCGCTCCCATCTAGTTCTTCCGCAGCCTGTAGACTCAGGCCCTGTTACAAAGCGTTTGACGGGATACAGCATCTCGCTGCTTGCTCAGTTCACTTTTCTGAAATCGAAGGTGGCAAGGTTCATCTGTCCGTTGGTGAGAATGTGCACGGTGAGCACATTGCGGCCGGCGTTGAGGTGGATGTGCGCCAGGCTGCGGCCAGGTTCCAGTGGTGCCATTGGCGCCAGGCCACGGGATCGGCGGGATCGTAAGTGGATGCGATGGGAAGCGCATCGGCTGCGCGCACGCCATTCACGTCAAGGGCAATGGTGCCGCCGCGGTTTGACGTGTAGAGCAGATCTGCAGCGTAGTTGCCGGTTGCTGCCACATCGACCGTGATGTTGAACCACTCGCCGGGTTCGGTCCAGCCGACGTAGAGCAGGTTAGCGTCGGGCGTTATCTTGTCGTATTGGGTGTCGTCGATCTGCGGATCGCGGCCGAACTTCGTGTAGGACGTATCGACACCTTCGGCCATGCGGAATTCATTCAGGTAGGATCCGTCGGCCGGATTGAGTGCGCCACTGCCGTTGTTCTTCGCGTCGGCGTCATGATAGGCCACGCCTTCGCCGCCAAGATCGTAGTAAGCGCACAAGACCTTGCCGGGAATGCGCTGCGGGCCGCTTTGATAGCGGCTGTCGTGAAACGGAGTTCCCTTATAGGTTGCGAGAAAGCCGTGGTCGGCTGCGGGGTGGGCAGGAGGAGAAAGGCGAATGATAAGGAAAGGGTGAGGGTTTTCAGCAAAGGCAAGCCTCCAACATTGTTAGAAGGAGAATCGTAGAGCATTTGGGGAGTGGATGTGTCGGCAGGGGCTGAAGCCCACACCTTTTATTGGCCTTATCGGCACGAATAAATTCGTGCCCTTCCGCGAAACCTGCTCGTATCGAGTTCTTACGCAGTCTGCAAAGGTCCCGACCTTCCAGTTCAGTGTGTGTGGGTGGATTTCTCGGCGAGTCGGCTTTTGCAGGGGCTGAAGCCCGCGTCTTTGGAGCTGGTTCATCGGCACGACTGAAGTCGTGCCCTGTTACAAAGCCACCGAGGGGAATATAGCATCCCGAAATCCGGTCCAGACGATGCGATGCGGAGCCCTAGTGGCTTGAGTTGCATGCGCAGTTTGAAAAGCCGGTCGATGTTTCCTCGGTCATGGTGCAGACGTAGGCGGGCCACGCCAGGGAGAGCAGGGAAGTCCGTTTGCCGGTGAGGAAGTTGTGGATGTAGTTCTTGCTCGCCGTGGTGGTGCCTGCGGAATCCGCGGCGAACTTCGTGACCAGGTCTCTGACCGCGGCCGCTGAGAACGACGCTTCGCCGTAATCGTCGGCGTAATCGTATTGCTGCTTCCAGGGGACGGTCTGGCTTCCGGCAATCACTTTGTAGTCGATGAGCGTTGCGGTCGCGGGATCGATATCCGCCACGGTGATGGACGGGAGATTTCCGTTGATGGGCGAGATCGAAGGGACGAGCTTGACGGGGATGGCCGCTTGGCTCGGCTGCTTTTCGAGGAGCTTGATTTCGTCTTCGTGGGTGTGGGCGAAGATGGCGAGTTGAATCACATCCGCAGCGCCAAGCAGCGTGTCTGTCAGTGGGTCGGGGTCTGAGGGTCCCGGAGTGGAAAGAATCATCGACGGAGGCTTTTTGCACGCTGCGCGCAGCGTGGAAAAGGCGTCGACTCCCGGAGGCAGATGTGCCATCACCCACACGTTCTCTTTCGCAGTGCGCGCCGCTGCCAGCTCGCTGGCAAGCCACTTAAGCTGGAGCGCTTTGCCGGAGATGCCTCCACTGTCGGTGCAATTCTTGTAACCCGAGGAGAAGAACAGATCGTCGAGCACGATGAGGCGCGCGTTAGCATGGGCGCGGGCAGGCTTATGCTGTAGCTGCCGGTCTGAGCGAACGAAGACAGCGCTGCCTTGCGCTCCTTCGCCGGAAAGCCCTGGGTGAGTGTCTTTCCCGCGCCTTTGAGGAACGCGCTGTTGGGGCTGAGACCATAATCGCCGCAATCGGAGTCGTTGTTGCCGAGGGCCGCGTAGACGGGAACTGAGCCGGCCGCGTCATTGAGTTGGCCGATGATGAAGGCGATGGTCTTCTGAGTGAATTCAGGGTAGTCGGCGGGACCGGCGTTGGGGAGCAAGTGCTGGAATTTGCAGTCGAACTGGTGCGCCATCAGGTCGCCGCTCACGGTGATGAAATGCGCACCGCCGACATGCTTCTTCATCTCAGCGAGCGCGGAGGCGAAGAGGCCGTACGACGTATCGGGCCCGCGGGAAGGGCACTTTGCCTCAAGGGCGTCGAAGTCCTGCTTGCGGTTCGGCGTGTCAGGCGACGTGAGGATTGCTTTCCAGCTGGAGGGGTCGGCGGCGGCCAGTTTGGCAACCTTGCCGGGATCCCAGAATGGCTCAAAGTGGATGTCGCTGATGAACAGCGCCTGGATGGTTTTTGGGGGTGTTTGCGCGCTGGCTTGAGGCGCGTGGCCGCCGAGGAGCAACAGGCAGAGCGCCAATGTAAGCACCTGGGCGCAGCAGGCGGCCGCGAGGCCGGGGATCGTGAGGAACTCGATCAAGAAGGATCAGCGGCCTTCTCCATCTTCCCGCCGCCCTTGGGTCGAGCGGCGGGCGAAATTTGGGCTGTGATGTTTACGCTACGCGTTCGATGGTCACCGACTCGAGCACAACCGGAGTGCGCGGCTTGTCCTGCGCGCCGGTAGACCTTCGAGATTTTGTTCGCGATGTCCTGGCCTTCCACCACTTCGCCGAAGATGGTGTGATTGCCGGTGAGCCAGAGCGTGGGCGCCACGGTGATGAAGATCTGGCAGCCGTTGGTGTTGGGGCCGCTGTTGGCCATGGCCAGCTTGCCGGGCTTGTCGAACTTGTGCGGCGAACCCTTGGTCTCGTCCTGGAAGCGATAGCCGGGGCCGCCCATGCCGGTGCCTGTGGGATCGCCGCCCTGAATCATGAAGTCGGGAATCACGCGATGGAAGATGGTGCCGTCATAGAGCTTGTTGGACGACTTCTCGTGCGTGCCGGGATGGGTCCATTCCTTCTTGCCTTCGGCCAGGTCGATGAAGTTTTTCACCGTGATGGGCGCGTCCGACTCGAACAGCCGAACCGTGATTTTGCCTTCTGTCGTATTGAAGTGTGCGTAGGTGCCTGGTGCAAGTGACATGAATTCTCCTTGTTCTTGAGTCAGGTCGGAATGGCTTTGGGGGGAGGCCGTCTGACTCGGGTTAGCGGCTGAGAGAGAAGATCACGTTGACCGTGGTTACCACTTCCACGGGCGTGCCATTCAAAAGGTAGGGGCGGTATCGCCAGGTTCTCACTGCGTCGAGTGCGGCCTGTTGCAATTCGGCAGCGCCGCTCACAACTTTCAGATCCTCTACCCTTCCATCGGTTCCAATTGTGGTTTGGAGAGCGACCGTACCGGATACGCCCTTCTGCTTTGCGTCAAGGGGATAAGACGGTGGAGTCTTGGACTCCAACATTCCCACTGCCACGCCCGCAGAGATGTAGACTCGCTGTGGGCGTCTCGCCCACCGGGCTGCGGACTGCCTTGCGAGGGCGGCGGCGGAACAGGCTGTCCCTCCGGCACGATCGTCACCTTATTCAGACGGACCGGGACCAGCGGTTTGTCATTCGGGTTGGTTTGCACGCGCGCGATGGTTTTGACTACGAGGACGCTGGACTCGTCGCACTGGCCGAAGATGGTGTATTTCTGATTCAGCGAGGGGTAGGCCTGCTCGGTGATGAAGAACTGACTGCCATTGGTGTTGGGGCCGGAGTTGGCCATGGCGAGCCGGCCCGGCATATCGAAATTCAGGCAGGGTCGAACTCGTCATTGAACTGGTAGCCGGGGTCGCCCGTTCCGGTTGCGGTTGGATCGCCGCCCTGGATCATGAACTCCGGAATCACGCGATGAAATGTCGTGCCGTCGTAGTAGCGCTTGCCATGCATCTTCTTGCTGGTTGCCGGATCGGTCCAGTCCTTGGTGCCGTTGGCCAGGCCGATGAAGTTGGCGACCGCCAGCGGAGCCTGCTTTTGAAAGAACTGGCAGGTGATGCGGCCCATGGATGTGTCCATCACCACCGTTGGGCCATTGGGCTGGGTGAGCGCGGCCGGCGTGGGTTGAGGGCCGTCAGGAAGATCCTGCGCGGGTTGCGATGCAGGGGCGGTGGATTGCTGGGCGAATCCGGCGGAAGCGGGTAACGCCGCTCCCAGCGCCATCGCAAAGAGTGCTGTAAAGAGCTGATGTTTCATGCCGAGTTTCAGGGTAAATGATGGCCCTAAGTCGATTACCACCGCTGGGGCGCTGATATGCTCTTGCCATGGACAATCCCAGGTTCCCCGTGCGCGCTTTGCGCGTTGCCTCCTTTGCCTGCGTTCTCTGCCTCACTGCTGCATCTGCAGCCGGCTTCTCGCAGGCTCCGCCCGCCGCCGGTGACAACAAGCCGCCTGCCAAGGAGACGGCTGAGAAGACGGCGCTTCCCCCGCTTCCGCCTCCGGCGCACGCTGCGCAGCAGATAACGCTCGATGGCAAGCCGCTGAAGTACACCGTTACGGTCGGCACGATTCCGGTGCGTGACAAGGACGGCAAGACCGCCGGCGATGTTGTGACCACGGCTTACACCGTCGAGGGCGAGAACCGGCCGGTTACGTTCGCATTGAATGGCGGGCCCGGGGCAGCCAGCGTCTATCTCAACTTTGGCGCTATCGGCCCCAAACACATGAATGCCGGCAATGAGGGCGACAGCCCGTCCGATCCCGTCACTCTGACGGATAACCAGGGAACGTGGCTCGATTTCACCGATCTGGTGTTTATCGACCCCATTGGCACGGGGTTCAGCCGCGCCGATGTTCCCGAGGACCAGCAGAAGAAGCTCTTCTTCTCCACTCGCGCCGATATCGAGTATCTATCGCGGGTTATCTACGACTGGCTGGTGCTGAACAACCGTCTCGCCTCGCGCAAATATCTGGTGGGCGAGAGCTACGGGGGATTCCGCGGTCCGCGGATTACGCACTACCTGCAGTCGCAGCTTGGCGTGGCGTTGAACGGAGTGGTGCTGGTGTCGCCCTATCTCAATCCCGGCCAGGATGACAACGAAGATCTGTCGCCGCTGCCGTGGATGATGACTCTGCCTTCGATCACCGCGGCGCATCTGGAGCGCGAAAAGAAACTCACGCCGGAAGCCATGGCGGAGGTGATCGCGTATACGCGCGGGGAGTATGCGACGACTCTGCTGAAGGGCCGCGCCGACGAGGCGGGGCAGCAGCGCATGATTCAGCGCGTGACGGAGATGACCGGGCTCGATCCGCAGTTCGTGAAGTACTCGGGTGGCCGCATTGAGACTGGCGCCTACCTGCGCGAGGTGCATCGCGAAGAAGGCAAACTCGGGTCGGTGTACGACTCGAATGTAACTTCGTTCGATCCGTTTCCCTTCGCGCCGGAGCAGCGCGCCAACGACCCGATTCTCGCCAGCATCATCGCTCCGCTTACGACAGCGATGGTCGATTTTGTGACGCGCACGGTGGGATGGAAGGTGGACGCGCGCTATAACGCGCTCTCTTATGAAGTGGACCGCATGTGGGATCGTGACAATGACATGCGCCGCGGCTCGGTTCCGGATCTGCGCGAGGCAGTGGCTGCGGATCCGAAGCTGCGCGTGTTGATTGTTCACGGATGGAACGATCTATCGTGCCCGTTTATGGGATCGGTGCTGACTGTGGACGAGATGCCGGTGATGGGCGATCCCACGCGTGTGTCTGTCAAGGAGTTCCCGGGCGGCCATATGTTCTATACGCGGGACTCGAGCCGCATAGAGCTGCGCAAGGATGTGATGGAGATGTTTGGGAAGCATTGAGGGATTAGGGATTAGGGATTAGGGGTTAGGGTTTAGGCAAAGAGTCTCGGCATAGTGCCGGGGCTCTTTGCTTTTTTATGTAACGCGCTTTCGGTTAATGTGGGCAATGCGAATTCCAAGAATGCCCGGGCCTAAAGGCCTTGCCTTTGCGGAGGGCTCTTCAGGGGCCTGAAGGCCCCTGCTCCCTCCGTATAAAGCCGGCTGATGATTCGTTAGACACTGCAAATCTCCGAATGCCTGATCCCTAACTCCTAATGCCTGTTCTCCTCCCCTTGACTTTCTATCCCTAGACAGCCTATATATAAGCTCCATGGGTAAACCTGATCTGCTTCCCGGCACGCTCGACATGCTGATTTTGAAGACGCTGACCCGCGCTCCGCTGCACGGATACGGCATTGCGCAATCGATCAAGCGCATGTCGGACGATGTGTTGACGGTGGAAGAAGGGTCGCTGTATCCGGCGCTGCAGAGGCTGTTGCTGCAGGGCTGGGTGAAGGCGGAGTGGAAGATGACGGAGACTAACCGGCGGGCGCGCTTCTATACGCTGACCGCCGCCGGACGGAAGCAACTGGGCGTCGAGGTTTCCGAGTTCGAGCAGGTGATTGCCGCTATTGGCCGCGTGCTGGCAGAGCAGAGTTAGCGATCGCCCATCGTGGATTTTTTCCCCGGAGGTTTTTATGAACGCACTCTTTCAGTCTTTAAAAAAGGCTTCGCTTCTTTTTTCACGCAAGCGCTTCCGCAGCGAACTTGATGAGGAGATGGAGTTCCATCGGACGCAGGCGGAGAAGGAGTTCGCGGGGCGCGGGATGTCGGCCGAGGAGGCGCGCTACGCGGCACGGCGTCAGTTTGGCAATGCGACGCGGCTGAACGAGCAGAGTCATGAGGTGGTGGGCTTCCGTGCGAGACGGTTCTGCAGGATATCCGCTTCGCGTTGCGGCAGTTGCGAAGGAATCCCGGATTCGGCGTGCATGGCCATTCTCATCCTCGCGCTCGGAATGGGCGCCAGCGTGGCTATCTTCGGTTTTGTCGATGCTGCGCTGCTGCAGCCTCTGCCCTACTCGGATCCCGCAGGCCTGATGGATGTCGGCGAGAGCGCCAAAGTTCATCCGCGATCGAACCTCTCGCTGCAAGACTTCCGTGATTGGGCGCGCATGAATCGCTCCTTCACGGGATTCGATGCGTACAACGGCACGGGCTTTCTGCTGCGCGCACCGGGAGGCGCGGAACCGGTGCCGGGTGCGCGTGTTACCGCCGGCTTCTTCAGGACACTCGGCGTGCATCCCATGATCGGCCGGGATTTCAACGATGCGGAAGCCGGCCGGGCGCGGCCAAAGTTGTCATGCTCACCTATGGCGCCTGGATCAAGCGCTTCGGCGCGCGAGCGGATATCGTGGGCCAAAGCGTCCAGCTCGATGCCGATAACTACACGATCGTGGGCGTACTCCCGCGCGAGTTCTCGTTTGCTCCGCGCGGCAACGCCGAAATCTGGGCTCCGATCGCCGATCCCAACTCGTGCGAGCAGCGCCGTGGGTGCCACAATCTTTTCGCCGTGGGCCGCCTGCGCAGCGGCGTTACTCCGGCCGCCGCGCTGGACGATTTGAAGGGGATCGCCGCGCAACTTGAGCGCATGTATCCCGAAAACAAAGGGCAGGGCGCGGCTCTGATGCCGCTCTCAGATCAAATCAACGGCAGTTTGCGGCCCGTTCTTTCACCCTTCTGGTCAGCGCTGTGCTGCTGCTTCTCATCGCCTGTGTGAATGTAGCCAGTTTGCTGCTGGCGCGATCGGAAAGCCGACGCCGCGAAGTGGCGGTGCGCGGTGCGCTGGGTGCGACTCACCTGCGTCTCATCCGCCAGTTCGTCACCGAGGGCATGTTGCTCTCGTTCGCGGGCTGCGTGGCGGGCTCGGCCTTCGCGCTCTGGCTCATGAGACTGCTCACGCACCTGGTTCCCGAGACCATCGCGAGTTTTCTGCCTTTCCTTAGCCTGGTCGGCTCAGCGTGCAAACGGTGTTCTTCGCGCTGATTGTTGCCGCCGCCGCCACCGCAATGCTCGCGCTGACTCCGTCGCTGCGGCTCGGCTTCCAGAAGATTCACCATGGCCTGGCCGAAGGCGGCCGCGGCTCAGCCAGCCGCATGTGGAGCCGCCTCGGCGCCAATCTCGTTGTCATCGAGCTGGCCGTAGCTGTTGTGCTTCTGGTGGGAGCGGGACTGCTGGGACGCAGCCTCTACAAGCTGCTCCATGTCGACATGGGATTCGACTCCACGCATCTTGCCATGGTGAACGTGCAGTTCCCGCCGAAAGCCTATGAAGCCGTACCGCGCCGCCTGGA
>CAWFVY010000034.1:0-14823 GCA_963819365.1 uncultured Acidobacteriota bacterium
TCGCTTGCGCTCAATAGCGCTTCAGAAACTCCGGATCCACCGGGTTCTCGAACAGGCTGGCATCGCGGGTCACAATCGTCAGCCCTCTCGGCGTGACGAAGTACCGCCGCTTGTCCTCCACCGGATCGTAGCCGATCACCGTGCCTTCGGGAATGTGCACGTCGCGGTCGATGATGGCGCGGCGGATCCGGCAATGCCGCCCGATGTTCACGTGCGAGAAGATGATGCTCGAATCCACCTCCGTGTACGAGTTCACCCTCACGTCCTGCGACAGCACCGAGTTCGACACCGATGCGCCCGAGATGATCACGCCCGCGGTGATGATGGAATTGATTGCCATGCCCGTCCGGCCCGGCTCGCCGAAGACGAACTTCGCCGGCGGGTACTGCCGCACCCGCGTCCGGATTGGCCAGCTGCGGTCGTAGAGGTTGAAGATCGGCGACACCGAGCACAGGTCCATGTTGGCGTCGTAGTAGGAGTCCAGCGTGCCCACGTCGCGCCAGTAGCGCGCCTGCTGCTTGTTCTCGTCCACAAAGCTGTAGGCCATCATCTTTTTCTGACCCAGCAGGTTGGGCAGGATGTTGTGGCCGAAGTCGTGTTTGGAGTCGGGATCTTCGGCGTCGGCGATCAGCGCCTTCAGCAACACCTCGGTGTTGAAGATGTAAATGCCCATGGAGGCATCCACCGAGTCAGGGGCTGAACGGCGAACGGACGGTGGTGGACGCGGGCTTCTCCTGGAACCCGATGATCTCGTCCGCTCTGCGCAACCTCCACCACTCCAAACCGCGACACTTCTTCGGGGGCGATGGGCAGCGTGGCCAGCGTCACCTCGGCATTTTTCTCCTGGTGGTACTCCAGCATGCGGGCGTAGTTCATCTTGTAGATGTGGTCGCCGCAGAGGATGATCATGTACTTCGGCTGCTCGCTGCCGATGGAGTAGATGTTTTGATAGACGGCGTCGGCCGTGCCCATGTACCAGTTGGCGCCGGTGCGCTGCATCGGCGGCAGCAGCTCGAAGAACTCTCCCAGCTCCTGCGCGACGACGCCCGTCCAGCCTTCGCGGACATGCCGGTTCAGCGAGAGCGCCTTGTACTGGGTGAGAATGAAGACCCGGCGCAGGCCTGAATTAATGCAGTTGGAAAGCGTGATGTCGATGATGCGATAGTGTCCGCCGAACGGGACCGCCGGTTTGGCGCGGTCGCGCGTAAGTGGAAACAGCCGCTCGCCGGCGCCCCCCGCGAGCAATACTCCAAGCGTGTCTCTCATATCCACCGTTCTGCCCTGCCTTCGTTCCGTCAGATGCCGGATCGTTGGACTGCGTGTCGCGACGCGTCGCGCAGTCCAGAACCCCGGCCGCCAGGTGCATGGTTCCCGCAGAGGAACCCCGGATGGCGAAGAATACCACACCTCGATAAACAGAGAAGTCTATCCACCGAATGGGTTTGTTGTCATCTGCGAAGCGGGTTCCGAACCGGACAGCAAGCGCCGGCTTTGCAGAGGGCGTTGAGAGACGACGAAGCCTGTCTTGGTGATCAGCTGTTCAGCTAAAGCCCAATGATCGAAGCGCCGGGCATTCGGCTACCGCCCGGTCAGCTTGTCAGCAACAAGCGCGGTTCACGCCGGCGCTTGCCAGTCGCTTACGCCGGAGTTACTTTCTGCGCGGCAGGAACTTGTACTCCACGCCCACGGAGAACGCCGCGTTGACGTCCCACTGCTTTTCCTGCTTGCCGTAGTTGACGCCGTAGTGGGTCCAGACCGCGTCAGGGGACATGCGGAAGACCCAGTGCGCCGAGCGGTTCAGGTCGAAGTGCCCGCCCACAATGCTGGCGAAGGCAAACTGGTTGTTGTAGAACCCTACGGTTTCGGCGGACGCCCCATGGTAGGCGCCCAGGTCATGCTCGAAGTTGCCATAGGTTCCGCCGGCGAGCAGGTGGGCGGTGATGGCGCCATGCTTGTTGTGCGGGCCAAGCCACTCGGGGCCGGCCGCAAACATGTACTCGGCGATGAACGGACCGCGGATGTCGTAGGAATTGGGCGCTGCGCCGCTGGTGCCGAGCGACGGCCGGAACGTGCCTTCGATCCGCCACCGCTTGGCCAGGTAGTAGGAGCCGCTGGTGGTCAGTCCGCCCAGGTTCGCGCCCTCCAGCAGATTCGGGCCGGCCTTGATATGGCGATAGGCCATCTCCACCGACAATTCCCACTTGTTGTCATAGCGCACGCCGGCCAGCGGGTCGACCGTAATGTAAGCTGGGGCGGGCGCCGGCGAGGTGCTGGACGGCGGCACCTGGCTCTGGCTGGATGATTCCTGTGCGGACAAGCTGACGCCCGCGCACACCAGGAGCGCGGCGACGGCCAAAGAAGAGGCAAAACTTGCTGGGAAACGCATCGTTTTCAAGATTACAGGACCGTGCCGAGGCCGGACAACGCATCGGGCAGGGTTTTCCTCGCTTGGGATTGGGACGGCTGCCGCGGCTCAGGGTGAGCAGCGGTCCGCCCACTGGCTGTAGAGCAGGTAATACCCGGTGTGCAGAACCTCCACCGCGGAATCGCTCCACGACGTGCCCGCGGCGGGTTCAGCCAGGGACGGCGCAGCATGTCCGCGCCACTCGATCGGCACGCGGTTGAAGATAATGCCTGCCCTCGGCAGATGACTGGCGCTGGTAACCACCTCGGCCGATTTCCAGCCATGCTGCTTCATGATCCGCGCCGAATAGCACGCATTCTCTATGGTGTTCGCGGCACGAGGCTCGGGCACAACCGCCGAGGAAGGCACTCCCTGCGCCTCCACCAGGCGGGCCATGATGTCGGCCTGGATGTGTCCTTTCTGCTCGCCGCCGGTGACGATGATGTGCCCAGCCACGCCCCGCTCGTACTCACGCACGCCTTCCGTGATCCGCGACAGCAGAATCGGGCTGGGGTTCCCGTCGCGGTCGATGCCAGCGCCGAGAATGATGATGGTGTCAAAGCGGCCGGCGCTGGTGTTGCCGGCCGGCGCCAGCGCGCGGGCCAGGAATGCCCACAGCAGCAACAGACCCGCGAGCCCGCTCCCTGCCAGGATGAGCCGGGTGCGCAGGCTCAGCCGGGCCTTCCTCCGCGACGTCGCGCCGTGCCGGGCCGGCCGTTTCCGCGGACGCCGCACCGGGGCCTGTCGCCGAAGCTGTTTGGGGGTGGATTGCAACCTGCGCCTCTGGCTTCACTCTATCGCGAAGCGCGCCGCAAACGGGATAGCAGACGGTGTACCAGAGGCGTAATCACGATGAGCCGCTCAGGCTGATCGGGCCTCAACCCTCAAGCGAACTCCAGCGGTTGCTCCCATTCTGAAAAGACAATCTCGCTGAGCTGCTTGCGCGTCCGGGGCACCTGCTCGGCGTTGCGCTGGTATTCCACCTTGAGCGCCGCCGGCTCGCCGAGATATCCGATGGCGTTCACCGATCCCAGATGGTAGTCCTCGGGAATACCGAAAAGCTGCCGGGCCAGGGCGTGATCGAAGCCCGCCATCTGGTGCGAGTGCAGGCCAAGCGCGGTGGCCTGGTAGCAGATGGTTGCGTCGGCGGCGCCCAGGTCGTGCATGGCGTACTCGTTCGCGCTTCCGTCCTTCGCGAAGGTCTTCTTCGCGGTGCCCAGCAAGAGCACCGATGCGGCGCCCGCCCAGGCCTGGTTCCACTCGCCGAACGACTGGAAGATCTTCTTGTACGTCTCCGTGCCGCGCCTGCCCACAATGTATCGCCAGGGCTGCTCGTTACTGGACGACGCAGCCCACCGCGCCGCCTCGAAGAGGCTGCGCAGATCCTCGGCGCTCACATCGCGACCGGGATCGAAGGATCGCGGGCTCCAGCGGTGCAGGATGACGGGAAGCACGCCCGGCACATCGGGGGCGCGCTTGATCTGCTCTACTTCCTCGGCGGTCTTGGTCATTTTCGGGGAGGCTCCAAAGCAGGATGGCTGCTCCCGGTTGGATTCTGCTTTGCGTCTGCGGGATTCCCGATTGGCGCCCAGCCCTGCCGATTAGTGCTTGTCCGACGAAGCGTACGCCGCGAATCCGCCGGCGAGGGCGATCACCGCCAGCAGGAAAACCAGCAGCAGCGCGCCTCCCGTAGCGTTCTGCATCGATTGCGGCAGCAGCGCCTCCAGATGCAACGACCGCGGCGCGTCCGCGATCCAGGCCAGGAATCCCAGCCCCTGCTTTGCCTGCGTGAACAGAAACGCAACCGCGGCGATCACGGCCACAGCCACCGCAAAGACCTGCGCTCCAAGGATCGGCCGGCTGATGCGCTCGATGGCCGCATTGCGGCGGCGAAGCTGCGCCCGCCACCACAGCACGCCCGGCGATTCAAGCCGCGGCTGGGCGGATGCGGCGGCCCGCTCCCGGCGGAACGCCTGCGCCAGCACCACCCGCTGCGAGCAGGCATTGCAGGCAGCCACGTGCGCGCGCAGTTCCTCGGCCGAAGCACCAGGCCAATGACCGGCCCTGAGAGCCTCCGCCACTTCCTTCTCGCGATTGCAGATTCCGAAGCTCATTCTGCGCCTCCTGCAATCCGGTTCGGCTGAAGATTCGGTTCGATCAGGTGCGCCGCCCTGCGCCGCGCCCTGAACAGCAGCAGCCGGACACTGGCCGAAGCCAGCCCCGTAATCGCCGCAATCTCGCGGTGCGAATATCCTTCGGCGTAGGCCAGCCACAAAAGCTGCCGCTCACGCGGCTTGAGCTTCAACAGTGCCGGACCCAGCAGAGCCCGGGTGTCATCCGCCTCCGAGGTATCCGGAGCCCGGAAATGTTCTTCCGGGATGTCCTCGATGGGGGTCGCCTTGGGCCGCCGCCAGTGGTCGCGCAGCAAATTCGTCGCGATCCGGAAAAGATACCGCCGCGCCGCCACTTCGCCATCGACATCTATCCGCGGCGCGTCAGCCGAAAGAAACCGGATGTAGCTCTCCTGCAGCAGGTCATCGGCCAGCGCGGGATCGCCTGACACCCGCGCCAGATAGGCCCACAGCGGCCGCGCCGACCGCTCGTAGAACCCCGCAAAGGCATCGCTATCCATGTCCACGTACGAGGGCGCCCCAGATCTCAACTCTGAGACCTGGGCCCCTGCGATCGGCTGCGGAATGGTGTTTTCCAGCGGCATGGGTTTCTGCTTCCTCACTGTACGCTCCCCGGAGCACTACCGTTCCAGGCGCGTATCGAGCGAATGGGAGTTGGACGAGTGCGGCGGCATCAGGCCAAGCCGCGACGCCAATACCCACGTGATCCCTGCGGAGATGATAAAGCCGATTCCCGGCATCAGCGTCAGCACTCCCAGGACCCGCATCGGCGTGTCGTAGTCCGGCCCCGCTCCACGCAGCATGAAGAACCCGGCTCCGAGAAGCATGAGCACGACTCCGATCTGAATGGGCGTAAGCACCCGCGACAAGGCATTGGGCACCCGCTGGCCAGCGTCGGCATGCAGCGGAATCGGCGCCGCCTCAAGAAACCGCTTGCCGGCGTCGGTCTCCATGTACGCGGCCAGTTCCTGGCTCGAAGAGAACTTGTCGATCAGCCGCCCATGCACCTCTGACTGCAGCTTGAAGATGCGGCTCCAGCGGCGGTTCTCCACAAACACCCGCACGCCCCATATCGCCGCCACCAGAAAGCATGCGAAAGCCAGGAACGGTCCCAGGGCGTCGCCTACGAATGAATCGAATCCGGTATGGCGATTCATGCGGTAGACATCGGGCCAGACCTCGCGCGAAAGCGCCTCGTCCGGCGATCCGTCCCCCGGGTTCATGTGATTGAAGAGATAGGCCTCGGGGCTGCGCGCCACCTCGGGATGCGCCGCGAGAAAGTCGGCAAGCTGCGGATTCTTGCTCCTCACATACGCCTCGTCCGCCAGCAGCGACGGGTCATGGGAGACGACCGTGGTGAGTGTGGGGCTGGTGCGCAGCAGTTCGATGAGCTGGCGCTGGATGGCAGCGACATCCTTGTTGCTCAGCGCGGGATTCGCCTCGAATGCGGGCGCTTGCACCGGCTGTGCAGCGGCTGCGGGGTGCGCCGGAGCTGCCGGCCGCGGCTGGGCAGTCTGCGCGAAGCCGGTCACCGCCACCGGAAGGGCCAGAAAACAGGCAAGCCAGGGAAAACTGCGTTTGTAGGTCATAGGGACACCTCGTTCAATGGTTCTACCCACACAACGAACGAGGGGCGCGGATGAGTTAACATGCGTTTTTTGTCTGAGGAGAGCTTTCGGTTTCCGCGGCTGCGCATGGTATGCGATATAAACGGCATATAATTGCCTATTAATTAGTAGAACAATGATAAATGGCAATATATTGCCATTTGAGGTTGATGACAAAGCTGGGCCTTGCGGTGAGTCGAGTTCAGCACGGGCGAAAGCCCGCGTGTTTTGTTGGGCTTAATTGGCCCGGCTGAAGCCGTGCTCTTGTTACAAAACATGCAAGGCGAGTTTTGTCAGGCAAGCTGAAGTGGCAATATATGCCATTGATTTGATCGAAATTATTTCGACGATATCGGCAAGACATGACCTTATATACGCATATTAAGCGATAAACGGTATAATTATGCCTGTATGAGTGATGTGTCGTTCATGTCGCCTCAGGAACTGCAGACGCTTCTCGGAAAGCAGCTTCAACAGCTTCGAATCTCCAGAAATCTCGACCAGATGACCGCCGCGGGTAAGGCAGGAATCTCGGAGAAGACGTTGCGGAATCTGGAGGCCGGACGCGGCTCCACGGTCGAATCGCTGATCCGGGTCTTGAAGGCCCTCGACTCACTGGACGGTTTGCAGCTTATCGCCCCGAAGCCTTCCGTTAGTCCGCTGGCGCTGTTGCGCCGGCCGGAACCGCGCCGGCGGGTGCGGCGATCCGCTGTGCCGCGGGGGAACCAGAACTAATGAAGGACGTGGCCGTCATCGAAGTCCGTGCGTGGGGACGGCGGGTAGGCGCGGTCAGCCTCGATCCCTCCCTGGGCGCCTACGTTTTTGAATACGAACCAGCCTGGAGGCGCGGCGGACGGGAACTGGCGCCACTGCAGATGCCCCTTTCAGACGGGCGCGCTATCTTCGCTTTTCCCGGCCTTCCCGAGGCCACATACTTTCGCCTGCCCGCGCTTCTGGCGGACGCGCTTCCGGATGATTTCGGCAGCGCGCTCATCGACGCATGGATGGCTCAGCGAGGCGTGGAGAAAAGCGCGATTACGGTTCTTGACCGGCTTGCTTATATGGGTAAGAGAGGCATTGGGGCGCTGGAGTTCAGGCCGATGCGAGGCTCTCACGCAGAGAGTTCCGCTCCGGTTGTAATGAAGGAGCTTGTAGAGGAAGCAAGAAAGCTGGTGCACGGCACGTTCGCCGTCGATGGGGAAGCCAGGGCAGCGCTTGCCAACATCATCAAAGTCGGGACGTCGGCGGGGGGAGCGCGGGCCAAGGCTGTTATCGCATGGAACCCGGCGACAGACGAGGTGCGCAGCGGGCAATTCGAGGCCGCTCCCGGATTCGAACATTGGCTGCTGAAGTTCGATGGAATCGGAAAGGATAAGGAACTGGGCACGAGCGCGGGCTACGGCCGCATCGAGTACGCCTACTATCTCATGGCGAGAGCCGCGGGAATTGAGATGTCAGACTCCCGGCTTCTGGAAGAGAACGGCAGAGCGCACTTCATGACAAAGCGATTTGATCGCGAGGTCAATGGCGATCGGACAATCAAGCACCATATCCAGACGCTCTGCGCGATGAACCATCTGGATTTTCGTCAACGCGGGACCCACGATTACTCACAGCTCTTCATGACTATCGCCCGATTAGGGCTGGGCGACGAAGCCATGGCACAGGCATTTCGACGCATGGTCTTCAACGTGATGGCCCGAAACTGCGACGACCACACCAAAAACTTCTCTTTCCTTCTTCGCGAGGAGGGACCCTGGGCTCTCACTCCCGCATATGACGTAACCCACGCATACAATCCGAATGGGGAGTGGACCTATCAGCATCTGATGAGTGTCAGTCAGAAGTTCACAGACATCTCACGCGACGATCTCCTGGCGGTTGCGGATCGTTTCGGGATCAGAAACCGGGAAGGGGCATTGTCGGATGTGCGAGCCGCCATTGACAACTGGTCAGAGTTCGCTGGAGGCGCGAATCTCCCGGATTCCTTAAAGGATCGTGTCGCAGGCGATCTGCTGCTGATCTGAGCGCTCGGGATCGGCAAAGCCGTGGTTTACGCCGGCGCGGATCCTTCATCCGCTCGGCCTGTCGAGCCGCTTGAAACCGGCAGGGTTTATCATCAAAGAGGGTCGTGGCGTGACGTTGCCGCGCCTTTTTTGTGTGTTCGGCTGAAATTGATTAACACGACCTCAGGAAGCAGACGTGATGCGAGCGAAGACGGCAGTGGTGTTGGGCGCCCAGTGGGGCGACGAGGGCAAGGGCAAGATTGTGGACGTGCTGAGCGAGCGCTTCAGCGCCGTGGCACGCTACGCCGGCGGGCATAACGCCGGCCACACGGTCATCATCGGCGGACAGAAGTTCGTCCTCCAGCTCATCCCCTGCGGGGTACTGCGGCCCGGCTGCAAAGGCGTCATCGGCAACGGAGTCGTTCTCGACCCCATCGCCTTCCTCAAGGAAGTGGCGCGGGTCAAGGAACTCGGCGTCCAGGTCGACGGCGCGCTGAAAATCTCCAACCGCGCCCAGGTCATTCTGCCGTATCACCGCATGATCGAGCTGGCGGCTGAGTCGGCCCCCGGCCGCAAGAAGATCGGCACCACCAGCCGCGGCATCGGTCCCGCCTATGAGGACAAGATGGCGCGCTCCGGCCTGCGCATCGTCGACCTGTTGCGCCCTGACCTGCTCAAGACCCACATTGAGGCCGCCTGCGCCGAGAAGAACGCCATCGCTCATGCCCTCTTCGGCACCGATCCGCTGGACCCCGCGAAGATGTACGACGAGTACGCCGCGGCCGCCGAGCAGATTCGCCCCTTCGTCACCGACACGACACGGCTCCTCAATAACGTCCTCCGCGACGGCGGCAGCATCATGTTTGAAGGCGCGCAGGGCACCATGCTCGACATCGACCATGGCACGTATCCGTTTGTGACTTCCTCCAGCGCCACCGCCGGCGGAGCCTGCATCGGTACCGGCGTCGGTCCTACGGCCATCGGCACCGTCATCGCCGTCACCAAGGCTTACGTCACGCGCGTGGGCGAGGGTCCGTTCCCCACCGAGATCCACGAAGCCGTAGGCGATCAACTCCGCGCCCGCGGCAACGAGTACGGCGCGGTCACCGGCCGTCCGCGGCGGGTGGGCTGGCTCGATATTCCGTTGCTGCGCTACTCCAACCAGGTCAACGGCGCCGAGTGGCTCGTCATCACCAAGATGGACGTCCTCGACGAGCTGGCCGAGATTCCTATCTGCGTGGGCTACGACATCGACGGCAAAATTACCGATGAAATCCCAGCCGATGTGCAGGGTCTGGAGCGGATCAAGCCGGTTTACACCAGTCTGAAGGGCTGGCAGTCATCCACCGAGGGCATCACCGACTTCGAAAAGCTGCCCGCGGCTGCGCGCGAGTATCTGCGCTTCCAGGAGCGCGAAAGCGGCGCGAAAATCGGCATGGTCTCCACCGGGCCGGACCGCGACCAGACCATGCTCCTGCCTGAATTTGCAGCAGCGCTCCATGAAATTCAAAGCTAAGCTTGGTAAACCAGGCGCAAGGCCAAGGCCTCCGAGATGGAAGGACTCCACATGGTCAGCTTCACTGTTCGCATGACATTTAACCCCGAAGATCGGCAGGAGATCACCGACGCGCTGCGCAAGCTGGCAGAGGCGTCCCGTCAGGAGCCGGGCTGCGTAACCTATATCCCGCACGCCATACAGGGCGATCCCGATACGGTTCTGATTTACGAGCAATATCGCGACGACCCGGCGGCCGAGGCGCACCGCCAGTCGGACCATTTCAAGAAGTATGCCGTCGGCTCCCTCTACCAGCGCATGCGTGAGCGCGCCCGCGAAGACCTCGTCGCTCTCATCTGAAGTCCACGCACGTCTTACAGGCGGAGCCGGAACCGGTTGGCCTTTTCTAGAGTGAGCGCGGGCACGCCTTCTGCAGAAGGCGTTGACCCGAGCCTCCATTCGGGGCTACCATCCGGTACGCGCATATGCCCTATAAAAAAGTGGTCCCCTTGTTCCGTGCACGAAAGTACCTTTCGGTGTTCATGGCGCTGGCGTGCCTGAGCTCGGGAGCAGCGCAGGCGAAATCCGGCATGCCCCGCTCGGAACGGCACGAGAGCCGGCATGAGATCGATCAGCTCGAGGAATCCTGGAAAGACGCCGTACTTAAACGGAACGTCCAGGCCATGGAGCAGCTCCTGTCCGACGATTACATCGCCATCACTGCCAACGGATCGCTCCAGTCGAAGGAGCAGACGCTGGAGAACCTCAAGACCGGCAGCCTGCACTTCAAGGCCATCGACTTCTCCGACCGTAAGGTGCGGTTTTACCGGCAGACGGCGCTGGTGACCTCGCGTGCCGAAGTCAACGGAAATACCGGAGAGGGCGATGCCTCCGGCAGCTACCGGTATACCCGTGTCTACGTGCGCGATGGGCACGGCGTCTGGAAGATTGTGAGCTTCGAGGCCAGCCGCATTCGCGAGCCTGGCGACCACAAGTGATCCGGACCGAAACTGCCCGGTTCCGTTAGGGTCACCAAAAAGGTTTGTGGACTTGTCGAAATAACACCCTATAATGAGGTACGACCATTCCCCCTGGTTGGGGCCGCGTATGTCTTGGGCATTTTGATTCTGACCGGATGGACAGCGAAGGAACCGGCAGCCGCGCTTGGAATCTGCGCTCGCTGGTAGTGAATGGGCTTAAGCGAAGGTTTTCCGGATATCCCTTTCTTTTCGATGCTCCCCTCCGGAACTGGAATTAGGTTCGATTGTTTCTGGTCAGAGGAGTGGGTCTTTATGAATCGCCGCCAATTGGGGACTCTCAGGTTCGTCTCGCTCCTGTTGCTTCTGCCAGGATTGGCGGGGCTCGTGTTTTCAGCGATGGTTTCCACCGAATACCTGGAGAATCTGCCCCGGATCCCGCAACCCGCGGATATGCGGATGATTCCCCGGAATATTCACGGAACCGTCGTCTATGAGACTCAGGAAGAGGACAGTCGCCTCAAAGTCCTTGAGGACTCATCGGTCGGGGTCTTCCTGGGAGGGCTCGGGTTCGGCCTTGTCTACCTGAGAAAATGGGGCATCGCCCAGGCCCTGGGTGGCGAAGAAGACGACCAGCTCGCCGAGCAGCAGCGTTAAGATCCGCCCTGCGGCTGCACGCAACTCTCTTCTACAATCATGCCATGCCCGAACTTCCCGAGGTGGAAACCGTCGCCCGGGGCGTGGACGCGCGCGTGCGCGGCGACAAGATTGCCGAAGCGTGGTTCAGTTCCTATCCCCAGACATTCAAGACCGCGCAACGGACACAGGCTGCGGGCCTGGAAGGCCGCACCATCCTCGAGGTCCATCGCACCGGCAAACACATCGTCTGCGAGCTGTCGTCCGAACCCGGTGCTCCAGCAACCGGCAGAGCGCGAAGCGGACGCGCAGTGGATCGTGCACCTGGGCATGACAGGCCGTCTGCTGGTGACCACGCCTGACGCTCCACTCGCGCCCCATACGCACGCACGCCTGCGTCTCGCCAGCGGCCGGGAGATTCGCTTCGTCGACCCTCGCCGCTTCGGAAGGCTGGAGTTCCGCAAGCTTAAGAAGACACTGGGCTTTGAAGCACAGGGGGCGGAGCCCCTCACCATCCTCGGGACACCCTTCGCCGCTCTCTTTCGAGGGCGCAAACTGGCTATCAAGGCGGCTCTGTTGAACCAGACCCTGCTCTCGGGAGTGGGGAACATCTATGCCGACGAAAGCCTGTTCCGCGCCGGCATCCGCCCCAGGAAGGCGGCCGGACGGCTCACCCGGGCCGAACTGGAGAAGCTCCGCGTCGCGCTCAAGACGGTGCTGGAGGACGCCATCCGCCTGGGAGGATCCTCGGTCTCCGATTACGTCGATGCCGAGGGGGTACGAGGCTTCTTCCAACTGGAGCACCGCGTGTACCAGCGTACGGGCGAGCCGTGCCTGGTCTGCCGAACACCGATCCGGCGAATTGTGGTGGCCGGCAGAAGCACCCACTATTGTCCGCATTGCCAGAAATAGCGCGGCCGTTTTCGGCTTCCTGTCGTCTGTCAGAAGGCCCAGTCTATGATTTTCGGTATCAAAATTTCCCCTCAATTCCGTATTTGCGGTTAACGGCGCTTCGAGATGGCATACAAGCCATTGATTTCATTCATGCGGTCGAACGGCACAGCAATTGCTATTAGTAGGGCGCCAGTGATGTACAGGCTGACAGAAGAACGATCAGCCCAGGATAGGGTACCCGGATACGAGCCCCCGCCCAAGAGCGGATCAAAGAGTGGCCGACGGGAAGCCCAAGGGACAACGGCAGGCTTAAGCCGCCGTGCAATCATAACGGGGGAGGCCAGTGACCCCGATCGCTTGGCGAGAGCGCCACTCCTAGAGAGTGGCGCTTGTCGTCTCTGCCTGTATCGATTTCGCACTACGCCCGCGGGGGTTCCCGATTTGGTTCCCGTCAGTGTGATGGGGCGCGCCCCCCGAAAGTGCTACTTGCCACTGGAGGCCGGGCGCTGTAGTATCAAATTTGCCGAGAGAGTGGCTGAAGCGAGCCCCCGTAACCGGGGTGAGCGCGCTCGCCGCTAGACGGAAATTCGCCCGAGAGTCAGGTTGCACGGCTCAGGAGCGGCGAAATCTCCCCGTTGGAAAGGCATCACGAGAGGAAGTAAGTGGCGGCGCCGGGCAAAACGCTGTGCGCCTGAATTAGCTTTGAAGTCCGGGGGCAAAGTCCGATTGAGCGCATACATTTCCGCGGAGTCCGCAGATTGCTGCTCTGAGACTGGAACTCCGGCGCCCGACGGCAAATAAGGTCAGCCCAAAGTAGCCGCGAAATTGTTAGAGGAAGGCCCCGCATAGGTATCACATCAGCGCAATGCACGAGACGAAGGTGGATCATGGCCTGTGCCGGATCACCCTCTCGCACCGTCTGATGAAGGGGCCGGGCCGATTCACAAAGTGTGGTGCGTCCAGTTCCCCTTCCTACGGAGGAACCAATGACGCAGGGTAGCGCTGCTTCCCGACTGGGAAGCGGCAAAGAGCTAGGCATCCAACAATAAAGTGCCAGGAAGTGCACGCATGACGACAGAAACAACGCAGCCCCAGCCTGACGCGGGGCAGGGTCCGGCCAACGGCCAGGGCCAATCGCAGGGGCACAGGCGCCGCCGCCGCCGCCGCAAGAATAAATCGAGCCACACTGGGGCTCCTCAGGGCCAGCAGGGCCAGCCGCCGCAGCCTGTGCAGGCGCAGCCCCAGGCAAGTGCCCCTCCCAAGCCTCCGCAGCAACAGATGCAGCAGCGCCCCCAGCCGCAGGGCCGGAAGAAGAAGAAGTTCTTCCAGAAGGGCAGCGGTGGCAGCGGCGCGAGCCAGGCCCAGCCCGGCAACAGCATCCATCCGACGCAGCAGAACAAGCGCAGGAGCAAGCAGCGCGGCCCGCGCGAGTTCGTCGGTCCCATGGACCACAGCTACCGCGCCGCCAACGGCAACGTGGCTGACATGTCCGGCTCCACCATTCCCACAGGGGGCAACGGGAACTACTATCCCGACGTTTACATGCCGTCGACAGCGCCTGCGCCGGTCCGGCATGACGCGCCCACGCGCATCTTCTGCTTCATCGAAGACTTGTTCTTCCTGGCGAAGATCAACGAGACCGCGCGCAAGCTGGGCGTGAAGGTCGAATTCGTCAAGGGCGTCGACAAAGAGGTGGTGGCCCGCATCCTCGACGCTCCGGAAAACGAGCGTGCTCGCCTCATCGTCTTCGACCTCAACAACGCCAACGCCAAGCCGATGACGCTGATTCCCAAACTCAAAACCAAGCTGAAGCGGTCGACTTCGGTGGTCGGCTTCCTCTCGCACCTGCAGGGCGACCTGAAGGCCAAGGCGGCCGAAGCCGGATGCGACACGGTGATGCCGCGCTCCGCCTTCTCGCAGAGCCTGCCCAACCTGCTGCGCCGCTACGGCATGGAAGAGGAAGAAGAGTACGTTCCGCAGCCGGTATAGAAAGCAGGCAACAGGGAACAGAAAGCCAAAGAGCGCACCCGCAAAGGTGCGCTCTTTTATTCGTGCCGCTGACTCATGCAGCGCTGATGCCCTAATACCTAATGCCTGCCTCTATCCCGGGGGCCAGGTCAAATGCCGGCCGCCCAGCACGTGCACATGCAAGTGATCCACTGTCTGGCCTGCATCCCTGCCGCTGTTGATCACCAGGCGATAGCCATTCTCAAGCCCCTTCGAGCGCGCAATCTCGGCGGCGGCCAACAGCAGATGTCCCAGAACCTCCGTGTGCTCGCCGCCCGCATGAGCAACCGACGGAATGTGCTCGACCGGCACCACCAGGAAGTGCACCGGCGCCTGCGGATTGATATCGGCGAATGCATAAGTGCGCTCGTCGCGGTGCACCGCTTTGGACGGAATCGTTCCCTCGACGATCTTGCAGAACAGGCAATCCATCGCGACCAGTGTATCGCAGCGCTCGAGAGGTCTTGGAGACACAAACGCGGATCATTCGCCCAATGGCGCGGAACGCGCAGTCGGCCGCACCGCAGGTGCCGCGAGGTGCCGCAGGCGCTCGCTCACATTCCAGAAGGCGCGGCCATCGTGGTAGGCCGCCTTCCAGATCGATCCTTTGTCTTCGGTCAGCGGCTTGCCCTCTGCCGTGGTCAGGTTGAAATCCCCGTGAAACT
>CAWFVY010000035.1:0-156225 GCA_963819365.1 uncultured Acidobacteriota bacterium
GATGGCAGCAACGTATTTCGTCATCGCATCCCAGTTCTGATCGATGACAGCGGTGTCGCCTGTCTGGATCCAGGATGTCCACGGGATGATCACGCCCGCGTCGCTCCCCCCGGAGCCGAAGCCCGTGTTCTCCGCGGCGGTGCCCGGCGAGTAGATGCCGTACATAGGCCGTGCCCACCTGTGTTCCGCGCATGTCGCGTGCGAACTTGCGCGAGAAGGCAGCCAGGTCCATGTTGTAACTCGCGGTGCGCCAGAAGACCTGCGCGTCAGCCATCCAGCCCAGACGCTCGTCGCGCTGCGGACAGTCAGTGGGAATGCCGACGAAGTTGGAGCGCTGCCCCCACACGATGTTGCTCCACAGCTTGTTGACCATCTCGCTGCCGGTCTTGAGTTGCACGGCGAACGGCGCATCCGTGTGCAGCACAAGCACTGTCAGCGCATCTTTGCCCGGCGCGCTCGGCAATCCGGTGATCTCCGCGTAGCGGAAGCCGTGGAACGTGAACTGCGGCGTAAACTCCTCCACACCGTTACCCGAGAGGATGAAGTGATCCGTCACCTTCGCGGTGCGAAGATTGTCGACGTACATGGTGCCGTCGTCATTCAGAATCTCGGCAAAGCGCAACCGCACATCGGTGCCCGCGGGGCCGGAGACACGCAAGCTTCTCGATACCGGCAAGGTTCTGACCGAAGTCGTAGATATACACGCCCGGGCTCGGCTGGGTGACGGCCTTCGCATGCATCTCGCGCTCAACGCGGATGGGCTGAAAGTCCTGCGCGACGATTTCGATAGGCTTTGGTTCGATGCTGCGTGGGCTTCCACTCCGTCTGATCAAACTTTGGTGAGAATCCGATCGGTCCGAGATCGGCCTGCGCATCCTGTGTCTCGCCGTCGTAGAGTTCGGAGCTGAACGATGTGAGACGTGTCGTGCCGCCAATCTGCGCTCGTCTTCACCCACTCCACGATGCCATCTGTATACTCAATCCGCAACTGCGCCCGCAGCGCCGGCGGCGTCACGCCATAGTTGTTCGGCTGCTGAAACCACTCCAGCGGCGTCGAGTACCAACCCGGCGCAAGCAACGCGCCAATCGCATTCTTCCCACTCTGCACAAGCGCGGTCACGTCGTGCGTCTGATACACCACGCGCTCGCGATAATCAGTCCAACCCGGCGCAAAGTAGTCGTCGCCCACGCGCTTGCCGTTGAGAAACATCTCGTAATCGCCGAGCGCCGTTGAATACAGCCGCGCGGACTTCACCGGCTTCGCCACCTCGAAGTCGTGCCGCAGCGCCTTCACCGAATCGGGAATCCACGGATTGCCGAGCGGAGCTTCCTCGCCCCGCGACTGACTGAACTCGACAGCCGCCTTCCACGCCGAATCGTCAAAGGATTTCTGCTGCCAGCCGTCGGCAGCATGCGTGGCGGTCTTCCAGCCGGTGCTGCTGGCAAAGGTGGCGGTAGTGCCGTCGGCATACTGCACAAAGACAGTCGCGATCAGCGGCGGCGCGTCCTTGCCGTTGCGCCGCACGGTGTACATCACGGATTCAAGCGCGAGCGTGTTATCGCCCTGCGCAAGCTTGCCCGTTACGTCGGCGCGAACGAATTTCTTCCACGGCATCTGGTGCCACGCTGGAAACGGCGACGGCTCCAGCACCTGCGCACCATTGATCCAGGCCCCGACGGTGTCCTGGCCGGTGGCGTAGAGCGTCGCGGATTTCACAGGCTTGTCGATGTGGATAGCGGCACGGTATTCGAACTTCAACGGCATCTTCTTTTCGGCAATGAGCGCTTCCGCGTCGGGGCTGGCGATCCACTTGGCCTCCGCATGCCGCACCGCGGCTTCTTCCGCCGTTTCGTAGCCGATCCATTTCGCCGTCCACGCATCCTGATTCATCAGGCCGGTCTCCCACCACGTGGGTTGGCCGCGGGATAAGCCTTGCCACCGGTTCCCCACACCGTGACCCGCCAGTAGTAGCGCGTCGATGGCTTGAGGGCGGGGCCCGAGTAGCGAACGTTGAGTGATTGCGCGGACTCCACGCGACCGGACGACCACCAGGCCAGCTTGATGTCGGAGATGGAATCCGGGCTGGCGAAAACATCAATCTGATAGGCAGTCTGCTTTGCCCGCGGCAGACGGATCGCGCAATTCCCACGAAAAGCTCGGGGCCGGATCGTCGATCCCAAGGGGCGTGACGAGATTATCCACGCGCAGATCGACCGGGCCAGGCGCGCCTGAGGTTACCGCCCCAAATCCGCTTGCGCCCTGCAGAATTCCAACGACGATTGTGGCGGACAGCACTCCCCGGACGATCCCGCTCAACGCGCGAAGATTCATAGGTTTCCTCGGCCTGATTTTCAAAACAGAAACATTGTGCATGTTGAACCAGATATTTGGGAAGCGATTTCGAATGGGTACACTCGATCCATGATCCTTCGGCTTCTTGCTGCAACCTCAAGCCAGGGCAAGCTGCGCGATTTCCAGACTGCCGCCGACGCCCACGGCATTGCCATTGAACCTCTGCCTGGCCTCGAGTCGATCCCTCCCCCGGAGGAAACTGGAACGACATTCGAGGAGAATGCGCGGCTCAAGGCAGTGTATTACTCACAGTTCGCACCGGGCGAACTGGTGCTGGCAGACGACTCCGGGCTCGAGGTCGATGCGCTCAACGGTGCCCCCGGCGTGCGGTCGGCGCGCTATGCCGCCGATGCCGGGCTAGTGGACTCGCCTGACGCGCCGTTGGACAACACCGACGTGTGGAACAACATGCTGCTGCTGCAGCGGCTGGCCACAACTCCAATCGATCAGCGCGTCGCGCGCTACCGCTGCGTACTTGCGGCCGCGCGCGACGGCAAGGTCCTTGAGACAGCGGAAGGGGTAGTGGAAGGCGTGATCATGCAGGCTCCTCGCGGCACAGGGGGCTTCGGATACGATCCTCTGTTCCATCTGCCTGAACTCGACTCCACCATGGCCGAGATCAGCCTCGAAAAGAAGCTGACGCTGAGCCATCGCGGGCGGGCAATCGAGGCGCTGCTGCAAAAAATCAACAACTGACATTCAGTTCGCCGGGACAGACGCAGGGAGAACCGATCGATGACAGACACAGGAAGCCTGTTGAATCGCAGGAAGCTAGCCATGGGAGCCGCGATGGGCGCGACTTCCCTTCTCTTTCCGCCGGGCGCGTCAGGCCAGACTGCGGCAGCACACGGCGCCTTCATCGACGCCCGCCAATCCGGCGCAGCAGGCGACGGCAAGACGAATGACACGGCCGCACTGCAGCGCGCGCTCGACGAGGCCGGCCGGAAGAGCGGCGCAGTGTTCGTTCCTCCGGGCGTGTATCTGACTGGCGAGTTGCACGTGCCGGTCGGTGTAGCGCTCATCGGAGTGCCAGCTTGGAACTACAGCGGTCCCGGCGGATCGGCGCTCCAACTTGCCGACCCCGCCGCATTCTGCCTCCTCAATCTGACCGATGCACGCGGCGCGACCATCCAGGGGCTTGCCCTCGAAGGCCGGAACCTCGGCGCCAGGATTCACGGCATCGCCACCAAGCGCGTCAAGTGGGGTCCGCATGAAGACGGCTTCCGCATCCAAGGTTGCCAGATCGTTAGCTTCAGCGGCGATGGCGTCCATCTGGAGTGCGCGTGGTGCTTCAGCGTGCGCCACTGCATGATGGGCTACAACGCGGGCGACGGCCTCAGCCTGCGCGGCTGGGATGGCTTTCTCATCGATAACTGGTTCAGCGGCAACAAGCGCGCCGGTTTCGCCGCGCGGCGTGAGAATGCCTCAGTAACCTTCACCGCCAATCGCATCGAGTGGAACGGCGAAGAGAATTTCGTCATCGCGGGCGGTGACGGCTACCAGATCACTGGCAACTTCTTTGACCGCGCAGGAACCGTGGGCATAGCTCTGCGCAAAGGGCGCGGCCCATGCACGCAGGTCACCATCACCGGCAACTTCATTAAGCGCAGCGGCAAGCTGGCCGATACGGCCAGCCGCGACTCCGCGCAGATTCTCCTCGAAGAGTGCGAAGGCGTGACGTGCATCGGCAATACGCTGCAGGCCGGGCGCGATGACGGCGGCAACGGCGTGTGGAGCCCCGCCTACGGAATCATCCACCACGGCCTGCGTAATTGCATCGTGAAAGACAACGTGCTGCACGATGGCGCGATCAAGCAATTGATGCTCGATACGGGCGCCGGCACAGAGGGTGTCGTCGTCGCTGACAACCCTGGCAGGCTGTTTACTGATTTCGCAAGAAAGTGGTAACCGCAGCAATAGCGCGGAAAATCGTGCAGCCAAGCGATTTAACCGCCGTGCGTCCTTGACGATCGTTATGCGCGTTCCCAATAATGCTATGGGTAATTTACGTCACCTCCGCGTACCTCTATCCGAAACGCAAACCTTCCGGAATCCGGATCAGCCAGCCTCCAGGAGCTGACATTTCAATGGCAACTGCTCAACATCCCGTGGCGCCCAAGGTTCGCGCCGGAGTGCAGCCCTTGCGCGCCGGCGAAGGTAACTCGTTCATCTGGCGCAAGCTCCATTCGCTGCTCGGCATCATTCCCATCGGCGCTTTCCTGGTCGAGCATCTGCTCTCGAACTTCGAGGCGCTCAAAGGTCCCGCCGCTTACGGCGCGCAGGTAAAGTTCCTCAATTCGCTGCCGCTTGTGCGCGTTCTCGAGTGGACATTCATCTTTCTGCCGCTCCTCTACCACGGCCTTTACGGCGTCTACATCTGGTTTCGCGGCAAGTCCAACGTGGTCTATTACCCGTGGGCGGGCAACTGGATGTACGTCGCACAGCGCTGGACTGGCCTGGTTTCGCTCGTCTACATCATTCAGCACGTGCTGCGGCAGCGCTTCCTCGGCGCCGATCTTCCCAACAATCCCGGCATGGCGTTCGCGAAGGTGCAGCATGAACTCGCGAATCCCTTCATGCTGGCCTTCTACGTAATTGCGATGATCGCCGTCTGCTGGCACTTCGCCTACGGCATCTGGCTGTTCGCAGCCAAGTGGGGCATCACTCCCGGCGAGACAGCGCGGCGGCGCTTCGGTTGGGCCTGCCTCGCCGGCGGCGTTCTGCTCTGCGTCATGGGACTGGCCAGCATCTGGGCGTTCATCGAGCCGAAGTATCAGAACGCCCCGGATGACGTGGCGCCCGCAATGATCCTCGTCGCGCCGCCTGCAGCGGCTGCAAAATAGTGGAAGGCTGAGCGCATGGCGAATCCGGCGACAACAGGCGCGCGCATCGACTGGGAAACCTTCCAGCAGATCATCCCCGAAATGGCCACGGGCATGGCGGCGATCACCCGTGCCCTGCGGCAGTCCGGCATGGATCGCGAAGTAATCGAGCTCATCAAGATTCGCATCTCGCAAATGAACGGCTGCGCCTATTGCGTGCAATATCACCTGAACGACGCGCGCAAGGTTGGTGTCTCCGGCGAGAAGCTCGATCTGCTGGCGGCCTGGCGTGAGGCGGGAATTTTTTCGCCACGCGAATGTGCCGCGCTCGAATGGGCCGAACACGTGACGATGATTGCAACGCATCACGTGGGCGACGATGCCTACGCCGCGCTGGCCGTGCACTTCAACGAGCGCGAGATCGTTTTTCTCACAACGGCAATCGGACAAATCAACTTCTGGAACCGGGTCGCGGCGTCTTTTCGCTTTACGCCGCCTATCCCGCATTCCGCTGCGTAGTCTTGGTGTGCAAGAAAGGATTCCTTAAAAAATGGCGGCATCACCCAGAATCATCGTGGTTGGCGGCGGCCTGGCGGGACTGGCGGCGGTTATCAAGATCGCCGAAGCCGGCGGCAACGTCGACCTGTTCTCGATTGTCCCGGTCAAGCGCTCTCACTCGGTATGCGCGCAGGGCGGAATCAACGCCGCCAAGAACCTGAAGGGCGAAGGCGACACCACCTGGCAGCACTTTGACGACACCATCTACGGCGGCGACTTCCTCGCCAACCAGACGCCGGTGAAGGCAATGTGCGAGGCCGCGCCCGGCATCATCGACCTGCTCGATCGCATGGGCGTGCCGTTCAATCGCACCCCCGAAGGCCTGCTCGACTTCCGCCGCTTCGGCGGCACGCTCTACCACCGCACCGCATTTGCCGGCGCCACCACGGGCCAGCAGCTTCTCTACGCGCTCGACGAGCAGGTGCGCCGCTACGAGGCCGAGGGCAAGGTCAAGAAGTACGAAGGCTGGGAGTTTCTCTCCGCCGTCGTCGACGGCAAGGGCGTGTGCCGCGGCATCACCGCGATGGATCTGCGCACCATGGAACTGCGCTCCTTCCCCGCCGAAGCGGTCATTCTCGCCACCGGCGGCATCGGCGCGATTTTCGGCAAGAGCACCAACTCCGTTGTCTGCACGGGCTCGGCGCAGTCGGCCGTCTTCCAGCAGGGCGCCTACTACGCCAACGGCGAGTTCATTCAGGTGCATCCGACGTCGATTCCCGGCGAAGACAAGCTGCGGCTCATGTCGGAGTCGGCCCGCGGCGAAGGCGGCCGCGTGTGGGTTCCCAAGACCGCAGGCGACAAGCGGCCCTGGAAGCAGATTCCCGAGAGCGAGCGCTTCTACTTCCTCGAAGAGTGGTATCCGAAGTACGGCAACCTCGTTCCGCGCGACGTCGCTACGCGCGCCATTCACAAGGTGGTCTACGAGCTCGGCCTCGGCATCGACGGGCAGCCGATGGTCTACCTCGACCTGACCCACATCGACCGCGACACGCTGAACCGCAAGCTCGAAGGCATTCTCGAAATCTACGAGAAGTTTGTCGGCGACGATCCGCGTGAAGTGCCGATGAAGATCTTCCCCGGCATGCACTACACGATGGGCGGCCTCTGGGTCGACTTCAACCAGATGACCAACATCCCCGGCCTCTTTGCAGCGGGCGAGTGCGAGTACCAGTACCACGGCGCCAACCGCCTCGGCGCAAACTCGCTGGTGAGCTGCATCCACGGCGGATTCATGGCGGGGCCCAACGCTGTGAAGTATGCCAAGAATCTCGCGGCGGCCGAAGGCGATGGCGGCGCTGCCGCGGAGATCGCGCGCCAGGCCGAGCTGAACAATCGCCTGATCAACAACCAGGGCAACGAGAATCCGTTCCGGCTCTGGCGCGAACTGGGCGTGACCATGACCGAGCACGCCACAGTCATTCGCTACAACAAGGGCCTGAAGCAAGCCGACGAGAAGATCGTCGAGCTGATCGAGCGCTACGAGAACGTGAACCTGGGCGACAAGAGCCAGTGGGCCAACACCAGCTTCGCCTTCGCCCGCCAGCTCAAGAACATGCTTGAGCTTTCGCGCGTGGTGGTGCAGGGCGCGCTCCTGCGCGATGAGTCGCGCGGCGCCCACTACAAGCCCGACTTCCCTGACCGCAACGACGAGAAGTTCCTGAAGACCACCAAGGCGAGCTTTACCGGCACCGTTGAGGGTCCGCGCTTCGAATTCGAAGAAGTGGACACGCAGTACATCAAGCCGCGACCGCGCCGTTACGACGCCGCAAAATGAAGCGATTGTTTAGCCGCTGTCATCCTGAGCGAACGCGAAGGATCCGCAGTTGCTTCTAGGTAGTTGCTTTCAGGTAGTTGCTCTTAGGTAGGTCGGGACTTTAGCCCCGACAACAATGAGTCGAGTTATCTGGGGCTTTAGCCCCTGAGGGAACGCCGAACAATGGCAAACAAGACCGTACAATTCGAAATCAAGCGCCAGGCCAGCCCCGATTCGCCGGCGGTGTGGGAGAAGTTCGAACTCGAGTGGCGTCCGGGCATGAACGTCATCTCCGCCATGATGGAGATCGCCGCCAATCCGATCACTGCGGACGGCAAGCCACGACGCCCATCACCTACGACTCGAATTGTCTCGAAGAGATCTGCGGCTCCTGCGCCATGCGCATCAACGGCAAGGCGCGCATGGCCTGCTCCGCGCTGGTCGAAAATCTCGAGCAGCCCATCAAGCTCGAACCGCTGTCCAAGTTCCCTCTGGTGCGCGATCTGCAGGTCGACCGCTCGGTGCTGTTCGAGAACCTGATGCGCGTCAAGGCCTGGGTTCCCGTCGACGGCACCTACGATCTCGGCTCCGGCCCGCGCGTCTTTCCGCAGCAGCAGGAAGCGAATTACCCGCTGTCGAACTGCATCTCCTGCACCTGCTGCATGGAAGTCTGCCCGCAGTTCAACGAGGCCACCGGCTTCGTGGGCGCGGCAACCATCGCGCAGGTCAAGCTGTTCAACAATCATCCGACCGGCAAAGTGTTCAAGGAAGAACGTCTGCGCGCCCTGGCCGGCGACGGCGGCATCCAGGAGTGCGGCTACGCGCAGAACTGCGTCGAAGCCTGCCCCAAGGGCATTCCGCTCACCGACGCCATCAGCGACGTCAGCCGCGACGTGCTTGTCCAGAAAGCCAAGGACTGGCTGCGCAAGTAATCGCGATTAAACAAGAGGCGCGCGGCGATCGCCGCGCCCTCTGCTTTTGCTTTTCTGTTCCCTGATCCCTGTTGCCTGTTCCCAGCTTCTAAAAGCTCGCAATCCAATTCTGCAACAGATCCGGCAAGCATCCCAGCACCACAACCGCGGCCGCAATCAGCAGCAGCACGATCATCGTAACCGGATGCACGCGGATCGGCGTCTCATCCACCGCCGGCATCACATACGCGCGCTTGAGCACCTGCAGATAGTAGTAGAGCGACACAGCGCTCATCGCGACGGCCAGCGCAACCAGCGTGAACGGCCACCACGCCCGCGCCGACACACTCAGCACCGCCGCGAACAGATTGAACTTGGCCCAGAAGCCAACCAGCGGCGGAATCCCCGCAAGCGACAGGAACAGCACCAGCAGCACCGCAGCCAGCAGCGGATTGCGCTTGTTCAGCCCCAGAAACCCATCCAGGCGATCGGTGCCCGTTGCGCGCTCCACCACGCCCACCACGCCGAACGCCCGATCGTCGTCAGCCCGTAGGTGAGGATGTAGTAGAGAATCGCGTTCGCGCCAGCGCGGATGACGAGATAACGCCAACGCCAGCAGCATGTAGCCCGCATGCGCAATGGCCGAGTAGGCAAGCAGCCGCCGAACACTGATCTGCGCCAGCGCCGCCAGGTTCCCGACAGCCATCGACGCCGCTGCGAGCACCACCAGCAACATCGACCACGGCGCCGCCGAAGCCCGAACCACTTCGGCGGCGGACCGCTGTGAATACGACGACCATGCGCACACCGCACGCGCACGTGCATCGAACGGATGCAGAATGCGCCATCGCCGATCCCGATCAGCAGCGCAAAGCTCGCCACCTTCGACACCGAAGCGATGAACGCCGCAGCCGGAGCAGGCGCGCCTTCATAAGTATCCGGCGCCCACAGATGAAACGGCACCGCAGCCACCTTGAAGCCGAGTCCCGCGGCGATCAGCACCAGCGCAACATAAAACAGCGGGCTGCCCGATCCCAACCGACGTGATCGAGCCGCAGCACCACCTGGTGCAGATTCGTCGAGCCCGTCAGTCCGTACAGATAGCTGAACCCGAACAGCAGAAACGCCGCCGACATTCCGCCGAACAGGTAGTACTTCATCGCCGCTTCAGCGCTCTTCCCGACTGCTTCGCAAACGCGGTGAGGATGTAAAGCCCAAGGCTGAGCAGTTCGAGCCCGATGAAGATCACCAGCAGATCCTGCGCGCGCCGCGATGATCAAGCCGCCTGCCGCCGACATCAACACAATCGCGACGTACTCGCCCGACATGCCGCGTAAATCCCGCGTCAACCAGCAAAGCAAGCGTGAGCGCGGTGAGAACCAGGATGCCGACCTGCGCGGCTGAATGTCAGACCTGCCCGACACCAGCAGCAGCCGTGTTCGCCGTGCCGTCAATGCTGAACATCGCATTCCCTGGCATCAGCCACAACGCGGCGATGCAGCCGACGATGCCGAGCAGAGCCGCCACGGACGCGCGCATCTGCAGTGCGGCCTTGCGCAGAAAAGCCAGATCAACTACCAGCACCAGCAGCGCGGCAATTTCAAGCGCCGTCTCCGGCAGCGTTACGCGGAAGAGATCTGCGTAGTTCATTGCGCACCTCCCGCGAGAAACGCCTTGACTGCCGGCTCGATCGTGTCGAGCAGAATGTCTGCGGATACACGCCGACGACCAAGCTCGCTGCTGTAAGCAAGCTGAACCCCGTGCACCTCAGGCCACGTGATCGCGCCCAAGATCGCCCCAGCCCGTCTTCGGATGATCCTCCGCCGTCGGCCGCATGTCCGTGAAGAAGGCCTTCTGCAGCGCGCGCCACGTATAGGCCACACCGATCACGATGCCGACGCCGGCCGCAGCCGTCCACCACGGCGTCGGCGTGCCACGAGCCCACCAGCACCTGCAGTTCGGCGACGAATCCCGAGAAGCCCGGCAGCCCCATCGAAGCCATGCCCGCAATCACAAAGGCCCACGCCGCAAACGGCAACCGCCGCAGCAGGTGCATGTGTTCCAGTTCGCCAAACTGCCGCGTGTGCGTGCGGTCGTACACCATGCGGCCCACAATCGCGAACAGCAGTCCCGCGATCACGCCATGCGAGAACATCTGCAGCACCGCGCCCGTGAGGCCGATCTGGTTCAGCGTCATCAGGCCCAGCAGCACAAAGCCCATGTGGCTGACCGACTGAGTAGCCGATAACAAATTTGAAGTCGGTCTGCACCAGTGCCACCAGCGCGCCGTACACGATGCCGATGACGGCGAGCATCGCAAACACATCGCGCCACGATCCGATGCCCAACGAACGTCAATGCCCCACGGATCCATGCCCGTGCGGGAACAAACCCATGCCACGCGCAGGCAGCCGTACGCGCCAAGCTTCATGACAACGCCGGCAAGCAGCATGGACGCCGCGGTTGGCGCAGCAACGTGGCCGGTCGGCGCCCAGGTGTGAAACGGCCACATGCCCGCGAGAATCGCCGAAACCGATAAACGACCAGCGGGAAGCCCACATCTGGAAGCTGCACCGAGCAGTCCCGCGTGCGCAAGATCGATGAGCGCTCGTCGAGTGGCTTCCCGAAGTCGCATATGCGGCCAGCAAGCGCGATGAGCACCATCGCCGAGCCCACGAAGGAGTAGAGCGCCAGCTTCATCGCCGCGTATTCGCGCCGCGTCGATCCCCAGATGGCGATCAGGAAGTACTTCGGCACAATCGCGATTTCGTAGAACACGAACAGCAGGAACAGATCGAAGCTGAGAAATACGCCGTAGACGCCGCCGATCAGCGCGAGAAAGAACGCGAAGAATTCGTTGGTGCGATGCTCGACATTCCAGCTGAAGAGCACGCCTGCCACTGCGGCCAGACCCGTGAGCAGCACCAGCACGCGGCTGATGCCGTCCGCAGCGAGCAGATAGTGAATGCCCATCGAGGGCACCCACGTCACATCGACGATGGTGATGCGGCCCTTGCCCCGCGCCCGCTGCGAATCCCGCCACGGCAATGCAGCAAGCCGGCAACGCAGCAATCACAAGCGCAAGACCGCGCGCGAGCCTGCCTCTGCCCTTGGGCAGAAGCGCCTCAATCAGCGCGCCGGCAAACGAGAGATAGATCGTCCACGCTAACATCTAAAATCTCCAGTGCGCCAGCAGGTTCACGACCGTCGGGTTCACGCTGTCGACAATCAGTTGAGGCACAAGGCCGATAAGCAACATCAGGCCGATAACCGGCGCCATCGCCAGCCGCTCGCCCGTATGCAGATCGGGAAATTCGGCCCAGCGCTCCGGCACCGGTCCGGTAAACACTTTCTGAATCACGGTGAGAATGACGGCCGCGGTAATCAGCAGGCCAAGCACAGAAATCGTTGCCGCAACCCACGACAGCGGAAACACGCCGCGGAAGATCAGGAACTCGCCGACAAATCCATTCAGTCCCGGCAGTCCCAGCGACGAGAACAGTGCGAATGCCCATCAGTCCCGCGAACACCGGCGCCGGCTTGCGCAATCCGCCGAAATCATCGATGCCGCGCAGGCCGCCCGATGCGCTGCTGCAGCATGCTGATAAACCAGAACAGCGCCGCCGCGGTGATGCCGTGATTGAACATCTGCAGAATGACGCCGTTCAGCGCCGCAGCCTGGCTGGCCTGCATCGCCGCGCCCGTCGCCGGAACCGCGAGCGCGAAGATGCCGAGCTGGCAATAGCCAAGGTGATTGACGGACGAGTACGCGAAAACGCGCTTCAGATCTTTCTGCGCAGCCGCAGCCCACGCGCCCATCACCACAGTGATGACCGCAAGCACCAGCAGCGGCGTGCGTATCTGCGCAATCTCATGCCCGAACAGCGGCAGCGCAATCCGCAGCAGACCGTACACGCCCATCTTCGACATCGTGCCGGTCAGCAGCATCGTCACCGGCGAAGGCGCTTCGCTGTAGGCCGCCGGCAGCCACGTGTGGAACGGCATCAGCGGCACCTTCACAGCAAAGCCTGCCAGCACGCCGATCGCCAGCCACAGCATCACGTGGCCGCCAAGATGCGCCGTGACCATCTGCTCCAGCTCGCCGGTTGAGGCAAGCAGCGAGAGATGGATGGAAGTCCATGCTGCCGGTGGCACAGAAACACAGCAAGCATCGACAGCAGCAGTCCCACCGAGCCGGCCATGGTGTAGACGAAGAACTGCGTCGCCGCGGGTCCGCGCTTCGGTCCTCCCCACAGCTTGATCAGGAAGAACGCGGGAATCAGGCTCAGTTCCCAGTAGAGGAACCAGTGGAAGAAATTGAGCGCCGTAAACGTGCCGAACAGTCCGGCCTCAAGCAGCAGCACCAGGCAGAAGTAGAGCCCGGCGCCGTGGCGCACGCGATGCGCCGCGTCGATAGACATCAGCGTAACAATCGCGGAAAGCACCAGCATCAGCGCGCCCAGTCCGTCGACGCCAAGGTGATATTCGATGCCCAGCGATGGCGCCCATGCGTGATGCTCGACCATGCCCATGGTTGCCGTCGCCCGGAATATGCATCCAGACGACCAGCGACAGAGCCAAGCGTCAGCGAGCGCCGTAATCATCGCCACGCCGCGCGCATGCTTGCCGGCGAAAAGCGCAATGGCGGCGCCCACAACAGGCAGCGCGGTCAACGAGTGTCAGTATCGGAAATTCCGTTCATCCGCGGCTGCTCCAGATCAAGATTGCGGCCAGTACCACTACCGCGAGGGCCAGCAGCCGCAGATAGGTTTGCACGCGGCCCGATTGCACGCGCGCCAGCAGACCTCCGCCAGTAGAAAGTTCTTCGCAGCCCTTGTCGAAGCCGCCGTTCACGAAGTTCTGCATCGAGGAAGCGATTGAACCGCGCCCACAGGCCGAAGAGCCACGTCACCGCCGCAACAGCCCCGCCCCACACGCGGCGATCCAGCCAGTCGGCGACGCGCGCCCACCAGCAGTAGAACGCAATGACAGGTCGCGCCGTAGAACTCGTCGACGTAAAGGCGATTGCTGCAGCGCAGTCCACACCGGCGGCATCGCCTTCTCCAGCGCATCCGGCTCGCTCGGCCTGCGGCGACTTGTTGCCATACAGCGCCCAGCCGAGTCCGTAGCCGATCGACACGACCACGACGTCGAGGTCAGCATCAGCGACAGACCAGTCCCGGCTCGTTGAAACCAGACCGATTCCGAACGTAGCCGGCCGATCCGTGAGGAAGCTGCGGAACCACGGCCACGCCGGCGTGCCCAGCACGCCAAGCGCAATGGCAAAGAACGCCAGAATCGCGAGCGGCATCGTCATCACGCGCGGGCTCTCATGCGCATGCCCGTGGCCGCGATACTCGCCGAAGAACACGTAGCTCACCTGCCGCGTCATATAGAACGCGGTCAGCAGCGCGCCGAACACAAGCATGAAGAATGGCCCCTGCCCCGCCTTCCAATGCTGCGCCGATTCGAGAATCGCGTCCTTCGACCAGAACCCGGAGAACACCAGCGGAAATCCCGTCAGCGCCAGCATGCCCACGGCGTATGTTGCGAACGTCACCGGCATGTACTTGCGCAGGCCGCCCATGTGGCGAATGTCCTGCTCTTCGTGGCAGCCGTGAATCACCGAGCCCGCGCCCATGAACAGCAGCGCCTTGAAGAACGCGTGCGTGATCAGGTGGAACATGCCCACCGCCACTCCGCCCATTCCGAGGCCGGCCATCATGTAGCCAAGCTGCGAAACAGTCGAATAGGCAAGAATGCGCTTGATGTCGTTCTGCGCAACAGCGATCAGCGCCGCAAACACCGCCGTCGACGCGCCAACCCACGTCACCACGCTCAGCGCAGTCGTCGTCTCCGCCCAGCGGCATACCCGCCGCCATCAACGGATAAACACGCGCGATCAGATACACACCCGCGGCCACCATCGTCGCCGCGTGAATCAGCGCGGAAACCGGCGTCGGGCCTTCCATCGCGTCCGGCAGCCACACATGCAGCGGAAGCTGGCCGCTCTTGCCCGCCGCGCCCGCGAAGATCAGCAGCCCAATCGCGTCGCCGCGCGTCAGTCCCAGTGCAGCATGAGCCGCAAGCAGCCCGGCCAGCGCGTCCGGCTCCATGCTGCCCGCGCCGTGGTTGTAGAACAGCAGCGTGCCCGTCTGCGCGAACAGCCACACAATTCCAAGCAGAAAGAAGATATCGCCCACGCGCGTGGTGAGAAATGCTTTCTTCGCCGCCGCCGCGGCCGACGGCTTCTGATACCAGAACCCGATCAGCAGATACGACGTCAGGCCGACCAGTTCCCAGCACATGAACAGCAGCAGCAGGCTGTTCGCGATCACCACGCCCAGCATCGCTCCCGCAAACAGCGAGAGGAAGCAGAAGAAGCGCGTGTAGTTCTCGTCGTGCGCCATGTAGCCGGTGGAGTAGATGAAGATCAGCAGGCCAACGAAGCGTGACCATCACCAGCATCACCGCCGACGAGCGGATCGAGAACCCAGCCAAGCTCAACCGATGTCGTGCCGAACGTGAGCCACGTGAAGTTCACCGTCTCGCGAACCGCGTGCCCGCTCGGCCATCCGGCCAGCACATCGGCCAAATGCCGCCAGCGACAAGCAGCAGCGAAAGAAACAGCGAGCCGATCGCCAGCCCTGACGCCAGCTTGCGCCTGCGGCTGCTTCAGCAGCGCGATGATGCCCGGCCGCCACAATCGGCAGCGCGGGAATCAGCCAGAGAAATCTCCCGATCGACGACGCCACGGTGTAAGGCGAGAACTGAATTGCCTCTTGCATCTCCTGCATCAGCGGCTCACCCCTTCATCCTGTTGATCTCGTCCAGATCGGTAGTGCGTGCATGTCTGTAGATGCGCAATCACAAGGCCCAATCCAACCGCCGCCTCGGCGGCAGCCACAGCAATCGAAAACACCGCAAACATCATGCCGGTCAGCGCTTCGGGGTGCGGCCAGTAGCGCCAGAAGGCAATCAGGTTCAGGTTGGCCGCGTTCAGCATCAGCTCAATGCCGATCAGCACCAGGATGGCGTTGCGCCGCGTGAGCGCTCCGGCCAGACCGATGGCAAACACCAGCGCGGCCACCAGCAAATATCCAGCGAGAGGCGTCACTTCGGCTCTCCCTTCTCATGCATCGCCACGATCACCGCGCCGAGCATCGCGGCCGTCAGCAGCAGCGCCACAATTTCAAGCGGCAGCACATAGCGGCCCATCAGCGCCTTGCCAATCTGCTGCACCGTAACCGTCGGGACCGCGTTCTCATGCGGAAGCGCCGCAGCGCTGTTCATCACGGCCCAGCCGAGAACCGCAAACACCGCGGCCGCAATCAGCAGACCCGCGAACCACGTCCGGCTGAATACGCCGTCTTTCGGCGTGTCGGATCCGCGCGTGAGCAGAATCGCAAACACCACCAGGATCGCCACCGCGCCAATGTAAACCAGAATCTGCGCGAAGCCCGCGAACTGCGCGTCGAGCTGCAGAAACAAGAGCGCCAGCCCGGCGAATGCGCCGGTCACCGCCAGCGCGCAATGCACGGTGTTCTTGAGCGTCACCGCAGCCAGGCCGCCCAGAACCGTAATCACGGCCAGAATCCAGAAGACCACGTTCATGGGCGCACCCCACGCTCGAAGCATTGGAGCCATGCCGAGGGGACACTTGGTCCCTTGTTCCCTTGGTCCCTTGTTCTCTGCCTTCTACTCCGCATACCGATAGCTCCTCGGCCCAATCTTCCTGCGCGCATCTCCATGCGGCCCACAATCACATACACACCCAGCAGAATCGCCGAGCAAACAATCCACCGCAGCAATCCCTCGCCCATAAACCGCCACAGACCGGCAACGAACAGGTTCAGCAGCGTCAACGGCAGCACAAACTTCCATGCGAAGTTCATCAACTGGTCCTGCCGCAGGCGCGGCAGCGTGCCGCGAATCCAGATCATCACCACGATCGACAGCATCACCTTCGAGAAGAACCAGATCCACGACGGCATGAAGTTCAGCACCGCCAGCGGCGCCGACCATCCGCCCAGAAACAGCGTCGTGCCCAGCCCGGAGATCGAAAACATCCCCAGATACTCACCCAGGAAGAACAGCGCAAACTTGAAGCCGGAGTACTCGGTAAAGTACCCGGCCACCAGTTCCGATTCGCCTTCCGGCAAATCGAACGGCGAGCGGTTTGTTTCCGCCGTCGCCGCAATGCAGAACATGATGAACGCCGCGAATCCCCACGGCGTGAAGATGTACCAGTGCGGAAGTCCCCACGTGTACTGGTTCTGCGCCTCCACAATCTTCACCAGCGACAGCGAACCCGTCATCATCACAATCGCCACAGCTCGACATCAGCAGCGGCACTTCATAGCTGATCATCTGCGCCACCGCGCGCATCGCGCCCAGCAGCGAATACTTGTTGCGGCTCGACCACCCCGCCATGAAGATCGACAACTCGGTCGACGCGCCAATCGCGAAGAAAAACAGCAGGCCCGCGTCCATATCGACGAGCTGCATGTTGCGGCCCATGGGCACACCGCGAATCCCATGAACACACGCACCACCAGCACCAGCGGCGCGATGAAATGCACCACGGCGTCGGCACTCCTGGGAACAATGTCTTCCTTGGTCAGCGACTTGATGCCGTCCGCAACCGGCTGCAGAATTCCGAATGGCCCCGTGCGATTAGGCCCGATGCGGTTCTGCATGCGGCCCAGGCCCTTGCGCTCAATCACCGTCGTCAGCGCGAACAGAGCGGGAAATGCCGCGATGATCGCCACCACGCTCAGCAGAATGCCGACGACAGGCTGCAATGCGACAGGGAAGAAAAGCAACGATCCAATGCTTGAGGAGAACGAAGATCTGGTCGAGCGTGTTTGCCATGATCTAGCTTGCGTCTCCTTGTTTCGGCGTGTCGCTCTTGGGCGTATCAGGCGTTGCAGCGGCCGCGGGTGCGGCAGGCGCTTTCGGCGCGGCAGCAGCGGCCCCGCAGCCTTCGCCGCAGCAGCGGCGGCTGCGGCCTTGGCCTTCGCCTCGGCGGCAGCCCTTTCCTTCGCAAGCGCGTCATCCACTTCGCTGGCTTCGGTCGGATGAATCTGGTGATAGTACTCGTTCGACTTCGCCAGTTCCTTGCGATCGAGCAGCAGCCCGCCAAAGCGGTCATCGGTCGACAGCTCAAACTCGTGTGTCCATCTTGATCGCTTCGAACGGACACACCTCAACGCAGATCTGGCAGCTCATGCAAACCGAAATGTCGATGTCGAACTTCGCCGGATAAAACTGCTGCTTGCCCACCGCAGTCCGGCTTCTTGTCCTTGCTCTTGTCGATGTAGATGCACTTGGGCGGGCACTCTTTCTCGCAGATCTGGCACGCCACGCAGCGCAGGCCCGCCTCCCAGTCCGCTGCCGTCATACACCAGGAACGGAAAATTGCGCGCGGCCTCGGCAGCGGCAACCGCTGCTCCGGATACTCGACCGTCGTCAGCCGTTCCTCGGAGACAAAACTGCCCGGCGAAATTCCTCGCCGTCTCCTCCATGCCCTTTCAGTATGCCTTCACCCAGCAATGCAAACTCCTTAACAGCTCTCAGAGAACAGAGATCAGAGATCAATCAGATGCTTTGCATACTGATCTCTGACTCTGACACTGAACTCTCACCGATCCACTTCTCCCAGCACAATATCCACGCTTCCAAAAATCAGCACCACGTCGGCCACGTTATGCCCCAGGCACATGTCTTCCAGAACCGTCAGGTTAATCAAGCTCGGCGGACGCACGCGATAGCGATACGGCTTCGGCTGTCCCGTGCTGATCAGATAAAAACCAAGTTCGCCCTTCGGCGCTTCAATGCGTCCATACGCCTCGCCCGGCTTCGGCTTGAATCCGCGAATCTTCGCCTTCGGATCCATCACCGGACCGCCCGGAATCTCCTTCAGCGCCTGTTCCAGAATGCTGATCGACTCGCGCATTTCGAGCACGCGCACCATGTAGCGGTCGAAGATGTCGCCATGATCGCCCAGCGGCACGCGGAATTTGAACCGGTCGTAGATGCCGTAGTGGTCGACCTTGCGAATGTCGTAGTTCACGCCCGACGCACGCAGCATCGGTCCGGTGATACCGGCATTCACCGCCAGCTCCGGCCGCAACACGCCAACGCCCTGCGTGCGCGCCATCAGAATCTCGTTGCCGGTGAGCAGCGACTTCAAATTCGTCGACGAACTCGGGCAGGCCCGCAACCACCTTGCGCGCCTCATCGAGCCACGCCGCCGACGTATCCACGCGGCAGCCGCCAAAGCGCATGTAGTTGCACATCATGCGCGATCCGCTCAGGCTCTCGAACAGATCGAGAATCTTCTCGCGCATCTTGAACGCATACATCAGCGGCGTGCCGCTGGCGCCCATCTCCTGGGTCAGAAACCCGATGGCCGACGCATGATTCTGCATCCGCGTCAGCTCGGCAAGAATCACGCGAATATACTCGGCGCGCTCGGGCACAGCCTGGCCCACCAGCTTCTCCACCGCCAGCGCATACGCCCAGTTGTTGGTCATCGAGCAGAAATAGTCCAGCCGATCCGTATACGGCATCATCGCCAGATAGCTCGCCGTCTCGGCAATCTTCTCGTGATTGCGGTGCAGATAGCCAAACACCGGCTTCAGGCGGATCACCCTCTCGCCGTCCAGCGCCACGTCCATGCGGAACACGCCGTGCGTCGACGGATGATGCGGCCCCATCGACACTTCCAGCAGCCCGCCTTCGCCCTCGGGCTCAATCACCGGCGGCCTGATTCCAGCCTTCAGGCTGAGGCTCGTGCGTGAGCGCCTTCTCCACTGATGTCTCGCTCATGCCGTTGCTCCCGCGTTCCCTGTTTCCTGCTCCGCCCCAGCCTTTGCCACGTGATCCTTGTGCCGCTGCAGAACCTTATCGTGCGCCGTCGGCTCGTATTCGAAATCGTCCGGCTCCACGTAGTCCTTGCGCATCGGATGGTCCTTGAACTCATCCCACATCAAAATGCCGCCGCAGGTCCGGATGCCCTGTGAACACAATGCCGTACAGGTCGAAAACTTCGCGCTCCTGAAACTCCGCCGCGCGCCACACCGGCGTCAGCGAAGGCAACTCCACCTGGTCAGTGCGGTTCTCCGTGCGCATGCGAATCACGACCGGCCCATGTTTCTTCTTCATCGAAAACAGGTGATAGACGGCCTCAAGATAGCCGGGCTCGACGTGCTTGCGCGTCTCGTCGACGGTCTCCTCCACCTTCTGCTGCACGCCGTCGACTTCCTTCGCAACCTGCTTCGTGACCTTGACCTTCTCAGTCACTTCCTTGTCCAGCCAGTCCACGCCGGTCACGTTGGAGAGAAAATCGAGCGCCAGTTCCGCGTCATCGCGCAGAAACCTCGCCACGGCAAACGCATGCTCCGCGTCCAGCAGCAGCGAGTGCTGACCGCTCGGGCTGCCGTTCGGAACCACCGTCACGCCCGCGCCCGGAACCGCCGCCTCAATCGCCGCCTTGATCTCTTCAACCGTCTTCATCAGTCTTCCGTTCCCTTGTTCCCTAATTCCCTAGTTCCCTTGGCCCCTTGTTCCCTAGGTCCCTCGTTCCCTGTCTTCTACCTAATAATCGGAAAATGCCATACATCCGGATTCGCCGGTGGCTCAAGATCGTGCGTGCCCTGCTCCGGCACCGGAAATTCCCCCTGCTGCCTCCGCATCCAGATGGCGCGGCCGGTCCTCGCCCGTCAGGCTCTGCCCCTCAATCTTCTTCTGCAGCGTCATGAACGCGTGAATCAGCGCCTCAGGCCGCGGCGGGCATCCAGGAATATGCACATCCACCGGAATATAGCGGTCGATGCCCTTCAGCACGTTGTAACCCTGCTTGAACGGCCCGCCTGAAATGGCGCACGCGCCCATCGCGATCACATACCGCGGCTCGGCCATCTGGTTATAGAGCCGCACCACCTGCGGAGCCATCTTCTTCGTCACCGTGCCTGACACGATCATCAGATCCGCCTGCCGCGGCGACGGCCGGAAGACCTCCGCGCCGAAACGCGCCAGATCGTATCGCGCCATGGTCGTCGCAATCATCTCGATCGCGCAGCACGCCAGCCCGAACTGCATCGGCCACACCGAACTCTTGCGGCCCCAGTTATACAGTTCCTGGATGGTCGTGACGAACACGCCCTGCTTGCCGAGTTCGATCTTCAGATTCTGGTCCAACTCGCTTCGCTCCAGTGATCAGTGAACAGTGTTCAGTGATCAGTTCAAATCATTCCATTCCAAAACTTCCCAGCCGCGCGATCTCCTGATCACCTGTGACTACTCGATCACTGACCACTGATCACTGACCACTGATCACTGACCACTGTCTCTCTCACGCCCACGTCAGCACGCCCTTCGCCCACGCCCATGCCAGGCCTTCCACCAGCAGCAGCACAAAAATCAGCATGGCCACGCAGGCGGCAACTCCCAGTCCCGTAAACGCCACGGCGAACGGCAACAGGAAAACCGCTTCCACATCGAAAATCAGAAAAATGATGCCGTAGAGGTAGTAGGCCGAGCGGAACTGCACCCAGGCATCGCCCTGCGATTCCAGTCCGCACTCATAAATGGCGTTCTTGATCCGGTTCGGTTTCGCCGGCGAAAACACCTGCGCCCAGAGCCAAGCCAGCCCCAGCGGAGTCAGCCCGAAACCCAGCGCAACCGCAAACAGAATCGCAAGAGAAAAATAAGGACTTGTGGCCATTTCCCGGAACGGTATTCCTTCCACTCCAAGATACAAGTTTGGGCCACCGTTTGGCTAAACGGAAGTGACCTAACGCACAGTTCAAGCCGGTTTTCACCCCGCTCATCCCACCCTGTGAACCGCTCGCTGCAAAACGAGCCCTCGCCCTGTGCGCCAGCTCATCCCGACAGCCCCTCCCGATCACTCACCACTAACCACTAATCAGTCTTTGCTCCACCCTTCGGTGGAGACAGCCACCCCCCCCCGCCTGCTACCTTTTTTGGTGTCCCCCGGTCCGGAATTTCGTCCAACACCGGCGGGCTCATTCATCCCGGGAGACCATCCGTATTATGTCCAGGACCCTGCGTCGCGCGTTGTTGACCGTCATTCTTTCGGCACTCTGCCTCACGGTCACCTACGCCGTCCTCGCCGCGTCCGGCCCCAGCGACACCCCATCCGGAGCCACTCCCGCAACCACCGCCGATACCCCTTCCACCGCCGGCGCGGCCTATACCTCCGCTATCAAAATCACCGGACCCACCACCCAGTTCCACAACTCCATCGCGTCTAAATACAACTATTTCTTCGGCAAAGACACCCCCTTCCTCCCCTCCAACGCCATGTCGGCCAATGGCCAGTTCCTCGATCCCAAAAGCTTCCCCACAGCCGAGTACTGCGGCCACTGCCACAAGGCCGCCTATCACCAGTGGCGCGAGTCCGTGCACTCCAACGCCTTCCGCGCCCCCTGGTACCTGAAAAACGTCAACATGCTCATCGACGAGAAGGGTGTCCAGTTCTCCCGCCACTGCGAGGGCTGCCACAACCCCGTCGCCCTGCTCTCCGGCGACCTGACACAAGGCATGCCCAAGAAGCGCCCCTTTGAGGACGAAGGCGTCACCTGCTCCACCTGCCACGCCATCCAGTCAACCGACGCCACCGGAACCGGCAGCTACGTCATGGGAGTCCCCGCCGTTCTGGTCGATGACAAAGGCACGCCCATCACCCGCCAGGTCTCTGACGCCGAGATCCTCGCCCACCTCGACCGCCACTCCAAAGCCGTCATGCGGCCCCTTCTCCAGAAGCCTGAATTCTGCGCCGCCTGCCACAAGGCCGCCATCCCCACCGCGCTCGACGACTACAAGTGGCTCCGCGCTTTCTCCGTATATGACGAGTGGCAGGGTTCCAGCTTCGGCAAGCAATCCCCGCTTCCCTTCTACCGCAAGGATTCCGTCTCCACCTGCCAGACCTGCCACATGCCGCGCAACGACGAGGCAGCCGAAGATCCCGGCGCAAAGGACGGCAAGTTCGCCTCCCACCGCTGGCTCGGCGGCAACTCGCTCATGCCCGCCTACTACAAATTCGATGAGCAGGCCAAAAAGTTGGCTGACTTCCTCCGCGACGGCTTCGACGGCAAAGGCGTCCTCAACGTCGATATTTTTGGCCTCGAAAAAGAGAACGCCGCCGCCACCTCATCGGACGACGTCGAAATCGCCCCCCTCGGCCTAGCCCACTTCGCCCTGGCCCCCGGCGAAACCCTCACCGCCGACGTCGTCATTCAGAACAAGGGCATCGCCCACTCCCTCGTCCCTGAGCAGCGCGACTTCTACGAGTCCTGGGTCGACTTCGTCCTCAAAGACGAGTCCGGCAAGACCCTCGCCGAATCCGGCTTCATCCAGCCCGACGGCAATCTCGACCCCTCCGCCCACTCCTTCACCAACCGCCTCATCAACACCAAGGGCGAGCTCAACGACATCCATCAGATCTGGCACAACCGCGTCCTCGCCTACAACAACAGCATCCAGTCCGGCCGCTCCCAGCTCGCCCGCTACCGCTTCCGGCTCCCGAAGGGAGCCAAAGGCAAATACACCATCACCGCCACGGTCAAGTACCGCCGCTTCAACCAGCACTTCGCCGACTACGCCATGACCGGCGATCCCTCCATGCCACCCAGCAAGAAATACCCCATGCCCGTCATGGAGATCGCCACCCAAACCCGCACGCTGGTGATCGGCGACAACGCCCCGGATTCCGCAGCGGCACCATCTGCGCCGGGAGCGCAGGCCCAGACACGTTCGCCGTCCGCGCAGGACGAATGGATGCGCTGGAATAACTACGGCATCGCCCTGCTCGACGCCCAGCAATACGCGGCCTCGGTCCACGCCTTTGAGCGTGTCGCCTCCCTCCGCCCCGACTACGCCGACGCCTTCACCAATATGGCCGTCGTTGAAATCTCCTGGGAGCGCTACGACGACGCCAAGGCAAACCTCGCCAAAGCCCTGACCATCCTCCCCAACGATCCCCGCGCCCTCTATTACCGCGCCCTCGTCGAACGCAACGCAGGCCAGGTCGATGAAGCCGTTACCGATCTCCAGGCCGTGGTCGCCGCCTATCCCCGCTCCAAAGACGGCTGGCGCGAACTCGGCTTCTCTTACTACCAGAAGCACGACTACCCCTCCGCCCGCGACGCCTACGAGAAGCTCCAGGCCATCGACCCCGACGACCTCGCCGCCCACTACCAGCTAGCCATCCTCTATCGCCGCACCGGAGACAAAGCCCGCGCCGCCATCGAGAACGCCAAGTTCGCCGAGCAGAAGGATGACCCAACAGCCAGCGAATACGCCCTGACCTTCCTCGGCAAGCATCCTGAAGTCGCCGCCGAATCCGTCGTCTGGCACACCCACGACCTCACCGGCGACCCCATCAAGCGCCCCACCAAGATCCAATACACCTACATCCCCGGCGCCGGCTTCTAACCTCGGCGGAGGGAGCCCCAGCCTTCAGGCTGCTGAATCTGAACGCTAAAAGATCGGGGGCCTTCAGGCCCGGCGTATGATGTCAGGCCCACAACCCTCTGACAGGGTTGGCCCAATCATTTTCAGCCCTTGGATTTCCTTACGGGCGTCCCTGAATCGCTCTCGCATGGCAGGAACAGAGTAAAAACGGTCCCCGAACAATGCGCGGCGTGACGGGATTTTACTCTGAGCGATCCCTGGTGCCGGTCGATGATCTCCTGGCTGATCCACAGCCCCAGACCCGTGCCCTTATTGCCTTTCGTGGTAAAGAACGGCTCAAAGACATGCGAGATCGTATCGGCGGACATCCCCAAACCCGTATCCGCAACCGTCACCGTAACCCCGCTTCGCCCCGTCCGCCAATCCGTGCTGTCCCGGGTACGAATGGAAAGGCGCCGCTCTGTTCCGGACATTGCGTCGATGGCATTGCCGATCAGGTTGCTCAATACTTGCCGTATCTCGCCGTCAAGACACGTCACCATACGCCCTGCGCGATCCCGCCGCTCGATCGTCACGCCGGCGTTCGCAATTCTGCCCTGGTAGAGCGGGAGCGTAGCCTCGATAAGGCTGGCAGCCGTCACCGGTCCCGGATTCGTCGATTGCCTGTGAAATCGCAGTGTCTGGTTGGCAATTGCCGAGACCCGCCGCAATTCAATCTCCGCCGTCACCAGGTACTCCTTGGCGTCCGGATTAACAGCGGCGTTCTGCGCCAGATAGATAAGATTCGTGACCGCTTCCAGCGGATTGTTGATCTCGTGTGCGATCGAGCTGGCAAGGCGGCCCACGGCATTCAGCTTTTCCGACTGGAGAAGGATCTGTTCAGACTTTCTGGCATCCGTCACGTCGACGCCGAGCACGATAACCCCGGAAATCGATCCATCTGGTTCCCGTCTCGGCTGATAGACGAAATCCAGATATCGCAGCTCGAGAGGATGATCGGGAAGACGAGCCAATTGAAACGGAGTGCCACGGCCGACATAGGCCTCGCCTGTGCGATACACACCGTCCAGCAATTTGAGAAAACCCTGTTCCGCGGCCTCAGGCACCGCTTCACGCAGCGATTTGCCAAGAACATTGCGATGTCCGATCAACCGCAGGTAAGGACCGTTCACCATCTCAAAAACGTATTCAGGTCCGCTTAGTACCGCGAAAAACGCCGGCGCCTGCTCGAAGAGATCTGCAAGCCGTTCCATCTCAAGCTGTTGCTGGCGCTTCGCCAATATGGAATTCGTGGTCTCCGTGCAGACCACCAGGGTGCCGCAGATTTCCCCGGCCGGGGTATAAACCGGGCTGTAGCCATAGGTCCAATAGACGTCCTCCAGCCGGCCGTTTCGAATGATTGGCACCAGCTGATTCTCATTCCAGCTCGCCTCGCCCCGCGTCATGACCGCTTCGATCTGCGGGTAGATGATCGGCCAGATTTCAGGCCAGCAATCCGCACCCTTTTGTCCCAGGGCAGTCGGATGCTTACCCTCACCGAGGCTGGGCCGGTAGGCATCGTTATAAAACTGGACCAGGTCATCGCCCCACCAAAGAAACATCGGATGGCGCGAGTTCAACAGCGTATTTACAGTGTTTAGCAATACCTCTGGCCATGTATCAATCGGGCCTGTCGAGGTCTGGCTCCAATCGAATGTGCGCGTCAGATCGGCCATCTCGCCAATCCCGAAAACCTTAATCGCACCTCCCCTTATAGCCGGGGAAGACGAAGCATCGTTCTTTTGGGGGGAGGCCGACGTCACGTAGGTACCTATCGCAGATCGCTTGGTGTTCCATGTGATTCTATGACAAGTCGGGACTTCTGCTGAAGCGATACTGCCCCCGCGCGATCCCAGTGCGGCGCCGGCACATTCCGGATGAACTGATCCTGAGCGAAGCCGAAGTGCTGAGTCGAAAGCGTGCCCCGAGCGAAGCCAAAGGGGACCTGCATTTGCTCTTCTGTTGTCTTTGCTTTTCTGTCTGTCATCCCCGCCGGGGATCTGCCCCAAAAATTGTCGTACCCGTGAGCAACAAGCCTCATCTGCTCACCGGCGACCACATCAAGCGCCCCACCAAGATCCAATACACCTACATCCCGACGCCGGCTTCTAATCCGGTGCCGCGGCGGCCCCGCCCATTCTCCCCTCACTGCTCGTGCCACACAAGAACGCCGGGATGGTACTTGCTTTCGGCGGACTCCTGCCACACAACGTACGCCTTATCGTTGGGCGCCTCGATCACATGAAGCGTGCCCGGCTGCGGACTGAATTCTCCACCCGCCGCCTTCCCCAGCCCGCACGTCTTCCAGGCCTTTCCATCGCCCGAACGTGAAACCGTTGGAGCGCCGCAGGTGGCCGGTCCAGTCCCGCTATTCGCGCCGAATGCCGCCGTCAATGCACCCTTTGAGGCGCCCGCAATACTCAGCGGCGGATTTGTGCTGCGCGGCCCGTCAATCGGCAGCTTCACCGGCTTCGACCACGATCCGCCATCCCCCGACTGGCTAACCCAGACCGTGTGGTCCGTGTCTTTGTCATCCAGCAGCGCGGCAAAGATCGAGCTGAAGGTGTTGCCGGCGTACGTAAGAGCAATGTCGGGCGAGTCTACCGTTGCGCTGCTGAGGATTGCCGTTGGCTCAGATGCGCCGGGCCGCCAGAAAACGTAACGATGGCCATCGCCCTCGTCCTGGTCTTCATGGAATGCCAGCGCCACCTTTCCGGCGTCATCCGCCGCCATGGCGATATTGGTATTGTTCCGCAGCTTCCAGCCTCCTCCCGCAGGAATCGCCTGCGACTTCCACGAGCCGATATCGGAGAGCGATCCGGTGGTGTAGGTCGCCCCCGACTCGGCATTGATAGCTGCTGAAACCTGCCCTCCTGAAACCACCATTGCAACAGCGTGTGGTGTGGCGTTGCTGCCGGGCCGCGGCGTGGTCTTCCACGTTGCGCCATGGTCTGTCGATGTCGCGTACAGCAGGTTCTCTCCCACCGCCGCGAGCATCGCGAGAGCGCCGGTCGGGCGGTCGCAGCCCAAAGCAATCGGGTTCACGCCCTGGTCTCCAAGCGGACCCGTCGTGGCCACCCGCACCGCAGCCGCCCACTTGTATGCGCCGCGGTCCCAGCGCACAAAGCGAATCTCCGTATCCGACTTTTCCCCGTCGCCATTCGGATCGATCCATTCAAATGCCACCGCCGGATCCCCGTTCTCATCCAGCGCCACGGCCGTCGCTGCGCCATAGTTCGGAGGATCGGTTCCCTTCGGAACCGCCGATGCATTCGATACGCCCGACGGAGGCGGGCCCACGGTCACGACGTTTGAGAATTTGCCTCCCGTATTGATGCGGTAACGATAGGTTCCGAAAGGATCGACGCTCGAGTCCTGGTAGTGACCCGAATCTGCTGCGCCGACCTTTTGAAATGCTGGCCCGGACGAGCGTTCCAACACTGCGGAAGCGGTCGCTCCGGTCCACTCCAGTTCGACCGCCTTGGCCGTCGCCGATTTCACTTTGAGTTCCTGCGATTGAAGAGTCACCAGGTTCACAACCGCGAAACAGACCACAGCCGCGTGAAGAGATTTGCGCACATGACCTCCCTGAGATTCTGCGAAAAAACTCCAACCGATTCTGCCATACCGGGCGAAGGGTTAGTCCACAATCTCTGGGAGCGCAGCGCAGGATATCGTCGTGCTTTCGCCCCGCTCGCCAGCCGGAAGGTCAGGGAATACGGCCTCGCGCCGCAGCGCCCGAATCCGCGCTATACTGTCCCCGCACGAGTGGAGCACCTCCGCTCAGGTGCTCCCAACCACAACCGGGAGGCACCCATGCCCAATCCCACATCGCAGAATCCCGCCCCGAAGTCCGACGTGCTGCAGGCAAGCCCGCACGCCCCGCTGTCCGCTGAAGTGGTAGCCAAAGCGCTGGCCCGCCACAAACGCGAGCACCCCGACGGCAAAGCCAACCAGCCCAAGCCCAAGAAGCGCCACTAACCCGCCTCTCTTCTCCCCCGCGGCGGCCCCGATGCCCTCGCAGGAATCCGTGTGCTTTTTCTCTGGCAAATTGCACATTTCCTCGGCTATAGTGGCGGCGCGCCCCCAAAACCTATCGCAATCAAGGCCCTGCAAACCCCCAATCATGCGAGACAGGGCTCCGGTTGCGACCATTCGGTGAGCGCCACGGAGGAGAACATGGATTCGTACCTGATGGTCTGGAAGAAGTTTGCGGAGTTCAACGGTCGCTCTCGCCGAACTGAGTACTGGATGTTCGCCCTGTTCAACTGCATCGTCTTCATGGTCCTGGCCATTGGCGCCGTCGCTTTGGGCAAAGCCGGAGTCATTTTCTGGGGCCTGTGCGTCCTCTACTGGCTCGCTGCGATCATTCCTTCGATCGCCGTCGCCGTGCGCCGCCTCCACGACGTCGGCATGACCGGCCTGTGGCTGCTCCTCGCGTTCGTTCCCCTTGGAAACCTCGTGCTGCTGGTGTTTGCGTGCCTTGACAGCACTCCCGGTCCCAATCAGTACGGCCCCAACCCGAAGGGCATAGAAACCGCGCTCATCGCAGGCTAAAGACCTTCAAGACTCTCAATGCACTTCCCGGTCAGCGGCCGGGAGGTGCCCTGGCGCGCCGATCCCGTACTTCGCCGCCAGAAACTCCCTCAGCCCCTCTGGCACAACCTCTGCCAGTTCCTGCCACGTCAGCGCCATCAGCCGCGTTCGCATCTCCGCCGTCCGCACCGCCCGCATCACGTCGAACCAGGCCTCCATCAGATCCGGCCGCCGCTCATCGCAGATCACGCAGAATCGCGCGCCCGTCGCATAGGCCGCCAGCACATTCCGAATAAGCTGGTAACCCCGATACCGCCACTCGCGCGGCGCAGTCTCTTCGGCCTCGGCCACCAGTCCCGCCTGAAACTCCCGCGCCGCCTCGCCCACCTCCTCCGCCGGCAACCCCGCCGTATCCTCCCACTCCTGCGTATACGCCTCGTGAAACTCCGCAGCCGTCTTCCGCCGCGCCGTCAGCACCCCCACCCGCGGCAGCAGCTCGCGATCGAACACCGCATCGAAGTCCTGATACGCCTCCACCACCTCCGCCTTGCGTGTCTGAAAATCCGTCTCCGTCAGCTTCGCCTCGACAAGCAGATCGCCCCACCGCATATCCACCTCGGTGCGATCGAACAGCCGCGACAACAGCGGCACTCTTGCCTTCCACCCAAACTCCGCCAGGACCCCAGTTTCGACCCCCAGCAACCGCTGCACTGCCGCCGTATCCACTACTCCGGGCGTGCAGAACACATTCATCAGCAGCGCATCCGAGCTCATGCACGAGTCCAGCTCGCACCACTTCCTCTTCGGATCATCCGTCCACCGCGGCAGCGCCTTCCCCAGCGTATGCACCTTGTTCAGCCGCTTCGCCCACGCCGGCCGGCCTAGAATCGCCTCATACGCCGGCCCATGGAAATTCCCGTGCGCTCCCCCCACCGGGCAATACACCACCACCGGATCGCCCCCATAACTCTCCACATGCGGCAGTCCCCGCGCGAACTCCCGATTGCGGGCCGCCAGCTCCCGTCGCAACGCACCCGCGTATCCGCCCGATTGCAACTCCATCCCTGCCAGCCTACAACCCGCCGCATCCACCCATGGTTTGAGACGCGCGCGTCACTTACCATGCGAAAATATTCAGGTGAATCCGGGTATCAAATTCTTCCCCGCTCTACTGGTTGTTGCCGCCACCACCGCGTTCGCAGCAGACACTCCAGCCGACGTCAAAGCCGGCGCTGCCCTCTTCCGCGACAAGGGATGCTCCTACTGCCATGGGACCGATCTGCATGGAACCAAAAAAGCGCCTGCCCTCGCCGAGATCCGCAATGACAAGAACTGGCCCGCCGCCAAAATGACGGATCAGATCCTGAGCGGCGGACAGAAGATGCCCCCCTTCCGCGATTCGCTTAGCGACGAGGAGATCGCCCAGCTCGTCGCATTCCTTCGCGCCAAAGACCACCCCGCGCCTCCGCCCGCCGAATAGAGCGCCCCGTTCACATTCGCCCTTTATCATTGTTCAATCACTTTTTGCGACTCCTGACCTGAACGCACGAGGGCTCACCCCGCAACATGCTCGAAATGATCGCGTTGTACCTGGCCGGACTGAGCTTCTTCTTTACCGGAATGGCTGGGATCTCCGACAATCTGCGCCAGATCACGGGACGGCGATTCCGCGTGCTGCTGAGCCGCGCCACCAATCACCCGGTGCGCGCCGGCCTTCTCGGCGTAGCCGCGGGCGGAGTTACGCAGAGCACTTCCGTCGTGGCCTTCGTTCTCTCCGGAATGATCTCCAGCGGCCTGATTCCGCTGCGGCGCGCACTCATCGTCCTGGCCTGCGCAAATATCGGAACCGCCGCCCTGGTCTTCGTCGCCGCCGTGGACCTGCATCTGCCCATCTTGTTTCTGGTCGGCGTCTCGGGCCTGATCATCGCCTTCAACCTGTTCATGCGGTGGAAGCCCGCATTCGGAAGCCTGCTTTCCATCGGCCTGGTCTTCTTCGGGCTCGACACCATGAAGCACGCCTTCTCGAACCTCTCGGCTGCTCCAGGCATGTCCGGCGTCGAGCGCTTCTTTGACTACTGGCCCGACATGGCGTTCTTCCTCGGCATGCTGATGCGCACCGTCGTGCATTCCTCCAGCGCATCCGCCGCTATCACCATCACCATCAATCACGGTGGAATCCTCGGCGAGTTCCCCTCCATGATGTCCATGGCGGGCCTGGGCATGGGCACCGCCATCGCCACTTATTTTCTGTCCAGCAATCTGCACGGCATCCCGCGCCAGATCGCCATGTATCAGGGCGTAACGAATGTTGGAGCCGGCATCGTCCTCGGCGTGCTGCTCCTCATCGAACGGCTTTCGGGCACGCCCATGCTGTTGGCATTTGCTGATAAGCTCAGCCCCACCAACTCCGGCCGCATGGCCATCATGTACCTGATTCTGAATCTGCTCATCGCCCTCATCGCTCTCTCCGGCCTGCGATGGGCGCCCTACTGGCTGGGCCGGCTATCCCCTTCTACTCCGGAAGAGGATCTCTCGCGGCCCATGTACCTGCAGCCTGAAGCGCTGCTCTCTCCTGAAACCGCTCCCGACCTCGTCGCGCTCGAACAAATGCGTGTGATGCGCGTGCTCGAGGAATACCTGCATGCGGTGCGCGGCAATGGGAAACGTCCGCTGAAAGCTTTGCACCAGAGCGCCATCTCCCTGGGCGAAGAAATCACACACTTCCTCGAGACCATGGTCAAGCAGCAGCTCTCTACAAATCTTGCGCACCGGCTGATCTCGCTTCAGCGCAAGGAAGAGTCGCTGCGCGCTCTCGAAGAGAACGTGTTTCTGTTTGCATCCACGCTCGAACACCGCGGCTCAGAGGAGCTGACGGGCCACATGGTCGAGGCACTCGACACACTCCTCCTTACCGCCTCTGATGCCCTCACTTCAAAAGACGAGATCGACATCGAGCTGCTGGTCAGCCTTACCGACGACCGCGGCGGCATTATGGAACGCCTGCGCACGCGCTATCAGCTCGATAACCCGGAGAACGCATCCGACGTCTCCGCGCTGCACTATGCCACCACGTTGTTCGAGCGCAACGTCTGGCTCTTGCGCCAGCTTGCGCTCTGGCTCCGCGAAGACGTCAAGCTCAGCGAAATCTAGACCCTAAACCTCTAGCCGGATCAGCGAAAAGTCATCTTCGAACTCCGGCCGGTCCTGCCACTCCCGCACCTCGTTGATAACGTGGTCGAGACCGTTCGCCGAACCTGAAGCTGCCAGAATGCCGCCAAATTGATCGAGCGTCATCATGCCGTTCGTGGGATGAAAGACTTCGTAACAACCATCGCTGTAGACGAACAGCTTTGAGCCTGGATCGAGCGTGATCGTCGCATCGGCGTGCTTCGCAGATTCAAATGCGCCGATGATCACCCCCGGCAGGTCCAATCGGTGAATTTCTCCACCAGCGGTCACAATAATGGCCGGCGGATGACCTCCCGATGCATAACGCAGCTCGCGCGTTGCCGTATTCAGCACTCCATACCAGATGGTGAAGTACTTTCCGTCCTGCTTCTCCATGGGAAATGCGCGATTCAATCCGCTCAACACCTGCGACGGCACAGCGAAGTCCGTATCCGGCAGCGTATGGTTCCTGAATCGTATTGATCGCCGAAACGGAAAGCAGCGCCGCGCCAACCCCATGCCCGCACACGTCGAGCAGATAAATCGCAAGCTGATCCGGTTCAAGCCAGTGGTATCCAAACGAATCTCCGCCCAGGCTCGTCGAAGTGATGAACCTCCAGTCCGACGGAACAGGGCTGCCGGCCTGCATTGGCGCGGGTAAAAGCGAACGCACATACGCCGCGGCCTCGGCAAGCTCCTGCGCAATCACCCGTTGCTGCTCCTCGAGCGCCGCGAAAGCCTCATCGCGCTGCAGCCGCAAAATGTATGCGTTGGAGTGATAGCGAATGCGCGCAACAATCTCGAGCTTGTCCGGCAGCTTCACAAGATAGTCGTTCGCGCCTGCGCCAAACGCCTCAGCCTTGGTCGTCGCCTCTTCTTTCGACGAAAGCACAATCAGCGGCGTCGCAGCGGTTGAAGCGTTCGCGCGGAACGCTCGCACCATTTCGATTCCATCCACTCCCGGCATCACCAGGTCCTGAAGAATGACGGTCGGCCCGAATGTATCCGCCTCCTGCAGTGCGATCGTGGGATCGGAACAGAATTTGAATTCAAGTCCGGGAATATCCGCAAGCATGCGCCGGATCGTCTCCCCCACAATCCGCTGGTCGTCGACCAGAAGCACCTTGATGTTGTGCTCGGTGAGCGAAATGGGAGCGGACGTTGCAGTGTTCAACATGTGACCTCCAAGGCTGTGATCCAAACCAGATTGCTATGAGGACTGCGGTCCGCCATCCTTCGATCGAATGGCATGTACCGCAGCAGGGGAAGTATGACTTTTTTTGCTTTCGCTGCGAGCAACTACGGACTGCGGCGGCGCAGGATGAAGAACCGCTTCGATAATGCGCGGACCGATCAGATCGAGCGGCATCACTTCACTCGCTCCATTGATCTCCACCGCTGCCTTCGGCATTCCGTAAACCACTGACGTTGCCGCATCCTGCGCGATCGTAAGCGCGCCCGACTTGCCGCAGCGCAAGCAGTCCCGCAGCGCCGTCGCGGCCCATTCCCGTCAGCAGCACGCCAATGCGCGCCGCGCGATGCGGCCGCGCCAGGCTCATAAACAGCGCATCGATCGACGGGCGATGAATCGCGTCCTTCTTCGGCGGCGCATAGATCAGACGCCCATTGTCATACGTAAGATTCTCGCTCGTCCCGGCAATCCACACGCCGGCCGGATGCAGCGTCTCTTCCTGGCGCGCAATGCACACCGGAAGCAAGCTCGAGTGCCGCAGCCACGATGCCAGGCCCGGCGTAAACTGCTCGTCCACGTGCTGCACCACCAGCACCACAGCCGGAAAATGCTGCGGCAGTTGCGAAAGAATCCGCGCCAGCGCCTGCGGTCCGCCCGTTGAAGCGCCAATCGCCACAATCGGAAGTCCCGAATTATCCGGAGCGCCGCAGCCTTTTGCCGCACAGGCCCCAGCTTCCCGTCATGGCCATCCACCAGCCGCGACACCGTGCGCAGCTTCTGGATAAGCGGCTCCGCGCCATCCAGGCTCTCTCCGACTGCCAAGAATCGGCGTGTTCACGGCATCCAGCGCGCCGTGCCCCATCGCCTCGAACACCATGTTGCGATTGCCGACCGTCGTCGCCGTCACCACCAGAATCACGCACGGCGTCGTCTGCATGATCCGCCGCGTCGTCTCCGCGCCATCGATCCCCGGCATGATCAGATCCATCAGAATGATGTCGGGCTTCGACTGCGCGCACAGGCGCAGCGCCTCCTCGCCCGAGTAGGCAATCCACGCCAGCGTGAAATCCGGAAGTTCCGCGAGAATCCGCCGCAGAATCTCCGCCGCCATCTTCGAGTCGTTCACGATGGCGACTTTCATGCCGCGATCTCCTGAAGCCGGCGGGCGCCGCCTCGCCCACCAGGTCCACTACCGCCTGCAGAAAGCTGCCGTTGTCGAACGAACCCTTCGTCAGATAGAAGTCCGCGCCCGCATCCAGACCGCGCTGGCGGTCCTCGGCGCGATCCTTGTACGACAGAATGATCACGGGCATGCGGCCCAGGCGCGGATTCGCGCGCACCCGCGTCACCAGTTCAATCCCGTTCATCTGCGGCATATCCACATCGCTGATCAGCAAATCGTACTCATTCAGGCGAAGCAGGTTCCACGCCTCCTGCCCGTTCTGCGCCGTACTCACCGTATACCCTGCCCGCACCAGCAGCCGGCGCTCCATCTCGCGCACCGTGTGCGAATCATCCACAACCAGAATCTGCGGCGCCAGCGAATCATCCCTGCTCCGCGGTCGATGTCGCCGTCGGCGTCCCCGCCGCCGTCTGGATCAGATCGTCCACATCCAGAATCAGCAGCGGATATCCATTCTCGTCCAGTGACGCCGCGCTTACCCCCGGAATCTTCCCCAGCCGCGGATCGAGCCGGCGCACCGATAGCTCCGCCTGGTCCACCAGCCGCTCAACTGCAAATGCAAAGCCGCCGGAAAGCAGCATCGGAACCGGTCCTCGCGGCAGCGGCTGGTCTGACAATCCCAGCAGCGATGCCAGCGGCACCACCGGATGCGCGCGTCCATTCCATGTCACCTGCGGCTTCTCCGCATCGCCCTCCGGCTCATGTTGCATCACGTGATCGATGCGCACCAGCGGAACGCTGAACAGCTCGCCCTCCGCCAGACGCGTATCACGCGAATCACGGAGCGCGTGACCGGCAGCGTGAGCCGGAACATCGTTCCCGCTCCCTGGACGCTGCTCACCGTCACCGCGCCGCCCGCCTCCTGCACCATCGACTGCACGACATTCAATCCCACGCCGCGCCCCGACAGGTGCGACGTCACATCGCGCGTGCTGAATCCCGGAAGAAAAAGAAACTCCAGCAATTCCGCTTCCGTCAGTCCAGCCACAGTATCCGCCGTTGCCAGATTGCGTTTGATTACGCGCTGCCGAATCTGCTCCGGATCGATCCCGCGCCCATCGTCGCGCACCGTGATCACCAGCCGTCCATTCTCATGGCCGGCATGAATGCGCAACGTCGCTTCGGCCGGCTTTCCCACCGCCAGCCGATCCGCCGTCGGTTCAATCCCATGATCGATCGCGTTGGTCACAAGATGCGAAATCGGCGCCTCGAGCTTGTCGAGAATGTCGCGATCCACGCGCGTGCTCTCGCCACAGAGTCTCCAGCTTCACGGCCTTGCCCAATTCCCGCGCGGTGTCGCGCACCAGGCGTGTAACGCCCGCGATGCCCTCGGAAAACGGCCGCAGCCTTCCCCCCAGCACCGCGCGATAAAGCCGCTCGGCGGTCAATTCGTTGGCGCGCAAACCAGCATCCAGATCCGCAATCTGCGTTGACATGACCGCAACCTGCCGCTCCAGTTCGTAGCGCGCAAATGTCCGCGCCTGCGCGGAATCGCCGGCGTCCTCCAGCATCTGCAGCGCCTTGCCCATCACCCGGCCGTTGCGACCGAGCACATCTCCCCAGCTTGCCAACTGCCGCGCCGCCACCAGGCGTCTCCGCCGACAGCGACAGCAGATGATCGAATCGATCCGTCGATCAGGCGCACGGTCCGCTCTCGAACGGCACGCTCTTCCTTTCCCCCCTGGCGCGAAGATGTCCCGCTCCTCCGGCTCCGGCTCCTGCGGCTTGCCGGGGAACCGGCGCACCGCGCGTCCGCGCTGACCGGCGGCTTCCTGCTTTGCCGGCGTACTACTCGCCGCTCCGCACTCGGCTCAGCCTCGCCAGGCGCGGCCGCATTCGGCTCCGCTTCCGCTGCCTGCGTCTCCTGTTCCCGCAGCGACTCCGCGCACTGCCTCCATCGCCGCGGCATTTGTCCTCGAGCCATGGTCCCGATCGCATCTTCCTCAAGCGACTGCACCTGCGCCAGCCAGTCCGTCGCCGCAAGCATGCGGTCTACATCCGCCGAGTCCAGATCCTTCCCACCCTGTGCGGCAACAAAGCGATCTTCCATCGCATGGGTCAACCGCACAATGCCGTCGAGTCCCACGATTCTTGCCGCGCCCTTCAGCGAATGCGACGCGCGCATCAGCGCTTCCAGAGCGGCCGCGCTCGCCGACCCGGCCTCCAGCTTCATCAGCTCGGCCTGAAGCACGCGCACCTGGTCCTCCGCTTCCATGCGGAAGAGATCGAAGAGCGACGAGTCTTCCAGTCCGCTGCTCATCGCCTATGCCGTGGCCAGGGTGATCTGGCGGAAACATGTTTGCGTGATCGAGCAGGTGAAACATCTTGCCTTGATCGTCAAAGCTGCCGCTCATCCAATGCGGCGCCAGCGGCGCCGCCTCTTCCTGCGAATAACTCTCCGGCGTCGCACGAATGCCCAGCACCCAGTCGATCGGCACAGCCCACAGCCGCCCCGGCGCTTCCTCAAGAATCAGCATGCGCGCCGCGCCCGTCTCATTGCCGCGCCACGTCCAGCAGCCTCGCCAGCGAGCAGCACGGAATGATCTCGCCGCGAAACGCCACCAGCCCCAGCAGCACCGTGCCGCTGCGATGCGGAATGCGCGCAGATGTGCAGCACGGGAGACACCGCCGTCGCAATCTTTGTCGGCAACGCCAGCCGCAACGGTCCCAGTTGAAACAGCAGCGACAGAGCCGGTCCGCGCCGCCGGCTTCGGCGGTTCCACTGCCACCAGCGCCTGCATCTCCTCGCGGTATCCAACCGGCAGGGGGCGATCAAACAAATTGCGATGCACCTCGCTCATCGCGCCTCCTCCCCCAGCGGCGTCAGTCCCGCCAGCGCTTCCATGTCCGCCGCGCACGCGAAGAATCCGCGCCGACAAAGCGCCGCCGCAACCGCGCATTCGGATGCACCTGCCACAAGCACTGCAGCAACTCCAGTGCGGGCAGATATCCCGGAGCAAGATAAAGCGCCTGCCGGCAGCGCCGCTCCGCCTGCCGCAGATTGCCGCGCTCCTTGTACTCCACCGCGCGCCTGTAAAACCTGATCGCCGGCGAGTCCGGCACACCATCTTCCGCAACGGGCTCCGCGGCTTGCACCCGCGCTGCGTCGCACACTCGCCCGCCGGAACACGCGCTGCGTCGCGCCGTGCTTCGTGCCACTGCGTGTGGTCCGGTGAACAAACCCGAATCCCGCCGCCGGCTTGACCGGAACAAACCGCGCGTTCACTTCAGCAATGCGATCGCCTGCCCCAACAATCAGCCGTCCGCCCGGAAGCAGTGCCCTGCTGAGTGATTCGGCCAGCATCGCGCGCGCCTCGGCATTCAGATAAATGAACAGGTTTCGGCAGAGAATCAGGTGATACTTGGCGTCCGTCTCCAGCGCACCTTCCACCGCGAGGTTGCGCCGCTCGAAGCGAATCGTCCTGCGCAACGGCTCGTGCATGTGCCAGTGATGATCGCGCAACACGCCGCATGCCGTCTGCAATTCGGCCGGCACGGTTTGCAAGCGCCCCGTCCGCATAAACGCCGCGCGCCGCCGTCGCCAGCGCCGCTCGGGAAATATCGAATGCATCAATCCTGAAGTCGTCCGTTGGAATTCCCGCCAAGCGCAAAACCGCAGCCAGCGAATACGCTTCCTGCCCCGTACTGCACGGCGCCGACAAAATCCGCAACGGACGCTGTGCGGCTGCCTGAGCCTTCACAGCCCAGTGCCGGATATGCTCGAAAACCGCCGGGTCGCGGAAGAACCGCGTCTCCTGGATCACGAGCGCATCAATCAGCTCATCCAGTTCTTCCTGCGACGACCTCAGCCGCTCCAGGTACTGCGTGCGCCGTCGGCAGATGCAGATGCCTGCAGCGCAACTCGATCGTCCACCGTATGCGGCTCAAATCCAGCGAATCGGGATCGATCCCCGCCGCGTCGCCCAGGCGCTCCACCACCTCGTGCAGAATGGTGCTATCGATCTCGAGTCGCTTCTTCATCATCATTGAGCCGGCGGAGCAGGAATAAAGTTGGTCAGCATCTGCAGATACAGGTCGAGATCGAGCGGCGTCACATCCTTATCGTCTGCTCCGGTCGTGTCCGTCACGCCGGGCGCAAGCAGCCCGATATAGGGCACCGGCGCATCCGGCGCCGCTTCCACCACAATAATGCGGCTTCCATACTCTTCCGGCGTGGGAGTCTCGCAGATCACCCGGTTCAAATCGAACACCGGCGTCTGCTGCCCGTAAAAGCGAAACCACCCAAGAAAGTATTCGTCCGGCTCACCCGCCAGCGCTGCGAATCCCGCCAAGCGAAACACGCGCTTCAGCGGAACCGAATACGGCCCGCTTTGCAATCGAAGGCGGAGACTGGCAGGCATTGGATGTTCCTCTGATCAGGCCTCAACCGCTGCGACCTTGAAGATATGTTCCTTCAGGATGCGTACCGCTTCATGCAGTTGCCGGCTCACTTCGTTCAGGTCGTTCACTGAGTCTGATGTCTGCCGCGCGGTCTCCGTCAGCTGCCACATCGCCTCGGAGATCTGCTTCGCTCCCACCGACTGGTTCTGCATTCCCTGCTGTACCGTCTCGTAGCGCGGCGCAATCGACTCCACGCGTTCGATAATCTCGCCGAACTGTCCCTGGATCGTCTCGGCCGCGCCAATGCCGCCCTGCACGGCTTCAGAGAACTGGCGCATCTCCGCCACGCCGCTGGCGACCGCCTCCTGCATCTCTTCCACAATCTGCTCGATGTCGAGCGTGGCAATCGCGCTACTGGTCCGCAAGCCGCCGAATCTCGCGCGCCACCACCGCGAATCCCGCGCCCGCTTCGCCCGCCTTCTCGGCTTCAATGGACGCATTCAGCGACAGCAGGTTCGTCTGGTCCGCAACCTTCGTAATCGCCGTCACCACTGAATTGATGCGAACCGCCTTGGTGCGAATCGTAGCCAGCCTGCCTGAAATCGAATCGCTCGAGGTCGACAGCGTCTGCATGGAAGTCTCCATGCCTCTTCAGCCCCTGCCGCCCGTCATGTGCCAGTCCCGCGGTTCGCTCGGCAGCTTCAGCGATATCCACCATAGTGCGCAGCAGTTCCTGAGACGTAGCTGAAATCTCCTTCGCCGCCGACGCAATCTGATTGCTCGATGCCATCAGCGAGGTTACATTCGACTGCTGATGCACCGCGCTCGAACTGATCTGTGTCGCGCTCGACGTCAGGTTGATGCTCAGGTCCGCGACCGGGTTCGTAATCCGCTTGCTGATGAAATACGCAAACACGCCGCCCAGCAACAGCGCGACAAGCCCGCCCATCGTGCTTTGGAACAGGAGCCGGGTGAACTGCTCGCGCACCAGTGTCGACGCGCCTGCGTAATCCCTCGAGTCGCCGATGACGACGATGACCCAGTCCCACGGCCGGAAGTAGGTATAGCGGATGATCGCCTCGGACCCATCCGCGTTGGCTCACCTTCCACTGGCCCGAAGTTCCCTCCGCAAGCTTGGGCGCGTTGTCCAGAACCCTCTTCAGCCACTTCGATTCCGTCAGGGACCCGATCCCCGTAGCCGGAATCACCACGATGTCTCTGAAGTTCCCGCTGTTCGTGGCCGTAATACACCGCCACCGAACTGTGGTCGCCGCTGCGCGCCTGCTCGCTGATCGCGTCGCGCAGAGCCGATCACACTCTCCTGCCTCACGCCGACGTAGAACATCCCGATCACGTCGCCCTTGGCGTCCAGCAGCGGCTCATACGCCGTGATGTACCACGCGTTCACCACGTAGGACCGGCCGCGATAGGTGCGCCCGGAAAGAACCGTCTTTACAACCTCATTCGTCGAGCCGTCCTTCAGGACCGCGTGGCATGTAGGTCCCTACCGCCCGCTCCCCGTTGCCCTTTTTCACCGTTGTCGCAATCCGCAGCATATCGCCGGTTTCGTTCACCCTCTGAAACAGCGTCACGGTTTCGCCGGTCTGCTTTGGTGATCTCGTCGATTACCGGAATAGGATGGTCAAAGCTCGGATCCGGGCGCAGCGGAGATCCCCTCCAGTGACCACTGCGGCACATTGAATGTCTTGCGCTCCGTTCGTGAACTGGTTTACCGCTTCCCACGTCACGCTGCCGCCGCGCATCTGCACTCCGCCCGCCTGCTTCAGCGCCGAGTCGCCCAGCTTCAGGCTCGTATCCACCGAGTTCTGCACCAGGTCCTGCGAGAGCCTGCAGATGCTGAACGTCTTCTCCGCGCTGCGGGCCAGGCGATCCTGCATGATGCCGATCACTTCGTCCGACACTGCCTTGCTCGCCCGGTTCTCGTTGATCAGAACCAGAATGGCGACCACCACCGTCGCAAGAAGCGCGGAAAATGTTCCGAGATACGTAATCTGCTGGCGAAGGGATAGGCTCAATCTACGCATTACCCGGCGCTTCCATTCAGAGCGGTTTCCTGGTCGGGATAGATGTCCAGCAATCGCTGGAACCCTGAGATCTCAATCACCTCGAGAATCTGCGGCGGGACCGCAAAGATCCCCGTGCGCCCTCCGCACTGCGATGTGTGCTTGATAATCCTCAAAATCGATCGCAGCCCCACGCTGCTGACATAGGTCATCTTGGAAGCATCGAGCAGAATGCGCTGGTGCTTCTCTTCGAGCAGGGAGGCGGTCTGTGCGTCGAATACGGCGAACTCGTCGTATCGAGACGGCCGGAGATGCAAACCACGGGGATTCCCTGCACGCACACAATGGACGCAGGAACGGACGCAGGGGGAATGCTGTGCATACTCGAAACGCTACTAGAAACAGCGTCCTCATGTGTAGCAAAAAGTGCGGCTATGCCTGATCGCCCGTTACCACCCATATGCCACACGCCCCGGGAGCGCTTTTGCTTTTCTCTCTGTAATTCCCGAAGGGAATCTCATTTTCCGCCACGAACCCCGGGTGCCCCATCCTCGCGACGTCTTTGTTCTTGTCGCTAGGGTGGGAAACCACGAACCCCGACCCACCCCTGTCTTTGCCCTTGCTTTTCTCTCTGTAATTCCCGAAGGGAATCTCATTTTCCGCTACGAAAGCCGCTTCGTCAGCGTAAGACGGTTCATCCCGTCCCGCCGTTCATACGCCATCCCGTCCGAAAGGTTGCGCAACAGATGAATGCCAAGTCCACCGATGGGCCGCTCCTCCGCCGGAGCCGTCAAGTCCGGCGTCTCCCGCGCCATCGGATCGAATGCGTGCCCGTCATCCACCACCGTCAGCGTCAATGTCTGATCCGCGACACTCAGCGTGATCACGATCGTGTGCTCGCCTGCGTCGTCATACCCGTAATGGATGCAGTTGGTAACAATCTCTTCAATCGCCAGCGGAACCAGGTACAAAGCCTTCGGTGACGGATCATAGGCCTCAAGCCACGCCTCCGCCCTCTCCGCGGCGGGAGCGATCGCATCGCAAGTGTTCTTCACCTCGATGGTTAAGCTTTCACCCAAACCGTTCTGAACCCCGCTCTGATTCCCAATGAGATTACAAGTCCCTCAAATTGTACGCAAGAGTACATTCGCAATCCCTCTCCTTTTTCCACTCGCATTTGCCTTCGCCTTCTGTTTCGGGCGGTAGGCCGGGGATTCATCCCCGGTATCAGGGACGCAGAATCATCGGGGCTTTACATCTGCAGGAAGACTCGTCGAAGCGGGCTTTGTAACAGGGCATGACTTCACAGCTTGGTGAAAAAGTCGAAAATGGCAGAAACAAGCACCAAAATTGGTGATGGAAAATCATCACCCGAGGCTTAGGAATCGTTCCTGGGGCATTCTGAAGCGTTGCGATTCTGCGTCCGTCCCGACAGATCGAGTTTTTCACCAAGCTGTTCAGTCGTGCCGATAAAGCCGATAGAACCCGCGGGCTTTCAGCCCCTGCAAAGGCGCACTCGCCACAAATCTCCCCTTTTCCGCAGCCTGTTTAGCCCCTGCAAAGGCCGGCTTACCGCCGACAGGCTTCTGAGCCGGGCCTTCAGGCCCGGCTCTGCCCCTCCGCCGCCGCATGCTCCATGAAGAACCGCCTGAATCCCCGCACCACCGCCTCCCCTTCACCCCAAACACCCCTTGCCTTCCCCGCAACCCGGCATGTATCGTTCACAATCAAGTCCCCATTTAGATTCCGAACGACTTCCCTCTGATTACAGGATTCTCCCGATGCTTGCAGTCCTGAAGAAAATTGCCTTGGGTCTGGCTCTGATCGTTGTATCGGCCGCCATTCTTCTCTACTCTGATCTCCCCTCCCGCCGAGTCACCGCCGACGCGGCCTCCGCACAGCAGCACCAGCTTCGCGTCGCGTTTGTCCAGCACGCTGCCATTCCCACCCTCGACGACGGAATCGCCGGCGCCATCGCGGCTCTCAAAGAACGCGGCTACGCCGATGGCGGCCGCATCTCCATTCGCGAATACAACGCCCAGGGCGACATCGGCACCGCCAACGCCATCGCCAAGGAAGTCACCAGCAGCAACTTCGACCTGATCTTTTCGGTCTCCACCATCAGCCTGCAGACCATCGCCAACGCCAACCGCTTCTCCACGCCGCCGCGCACCCACGTCTTCTCCCTGGTCAGCGATCCCTACGCGGTCGGCGTCGGCGTCAGCCGCGAAAATCACCTGCAGCATCCGCCCTACATGACCGGCTACGGAAGCCTCGCCCCCGTCGAAGACGCCTTCAAGATGGCCCGCCAGCTCAATCCCGGCCTCAAGCGCGTCGGCCTCGTGTGGGATCCCTCTGAAGCCAACTCGGTCGTCACCACCACCATCGCCCGCGCCGTCTGCGCCAAGATGGGCATCACCCTCATTGAAGCCAACGCGGAAAATTCCACCTCCATCAGCGACGCCATCGGCTCCGTCATCACGCGACAAGCTGACGCCGTCTGGATCAGCCCCGACCTCGTCGCCGCCCACGGACTCGACCTCATCGTCAGCAAAGCGCGGACCGCCCGCATTCCGGTGTTCACCTCGGTTCCTCGCAAGCAGCCCACCGGCGCGCTCTTCGAACTCGGCGCCAACTACTTCGCCATCGGCCACACCGCCGGATTGCTAGCCGCCGACGTTCTGGACGGAAAGAGCCCAGCCTCCGTCCCGGTTGAGAACTACATGCCGGTCACGCTTCAGATCAACAAGCTCGCCCTCAAAAATCTCCGCGACAAGTGGACCCTGCCCGACTCGGTCCTTGCGCAGGCTGACGTCATCGAGGACGAAACCGGCCGCCACACGAAGGCACCGCAACCAACCGTCGCGTCAGCGAACCACTAATCACTAATCACTAACCCCTGTTCTCTGACCCCCGATCTCTGGAGTAACTAATGCAGATCACCGAGCATCCCGGCGCAGAACTCGTCGAACTCCGGCTCACCGGACGCATCGACGCCACCTGGGCCGAGCATCTCAGTTCCACCATCGAGAAAGCCGTCCGCGCCGGCGCCCATCGTGTCGTCCTCAACTTCGCCGGCGTTGAATACATCAGCTCCCTCGGCATTCGCATTCTGCTCGTCCAGTACAAGCTTCTGAAATCCGTCAAAGGCAGCCTGGTCATCACCCACGCCAGCGACTTCTGCCGCAACGTGCTCACCACCGTCGGCCTCACTGAGATCCTCAGCGCCGACGACCCCGCCGCAGCGCCCGAGCCGGTAGCGACTCCAAAGCAGCGCCGTGGCGGCGCCGACTACGAAATCTATCCGCAGCCCGTCAAGCAGCCGCTCTCCTGCAAACTGATCGGCGATCCCGCGCGCCTCACCTCCAGCGGCTTTACTGAAGCGGACTGCCGCACCCTCACCTTCGCCACCGACTCCTTCGGACTCGGCCTCGGCGCCTTCGGCCAGGGCTATGCCGACTGCGCCAACCGCTTCGGCGAATTCCTCGCCGCCGGCGGTTGCGCCGTCGCCCTTCCCACAAGCGATCCGCACGCGCTTCCCGACTACGTCGTCGAAGAAGGCACCCTCGTTCCCCAGGTCGAGACCCTCTACGCCCTCTCCGGTGCCGGCGATTTCTCCACCATGGTCCGCTTCGATTCCGCATCCGACGGCCCCGGCAAAATCGGCCTCTCCGAACTCATCGACAGTCTCATCGACATCTCCAACGGCCAGGCCACCGCCTTCGTCATCCTCGCTGAAGCCGCCGGCATCGTCGGCGCCACACTCCGCAAATCCCCCGCCGGCCAGCCGCTCGTCCAGCAGCTTCCCGCCGTCCGCGAATGGCTCTCCTTCACCACCGAGCGCAGCAGCGAAAAAACTCTCTGCCTGCTCGTCGGCGTCGCCTCTCGCTCCACGGATGAGAACACGTCAAAGTTCCTTCGCCCCCTGAAGGCCGACTCCGCAATCTCCGCGCACATCCATGCCGCCGTTTTCCCCTATCGCCCCGTTCAGCGCGGCGAGTTGCCCTTCGGCCGCACCGTCGCCGATCTGCTCAACGCCTCCAGCCCCAACGCCGTCCTGCACCTCATGGCCGACACCCGCCCCTTCGAAGGCGTAGGCGAAACCGACCTGGCCCGCGGCGCATGCTGGCTTGGTCCAGTCTCGCTTGGCCCGCTTCCCACCATCGCACCTCAAGGATGATTCCCTCATGACACTGCTGGTTGGCGCTCTCACTCTGGGACTGATCCTCGCCCTGCTCGCGCTCGGCGTCTATGTGAGCTTCCGCATCTTCAACATCCCCGACATGACGGCTGAAGGCTCCGTCACCCTCGGCGCATCCGTCGCCGCCGCACTCATGGTTCACGGCTGGAACCCGATCCTCGCCACCGCCGCCGCGGCCCTCGCCGGAGGCAGTCGCCGGAGCCATCACCGGCGTCCTCGCCACCAAGTGCCGCATCAATCCCCTGCTCAGCGGCATCCTCGTCATGACCGCCCTCTACAGCGTGAACCTCCACGTCATGGGCCGCAGCAATCTTCCCTTGCTCGAAGTCAAAACCCTCGCCACCTACTCCGAGCACATCGGCGAAAATCTCTTCGGCGGCCCCGGCGACCTCGACGTAGCCGGCTGGGCCGTCAGCACCCGCGACGCCTCAATGCTCACTCGGCTGCTTCCTCTTCGTCGTTCTCGTCGGCGTCCTGCTCTACTTCTTCTTCCGCACTGACATGGGCACCGCCATGCGCGCCACCGGCGACAACCCCGCCATGATCTGCGCCCTCGGCGTCTCGGTCGACACCTCCACCATCTTCGGCCTGGCCATGTCCAACGCCATGATCGCCCTCTGCGGCGCGCTCATCGCCCAATATCAAGGCTTCGCCGACGTTCAGATGGGCATCGGCATGGTCGTCCTCGGCATCGCCTCCGTCATCATCGGCGAAGCCCTGGTCGGCTCCCGCGCCGTCGGCCTTCTCATCATTGGAACGGTCATGGGTCGCGTGCTCTTCCGCCTGCTCGTCGCCATCGCTCTCCGCTGGGGACTCAGCCCCAACGACCTCAAGCTCATCACCGCGGTCTTCGTCTTCGCCGCGCTCGTCGTCCCCGACCTCGGCCGCCGCTACAAGGACCGCCGCGAACGCTCACGCCAGATCAACTCCGCAAAGACGGTCGATGCCTATGCTGCAGATTAGTAAGATCACCAAGACCTTCAATCCCGGCACGCCCAATGAAGTCCGCGCTCTGCGCAACGTCTCCCTCACGCTGCCCACCGGCACCTTCCTCATCGTCATCGGCACCAACGGCTCCGGCAAGTCCACCCTGCTCAACGCCGTCGCCGGAACGTTCTACGTCGACACCGGCACCATCTCCATCGCCGGCCAGAACATCACCTCATGGCCTGAGCACCGCCGCGCCAAATTCGTCGGCCGCGTCTTCCAGGACCCCTTCCGCGGCACCGCCCCCACCATGTCGATCGCTGAAAATCTGGTCCTCGCCTCGCGCCGCGGCAAGCCCCGCGGGCTCGGCCTCGCCGTCCACCGCAAGGTCCGCGACGACCTCCGCGCCCGCATCCGCCCGCTCAACATGGGCCTTGAAGACCGCCTCGAAAACCCCATCGGCTCGCTCTCCGGCGGACAACGCCAGGCCCTCACCCTGCTCATGGCCTCGTGGCTCAAGCCCGAGCTGCTTCTACTCGACGAGCACACCGCCGCCCTCGACCCCAAGACCGCCGACCAGGTCATCCGTCTCACCCACGACATCATCGAACGCGACAAGCTCACCACCCTCATGGTCACGCACTCCATGCAGCAGGCCTGCAATCTCGGCGACCGCATCGTCATGATGCACAAAGGCCGCGTCCTGCACGACCTGCAAGACAGCGAGCGCGCCCGCGTCCGCCCCGAAGATCTCCTCAGCCGCTTCGAAGACGTCCGCCGCCGCGAGCAACTCGACACCTCCGTCGCCGAAATGCTCACCGCCAGCTACGTGTAGTGTCTTGCTCGTTCCTTTGCTGTTGTTCTTGTTCTTGCATTTCTGTCTGTCATCCTTGGCGAAGCCGAGGATCTGCTGTTCGGAACCTGTTAGCAACACCACGAACCTGGGTGCCCCATCCTCGCCGCGTCTTTGTTTTTGCGGCTAGGGTGGGAACCCACGAACCCCGACCAGCCCCTGCTGGTTCCGCCACCATCCTGGGTGCCCCAGGTCTCGATTTTGAGACCTGGGAACCACAACACTGAACCCTGAACCCTGACCCCTGAACCCTGCTTTCCGGAGGCCCAATGTCCCGCATCACACGCCGCAGCATGATCGTCCAATCCGCAGCCGGTGCCCTTGCTCTTGCCGGATGCAAGCACATGCCCACGGGCGCTTCCGGCGCAGCCGGCAACGGCACCAAGAAGCTGGGCCTGGTCTATTTCGCCCCTGAAGAGGCCGGCGTCAACTGCATGAACGGCATCTGGGACGGCCTCAGGGAGCAGGGCTTCGAGAAGGACAAGAACCTCACCGTCCTCACCTCGCACGCCAATGCCGAGATCTCGCAGATCCCCATGCTGATCCAGAACTACGTCTCGCAGGGCGTCGACGTCATCATGACCATGACCACGCCGGTGCTCACCGCCGCCTGCAGCGCCGCGCGCAACAGCAAGGTCGTCTTCACCTACTGCTACGATCCCATTGCCGCCGGCGCCGGCTCCAGTTTCACCAGCCATCTGCCCAACCTCACCGGTGTCGGCTCCTTCCCCCCCGTCGACAAGACCGTCGACCTCATCAAGCGCCTCATCCCTGGCATCAAATCCGTCGCCACCGTCTACAACAACGCTGAAGCCAATTCAGTGAAAGTGATCTCCGTCGGCCGCGAGGAATTCAAGAAGGCCGGCCTCAAGCTCGAGGAAGTCACCGCCAACAACACCAGCGAAGTCTTCCAGGCCGCCCAGGTCGCCTGTTACCGCAACGTGCAGGCCCTCTGGATCACCGGCGACAACACCGCCCTGCAGAGCTTCGACGCCATCGTCAAGGCCGCCAGGGCCGCCCACATGCCGCTCATCATCAACGATCCCGAATTCACCTCGCGCGGCGCCGTAGCCTGCGTGGGACTCGGCTGGTATCCCCCGGGCAAGGCCGGCGGCATCCTCGCAGCCCGCGTCCTCAAAGGCGAAAATCCCGCCAACATTCCGATCCAGGAAGTTGCCGATCAGAAGCTGGTCATAAACCAGCAGGTCGCCAAGGACCTCAAACTCACCTTCCCCGACGACATCAATCAAAGCCGCCCAGGCGCAAGCCTAAAACCACAAACCCGGCTCGCCCGAGCCCACGCAAAAGGGCACGACTTCAGTCGTGCCGAAAGCCCGAAATAGACACTGAAAAACAACGAACGCGGACCGCAAGGTCCGCGTTCGCGGTTATCGTTTCAACCCACCCTCATTGGTTGTGCCGGTGCCGGGTGCCCCCGGTCCCTCGCACTTGGGGACCGGGGAGGCCGCGCCCAAACCCGAATCCCCCCCAATGTCGCTATCCTGATTCCAACCCAACCACGATTGGCGGCGAAGCCGCAGTCAGCCCCACCGCAGGTGGCAGGTGGTCAACGCACATTGATCCGTGCCCCATCCAGTCGCCTTTTTTCTGGCGACAGGGTGGGAAAGCACGAATCTCAATCCGCCTCAGTTGGCGGCGAAGCCGCAATTGGCCCCACCGCAGGTGGCGCAGGTGGTTAACTTACATGCACAATCGGCCTGCGCCCAATCTCCGGCACCGCCTTCCTCAGCACCTCATGCGTCAGCGGCGCCACATCCCCTTCCCCCAGGAAGATGAACCGGAAAACATTCGCCACCGGATTCCCTTCCCTCCAGTTGAAGTAGATATGCGGCACGCACCCCGTCCTCTTCTCCACATCGATCAGAAACGCCGCAATCGAGTTCGCCACAATCGGGCTCCGCGCGGTCAGAATGCAGTGGTGATCCACGCGCTCGCCCCGCACCTTCAAGTGCTCTGAAAACTCCGACGCATCCGTCCTCTCCACCTGCAGAAAAACAATCTTCGTGTGCGCCGGAAGCCCATGCACCTTGCGTACCTGTTTATCCAGCGGATCCAGATCCGCCGCCCTCGCCGGCTTCGGCTTCCGCGGAATGATCCGCACCGGCTCCTTCCCCGCCGACCGGATGATGTCTTCCGCCGACGCATCCAGTTCCACGCCCGTAACGCGCAGTTCCGTCGACCGCATCGCCCGGGACACAAACGACACCGTCAGAATCGTAGCAATGAACATCAGCGAGATCTTCAGTCCCTCCGGCCGCTCCCAGATGTTCGCCAGCGTCGTGTACACAAACACCAGCGCCACCGTCAGGTACATCCACTTCGCGCGCGTATGCCACACCGCAATCGTCACCGCGCAGGCCGCCGACGTAATCAGCACCAGCACGCCCGTCGCATACGCCCCGCCCTGCGCATCCACATTCGCGTGGAACGCCCACGTCACCAGGAACGCCACGCCCATAAACACCAGCACCAGCGGCCGCGACGCCCTCGCCCACTCCGGCGCCATCCCGAACCGCGGCAGATACCGCGGAATCAGGTTCAGCAGTCCCGCCATCGCCGACGCGCCCGCAAACGCCAGAATCAAAATCGTGCTGATGTCATACACCGACCCGAACACGCTCCCCAGGTACAAATGCGCCAGGTACGCCATCGCGCGACCGTTCGCCTGCCCCCCGTCCGCAAACTCCTTTGCCGGAATCAGCACCGTCGTCACAAAGCTGGTCGCGATCAGGAACACGCTCATGATCAAGGCCGCCGTCGCCAGCAGCTTCTGCGTATTTCGAATCCGATCCTCCAGCGTCTCGCCCTTGATCAGAGGCATCACCGCCACGCCCGTCTCAAACCCCGACAAACCCAGCGCCAGCCGTGGAAACAGCAGCAGGCACACACCCGCCATGCCCCACCAGTTGGGATGCTGCGCCCACAACGCACTCTGCCAGATCCTCACCACGTGAGGATGCCGCAGCACCTCCGCCAGCCGCCCGCACCGTCACCACCGCGTTCAGCAGCAGATAACTCGCAACCAGCCACACCGCAATCCCAATCGCCTCTTTGAAGCCTTTCAGGAACACCACGCTCAACGCCGTCAGCAGCAGCAGCGTCACCAGCATCTGCCCCGTGAGCCAGCTCGGCGCAAATGGATTGTGCACAAAGTGTGCCGCCGCGTCCGCCGCTGACAGCGTCATGGTGATGATGAAATCCGTGGTTGCAAATCCCAGCAGCACCAGCACAAAGATCTTGCCGCCCCACTCCGGAAACAGCCGTTCCAGCATGGCAATCGATCCCTGCCCATTGGGGCTCGCCCTGGCCACGCGCCGATACAGCGGCAGCGCCGCAAACAGCGTCACCAGCACCAGCACCAGCGTTGCCATCGGCGACAACACGCCCGCGGCCAGAAACGCAATGCCCGGCTGATAACCCAGCGTGGAGAAATAATCCACGCCGGTCAGACACATCACGCGCCACCATGCATGCTCCGGCTCCGCCTTGCCGTGTATGCCCTTGGGAACCTTCAGATCCGCCAGCAGCCAGTCCGCCAACTTCGGCAACGTCATCAGGTCAGTCACCCATTCCCCAAAAGAAAGATCCTGAGAAAACAACCAGTTAGATGCAATCTCTCACCCGGCATTCCGTGCCCGCAAGGCGCGAACCCTCGCGGCGCGTCCGTGTAAACAAAGCGTAAGGATTTCCAAATTTAGGGAATGAACCCGAAAAGATGCTACAGTGAATAAACTTTACTCTCCACCGAGGAGACCCATGGCCGGCGATATTCAACTCACGTGCAGCGACTGCGGACAGGATTTCACGTTCACAGCCGCTGATCAGGCGTTCTTCCAGGAACGCGGTTACTCGACACCTAAGCGATGCAAGCCCTGCCGGATGGCGAAGAAGAATGATCAGCAGGGTGGAGGAGGCGGTGGCGGTTACCGTTCTGCTCCTGCTCAAGGCACGCCCGTTATCTGCTCTGGATGCGGTCAGCCCACGACGGTTCCTTTCGAACCCCGCGGCGACCGTCCCGTCTTCTGTCGCGATTGTTACCAGGCGCGCAAAGGAAGCAGCGGCGGCGGCGGCGGCGGATCCCGCGCCCGCTCGCGCTACTAACCTCTCACCGGGGTCCCGTCGCCTCCCCTTGGCTTTCGGGACCTCAACTTCCCCTGCTCACATCAAGCACGACTCCAAAGAGACGGATTTGTCTCACCTTCCCTCTGGCGTAACTTGATCGGGGAAACTCCGCCCAAAATTTGGTATATGGATGAATGAACCGGCGCGCTCAGCTTGCCCTCATGACTGCGCTTCTATTCGTGTGCGCCTTCGCATCCGCCACCCACAAATCTTCCGTGCCCCATCCTGTCGCCTGGTCCGGGGTCCCCATCGACAGGTCTTCGTCGATGGGGTGGTTCTGGCGACAGGGTGGGAAACCACGAACCCCGCCCAATCTCTGCCTGCTCCACCACGCAGCACATTCTTCTCAGCGGCAGCCTCGCAACCCCAATCTCAGCCGGCCGCCACCGCCACCTGCGCCCTGCGCATCCACGTCGACGGCTTCCGCAACACCCGCGGAAACCTCGGCACCATCATCTTCCGCTCGCCTGACGGCTGGCCTGAAGACAAGCAGAAGTCCTTTCTCCGCGGGCCTTCTCCCATCGACACGAAATCCAGGACTGCCGTCGCCGTCTGGCCCAATCTCGCTCCCGGCGACTACGCGGTCGCTGCCATCCACGACGAAAACTCCAACGCAAAGCTCGATCGCAACCTGATCGGCGTCCCCAAAGAGGGCTTCGGCTTCGCCAACAACCCCCACGTCGGCCTCGGTCCTCCGCCCTTCGCACAGGCCATCGTCCACGTCGCCTGCCCCGTCACCGAAATCACCATCCACCTGCAATACAAATAGCGCTCCCTGCGGCGCCGCTCCCACAGACTTGTCGCTGAACGCTGGCTAAAAGAACCCCGCTTTTCGAATCCCCGTTCCCCCACAGATTTGTCATTCTGAGCGCAGCGAAGAACCCGCTTTGGAATCTCGTTCCCCCACGACCTCTCCGTGCCCCATCCTGTCGCCTGGCCGGGGCCCCCGGCGACAGGTCTTCGTCGCTGGGGTGGTTGCGGGCGACAGGGTGGGAAACCACGAACCCAAACACCACAGCCCCCCAACACAACCACTCAATTGCACTAAACTGAACACGCCCATGCGCGCTCGCCTCCTGCTCCTCGTGCTGTTGTTGCCCGCCTTCCCTGCCTCAGCACAAACGCGCATGACCATCGCCGATGCCGAATCCCTCTTCGGCCATCTCCGCGGCGACGCTCTCGCCGCCCGCCTCCGCACCGCCGAGTTCACTGAGCGCGTCAGCAATGCCCGCCTCGCGCGCTGGCAATCCTCCATCGCAGACCAGAAAACCCGCGAAGTCCTCCGCGCCACCGCCGATCTCTCCGCGTTCCTTCCTCTTCCCGCGTCGGAAATTCCTGACTCCGCCGCCCCCGACCAGCCCACCCAGCAAGCCATCCTCGCCCGCGCCCGGGCATACACGGCAGATCTGCGCCCCCGCCTGCCCAACTTCACCGCGCTCCGCACCACCACCCATTACGAGCTCGCGTCTCCCGACGATCTCGAGCAGGAAGAGCGCTCCCTGCAGCTGGCCCACATGACCCGCGCGCGCCTCGGCTACACCTCGCTCGGCGCCTACACGCATAAACAGCATTGGTTCCGCCTGGGGGTCACCTCAAGCACCGTGACCTACGCCGATGGACAGGAAACCCGCACACCCGAGTCGGGACCCTCGCGGCAGTTGCCCATCTCCGAGCACGGCCTGGAAAGCTCCGGTGAGTTCGGCTCAATCCTTTCCGTCGTCGATCACGACACAATGCACGGATCCATCGCCTGGCATCACTGGGAAACCGGCCCCAGCGGCCTCCTCGCCGTCTACCACTGCTCTGTCCCGAAGGAGGAATCGCACTTCGTCATCTACTCCCCGGGAACCCTGCTCGGCATGCACCCTTCAGGCAAAGCGCCCGCCTACCAGTGCGAGATCGCCGTCGATCCCGAGACCGGCAGCGTCTATCGAATCGCGGTACACGCCCAGGAAGATCCCGCCGCCGCTCTTCTCGCCGGCCTGGTCGTTGAATATGCGACGGTCCAGATCGGCACCCGCGCCGTCATCTGCCCCGTCCATGCCATCGGCATCTACACCACGCTCGACCCCACCGGCTTCGTAAACGACGTCACCTTCACCCAGTACCACGTCTTCGGCTCCGAATCCCGCATCATCCCCGAACCTCCCGCCAAACCATAAGCCCGCAATCGCCAGGCCGCAGCCGGAGGGAGCAGGGGCCTTCAGACCCCTGAGCGCAAGTTTGCAATCAGAGCGGCTTTAGCCGCGGGCCCTTCGTCTATGCTTCTTAAGTGCGAATGGCGCGGTATCTTTCGGGATTTTGAGACTATTCTGGCCCATACGGAAATAACCCCGGAATCCTGGATCGGCTTTTAAGATCACCGAACTCGCAAAGCACAAATCACTCTGCGAGCTTCACGATCATCTTTCCAATGTTTCGCGCACCAGAGTGAAGAAGATCAAGGAAAGCCTCAGGCGCCGAGTCCAGCCCGTCCACAACGGTCTCGCGGTTGATCAGCTTTCCGGATTTAAAAGCCGGGACCGCCTCCTCCAGAAACGCGGGAATATCCCCGAAGTGATCCGAGACGATAAAGCCCTCTACGCGCAAGCGCTTGCTGATGACGAGCATCATGTTGCGCGGGCCGGGCACCGGCGTGTTGTACCCGGCGATTCCGCCACACATGGCGATCCGGCCATAGTTACGCAATGCGCTCAGCGCGGCTTCCAGTTGAGGACCGCCGGTGTTGTCGAAGTAGACGTTAATTCCGTCAGGAGCGTATCGCTTCAGATGTTCCAGCGGATCGCCGTCGCGATAATTGAAGGCATGCTCGACCTTGAGCTCGTTGCGGAGAAAGTTCACCTTCTCGTCGGAGCCGGCGCTGGCAATCACCTTGCAACCGTGAATCCTCGCCAACTGGCAGGCAGCATTTCCAACCGCGCCTGCGCCTCCTGACACAAAGATCGTCTCGCTCATTTTCAGGTGCGCTATCTGGTTCAGACCCACCCAGGCCGTCAAGCCAGTCGCGCCCAGAATCCCAAGATATGCGGAAGCTGGGGCTACTGTTGTATCGACGATCCGGAGACTTGCAGCGGGCGCGACGAAGGCTTCCCGCCATCCGTACATGCTGAAGACGATGTGTCCCCACGGGAAGTTTTTCAGCCTGCGAAGCGATGACTCGCCCCACGGCGCCACCTTCCAGCGCTTGACCGATCTGAAAGGGCGGAACGTAGGATTTGGCATCGTTCATCCGTCCGCGCATGTAGGGATCGACGGACATGCACACGTTGCGCACCAACACTTCCCCCGGATTGGGATCGCGAAGCTCGACGGTTTCGAACGAGAAGTTGTCCATCGACGGTTCCCCGTCAGGACGGGAGGCAAGGCGCACTTCACGGCTATTAGTTGGCATGGCTGTCCGACACAAGCATAGCGCGACGGGCTTGGCAGAAGTCCACCCGGGGTTAACATCCCACAGAACCTCAAAGGGGAACCTCCACGAAGTGGAGTATCTCTGGTCATTGGGGGCTGTGCAGGCGCGGGTTATGGCGTGCGTTCCAACTTCCGGTGGCTTATGGCCAACCTTTCCCTTTGACGAATCTTCGCCCCGGAACTGCTCTCGACTGCCGCAAAAGCGAGTTGGTGAGCATAGCCAGGGATCAACCGGACTAGAATCGGACGCATCACTGAGGAGGATTCGATGAATGCTTTTCGCCGCCGTGCCGATCATGTAAGACGCTCCCGGGTTAGCAGTGAAAGCACCGTCGACAGGAAACCAGTCGAAGATCCTTCTCAACCAGAAAATCGCAATGAGGCCTCGACGGCGATGGGAACGCTTTGGCGCAATGTGCGCTATACCTTTCGTCAATTCCGTCGATCCCCCGGCTTCGCAACTACGGCGGTGCTCGTACTGGCTCTTGGGGTCGGTCCGACGGTAGCCATCTTCAGCATCATCTATGCCACGTTCCTCGCGCCGTTCCCCTATCCACACGCCGAACAGTTGGTGGTCGTATGGACTCATTACAAGGGCGAACGCCAGCCAACTCGCGGTGAAGATTACGCGCAATACGCCGCCCAGAATCACTCCTTCCAGCGTCTCGATTTTCAGTCATGGCAGATTCTTCACCTCACCAATGCCGACCACACTCAAGCCGACATAGCCGGTCTCCCATACAGCCCCGGTCTGGATACAAAGACCATGGGCGCACAAATGGCCCTGGGCCGCGACTTCCTGCCGGATGAGGGTGGCCCAGGCAAAGATCACCTCGTGATCCTCTCAAACTACTTATGGAAACACCGCTATCATGCAGACCCGGATATCCTCGGCAAATTCATTCGGATTGATGACCAGCCTTACCAGATCGTCGGGGTCATGCGCGCAGGACCGAACGAAGGCCCTGGCGGGACTCAGTTCAGTGTTCCTATTCTCTATGCCCATTGGGTGCCCATTCGCAGCACATGGGAAACATGATCGGTCGCCTCAAACCCGGAGTGACCCTCGCACAGGCCCAGGCCGAGATGGAAGTGATCGACCGAACGCTCGCCCAGCAGCGCAACGGCGGGAAAGACGCGAATTTGTGGGCGGTAAGCGTGGAGCATCTCCGCAACGACTGGCTCGACCATAAAATCCAACGCAATCTCTGGCTATTGATGACTGCGGTCGGACTGGTCCTGCTCATCGCATGCGCCAACGTCGCCAACCTTCTACTGGCTCGCGGTACATCGCGCAAACAAGAACTTGCGGTTCGCTCTGCACTGGGGGCGACGCGCCGGCAGATCTTCGTCCAACTGCTGACCGAGAGCCTTACTTTGGCGATTCTAGGCGGTGTCATCGGGGTAGGCCTTGGCTGGGGAATCATGAGGGTGAGCAAAGCCAATTTCCCCGACCTCGTGAATCAATCGACAGAGACGGTCGTTCAAATGAACATCCCCGTACTCTGCTTTGCGCTAGGTACCACGTTGATCGCCGGTGTGCTGTTCGGCTGTGCACCCGGCTGGCAGTCCACGCGACTCAGTCTCAACGAAACGCTCAAGCAGGGCTCACGTACAACTAGGTGGCCGCGGACGCGCACCGATTCAATCCATCCTGGTGACGGTCGAGGTTGCGCTTGCGCTCGTGCTTCTGTCCGGCGCAGGGATGGCGCTGCATAGCTTTTGGAACTTGACCCACATCGATCTTGGTTTCACCGTCGATCGCATCGTCACCGCGCGATTGACGCCCCATCTCACGGCAGGTCCAAACGGTGGCCCGCCGTTATTTCCTTCGCCTGAGCAAACCATCGCTCAACAACATCAGGTCCTCGACCGGCTTCGTGCCGTGCCGGGAGTGGCGGATGTCGCCCTGGCGTCCAATGTCCCTCTTCGTGGTTACGACAGATTTCCGTTCACCATCGCCGGCCAGCCCGCGGACAAGACTCGTCCGCTTCAGGCCGATTTCGAAGCGGTGTCGCCAGGCTACCTGAATACTCTCGGCATTCGTCTGGCGCGGGGCCGGTTCATCAGTGATACCGACATTCTCGGAGCACCCCTCACCGTCGTTGTTAACGAAACCTTCGTCCGGCACTTCCTGCCGAATCTCGATCCGCTCACCCAACATCTCGTCATGCCGCGCATACAGTTCAAGCCGGGGCCGCCGCTGATGGCCGATTACCAGATCGTCGGCGTCTTCCACGACGTTCTCAACGACGATCACCTTACCGGTTCGGTGCAACCGCAGATGTATGTCTCGCTCGGGCAGACAGGGTTTCCTTTTGTTGCTTTCGTGGTTCGCACCGCTGTCGACCCGGTTGCCGTGACGCCGGCTTGCGCAGCGCAATTGCAGTGGGCGCCGGTATCGCCATCGAGCAGCTTGAGACCATCGGCAGGTTTTACTGCGCAGCAAACACCGACGTTCAGTTTTTGTTCGGTGCATTCGCGGCTATTGCGCTGCTGCTCGCCGCGGTGGGAATCTACGGAGTCATGGCCTTCGCGGTAGCTCAGCGCACGCATGAAATTGGCGTGCGTATGGCGCTGGGCGCAAGGCATTCCGAGGTCGTCATGCTCATCGTTCGCGGAGGGATGCGGCTGGCTCTTATCGGAATCGCCATTGGCCTCCTCGGCGCCTTTGGGCTCGGCCGCCTGATGCACACTACCCTCTATGGAATTCAATCGGCAGATTTCCGCATCCTTCTCGCTGTCGCGGTACTGCTGTTTGCAGTGGCATTGATTGCATGTTGGCTGCCCGCTCGCCGTTCAGCTCGGCGTCGATCCGATGCAGGCATTGCGCAGCGAGTAGATCATCCCGCTTGCGAATTCGACAGACTCGTACGGGGCCCGTTCACCGCACCGCTCGCTCCTCGAACTCAATCCGGCGCAGCCGGTGTTCCCCCCAGAATGAGCAGAATAGATACCAGGTGCTCCAGAGTCCGACGGGAATGTAGGAGAAATTGTCGGGCCCGTCCCAGCCTCCCTGAAATGAGAAGAGACAGGCAAGTAAGCCGAGCATTCCGAGCACGCGGAGCGACCACTTCGCAACACTGTACCCAATCCTCTTTCCGGTAATGCGGACCCCGGCGATCTGACGGTCGATCCAATTTCCAATCGTATACCAGACAAGCGGCACAAAGAGCGCGCTGAACCCGATGAAGGATGCATCACTTTCCTTTTGCAACACTCCCCCGAGCACCATACCGCCAAATATAGCGAGCAAATTGAGAATAAGCCAGCTTTAACAGGGCCTCGGATCGGAACGGTGTCATCGCAGAGAGACCGTCCTCCTTCCTCCTGGATAACCGCGGCCCGCACCACAGTGAGTGTAAGCGCGGAGGGTCCCAGTTCCCGACCGCTCCTGCGCCGCGGTCACCGCAAACAGAACCAACTGCACCGCGGTCATCACCAGCGGCAGTAACCAGCGAAATTTGATTTTCCTCGGCATCAGACAAGTCCCGATCGGTCCGGACAACTCAGTAAACAGGCTAAGGTCTGTAACCAGGTCCCTCTCTGAGCCGATCGCACCCGGATAATCTCGATTTCACTTTAATGAACAACGTGGAAAGTGCGTTTCCAGCGCGTATCGGGGAAGAAATATACCAAAACGTGGCCGATCCACGCGAGCTTGTTAACAAATCCCGTTTGTTCAAGTCGTGCCTCTGTGGCCTTGAACGACCAATAGTTGAACAGCGGACGGCCAAGTATGTTGGCGCGCGGCACGAAGCCCCAGAAGCGCGAGTCCAGGCTGTTGTGCCGGTTGTCGCCCATCATGAAATACATGCCGGGTGGAACCACCAGGTCACCGTCCTGGATATAACTCGAGAAGTTCACGGCCCACGACTCTGTTGACCCAGGCACCTCCGACTGGGGGTACTGCGGGGAAATCATCGAGGAACTCGTTGAAGTTATCCGTCGTCGTCGGCTGCGCAAATCCCACAGGCTGTGCGACACCATTAAGAATCACAATGCCGTTGCGTAGATGAATATGATCGCCCGGTACGCCAATCAATCTCTTCACCAGGGGAGTGTACTGCGGCGTCCCATCGGCGTCAGTCGCATCAATACCAGGCTGATAAACGGGCTTGTGGAACACCACTATATCGCCGCGCCTCGGCTCGCGATACCTTATGAGCGGCATCCACGAAGCGGGCGGCATTAGCGTGATCTGGTCGACGACCAGGTGATCGCCTACAAGCAACGTGTTCTCCATCGAGCCTGACGGAATAACGTAGTTCTGAGCTAAGAAGGTCAGAATGAAGAGGCCCACCACCAGAACTAGCAGATGCTGGCCAGCGCCTCGAAAGGAGTCTCTTTTACCTCGGACGGGGCCTGTGCCTTCGGGGCCAGTTGCGTCGCTTTCGTCATCAATACTCTCCACTCACTCAGGATCGATTGACTCAAATTCTAGCGGCTTCTGAGTTGCTATGTCCGCGCACCTCTCACGTGTGACGGCCGGCACATCCTCTTCCGCGTCTCCTGCTCCATCATGACGTTGTGCTACGCCTGCGCAATCCTTCGCATTCAATTCAAAACCGCCTTGCGGACCCACCAAGCTTCACCGGTTGTTAACCAGAAAATTAACAATTACAATTTCAAAAGTTTTCCACAATTTAGGAACTATTTATTTCATAATAAATAGCTTAGCAAAAACGCCCCTCTACGCCATTTCTTCGCTTTTAGGCCATTTTGGACTCTATTCCGCCCCCTTTGTCTCCATCGAATTGTCGTCGAAGGTAACTACCCGGTAAACATCCGCACCATCTGGACCCGATTCTGAATTGTCCGCCGATCATTGGCACCCCACAAACAGAAAGGGCGTCCAAACCGGACGCCCTTCCAAATTGCTGCACCCGCAGGACTTACCGCTTCTTCCCCGCCTTCGCCCCGTTCTTCTTCGGAGCGGGCTTAACCGCCGCATGGGCCTTGGCTTTCACCGCGTGGGCCTTCGAGACCGGCGCCTTCGCCGCCTTGACCGGAACCTTGGCCGCCGACTTGTGCGCCGCCGGCTTCGAATGCGGTTTCAGCACCGCTTTCTTCGCCGGAGCCTTCTTCGCGGGCGGATGTGCGATCTTCTTCACCGGATGCGCAGCCTTGGCAGGCGGTTTGGCCGGAGCGTGTTTCACCGGAGCGTGCTTGGCCGCCGGCGCCGCCTTGACGGGAGCCTTCACCGGCGCATGTTTCACGGCCGGGGCATGAACCGGATGAACCGGCTTGGCCGGGGCCTTCGCCGCTGGCTTGTGCGCGGGCTCGACATGCTTCGCCGGAGCCGCCTTCCCGGCCTTCACCGGAGCCGCCGGAGCCTTCTTCGGTTCCTTGGCGGCAGCCGCTTTGCCGCGCTTCGGCGCGGGCTCGTCTTCCTCGTCAGCCTCGTTTTCCTCTTCTACAGCTTCCTCTTCCTCGGTCTCGGTCTCCAGTTCAACGATGGGGATTTCGATCTCCTCTTCCTCCCCGCCCATATCGTCCAGATCCTCATCCAGACCGTCCTCGGCCGCGTCCTCTTCCTCTTCGAAAGTCTCCTTGATCTTCTCGGCCTTGCGTCCGCGCGGCCGCTTGATGGTGACCTGCGGCGGCGGCGCCGGCGGCGAATACGGTTCGAGGAACGCCTTCATCTCCTCCGGCGTAGTCAGCTTCCCGTCAATCAGTTGCAGGAAGACCTGGTGCACGATCTCGTTGAAGTTGGCCAGTTCCGCCCGGATCCGCATCTCCAGCATCAGCGCATAAGGAATCTTCTGGCGCGACTCCGGCCACACCTTCAGGAAGTCGTTATAGCGCTCCTTGACCGCCTTATCCTTCGCCGTAAATCCAAGCCACAGAACCGCCTCTGGATCGTAGGTCGTAAACAGTTTGTAGGCCGCCGAAGGCTGCTGATTCTCCTTCGCCAGCAGATGCTTCTGGAACCCTGTGGCAATCGCATCCAGGTTGTTCCATTCCTCCACAAAGCCCGGCCGCAGCAGCGACTTCTTCAGCGCGGACAGATCTTTGGGGTTCATCTTCGCCGTCAAAAGCTGCATCTGCGCGGCCGAAATATCGGCATGGACGCCCTGCATCAACAGCTCCACGCTCAGGTCGTGCAGCGCGTGCAGCTTCTCCACGTCCGCCTTCGCCGGCGTCCACGCCGGAAACAGGACCTTCGACCAACCCTCGACCTCGTGCGCCTGCAGGATCTTCAGCCCGTCGTCTTCATGGCCAATCTGTTCCAGTTCACGGCTGCGCTCATGCGCCGACAAGTACTCGATCACGCCCTCGTTCTTGGCGTTCTCAAACCGGGTCTGCGTTCTCGGATCGAGCTCCCATCCCAGCCGCGCCTTGTACCGAGTCGCCCGGATCATCAGCCCGGCTCTTCCAGAAATCCGTAATTCGACACCAGCCGCAGCGCCCGCGCCTCAATGTCGGCGACGCCGTTCAGCGGATCCATCAGCAGGCCGTACGAACCCTCATTCAGCGAGATGGCCATGGCGTTCACCGTGAAATCTCGCCGCCGCAGGTCTTCCTGGATCGACGACCAGTGGTAAGTGGGCTGACCCGGCTTCTTGAATTCCACCCGGTGCGTACTCACCACGTCGACCCTGACCGTGCCCGGAAAACACAGATACAGGGTCCGCGAAGCGTCGTCTTCACCCCAGACCTTCGCGCCCATCTTCTCCAGTGGTTTCTTCAGCTTGAGAGCGTTTCCATAAACGGCAACTTCAAGGTCCCGAACGGCATGCCCGCTGGTCAGATCCCGCACCGCATCGCCGGTCAGAAACAGGATCATCTCAGCGTCACGAGCCGTCTCACGCAGCAGCCGCAGGGCGCTCCGTTGGTCGGCAGACAGCCGGTTTTCGAGAAGGTAGATGTAGTCTGGCATCGAAATTCCCCTCGTACAGGCGTCTGGCGCGCCCCCCAAGTGCCTCATCCAGAACCGCTTAACGCGCAGCAGGCACCCGGTTACAAAAGGTCACATTAACACAACCGGGCCGGATTGACCAGATGAAACCCCTGCAATCTGCACCGCATGAGGTTCAATCCGAAATGGCAGCCCTCAGCCCGCAGTGTCAGCCCGGTCGCCTGTAGCTCGTAGCCAGTAGCTCCACTCGTCCGTGCTACCTGCTACTGGCTCGGAGCGGAGCTGAATGCCTCAGTTCCGGTGACCCCGTCTTTATGCGACAATGATCCTCCAATGGCCTCGCAGCGCAAGCCGGTGATTGTACGCAAGTTCAGCCGCGAATGGCTTGCCGGCTACGCTCCCGCCTCCTTTCCCCACTACGCGCCCGAGTTCGAGATTCTCGACCTCGGCGGCAAAGTCGCCTGGATCCGCTGGGAAACCGTGAAGTGGCTCTGCTATGTCCGCGACTTCCCCGCCTCGCCCGCCGACCAGGCCAACCCCGAGCGCCTGAATCACAAGCGGTTCGCCGTCCGCCCCCGCTCGGCCGGCCTCTGGATCCGGCTGATTCTCAACGACGGGGACGAGCTCGAAGGCCTGGCCGCCAACGACAGGTCCCTCGTCGAAGGCACCGGCCTGATGCTTACCCCGCCCGATCAGCGCTCCAACACCCAGCGCATCTTCGTCCCCCGCCAGGCCATCCAGACCCTCGAAGTCCTGAGCCTCATCGGCTCTGGCAAACGGCGTCCCTCCGCCGCCGACCAACCCGAACTCTTCACCCCCGACAGCGGCGACTAGAAGACAGCCGTCAGCCCTGAGCTCTCCGGGATTGAGGGCTGACGGCCGAAGGCTGACGGCTCGTGCATTTACAATCTGTAGCGATGAAGTTAGGCGAATTGGCAAGTGCGCTGGGCGCGGAACTCCGCGGAGACGCGGAGTCTGGAAGTGACTGGCGTCAAAGGAATTGAGGACGCCGGCCCCACTGAGATCACCTTCGTCGCCAATCCCAAATACACCAGCCTGGCTCGCACCACGCAGGCCGCTGCGGTCCTGGTTGAGCCGGAATTCCCTGAAATCGCTACCGCCACCCTCCGCCTCAAGAATCCCTACTACGCCTTCTCCCGCGCTTTAGGCCTTTTCTATCAACCACCTGCGTACGCCCCCGGCATTCATCCCACCGCCGTCATCGATCCCACATCCGAGGTCGGCGAAGGCTGCCCACGTCGGAGCCTATGTGGTTGTCGGACCCGAGCGTTACGATCGGCCCCAGCGCGACCATTCTGCCTCACGTCGTGATCTATCCCGGCGTGCAGATCGGCAGCCACTTCTTTGCCCACGCCCACTCCGTCGTGCGCGAACACTGCGTCCTCGGCGATCACGTAACCCTTGAAAATGGAGCAGTGATCGGCGCGGACGGCTTCGGCTTCGCCAAAAATGAGCTGGGCCACTGGGAGAAGATCCCGCAATCCGGCCCCGTCCTTCTCGGCGATCGCGTCGACGTGCAGGCCAACGCCTGCGTCGACCGCGCCACCGTCGGCGCAACGGAAATCGCCGCCGGCGTCAAAATCGACAACCTCGTCCAGGTCGGCCACGGCTCCAAAGTTGGTGAAAACACTCTGGTTTGCGCGCAGACCGGCCTGGCCGGCTCATCCGTCATCGGCAAGAACGCCATCCTCGCCGGCCAGACAGGCGTCGCCGGCCACTGTGCCATAGGCGACGGCGTCATCCTCACCGCGCAGTCGGCGGTCTCGCATGACGTGCCGGCGGGCAAGGTGATCTCGGGGTCGCCGGGATTCGACAACCGCGTGTGGCTCCGGGCCGTCGCCATCTTCCAGCGTCTGCCGGAGATGCTGCGCCGCCTGGACCGCCTGGAAAAGCGAGTCGAAGCCGAGAGCGTAAGCGCCTCAAACGAATCAGGAAAGGCCGCGCAAGAATGAGTCTCAGCCCCACCGGAATTGCCCTCAGGAAGTTCAGCTTCATTGCCATCGCCCTGGGCTGCGCGCTTGCCGCCGGATGCAAATCGCCCCACGTCGCGGTCACAGTCGAGAACCGCACGGGCGCCGAGGTGAAACTGCTCGAGGTCGACTATCCGAGCGCCAGTTTCGGGGCCGACAAGCTTGCCGACGGCGCCGACCTGCACTACTCCATCGCCTTTCAGGGCGAAGGCGCCATCAAGGTGCAGTACACCGGACCCGACCAGAAGCAGCCGCAGATGACCGGCCCGGCGCTTTCCGAAGGCCAGGCGGGCAAGCTGGAGATCGTTTTATTGCCTGGCGGAAAAGCCGAGTTCCATCCCGATTTACACGGCGGGAAGTGAGCGCCGGCCCCGCGCAAACCACCGCGTCGAGGCCGCAATTAACTCGCAAGTGTATGCTTTCTGTTAAGTTCCGTTTTCGTCCAAAGGGATCAGGATGCGACTCAGCACAGGCACTTTGTCGCTGCTGCTCGGCCTGCCGGCGTGGGCCGTCGCAAGTTGGTGCCAGCTTGCGCCCTCGCCCGATGCGCCCCCGGTGAGCGCTGCACCCGCCCCGCTGCCCGATGAAAAGCCCGTGGCGATCTTCAGGCAAACTGTGAACCTCGTGGACCTATATTTCAGCGTCAAGAAAGGACGCGAACTGGTTCCGCATCTGAATGAGCAAAACTGCTCTGTGCTGGATGACGAAGTGCCGCACACGCTTAAGAGCTTCGTTTCTCAGACGGATGAGCCGCTCACTCTGGGTATTTTGCTCGACACGTCAGGCAGTGAAACCGACTGGCTTCCCATAGAGCAGGACGCAGGCAGCCAATTCATCCGACAGGTTCTGCGCCCGAGGGACGAGGCCTTTCTGCTCTCCTTCGACACGGACCTGAATCTGCTGCAGGACTACACCGACAGCTCGAGTATGCTGATGCACGCGTTGAACAAGGCTGAAATGAACGACGCCGCGGGCATCGCGAAGGGCGTCCCAGGACTCACCGGCGGCGGCGGGGTGCCCACCTTCGGCGGGGCCAGAGGCACCTTGTTCTACGACGCGATCTACCTCGCTGCGAACGAGAAGATGAGTCAGGAGACGGGCCGCAAAGCCATGATCATCATGACCGACGGCGACGACCAGGGCAGCCGCAAGACGAGCCTGGATGCGATTGCGGCGGCGGAGAAGAACAACATCGTCGTCTTCGTGGTCTGGGTGGGAGCTCTGTCTTGCGGCAGTCATCCCCCGACAACGTTGGCACCAGAGTCGCCTCGTCTGCTGAGCGACACTGATCCCGCGCGGACCTGCAACGAGGCCTCCTATTTGGAGACTGGATGCGCCGGTTACCACGTCGCAAGGTGTATGTCAGAGAATACCGGTGGCAGGCTCATCTTTGTGGGTAGAAACACAAAAAATCTCCAGACCGCATTTCAGCAGATCCAGGACGAGTTGCGCTCACAGTACGTGGCCAGCTACACGCCTGACAGTCTGACGGCCGATGGCCGTTTCCACAGGATCGAGGTGCGCTGTCACGGAGATCGAGGCGAGAATCTGAAGGTACATGTGCGCAAGGGCTATTACGCGCCATCAGCGGGAAAGTAAGCCTGATATTCCACCCCGATTTACATGGCGGTAAGTGAGTGCCGGCAACGCGTAATCGCCGCGTCCAGTCATGGTAAGCTGCCCTTTGGTGGCCTCAGAATTCATTCCAGTTTTTCAGGCGGAGTACCGCGTGGTGCGGCCGCGTGCGCCCATGCCGCCGATCCACATCCGGTTCCGGCGGTTCACGTCGCTGAATACGACGATCCGGCTGCGCGAGGGGCAGATTCATGTCAGCCTGTCTGACCTTCTGGAGGGCGCGCCGGAGCCGGTGATCCGCGCCATCGCGCACATTCTGCTTGCCAAGCTCTACCGCAAGCCGATCGACGCCGCCCACAACGCCCGCTACAAACGGTTCGCGTCGAGCACGGCGGTGGCAAAGCAGACCGAGCTGATCCGGAGCGCGCGGGGGACGAAGCGCTACTTCGGGCCGCAGGGCCACTATTACAACCTCGACGAGGTTTTCGATACGCTCAATATGCGGTTCTTCGGCGGGCTCATGGGCCGGCCGGAGCTGACCTGGAGCGAGCACCACGCCAAACGCTCGCTGGGCCACTACGACGCCGCGCACAACACCATCGTGGTTAGCCGGGTGTTTGACCGGCCGTCGTCGCCGCGGTACGCCATCGAGTACCTGCTCTACCACGAGATGCTGCACCTCAAGCATCCGGTCAGGATGAAGGGGCTGCGGCGGTGCGTGCACTCGCGGGAGTTCAAGGCGGAAGAGCGGCAGTTCCCAGAATTAAAAGAGGCTCTGGCCTTCATCAAGCGGCTGTAGGTGGGGGGGCGGTGGATGGGTTTTCCGCCCTCCTGCGCCTCGTTTTGCACCATTTGTGGTGCAAAAGGGCCGTATAACGGGGGGGTGGGGGGTAGGCTCCCTGGTCGTACCTTCAAGGTTGGAGGTGCGGCGGATTGTTTCTTCCCCGGGGGGAGGGGGTGGGGGGTACCCTCCGGAGCCTGTGCCGCTCGTCCGTTGGCACCTGTTATCGGTGTGCGGGACGGGGGGGGTGGGTCCCTCACGGCGCTCCCGGCCTGCCGCGTCTCACAGTGTGACACACCCGGGGGGGGGTGGGGGGTATCCTGGGGCCCCAAAACGGCGAAACTCCCGGATCTGGCCGGGAGTGATGTGTGAACTGTAGCACCGTTGGGATTGGCAGCTTGTGATCGCGGTCACGAGTGACATCTATGCCTCAGGGGCTGAAGAGGCTGCGGAAAAAGGGGAGATTTGCGGCGAGTGAGCCGTTGCAGGGGCTAAAGCCCACAGGTTCTATTGGCTTTATCGGCACGACTGAAGTCATGCCCTGTTACAAAGCCTGCTTCGAGCGAGTTTTTCCGCAGCCTGTAAAGCCCACACATTCTATGGCTTTATCGGCACGGCTGAAGCCGTGCCCCTCGGCGAAACCCGGTCACATGAGTTTTTCCGCAGCATGTAAAGGCGGCCCGGGGTCAGGCGGGTTTTTCGATGGCGATGGCCGGCTGTTCGGCGGGAACGGCGCTGCGCGTCGAGGCCCAGAGCGTCAGGACGACGCCGGCAACGACGCAGCCGAGGCTGGCGATCTGGGCGTTCGACATGCCCCAGAGAACGTGCGGGTTGCGGCGCAGGAACTCGACGGAGAAGCGGGCCAGGCCGCTGAGGATGAGGTACTCGCCCAGGATGCTGCCGGTGGGGAGGGGCTTCCCTCCTCTTGTCCTGCCTGCTCGAAACCAGAGCCAGAGGCCGATGAGGATGCCGCCGGCGAACTCGTAGAGGGGGGTGGGGTGGACCCGCTCCGAGATCGGCTCGATGCCGTGGGGGAAGGCCATGCCCCAGGGCAGGCTGGTGGCCTTGCCATAGCAGCCATCGCCCGACAGGAAGCAGCCGATGCGGCCGATGCCGTAGCCGAAGGCGGCGGCGGGGGCGGCCAGGTCGAGAGTGCGGAGGGCGCCGATTTTGGCGCGGATCCCCTGAATCACGAGCGCAGAGATGCCGAAGACCAGCCCGCCGAACCAGGCGAAGCCGCCGGTATCCCAGAGGACGCGCCAGCCCTGCTGGCGGAATTCGTCAGGGGTGTCAATGACGTGCCAGAGCTTGGCGCCGACGATGCCCGCGAGGACGGTCACCAGAACCATCCAGAAGGCGTCGGCTATGATCTGGACGCGGCGGAAGCTGCGTTCCATCACCAGGCCGCCCACAACGGCAGCTACCCAGAGCATCAGTCCGAAGGTGGGAATGTCTTTCTGGAGGGCGCCAAGGTGGAGGTGGATATAGGGAAACATGTCTACCTAAGTATAGACGGCACCTGCGGTGCGGCCAACTGCGGCTTCGCCGCCATTGTTGCAGAGGGAGAGGTTGGTGGCTTCCTGTCCTCGCGACAGGAAAAAGTCGCGAGGGTTTGTCGGCGTGGAAAGCAACTGCGGGTCCCTCAGCCCGCTCACCCCACTCACGGTAAAGCTGTGAGCGGGGCCCCAAGCGCGCGGGCTTTCGGGATGACACCGCCTTGATATAGGGGACGTTATACCCGGTGGCCGGGATGAAAGCGCGGGAAAGGCGGCTCCGGCGTCCAGGATCTTGCTCTCCCACCCTTGCGACAAAGAGAAGTCGCAAGGATGGGGCACGGGAGATCCGTGGCGGAACGATCCGTTCGAAGCGCTGGGCGGGATTTTTCACAAGCGCAAAGTCGCCGTCCTCATCTCCGGCTTGAGATACTAAGGGCATGGCCACCACACCGCTGCAAGGTCTCGAAGTCCTCTATACCCGTCAACAAATTGCCGAACGCGTCGCCGAGATGGGCGCTGAGATTACCCGCGACCTGAAGGGCGAGAAGCTGGTGATGGTGGGAGTACTGAAAGGGGCGGCGCCGTTCCTGAGTGACCTGGCGCGGGCGGTGCAGGTAGACGCGACGTTCGACTTTGTGGCGGTGTCGAGCTACGGCAAGGGGCACCGGACGTCGGGCGCGGTGAAGCTGATCAAGGACCTGGACGAGACGGTGGAAGGCAAGAATGTGCTGATCGTCGAGGACATTCTGGACACCGGGCTGACGCTGAGCTACCTGCGCAAGATGATGCTGAACCAGAAGCCGAAGACGCTGCGGATTGCGGCGCTGCTGGACAAGCCGTCGCGGCGGATCGAGAAGATTGACGCGGATTATGTGGGCTTCTCCATTCCAAACTTATTCGTGATCGGATACGGGATGGATTATGCGGAGCGATATCGGAATCTGCCGGATATTTGTTTGATGACGCCGGATCATCCGGAATAGCCACCTGCGGTGGGGCCAACTGCGGCTTCGCCGCCACCTGCGGTGCGGCCAACTGGCTTCGCCTCAACATGGGTAAATCCAGGAGGGTCTATGACAGGTCCGGGGGAGATTCTGGCGGGGGCTTATCGCGACTTCAATGAGCGGCGGCTGGAGGACGTTCTGGCGCGGATGACTGAGGACGTGGCGTGGCCGAACGGGTGGGAAGGCGGATTCGTCTATGGACATGCGGGCGTGCGGGACTACTGGACGCGGCAGTGGGCGGTGCTCGATCCGCGCGTGGAGCCGATAAGCATCGAAGAAGACGCGCAGGGCCGGTGGGTTGTGGAAGTCCACCAGGTAGTGCGCGGGCTGGTTGGGGATCAGGCCGGGCAAGTGCTTGTGGATACGATGGTTCGGCATGTGTACCGGATGCGGGACGGGCTGATTGAGCGGATGGATATTGGGTGAACCCCTGCGGTGCGGCCAATTGCGGCTTCGCCGGCACCTGCGGTGCGGCCAACTGCGGCTTCGCCGGCACCTGCGGTGCGGCCGACTGCGGCTTCGCCGCCATTCTGAGCCTGGTTGGGGTTCGTGGTTTCCCACCCTGTCGCCAAGCAAAAGGCGACAAGATGGGGCACGGAAGGCTCCTGGTGAACGTTCGACGCAAGAACCTCTTCTTCTGGGGATCGCCGAACCCCGATCCGGGAAATGGAATTCCGTCACCGGCTGGGCGATTTCGGCTTCTAAATACTGGGGAGATTGCCGGGTCGCCAGAGGCAGAACAAAGGTCTATACTCTGTCCCCGGGTCTCCTGACGGGTCAGGATATGCAGGGCCCGGAGAGCAACAAATTTGAAGGAGCAATGCAAGATGTCTGCAACATTTTCCGTACAGGATCCAGATCTCGATTTTGATCACGGTACATTCGACGCGGCAGGGTTTACGGCATCAACTATGGCGAACTGGCAAGCACTGGCCAGGGTGATCGATCACACACTGCTGAAGCCCGAGGCGACTCGGGAGCAGGTGGAGAATTTGTGCGATGAGGCGCTGCGCTATCGCTTTGCATGCGCGATGGTCAACCCGATGTGGGTTCCGGCCGCGGTGAGCGTGCTGGCGGGAACGGGAATACCGGTGGGCGTGGTGATTGGATTTCCGCTGGGCGCGACGCTGGATTCGACGCTGCGGCAGGAGGCGGCGGCGCTGACGCGGCTGGGGGCGAAGGAACTGGACATGGTGATCCCGGTGGGTCAATTGAAGAGCGGGAACCACTCCGCGGTGGAGCGGACAATCCGCGGCGCGGCGTTTGTGGCGCATCATCATGGAGCGATTTTGAAGGTGATTCTGGAGACCTGCCTGCTGAACGTGGAAGAGAAGCTGAGAGGGGCGGAGATCGCGATCCAGGCCGGAGCGGATTTTCTGAAGACTTCGACGGGATTTTCGACAGGGGGCGCGACCGCAGCGGATGTGGCTCTGCTGCGGGGCGTGGCCGGCGGGCGCTGCGGCGTGAAGGCGTCAGGGGGGATCCGGACGCTGGCGGATGTGAAGACGATGCTGGAGGCGGGGGCGAACCGGATTGGTGCAAGCGCGAGTGTGGCGATTGTCAGAGAACTCGGAGCGGAGTGAAAAGCAGGGAACAGGCAACAGGGATCAGGGATCAGAAGACCTGTGGCTGAACAGCTGCGGGCCGCCTAGGGTGAGACCTTGTAAAGCCAGCCGATCACGGTTCCGACGAGGGTCCATTCGACGAAGTAGGCGACGGCTTGTTTCCAGGTGAGTGACCACCCGATGTTCAAGTTGACATGGTTGTGCAGGACGAATGAGCACACTGCGAACAAGCCCACCAGCGCCCCAAATTGCGCTCCCTGGAGAGGACCGTACGCTGGATGGTAAGAGGTCGCATACAGGTACGCGAGGACAAGAATTGCCACAAACATGGCGGCCATGCCGATGGGCATAACCTTTTTGATTCCGTCCTGGTTGCGATAGACGGCGGGGTGTTTGGCGTATTCCTCGCGTAGCAGCGGCAGCACACCAAAAGCCAGGAAACCAAAGGCGAAGTACGCAACAAAGCCGCCAGCTGTGGCGAGCAACATGCGTGTGTAGTTGATGCTGTCCAGCATGTCAGGGAGTGTATCCACACGCGCGCGGAGTTGTCGCCATCTTTGTCGGATCAGCCGACTATGACGCGGACAGGGCGTGCCGCCGAAGACCCGGGCGGCCTTGCGGTCCTGATGCCGATTCTCTAATACCTAATGCCTTGCTTTATCATTTGCTTCGAGCCTCATGACCTCTGATCCGAAAAAGAGAAGCAGCGAGCACGAGTACGAGGGCGATTACCGCCCCGCCGAGTCGTCGCACCTGGACCCGGTAAACGTGCGGGTTGAGCCGGCGGACCTGACGTATCTGGTGCAGCTTGCCGACGCGCTGAATACGACGCTGGACCTGCAGACGCTGCTGAATCGCACGTCGGAGCTGGTGCGGGCGGTGATCAACTACCGCATCTTCGCCATCTTTCTGCTGAACGACCGCACGCACGAGTTGCGCATGCGATTCCAGATCGGCCACACGCCCGAGGTGCAGCGGATGCGCTTCCCGCTGGGCAAGGGCGTGGTGGGGCAGGTGGCGCTGACGCGGCAGGCGATGCTGCTGAATGATGTGAGCCAGTCGCCGGCGTATCTCAGTGCGAATCCCGATGTGAAGTCGGAGCTGGCGGTGCCGCTGATCGCCAAGAACCGGCTGATCGGCGTGATGGACATCGAAAGCGAGAAGCTCAACTACTTCCGGCCGGAGCATCTGCACCTGCTGACGCTGACGGCGTCGCGCATTGCGCAGGCGATTGAGAATGCGCGGCTGTATGCAAGGGTGTCGCGACAGGCGCAGACGCTGACGGTGCTGAACGAGATTGCGATTGAGCTGACGTCGATTCTGGATCTCGATCCTCTGCTGGACCGGGTGGGCCACCTGCTACGCCGGCTGATCGACTACCAGATGTTCACTGTCATGCTGCTGGACGACAAGGGCGAGACGCTGGTGACGCGCTATTCGTGGCGATTCGGGTATACGCATGCGCCGCGGAGGAAGATTCCGATTACCGCGGGGCTGGTGGGCGCGGCGGTGCGCGAGTGGCGCGTGGTGAATGTGCGGGACGTGCACAAGGATCCTCGCTATCTGGAGATGAATCCCGAGACGCGGTCAGAGATGATTGTGCCGCTGTTCTATAAGGGGCGCGTGATTGGCGTGCTCGATCTGGAACACACGCGGACCGGGTTCTTCAACGAAGAGCACGAGCGCATGCTGGTGACGCTGGCGGCGCAGGTGGCGATTGCGATTGAGAACGCGCGGCTGTACCAGAGCGGTGAGGCGGCAGGAACAGCAACTGGAGCGCGACATCACGATGGCGCGCGAGGTGCAGCTCAGGCTGCTTCCGACTGATCCGCCGGAACACCGGAACGCCGACCTGGCAGTGCGCTTTCTGCCGGCGCGGGCCATTGGCGGCGACCTTTACGACTTTCTGGCGTATGACGACAACCGCAGCGCCATTGTGCTGGGCGATGTGAGCGGCAAGGCCGCGCCGGCGGCGCTGTTTGCGGCGCTGGTGAGCGGGATCATGCGCTCGGCGGCGAACCAGCGGTTTGGGCCGGCGGAGATGCTGGCGAGCCTCAACGATTCGCTGCAGGAGCGGCGAGCTCGATTCGCAGTACGTGACGATGCTGTTCGCGTTATGGAACGACGACGACCGTACGCTGACGGTGGCGAACTCGGGTGCGGTGCAGCCGATCATTTGCCGACATGGGAAGTCGACTACGGTGCGCGTGGAGGGATTTCCGCTGGGGATGTTTCCGAGCGCCGAGTACGACGAGCAGGTGATTGCGACAGAGCCGGGCGACGCGATTGTGTTCGTGTCGGACGGGATTCTGGACGCGGAGAATGCGCAGGGCGAGATGTACGGCGAGGAGCGGCTGGCGCATACGCTGTGCGGGCATCGGGACCTGCCGGCAGTGGAGATCGCCGAGGCGATTCTGCAGGATGTGACCCGGTTCCAGGGCGGGCAAGAGCGATTCGACGACGAGACGATCATCGTGCTGCGCGTCAGGTGAATAGAGCTGGATGTTAGGGTTAGGGTTAGCCGGATGTGGCCATGACGGGATGGCAGTAAGCTATATTTCCTGCGCCTCCACCGCGCGAAGACGATCATCAAAACAGGAGCCACAAGCGCGTAGCATGCGATAGCCGGAATGGCGTGAGCCGCACGGACATATTGGCCGGAAAGGAGCAGGGCTCAGGCCCACGTGGCGATTCGCGTTGGAGATGGCAAAGGTTTCCTCAACGACCGGATCTTTGAGCCGGATGAGCTCACACGGCGAGCATGCATCCCAGCGCGAGCAAGAGCGTCGCGAGGGGAAGCATCGGCGTGATTGCCCGTAGCGCCGGGCCCAGCTTGATCAGCACCAATACGACGAAGAGCGACAGCAGGACATTTCCTACCATGTTGAGGGTTTGCTGAAGCTTGGTAAGAATCCGGGAAGGAGCCTGGCGAGGAGGACCCGATGCGAGGGGCAGAGCTGCTCGATCGCCGAGCGAGCACGAGGGGAGAGATCCAGATGTTGCGATTATACAACTTGCCGGCGGCGGCAACGATCGGGGGATCATCCGATCGGGAGTCGAGGGCTGCCAAGCTGCGCGATCAGATTGTGCAAAGCCGCCAGACGCAGGTCAAAGCCGCTGATGTGAACCTCGTTGCGGTTAACAAGCGGCACCGATGATCGCGAGACATTCCAGCTTAGCATCACGCGCGGTCGCAGCCGGAAGACAACGTGCACCTTAGAACAGAGCGCACATCTGAAGTAGGACGAGGACATCGGAGTGTAAGTGTCGAGAGAAGGTAGTCCTGAGTCCGGATGCTGCGGTCCGAGACCGTCAAGTACACGGCCGACGGTGGCCACGATTTCGCTGAGCTTGAGCACTCATCGACCGATTGGAAACCATCAGCAGAGCCCACAACGATTGGCATCAGGTAGCTCATCGGGTCACTTCCCGCCAGGGCCCGTCTACTGCGAGTAGCGTCGCATCGATACCACCGGAGTGAAAGGCGTAAGCCTGACAAAACTCAAGACCAGATCACGCAGTGCACGGGTTGGTAAACTCGAAGAGAGTTCTATCCCTTCGGAGTCATCTTGGATACAGCTGCACAAGAACGCATCATTCGTCCAGCGAAGAATATTCTCGGCAGCCTTCGGCTGCCTGGCGACAAGTCCATCAGCCATCGCTACGGAATGCTCGCGGCATTCGCCGAGGGTACTTCGCGCTTTTCGAATTTCTCCACCGGAGCGGATTGCGCTTCGACACTGCGCTGCATGGAGGCGCTGGGCGCGAGAGTGCGCAAGCTGGACGATGGGCGCGTGGAAGTGACGGGCGTGGGCGGGCGTGTGACGCCGCGCGGCGAGCCGCTGGATTGCGGCAATTCAGGATCGACGATGCGGATGATCTCGGGGCTGCTGGCGCCGCAGGAGGGCACCTTCACGCTGATTGGCGATGCTTCCCTTTCGCGCCGGCCGATGGAGCGGGTGCGCAAGCCTCTGGCCGAGATGGGCGCGCGGATTACGCTGACCGAGGGACATGCGCCGGTGACGATTGAAGGCGCGCCGCTGCGGGCCATCGACTACACGACGCCGGTGCCGAGCGCACAGGTAAAGACGTGCGTGCTGCTGGCGGGATTGCAGACCGAGGGCACGACGACGGTGCGCGAGGCGGTGCGGACACGCGATCACAGCGAACTGGCGCTGCGTGCGTTTGGCGCGAGAGCTGACGCGGACCATCGATTCGGTTTCGATCAAGGGCCGCAGACGCTGCATGCGATTGACGCGACGGTGCCGGGCGATATTTCGTCGGCGGCGTTCTTTCCTGTGCGCGGCGTCGCTGTTTCCGGGCTCGTCGCTGGTGCTGGATGCGCTGGGACTGAATCCGACGCGCGCGACGCTGCTGGACGTGCTGACAGCGCTGGGCGCGCATATCAGCGTGCTGAATCTCGAAGAGAAGAATGCGGAACTGGTGGGGACCGTGCAGGTGACGGCTCCGCCGGAGGGGTTGCGCTCGACCACGATCAATGGGGCGCTGGCGGCGCAACTCATCGACGAACTGCCGGTGCTGGCGGCGATCGGGCCGTACACGAGCGGCGGCATCCGCATTCGCGATGCGAAGGAGTTGCGCGTGAAGGAGTCGGACCGCATTGCGCTGGTGGCGAAGAACCTGCGCGCCATGGGCGCGGAGGTCGAGGAGTTCGAAGACGGGCTCGATGTGCCGGGCGGACAGACGCTGCACGGCGCGACTATCGACTCAGGCGGCGATCATCGCATTGCCATGGCGTTCAGCGTGGCTGCGCTGCGGGCGGAAGGCGAGACGGTGATTCAGGGCGCGGAGTCGGCGGCGATCAGTTTTCCGGAGTTCTTTGATCTGCTGGATCGTGTGGCGGAACGGTAAGGAGTGGTTAGTGGTTAGTGGGTAGAACGCGAAAGGCCCGGAGCGATGCTCCGGGCCTTCTGTTGTGCCAGTTGGATCTTAGCGACCCGCGGGAGGTGGAGTGGTGGGAGCCGTGTTCTGGTTCTGAGCCGGAGTGAGGCCCGGGACGTTGGGCGCTGCGCCGACTGTGCCCGCGGCTGCTTCGTTCAGGTTGATGCCGTAGTGCTGCAGCGTGCTGGCCAGGGTCTGGTAAAGGCCGGCGCGATCCTTTGCGTAGGCGGCCTCGGCATTGATCAGGTTGTTCTCGGCGGTGGCCAGGTTGCGTTCCTGCTGCAGAACGTTAGCCGTGGTGGATGCGCCGAGGTGGAGCTTCTTCTGCTCGGCATCGAGGCTCTGCGACGGCATAATCGTGCGCGGCGCGCGAGGAGAGGACCAGTGCGCGATCGTTGGTGAGAGCATACTGCGCGTTGACCACCTGCATGCGGATCTGCGTGTAGAGCTGCGCCAGGCGCAGTTCCGACTGGCGGTATTCGAGCACCGAGCGTGCCTGGTCAGCCTGCGCCGGCCGGTTGCGGAGAGGAATGTTCAGCGAGAAGCCAACGCCCTTGTCCGGTCCCGTTGAATCAACCAGCTGGTTCATCACATCGCCGTAGCCCTTGGTCGGAACGAGGCCTGGGGGGCACGGGACGAATTTGCCGCCGAAGTTGGGATTGCAGTTCAGGTAAGGGCTCTGCGAAGCCGCCCACTCCGTTGCCGCTATAGAACGCGAGTACATCCAGCGTAGGCAGGAGGGCGTTGCGTGCGCCACGCATGCCGATGGCGTCGTTCTGGAGGATCAGCACGGCCTGCTCCAGTTCGGGCCGCTGCTTGAAGGCGGTCTGCACGAGCTCATCCACGGGCTGCTTTTCTTCCGGCAGTTCTTCGAGGCTGATGCGATCGGTGGGAATGATGGGCGCGGCAACCAGCGCGGGTTCGTTGAGGTTGCGCGCAATGGCCTGCTTGATGATGAGCTGCTCGATACTGCAGGTTGTTCTGCGAGCTGATGAGGGCCTGCTTGTCCGTGGCGACGGTGGACTGCGCATTCACGACGTCGAGCGGCGCCATGGTGCCGATGTCGAGCTGCTTGCGGGTGTCGCTCTCAAGCTGGGTGCTCTGGGTGAGGGCGCGCTCCTTGGCCTGCACGTCTTCATACGCGCTGACCAGGCCCCAGTAGATGTTCTCCACCTGGTTGACGGTGTAGAGGATCTGCTGGCGGAAGCTGGAGTCAGTGATCTTGCGGTTGTTCTGCGCCTGGTACATGAAGCGCTTGTTGATGAAGATGCCGAAGCCCTGCAGCAGGTGCTGGGTCGCCGTGGCCTTGAAGCTCGACTGCAGCGTCGGGCTATAGCTGTTGAACGGGTTGTCGGTGGCGGTGCGGCTGTTGTTGAAGCCCACTGCAGCGCCGTGCCGGTCACAAAGCCCTGGTTGTAGGCGAAGTTGTACACATCCGTGTTGGTTGACAGAGACGACTTGCCGCCGGAAAACAGGGTGTTGGTCTGCGGCTGCTTGGCGCGCTCCAACTGGATGGTTCCGGTAAGCACGGGGTCGATGGTTTCAGGCAGAGGGCCTGCGCTCTCCGTGGTCGTGACGAGACCGCCCGCGCCTGACGCAGCTCCGCCCGCGCCACCCGTGGTGCCACCCGGGCCGCCGCCAGTGGTGAGCGTGGCGCCGCTGCCGCCCTGGGTGTTGGTAACCACGCCGGAATTGACGCCGCGCAGTGCCGATCCAGCCTTGCTGCGCAGCACGTCGGTGTCGGCGATGTCGAGGTTGTAGCGGGCAATCGCGATGTCGTAGTTATTCTCGATGGCCAGCGCGATGGCGTCAGAGAGGCTGAGATAGATCTTGCCGTCGCGGACGAGGTTCTCGAGCCGGACGGAATTGGCGAAACTCGCGGCCGTGACATCGGTGGGCGAGTACATCCTCCAGGGACCGCGGAAGATGTCGCCATTGGGAATGCTGAAGTCGCGCTGGGTCTGGCGCAGTGGAGCCGTCGACGTGGCGACGGGCTCCGGAGCAGCAGGAAGACCGGACGCCTGCTTCGGCTGGGGCGGATTGGCCTGTTGTGCAAAACCCGAGGGAACACCCGAGATCAGCGTCAGAATGACGGCGGCTGCGGCGCGCAGGGTTCCGCGCTGATTAGGTGCTGCCCCCTGGCGCTTGAACACACCTATACCGAAAGAATGCATGATTCCTCTCCACGATCAATTGAGGCATGTGGGGTGCCATTCACAAAGACGACCGGGGACCGGCCCCGGACGCAAATTTTCGCTGCCCACAGTGGATATTCGCGTTCCGAGTCAACATCCCGTCGACCAAAAGAGCTGGTCCGCGAGTGCCAAACATTCAGTACCCCATCGGCCAAGTCGCCGGGGGCACCTGCTGGGGCCGCGAGCACCTCACATCGGACAATACGCGCGCGAGTTGCGATTCGTTCCGCAGTCAACTCCGCAGTCAGTTCCGCAGGCGGTTCCGCAATCCGGGCAAGCAAGTAAATCGAAAGAATGTCGAAAGTCGAGTATATCCGACGGCAGGCTCGACGCCGGGCAGGGCGCGACGGTCGGGTACCCTGTTAGGAACGAGTCAGGAACCAGCGGCCCAACGTGAACGAAGCACGCCCCATCGACGATTTTCAGGCAGAAGATGGGGCAGTGCGGGCCTCCGGCCGCGGCATGCAGAACTGGAAGCTGATCGTTTCCTACGACGGCACGGACTATAGCGGCTGGCAGGTGCAGCCGGGGCGGGCGACGATCCAGGGCGAACTGCAGGCGGCGCTGGGGCGGGTGACGGGCGAATCGCCGCTGCCGCAGGGGTCGGGACGCACGGATGCAGGCGTCCATGCGCTGGCGCAGGTGGCGAGCTTTGCGCTGGCTGCGCCGCATTCCGGCGGACAATCTGCGGCGCGCGCTGAACCGGACGCTGCCGGCGGCGATTCGGGTGCTGGAGACGAAGGTGGTTCCGGCGTCGTTCCATGCGCGGCACTCGACGGTGGCGAAGACGTATGAGTACCGGGTGTTTCTGGAGAGGCGGCGGACGGGGCCGGACGGGGACCGGGCGGATGGGGACGGTTTGGCGTACGCCGTGGCGTGCCCGCCGTTCCTGGCGCGGTATGTGTACGCCTACCCGTGGCCTCTGGACTTCAATGCGCTGGAGCGGGCCGCCGCGCTGTTTGTGGGCACCCACGATTTTCTGAGCTTTGCGGCGACGGATCCGGACGAGGCGACGCGGTCGGCGGCTGAGGAGACCGGCGACGAGGAGGATATGACGTCTCTGGGAGCGGTGCGGACCGTTTATAAGTCCTGGTGGGAGCAGAAGCAGGTCGACGAGGGAACGATGCTGCTCTACCGCGTGAGGGGGAACGGGTTTCTGCATCACATGGTGCGGAACCTGGTGGGAACGATGCTGGACGTGGGCCGCGGGTATCGGCGGGTGGAGGAGATTCCGGCGATGATTGCGGCGCGGGACCGGGCGGCGGCGGGGCCGACCGCTCCGCCGCAAGGGCTGTTTCTGCACTCGGTGGAGTACCCGGAATTGGAGCGCGACCTGCGTTTCCCGAATGATGCCTACCGGACATAGCATTGCTTCGCGGCGCGAAACACCGGATTGCGTGCTTTTACGGAATGTAAAAGTCCCGAATTTCGCGATAGGATGGACTGCATTCACAAGAGACACCTGCTCCCGCGGGGGAGACTTATGTATCCATGTGTCACGGGGCCAACCTATGAACGCGGGCCAAATTTCCCGGTCTGTGAGCACGAATCCGGTCGCCGTGCACCGGGCTTCGTGGCGCTGCGTTTTGTGTTGCGCAGACTTGGGTGTTCTGCGTCTGCGGCCTGGTTGGCGGCTGGGCGCTGGCGGGATGGGCGGCGGCTCAAGGCCCGCTGACGACACTGCAGCAGATCACGGCGCTCGACAACGCGCAGGCGAAGCAGGCGCTTCCGGTCGATTTCGAAGCGACCGTCATTTTTTCAAGAGGGTACGAGAATCTGCTCTTCGTGCAGGAGGGCAAGGACGCGATTTTTGTGCGCCCGCCGTCGCATGTCAATTACGCGCCGGGCGACCGGATCCGCGTGCACGGCAAGACGCAGAACAGCTTCCGGCCGATCGTGGTCAGCGACTCCATCGCGGTGATGGGACAACGGTGAACGGCCCAAGCCGGTGGAGGCGAGTTTCTGGGACCTGGTGAGAGCCGACCTTGATTGCCACATGGTGAAGGCGCGGGGGCGGGTCCGGTCGGCTGACCTGGGCGGGCCTGAGGATGGCAGAGTCGAGACCGCCCGGTTGCAACTGGTGACCGACGGAGGACACTTCGAGGTCGATATCAACTCCGGGGACAAGGCCGCACTCGAGAGCCTGCTGGATGCAGAGGTGGAAGTGACCGGGGCGGCGGCCGGCAAGTTCGACGACAAGATGCAGCAGACGGGCGCGGTGATCTATGTGGCGCGCCTCGAAGATATCCGCGTGCTGAAGCGCGAGGGGACGTCGAAGACCGCATTGCCGGTCACGCCGATGGACCGGATTCTCGAGGGACACCGCGTGACCGATACGTCGAAACGAGTGCGCGTGCACGGCACCATCACCTACTACGAGCCGGGAGCTGCGGTGGTGCTGCAGGAGGGCGCCAAGAGCTTGTGGATCGAGACGCACACGCGCGACGACCTGACCATCGGCAACAAGGCGGATGCAACCGGCTATCCCGCGGAGCACGAGCGCATTCTGACGCTTGCGGATGGGGAGATCGAAGACCTGCATATTCCCGGAGTGGTGAAACCGCTCAACGCGACGTGGGAGCAGCTTGCCTTCTGGAGCACGAACAGCCCGGTGGGACACGAGAATGACCTGGTCTCGATTGAGGGACGCCTGGTTACAAAGGTGCGCGAGCCCTCGCAGGATGAATACGTGCTGGACGCCGGCGGCCGGCTGTTCTCAGCGATTGCGCGGCATCCGGGGCGCGATGCGGGCGGGCCGATGGCGCTGCTGCCGGTGGGAGCGCGGGTGCAGGTGACGGGAATCTGCACGATTCCGGATCTGAGCGCGATCACTCCCGGCGGCTATGTGCCGTTCGAGATTCTGCTGCGGTCGCCGGATGACCTGGTGATGATTGCCAACCCGCCATTGCTCAGTGTGCGGAACCTGATCATCGTGGCCGGCGTGCTGCTGCTGGTGGCCGTGCTGGCGATGGTCTGGGGCTGGAGCCAGGAGCGGAAGGTGCATCGCCAGGCCGGCGCCATGGCGCAACAGGAACAGCGGCGCAGCGCGATCCTCGAAAGCATCAATCATGCGCGTCCGCTGGCTGAGGTTCTGGAACAGATTACAGAACTGGTTTCATCGAGCCTGAACGGAGCAGCTTGTTGGATTGAGGTTGCGGGCGGCGCCACACTGGGACGCAAGCCTGGATCATCCGCGGGTTTGGTTGTGACGCGGGAACTGACGGGCCAGGCCGGCACGATGCTGGGGAATATCCATGCAGCCAGCGGGAAGGCGGCGAAGGCGGGAACCGAGGCGCAGGGACTGGAGATGGGAGTGCGCCTGGCGGTGCTGGCGATTGAAACCAATCGGCTGTACGCCGACCTGACCTACCGATCAGAATTTGACGCGTTGACGGACGCGCACAACAGATTTTCGCTGGACCGCGAATTGGACAATCAAATGGAAAGGGCGCGGTCCGATGCATCGATCTTCGGCCTTATCTATATTGACCTGGACGATTTCAAACAGGTGAACGACGACTTCGGACACCACGTGGGAGATCTTTATCTGCAGGAGACTGCGGCGCGGATGAAGCGGCAGTTGCGGCCGGCCGACATGCTAGCGCGGCTGGGAGGCGATGAGTTCGCGATCCTGGTGCCGGATGCGCACAGCCGCCGCGTTGTGGAAGAGATTGCGCGGCGGTTGGTTTCCTGCTTCAGTTCGCCAGTGGTGATCGAAGAGCACGCGTTTTCCGGATCTGCGAGTATCGGCATCGCGGTGTATCCGGAAGACGGCGCCACGAGCGACGAGTTGCTGAAGGCCGCGGACGGCGCGATGTACGAAATGAAGAAGACAAGGGCTGCCGCCAAGGCTTAACAGGCTGACAGCAACCTTCGCCGGTGCTGCTACCCTGAACTGTGGGTATGCCTCTATCGTCGGCGCTTTCCGATTATTCCCGCGTAACTGCCCTGGCTGCAAAGCGAGCCATTCACACGGCGTTCGCGTGGCTGCATGCCAATGCGAAGACCATGCTGGACTGGCAACTGGAGTTGTGCACGATTCCTGCGCCCCCGTTTGGCGAGCAGGCGCGGTCAGAGTGGCTGGAGGCGCGATTCAGGGAGATCGGCCTCGACAGCGTGGCGATTGATGCAGTGGGCAACGTGCTGGGTTTCCTGCCGGCGCCGCACCTGAGCCCGGAGAGCACCGGACACGTGGTCGTGCTTTCGGCGCATATCGATACGGTGTTTCCCGCGGACACCGTTTTGCGGCCCCAAGTGCGCATGGTGGATGGAAGCGAGCGGATCGAAGCGCCCGGCGCGTGTGATAACGGGGCGGGCGTGGTGGGAATGATGGCGATTGCGCAGGCACTGGTGAAGGCGAAAGCGGAACTGCCGGCGGCTCTGCTCTTCGTGGGCAATGTGGGCGAAGAGGGCGAGGGCGATCTGCGCGGCGTGCGCCATCTGTACCAACAGAAGGCGCTGGCCGGGCGCATCGCGGCGCATATCGTGCTGGATGGCGCGGGCGCGGATTCAGCGGTGACGCAGGCGCTGGGGAGCAAGCGCTACCAGATCACAATCAACGGGCCGGGCGGGCACAGCTTTACGGATTCAGGAACGCCCAATCCGATTACGGCGATGGGTTCGGCGGTTGCAGCCCTGGCGGCAACCCCGCTGCCGGATGAGCCGCGGACCACGCTGAATGTCGGCACGATTCACGGCGGAACAAGCGTCAATTCGATTCCTGAGAGCGCGGCGGCCACGGTTGATTTTCGTTCGACAAGCACGGATGAGCTGGTGCGGCTCGAAGTGGCTCTGCATCGCGCCGTGGAAGACGCAGTCGATCACTGGAATGGGCGGACGACGCTGACAGGCCGGCTTCGTGGATTGCTGACGTACAGAATTGACATGATCGGCAATCGGCCAGCGGCGCTGCTGCCCGATGGGTCGCCGATTCTGGAGGCGCTGCGCGCGGTGGATCGCCACTTCTGCTTTGAATTCAGGCTCGCGGCTGGGATCGACCGATGCGAATGTTCCGATCTCGCTGGGAGTGCCTTCGCTGTCGCTGGGCGCGGGCGGGGATGGCGGCGGCGCACACACGCTGGCGGAGTGGTATTCGACCAGGGACCGTGAGATCGGCCTTCGACGGATTCTGCTGCTGACGGCCGCGATGCTGGAGTGGGCCGCAGAGCAATAGCGCGCCACTGCTCTGCTACACTTGCGCCGATGCGTTCCTACTTTCTGCTTGCCTTCGGCCTTGCGGTTCCCATGTTCACGTTCAGCCAGACCAGTGCGCATCGCGCGCCGGCGCACGCGGGCGCTGCGCAGAACAAATCCATCGTTCCTGACGTGATCTACTTCGATGCGGTGATCTACACCGGCAACGGTCTTGCCGAAGACAAGCCGCAGGTGGTGCAGGCCATGGCGATTGGCGGCGGCAAGGTGCTGGCTGTCGGGACGACGGAAGAGATCACGCGGCTGGCCGGGCCGCATACGAAGCTGCGCGACCTGGCTTCAGCGAACACAGGTCATTGCATCTTCCCCGGCTTCAACGACGCGCACACGCACCTGGGCGGAGCGGGCCAGACCAAGCTCAATGTCGACCTCACCGGAGTGCAGTCGCTTGCCGAGATGGTAGCCAGCGTGCAGAAGTTCGCAGAGGCGGCGCCTGCGGGTCACTGGCTCACTGGAGGCAACTGGGATCACACGCTGTGGGCGAACAAGGTACTTCCCACGCGGCAGGATCTCGACAAGGTCACGGGCGATCATCCGGCGTTTCTTGACCGCATCGACGGACACATCGCCATCGCCAACACTGCCGCGCTGAAGGCCGCCGGCATTACTGGGCAGACCAAGGCGCCGGAAGGCGGGGCGATCGATCTCGATGCGCATGGCGAGCTCACAGGAATTCTGCGCGAGTCGGCGAAGGAGCTTGTGAACAGGGTCATTCCGCCGCCTACGCATGAAGAGCGGCGGCGAGGCGATGAACTTGCGATTGCCGATGCGTTGGCACACGGCGTGACCAGCGTGCAGGATTTCAGCGAGTGGGATGACTTCCTGGTGTTCGAGGAAATGGAGAAGGAGGGCAAGCTCGATATTCGCATCAGCGAGTGGCTGCCCTTCCGTCTGCCGCTCGATGAGTTGAAGCGGATGCGCGCGCATCATGATCAGAATGATCCGATGCTGCACACCGGCATGCTGAAGGGGTTCATGGATGGATCGCTGGGATCGCGCACCGCGACGCTGAAGGCGCCGTATGCGGATGAGCCGGGCAACAGCGGGCTGCCGCAGTTCACGCAGGATGAGTTGAACAAGCTGGCGATCGAGCGCGCGAAGGCGGGATTCCAGATGGGCTTTCATGCCATTGGCGATCGCGGCACGGCGATGGCGCTGGATGCGTTTGCGCAGGCCGGCGTTTCGCATACAGCGCGCAATCGCGTTGAGCATGCGCAGGTCGTCGATCCCGCGGACATTCCGCGGTTCAAGGCGTTGGGCGTTATAGCGAGCATGCAGCCGAATCATCTTTTGACTGACATGAACTGGGCGGAGGAACGGCTGGGGCCGCAACGCGCGGCGTATTCCTATGCGTGGAAGGCTTTCCTCGATGCGGGCGTTTCGCTGGCTTTTGGAACGGATTATCCCGTCGAGCCGATCACGCCGTTTCGCGGGCTGTATGCTGCCGTGACGCGCATGAACGAGGCGGGAACGAAGACGTATTATCCGCAAAACAAGTTGACGCGCGGGCACGCGCTTTATGCCTATACGCAGGGCTCTGCGTACGCCGAGTTCGCTGAGCAGCGTAAGGGCAAACTGGCGCCGGGCTATGATGCGGACTTCATCGTGCTGGATCGCGATCTTTACCGAGTGCCTGCCGCAGAGATTCTTCAGACTAAAGTCCTGGGCACTTTTGTGGCGGGTCGCGAGACTTATCCGCAGCCTAAGTCAGACCAATAAGCAAGACTTTTCTGGGTGACGGGGAGTTTCCTTCTAAACTATCGCGCCTAAGTGACTGCCTCTTCGCGTGTTGTACGCAGCCTGTCCCTTTGCGGGCCCCGCGCCAACTGGGGCGGCAGAGATTGCATCCAAGCAAGGGTACTACTTCCGGTCGCTTCTCCGGATTTCTGTTTAACTTCTCCTTAAAAGACGGACTAGAAGGCAGGCCTTGTGAAGACGTTTCCCTTCCCTACACTCCTCCTCGCGTTGTTTAGCATCACAGCAGTCGTCGTTCCAAATGCTGAAGCTGCAGCCCCTACGCTCACCATCACGGCCCAGTACAGCACCATTTCCGCGGGACAATCGGATGTCCTCACCGTTAAGGCCAGCAGTGCTGCATCCTGCAAGGTAACCGGATCGGATGGAAGCTCGTACACCCTTTCGTACTCGGGTGGAACGATCACAGTCAAGCCGACTGCCACCACGGCTTATACAGCCAGCGCAACGAACGGAAGCGGCACAACAACCGCCAAGACCACCGTCACGGTAGGCGCCGCGAAGCCCACGGTTTCAATCAGTGCGCAGAACAGCACGATCTCGAGCGGAAACACAGACACGCTCACCGTGAAAGCGGCCAATGCGACAAAGGTGGTTGTGACGGGGTCCGATGGAAGCTCCTACACGCTTGCCACGACTGGCGGCAGCGTCGCGGTGAAGCCGTCAAGCACAACTAATTACACCGCTGAGGCAAGCAACAGCAGCACGACTGTCTCAGCCCTGACGACGGTCACTGTAATCTCGTCCACGAGTACGAGCCTTATCAAGCACGTCGTCTTCATGTTGCAGGAGAATCACAGCTTCGATAACTACTTCGGGATGCTGAATCCTTACCGTCACGGCAATGGATGGGACGTGGGCGCTAATGGCAAGACTTACACCATCGACGGCATCGACGACAAACTCACCAAGATCAGCAACCAGGACGATGAAGGCGCGACGTACGAGCTCTACAAGCTGAGGACCACCTGTATCGACGACGCCAGTTCGGCATGGCTGGAGAGTTACGGCGATGTGAACCGCTGGGATTTCAGCACCACGCGCGCCATCAAGATGGACGGCTTCGTGCATATCGCCGAAGGCTTCGCGAAGAACTGCGAATCCTCGGGAACTTGCTCGGGCAAGTTTACGGATACAACCGGCGAACGCGTCATGGGTTACTACGACGAGAGTTTCTTGAACTACTACTACTACATGGCTTCTCAGTTCGCGTTATCGGATCGCTGGTTCTCACCCATTGCAAGCAAGAGTATTCCGAATCGCATTGCAACGTTCTCAGGCGGAACCACGCAGGGTCTTGTGTTCGATCCGGGAGGGAACGACCACCTGCCACAACTGGCGATCAACAACATCTTCCAGGAGCTTCAAGGCGCCGGGGTGTCGTGGAAGATCTACTACACCGTGACACAGGGCTCATGCGAGGCCGATGATCCGTGCGGATCGGGCAATGCGAATCTGCCCGACAGCACGTTCCTCACATTCAGCTATTCGTACAACTTCGTCTACTCCAACCCCAGCCATGCGGCTTGCACGGGAACGACGAAGCCGTCTTCGGTGGTGGGCGACACTTCGAATTCTTTCTGCGTCGACCCGAACCATATTGCGCCATTAACGCAGTACTTCACTGATGTGAAGAACAACACGCTTCCGGCGTTTGCGTTCATCGAGAGCGGATCCGGACTCAACGACGAGCATCCGGGGTCAGGACAGTCGGTGCTGACGGGGCAGGCCGCAGTGGCCAAGATCGTCAACGCGCTGATGACCAGTCCATCGTGGAGCAGCTCTGCGTTCTTCTTCAGCTATGACGAAGGCGGCGGCCCTTACGATCACGTTCCACCGGTGGCGGGACACTCGAATGACTTCACGGACACGTCGCTTGGCGCGGTCAGGGACATCTCCTCGATCGCTGTAAACCCTGACAGCTACAATCCGTGCCTTGAAACCGGCGGAAAAGCCTCGACGCACTGCGATTTACCGTCGGCGACCCAACCCGGTGGCCACAGCACGGATGCGGCTGCGCAGTATGGGCTCAGAGCGCAACTCGGGTTCCGCTTACCCAACATTGTGATCTCGCCATTCACGCGCAAGCATTACGTATCGCACGTGCCCATGGATCACACCGCGGTGATCAAATTTGTCGAGAGCCGATTCATCAGCAGTTCAGCGCATCTGACCGCGCGTGATGCAGCGCAGCCCAATCTGCTCGACTTCTTCGACTTCACAAACAAGCCATGGTTAACTCCGCCAGCACCGCCAGCGCCAGCATCGCCGTCGTCGCTCGGATATGATCCGTGCGAACCGACGCTGATGGGACCGTAGTCGTTGCGGCGAAGTTGCTGCAGCAGGCGCGGCTTATCGCCGCGCCTGTGTTGTTTGCAGTTGTCCGACGAAGAGACGAGAAGGTCACGCATACGGGACGTAGAGCAGAAAGCGCCAGGCATTGAGCCTGGCGCTTTCTGGGCGCACACGATCAGCCCCTGCGGCTGATGTTTCTCCCCCTCGAATAGCCACAACTGTGTTGTGCGAATTTCGCCGAGTTCAGGCCACCATGGCCGTTACGTAGGAATAGCTCTGGCGCGGAAGCTCTTCGACGACCTCGCGATTCAAAACTCCCGCCAGCCCCATGAGCACTTCAGAAGCGCACGCTGGGCAGCGGCGCGAGCAGTTGCTCACGCAATTGCAATCCTGGCAGAGGTAAGCCGAGGTAAGCGGCATATGGAGCGGCATGGCGGGCATAGGTTCACCTGTTCGTTTTGATATGAGGGACAACATAGGTTCACCTGCGAACTGCGCTGTGCCGGAGCGAGGACCGCTATAAGGGCACTTCTCGATAGATGCGGCAAAGCTCCGGGAAGTTGCTTTTTACTTCAGTTTCGGGGACCCAGTTGAGAGAGTGTAGCGCGAAACGTTCTCGTTGTGAACACGTTAGAGTGGCACGAGTGTATGTAATTGTGACAGGGGGGCTAATTCGGAAGGTACTTTGGAGTGCGTGGCGCATTCAGTGAGGTGTGAGATACGCCACGCGATGGAGGAGGTTTCAGTGGGATCCGATGTTCGAGAACTGATTGGCTCCCTCGTCGAAATCCTGTTGCGTTTTGTTAGCTTTATGAGCAGCGCGGTCGGCCATGCGCTCCATCTTCTTGTGCCGTTGTTCCTGCGGATCTGTGGTGCTATCGATGACCGTCGGCGTTTCCTTCGACGGTCTTTTGACCGGTATTGCCTTGATGTTTTCCGTCATGGATTTTCGCTCCAGAAAATTTCGATGCGCCTGCTGAATGGGCAAGATGCATTGGCGTCTCATGACATTGCTACGCAAGGTGCACTGTAAGTTCATACAGTTGCTGAGCGGAGTTAGTTTTCAAGGCGGTTTGTCGCAGCCACACGTGCATACTAACGGCCAGAATCTTTCACGATGCGACTTTGATCGCAGAAGTCCATCCAGGTAAGTCCGTAGCGCTGGCTGTAACCATTGGTACCTTCGAAGTTATCGAGCAGGCTACATTCATGGAAGGCACGCACGCGCGCTCCATCGTGGATGGTATGGGCAAGTTCGGTGAGGATGCCGCGGAAGAACGCGGCGCGGCGATCATCGGGAATGCTACCGGATGCCTCGGGCGAGTCCATGTAGCAGCAGCCGCACTCGGTGATTTCGATGATGGGGTTGTTGTACTCGCGTGAGATCTGCGTGACGAGATCACAGATGCCGCGCGGATAGATCTCGCGGCCGGCCATAGGTCGCACCGTGTGCCGCGGACACGAATGTGCGCTTTGGTTCTGGGCGCGTCTAAGACGACTTCAAAGAGCCTAGAATCAATGCTGAGGTCTTTCGTGCGCTTATCTGCTTTTCTGTTTTTGATTGCTTCCGTTGCAATTCCCTGCACCGTTCAAGGCCAGGCTGTTCCTGCCACTTCTCAGAGTGCGGCGCAGAGCGCACAGGAGCCCGCCGCGGTGCCGATGGCACCCGAAGTCGCAGAGGCCGAAGCGGCGATCGTGAAGTCAGACTGGAAGACTGCCGAGAGCAAGCTCGCGACCTACCTGACGGCGCATCCTGACGATGCACGGGCGCTGTTCGACGCAGGCTATGCGGCCGATGCGCTGAACGAGGTTGACCAGGCTGCGGCGTTTTATCAGCGCGCGGTGAAGGCGGATCCGAAGTCGTTTGAGGCGCAGTTGTCGCTGGGGCTGCTGCTGGCGCGGCAGGGCAAGCTGAGGGACGCAAAGCCGGCGTTGGAGGCCGCCACGCAGCTCGATCCGGGTGAGGCGGGTGCTGAGGCGAAGGCGCGGGCCTGGCGGGCGCTGGCCCAGATTGATCGCGCCGACGATCCGGCGAAGGCATCGAATGATCTGCTCGAAGCGCTCAAGCTGACGCCCGAAACGCCGCGGGATACGCTGCTTGCTGCGGAGCTGGCCGCTGCCGGGAATCAGCCGGATGCCGCCGAGGCGGCGTACCGGCGCGTGCTGGAAAAGGATCCGCAGAATATTCAGGCCGAGGCCGGCCTCGCGCACATCCTGATCGCCAAAAAGCAATTTGCCGAAGCGGAAACCCTGGCGCGCAAGGCGCTGGAGCAGGCGCCGGACGATCCTGCATTGACGGCGCAGTTGGCCACCGCGCTTGTGGCACAGAACAAGGCCGAAGCGCTGCCCCTGCTGCAGAAGCTGCATGAAGCGCATCCGCAGGACGAGAACATTACCCGCATGCTGGCGGAAGTGACTGCGGAAGCGGGAAATGCCGTCGGCTCAGACAAGCTCTACATGACCTTGCTGGCCGCCCATCCGGCCGATTCGGAGCTGCTGATCGCCCACGGGCAGAATCTAATTCGTCAACTCAAGTTTGCGGAGGCGTTCGAGGTGTTCACGAGAGCCACGAATCTGGCGCCCACAGACGCTGATGGGTGGAGCGGGCTGGCATTTGCGGCGTCAAAGACGGGGCATCATTCGGTTGCACTACAAGCTCTTACCATGCGATCAAAGTATCTTCCAGACAACCCTTCCACGTACTTCCTGTGGGCAACATCTTATGATATGTTGCACGACCGGAACTCGGCCATATCGTACTACCATCACTTCCTGGAGGCATCGGCCGGCAAGTTCCCAGATCAAGAATGGCAAGCCCGGCAGCGGCTTCTGCTGCTCGAGAAGAAGCGATAAGCGGGCAAGGACATACATAAAAGTGGAGCAAACTGCCGGTCTAACGGGTCCGAACGAGCGGCTGTAACATTTTTCAGTTGCATCCTCTCTTTAAAGCTCCTATAGTCTCGGCTCAAGAGTGCACCAGGCCTTTCTATATTCAGTCGGGTCCGGCATTTGGAGCAATTCAGTCTTATTTTGCATCCTTTGATGCAGGCCCGCATGGTATTCCAAGGCTGTTAGTCGAACCGAGCCAGGGGAGGTTCGTCATGCGCATCGCCCGATATATTTCTCTACTACTGTTGAGCGCACTCTGCGTCCCTGTTTACGGAGCCTCCTTCGACAACAAGGCGCCTGACGAGCAGACGATCACCGCTCTTGAGCAGCGCGCCGCGCAGGCCCAGCCGCGCGAACAATGCTTCCTGTATGCGCAGCTTGTGCACGAGATGATCGAGTTCAGTGCGCAGCAATATGCCGCAGGCGAGGCGGACAAGGCGAGCAGTTGGCTGAAGAAAGCCCAGGAGTTTACTCACAAGCTCCATGGCGCCCTGGCGGTCAACGACAAAAAGCTCAAGGATGCGCAGATCCTGTTGCGGCACACGGCGTTCCGGTTGACGGAACTTCTGCACTCGGGCAACAGCGAGGATCAGGAACTGGTTCAGGAGACGCTGGCCCAGTTGAACCAGGCGCAGAATGAGGCAATGCTGCAGGTCTTCAAGAAGTAGACGCTTTCCGGCTCCCATCTCACCCTGCAAACACGAATTCATGGCGGGGAGTTCCCTGCCGGCGGCGGCGTGTGGTTCAATGAGAGCCGTCGGGGGTTGCATGGCCATGACCAGCAGGGCTGGGCTTCTGGTTCTCATCTTCACCTTGCTGTTTGCAGGGGGCGCGGCGGCGCAGAAGGAACGACGCCAGACCCTCACCGAAGCGCAGGTCGAGAAGATTCGCGAAGCCGGTATCGACCCGGACGGCCGGATCAAGCTGTATACGCAGTTTCTGGATGAACACGCGGACACCATCAAGGGCTTGACCAACCGTGCCAAAACGGCTGCACGCGCGAAGCGGGTGGACGATGAGTTGCAGGACTTTATCGCGCTCATGGATGAGCTGGGAGCAAATCTCGATCAGTACTCGGAACGCAAGGCGGACATGCGCCTGGCGCTGAAGAAGCTCAATGACACGGCGCCCAAGTGGCAGCTGATTCTGAAGGCTCTGCCTGGCGAACCCGGGTTCGACGAGGCGCGCAAGGAAGCGCTTGAGGGCTGGGACGACCTCGCCGATCAGGCCAAGCGCCTGCTCAGCGAACAGACCGAGTATTTTGCTCTGCACAAGGAAGAGAAAGGCCAGGAGCGGGCCGAGCCGAAGTAGATTGCAGCGACGGCGAGCCCTTACTGCAGAGATGCGGGCCTGGTCCCGATCACGCAGATCCAGCCTTTGTTGCGTTCCTCCATAACCTGAACGTCAACGTAGCCGGCGTTTGCAAACAGCTCTCGCTGATCGGCCGGACTGAGCCTCGATGAGCCAAGCAGAACTCGCATAAGAGGACCTTCAAGCCAGTCGAGCCGCCCACCCTTATAGTTCTCCGCGATGACCACCAGCTTGCCGCCGGGCTTGAGGACGCGCAGAATCTCGCTCATGTCGCCGGCCAGGTTGGGCCAGTAGTATTGCGTTTCAATGGCGGTGACGAGATCGAAGCGACAGTCAGGAAACGGCAGCTTCGACACGGATGCGTGCTCGATCTTGACGCGGCCTTCCGCGATGAGTTGCCGGTTGTAATCGCGCGAGGCGGCAAGGCTGCCCTGGGCATAATCGATTCCGAATACACTGCCCTGCGCGGCGATGTTCGCCAGCTTGTTTATCGTACGGCCGCCGCCGCAGCCGACATCGAGGATCGTGTCCTGCGCTCGAATCTCGATCGTGTCTGAGGCCCCAGTCGGTCAGCGAAGCGTGGCTCTTGTTCATCACTGTGAGCATGACCCGGCCCAACCACCGCGATGGTTTGCGGACCTGGAGCATCATGTAGCCGCTTGCCACGACAACCGCGCCGATTCTGACGATTTCTCCGATCATGCGATGTCCTTCATCCCATCACCACGACAGGCTGGAACAGGGTGCCGGCTACGCGACTGGCGATGCCGAACAACTCGCGCTGGCCGGCAAATACCTTTACTAGCTGCGCCTGAGAGAACTCCGGCAGGTTGGCTTGCGCGCCGTTGCGCAGGCGGCCGATGGACTGCATATCCGCAGTGACGGAGGGCATTTCCGGCAGCAGGCACCTGGGGTGGATGCTCATGGCCTCGAGCGCCGCGATATTCCCGGCAAGCGGCTGCAAGTCAATAAGGGGGTGTGCGTCGTCGAGCGTGAAGACGCCGGCGCGGGTGCGGCGCAGGCTGCTGAGGTGCGCCCCACAGCCGAGGATCTGGCCGAGTTCGTGCGCGACGGAGCGAACGTAGCCGCCAGCGCTGATCTTCATTGCGAACGCGGCTTGATCGCCTTCGAGCCCGGTGATTTCGAAAGCGTCGATTACCACCGTGGCGGGCTTGAGGTCGACCGGCTTTCCGGCGCGGGCCAGCTTGTATGCCGGCGTGCCGGCGATCTTCTTCGCAGAAAAGGGCGGCGGCATCTGCTGAAGTTCGCCGCGGAATGGCAGCGCTGCCTCGCGGATGCCCTCAAGGGTAAGTTGCGGTTGCGTGGAGGGGCCGGTGGGTTCGCCTTCGGCGTCGTAGGTGTCGGTGGCGAATCCGAAGCGGATGGTGCCGGTGTAGGACTTCTCCGCGGAGCTGAAGTACTGCGCGAGCCGCGTGTACCTGCCCACGAGCAGCGGAAGCACGCCGGTCGCCATGGGATCAAGCGTGCCAAGATGGCCGATGGATTTCTCGCCGGTAATCCTGCGAAGCCGGCTGACCACGTCGTGCGACGTCATGCCGGATGGTTTATCTATGACGAACAGCCCGTTCACTGGATTACTCTAGCAGTCCTTGCTGGTGTGGCTGTGTGATCCCATCCCATTCGCGGCGGATCGGCGGCCGGACGCCAAGAATCAGCCGCGAAGGGATGGGGCACAGTCGAACTCAGATGTATCCCTGTGCAGGGGTGCGGACCAGCGACAGGAACTCCGATCGGGTCTCCTTGCGCTGGAAGCAGCCGACCATCGCGGAGGTCACGGTGAAGGAGTTCTGTTTTTCGATGCCGCGCATCATCATGCAGAGATGACGCGCCTCGATGACCACGCCAACTCCCTGCGGCGAAATCGAGTCTCTGATGGCGTCGGCGATCTGCCGGGTCATGCGCTCCTGCACCTGCAGGCGGCGCGCATAGACCTCGACCAGCCGCGCGATCTTGCTCAAGCCCACTACCTTGCCCTTGGGAATGTAGGCAACGTGCACCTTGCCGAAGAACGGCAGCATGTGATGCTCGCAGAGCGAGAACATTTCGACGTCCTTGACGATCACCATCTCGTCGTAATCGACATCGAACAGCGCGCCGCGCAGAATCTCTGCTGGGTCTTCCTGGTAGCCCTTGGTGAGATAGGCCATGGACTTCTCGACGCGCTCGGGAGTGGCAATCAGCCCGTCGCGATCGGGATCTTCACCGAGCCGGGCAATGAGTTCGCGATAAAGCTCCTGGGTGCTGTAGTCCTTCAACGATCCTTTGTCCATCAACGCGTTCACCATGGACTCGGGCCTGGGTACCGTTTGTGCCATTCGGCGGTCCTTTCCGCTGTTTGCATTGGGAGAACTCGCATCAATCCCCTGAGTCATCAGGCCGCCTCCGCAGAGCCGTCGCCAAAATACTGGAAGAAGTTATTCTCAGTTTCTTCCACGCGAACGTACTCAAGTGCGACCTCCGCCGGTACTGCATCTTTCAGCAGGCCAAACACCGCCTTGCATAGATTCTCAGTTGTGGGGACGTGCGAGGTAAACAACGGATCGAGGTTGAGATTGGCGTGATCAAAACGCCCAAGCACTTGCGTGCGCAAGACTGCATCAAGATCGACAAGATTAATTACCATCCCAGTATCTTCCGCAACGACGCCAGATACAAGTACTTCCAGCACATAGTTATGTCCGTGGCCATGGGGATTGCTGCATTTGCCGTAGATGGCGCGATTCTGCTCCGGCGTGAGCGCATCGGAATGCAGCCGATGGCTGGCGCTGAGCGTATAGCGCCGGCCGAAGTAAGCTTTCATCGACCACCCCGGAATTTCACCCCAGGAACGTGGACCTGTTCCTGGGGGCCCCGATATTCAGCAAATATCTCCGGCGTCTCGTAGACGCGCACCGCCGCGAGCCGCGCGCCGTGGGCTGCGTAGATGGGCGGCTCCAACCGGCGCCATGCGGCGATTGCGATGTTCTCGCTGGTGGGGATCGCGCGGGCGAATTCGGGCACTTCCAGGTTGAAGTGCCGGTGATCCCACGCCGAGAGCACTTCATCCTCGATGACGTCTTTCAGCCACTTGAGGTCCACAACGAAACCCGTGACGGGATCCGGTTCTCCGGCCACCGTGACTTCAAGCGTGTAGTTGTGCCCGTGCCCGTTGCGATTGGCGCAACGGCCGAACACTTCCTGGTTCTTTTCTTCCGACCAGGACTCGTTCCAGTAATAATGCGAGGCGGAAAAGGTCGCCCGCCGAGTGAGAAAGATCATGAAGGCCTCAAGGAAGAGATGCCCCAAGGTTACAGGAAGTTACAGGCATCTGGTCTGCGTGATCCATGTTAGGGGAAGCGCGTCTCACAGGGAGAGCATCGCCGCGCCGGAAGGCCCATGCAGGATTCTGCCGATGGAAGAGAAGGATCGTCCCACGTTGTGAACCGCTCGTTGCAGCAGATCGTGCAAAAGCGACACACCGGAGCGCTTTAACGGAGTAATTCTTACAAAACCGCGAGTAGAAATTTCAAGATGCACGAACTATTTACAGGGGTGCCTGAAAATGCGATTTTTCTGCAAATTTTGGGTTGCGAGACCGGCTGACGCATGTAAGCATGGCGATGTTGCTTTTCAAGCTAGTTGCCTGGATGGACAGAATCGGAGAGCGCGGGGAGCGGATTCCGCTCCTTACTCCTAAGAAAGTTCCCGCCGTTCTTCTTCGATTGCGTGGCCATCTTGCGGCGTGCACACCGTGCGCGTGCATGCCGGATAGATAGAGGTTGCTGAGTCTTAAAGTCCAGGCGCTTCCGCCGCTCAGATCAGCCCCCGAAACGGAATTTTCCCGGCGTCGCATATAAGCGATGTTCAGGGGACGTTTGTGCCCGAGCGGCTCTGGTCTCGGCACGCACTGGCAAGACCTGCGCAAGACACCTACCGCCTTCGCGAAGCTGCTGCATAGATAGATGCGGGCCCGCAAGACAGGTTGGATCGCCACAGGCCGTGAACCCGAATTCGAGAACTGCAGCGAGTCGATCGGGTTCCGCAAAAGACAAAAACGGATCACCGGAACGCGGTCCCCAGTCCGCACCGATATTTTAGAAGGGCTCTGATGAAACTCCTTCGTTTGCTCTCTCTCTCCATGGTTCTGTCCGCTGCCGCGGCAGTTCCCGCGCTGGCCAACCCAACCGTTACCAGCCCCTATAACAAGAGCACGGTTTCGTCTCCGTTCACGCTGACGGCAAACGCGTCGAGCTGTTCGAACCAATCCATCTCCTCGATGGGCTATTCGATTGACAGCAGTTCTGCCACGGTTACGGAAAGTGGAAAGTCTCTTCAGAAATCAGTCTCCGCCGCCAATGGCGGACACACACTTCACGTGAAGGCGTGGGGCAGCGGGGGTGCAGTCTGCGTCACCGATGTGGCTGTCACCGTGAGCACGTCCGCTTCGTCTTCAGGAAACCCGGGCGTGAGCGCGCCCAACAACGGAAGCACGGTCACGTCGCCTTTCACGCTCTCCGCATCCTCTTCCAGTTGCTCGGGCCAGGCGGTTTCGGCAGTCGGGTACTCGGTCGACGACAGTTCGTCGACCACGACGGTGAACGGAACCGTGTTGAATACAGCGGTAGCGACCGGCACAGGCGGACACACGATTCATGTGAAGTCGTGGGGCAAAAGCGGCGCAGCGTGTACGAGCAGTGTGGCTGTAACCGTATCAGGCACTTCGGCCACCGTGCCCTCGAATGCCACGAACCTGAGCAACATTCAGGTATCCGGATCGTGGGGCAGCATCCACGACGAAGGAACAAGCGGCAGTTCGAGCGGGAGCTCCTCGCTGACCGGCTCTCCCTCGCGCGGCGGCAATGCGCGCCATTTTTCGACCAGCTATAAGGATTACGGCGGCCAGCGGTATTCGACGCACATCAGCGACAACACTTCGGCCCACAATTTCGTCTACGACACCTGGGTGTACATCAAGGACACCGCCACGGGAGTGGAAAACCTGGAGATGGATCTGAACCAGGTGATCGCCAACGGATGGACCGTGATCATGGGCGTGCAGTGCGACGGATGGACGGGCACATGGGACTTCACCACCAACAAGGGCAGCGCGACAAATCCGAATGACCAGTGGGTTCACACCGGCGCCAAGTGCAACCCGAAGAACTGGGGCGTGAATGCCTGGCATCACGTGCAGATTGCTGTCAAACGCGACGACTCGGGATTTGTGACCTATCAGTGGGTGGCGCTGGATGGCGCAAAGCAGACACTGAACCTGAAGACGTTTTCGGGATTTGCGCTGGGCTGGGGCAAGACGATCCTCACCAACTTCCAGGTCGACGGCGGAACCAGCTACAGCTATGGCTCGAACATCTTCGTCGACAACCTGAACGTTTCGTACTGGTAGTCTGCGCTTATCAGAAGTAGCAAAGGCCGCGCCCCTCAGCGCGGCCTTTGCCTTTGTGCCCGTTCTTATTGCTTGTAAATGCGACCCTTCCAGCTCACCTGCTTGAATACACGATGCTGAAACCAGCTCCAGTAAAGCAGAAACACAAACAGCGGCAAACCCAGCGGTGACAGCAGGCAATCGACGAACGGAAAGTTCGATTTCGCCACGCGTGTATAGAAGCGGGCCACGGTGCGCAGCCACAGCAATGCAAATACCCATCCCGCGGCAAGCCACTCCAAACCGTGCGTGTTGAATCGCGCGCTCCACAACTCGACCGCCAGAATCGGCAACAGAAACAGCAGCACAAAATCCAGCGCTCGCCAGAATGCGAGTGTCAGGGAGTTATCGAAGAGCAGCGCCAGGTTCTTGGTCCAGCCTTCGATCATCGCCGCGGTGCTCCGGTACATGCGGGTCGAAACGGCGTCGGCCGCATAGCGAAAGCGCAGGCCGATGCGGCGCTTCTTCGCGATGAATGCAAGCTCCACATCCTCAAGCACGCGATCCCGCACCGCGGCGTGCCCGCCGATGCGCCGATAGGCCTCGCGCTCAACCAGCAGGAACTGGCCATTGGCGGCGGCGATGCGCTGATTCGGATCGGAAACCTTCGCCGGCGGATAGGCCAGAGCGAGTTCGCAGAACACCAGCGGCATCAGCGTGCGCTGCGCCAATCCCGTGACAATCTGGCGCGGCGAGTAGCTCAGCATGCCCGCCTTGTGGCGCTCTGCTTCGTGCATGCCGTGGCGCAGGCCGCCCGGCTCGTGGATTGTGTCGGCGTCAGTAAACAGAAGCCAGCGGCCGCGGGCCTTGCGGGCGGCGGTCCAGATGGCGTTGGACTTGCCGGTCCAGCCCGGCTGAAGCTTGTCAGCCTTCATCACGGTGATGCCGGGAAAGCTGCTCGCAATCTCGGCTGTGCGATCCGTCGAGTGATCATCGACCACGATGAGTTCCCAATCGCGGCCGAGCTGAAAGATGTCTTCCGATTGCGCGGTGAGCGACCGCAGACAGTCGCCCAGGCAGTCCTCTTCATTTCGCGCGGGCACGATGACCGTGAGTTCGATCAGCGGATCGGGCTCGGGCTGATCAAATACCGCCGGGCCGTGGTGCGGGAGCTTCGAAGGGTCGATTGGCTCGTCGCTGAGGCCTAGAACGGGCTTCCACTCGCGGGGTGCGGCATTCTCTGGTAAGTCGTTCTGGTCTTTCGGCATACGCGGCGGCGTTCCTCTCCTTGTTCTGGGCCGAAAACCGGCCGGACTGTTTTGCAGTGTGACGGATGACCTTTTTCTGAAGGCTTCCCGCTCCGTATTATAAGGATGTGAACTCCCGCGGCTTCCTTATGTCCCGGCTGACTTTGACTGCCCTGCTGTCGATTGCACTCCTCTCCGGATGCAACCGCGGCGACCGCCCCGCGCAAGTGGGCAAGAAGGCTCCAGACTTCACGGTGAGCGACGGCTCGAACACCATCCGCCTGTCGAACTATCACGGTAAAGTCGTCCTGCTCAACTTCTGGGCAAGCTGGTGCGGACCCTGTATCCAGGAGACGCCGGCTCTGCAGCAGTTGCATCGCGACCGGCCCGACCTTCAGATCGTGGGCGTCAGCGTCGATACCGATGAAAGCTCGTATCGGCGTTTCCTCAAACGCTTCGGCGTCGATACGCCCAACGTGATGGATCCGGAGCAGAAGGCTGCGAAGCTGTATCACACCGATGGCTGGCCCGAGACGTACATCATTGATCGCAATGGGATCATCCGCCGCAAGATCGTCGGCGATCCTGACTGGTCGAACCCCGAGATTCGAGCGTTCCTGAAGAACCTGTGACGGCATGCACGCATGGTTCGCAAACCACGCTGCTATCCTGAAGCCATGACCAACGTGGACATTGTGTTCCGCTATGCCGCGCAGCCCACTGAGGCGGTGCTGTTAGCGCTTGCGGGCGCGCGCGAGGTGTACGGCATCCGGCAGCTTTCTTTCGACCGGGAGGCCAAAACCGTACGCGTGGAATACGATGCCACGCGGCTCTCCGGCCCTGTCGTTGCAGGACTGGTTCGGCACGCAGGGCTCGATGTCGTGGAAGAGGTTTCACTGATTCCGCCGCCTCCGCCCGAGCCCGAAGCAGCGTCAACGCAGGCCAGCGCGGTTGCGCCTAAAGCATAGAGGGCATTGATGCGCGCGAGACGTTGCGCCATGACGCAATCCTTGATAATCTAAATCAGGTTCAACCTGAATCCTTTCAGGCTTTTCTGGACCACTTGTGCGCCCGTAGCTCAGCTGGATAGAGCGACTGACTACGAATCAGTAGGCCGGAGGTTCGAATCCTTCCGGGCGCACCATTAAAGCCAATAAAATCAGATAATTGGACGAGGCCCGGAAAGGGCCGTCTGTTTTGTCTCTCACCGTGTCAACACTATGTCAGCAGTCTGGTGCCGTCGACGGATGCGCGCATTGACCCCCAAAATTCTTCTTTGCGCGTTCGTGGAATGTCGTGATATCTTGCGGTCAGTTGCATAGCGCTCGGCCAGCGTTTCTCCGCGGCCACCGGCAGTACGCACGGGCAGCGTAATCCAAGCCCCTGACAACGGCATTTGAGCTTCGCCCAAAATATGCCTCCATCCCAACCCGCCAATCGGCGGGTTTTTTAGTCCCCAAATCTGACCAACCGAACCCGCACCGGTGCGGGTATGGAGTTGCTATGTCCGCATCAACCGCTCTCAAGGTTCCTGCGCTCGAGGCCTCTGAGCGCCTGATTCGCTGGCCCGCCGTCCTGGAGATGGTGCCGTTCTCGGCAAGTACAGTTCGGCGCGAAATCAAGGCCGGCCGCTCTCCCTCGCCCGCGGCGCATTGCGAAGCGACTGCTCGCCTGGTCTGAGGCCGATGTGCGGGCATGGCTGCAGGCCAGAGACAAAGCGGAGGTGGCGTGATGGGCGACCTATCGCAGGATCAGCTTCTCGCTGTAGACCAGACTCTCAGCAACCGTACTCCGCTATTGGGCGATGAGTACCTCACGCCCGAACAGCTTGCCACTCGAATTGCACGTCTCGCCCCGCACTCTGGCTCGTTGGCACACAGAGCGCGTCGCGCCGCCGCGGGTGACCATCGGGCGCACCACCCGGTATCGGCGCAGCTCAGTGCTGGAATGGCTTGCTGATCGCGAAGAACGCGCCCAGCGCGGGAAAGGGCGCCGGTGATGCGACGTGTCCCTCAAAGTGATGCGACTGGTGTGGGAATGCACGGCGCTTCCCGATCCAACAGACTCGCTCGTTATGCTCAGGTTAGCCTGGTACGTCGATGACCGAAGAGATCCAGAGAGAGCATTCTCTTCCATCCGCGAGTTGGCGGAAGTCACGCGGCACTCCGTCCGACAGGTTCAACGTTCTTGTAGCCGGTGGAGTCCGCTGGTTGGATTGCGGCGGATCGTGCCGGCGGGCGCGGGCGAGCTCCAGAGTTCCGTCTCAATCTTGCGATGCTGGAAGCGCACCAGCAACGCGAAAAGGATGACATGGGAGACGCCGTTTCGAAGCAGACATCGAGTGAAAAGGATGACTCCCACGTCATGGTTTCTCGCAAAAAGGGTGACACGGCGGACGGAAAGGGTGTCATGCAGTGCAGGAAAGGGTGACACCGAAGGCGCGAAAGGGTGACGTGGATGTCGCCCCATCTATTAATCATCAAAAAGAGACATCGGCAGAGCCATCTTTTTTGCCTGGCGAAGCCGGAAGTTGAAAAAGTTCACTCTCGGCATTCTCTCTTCAAAGAGGCATACCTCACCGGGTTCACAAGGGCGAACGGCGCGTCGCCTGGATGGACCGGACACGACGGAAAGCTCTTGGCAGAGATCCTTGAATCGCATCCCGACTTAACCCTTACGGACTGGCAACGCATTCTCGAACATCGGGCTCTCGGATTTTGCACCATCAGCAAGGAAATCTCAGGGTGGATTCGTTTGGCTCTGTGCTGGCTTCGTGGACCAGGCGATGACTTCGGAAACGTGCCGCGCAGAGGCTGGGTAGATCGGCAAGCAGAAATAAGCCGGACGATCGAGGAACAAGACCCTGATTTCTGAACGACTCTTGCACGGAGAACTGCTTGTAACCGCGCCCACGATCGACGGTGAACTGGTCGAGGACGACGAACCGGCGAGACTTTCGGCTCCGCGCAATGGCCCTGAGAGCGATTCTGAGTACGCAGAGCCCATCGTCGGGCAGCGCGCAGCTCGGCAGCCTGCTGCAGTTCCCGCGCCGAGCATTGTGGATCTGCCACCTGACGATCGACGACGAAGCTGCTTTTAGGTTCGGTCACAATGCATAATGGCGCCTGCGACTGATGCCGCATCAGTAGCCCACTGCAACTTGAGATCAGCACGATCCCCGCTATTCATGCGGGGTTTGTCATTTCTGGCCGGAGCTCCACCTGCGAGCGTCAACCGCATGTCAACAAGTGAGGTGCAAGCATGAACGTTGGTGACGCGGTTCTTTCCACGGATCATCACGGAACTGGCGAATCTTGCGAATTCGAAAAGGGCCTGGCCTGGCGCAGATTCAATGGTCTAGGAATGTGACTAGCTGGCATCCGCTCGAGACCCTGATCGGCATCGGATCGGCAGTGATCCGGAGAGATGCGCCGGATGTTGAAGGAAGAGTGGTCGCCATCGATGGCACTCGAGTGAAGCTCTACCTCTCCAGCCACACAACGGCCTGGGCTGACTTCCGCGGCTTGATTCCCTGGTCGATCGCTCCGAGCCTAGACGGCGCCAACCAACACCCCGGAGAGTGCCGACAAGTGCCGCGACATGACACAGGACGTGGCAGAGTCGAAAGCAGCAGCAGGCGATCGCGGCGCTCCTGACCGAACCGACTATCGATGCCGCTGCCGGCGAATGCGGGCTGTCACCGCGCACGCTGAAGCGATGGCTCAAGGATGAGACCTTTCAGCGCGAATACAAGGCCGCTAGACAGCTCCTCGTGGATTCGGCGACGGGAAGGCTCCGCAACGCAATGGCGCGCGCTGTGGCCGTTCTTCGCAGAGCGTCGCGGGCGATAAGAAAGCGACTCCAGCCGCGCGGGTGACGGCCGCCAGCCGGATCCTCGAACTCGGGCTGCGCGCTCACGAGATCGAGGATCTACAAGAACGCCTCGAGCGCCTTGAAGTAAGAAGAACTGGAGGAATCCAACAGATGATCGCAGCATTGAGAATTCGCATTGCTCGCCTCGAGCGTGCTCGCGGGTATGGGCGACGAATGCAGTTCACGCTCGCCAACAACGCACATGCATCGATCGAACAGGGGCGGAAAAGCCTGCTCGATGCCTTGCATGACGCTGTCTGGGGTCTCTAAGAGTTTTGCGGCAACGATCCTGCTCAACGCGCACATCCGCGGGCGACGGGATCCACATGCTTCACGAGCTCGCTGCAGGTCCGCGTGGCCGGGCCAGCGGCAACCACAGAGGAGACTCTCCAATGATGACTTCACGGCAACGAGAATCCGCAACTGAACTGGTGGGAGAAACGCTACGCACGCTCGAGTCGATGGGCATTGATGTTCATCGAGGTAATGGCGAGGTACAGAGCATGACGGTGATGGCGGAGGCACTCCGTCGCAATCGCGTGAGTGCGCGCGCCTTGGATTCCCACCTGCGCGGCCGAGCACGGTCGCGCGACATCGATCACCGCGGTGGCAGCGAACATGTTCGTGCCGGTCTGGGGATACGACGCACCGAACCCGAACGGCAATCCCGCCCTGGAGGTTCGCAGCGCTGCGCGTGATGACGACCCTCTGAGACGGACTTCGTGATCGCCTCGCTCGCATGGTCGCAAGCACAACGGGCGAAACGAAACTGTTCCTGCAGCGGTTGCTCACCATGGTGGACTCTCGAGGTAAGAGTGATGCCGACAGCCAGCGCGGGCGCGCTCAGAGAAGTATGGAAAGCGGTGGCCGCACTCCCTACCGACTTTGGGGAGGAAGGCGACGACCGACGAAGGCCGGGCGCACCTCGCCCGCTCGCGTCGACTGGCCGCGCGGGCCGGTGATGGTGCAGCACGGCCGCGCGGGTTCCTGGGGCGGCCAGCGGAGCCGGGCAGCGAACTGGCGGGAATGGAAGAATTGGCCCGGCGCACGTTCAACTTGTAAAACACGAAGGAGACCGGAACATGATTGGGACGAAACCCCTCATTTCACGCCTTGAAGAGATGTCTTCGAGCCGTAGCAACTTCGGCGCCGTGGTGCCGCCGTCACTGACGGGCGATGCCTGTGGCGCTGACCGTGACCGGCTACGTCGCTCATCGATCAGATGGCCGCACCGGCCCATGAGCCCGTCACCGTTCCTGAGGGCACTGGCGGCAGTCAGCTCGGCGTTGACTGCTTTGGTCGATGGTGCGGATGCCGAAGCCCAAAACATGCTCATCTCGTGGCTCGAGTATCGCGAGAGAATCAGTGGCTTCTTCAAGAACCGGAAAGAGACGCGGCAAGCATTTCTCCATTCCGAAGATCGACGCCTCATCATCGAAGCGCGTGCTGCTCAAACACGGATACAGGAGCTAAAGATCCGGCAAGGGCAGATCGCGATGGAGTGGAACCAGGCGGAGCAAGCCCAATCTGCCCGTCGCGCTCAGTTGCTTGCAACGACGGCAGCGCAACCGAATGCCGCTGATCCGTGGGCCTTTGTTCTGCCCGAAGAAGTCGAGGCCGGCCAAGCGCAGATTTCTGAAGCACAGGCGGCCGTCGACCGCGGGCAGGAGAAGATGCAGCCGCTACAAAGCCGGATGAGCACAATCGCCAACGAAATCAGAGAGAGGCGGGCGCATGCCTGAAGGGGATTGTCCATCAACGCCAGCAGATCGCGGATGAGCTGAACGGCTTCGACGTCCGCGGTCCGATCGATAGCGGGCTTCGCGGCAGAGTTGGCCGCGCCAACTTGGGATAGCTCGAGTTCGCGGCTTGCGTGGGTTTCTCTGGCCCTACAGCGCCGGCCGCGAGGTGGGAGCGTTCTAAGAGAGTGATACGCTCCCGCCCTTTTGCGCCGCGCGGTTCGTCTCCTTACCGCCTTCGCCAATCGGCGCATTCGGTGGGGTCACGGTTCACGGGCCGTGACCCCTTTTTATCGCAGTCTTCAAAGCTGGAGTTTCTCAGGAGCTGGTCGCAGTTCTGAGCGGACGTATGCGCAAAAATCTCCCTTCTTCGGCCATTCGACAAACAGCACTTCCATTGACGCTTCCGGGCCTGAACGAGACATCATTCGGCATCTTGGCAAACAGCAAGGGAGCGTACCTATTTTTCCTGCCCGCTCGCGCGCCTCGAGATCAGAGCCCTTGTGTCATGACCTTCATGCCGGGTTTGAGTTCTTCATCTCCCATTAACACCCTCCATTGTTGACACAGCGTTGACACGCTCTCATCGACTTAACCCGCTGAACCCAGGAATTCCCGCTTCTTTGCAGCAATAGTCCCGAATACGCATCCATTAGAACTGCTGATTGTCTATCAGTCATCCGCAGAACCGCGTCTGCCCGTGCAGAATGCCCTTGACGACTTGAGCTAGATCGTCCCATCATGGTTATCCCTCCCAATTCTCCTGGCAGCGAAGACCTAATGAGCGATTCGGTTCACATCGACGTGAGCACGTTTCAGAAGCCGCTCGCAGAACTTGCCCTCACCATGTCTCTTAAGATTGAGCGTGAAGGCGTAGCTTTGCTTGGTGGGCCTCCATGCGACTTTGTCGCGGTGGACATCGGGGTGCTGCTTCGGATGTCTAATGAAACGCTCAATCTCCTCTGGTTCGTCAATGCCGATGACACGCTGAACAACCCAGGTGGCCGGTGGATATACTCGATCTCGTCTTTGCCGCTCGTTCGCACTTTGATAGACAACCTTTATAACATCACGTTCATTTTGCTCGATCCGATGAAGCATGGGCGCGCCTATCGCCTGAGCGGCATAAAGAAGGAACAACGAGATCTCAACGAGGATCAGCTCCGGTACGGAGGAAAGCCTGAATGGGATGCATGGCTAAAGGAGTCACGCGAGAAGATTGATATGCAGATGCGCATACTCAATTTCAAGCAAGCTGACGTTGATGCTCAGCCAGATTGGATGACGTTGGGCAAATACTTGAGTCAAAGAGGGCCTGGCGGAACGTTGAATAATCACCAGGCCTTCTTATCGACTTTTGGGTACGGTCCGTGGCGCGAATACTCAGCGCTTTCGCATGGAGGCCCCGAGGCACTCCGTGACGTCGGAATGTATTACACCTACAAGGAACAGCCGTTTGACGATAGGCCGAAGATTGATGACGCCTTTGAACGGACTCGAACGTTGCATTTGATGCGGTCCGCGCTCGTGCTCTTAGCAACGATTACGGAACTGCAATTGATCTTTCATTTCAAGGACGCGAATATCGATTCGCGAATTCACAAAATATGGGACGCAATGCTGCAACACCCTGAAGTGGCCGAATTGTATAACGATCGGTACAAGACACTGATGGCCCAAAAGGGTATCTTGCCCTAGCGCGCCGCTTACGCAAGCTTTTTGCTGTCGAAATCGATGATCTTCGCAAGCTGATTTGTTGCAGAGCGTAGCGCATCATCCTGCAGGTGCGCATAGCGCATCGTTGTCGACGCCTGGACGTGGCCGAGTAGCTTCCCAACGATCTGCAGGCCCACACCGTTCGAAACCAGATGGGATGCGTAACTGTGGCGAAGATCGTGCAGCCTGACGGTTGGGCGATACCTGGTGAGCGCCTTGCGCTTCCCTTTCACCGTGTACGCTCCACCAGTCCGGCCGCCTTGCAGGCCTGGATCCACGGCCGCTTGAGCGACACCCGGCGCCCGTCGTTTCTTCGTGTCACGACCTGGGAACAGCGGCCCCGTCGCGTTCTTCGGTTTCATGCCCTTGAGCAGTTCGATCGCCGGCGCGCTCAGCGGAACATGTTCCGTCTTCTTCTGTTTCGTGTGATGACTCGGCTTAGTCCAGACGCCGCGGGTAAGATCGAACTCCCGCCATTCAGCCCGCAGCGCTTCGCCAGCGCGCGAGCCAGTGAGTAGGAGCAGGCGCAGACAGTTCGCAGCGCTCTGATCCTTGTATGTATCGAGCGCCTCGCGGAACTTTTGGATCTGCTCGACAGAGAGCCAGTTCTCGCGCTTTTCTTCAACGAACTTGTTAACCCCCTTCACAGGATTCTCTGTGATGAGCTTCCCTTCAATAGCGAAATTGAAGATTTTGGAGAGGAGGGCCAAAGCCCGGTTCGCCTGGTACGGCGTCGCCTTAAGAGATGCATGCAGAGTCTCAATGTCGCGTTTGCCGATTGCCTTCAGACGCCGATTGCCGAGCGCTGGCTTGATGAGTCGGCGGATCATACTCTGGTAGTCTCTTCTCGAGTGTGCTCGCGAAGCTTCAGGAATCCTTTGCTCTCTTCATACTCTTTGGCCAGGTCGGAGAGAGTGGGCTCGCCGCGAGCTGATTGCGCTCTTCCATCGGATCGCGGCCGGCGCGAATTTTGGCCCATAGTTCCCGGGCTTCATCGCGGGCTGCCGTTGCCGTCAAGACCGGATACCGGCCGATCGTATAACGCCGCTGCCGACCGAAGATCCGGTAATCGAGGATGAAGCTGATTGCTCCCGCCGCTGTTATACGCACTCCGAAGCCTGGGACCTCTGTGTCCCATTCAATTCGATTGCCAGTTTCCGGCGCCTTCAATCGCTTGATGGTCTGCTCAACAATCTTCGCCATAAGACTCTCCGTGTCAACACCGTGTCAACACAACGCGGTCACGTGTGACAGTTCGTGTCTCTGATTGTCAGTGGAGCGACATTGCATGTCAATGCAAATAAGGGCCTTGAAGCGTAAGTTATTTGGATCGTGTCAACGCTCAGATCCGAGGGAACTGACTACGAATCAGTAGGCCGGAGGTTCGAATCCTTCCGGGCGCACCATAGATTACCTTTTTTCCTCAAAGTGAAAGCACATACGGCGGGCTGAGCCTTGCGACGAACCACTGTCTAGGGCATCGTGTACGCCGAATTCGGCTGTTTTGCTCCGGCCTGCTGTGGCGTCGGCAGTTGCGAGCGATCCCAACCGCCGCCCAGCGCCTGCACCAGTTGCACCGTCGACATCATCTCCTGCACATGCAGCGTGTTCAGTTGCACCTGGTCATTCAGCAGAGCCGTCTGCGCGATGACCACAGTGACGTAGGGATCGACTCCGAGCTTGATACCGCTCCAGTTCCAGATCGAGGAACGTCTGCGACGCCTTGACGGCCTCTTCCTGTGCCAGGATCTGCTGCGAATAGATGCGCGTGGCCGACAAGCGCATCCTCCACCTGCTGGAAAGCGGTGAGCACCGTCTGGCGATAAGTGGCGAGGTCGCGCGTTATAAATGGCCTCATACTGATGGAGTTGCGCGCGATAGAGGCCGCCATCGAAGACCACCTGCGATGACCGAGGGCCGATCGACCAGAAACGGCTGGGCCAGTCGAACAGATGCTTCAACGTAGAGCTATCGAAACCCCCGCTGGCGCTGATGGTGATTTGCGGGAAGAACGCGCCGTAGCCAATGCCGATGGTGGCGTTCGCTGCGGCAAGTGTGCGCTCGGCCGCCGCCATGTCGGGCCTGCGCTCTGCCAGCTGCGACGGCACACCGGCAGGAATTGCCGGTGGCGTATAGAGTCATCGGCTTCACCGGGATGGAGAAGTCAGTCGCGAGCTTGCCCACCAGCATCGCGATGGCGTGCTCGATATTGCGCGCGCAAGAGGCCCACGTTAATGGCTGAAGACTGCGCCGACTGCAGAGTACGGTCTTCGCTTCCACCACGGAGATGTAGTCGCCGACGCCCGCGTCGTAAGAGCCTTGCGTAGCATCCAGCGCTTTCTTGTCGGCTTCGACCGTCTCGTTCAGGATTTGCTGCAGCATGTCCTGGCCGCGAATTTCAAAGTAGTACTGCGCCAGCGCCGCCTGTTCGGTGAGCTTCTCCACTTCCAGATCGGCCGCGTTGGCTTGTGCCGTATACTCCGACTGCACGCACTTCGTTGCGAATCTTGCCCCAGAAGTCCGGCGTCCAGCTTGCATCAATCGGGAAGGACCAGATATTGGCGGCCTTCCCTGAGTTGCTGTTATTGGTGTTATTGCTGTTGCCGAAGTTCGACGGATCCGCGCGAGCGATTGCACGAAGGGCCGACGGTGATGGTCGGCCAGTACTGCGATCGCGCCTCCGCAACCACTGCCCGCGCGGCCATGAAGTTATCGAACGAGAGCTTTGATGTTCTGGTTGTCGACGTTCAGTTGCTCTTCAAGATCATTCAGCTCGGGCTCATTGAAGACTTCCCACCAGTTGCCGCGAATCATCGCATCCTGCGGACTGGCAACCTTCCATCCCTCCGCGTCCTTGAAGTTGACGGTCGACTCCTTGTAATTGGGCGCGGTGATCGCGGGCGGCGCGGGCGCGCTGTAGCGCGGGCCCACCCGGCAGCCGTGAGCAATGCTGCCGCTGCCGTCAACGCGCATCCCGCCGCGAGTTTCCATGCCGTTCGATTTCGCTTGACTGTGTTCATAGCGTTCTCTCGTCTCAAGAGGTGGCTTCCGCTACCGCTGTGCCGCGTATCGCGTGCGACGTCCCAGTGTCCGCAAGCGCAGCCGGTCCATGGTCAGATAAACCACCGGTGTAGTGTAGAGCGTAAGCAACTGGCTCAGCAGCAGCCCGCCGACAATCGTGATGCCCAGCGGGCGGCGCAGTTCCGATCCCGTGCCGGAACCGAAAGCCAGCGGCAGCGCGCCCATGATCGCGGCCATCGTGGTCATCAGAATCGGCCGGAAACGCAGCATGCACGCTTCGAAGATCGACTCATACGTGCTCATGCCTTCCTGTTCGCGTTCCGCCATCAGCGCAAAGTCGATCATCATGATCGCGTTCTTCTTCACAATGCCGATCAGCAGAATGATTCCGATGATCGAAATCACGTTCAGATTCCATGTTGAACAACATCAGCGCCAGCATCGCGCCGACGCTGGCCGATGGCAGCGTGGAGATGATGGTCAGCGGATGCACCATGCTCTCGTACAGAATGCCGAGCACGATGTAAACCGCAAGCAGCGCGGTAATAACGAGGTATTTCTCTGACGCCAGCGATTCCTCGTAGGCCTGCGCGGTTCCGGCAAAGAAGCCGTGGACCGTGGCAGGAATGCCAAGGCTTGGTTTCCATCTCGATGATTTCGCGCGTCGCGTCGCTCAATGCATAACCATTCGCAAGGTTGAACGAAACCGTCACGGACGGAAACAGGCCCGTATGGTTCACCTGCAGAGGCGTGGTGCCGGTCTTGGGCTTCATCAGCGTCAGCAACGGCGACATGGCGTTGGTGCCGCTTCGCCCCGCAGCCGTACCCGTCGCCAGGAAGATTTGTTCAGTCCCGATGGATCCTGCCAGAACTGCGGCGCCACTTCCAGCACGACGTAGTACTGGTTCAGTTGCGAATAGATGACCGAAACCTGCGACTGCCCGAAGGCGCTGTAGAGCGAACGGTCGAGCGACTGCGCGGTCTGGCCCAGGCGTGCCGCGCGTGGCGCGATCGAACGTGAGCATCTCGCGCAGGCCGCCGTTCTGCTGGTCGCTGTTCACATCCTGCAGGCCCGGGAGTTTGCGCATGTTCGCCATCAGAATGGGCCCCCAATGCGCCAGGTCAGCCACGCTCTCGGTCTGGATGGTGTACTGATACAGCGCGTTGCCGCCGCGGCCGCCAATGCGCAGATCCTGCGCCGGCTGCATGAACGCAGATGCAATCGGCAGGCGATTGATCTTCGGCCGCAGCCGGTTGATCACGTCCATCGCGGCCGTCTGCCGCACATCGCATCCCGCGTCGCTTTCCTTGCATTGCTTGCCCAGCGGCTTGAGAGCCATGTAGACAAAGCCGCCGTTGCTCGATCCGCGGCCGCCCGTGTACGCGTTCACATGAGCGACCGCCGGGTCGGCCTTGATGATGCCCACCAGCCGCTGCATTGAAAAATCCATGAACGGGAACGAGGCATCCTGTGGCCCCTGCACGCCGCCCACGATGCGCGCCAGTGTCCTGCTGCGGAAAGAGGCCGCTCGGGAATGCGAAAGATAATGACCCCGTTCAGCGCGATGGTCAGCGCCAGGACGATGAGTATGAGCGCGGGATTATCGAGCACCCACCGCAGCGATCCACGGTAGCCGGCGAGCAGCATGTTAAACAGCTTCTCGCTCGTCCGATAAAGGCAGTTGTGATGCTCGTCCTCTTCATGCGCCCGCAGCAAATGGGCGCACATGGTGGGCGTGGTGGTCAGCGAGACAACCATCGACACCACAATGGCGGTGGACAGACACCACGGCAAATTCGCGGAACAGGCGGCCGACGATACCGCCCATCATCAGGATGGGAATGAACACCGCAACCAGCGACATGCTGATGGAGAAGACCGTAAAGCCAATCTCGCGCGCTCCGCGGAACGTGGCCGCAAACGGCTCCATGCCCGCTTCAAGATGGCGCGTGATGTTCTCCATCACCACGATGGCATCGTCCACCACGAAGCCTGTCGCAACCGTGAGCGCCATCAGCGAAAGGTTGTCGAGGCTGTAGCCGAGCAGGTACATCACGGCAAACGTGCCGATGAGCGAAACCGGCACCGCCACGCTGCGGGATCAGCGTCGCCCGCGGACTTCTGCAGAAAGACGAAGACCACCAGGATAACCAGAATGATAGAACCGATCAGCGTCGTCTCGACTTGTGTACCGACGCGCGGATGGTGGTAGTGCGATCCATGACGACCGTCGTCTTGATGCCCTGCGGCATCACCGCTTCCAGGAACGGCAACTGCGACCTTGATGCGGTCCACGGTATCGATAATGTTGGCGCCGGGCTGGCGGAAGATGATCACCGAAACCGACCTCACGCCATCGGTGTAACCGGCCGTGCGCAGGTCCTGGCCGAGTCGACCACATCGGCAACATCCGACAGCCGGATCGGCAGCGCCGTTGCGATAGCCCACGATCAGCGGCTTGTAATCCTCGGCGCACGCGAGATCTGATCGTTGGTGATGATGTCAGCGGTGTATCGGCCATCCGATAAGCTGGCCGCGCGGAGAATGCGAATTCTGCAGGCTCAGTACAGACTGCACGCTGCCCAGCGTCAGGCCGAAGCTCTGCAGCTTCATCGGGTCGACTTCCACGCGCACTGAGGGCGTTGCGCCTCCGCCGGCGAACACCTGCCCTACGCCCTTGATCTGCGACAGCTTCTGCGTCAGCACCGTCGAGGCCAGATCGTAGACCTTGGTCACGTCGTATTTGTCCGACGTAAGGCCCAGAATCATGATCGGCGAATCGGCGGGATTGACCTTGCGATACGACGGATTTGAAGGCAGATTAGCGGGCAGATACGTGCGCGCCGCATTGATGGCCGCCTGCACATCGCGCGCCGCCCCATCGATGTTGCGGCTCAGGTCGAACTGCAGCGTAATGCCAGTGGAGCCAAGCGCGCTCGACGAGGTCATCTCCGTGACGCCTGCAATGTGGCTGAACTGGCGCTCCAGCGGCGTAGCCACGGATGCCGCCATGATCTCCGCACTCGCGCCCGGCAGACTCGCATTCACGCTGATGGTGGGAAAGTCCACCTGCGGCAGCGGCGACACCGGCAGCACCGTAAACGCAATCGCTCCCGCAATCGCAAGTGCGATGGTGAGCAGCGTGGTCGCTACCGGGCCGCCGGATGAATGGAGTCGACAGACTCATGCCGGCTGCACTCCTGCGGGTGGCGGCTCATTGCGCGGAGCCGTGTGCGAGGGGCTGCGTCCCGTGATGCGCTGCCCCAGCGTGTCGAAGAAGATGTAGATTACCGGCGTGGTATAGAGCGTAAGAACCTGGCTCAGCAGCAGTCCGCCAACCATCGAAATACCCAGCGGACGCCGCAGTTCCGAACCAAGGCCTGTGCCGAACGCCAGAGGAATGCCCCCGAGCAGCGCGGCCATCGTCGTCATCATGATGGGCCGGAAGCGCAGCAGACTCGCTTCGTAGATGGCGTCGGTCGAATTCTTCCCGCGCTCGCGTTCCGACTCGAGTGCGAAATCGACAATCATGATGCCGTTCTTCTTCACGATGCCGATGAGAAGAATGATGCCGATGATGGCGACAACACTCAGATCCTGCTTGAACAGCATCAGCGCCAGCAGCGCGCCCACGCCCGCTGACGGCAGCGTGGAGAGAATCGTGATGGGATGGATGAAGCTCTCATACAGAACGCCCAGCACGATGTACACCGTCACCAGCGCGGCGAGAATCAGCAGCGCCTCATTCGAAAGCGAATTGCGGAACGATGCGGCCGTGCCCTGGAAATCCGCCTGAACGCTCGGTGGGAAAGTCGAGCTGATCCTTCACCTTGTCGATGTCGGTGATGGCGGTGCCGAGCGACGCGTTCGGCGCAAGGTTGAACGAGACCGTCACCGACGGGAATTGCCCCTGGTGATTGATCGACAGCGCCTCTGTGGTGGTGCTCATGTGCGTGAACGCACTGAGCGGAATCGCCTTCGCGCCAACCGACGACGTGGCGGTGTTGGGCGTGGTTCCCGCCGTGAGCCCTCCGCTGGGAGACGATCCCGAGGTCGAAGTGGCTCCGGACAGCACCGTGGCTGACTTGCTCAGCACATTCGGCTGAAGGCGTGTACTCTGACCGACGTGGTCAGCGCGTTCGATCCCGCAGCGGCCGATGCCGACGAGGAGAACGATGTTGCCGCGCCCGCGCCGCTCGCCCCCGCGGATGCGTTGGATTGAATGTAGAGCGAGCCGAGATTCCCGGATTCTGCTGCCACTGCGGAGCCGTCTCGAGCACGACGTGATACTGATTCAGTTGCGTGTAGAGCGTGTTGATCTGCCGCTGCCCGTACGCATCGTAAAGCGTGTTGTCGATCGTCGTGGGCGCTATGCCGAGCCGGGATGCGGTCACGCGATCGATCATCAGTGACACGGCGCGCGCGCCCGTCTGCTGATCGGTGGCTACGTCTTCAAGTTCCGGCAGTCTTCTTCAACTCAGCTACAAACTTGTCCGTCCACTCGTTCAGCTCATCGATATCAGGATCTTCAAGGGTGTACTGATATTGCGTGCGGCTTACGCGATCATCGACCGTGATGTTCTGCACCGGCTGCATGTAGAGATGCATGCCGGGAACATCTGGCCGAGATTGTTCTGCAACCGGCGGATCACGTCGGCGGCGCTCAGGTCGCGCTGCTCGAGCGGTTTCAGGTTGATCGAGATGCGTCCGCTGTTCAGCGTTGTGTTCTGGCCGTCGGCGCCGATGAACGACGACAGGCTCTCCACCGCCGGATCCTGCAGAATGATGCGCGCCAGTTCCTGCTGCTTCGCCGCCATCGCTGGATACGAGATCGACTGCGATGCCTGCGAGATGCCCTGAATCACGCCCGTGTCCTGCACCGGGAAGAATCCCTTGGGGATGATGATGTAGAGCACTACCGTGAGAACCAGCGTCGCCACCGCGACCAGCAGCGTGATGGTCTGATAGCGCAGCACCACCTTCAGCGTGCGTCCGTAAAACGCGATCATGCGGTCGAACATGCTCTTCCGACCAGCGATAGAAGCGCGTCTGCTGCTGCTCGGGATCGTGGCGCAGAATGCGCGCGCACATCATCGGCGTGAGCGTCAGCGACACCACCGCCGAGATGATGATCGTCACCGCCAGCGTCACCGCGAACTCGCGGAAGAGGCGGCCCACCACATCGCCCATGAACAGCAGCGGAATCAGCACCGCAATCAGCGACACCGTCAGCGAAACGATGGTGAAGCCGATCTGCCCCGCGCCGGTCAGCGCCGCCTCCATCGGCGCCATGCCCTCTTCGAGATAGCGCGAGATGTTCTCGATCATCACGATGGCGTCATCGACCACAAACCCCGTGGAGATGGTCAGCGCCATCAGCGACAGGTTGTCGAGGCTGTAGCCCAGCAGGTACATCACCGCGAAGGTGCCGACCAGCGACAAGCGGCACCGCCACGCTGGGAATGATGGTGGCCGAAAGACTGCGCAGGAACAGGAAGATGACCATGACCACCAGGCCGATGGTCAACATCAGTTCGAACTCCACATCATTGACCGACGCCTGAATGCTGGTGGTCATGTCGGTCATGGTCGTCACGTGAATCGACGCCGGCAGATTCGCCTCGAGCTGCGGCAGAATCTGCTGAATGCGATGGACGACCGTGATGGTGTTGGCGCCGGGCTGCCGCTGGATATTCACGATGACCGCCGGCGTCAGGTTCTGATCCATCCAGGCGGCCTGCTTCGTGTTCTCCACGCCGTTGACGATGTCGGCAACGTCCTTCACGAAGATCGGCGCGCCATTGCTGTACGCGACAACAACGTTGTTGTAACCGGACGCATCCGTGATCTGGTCGTTGGCGTCGATCTGGTAATTCTGCCGCGGCCCGTCGAAGTTGCCTTTGGCCGCGTTCACGCTGGCCTGACGTCAGCGCCGTGCGCACATCCTCCAGGTTGAGCCCGTGCGCCGACAGCTTGGTCGGATTCACCTGGATGCGCACCGCCGGCTTCTGTCCGCCGCTGATGCTCACCAGGCCGACTCCGGCCAACTGCGAGATGCGCGGAGCCAGCCGGGTATCCACCAGATCCTCTACCTGCGACAGCGGCAGTGACGTCGATGAAACCGCCAGCGTCAACACCGGCGCATCCGCGGGATTCGTCTTGCTGTATACCGGCGGCGTGGGCAGATCCGACGGCAGAAACGTCTGCGCCGCAGTTGATCGACGACTGCACTTCCTGCTCTGCGACGTCGAGCCCAAGCGTCAGGCTGAACTGCAGCACGATCACCGACACGCCGCCGGAACTCGTCGACGTCATCTGGTTCAGCCCCTGCATCTGGCCGAACTGCCGCTCCAGCGGCGCCGTCACCGTGGTCGCCATCACGTCAGGGCTGGCGCCGGGATAGAACGTGACCACCTGGATGGTGGGATAGTCCACCTCGCGGCAGCGCCGAAACCGGCAACTGCAGAATACGAGACGATTCCCACCAGCAGGATCGCGAGCCATCAGCAGCGCAGTCGCAACCGGCCGCAGAATAAATGGCCGAGACGGGATTCATGGGGCAGTGCTCACAGTGGAGTCGGACGCGCTGGGAAGCTTGATCTTCGAGACGCGTGATCTGCGAGCCGTTCTGCAGCTTTTCAAAGCTGCTGTTGGCCACCTCGTCGCCCGCCTTGATTCCCTGCACCGCGGTCTCGCCGTTGTCTGAGATCCCCGACTTTCACCGTGCTGCTGGACGGCCTTTGCCCTTCTGGTCCTCTGGATCACGTACACGAAGTCCTGGCTGCCGTTGTGCTGAATGGCCGATGAAGGAATCAGCACCTGGTTGTCGAGCGTCTTCACCAGCAGCCGCGTATTCACAAACTGGTTGGGAAACAGCGTGTAGTCCGTGTTGTCGAACTCGGCGCGCAGCTTGACCGTTCCGGTTGTCGTATCGATCTGGTTGTCGATCGAGGTAAGCTTGCCCGTGGCCAGGTGTCCCTGCTGCGCGCGGTCGAACGCATCCACCGCAGTCCTCTTGCCGCTGCGCATCTGCTGCAGCACCTGCCGGCAGGCTGTCCTCGCGCGAGCGTAAAGATCACCGTGATGGGCTGCAGCTGCGTCACCACCACCAGCGTCGTGGTCGAATTCGCGGTGACCAGGTTGCCGGGATCAACCAGCCGCAGCCCCACTCGGCCGTCGATCGGCGAAATGATGTGGCAATAACTCAACTGCACCTGGTCGATAGTCCACGATGCCTTCATCGTTCTTGACCGTGCCCTTCTCCTGCGGCAACCGTCTTTTCCTGGTCTTCGAGAGTCTGGCGGGAGATCGCATTCTTCGCCCACGCCTGCTTGTAGCGCTCCAGGTCCATCTTGGCCTGGGCCAGCACGTTCTGGTCGCGCTCCAGAGTGCCCTCAGCCTGGTCGCAACTGTGCCTCGTATTGGCCGCGAATCAATATCGATCAGCGGATCGCCCTTCTGGACGATCTGGCCTTCCCGGTAGTGCACCGCCGTGATCACCCCGGTGACCTGCGCGGTTGATCGACACCGTATGAAGCGGCGTCACCGTGCCGATGGCATCCACATAGACGCCCACGCTGCCGCTGTGGGCCGTGGCCGTGGTTACCGGCACACTCCGCCCATCATGCCGCGGCGACCGCCTCCACCGCCTCCTCCCGGAGCGCCCGGGCCGGCGGCCTGTCCCTTCTGTTGGTGGTGCCATACCCAGTAGAAGAGAAGCCCGAACGCCAGCAGAACCACCACCCAGACCCAGCGATGGCGGCGCCGACGGGGCGGCGTTTCGATGGCAGAACGGTTCGGCAGACCTTCATTTGAAGCAGATGTTTGTGCGTCCATTTTTTCTCTGTGGTTTCGTCGAAGGAATCGTGAAGTTTCCAGAGGCCGATCATCGGCATCTGGTTGCGGAGAAAACACTTCCAAACCGCCAAGTTTAACATTACGGCGATCGGTTCCGCATGGGCTTGAGCCTGCTCAAAGCCCGGGAGATCCTGGTCCCACCAGCTCGAAACCCAGGAAACCCCATGCCGTTTGTGTGGACGTTGAAAGCATCGGGATAGTTGCAGCTTGAAGAATCGAAACCGGATCGGGGAGGGTCTCCGTCGACCCCGTCTCACGCAGCGGGAGCGATGCGACGCGCATCCTCCGCCGGCTTCCCTTCCGCCTTCTCCCGCGCCAGCCTGGCCTCCACCGCAGCCGCTTCCAGTTCGCTGTTGAACTCCGCTCCCAGCAGCAGCATCAGTCCCGTAATGTAAAACCACATCAGCAGAATGATCACCGCGCCCAGCGACCCATACGTTACCGAGTACGAATTGAAGAAGTGAAGATACGTGCGGAAGCCCAGCGACGCCAGCAACCAACCAAGAATGCCCAGCGTCGCCCCCGGCGTGATCCAGTGCCATTGGCTATGCGCAGATCAGGCGCCCAATAATAAACCGCCGCAAACGATACCGCCAGAAACACCGCCGCCGCCATCCACCCGCAGACGCGAGCCAGCATCACCGTCGCGCCGCTGATCATAGCCTGCTGCCAATGATGAAGCATCCACTCGACACAAAATCGCCTGCGAACAACGAGAACAGGCAAAGCGTCACCGAACAGGTCACCAGCATGGTCAGCCCAATCGCCTGCATGCGCGCTTTGATATAAGACCGCCGCTCCGTGATTTTGTAGACAGCGTTCGTCGCGTCCTGCACCGCCGAGATTCCTGCGGACGCCGACCAGATCGTAACCAACAGGCCAAATGTCAGCTTGCCTGAGGTTGCATGCGACGTAGTCTGGTCGAACGTGTGCATCACCATGCCAAGCGCCGCCTGCGGCACCACCAGCGCCAGGTACTCGAGCAGGCGGCTGTAGATGCTCGCGGCCGACTGCGCCATCAGGCCCAGGATCGTCGACGCGCAAATCAGCGCCGGGAACAGCGCAAACAGGAAATAGAAACCAAGCTCCGCGGCAATCGAGAACAGCCGGTCTTCGAGCATGGCCTTCCAGGTTCGGCTTGCGATGTCGCGAATCGACACGTCGCGCAAATCCCACAGGCTCTTTGCCGGAGACAGCGCCACGAGTTCCCATATGCGTTTCTCGCGATGTTTCAGTTCGTCTTTTACGCCGCCTGGAGTGGGCATCCCGCACCTCGGACCCGCAGTGCAACTCTCCGCAGTTGCACCGGCTCCATAACGGAGATGGATGCCGCTCCCTCCCCGATCGATGGTCCCAGGGGCAAGTCTTTCAGCGCTCGTGCCTTCAGTTCCGGAGCCGCGGTCAACCAAGCCCTTTGACCCGGCATCTACTTCGAGGTGGAACTACGAGCAGCCAGCCCTGCCCTTGTCTTTTCGAATCAACGCAGTAGAACGGCCTCATTCATGCACGTTTTGATATTTTGCGTAGCAGTTTATGCCCTTTCAGCAACTCTCGGTGCGGCTCAACAACCCGCTCCGTCGCAGGATCGCGCCAACCGCGCGGTGCCGAAAACAACGCAAGCTGAGCAACAGATGTTCACCGCTTACGAAGGCCAGAACGTCGCGTCCATCGAGATCGCAGGCCAGCCGGACTTGAAACCGGAACAGTATGAATCGTTGTTTGTGCAGAAAGCCGGCCAGTCCTTCTCAAAGACATGGTTAACCAGACCGCCGATGCGATCAAAGCGCAGGGCAAATTCAGCGATGTGCGCATTCAGGTCGATCCCGATGCCAGCGGCGTGCGGGTTCTGTTCGTCCTTGAACCAGCCGTCTACTTCGGCATCTACCAGTTCCCCGGCGCGGCCAGCTTTACCTTACTCGCGCCTGGTGCAGGTGGCCAACTATCCCGCGCAAACGCCCTACAACGCCTCTGAAGTCGAACGCGATCGCCAGGCTCTCGTAACCTTCTTCCGCCAGCAGGGATTCTTTGAAGTTGAAGTTAAATCCGAGGTCAAGGTCGATGCGCCTCATGCCATCGCCAACATCGTCTTCGCCACTAAGCTCGGCCGCCGCGCAAAGTTCGGCGAAGTGCATGATCGCCGGCCTTCCCAACGATGAGCAGCACCATCTTGAAGACAGCCTGAAGAGCATGCTGGCCCGCGCGCGGCAGTCCGCCGTGCGCCCCGGAAAGACCTATCACTACTCGACGCTGGCCCGCGCCGGCAACTACCTGCAAACCCAGTTGCAGAACAAAGGCCTGCTGAGCGCGGAGGTCCAACTCGCCGGCGCCGAATACCACGCCGACACCAATCGCGCCGACATCCACTTCACCGTCAAACCGGGCCCTCAAACAAACGTCGAGATCGCCGGCGCGCATCTCTGGAGCTGGGACAAGAAGAAACTGCTCCCCATGTATCAGGGCGTCGGCGTCGACGAAGAAACCGTGCAGGAAGGCAGCCGCGCCCTCGTCTCGTACTTCCAGAACAAGGGTTACTTCGACGTGAAAGTCGACGCGCAAATGGAAAAACCGCAGGGCGATGACAAGGTCGTCTACCGCATCACGCGCGAGAAGAAGCACAAAGTCGAAAGCGTCAACGTCACCGGCAACCAGAAGCTCAAGTCCGATCAACTCACTCCGCACATCGCCGTCGAGAAAGAGCATCTGTTCGCGCGCGGCAAGTTCAGCCAGGATCTGGTGCGCAAAAGCGTCGACAACCTCAAGGCCGTCTACAAATCCGAAGGTTTCAGCAGCGTGCAGGTCGTCCCAACCGTCACCAACCGGGGCGGCGACGTCAACGTTTCCTTCGCAGTCACTGAAGGTCCGCGCGACATCGTCGAATCTCTCAAGGTTGAAGGCGCTGACACCTTCCCCGCCTCGCAATACGCCCCCGGCGGACTGAAGGTTGTCGCCGGCCAGCCCTACTCCAGCGCGCACGTCATCGCAGACCGCACCCAGATCGATGGCCAACTACCTCAAGGCCGGCTATCTCACCGCCAGCTTTCGCGAGACGGCCACCGCAGTCTCGAAGAACGATCCGCATCACATCAACGTCGTCTACCACATCTACGAAGGCCCGCGCGTCCTCACCGGCGACGTCATCACCCTCGGCCGCGAACATACGAGCCAGCACCTGATCAATGACGACATCACCGATCTCAAGCCCGAGCAGCCCCTCACGGAAACTGCCCTGCTCACCGCCGGCTCCAGGCTCTACGACCACACCGGCGTCTTCGACTGGGCCGAGGTCGATCCCAAGCGCCCCATCACCACGCAGAACGTCGAAGATGTGCTGATCAAGGTCCACGAGGCGCAGCGGAACATGATCCAGTACGGCTTCGGCTTTGAAGTCATCAATCGCGGCGGCAGCATTCCCAGCGGCACAGTCGCGCTGCCCAACCTGCCTCCCGTTGGACTGCCCTCGGGTTACACGCACCAGCCAGGCCACCTTCTACGGCCCGCGCGGCACATTCCAATTCACGCGCAACAACATCCGCGGCAAAGCTGAGACCCTCTCGTTCACCGCCTTTGCCGGCCGCCTCGATCAGCGCGCAGCGCTTTACTACATTGACCCCACGCTGCGCTGGTCCCATTGGAAGGCGACCACCGGGCTCTCCTTCGAGACCAACCAGGAAAACCCCATCTATTCATCGCGTGAGGAACAAGGCACGTTCCAGATGCAAAGGGCCATCGATCGCGAGCAGAAAAACATCCTGTTCTTCCGCTACGGCTACAGCCACACCAGCATCACGCACGTGCTGATTGACGCTCTGGTGCCGGAGCGCGACCGCAACATCCGCCTCTCCACGCTCTCCGCAAACCTTACCCGCGACACCCGCGACAACCCGCTCGACGAGCACCACGGCGTACTCGACTCCATCGAACTCGACTTCAACTCGAGCAAGCTCGGCTCCAACGTTGACTTCGCGAAGCTCACCGCGCAGGCCGCAATCTACCGCGAAAAGTTCCACCACATCGTCTGGGCCCAGAGCATCCGCATCGGCCTCGCGCAGCCCTTCAACAGCAGCTTCGTTCCGCTCAGCGAAGCCTTCTTCACCGGCGGCGGCAGCACGCTGCGCGGCTTCCCACTCGACGGCGCCGGCCCGCAGAACAGCGTTTGGATCTGCAACAACGGGCAACCCGACTGCGCGCTGTCTGATCGCCAGCAGATTCGCGTTCCCGCCGGCGGCAACGAAGAGCTGATCATCAACTCTGAAGCCCGCATTCCAATTCCCTTCAAGCAGGGCCTCAGCATCGTGCCCTTCTACGATGGCGGCAATGTGTTTCCTCTCGTCGGGTTCCACGACTTCGTGTCGCTCTACTCCAATAACGTGGGCGTCGGCCTTCGTTACGCCACACCCATCGGCCCCGTGCGCATCGACGTGGGACAAAACCTGAATCCAGTAAGCGGCATTAAATCCACCAATTACTTCATCACCATCGGCCAGGCATTCTAGCGACAAACGTAAGCGAGGATCGACATGAGCACTGCACCACTGTTTCCGCCGGAGCCCCCTCACGAACCAAACCCGAATCGGCGCCCGTTGAAACTGTGGCAGCCGAGCCCTCGACTGCGCCGCGTCTTTGCATGGATCTTCGCAATTAACTTGCTGCTAACCGTGCTTGTCCCCGTAACTATCGCCGTGCTCCTGCACAGCCAGAGGTTCCATCAGTACATCATCGCCAGGGTGCAGAGCAGCGTCGCCGACAGTCTCGGCACGCGCCTCGATCTCCAGAACTTCGCGCTGAACTTCTCGCCGCTCAGTCTCGATCTTTACGGCGTCACGCTGCACGGCGCTACTCCTTATCCGAATGTCCCCCTGCTGCAGTTGCAGCATGCGCACGTCGGCGTACGCATCGTCTCGTTCCTTCAGCAAAAGTGGTATCTCTCTGACGTTCAGCTCGATCATCCCGTCGTCCAGGTCTTCGTCGACAAGAACGGCGTGAGCAACATCCCCAAGCCGAAGCCCAGCGACAGCAAGAGCAACACCACCATCTGGGACCTCGGCATCCGCCACGTCGTCCTCGACAATGGCGAGGTCTACTACAACGCGCAGGCGACTCCGCTCCAGGCCGATCTCCGCGATCTCAACTTTCTCGCCAGCTATAGCGAACTGCGCACCATGTACTCCGGCAGCCTGCAGTACTCAAACGGCCGCGTGGCCTTCGGCGCTTATCAGCCCTTCGAGCACAACTTCGCCGCGCAGTTCGATCTCACGCCCACCACGTTCCAGTTGCATCGCGCACAACTCACTTCAAGCGCTGCGCAGATCAACCTCGCCGCCACCGCCACCAACTTCAGCGCCCCCAAAGTCGACGCGAAGTATGACGTGATCGTCGATGGAGCGCAGCTCGCAAAGCTCATCAACAATCCCTCTGTTCCGCAGGGCCAGGTCCACGCCACCGGATCGGCGGCCTACCAGATGATTGAGAATGTGCCCGCGCTGCAGACGCTCACCATCAACGGCGATCTCGCCAGCAAGCAGATTCTGGTCAACACGCCGTCTCTCCGCGCAGCCATCGACAACATCGCCGCGCACTATTCGCTCTCCAACGGCGACGCAGTCTTGCACGATCTCCGCGCCGGCATTCTCGGCGGTGAGCTCACCGCGCAAGGCACGATGAAACAAATCGGCGGCGCCCAACCGCACTCCGACTTCACCGCCTCGTTGCGCAACGTCTCGCTCGCGCAGGCAAGCAGTCTCGCCGGATCGAAATCGAAGCAGCCCGTTGCTATCAACGGCGTCCTCAACGCCGACGCCAAAGCCACATGGGGCAAGACCCTCGACGACCTCGTCGCCAAGGTCGACTCCACCATCCACGCCCAGGCCACCGGCAAGCATCCCGCCGCCATCACCACGGTAAGCACGACCTCAACCGCACCAGGCCAAGTCCCCATCAACGGCGAGATCCACGCCACCTACACCGGCGTCAGCAAGTCCATCGCTCTTGCCAACAGCTCTCTGCGCACGCCCCAGACCACCGTCAGCATGAACGGCACGCTGAGCAATCACTCAGCGCTCGCCATTCAACTGCAGGCCAACGATCTCCGCGAGTTCGCCTCCATCGCCGACATGTTCTCGACGCCCAAACCCGGCCAACATCCTCAGCCGCTCGATCTCGCCGGCTCCGCCACCTTCAACGGCAACGTCACAGGATCCACCTCCGCGCCGCATCTCACCGGTCAGCTTGCCGCCAACAACCTTCGCGTCAACGGCAGCACCTGGCGCGTCTTTCGCACCGGCGTCGACGCAAGCCCCTCGGAAGCCCGCCTCATCAACGCCGATCTCGAGCCGCTTCCCAAAGGCCGCATCAACCTCAACGCCAGCGTCGGCCTGAACCAATGGGCATTCACAAACACCAGCCCCCTTCAGATCCAACTCGACGCCTCGCAACTCGACATCGCCAGCCTCGCCAAACTCGCGGGCCAGCAGCAATTGCCCGTCAGCGGTACGCTCAACACACATCTCACGCTGCACGGCTCTGAAGAAACTCCCATCGGCAACGGCACTCTCTCCATCACCAATGCCAGCGCCTACAGCGAGCCCATCAACTCCGTGCAGGTCAACTTCGGCGGCACCGGCGACCAGGCGCAGGCTACTCTCTCCATCAAGCTCCCCGCCGGATCGATCGAGAGCAACGTCACTGTCCGTCCCAAAGAGAAGACCTACACCGCGCAGCTCACCTCAACCGGCATCGACATCCAGAAACTCGAAACCGTGAAAGCGAAGAACCTCGACGCCACCGGCACCGTCCAAATCCACGCCAGCGGTCAGGGCAGCTTCGACAACCCGCAGCTCACCGCGTCCATTCAGATCCCTTCGCTCACCATCCAGAAGCAGCAGGTCGCCAACATCAAGCTCGACGCGAACGTTGCCAATCACGTCGCCAACGCAACGCTGTCTTCCGCAGCGTTGAACACCAATATCCAGGCCAAAGCGCGCGTGAACCTCACCGGCGACTACGACACCGACGCCACGCTCGACACCCAGAACATCCCACTGCAGCCGCTCGTCGCGCTCTACTCGCCTGCGAATGCCGCAACGCTCTCCGGCGCCACCGAACTCCACGCCACCCTGCACGGTCCCGCGAAGAACAAGAACCTCCTCGAGGCGCACATCACCATTCCCTATCTGAAGGTGAACTACAACAACACAATCCAACTCGCAGCCGCCGCTCCCATTCATGCGGACTACAAGAACAGCGTGCTGACCGTGCAGCACTCGGCCATCAAAGGCACTGACACCAACCTCGAGTTCGAAGGCTCCATTCCCGTCGGAAGCAACGCCCCCATGTCGCTGCTCCTCAAAGGCAACGTAGACCTCGCCCTCGCGCAGATCTTCGATCCCGACATCCGCACCGCCGGCCAAATCCGCTTCAACATCGACTCCCACGGCACATCCGCGCAGGACATCGGCGGCGAAATCGACATCGTCAACGCCAGCTATTCATCGCGCCGATCTGCCCGTCGGCCTGCAAAACGGCAACGGCGTGCTGAAGCTCACCACGGATCGCATCAACATTCAAAGCTTCCAGGGCACTGTCGGCGGCGGCCAGGTCACCGCATCCGGCGGCGTCGCTTATCGCCCCGCCATTCAGTTCGATCTCGGCATGGCCGCGAGAAATATCCGCCTTCTCTATCCGCAGGGCATGCGCGAAGGTATCGACGCCAACATCCATCTTGCCGGCACCACGGACAACGCAGTTCTCGGCGGCAACGTCGATCTCACCAATATCTCCTTCACGCCTGCCTTCGAGCTCACCGATTTCATCGGCCAGTTCTCCAGCGACGTGAGCGCCGCCGCCCTCCATCGGTGGAATCACGCAGAACATCCGCCTCAATCTCGCTCGTTCACTCCACCAACAACGTCAGCGCTCGTGAGCCGCACGCTCAGCGTCAATGGCTCAGCCAATCTCCAGGTACGCGGCACCGCCGACGACCCCGTCATCCTTGGCCGCGTCAATCTCACCGGCGGCGACATGATCCTCAACAACAACCGCTACATCCTCAATGGCGGAACCATCCAGTTCATCAACCCGTCGCAAACCCAAGCCGTCGTCAACGTCGTCGGTCACCACCACCATCCAGCAGTACAACATCAACATGCGATTCCAGGGCCCCACCGATCGCATGCAGACGCAGTACACCTCCGACCCCGCGCTTCCTCAAGCCGACATTATTAATCTGCTTGCATTCGGAGCAACGACTGAGGCCGCGGCATCGCCCGCCGCAACCACCAATCAGATGGCGCAGTCGCTCGTCGCCAGCCAGGTGTCGAGCCAGATCACCAGCCGCGTTGCCAAGGTGGCCGGCATCTCGCAGCTCTCCATCAGCCCCGTGCTCGGCAACGCCAACGGCCAGCAGTCCGGCGCCAACATCACCATCCAGCAGCGCGTCACGGGAAGCCTCTTCGTAACCTTCTCCACCAACACCGCTGAAGCCACGCAGACCGTCCAGGGACAATACAAGATCTCGCCGAAAGTCTCGCTCAGCGCCACACGCGATCCCAATGGCGGGTTCGCCGTCGACGCCCTCATCAAGAAGACCTTCTGAAACACAACGGCCTGCTTCACTCACCGAAGCAGGCCTCTATTCTTGATTCTTCACTTGACACACTATTCACTAACCACTATTCACCCTTCCCGCGGAATATCCCTGTGAACCGCCTTCACCTGGTACCCCGCCTCGCGCAGCCGTTCCGCAATATCCTCCGCCATCATCACGCTGCGATGCTGTCCGCCCGTGCATCCGAACGCCACCGTCAGATAGCTCTTCCCTTCATGCACATAATGCGGCAGCAGATAGAGCATCAGATCCGTCACGCGCCCCAGGAACTCCACCGTCTGCGGAAAGCTGCGCACATACTCCGCCACGCGCGGGTCTTTCCCCGTCTTCTTCCTGAACTCCGACACAAAATGAGGATTGGGGAGAAACCGCACGTCGAACACCATGTCCGCATCCAGTGGCACGCCATTCTTGAATCCAAAGCTCAGGCACGACACCAGCAACCGATTGCTGACCTGTTCTTCCTGCCCAAAACGCGACTGGATGTGCGCCCTCAGTTCATGCACGTTAAAGTTCGACGTATCGATCAGCGTATCGGCCACGTTGCGGATCGGGTCCAGCAACTGCCGTTCTTCCGCCACCGACCGCCACACTGTCTCCGACTTCCGCAGGGGATGCGGCCGCCGCGTCTCGGAGTACCTACGCACCAGCACCGCATCCTGCGCGTCAAGAAAGACGACGCGCGTCGGCAGCACCATCTTTACGCTCTTCAGAATCTCCGGCAGTTGATCGAGTGTCGGCCCCTCGCGCACATCAATCACGATGGCTGCGTCCTGGATCTCCGGCGACTTATGCACCAGCTTGGCAAAGTCGTGCAGCAATTCCAGCGGCAGATTATCCACCGCGTGAAATCCCAGATCCTCAAAGGCCTTCAGCGCTGAAGCTTTGCCCGCGCCCGAAATGCCGGTGACAATCACCAGTTCTTTTTCGTTTTGGTTGTCTTTGCTGGCCGCAGTGGAGTTCGGCGGCGGTGGCTGATCCGACATGGGCTCATCCTAACACTGCACGCGCTGCTCTTCGTCGGTTCTATCGATCCGTAAACGCCGCGGTCCGGCCGTTGTGCGCGGCCAGATACTCTGCCTGTTTCGCATCGACGGGCGGCGCCAGGAAGTATCCCTGTCCAAGTTCGCAACCCATCTCCTGCAGAATGCGCAGATGCCCCTGCGTCTCGATTCCATGCGCCAGCAACTGCACGCCCGCCGCCCGGCACACATGAATGAGCGACTCCACCATGGCAAGCTGGCTTCCCGTTCCGGTCACGCTGGCAGTGATCTTTGCGTCCAGCTTCACCATGTCGATCGGCATCCGCACCAGGTGATTCAGCGAGCCAAGCGCGGCTCCAAAGTTGTCCATGGCGATGCGCACCCCGCAGTCCACCATGCGCTGCAGAATCGCCAGCGCTTTGTCGGGGCTCTCATTGAGAGTCACTTCTGACACTTCGAGCAGCAGCCGCGAGGGATCGATGCGCGCCGAAACCAGCGTCTTCTTCAGTTGCGCGACCATCTCCTCCTGATAAAACTGTCGCCGCGAGAGGTTCACTGAGATCACCATGCCATTACCGGGCATGCGGCGATCCCATTCCAGAACCTGCGAGCACGCCGATTCGATTGAGTCGCGCCCCAGGCTGATCGACAGCCCCGTATCGTCGGCCACGGGCAGCATGTCGCGGAAGCTTTCCAGCGCGCCGGTCGGCATCTTGCGCCGCAACAGAGACTCGAAGCCCTCCAGCCGTCCATTCGAAAGCCGGTAAATCGGCTGATACCAATAGACAAAATCGCGGTTCGCCACCAGGTCGCGCAGTTCGCGTTCGAGTTCCTGCTGGTTTGTAACCTGCACTTCCATGTGGCGGTCGAAGATCGCATACCGGTGCCCGCCATCCTGCTTGGCGCGATACATCGCAACATCCGCATCCTGAATCACTTCTTCAGGCGTCTGATGGTCGTCGCCGGCAAGCGCAATCCCAAGGCTCGTCATTACCTGGAGCCGGTGGCCCAGCACCTCGAACGGCCGGTCAAGCTCAGCCAGAATTCTCTGCGCCACCGCATCCAGGTCCGCCACCGACATAATGTTTTCCACCAGCACCGCAAACTCGTCGCCGCCCATGCGCGCCGCGGTGTCATGCGGCCGCAGAACTCGCAGCAGCCGATCCGCGATTGCCATCAGCAGCGTGTCTCCGGCCGCGTGCCCAAGGTTGTCGTTGATCTGCTTGAAGCGGTCCACGTCCAGAAAGAACACCGCGCATCCCTGGTCCGTACGCCGCTCACGCCGGCTCATGGCCAGCTTCAGGCGATCCGTGAACAGCGCGCGGTTCGGCAGTCCCGTCAGCACATCGTGCATGGCGTCGTGCTGCAGCTTGGCCTCCACCTGCTTGCGCTCGCTGATATCGCGAAACGTAAACACATATCCCGCCTTGCCGCCGTTCACCTTCAGCGCCGACATCTGCAGCGCCACATCCACCAGGTCGCCCCTGTTGTTGAACCGTACCGTCTCAACCGACGCCTGCCCCTGCTCGTCCACAGCCTTCTGCAGCATGAAGTGTTCGTAGAGCCGGGTCTCGGGAACCAGTAATTCGCGAAGGTCGCCGCCGCTCACCTCGTCAGCCGCGTAGCCGAAGATTCTCGTGAACCCAGGGTTCGTGTAGAGCACCTTGGAACCGTAGACTATCGCCACGGCTTCCGGAAGGCTTGCCAGCACATCATCCATCAGGCCCGACTTCGGAGCGTGTTCGCGCCCCGTCACCTGCGCGACGATCAGGCTCTCGCGCACCTCTCCATCGATGATGCGATGGGTCCCTTCCACCGGCGTCATCCGGCCGTTCTTGCAGGCCAGAGTAGCGTGGAACGGGCTGCCGCGTTTGCTGCCCGTAAGCTTGGTGCGAGGTTCGGCGGTTCCCGGAAGCAGCCCCCACAGCACGTCGTCTACCGGGCGCTCCTGCCACTCTCCGTCAATTCCCATCTCGTGACGCGCCTCGGCGTTGGCGTACACAACTGTGCCGCCGCGCTCCACAAACACGAGCACCGGCAGCGCGTCGAGTACCACGCGCTGTTGCGCGGAGTCGGGATTTTCCGGCCGCATCAATCTGATTCCATCCCAAACAAGCGCCGCCATCTTATCCTCCACCTGTCTATATCCTTAAGCGGGCTTGTTCTAGCTGACTGTTCTATGCAGATTGCCTGGTTCGATTGCCCGACGTGATGTCCCACCTGGTTTGTCCGGTAGCTGTTTGTCCCGTACTTGTCCGGCCCCGTAGCCCCCACCCTGAGAGCCGCGACGGATCGCGCATCTTGAGCGCATGAGCCGTTCATTGATGGTAAATACGGCAGAACCGCCCTCGAATCCCTCAAAGGTGGTTCCAGCCTCATACCAAAGTTCCCCCGCGCCCCCGAAATCCGCTATAAAGCTCCATGTTTTCAATAGCCTGCAAGGTCCGGCTCTCCGGCACACTTCAATTGCACGTCTCGCGCGGCACTGCGTTTGCGGGGCTGTTTTCCCCCATTCAGACGACTACTGGATCTTCATCATGGACTGTCCGGCGCGGGCCCCCGTCCCCGCCGGACTCCCCTTGCTTTAAGGCACCTCGACCAGTTCCATCTGGCCATCGCGGCGCCGGTGCAGCACAAACAGGTCGCCTCCCGGATTGCGGAAGACAAGAATATCTTTATCGCGAAACTCGGCTTCCTTCACTGCTTCTTCCACCGTCATCGGACGCATCGCTATCGCATCGGCGCTCTTCACGATGTGCGGTTCCATCACCGTGGGCGCAGCCGGGAAGGAGTGCGCCGGAATCGCCGCCCGCACCTTCTTCTGCGACCCATCCCCATCCCCCTGCGCGCGCGCCTTCTTCTCGCGCGTAACCGGCGGAGCCTCTGCGATCTTTTCCTCCTTGGGCAGCCGCTTGCGTGTAAGATTGCGGTCGCGATAACGAACTGCCTGCAGCTCCGCATGCGCCAGCGCCGCGCGCAATGCCGATTCCTGCGAATCTGCCTGCCCCTTCGCGGCGATGGTGTGCATACGCGCATTCACCGTCAACTCGGCGATATGCAGATGACGCTGCACTTTGAACGTGACGGATGCGCTGGTGGTCTTGCCCAGAATGCGGGCGATGCGGTTCATCCCTTCCTCGGCCTGCTGGCGCAGCGCCTTGGGAATTCGTACTTGTCTGGCGGTCAACTCCACTTCCATGGTCAGCCTCCGCTCTGCTCTGTTTTGCCCAGGCAAAATATCAGCCTGAGACTGTGGATTCTATAGCATTTCGCGATACACGGCACAAAGAAGACCCATCCGCGTCAGGGATCGCCGCGTACGAGTCTCGAAGACACGTAAAATCCCATCGCGGGACAATGCCTCCCTCCAATGACGTTGATCTTGGGAATTGTGTTCGGGATCGTGAGTTCCCCCCTGCATAACTGCACCAATGTGCAGACGCCTCGTTAAGTCAGAGGAACCCCGCACCAATTTGGATGTAAAGAGGGAATATTGACAGGGGCAGCTCCTTTGCCGGGTTCCGCTCGTGCCGAAAAGCTACCTAAAAACAACGGGCTTCAGCCCCTGCCCCTGCGTATCCTTGGCTATGGAGCATGAATCGCATTGGGAGCGTCCATATAATGCACACCCGAATCGGATTTCTCACGAAAGTGGATTCTTCATGAAAAGCATTCGTAGTCTGCTACTTCCTTTCCTTGGTCTTTGCCTCTCGGCACTCGCAGGGGCGCAAACCGGTGCAACCTTGCTTGTCACAGCAGACGTGGATTGCAACTGGAAGCTCGATGGGCACCCCATGGACACGCTCAAGGCCGACGTCTCAAAGGTCGTTCCGGTCTCACTGGGCGAACATCTTATCCGTGCCGCTACCACCGATGGGGTGACCAGAATTCGCATCGAAGCGGAGGTCGATCAGGGCCAGAAGATAGTCGAGATCCGACTGAAGAATGAACACGATCAGGAACTGAAGGGGCAGCAAGAAGAGATAATCAGAAAACAAGCTCAGGCCGAGGCCGCGCTGCATCCCACCTGGTCCGACCCCGCCACCGGGCTGATGTGGGCCAAAAAGGATAATGGCTCGGACGTGAACTGGAACCAAGCCAGCGACTATTGCACCAAATTGCAGCTTGCTAGCTACAATGACTGGCGTCTGCCCACCGTTGAGGAGTTGGAAGGGATATATGATCCCAGCGCCAGTATTCAAACAGTGTTTGATGCTGGTGAGACCTTGGTGCGCGTAAAGGGGAATCTCATGCTAACCGGATGGGACTGGAGCAGTTCTCAAATCTCAAGAGATGGTTCGGCGTTTGCGCGCGTTTTCAATTTCGCCCGAATGGATGATCAGTCGCAGGGCTCGTTCCCTGCCGGCAGCTTCAGCTATAACATGCGTGCGCTGTGTGTTCGTCGTTCCGGTGAATGATGTGTTTTGAGCCGCCGGCGTGATTGAGGTCGGTTGACGCTTCAGTCCCGCCGCCGCCTCTGATGCGTACTGGGAATATTCATATCCTCGCGATACTTCGCCACCGTCCGCCGCGTCAGTTGGATCCCCTGCGCCTGCAGCATCGCGGCAAGCTGGTCATCGGTCAGCGGATGCTTCGCGTCTTCCTCTTCGATCAGCTTCCGTACCTTCCGCTTCAGCACCACCAGCGGCGTATCCGCGCCCTCCGGCCCGTTCGCGCCCTCTGAGAAGAATGCGCGAAGTTCAATCACTCCCTGAGGTGTGTGCGCGTATTTATTGGCAACCGCACGGCTTACGGTTGACGGATGAACCCCGATCTCCTCCGCCACTTCCTTGATCATCATCGGCCGCAGCATTTCGATTCCCTCATCCAGGAACTCCTGCTGCCGCCGCACGATCACCTCGCACGTCCGCAGAATCGTGCTCTTGCGCTGCGCGATGTTTCGCATCAACTGCAGAGCCGACCGGAACCGCTCCTTGACGTAGTCCTTCACCTCGCGGTCAGTGGACTGGCTCACCAGCATCTGCCGGTATCGCCGGCTCAGACGCAGGCTGGGCAAATCCTCCTCGTTCATGCTCACGACCCACTCGCCGCCCCGCTTCACGAACGTCACATCCGGCTCAATCAGCCGCGTCTGCTCCCGGTTGTAGAGCCGTCCCGGCCGGGGATCGAGAGTGCGAATGAAATCCACCGCGGCATGCACTTCGTCCGGAGTGGTCTGGACGGCCTTCGCCACGTCCTTCACATCACGCTTCTGCAGCAGTTGCAGGTGCTTATCGACAATCAGCGCCGCCACCACCATAGCCCGGCGTCGTGTTTCGAGCTGCGCTTCCGCCTCCGCCTTCAGGCTCCCGTGCGGATTCTCCTCCAGCTCGTCCGGCTCCTCGCCTTCCTCCACGTCCCTGGGCGGCTCGATCCGGTGGCTGCGTGCGTAAAGCTGCTCAAACTCGTGCTGCTGCGCGGAAATCTGGATCAGCAGGCACTCCCTCAGATCGCGCGCTCCCACGCCGGCCGGATCCAGATGCTGCACCAGGTCGATTCCCCGATGCACAAGATCCTGCGCCCGGCTCACCTCCGGCTGCGCTCCGTTCAATTCGGCGGGGGAATGGCCGTCAGCTTCGGCGGCAGGCTCTCCTGAAGAAAGCTCCGCAAACGAAGCGCTCAGCTCAGCTTCGCTGGTCGAAAGGTACCCATTCTCATCCAGGTTGCCGATGATGAACTCGGCGGCGGTTTCCAGGTCCTTATCGAGCGTCAGAGCTCCCACTTGCCACGCCAGGTGATCTGAAAGCGACGTAGGCTGCGAGAGAAAATTCTCAAACGAGGGCTTTTCGCTATCCTCGTACTCCTGCTGCGTACGATAGCCGGGATCGAGATACTCCTGGAAATAGGAGCCGAAATCCACCTCGTTGAAGGGATCCTTGGCTGGGATCGGGGTCTCTTCCGGTCCACGCTCCCGTAACTCCTGTCGACCAGCCACCTCATCGAACATGGGTACGGATTCGTCGATCTCTTCGAGAACGGGATTCTCGACCATCTCCGCATCGATCATCTCCTTGAGCTCGAGCTTGTTGAGCGCCAGAACGCTCACCATCTGCATCAGGCCCGGGGTGAGGACCTGGCGCTGTGCCACCTTCAAGCTGAGTTTTGGCTGCAACAACGCCATAAGAGAAGATTCCCGCGAGATCTTGTGCCTAGTGTAAATGGACTGGCAAAGTCACTCGGCGGAAAACGTCCTCTCTTGGTCCCAGGTTCCGGATTGGGCAACATGGCCGCTCCGGAACACCCCCTTTGGAGCCATAGGATGCGCGACGCCCCCGCCCGGTGCACCCCCTACCAAAATAAACTTGACCGGCCCCCGCGCCGAGCGTTAGCCGTACCTGAGGTCGGTGCTCTGTCCAACCTCGATAATGTATCCGTCAGGATCGCGGATGTAGCAGCGCGTCTCGCCGTACTTGGGGATCGGCTCTGTGATGAACTCGGCTCCTCGGCTTTTCCACAACTCGTAGCACGCTTGAATATCCGCAACGCGGAAATTCATAAAGCTGTTGATGTGATTCGGGTCGGGGACGCTGAGCGTTACGGTCGGCTTGTCCGGAGTCGGCCCGCCTCCAACGTTCAGAATCATCCAGATATTCGCAAGTTCAAGGTACGCAGGCGCGTTGCCGTCGCCCATGCTCAGAATGCGAGCGCCGAAGACCTTTTCGTAGTAGCGAGCCGATCGCTCGATGTCGGCGACGGTGAGAAAGTGCGCGATGCTGATCCCCTCTCGCGGGGGCATCTCAAAGCTCGTCTGCCCGATTTGTACGCTGCTCATGGTCGACTCCAATTCCGATAGAACTGTGCTCATCCGCTGATTCCGGGTCTTTCGTATTCATCCTGGCGGGTGCGCGGGTGCCTCGCGTTTGGGCGTCTGGGGGACCACAAATCCAAGCCAGCCACGAACGGGCGCCGGCTGCCCCATTCTACCCGCAACCTTGTCGAGCTTAGAATGGGAAACCACACGCGCCCTTGATTTGTCCTTCTGACCCTGAGTCACGCGAAGGGGAAGAACCTGCTTTTTGGGCTCGCTGGTTCCATCGCAAACCGCGGTATGGGAAACCACACGTCCCACCCACTCCAAAAAACGCCCCGGCGCCAATGGATTACCATTCTGCTTGACGCCCCGCTTGCGCCCCCGATCCCACTCCCCGCGAGGCCCCGCATGAAGCAATCCTTTGACGCCATCGTTGTTGGAGCAGGCCAGGCCGGCCCGTCCCTCGCCGTGCGTCTCGCCACCGCCGGTCAAACCGTCGCCCTCGTCGAGCGCCATCTCTTCGGCGGAACCTGCGTAAACACCGGCTGCACGCCCACCAAAACCATGGTCGCCAGCGCCCACGCCGCCCACCTTGCGGGCCGCGGCAAGGACTTCGGCTTCACCACTGGCGACGGCGACACCCAGGTTCGGATCGACCTCCGCGCCGTCAAAGCTCGCAAAGACGCCATCGTCCAGCACGCCCGCTCCAGCGTCGAAAAGTGGCTGCGCGGCACCAAGAACTGCACCGTCGTCCAGGGCCACGCCACCTTCGAATCGCCCCACGCGCTTCGCGTCGGCGACGACCTGCTCGAAGCCGATCAGATCTTCCTCAACGTTGGCGCGCGCCCGCTCATCCCCGACATGCCCGGGGTCGGGTCGGTTCCCTTCCTCACCAGCACTTCCATCCTGGAGCTCGAAGAACTCCCGCCCCATCTCGTCGTAGTCGGCGGCGGCTACGTCGGCTGCGAATTCGCGCAGATGTTTCGCCGCTTCGGCGCTGAAGTCACCATCCTCGACAAGCATCCGCGCCTCGCCCCGCGCGAGGACGAAGACGCCTCCGCAGTCATCCACGAGGTATTCAAATCGGAAGGCATCGACATCGCCGTCAACGCCACCTGCATTCATCTCGAGCAGGCGTCCGGCAGCATCCACGTCGGCGTCACGTGCGATGAGCGCGCCCCGCACATCGAGGCCTCGCATGTGCTGCTCGCCATCGGCCGCACCCCCAACACCGACGACCTCAACCTTGCCGCCGCCGGTATCGAAACCGACGCCCACGGCTACATCCCGGTCGACGACCAGCTCCGCACCAACGTTCACCACGTCTTCGCGCTAGGCGATTGCAACGGCCGCGCCGCCTTCACCCACACCGCTTACAACGACTACGAAATCGTCGCCGACAACCTGCTCAACGGAGCCGCTCGCCGCCTCAGCGACCGCATCCCCATTTATGCGCTCTTCACTGACCCGCCGCTGGCCCACGTCGGCCTGCATGAGCATGAAGTCCGCGACCGCGGCATCCGCGCGCTCATCGGCAAACGCGCCATGACACGCGTCTCACGCGCCATCGAAAAAGGCGAAACGTTCGGCTTCATGAAAGTCCTCGTCGACGAGCACACCCAGCACATCCTCGGCGCAACCCTCATCGGCACCGGCGCCGACGAAGCCATCCACTGCATCGCCACCTGCATGTATGCGCGCCAGCCCGCCTCGCTGCTCACCCACTCGGTTCACATCCATCCCACGGTAGCGGAGCTAATCCCCACCGTGCTGGGCGAGTTGCAGCCGCTCACCTGAATGCCAGCTAGGTCCGCTTTCCAAAAAGCGGCACACCCACAACACTGATCGCGACGATCACACACAGCCACGCGAAGACATCCCCATGCTGCGTGTAGAACGTCACATCATCCCTGAACCCGAACTGCGCGGGCAGCGCGTCCACTGTATGCCGCGGAATACTCTGCCGCACCCGTCCATACGGATCGATCGCCGCCGTCACCCCGTTGTTGGTATCGCGCAACAGCCAGCGCCGATTCTCAATCGCTCGCATCCGCGCCATATTCAGGTGCTGCCACGGAGCGCTGGTGTCGCCATACCAGGCGTCATCGCTGATGTTGACCAGCACCTCAGCGCCATTCTTCGCCAGCTCCCGTACCTCATCCGCAAAAACCGCCTCGTAGCAGATGAAGATACCGTAGCGGCGCATCGCGCCGTGCTGGTCCTCGATGCGAAAGACAGAGTGATCGGTTCCGCGATCGAACCTCGAGACGCGCCCCGTCAGCTTCTTCGCGAAGAACAGCAGCTTTTGGAAAGGAACAAATTCGCCAAACGGCACCAGGTGAATCTTGTCGTAGCGTCCGATCTTCTTACCGTCCGCGCCCACCACCATCGCCGAGTTGAATTGTTTCCAGCGCTGCTCCTGCTCCGAGTAATCCATGCCGACGCCGCCCACCACCAGCGGTGCGCTCTCCTGCTGTGCGATCTTCGCGGCCATCCGCTGGAAGGCCGGATCGACCTCGGCAAACGGCGCCGGTGACTCCGGCCATGCAACAAGATCGGGGTGCGTGGGATACGGAGGGCAGACGATCTCGCCCGAGGTCGCGCCCGTCTGCGGAATACCGGCAATGTAGGTCTTGCACTGTTCGCCGGCGAGGTGCGCGAACTGGGCGATGTTCTTGTCCCATTCCGCGCCCGCCCAACTGTTGTCCGCCGCCACGTCGAGATTCGGCTGGACGAGGACGGCCGTGGCGCTGGTCGGCGCGTCGCGCGGCAAGAGCAGGTAACCGTAGCTGAGGAACCACACGATGAATCCGCAACAGATGATCCAGGCTGGCATCGTGGCAGCCCTTCCACCAAATGCGTAATGCAGGATGCGCCACTTCATACCTTCGGGTTCAACGCTGGGCTGCGGGCGGCCCCGGACTGTCTTTTGACGCGCACCCATCCAGGACCACGCCAACACCGCATTCCAAGCCACCACCACAAAGCTGATCCCATACACACCCGTCCATGGCGCCAGCGGCGTGATGAACGAGTTATCCACCTGCGAATACCCCAACTGATCCCATGGCACGCTCGTAATCCGCGCCGCCGCCAGTTCCAGCGCCACCCACAAAAACGGCGCTGCCGCCAGCGACCACTTCAAGCCGAATCTTCGCCGCACGACCGCCAGCGCCAGCCCGAAGAGCCCGAAATACCCTCCCAGCACTAGACTGAACGCCACCAGCAGCAGCACGGGCGCAATCGCAGGCATATCCCCGTAGCGCGACATCGTGTCGCGCACCCAGTAGCAGTTGCCCATGTACCAGAGAAATCCGCACAGATACGCCACCAGAAACGACCGCCGCAGCGGCCGCTCCGCATCTTCACTCATCCGCAGCACGGCCCAGATCAGCGGCGCCAGCCCAAACCACGCAAACACGCTCCGCCACGGCGGCATCGGCCCCGCCAGCGGAAACGGCAACTCCAGCAGCCCGGCGCTCAACACCGCCGCCGCCGACCTCATCCAACGTTGTTCCAGCATCCTGCGCCGAGTGTAAATGAGAGCCGTGAATGGCCCGTAGAAGTGGAAGGTCACAACGGCCCCCGGCGAACCTCCGCCCTGTTCCTATTGCCTGCTTTCTATTTCTGACTTTCCTCTACAATCTCTGCATGTTTTCCCCAGCAGCCCGTCGCAAAGTCTCCGGTCGCGAAACTCTTTCTGGATTGGTCCTGTTCGATTGCCTGCGGTGAAAGCCTCAAAACCTGGGAGCCGATGAAGTTGTTTTCTATGAGTAACTTCTCTTTCTTCATGTGGATTTAATTGACACCTGCAAAGTTCGGCTCTAGACTCAGCCAAGGGCGGACAGGGAAAGCAGAGAATCTCGCCCCAAGGAACTTTTACAGGCCGGCCGCTCGCCGGCAATTTTAGTGATGGCCTCTTCGCGAACGACCGTAGCCCCGCCCTCCGACCGCGTTCGGCTCATTGTGGCATCCTCCGTGATGCTCACATTCATCTCCTTTTGGCGAGCCGCCGCAATTGTCCTGAATGACCTGGCTTCCTCCGCGTTCTATGCCGGCGGCATCGCCGAGCAGGCCATTGGCGCCGCCGCGCCCTGGTTCATCCTCGGCATCATGCTGTTCAGCTTCGCGGTGCGCGCCGTCTACGTCGAAAGCTGTTCCATGTTCACCCGCGGCGGTGTCTACCGCGTGGTCAAGGAGGCACTCGGCGGCGGCTTCGCCAAGCTCAGCGTTTCCGCCCTGATGTTCGACTACATCCTCACGGGGCCGATCTCGGGCGTATCGGCCGGCCAGTACATCACCGGCCTCATGAACGAGCTGATGAAGGTGGCCTACCAGAACCGCTGGCTGCCTCCGGTCCTCACGGATGGCCACGGCCATCCCTTCCAGTTCGACATGAACCATACCGCCGCGGTCTTCTGCGCGGTGGTAACCATTTATTACTGGTGGCAAAACATCAAGGGCATCGAGGAGTCCAGCGACAAGGCCCTCCGCGTCATGCAGATCACCAGCGTGATGGTGGTTGTTCTCCTCGTCTGGGGCGTTTACTCCGTCCTCGCGAAGGGCTCATCCCTGCCCCCCGCTCCCATACCATCCAATCTCCACTTCAGCGAAGACGCGCTTGGGTTCCTCAAAGGCAGCCACCTGATTCCCATGTTCGGCCTCTTCGGTATTCTCATGGCGTTTGGGCACTCCATCCTCGCCATGTCCGGCGAAGAGACCCTCGCCCAGGTCAATCGCGAGATCGAGCACCCCAAGCTCAAGAACCTGAAGCGCGCCGCCATCGTCATCGCGATTTACAGCCTCATCTTTACCGGTGGCGCCACCCTGCTCGGCTCCATGCTCATCCCTGCATGGGAGCGCACCCACATCTACCAAGACAACCTGATCGCCGGAATCGCGATGTATCTGAGCGGTCCCCCGTTCGCTCACCTCGTGTTCCGCATCGTGGTCGTGTTCGTCGGATTCCTCATCCTCTCCGGCGCCATCAACACCTCGATGATCGGCTCGACCGGCGTGCTCCAGCGCGTCGCTGAGGATGGCGTGCTTACCGACTGGTTCCGTAAGCCACACCCCAAATTCGGCACCAGCTACCGCATCGTCAACCTGGTTTTCGCCCTCCAGATGTTCACCATCATCGTCACCCGGGGCAACGTCATCACCCTGGGCGAGGCGTATGCCTTCGGCGTCATCTGGTCGTTCACGTTCAACTCCCTCGCCATGCTGGTGCTGCGCTGGAAATACAAGGGCGAGCGCGGCTGGAAGGTTCCGCCGAATATCCGCATCGGCAAAACCGAAATTCCCGTCGGCCTTGCCTGCGTCTTCCTGGTTCTGTTCTCCACGGCGGTCACCAACCTTTTCACCAAGTCGGTGGCCACGGTAAGCGGCATCGCCTTCGCCGGCGCCTTCTTCGTCATCTTCAGCATCAGCGAAAAGCAGAACCAGCGCCGGCATGCCCTGACCGCGCGGCAGATGAAGGAGCATTTCCAGCTCGAACACCAGGACACCATCAGCCGCGAATCCGTTGACATCCGCCCCGGCGGCGTCATGGTCACCATGCGCGACGCCGCCAATCCCTTCGCCCTCAAGTGGGCGCTCGCCCGCAACGCTACCGACGACACCGACATCGTTGTCCTCAGCGTGCGCATTATGGGAGTCGGCGGACCGGAATTTCTCTCCTCTGAGGAGCAGAGCTTCTCTGAGCACGAGCAGATGCTCTTCACCAAGGCCATCTCGGTCGCTGAGAGTTTCGGCAAAACTGCCTCGCTGCTGGTCGTCCCTGCCGGCGACATCTTTGCGGCCCTGGCGCAGAGTGCTAACTCCCTCGAAGTCGACTCAGTGGTCTCAGGTATCTCTACCAAGATGACTGCCGAAGACCAGGCCTATCACATCGGCCAGGCGTGGGAAGCTCTGCCCGAGCCCAAGCGCCAGTTCAACTTCTATGTCGTTGAGCCCAATGGCCAGTCCAAAGTCTTCTACATCGGCCCGCACGCGCCCAATCTCAGTCCCGATGACGTCCAGTTAGTCCATCGTCTCTGGCTCAACATGCGTCGCGATCCAACCGTGTCTGACCTGCATCACAGCGATATCATCACCTACGCGCTGACTCGCCTGGCCGGCCAGTATGCGCGTGAGAAGGTCGACATTCTTCGTGATATTCGCAATTACCGCGCCGCAAACCTCTCCGCTGACTCAGGTCCTCTGGGGAGTCAGCAGCTCGCCGCCCCGCATCCTGCGGCCGACTCCAGCGAGCATCCGGCGTCTCCTCCTCCTCGCAACCGCTAAATAACGCGACCGCAATGGTTACCTTCGTACTCGTTCAGCGCAAACAAATGCCCCCCGCATTGGTGCCCCTTTTCCTTTGTCTTCCCTAGCCATCGGAAGTTATGGTGGAGACAGGTGGGCTAGCCACGGGCCCTGTTACACAGCTGGTTGGACCACACCAAAAATAGAAAGCAGGAGGAAGTCCGTGGGACTAACTGAAATTCTTTCCCAGATCGATCGTGAAATTGCTCTACTGCAGCAGGCTCGTGCACTGCTCGCAGGTTCTGCCGCTCAGGCCAAGAAGACTGCTGTCTCCGCAGCCAAACCCGCTAAGAAGAAGCGCCGCCTGTCACCTGAAGGCCGCCGCCGCATCGCTGAGGCTGTGAAGCGCCGCTGGGCAGAACAGAAGAAAAGCGCTGCCAAGTAAATCGCACGAAAACTAAAAAAGGGGCTGGCATCAAGTCAGCCCCTTTTTAGTCTCATCTTTCGGATCAGTCTCTCTGCCCCTTGGCCCCTGTCTCTTACACCGTCTCTCCCGGCGACCAATGCACCACCTTCACATTCGCATCCACCAGGCTTGCCAGTTCCTGCGGCGTCCCAGTCAGCATCGGGAAAGTCCCCCAGTGAATCGGAAGCACCGTCTTACAACCCAGCAGCTTCGCCGCCATGGCGCCTTCCCTGGGATCCATCGTGAAGTGCCCGCCAATCGGCAGCATCGCAATCTCCGGCTTGTATAACTCCCCAATCAGCCGCATGTCTCCGAACACGCAGGTGTCGCCCGCGTGATACAGCACCGGCCCTTCGCTGGGAGTCATCACGAACCCCGCCGCCACTCCCACGTAGTGAGTCCCGCCGGCATCCTGCGCGCCCGACGAATGCTTCGCATCCACCATCGTCACCGCCACATCGTCCAGCTTCACCGTGCCGCCCAGGTTCATCCCAATCGTCTTTTCCACGCCCTGTTTGGCCACGAAGTCGCTCAGCTCATAAATCGCCACCACCGTCGAGCCATGCTTCTTCGCCACCGGCGCCGCGTCCGAGATATGGTCGCCATGCCCATGAGTCAGCAGGATGTAATGAATCGTCGAAGGAAGCTCGTAATTCTTCGGATACTTCGGGTTGTTTTGCATGAATGGATCAATAAGGATATTGGTGCCCTTCGCTGTTTCAATCAGCACCGTCGCATGTCCCAGCCAGGTAATCCGCAATCCCTTCGCTGCCGCCATCTCGTCAGTCCCTCCGCCGTTAGAATGCCACAACGGCGTGGATCTTCGTCACGACGGGTGGGTCGCGAAAAGAGATTCGCCGGGTTGGGTCTGTGGTTCCCGCCCTGTCGCCAGAAAGAAGATGACGAGCCGCGCGCCGCCTGGCCTAGCGGGTCATGAGGACTTCAGAGAGGGTGTCTTTCGCCAGGAACTGGCGATGGCCGGACCAGCCGGTGAAGAGGCGCTCGATGGAGCGGTTGGTGAAGGCGCGCTGAATCGGGTAGGGTTCGCCGGCCTGGACCTCCACTTCGTCCGTGGGCGTGACGTGGAAGCGGCTGTTCTCAGTCATCGGCCCCTGGGTTTTGGTATGGAAGAAGGCAAGCACCGAGCCGCCCGGAGTCATGGACTCGTAGAGGCGGGTGGCGACCGGCGCAACCAGGGCTTCGGGCAGGTAGTCGAGCGTGGTCCACAGCAGGACAACGTCGAACTTCTTCCCTGAAAAGTTGAGCGTCGAATCGAGGAACCCGTCCACATCCCAGATGGTGTTGCCGTCCTCGTCAGCGCCGCGCTGCCAGTCGCCGGTGCACGCGTCGTGGACGAGGTCCGCCATGTAGACAGAATGGCCGAGCGCGGTGAGGTAATTGATGTTGGTGGGCGATGTAGCGCCGGTATCGATGACGCGCAGCCCGGGCTCGGTCTGGAGACGCTTGCGGAGCGTAGACCACCCGCCGGAGTAGCGCGGGAAACGCGGTCCGGAGACGGCCGGCGAACCGGACGTCGGAGCGCTCTGCTTCTTCTCTAACCAACGCATCATCAAACCAAATACCCCTTCCGGCGGCGGGAGTGCCGGCCGCCGGACAGTTCACAAAAAACACTCGTCCTCTAGGAGACGGTTCCGCCGATCGGCGCCGGCGTGGGCGCCGGGACCTGTGCCGCTGGGGCACCGGACCCAGCTTCAGCCGGCTTGGCGCTCTGCGTCAGGTCGACTTTTCCGCGCACCCCGGCGTTGTCCTCGACCGCCAGACGGAAGGCACGGATGTCGCCGACGAGCTGGCAGCCGGCACGAAGCTCAACCCGGCCGGTGGCGGTAATGTTGCCCTGCACCTTCCCAAGCACCAGGACGTCGCGCGCCGAGAGGTCAGCGGATACGTCTGCGTTGGGACCGATGGTCAGGCGATTATCCGCGAGCTGGACGGTTCCTTCCACGCGTCCGTCGATGATGAGATCTTCGCCACCTTTTACTTCACCGCGGACCACGATCGACTTCCCGATCCGCGCAGCACCATTGTCAACGGCCATGTTTCAGTTCCTTCCGGGCGATGGAATTGGAATCTAAGTCCAGTGTAGCCCTGTGTTGCCGGCAAGAGGTTTGACAGGCGCTGCGGTAGCGCAGAAATTCCTGTTCTGGACCACAAGTGCTGCGACGCCAGGCTCTGCCCGAACTATACTCAAGACAGCCATTCAACGACAAACCCCGCACCGGAAAGCGCGGCACGGACGTCTAATTACAGAGTTCTCTGCCATAAGGCTTGCTGGATTTCAAGCTCACTTTTTGCCGGCTTGAGAGACAACCCAATTGCGGGACGAGATCCCACTTACCTGGGCGCGTTCACGGCACGGATGAGCTGTTGCCTCAACGCGACTAGACCGGCAGATTCCCTTTTTCGAGCCGGTTTGAAGGGCCTACAGGTCACCGAGCGTGCGCACGGTTCTGAAGCTGATCTCACTCTGGCTGACAATCACAGTGGCCGCGCCGGGCCAGAACGCTCCCGTGTCTGCACTGCAGGGCACTGAGTTGGTGCAGCGCGCCTTCGCGGCAGAGTTGAGCGCGGCACAGGACTCTTCGCACCCCATGCGGTACCTGTTGCACAAGTCGAGCCCCCGGCTTTCGACAACCAAAGAGATCCTGGAGACGCACGATGGTTCCGTGGCAATGCTGCGGGCCGTCAACGATAAGCCTCTCAGCGAGGCAGACGCGGCGAAGGAGCAGGAGCGGCTCGATGATCTGCTCGCCGATCCCGGCAAGCAGAGGCACAGAAAACTGGGACAGGACGAGGATACGCAGAAGGCTCTCAAGGTTTTGCGAGCGATGCCGAATGCCTTCATCTACCAATATGCGGGCACGGTGCAGGCTGGCTCAGGCAGCGCGGCGCGGTTCGTGTTTTCGCCCAATCCAAGCTTTATGCCGCCTGACCTGGAGACGCAGGTGTTGACCGCGATGACTGGTGAGGTCTGGATCGACCCGGTGCAGGTAAGGGTGATGCACCTGCAGGCGTCTCTGCAGCAGGACGTGGAGTTCGGCTGGGGCGTGTTGGGGCGGCTCTACAAGGGCGGATGGATCAACATGGACAATGCCGACGTGGGTGGCGGCGTGTGGCACATCGTGCGTTTTCAGATGAACTTTTCGGCGCGCGTGCTCATCCGGACAAAGTCGTTTGAAACCCTGGAAGAGGAGTCGCACTTCTCGCCGGTGACGCCGACGCTGGATTACCGGCAGGCCATCAGGTTGCTGCGGGCTGGGGCGACGGCTCCGCCTGCGGCGGGGCGATGACGTCGGGTTCTCGGGGCGTTGGCAAGATTCTGGTACCGATGCGCGCGACTGTTTACCTAGTAGTTACCATGGATGACAAGTCGATCGAAAAGGAAGGGGTGCGGGAGGTTAAAGGTGCCTTAAAAGCGAATATACGGAGAAAAGGCGCTAATCTTTTAAGTTGTTTATTTTAATGACTTTAATTGACAACTGTGAAAAATTAATCGATTTGATAATTGTTAATTTTTTGGTTAACAGCGAGTGTGGATTTACAGGGAGCCGCGAAGGCGGTTTGAACAGGGTGCTGAAGATAGCGCAGGCCTGACACCGGTTCATGATGGAGCAGGAGACGCGGAAGAGGATGTGCCGGCCATCACACTTGGGAGGTGCGTGAGGATTACAATCAATCTCCCCGCCCGATATAGCGGCATACTCCCAATTCGTACAACGTCATGCCGCCAATCTGAGATCAGGCGGAGTACTTGAAATCACCCACGCCTTGGGCGTGCCGGTTTCGCAATCCACGATACGACCACTATTCGCCCGGAACCTCGATGTAAGGACAAGGAATCATTTTGTAAATCAGTATCCATCAGGCGAAATCGTCATTTGACTGCAACTGAAGCGGTCCAAATCCGCGCACCGTCATTGAAAAGCCCCTCACCGATGCGGTCGAAGATGAGAGATGTGTTTGACAGCCAGCGAAGGCCGTAGGTCTTGTCGACCGATGGCTTCGTGATCGGTACGGCGTTGCCGCCGCCACTGGGCACGACCAAATGGATGATCCTCCCCAGAAACTCAGGTCGGGCCGCCCCTTATTGGTCGCGGAGTCGAGGTGATGAAGGCGACCATGCTCCCGTCAGGACTTGGAACGGCCAAACCCGCATGAGTTGCGTCCACCACTTTACGACGATTCTTGCCATCGGGCGAGACGACATAGAGAGTCGAATCTGAGAAGAATGCCGGATGATGGCTATCGTAAAACCAGGGATTCCAGCTGGGCTTGATGTAGTCCCAGACTGGATCAGGATGAATCTCAAAAGCACCGAGGTTTGTCCACGTTTCCTTTACGGTGTCGAAGATCCACAAGTTCGGATCCTCATATAAGTACGGACCACGGTGTCCGACCGCGAGATACCTCTCGTCAGGTGAAGGCACAATCAAGGCAGAGATTGGGAGCAAAGCATCGAGACTGGCAATCGGGCCGCTCTTCGTCTGCAGGACGGTTCGTTGCCGAGCGGTGCCTACATCAGCATGCTCGATCCAAACAAACGCACCGTAGTGCGGGAGGAAAGTAGCGCGTTCGGCGGGCTCTGGACGATTCTCAGGATGAGATGATGTCATGGACCCGCTCTGACTGACCTTGGCCGGGCTCGCTAATGCAAACCGCCAGTCGCGATACGTAATGATCGCGCTGCTGTCCGGCAGCCATTCTCCCAGAAATCCCTCAACCTTCGGATCCCATCTCATTTTCCCGCTCACATCGGAGAACTCGACCTGGGAAAGCAAATTGGAGCGCCCGAAACCACCGCTTCCGCTACCATCAAGCTTGCGTCCCGTAACGTCATATGCAATCAGCTTCCCGTCCGGGCTTGGGACCGGATTGTATGCATTGACATCAAAAAGAAGCGTCTCCTGCGCGAACACTCGGATGGCCGCAGCGAGAAGGACACCGACGATTGCCCTCAACCTCATACTGAACACTCTATTCGGGTCTCCGGCTTGGCGATATCGAAGTCCATTTTTTAGACCGGGGCGAGTCACCGCCGATACTTCCTTTACTCGGAAATGAAACAGCCCCGCTCGATGGCGGGGCTGTTTTGACTTCAGGAAAAGCTGGTTTGGCTACTTGACCTTGGCGAAGACGATGACCAGGGTGAACAGGGTCAGGGACTCCATGAAGGCGAGACCGAGCACGAGCAGGAGCTGAATGCCTGCGCGGGCTCCGGGGTTGCGGGCGAGGGCTTCGCAGGCCGAGCCGGTGGCGCGGCCCTGGCCGAGGCCGCAGAGACCGGCCGCGATGGCCATGCCGATGCCGGCGCCGATGGGAACCAGGTTGATCGGGGCGGTGGCGCCGCCGGCCTGAGCAAACGCCGGAATGGCAAAGCACAGGACCGACAGGGTCATGAACAGATATTGAAACTTCTTCATAGTTCTCCAGCTTCCCTATAAATTGGCCGCCAGTGGGTGGTTGAGGCTCACCGTGCTGGCCCCCTCACGCTTGCGGCCGTCTGTTGTGTCCGGAGCGGAAGCGCTCTCCGGCAGAAACTTTTCTTCAGCCATCAGCCCTCAGCTCTCAGCCGTCAGCTCATCTCGCTGAGGGCTGACGGCTGAGGGCTAATAGCGGTTTCTCAATGCTCGTGCGCGACTGCTTCGCTGAGGTAAATCATCGAGAGCAGCATGAACACATACGCCTGGATCAGCGACACAAACGCGTGCAATCCCAGGAACACCGCAGGGATCGCCACCGGGATCAACGAGAAGAACACGAGCGTGACCAGGTCGCTGGCGAACATGTTCGCGTAAAGACGGATGGTGAGCGACATCACGCGAGCACAGTGCGAAATGATTTCGATCGGAAAGAGCAGCCAGGAGATCCACCAGATGGGGCCGGCAAAGTGCTTCAGATAGCCGACGAAGCCCTGCTCCTTGAACCCGTAGAAGTGGTAGTAGAGGAACGTGCAGATGGCGATGCCGAGGGGAACGACGGGCGCGCTGGTGGGCGTGATGATCCCCGGGATCAGGCCCGTCAGGTTCATGATGATGATGAACAGGAAGACGCAGGTGGTGAACGCCTGGAAGCGCTGATAGCCGTGGCCGATGATCTGCTCGGCCTGGCCGCCGACGCCCTCGTGGATCATCTCGGCCACCTGCTGCAGGGCGCCGGGATTCTCAACCGACAGGCTCATGCGCACAATGGCGAAGAACGCGATAAGGCCGAAGGCGATCAGGACTTCGAGGGCAAAGTCGTTGTTGATGGGATGAGCCGGGTCGGCGGGATGTACGCCGACGACTTTCATAAGGGCGTCAACGGGGCCCGCAAACAGTGCATTGAGCAGATTTGTAATCCAGTACGAATCGTGCATCGGACTTCTTTCTAATTCAGTAGCAGCCGCTGAGGTTCGGTTCTAGTCACGAAGGAGCCGGAGGGCTTCCCATCCCATGGCAAACAGGGCCAGGGCCAAGCCGCAGAGCAGAGCAATCGCCGATCCACGGAGACATTTCAGGCTACCATAAATTGCCGCCGCAAAGATAAGCAGGCGCAGGAGAAAGAGGCTTACGACGAGGGTGGCGCCGCGAGGGGTCTGCTGCTGGTCCAGTTTGGCATTGAACAGCTTGATGAGCCTCTGCCACTCGAGGATACTGAAGGCCGAAAGGATGGCTCCGACGGCCAGCATTCCGGCATCGCGCCATCCCGAGGCGATCCACAGGATCACGGCGGCGAGGACGCCCAGGATCAGCGTCATGCGGATAGCCCGCTTGAGCATCGCGCTGAGCGCGGCGTCGGTGAGGCCGGCAATGGGGTGCGTCTGCTCGGTCACAGTTCGTTGTTACTTCCCTTTCCATGGTTGTCGCCGGTTCCGGTGGTCATGACGAGCCGGATCACGTAGACGAGCCCCGAGATTCCGCCGAAGACGATGCCGGCAATGCCGATCCAGGATTGACCGAGCTTCTTGTCGAGCCATGCGCCGATCAGCCATCCGATAAATGCCGCCGAGGGGAGAAGGATGGCGATCTGCATCAGCTTTTCAGCCTGGACGAGGGTGGCAAGACCGCCGGAGTCGCGTTTGGGCTGACGGTCGCTGTCAGGGTCAGGCGGAATGGGATTGTTGAAGGGCATCCTTGGTGGTTATACACGCTTTCGGGCGGCGGGCGCGAGGCAGGCTGCAGCGCAAAAGCCGATATACTGGGCGTTGGACTTCAGGGACGAAGAAGGAATCCACGTGTTCGAATCCGAATTTGAGCGCAGTCTTTTTGAGTTGCGCAGGCAGAAGCTGGTCGACATAGAGAAGCTGGGACAGGCGGCGTATCCCAACCAGTTCCCGTTCTCGCACACGATCGCAGCGATCCGTGAAAAGTGGGGCGAGTCGACGGCCGAGGAGCTCGAGTCACCGCGCGTTACGGTTGCGATTGCCGGGCGCATCATGGCTATCCGCGCCCAGGGAAAGGCGGGGTTCGCCACGCTGCAGCAGGAGGGGCAGCGGCTGCAGATCTACGTGCGGCTGGACGCCGTGGGCGAAGAGGGGTTCGCGCTCTACAAGCTGCTCGATCTTGGCGACCATATCGGCGCGTCAGGATACCTGTTCCGGACGCGGACGGGCGAGCTTACGATCCACGTAGAGCGGCTGACGTTTCTGGCCAAGGCCATGCTGGCCCTGCCGGAGAAGTTCCACGGACTGACCGATGTGGAGATCCGCTACCGCCAGCGCTACGTGGATCTGTTCTCGAATCTCGACAGCCGCGCAGTGTTTGTGAAGCGCGCCAAGGTGCTGAAGTCCATCCGCAAGTTTTTCGATGACCGCGAGTTTCTGGAAGTGGAAACGCCGATGATGCAGCCCATCGCCGGCGGCGCGGCGGCACGGCCCTTCCGGACGCATCACAACACGCTGGACATGGACCTGTTCCTTCGCATCGCGCCGGAGCTCTATCTGAAGCGCCTGACCGTGGGCGGCATGGACCGCGTGTACGAGATCAATCGCAACTTCCGGAACGAAGGCATCAGCACCCAACACAATCCCGAATTCACGATGCTGGAGTTCTACCAGGCCTATGCGAACTACCACGACCTGATGCAGCTTACGGAGGAGCTGATCGAGTATGTGGCGCGCGAGGTGAACGGGACAACGATCACGGAGTTCGACGGGCACACCATCGACCTGGGCAAGTGGCAGCGGTTCAACATGCGCGAGGCGATTGTGCACTTCTGGCCCCATGAAGCAGGGCCCAAGCCGGCAATGAGCGCATTCGAGTCGACGCAGGTGCTGCAGGCGCGCATTTATGCGGCGCTGAGTTCGCTGGATGAGTCGCGCGCCGAGGAAGGTGCGAGCGAGGAACGCCGGGCTGATCTGAAGACGATCCGCGAGGCGCTGGGGCATGTCTATTACGAGTCGACGAAGGGAGCGCCGCTGGGCAAGACGATCTACAACGTGTTTGAAGCCGTTGTGGAGCCGTTCCTGGTGCAGCCGACGATCATCTACGATTTCCCGACGGCGGTGTCGCCGCTTTCCAAGCAGAAGCCTGAAGATCCGGAGTGGGTGGAGCGGTTCGAATTCTTCATTGGAGGCTTTGAAATCGGGAACGCCTTCAGCGAACTCAATGATCCGGTGGAGCAGCACAGGCGGTTCGAGCAGCAGTTGGACGAACGCGGACGCGGCGATGACGAGGCGCACCAGATGGACGAGGATTATGTGCGCGCGCTGATGTATGGGCTGCCTCCGACCGGCGGCGAAGGAATTGGGATCGACCGGCTGACCATGCTGCTCACGGGTTCAAGGTCGATTCGGGATGTGATTCTGTTTCCGCTGATGAGAAAGACAGGGACTGAGGGAACAAGGGACCAAGGGACCGAGAAGGCGGAAGCGCAAAGCTAATTCCGCGTTGGTGTATCCGCAAGGGGCTAAAGCCCGAGGCGTTGTTTTTGTGGCGTTCCATGTAAGGGCTGAAGCCCTGACCTACCCAGGCTGAAAGCCAGAGGCCGCTCGTTTGAACATTCTTTTTGTCGGCGACATTTTCGGCAGCGCGGGGCGCAAGATCGTGACCGAACACATCGGGCACATTCGCGAGTCGCACGCTGTCGACCTGACCATCATCAACGCGGAGAACGCTGCGGGCGGCTTCGGCGTTACGCCGGCCATCGCCGACGATCTGTTCGACCTCGGCGCCGACGTGCTGACCACCGGCAATCACGTCTGGGACAAGAGGGAGTTGATCGAATACCTCAATTCTGTCCCGGCAAACAGCCAGGAACAACCGCGCCGGGTTCTTCGGCCGGTCAACTACTACCCGGGCGTGCCTGGACATGGCGTGTTCGAGGGCGTCACGCGGGGTGGTGTTCCCTATGCGGTGGTCAATCTGATGGGCAAGGTCTTCATGGGCGGAACGGAGGATCCTTTTCGCGCCATCGATAAGGTTCTGGAAGGCATTTCGGCGAAGGTGATCGTCGTCGATTTCCATGCCGAGGCCACCAGCGAGAAGGTCGCCATGGGCTGGCATCTCGACGGCCGCGTGACCGCGGTGCTGGGCACGCACACCCACATTCCTACGGCCGACGAGCGGATTCTGCACAATGGCACTGCATACCAGACCGACGTGGGCATGAGCGGCCCCTACGACAGCGTTATCGGCGTTGAAACGGAGATGGTCCTGCACCGGTTCCGGACAGGAATGCCCGGCAAGTTCGAGGCGGCCAGGGGGAATCCGAAGATCTGCGCGGCGCTGGTGGCATGCGATCCGCAGACCGGGCGCGCCTCGTCCATTCAGCGCATCATGCTGGGGGAGTGAAAAAAGCAGGGAACGGGGAACAGGCAACAGGGATCAGAAAGACAGGAAAAGAAGGATACCTGAACAAGAAGGGCAGCCGCGTTGGGCTGCCCTTTTAGTTTCCCAGGATGTTGGGGGCCGGGCGTCATGATGGGCGCCGGGCCGGATCGGGTTAGCGGGGGTGCTTGGCCGGCGCGTGATGAACCGCGGTCGGCTTCTTCTTTTCCGCTGGAAGGTATTCGCCGTCCTTCAGCACTATCTGCGCCGAGGCGGAGGTCGTGTCGGTGGCCGGAACCTGTTTGTAGGTGTCGTAGGTGCCCGCCAACTCAGCTTCCGGCGCGCCCTTGAACTCGAAGCCGGGCTGGATCGTGCTCAGTTCGGCCGTGGTCAGAGACTTCTTCAGATTCACGATGAAGTCGGCTACCTTGGAAGCTTTCGCATCTTCGGTAACGGCCACCTGGATCTGGTCCGCAGTTACCGCGATCACGATGCCGGGGACCTGGGTCTGCTTGCCCTGCAGAACGGCCCACATCTTGTCGGCGTCTTCCTTGGTGCCCATCGCCAGGATCGTTTCCTTGTCAGAGAGGGCCAGCGAATCGAGATTGGGTGTGGAAGCGATCAGGTCGTGGATCTGCTCCGCCGGGCTCTTCGCCGGAGCGACAGGAGCGCCGCCTGCGGGCGGGAAGGTGGCCAAGGCGGCGGCCTGCTTGAGCTGGTCAAGGCCGTCGAGGCTGCCATGGTACTGCTTGTAGTAGGCCTCGAGCGGCTTTGCGATCTGCGGCTTGAACTGCGCGGGCGCCACGGCCCAAACGCGCGCATAGAACCAGATCGCTTCTTTCAGATCCCGCGAGGAGCCCGGCTGGCTATAGGCCTGGGCGAGCAGGAGAGTATCATTCATTGCCGGGCCAGGACTCGAAGTCTCCTGGTCGGTGTATAGTTTCAGCTCGGCCGAATACTCGGCCTGTGCACCCTTGAAGTCCTTCTTCACCGTGTCGTCGAGGGCGATGACGGAGTGGAAGATCGGAATGGCTGCATGGGTCAGCTTCTGCCAGTCGGCATCCGCGGTGGCGGCCGGCTTTTGCAGGGTGAGGCCCTTTTGTGCCAGGGCGGCGGCGTCATCACAGGTGGCCTGATCCGAGCCGTTCGAAGCGCTGCACTGCTGCTTCTTGATCAGAACGGAGTACAGGATCGCCTTCAGGTTATTCGGATCCACCTGCAGCAGCGTCTGCGCGGTTTTCAGCACTCCGGCCGAGTCGCCAGCCTGCTGATAGGCGTCGATCATCTGGTCTAGAACAGCGCCTTTCACCACGCTCTGCGGATACGTCTTCAGGAAGCTATCCCCGGCGGCAGCCTTCTGCTTGGGGTCGCTCTGCGTGCTGAACATCTGGTAGGCGTTGAACTCGGCCGGGTCTTTAATCGTGACCTGGCCGGGGTCCTGAGCATGCAGCTGAGGGACCGCCGTCAGGCCGATGCCCGCCAGCGCCATCACCGACGCAAATACAAACTTCTTCATTCAGTGCTCCTGGGAAAATTCAAGATGGAAATCGATCTCAAGCACTCGCCCGCCGATAGGCAACCGTCCAGAGGGTTGCGGTTGTCTCCCCGCGATTGTAAGGAAAGCGTTACCACGGCTCCCGATGCGTTGTTGGAAGGATTATAGAAAGGCCTGCTGCGTCTGACAAGGGAACTTAAGCCCTCAGAAGGAATTGGCGGGATCGCCGCGCGGCCGTTCCCGTGCGTCGGAGCCGGGGATGGCCCGCCGCAAACCGAAATGGCCCGGAACCGCTCGTTCGTTCCAGAATCTCTCATACCCAGTCATTCGCAGAATATATGCGAACTGTACCCCCGAATGCCCCGTGGCCTGCAGCGACGAATCTTCGCCGAGCATACTGGCTTAGACACCAAACGGGCAACAACAGTTCCCAACCCTTTGGATGAGCCGTGCAGCGAATTGTTTGCCGTGACTTTTATTGGAGTTGGCGGAGCAGTTCGGCCTGTTCGGCCAGAAACGCATCGTGCCCGTGATCGCTGACCATCTCGCGATAGTCCGCGTGCGCCCCGGCGGCCCGGATGGTTTCCGCGAATTCCTTCACGGAATCAGGTGGGAAGAGCCAGTCCGAGCTGATGCCGATGAAGGTGAGGCGGGCTTTTATCTTGCCGAATACGGCTTCGGACGTACACCCCCCACGAAGTGGGTCCCAGGTGTCCATGGTGCGGAGAATGGCGAGATACGAATTGGCATCAAACCTGTCGACGAAACGCCGTCCCTGCTCGTCGAGGTAGCCGCCGATATCGAACCGTCCGCCGATGAGTCCGCCGCCGCAGTCATCCAGACCCCACGGGTCTTCGCCATTGCGATTGGGGTTACGCGCGAATCGCTCGTTGAACAACGGAGCGGACTTGTAGCTGAGCATGGCAATTTGCCGCGCCAGGGAGAGTCCGCGCGTAGGCGGCTTCTGGGGAAGGTAGTTCCCTTCCATCCATTCCGGATCGCGCTGGATCGCCTGCCGCTGCAGATGGTTCAGCGCCAGCCCCATCGCGCCGAGAGGAGCCACACCGATGATGACGGCGCGTTCCACGCGATCGGGGAACAGCGCGGCCCACTCCAGCGCCTGCATGCCGCCCATCGATCCGCCCATGACCAGGCGGAGACGGCGGACGCCAAGGGAGTCGAGAAGGCGGGATTGCGCGTGGACATTGTCGGCAATGGAGATGAGGGGGAATTCGGGGCCGTAGAGGGAGCCAGTTTCAGGATTGACCGAGAGAGGACCTGTCGAGCCATAACACGACCCGAGCAGGTTGATACATATGACGAAGTCGTGATCGAGGGAGAGAACCCCGCCGGGAGCGAACACCTCAGGCCACCAGGAGTGCACCAGCGCCGACCCCGACAGCGCATGGCACACCAGCACCGCATTGTCGCGCGCGGCGTTCAGCCGGCCGTACACCGCGTAGTGCAGGGTAAGACCGGACAGGGTGCGACCGCACTCCAGCATGAAGTGCTCGTCGAGCACGAAGTCGCCTTCGTACGTAGGCGAGGGCGCAGGAGGGCGGGCAGGCTTGACTTCAGCGCTCGCCTCGCCCTTCGCGGACTCATCCACGGTTTTTTGGCCCTGGGACATCACTGTCATTGTGCCTTATGACCCGCCCCGGCGGTCTCGCCGGCGAATACGGATCCGTTGGCGGCCTCGATCGCCTGATCGAGATCGGCGAGGATGTCGCGCACGTCTTCAATACCCACCGAAAGCCGCACCAGTTCCGGCGTGACGCCGGTCGCGGCCTGCTCCTCGACCGAAAGCTGCTGATGGGTGGTGGATGCCGGATGAATCACCAGCGACTTGGCGTCGCCGATATTCGCCAGCAGCGAGAACAATTCCAGCGAATTGATCAGCTTCTTCCCTGCCTCGTATCCGCCCTTGATGCCGAACGTGACGATCGCGCCCTGTCCATCTGGCAGGTACTTTTGCGCCCGTTTGTAATACTGGCTCGACTCCAGGCCGGGGTAGTTTACCCACTCGACGCCGGGGTGCTGCTCAAGGTGCTTCGCGACAGCCAGGGCGTTCTGCGAGTGGCGTTCCAGGCGCAAGTGCAGCGTCTCGATCCCCTGGAGAATCAGGAATGCGTTGAAGGGCGACAGCGCCGCGCCGGTGTCGCGCAAACCCTGGATGCGCGCCTTCAGAATGAACGAGAGAGGGCCGAATGTCTCCCAGTAGGAGAGGCCGTGATACGACGGATCCGGCTCAACAAACTCCTTGAAGCGCCCTGAGGCCGCCCAGTCAAACTTGCCGGCATCCACAATCACGCCGCCGATGCTGGTTCCGTGCCCGCCCAGAAACTTGGTGGCCGAGTTGACCACGATATCCGCGCCCCACTCGATGGGCCGGACCAAGGCCGCGGATGGCGTGGTGTTGTCGATGATCAGCGGCAGCCCATGCTCATGCGCGATGGCAGCCAGCGTCTCGATGTCGGCCACGTCGAGTTTGGGATTGCCCAGCGACTCCGTGTACACCGCGCGCGTCTTATCGTTGATCGCCGCGCGCAGCCCGTCGAAGTCGTCGGCGTCGACAAACTTCACGTTGATGCCGAGACGGGGCAGCGTGTAGTGGAAGAGGTTGTAGGTGCCGCCGTAGAGCGAAGTCGTCGACACGATTTCATCGCCCGCCGAAGCCAGCGTCGTAATCGCCAGGGTCTGCGCCGCCTGCCCTGACGCCGCTGCCAGCGCCGCCGCGCCGCCTTCGAGAGCCGCCACGCGCTTCTCGAACACGTCTGTGGTCGGATTCATGATGCGCGTGTAGATGTTCCCGAACTCCTTCAGCGCGAACAGCCGGCCCGCGTGGTCCGCATCCTGGAACTCGTACGACGTGGTCTGGTAGATCGGCACGGCGCGCGCCCCGGTTGTGGGATCGGGGGTCTGGCCGGCGTGGACGGCAAGGGTGGCAAACTGCTGCTTCTTCTCTTCAGGCATTCTTCTCGCTCCTTCGATCTCTGGTTGGTCGTCGTTTCAGAAGAGCCACGGCGCCGGGCGCCATCGGATCTTGAGGAATCGGGGCGAAAACAACTCGGCCCGAATCCACCTGGACCCGGGCCGTTTGCTCAAGATCGACTGCTGTTACAGTCGATGCGCACGGACGGGTCTACATGGCATGCACATACACATGGCCATTGCCTCCCGCGCGCATTCGCTAAAGCTTCGCATCGCCTTTGAGTATCATCGCGCTACTATTGGCCTGTCAAATAAGAATTCGTTCGGCCGGCATCGAGGCACGGTCGCGGGTACAATTTGGGCAACATGCGCATTCGGCTGCCTTCCCTCTGCGTTGTGTTTCTTGCCCTGGCCGCGCTTCACGCGTACGGGTCGACGCCGGTCCCAGCTCCCGTCGTGAATCTTGATGGCTTCGGCATGGGAACTGCCCATCTGGATGGTCCATGGCAATTCCATACCGGCGATAATCCGCAGTGGGCCGAGCCCGGCATCGACGACGCGGCGGGGCAGAATGGCTGGGAGACGATCCAGCCCGACAGGCCGTGGGGCGCGCAGAGCCACTATGCCTACGCCGGATATGCATGGTACCGGCTGCACCTTCACATCACTCCCTCTTCGGGATTCAAGTCGGAGTTCCAACTGGTGCTGCCGCGCCTGTCCGACGCCTGCGAGGTCTATTGGAACGGCACTCTGGTTGGCCGCTACGGCTCCATGCCACCCCATCCCTCCTGGCCTGCGTTCGACGCTCCCGCCGTCTTCACCTTGCGCGGCGCGCCCGAGGGGGTACTCGCCATTCGCTTCTGGAAGGGCGCGCTCGGCAGCAGTGCAAGCGGCGAAGTTGGCGGGCTGATGGAGACGCCGGTGATCGGGGACAAGAGTTCCGTCGCGGCTTATCTGGGCGCGTGGAATTACGATTTGCTGCGCGGCACGATGTACTTCAACGTGCTCAACCTGCTCTATCTCGCCGTTGGCATCGCGGGCCTGCTCCTGTGGCTTCGACGCCGGCGCGAAACCCTGCTGCTGTGGTTCTCGATATTTACCATCAGCCCGGTGGTTTGGGCATTTCCCTACACGATGCGCCTGCCCCTCTCGAACCAGTTCGTTCAGTTCCTGCTGCAACCGCTATGGGAACTGCGCAACGTGGCGCTCTGGTTCCTGCTCATCGAAATGCTTCACCTGCGCACGCGTCCGCGGCTCGTCCGCTGGGCGAAGATCCTCGCCGCCGTTAGCCTCAGCACCTCGTTCCTCGATGGCCTACTCACTTACATTCCATCGGGCCTATTCTCCGCTCACACAGGCGCTTGGATTGACGGCATCCTCACCGCGATCATCGAACCGTGCGATCTGTACCTGCTGGTCCTGGTCGCCTTTGGGTTCCGCCAGAAGCTCGACTCAGTCCGCTGGGTCCTGGCCGTGAGCGCGTCGCTCTCGCAACTGATCAATGTGATCATCGCCACCGCACAGCAGGGCCAACGCTTCACCCACTGGACGCTCGCGCAGAGGCTCCTTGCGCCGCTGTTTCACATCGGGCCTGTCTACTTCAACGCGCAATCGCTGCTCGACCTGCTGGTTTTCTTCTCCATCGTCTACGCCGTCACCCGCCTGGTCCGCGATCAACAGGTACGCAAGGCCCTGCTTGAACAGGAACTGCACAGCGCGCAGGAACTCCAGCAGGTCCTTATCCCCGAAAAGCCGCCCATGATGCCGGGCTACACCATCGCCAGCGCTTACCATCCCGCGCTCGACGTCGGCGGCGACTTCTTTCAGATCATTCCTCTGGAAGGCGAGGCGGAGGGATCAACCCTCATTGTCCTCGGCGACGTGAGCGGCAAAGGGCTTCGCGCCGCCATGGCCGTCTCGCTGATCGTTGGAGCCGTCCGCACCCTGGCGGAAACCACTTCAAGCCCGGCCGAGATCCTCGCCGGCCTGAGCCGCCGCCTTCATGGCCGCCTGCAAGGCGGATTCACGACCTGTCTCGCCTTGCGCCTCGATGCTCACGGCCTCTGCAACCTCTCGAGCGCGGGACACCCCGCCCCCTACATCAACGACCAGGAAATCGACCTGCCGGGCGCACTCCCCCTCGGCATCGATCCCGCGACCGTCTACGAGGAAGTGACCATCCATATCCATCCCGGCGATCGCTGCAGCCTCTACACCGATGGCCTGCTCGAAGCGCGCTCACCTTCGGGCGAGATTTTCAGCTTTGACCGCCTCCACGAGCTCTTCGCCTTGAATGTGAATGCCGCGCAGGCCTCCGACGCCGCCGTGGCCTTCGGCCAGGAAGATGACATCACCGTCCTCACCCTCACGCGGTCAGACAGGGCGTGACGAGCGCGGAGAGCTACTCGTCCGCCTTCCAGACATAAGCGCCGGGCTGGCGCAAGCCGATGTGGGCAAGCACGCGATACACAAACTGCCGCGCCATCTCCGTCGAGTCGACCGGCTTGAAATAGAACGCCGGAATCACCGGGAAGATCGTCGCTCCTGCCTCTGCGGCCAGCGTCATGTTGCGCAAATGAATGCGGTTGAATGGCGTCTCGCGTACGCATAGGATCAGGGGCTGCCGCTCTTTCAGGGTCACATCCGCGGCGCGGGCAATCAGGGTATCGGCCAGGCCATTTGCGATGGAGGCGAGCGTCCCCATCGAGCACGGTAGCATGATCATGCCATCGGACGGATGACTTCCGGAGGCAATCGCCGCGCCGATGTTGGCGTCGGCATGCTGGATGGTTTTGCGCGGGGCGGTACCGAGGAGCTTCTCGACAAGATCGTTGCGACCGGAGATTTCCAGTTCTTCCGCGATCACGCGAAGGGAGTTGTCGGTGGCGACGAAGTGAATGCGGGCGACGCGGTGGTCCGCTTCGAGGGCGCGCAGCATCTCGCGCGCGAACACCGCGCCGGATGCGCCGGTAATGGCGAGAGTCAGTTCCAATTCAGATCCCACTTTCAAAGTCCTACTCTCCGTTCGCCGCAACCAAAGGATTTTACATTGCGCCCACGGCGCATCTCTGGCCACGCAGTTTGCGCTCGAAGGATTCGGACTGGCCGTTTTCGATAATGTGCAGCATCTCGCGTGTAAAGGCTGCGCCTGAGGCTAATGCTTGCTTGCGTCTTTCGCGTACGTAGTCAGAAAGAGGCTGGTCCACTTATCGCCGTTCTTCATCTCCACCTGGAACGTCAGCTTGTCTGGAGTGGGATTCTCATAGGTCGCTCGCAGGACAGGCCCCTGCGCAGAAGCATCGCTCATGAGAACAAGCTTGTTTCCGGCAAGGTCTCCGGTCAGTTGCGTCGGGTGGTAGGAAGTGTCGTTGAACCACCATGCCGTGTATTTCCCGGTCTGCTTGTCGAAGGAGATGAAGTGGCGCGTGTCGGTGGGCCTGCGGCCTGGGAGCGTGGTGGAAAGCATCTCGCATAGATACTTTCCGGCAATGCCGGGTTCGATGCGATCGGTGGCATCGCCGACCATGGCGGCCCGCCGTCCGTATTGAAATTCTGTTTGCCTGCCCAGTCGCCTTGCATGAAGGCTAGCTTGGCGAGGGCGTCAGCAGGTTGGATCGCAGGTTGTTGAGCGAAGGCGCTTGCACTGCTCAGTGCCAGAAAATGGTGGCCGCAAATTTCATGAAGACCTCCTGCTCTTGACAACCTATCAATCTGCGGAGGGTGAGCGTTAAGCCAGACAAAGGAGAGGTCATCTTACGCCAAGCCTGCCTGGGTTGCAGCTTCCTGAAGAAGGCGAATTTCGCCGCGCGTATCTTGATAGGGCAACTGGCGTCGCCAGGAATTTGAATGAGACGGGTGCGTGATTGCCGTGCAAACGATGGTGGCCCCGTTGTGTTCAATGCTGGCGATGGGCAGCTTATCGATGGAGGAGACTTTGTTGGATCGCCATTCGCCCAATTCATCTGGCCACAAATGTCCCATGAATGCTGCGGCCGCTCCCAGCGCGACGATCAGCTTGGGCTGAACGATGGAAAGGGTTTCCCTGAACAGATAACCGCACTCGTTCATCAGCGATTCGTCGGATAGCCACTCAGGAGCCAAGGCTCCTGTATCGTTGTTTTTTCCTTCATGCAGGAAAGGCCACGCGTTTGTGAAGAAGCAGCGGCTCAACTGAATATGCGTCTGCGGCGTCAGCATTCGGTAGAGTCCCTTCCACGTGCTGCTTGTGCGGGTCTCGTCGCTTCGCACCAGCGTTCCATCGCTTTTGATGAAGTCGCTCCTGCAGCCGAAGTTGGAACCAAGGACGATGGTTCCTCCAACCGTGATACTCGCTTCGCTTCCTTCAAACAGGCCGTTTCCGCCAGGGAAGAAAGCCTTTTCCATTATAGGAAGGCCCTTGAAGGGCACGGCTTTCCGGCCCGAGATATTGAGCGCATCGAGTTTCTCTCTAAGTGCGGCGATC
>CAWFVY010000036.1:0-30333 GCA_963819365.1 uncultured Acidobacteriota bacterium
GGCGGCCGGCGTTGTCTGCGACGACAACGCCTTCGGCGGCGGGGCCATGTCGAGCATCAACCCGCCGTGCCTCCGGTTGTCCAGCCACCCAGGTCCCGCCTCTGGGGACATGGGATGCCTGCCCCCCACTCCCCGGCGCTCCAACCACCCACCAATTACACTTGAACTTTGCCCATGCAGGAACGGATCGAATACTGGCTGGTCACGGCCATCGCCCGCACCCTCGGCCGTTTGCCGCGCGGCCTCGCCCGCATCCTCGTCCGCATCCTCACCGTCACCTGCTACCTGGCCCTCTCCCGCCTCCGCCGCACCGGCCAGCGCAACCTCGAACTCGCCTTCCCGAACTCCCGCTCCCTGAGCGCAACCGCATCCTCCGCCACGTCTTCCGCAACCTCGGCTGGCAGCTCGTCGAGTTCTGCCGCATGCCCCGCTACACGCCGCAGAACACCCGCAACTGGCTGCGCACCGAAGGCCTCGAGCACTACCTCGCCGCCCAGGCCCGCGGCAAAGGCGTCCTCATCCTCACTGGCCACCTCGGCGCATGGGAGCTCTCCAGCTTCTACCACTCGCTCATGGGCCATCCCATGGGCATGGTCATCCGCCGCCTCGACAACCGCCTCCTCGACGACTACGTCAACGCGATCCGCTGCCTCCACGGCAACCGCGTCCTGCACAAAGACGACTTCGCCCGCGGCCTCCTCACCGCCATGCGCTCGGGCCAGTCCGTCGGCATCCTGATGGACACCAACATGACCCCGCCGCAAGGCGAGTTCGTCAAGTTCTTCGGCATCACCGCCTGCACAGCCTCCGGCCTCGCCCGTGTCGCCCTCAAAACCGGAGCCGCTGTCCTTCCCGGCTTCTGCCTGTGGGAAGAGAAGGAGCAGCGGTACGTCCTCCACTTCGGCCCCGAACTCAAATTCACCCGCACCGCCGACCACGCAGCCGACATCCTCTCCCTCACCCAGCAGTGCAACAACGTCCTCGAATCCTGGATCCGCCGCTACCCCGGCCAATGGCTCTGGATCCACCGCCGCTGGAAGACCCGCCCCCCGGCGAACCCAGCCTGTATTGACCCGACGGTTCGGAGTCACGAACCTGGATTCTGTTCTCATTCCTTCCGCGGCGAACCTCCCGTGCCTCATCCTTGCGGCTTTTTTCTTCCGTGAGGGTGCGAAACCACGTCTGTCCGATGTGCCTACGACTGGCTACCGTTCGATCCACGATTGTGACGTAATCTTGTAAGCGAATGAAACTCAGCGAACTCCTCGAACGCCTCGGCGGAACCATCGCGCAGGGAAGCCCCGACCACCGCCTCCGCGGCGTCAACTCCCCGACCCAGGCCACCTCAGCCGACATCGTCTTCGCCGAAGACGCCTCCTCGGCCTCTGAAGCCCTCGCCAGCAAAGCCGGCGTCGTCATCCTCCGCCCCGGCCTCGTCTCCGCCTATCCCGCCGCCAAATGCGTCGTCGAAACCCCCCAGCCCCGCCTCTGGTTCGCCCGCGCCGCCAAACTCCTCAAGCCCGCCCTTCCCATCGGCGGCGTCCACCCCACCGCCGTCCTCGGCGTCAATGTCACACTCGGCGAAGACGTCTCCATCGGCCCTTGCGCCGTGATAGAAGACAACGCCCGCATCGGCGCTCGCACCCGCATCGAGGCGGGTGCCGTCATCGGCCGCGGCGTCCGCATCGGCGACTACTGCCAGATCCATCCCCGCGCCGTCCTCTATCCCGGCACGACCCTCGAAAACTGGGTCGTCGTCCACGCCGGTGCAGTTCTCGGCTCCGACGGCTTCGGCTTTGTCCGCAACCCCGCCACCGGCGCCTATACGCAATTCCCCCAGCAGGGGACACTGGTCATCGAAGATGAGGTGGAGATCGGCGCCAACACCACCATCGACCGCGGCGCCCTCGCTGAAACCCGCATCCGCCGCGGCGTCAAAATCGACAACCTCGTCCACATCGGCCACAACTGCGACATCGGCGAAGACGTCATCCTCGTCGCCCTCACCGGAATCTCCGGCTCCAGCACGGTAGGAAAGTCCGCAGTCCTCGCCGGCCAGGTCGGCATCGGCGACCACGCCCACGTCGCCCCCGGCGTGATCCTGGGCGGCCAGTCCGGCGTCTTCAATGGCAAAACCGCGTCGGCCGAACCCGGCACCGTCCTCTACGGCACCCCCGCCCGCCCCCTCAAGCAGGTCCTCCGCGAGCAGGCCGTACTCGCCCGCCTCGCCAAATCCCGCTCCAAAAAGTCGCCTGAAGAATAGCTGGCGGCGTCCCGCGCCAACTTGCCAACCTGCCACGTCGTGAAGCGACGCCACCGCGCGAAATCGTGACGACTGTCCCAAAACAGCACAAACCGCGCCCAACGACATTAAAGAGTGGTTCCGATCCGCCGATATCTTCCCTATCCGCGAAGGGAGGAACCCATGGACATCGGACCGGTCAGTGCCATCCGCCCAGTCTCCTCGGTCCGCCCTTCGCCTCCTGGATCCGACCGGAACCCCGACCTGACCGGCGTCTTTGCAGCCGAGTTCCGCGGCCAGCAGCGCGACGACGCCTACTCCCCCAGCCGAAAGGCCACCCGCGGCCTCGAAGACGAAGACGAGGAAATGGACAGCGAACTCGACAACTCCGAGCCGCCCTTCGCATCGCGAATCTCCGCCTCGGACAGCTCCATCAGCTTCTTCGCCTGATCACCTGATCAGCTACTCGTACCGCAGCGCCTCTGCCGGCAGAATCCGCGAAGCCGCCACCGACGGATACAGCGTCGCCAGCAGCGAGATCCCGATCGACACCGCCGCCACGATCACGCCGTCCATCACGCGCGGCGCAAACGGCAGCGTGTCGATCGAATAGACCTCCGCCGACAGATGAATGAAGTGGTAGTGCCCGCCCGCCCACGACGCCGCAATGTAGCCCAGCACCAGCCCCAGCGCCGTGCCCACCACGCTGATCAGCAATCCCTGCATCAGAAAGATGCGCCGCACCTGCGCGGGGTCCACGCCAAAGCTCATCAGCACCGCGATGTCGCGCGTCTTCTCCATCACCATCATGGTGAGCGCAATCAGGATGTTCAGCGCCGCCACAATCACGATCAGCGTGATGATGATGAAGGTCACCACCTGCTCCAGCCGCAGCGCGCGAAACAGCTCGCGATTCTGCTCCATCCAGTTGTTGGTCATGAAGCCCTTGCCCGCGGCCTGCTCAATGGCGCGGCCCACCTCCGGTGCGCGATTCAGATCGTCGATCTTGAAGCTGATCACCGACAGCAGGTCCGGCTCATCGAACAGCCGCTGCGCATCGGCCAGCCGGATGAATCCCATGTTCGCGTCGTACTGATAGAAGCCCGAGTGATAAATGCCCGCCAGCCGGAACGGCACCCACTTCGGAATCACGCCGTAGGGAGTCATCTCGCCCTGCGGGCTGATCAGCGTCACGCGATCGCCAACCGTCGCGCCAATCGTCTCCGCCAGGTCCGATCCCAGCACAATCGGCGGCAGCTCGCCCGGCTTCGGCGTCACTCCCGCCGGCAATGGCTGCAGTGCCTGCACCGATCCCGGCGTGGCCTGCTTCAGCAGGCTGCTCACCGTGATTTCCTGATCCGGAAGAATGCCTTCGATCAGCGCGCCGCCGTCGCGCGCCCCGCGTGCCACCAGCACCTGTTCATACAATCCCGGCGATGCGGCCGTCACATGCGGCAGCTTGCGCAGCCGTCTCCAACAGCGGCTGCCAGTTGCGGATGCCGTCGCCCTCCACGCGCATCAGTTGCACGTGCGCGCTCGTGTCCACCAGCCGGTCCTGCAGATCGCGCCGCATGCCGTTGGTGATGGCCAGCGCGATGATCAGCGCCGCCACGCCGGCCGCCACGCCGGCAATCGAGATCGACGTGACCACGCCCACCACAGCCTGCCTGCGCTTGGCCCGCAGATACCGCGCCGCGACAAACAATTCAAACCGCATGCGCGGCTTACTTCGCCTACTGCGCCGACGTGGAACATCGTCTTCGCCAGCCCCACATTGTCGTGCCGGTCATACACCCGCACCGTCAGCAGATGCTCGCCCGTCTTGCCGTTGAACGCCGCAGCCGGAACCTTGAAGTCGTAGTGCTCGCGCTTCGAATCCGACAGCGCGCCCACCGGCTCCACATACTGCCACGGCCCCGCGTCCAGCGAATACTCCGCCTTCACCACCGCCGACATCGCATCCTCCGCATCGAAGCGTCACCTGCGCGGCACACGGCGCCTTGGCGCACGGAGTCTCCTCCGCCGCCTTCAATGCGGTAATCACCGGCGGCGTAGTGTCCACTTCAAACCGCTCGCTGATCTTCTCGCCCGTCAGCGCATCGGCCGGCGTGTGCGACGGCGCGTCGCTCGCGACCACCCTCATCTGATATCCGCCATCGGGAATCAGCGTCTGGTCAAAGCTGTACGCCTTTTCGGTGATGTTGTCCTTCAGCAGCCGCCACACGTGTTCGCCATCGCCGCGCAGATAGAGCGAGAACGTCAGATCGTCGCCGTTGTCATCGTGCGCAGCCCAGCGCGCCGTGATCGCCGTCCGGTCCTTCGTCGCGCTGATGGAGCTGGTCGAGCTGCCCGCATCAAACGACGCATTAGCCGCCGAACTGCTCGAGGGCAGGGAAATGTTCACTGTCTGCGTGCTGGCCTGCCTGCTGTGCCTGCGGATTGATCCGCGCGCCTGGAACCACCACCACATCGTCCACCACCGGCGCCGCATTCACAGCCAGGTAATTCACGCCCACGCCGCCCAGCGTGCCGCCCTGGTGCAGCACCGCCTTCCACTGCAGAAACCGTCCCGGCGGCGACGCCACCGCGCCCGCCGTTCAGCGGCTGCCAGTCGCTCCATCCGCGCACCGGCTGCTCCACATTGCCAGCTGCGCGTCAGCAGTTCGTATCCCGCCGAGCCCGGCTCGATCTCCACGCGCCCGAACCGCGCCAGCGCGCCCGGCATCCAGCACGTCGCTCAGATACTCATGCTTCTCCTGCGCGCCAAACTCCACCAGCTTGCCCGTGTTGCCGGTCCCGATCAGAACGCTGCCGTGCCCCGCCGCCGTCATCGCCAGCCCCTGCTGCGCCTCCAGGTGCCCCACATCGGCATAATCGCCGTTCTCCTGGATCCGGAAGATGCGTCCCCGATTGCCCGTCAGCGCCAGCAGGCCGTCCGGCCGCGCCGCCAGCGCGTACACAACTTCGTCTTTGCCCGTCCAGATCTTGCGCGGCGCCTGTCCTTCTTTCAGCGCGTAGATCTCCGTGCCTTCGGGTGCCGACGTGCTGGCATTCGCGGCCTGCAGCGATCCCGGCTGCATCACCGTGAACGTCACCACGCCCGTGCCCTGCACCGGAAGCGGCGGCAGCGGATTGCGCGACTTGTCGCCCACGCTGGCCGCGTAGATCGTTCCGTCCGCGCCAATCGCCAGCGCCGGAATCTCCCGTCGCGGCGCGTCGAACAGCACATAGCCCTTGCCCTCGGGGCTGATGCGATACACCAGCCCGCTGCCATCCGAACCCGCAATCAGGTTGCCGTTCTTGTCCCATGCCAGCGCGCGAATATGCTGCTCATCGCTCTTGAAAAACAGCTCCGGCGCCGCGCCCGCCTTTGACGGGATCGACGCGATACACCGCTCCCGGCCCGCCCGTGGCGATGTACAGCCGCCCCGCTGAGTCGAACGTCATATCCCACACGTAATGCGTCTTCGCACTGTCGTTGCCGCAGCCTTGTCGCCGCCGTCCCGTCGTCTTCTGCTCTTCACCGGCTCAGCCGTCTGCACCTTGGCCGGATCGAACACCACCGTGGCGCTGGTTCTCATCCTGCTTCGCACTGGCGTTGGCGTTCAGACTGTAGACCTTGCCGCTCGGCATCGTCGCCGCGTAGAGCGCCCCGTCAGGCCCCACCCGCACCACCTGCACGCTCAGGTCTTTGGTTTCGAACAGCGTGACCGGCTTTCCGATCCGCGCCAACCCGAAGCACCGTTGCCGGGGAACCGGTTCCCAGATAGGCGGTGCCGTTCTTGTCCGCGGCAACTGACCACACAAACGTCGACGGCGTGGTCAGGATCTCTTTCAGTCCGGGCCCCTCGCGCAGAGTTCCGTCGCTGGCCAGAGCCACGCCCTGCGGCGTGCCTTTTTCAAACTCCTCGAGGCGCGACTGTGTCCAGAGGTGGGTCCCCTGCGCGTGCGCCGGCGTGAGGCCGGCAGCGCAGGCAAGAATCGCCGTGCCCGCGGCCAGAAGAAAAGTGAATCGAATGCGGGTGAGTTGACTGGCTGCTATCACCATGCTGCAGTTGAGTCTACTAAACGCAGGCAGGGACGTTCAGCGAAGGCTCACGTTCTCAGTTCACAAGTTGCACGGTGAACCGTGATCCGGGCTCGCCCTGAGGGAGCACTGAAATCCACAATCGACCAGACTGATGGTACGGACCACTGTGACACTCGATCACTGTGAACTCTCTCACTGCCCCCCCGAAACTGAATAATCCTCCGCCGGTCCCGCTTGCTCGGCCGCCGTTCCGGAAGCGGCATGAACTCCTGCATGGCCTTGCGTTCCGCGGCAGCCTTGGCCCGCGCTTCCTTGCTGGCATCGGTCTCGCGATAGAGTGCCTGCGCCACGGCGGCCGGCCCCGCATCTCGCTCAGGCCCAGCACTTCGACTTCGTAGTCGCCGCCCTCGTTCTTGATCTGCAGCATCTCGCCGATCTTCACATCGCGCGCGGGCTTGGCCTCGGTGCCATGGGAGCGGATCCGCCCCAGGTCGCATGCCTTCGCCGCCAGAGCCCGCGTCTTGAAGAAACGCGCGGCCCAAAGCCACTTGTCGATCCGTAATGACGTCAAGCCGGAACTCACTGCTCCAGCTTACAATTTCACGTCGTCAGAAGGGGGAGAAGAGGGAAGTGAAGGCACTTCGACCGGGCGGTAGGCCGGGGACTTATCCCCGGCATAAGGGACGCAGAATGATCAGGGCTTTAGCCCCTGAGGGATGGCGTCGCAGGCCAATGGATGTCCCCGTAGAGCCCCCTGAGAATGACTCTATCTGCGGCGGACACGCTAGGACGCTGCCTGTTCTTTCCATACGTACAGAAAATCGGCGTCGCTCGATGTCGCGACTTCCATCCCACGCTGGCGCGTTGCCCGGTTCAGTGCCGAACGAATGTTCTCCTTCGTATCCGGCAGCTCTGAAAGCGGAATCTTCAGCGCCGAGCCATCCTGCAAGTTCTCCAGATCGCTCAGCAACTGCAGCACGATGTGTTTGTGTTTCCCGTCGCGGCCCTTCGGCACGTTGAGCTGAAGGATTGACTCGAAGTTCATGTTGGACGATTTTTGCCCGTTCTCGCTCATGACTCCTCCATATGCAGCTAGGCCCGGAAAATGCGGTTTCGCTTGCTTAACCTAACGCTAACCTAACCTAGACCTAAATTTCAACTATAATTATATAGAAGCAAAAGTGCCGCGCCGAGTTGTCACCCAATGTTTGAGCTTTTGCAAACCAGATGCTAAATACCCTCTTAAACTTCACTTAAGCGACTTATTATCATTCACTTAAAGAGTCTCCACCTAGCCAGAAATCCCTGCTACGGTCTTATCTGGAGGTCCAACATGGCTTCGTACTTCACCACGGTACCCATCGAGACTGCACCCCGCCCCGCACGCCTCCTCAGTCGTGAAAAGCTGAAGCCTGTGGCGCTGGTCGTCGATGAGGAATCCATCATCGCGGAGACTTCGGCAGCCATACTCGACACCAACGGCCTGACCGTGACCACCGCGCCGGATGGATTGCTGGCCCTCGAAACCGCCCTCGCCGTACCTCCTGAAATTCTCATTACCGGCTTCACCCTCCCCGAGTTGGACGGCCTCGAACTGGCCATTCGAGTCACCCGCGCCGTTCCGGATTGCGAAGTCATCATTACGTCCAGCCACGCCTCCAGTTTCGAGCTGGTGGAGCGCATGACAACGCTTGGGTGCGATTTCTCTGTCCTCGTGAAGCCGGTCCATCCGGCAGACCTCCTCGACGAAGTCTTCAGGCTCCTGCGAAAGCGCGGTCGCACCATCAACGCCGCTGAACCCTTCCGCAGTCTTGATCTCTATGACTTCCTTCTCCTCCGTCCGTCGCTCCGTGAGGATTCTGCGGCAACAATATAGCTCGATCAATTGACACGCCACCGCCGCCGCCGGCCCTGCGCCCGCGCCTGATCTCTACAGCTCAAAAAGGAAAACGGCACGACCGAAGCCGTGCCGCAGCGTCCCTCTGAATGTTTAGCTTCTAATTCGCCAGCACCGCGCGATAGCGCACCTTGTTCTTCTTCACCCGCTCGATCGCCTCGTTGACCTTGCCCATGGCGAACGACTCGGTCTGGGCCTTCACGCCGTGGCGCGCGGCCACCTCCAGCATCTCCCGAATCCGCTGCGGCGGCCCGATCGGGCTCCCCGTAATCGGTGCGCACTCCCGAGATCATCGGGAACGCATGCACCGTGATCGGCGCAGGCGGTACCCCGACAAAGCACAACGTGCCATTGGGCCGCAGCGCCTGCATGTAGACGCCCCAGTCCTGGTCGGCGTTCACCGTGCTCAGAATGAAATCGAACGTGCCGGCCAGGTCCTTCAGCGCCCGCGTCTCGCGCGTGTTCACAAAGCGGTGCGCACCCAGCGCCGCGCCTCGTCTTCTTTGGCCGACGAAGTCGAGAACGCCGTAACCTCTGCACCAAACACCCGGGCAAACTGGACGGCCAGATGTCCCAGCCCGCCGATGCCGATCATGCCCACGCGCGAAGACGGATTGACGCCGTGAATCCGCAGTGGATTGTAGACAGTGATGCCGCCGCAGAGCAGTGGCGCGGTCTGCTCGCTGTCGAGCGCATCGGGAATCGGCACCACGAAACGGGAATTGGCGCGCACCCGGTCGGCATAGCCGCCGTGCCGGTGAACGCAGGTGGCTTCCGCCCGCAGGCAGAGATTCTCCATGCCTCTCGTGCACCACTCGCATTCGCCGCAGGAGTTCGACTGCCAGCCAAGCCCGACGCGCTGCCCGGCCTGGAAGGCCGCACCTCCGCGCCTACCGCCTTCACCTATCCCAATGATTTCGTGCCCCGGTATGAACGGAAAGTGGCTGATGCCCCAGTCGTTGGTAATCAGATGAAGATCGCTATGGCAGATGCCGCAATGGGAGATTGCAATCTCTACTTCGTGTGCGCCCAGCGGTCCCGGGTCGTAACGGAACGGAAGAAGCTCGGCTCCTGCCGCATGAGCTGCCAATCCTTGAATATTAGCCATATCTTTCTGGATCCTCGCTGGGGGTTGTAACTCATGCAGGATAGCCGCAGCCATCCCGGCCTTCCTTTATACAAAGCCAGGCTGCTCAAGAAATGTTGACTGCTTTCCGTCTGCCCCTAGTCTACCCCGCCGCCCGGTTCAATGCGGAGATTTAGTACCTGGAATCCCGACAGCACGCCGCCTGCCGGACCTTCCGCGGCGAGCTGTGCCGATTCTCCATTCAGCGTGACATCCTGTGCGGTTCGCATCGGCTCCAGTGCGTTTGCCATCGATATGGGAACACTCGAAAGAGTCTGGCCCTGCATCCCCGCCTGGGTCTCGGGAACCAGCAGGCTGACATAGACGCGGTCCTGCGCATGCTGGTTGCGCGCCTCGGCTAACGCTGTCTCCATATCCACCGGCCGGGGCATCAGTCTCGGCTGCGACATGGTGCGGTCCAGCGTGCCCGCATCGGAGATCAGCACGCGGATATTGCCGCCCTGCAAGCGCGCCGGCACCTTGAACGAAATCCGGACATTCTTCTCCGCCTGCTGCCACGGCCGCAGCGTTGCCTCAACCGTGACCGTGTCGCCTGCGTGCACAATATTTCCCGAGATGAAGCGCGCCGACGCCAGATCGACCGAGGTGCGGCGGGGAATCGATTCGACGTTGAGATTCACGCCGCGAATCGCACCCATGCGCGTCCCATTCGAATAGAGCTTCTGAAAGCGCTCGGCTGTCAAAATGGCTGCGGCGAGTTGCGGCGGCAGTCCCTCCGCGCCCCCCGTCCATGCGTCCACAGGCGACGGCGCGTAACCATCCACGTCGATACTCGCCCGTGACGTGGTAGCTGGTCTCGGCCGTGCTCTCGTTGCTCTGGAGCAGCACCTCATACAGGCTCACCAGCATCGCCTGCGACGTCAGCGCGGGAAGATCCAGCACCTGGATGTTGAGCTTGCGCGTCTTCTCTCCGGAGTGAACCGCAATGTGCACCGGAATCATGTGCGCGGTCGCGCCCAGCACGCCACGAATAGCCGCGTCGCGATCCTCCGTGAACGCGCCGATGGTCTCCCCGGTATTGACGATCTTGAACGCGTTCAAAGGAGAGGCCAGCGTGGCCACAACCTCACGTCGAAGTCATCGGCAGCGACACCGGCCCCGCCTGCAGGATAGGATGCCCGCACGCCAGAAGCTGTTTGGGATCGACGTAAGTAACGGTGCACGTCGCAGCAATCTCCAGATCGCCCGCGGACAAGCAGCGCGCTCACCGCCGATCCCGGCACGATACTCGCTGCCGCGGCCGAAGAAAGTTTGCCGGTCTTCGAGCTCCCGCCGCCGCCCGCCGAGACCGTTTCGAGTCCCGTGCCTTCCATCTTCTGCTGCCACAGCTTGACGGCTTCCGGGTGAAATCCGCTCATGACGAGCGGGGTCTCCATCGGCAGAAACGCCGGCTCCTCGCCCATGGGCCCCGTGTCCTTCTTGCGCGGCAATTCGGCCAGCAGCGTCTGATCGCCCACTGGAATGTCGCGCACCTCAAGCATCTGGGCAATCGGCGTAATCCCCGCAATAGGATCCTTGCTGAACTGGCCAATGCGGTACGACAGCGACCCGAGCAGCTTGTCGCCGATATACACCGGGCTCCCGCTCATGCCCGCCACCACGCCCGTGTATTCGGGCTTTGTGCCGTGCAACTGGGCCAGAATCATGTCGTGTCCCGGGCCCCCGTGCGCCCTTGAGCACCCCCAGAATCTCCACCTGCATGGGCTCAGGTTTGGTGCCCGTAAATACCGTCCATGCAGTCGCCATCAGCCCGCGGTGCACTTCGCTCAGCGGGAAGAATCCCCCCGTAGAAGGCGGCGGCCCGGCCGCAACATCCGCCGATTGAGAGAGAAGCGTGCCCGCCCCTGCGAGTCCCGCCACTAAAACGGCAGCCGTAATCAGGCCGAGCCGGATGTCCTTCATGCCGATTTCCACGTCTATAACTGTAAACCGGCTCTCCGGCCGATCGCTGTGAGCTGAGTTACACGGCTACTGTCACCGGAGCTCCCGGGAGCCGTCGCGAGCGGCTCTGTCTACAATGAGTTCTGTCCGCGTATGCTGTTGAGCACAGAGGTTGTCATGTCCAGGAAGTTTCCCATGCCGCGTCTTCGCCAACGTCTGCTCGTTTTTGCGTTGTTTGTACTGGCCGCGCTTGCCGCCGCTCCCATGCGGAGCAGCGCTCAGACCCCCGCGCCGGCTCCCCAGAAGCCGCAAACGCCGCCCGACCAGACCGCTCCCGACTCCAGCGGCGGCCCCACCGGCGACAACGGTTCCATCGCCCTTCCCAAGAAGAAGGAATCGGACGCGCCTCCTCCCGCTCCCGCCGAGCCCAAGTTCAAAAATCCTGCCAACGCGCCCACTTACAACCTGCGCGTCGAGGTTCCGGAAGTCACCGTCGACGTTGGCGTGGTCCTCGACAAGACGCATCAGTTTGTCCCCGGACTGAAGCCGGCGAACTTCAAGGTCTTCGAGGATGGCGTGGAGCAGAAGGTCGTCGGCTTCAAGCGCATCGAGGCGCCCATCACCGTACTGATGCTCTGCGAATTCGCCGGCAGCAACTACACCTACGCCTTCAACTACGACATGCTGAACGCCGCCTGGACCTTCGCCTCGCAACTGCGACCCGGACGACTACGCGGCTCTCATGACCTACGACATGCGGACCCACATCATCTCCGACTTCACGCAGGACAAGCGCCAGGTCTACGAGGCCATCCGCCAGTTGATGATTCCCGGCTTCAACGAGCGCAACATGTTCGACGCCGTCTCCGAAGGAATTGACCGGCTGAGCCGCATCGAGGGCCGCAAATACATTGTCCTGATCGGATCGGGCCGCGACACTTTCTCAAAACTGACCTGGGACCAGTTGCGCAAAAAAGTGGCGGCCTCGCACGACGTCACCATTTACACCGTCTCAACCGGCGGGGCTCTTCGCGCCATGACCGAAGGCGGCACGGGCATGAATTCCTCGATACGCGACATGGATTACCTGCAGGCCGACAACGAAATGAGGACCATCGCCCAGATGACCGGCGGGGCGTCCTACTTCCCCCGGTTCGCCGGCGAGTTGCCCGAAGATTTTGGGGATATCAACAAGAACATCCGCTCCAAATATGAGCTGATCTACCATCCCACCAACCCCAAGCAGGACGGAACCTTCCGCAAGCTGCGCGTGGAACTGGTGGACGACGAAGGCAAGCCGCTCCACTTCCAGGACGAGAAACACCGTCCCCTGAAGTACGAGATCATCACCCGCGACGGCTACCGCGCCCGCCCCGAAGTCGAATAGGAAGACACCCAGCCGAAAGCAAAAGGAGCGGGATGCGGAGAGTCAAATCCGCATCCCGCTCTCCTTTGCGAGGTAGAGCGGCATTCGAGCCGCGGTCCCAAACTTTGTCATTCTGACACTGAGCAAAGCGAAGGGGAAGAACCCGCTTTTGCGAGGCTGACTAAGAAATGAACGTCGGCCAAGCGGAGCATCGTCGGGGAATCCCGGAGGACGCCAAGAGAATAGCCCAGGGCGCCAGTCCTGGGTATGCGGCCCATATAGAGTCTCCGGAGCCCCGCAGGGGGCGGCTCGAACCCGCGGATTGCGCTTTCGTACGCCGCCCGCGGGTCGCGCGCCGAAACTATCTGAGGACAAGAACCCTCTCGCTCCCGAAAGCGCGGAGCCGCGCGGCTCAGTCCGGTCTTACTTGAACTGGTTGATGATGTCGTAAATGTAGTAGCCGATAACGAACACCGTAGCCACGGCGGTGATGATCGCCATGGTTCGCAGAACCGGCTGCACCTTGTTGACTCTGGCGACGATGGCGGCCTGGGCCGTTCTTTCATGACTGAAGGCATCGTCGATGAAGATCTGGTCTTCTTCGTCGCGTTCCAGCCGGGACCGATAGATCCAGACAGACGCGCTAATGATTACCAGGGCACCCCAGACCGTCCACATGACAGGGACAAGAGTCATAACCACCTCCGGAACTTTCCGGTCCCAGAACCCGCGCCCGTGTTAGGGGAGTCGCGGTTCGTGAGTGCAGGGGCCTACGGTCCACCATCATAGCGCTGCTGGAACTCAGCAAACGTGACAAAGATCACTGCCGTTTCGCGTGATGAAAGTCTCTTTACCGGGTTTGCAGATTCCGAACCCTGCCGCCCCCCCGTAGCATCCAATGGAACGGCTGCTGGATCAGGCCTTGTTTCCTGTTCCCGGGGCCGGTACAGTAGTAACTAAGACAGAATTCCACCATTTGGGAGAAAACATGGCCACCACAGCCACCGTACCCGTTCAGGAAATCAAGAAGGCGCCCCTCGAACTGACGCCGCAGGCAATCGCGAAGGTTCGCGAGATCATGGCGACCCAGGATCCGATTCCGGCCGGGCTGCGCATCGGCGTGGTCGGCGGGGGCTGCTCCGGCTTCCAGTACTCCATGGCCTTCGAAAACCAGGGCGGCATGATGGATAAGGTCTTCGCCTTCGACGACCTCAAGGTCTTCGTCGATGCGACCTCCCTCATGTACCTCAACGGCTGCATAGTCGACTACGTCGAAACCCTTGAAGCCGCTGGATTTAAGTTCGAAAATCCGCAAGTCAAGTCGACCTGCGGCTGCGGCTCTTCGTTCAACGTCTAAGCCCCACCAATCCCATCGCAAGCCCGCCTCCCGAGGCGGGCTGTGCTGTTTTTGCAGGCGTTTCTGACGGGCCACGAACCCACACGGGATCTCCCCGAGCCCAAGACCTACCGTGCCCCATCCTGTCGCCTTTTTTCTGGCGACAGGGTGGGAAACCACGAATCCCACCCCGTCTGTCCCTTCAGCACAAACCTGGGTGCCCCAGGTCTCGATTTTGAGACCTGGGAAAGCACGAACCCCACACGCGGGTGCCCCGTCCTAACTTGTTAGGGCGGGAGTGCCCCCGGTCCCTCGCCTACTCCGTCCGCAACGCCCGTGCCGGATCGATAGACGCCGCGCGCCGCGCCGGGATCAATCCGGCAATCGCTGCCGCCGCAATCAGCGTCACAACAGCTCCCGCCAGCACCCCGGTGTGGACTGCCTTGATCTCATAAAGCTGCGAAGACACCAGCCGAACCGACGCGATCGCCGCCGGAATGCCAATCGCAAGGCCCACCAGCGCCTGCAGCATCGCATCCCGCATCACCATCACCGTGACGCCGGTGCGTTCCGCTCCCAGCGCCATGCGAATCCCGATCTCCGCCGTCCTTCGCGCCACTCCGTAAGCAGTGACGCCGTAGAGCCCCAGCGTCGCCAGCAGCAGCGCCAGCGCGCCGAACAGCATGGTCAGCCGCGACAGCAAGCGAGCCTCACTGAACTGGTCCGAGATCTGCGCCTCGAAGCTCTGAAACTTCACCACGCTCAGATTGGGATTGATATCCGCCAGCGTCTTGCGCGCCAGCTCCTCCATCCCCGCAACCGGCCGGCCCGTCTTCAACACAATCGCGCCCGCGTACATGCCCTCGTCCTTCTCAATCGGATCCTTGTCGCTCGGCGGCCGCTGCGGCAACGACACAAAGTACATCCTGTGGTCCTTCCACGTGGCGCTCTGGTACGCGGTGTCCTCCACTACGCCTACAATCTCCCAGTCGCCCACCGACTTCGGGCCGCCTCCGAAGTGCTGCCCGATCGGGTTCTCGCCCGGGTTGAAAAACTTTCGCACGAACGACTCGTTCACTACCGCGACGGGGGACGAGCTTGCCGTATCCGTCACCCGGATTCCGCGCCCCATCACCACCCGCGTTCCCACCGAATCGAAATACTCCGCATTCGCCTTGATGTACGAAGCATTCAGATGCAGATCCGGTTTGCCCTCGACCTGCACGCTCCAGCCGTTGTTGTCATCCTCCATCGGCGTGTAGCTGCTGATCCCCACCGTCTCCACGCCCGGCAGCGCGTGAAAGCGCTCTTCAATCGTGCGATACAAATCGCCCACCTGCCGCTGCGAATACCCCGCCGTCTGCGGATTGATGTGCACGATGTACCGGTTCGTCGCGTCGAGCTTCAGATCGATATGCTCCAGCTTGTTGAGGCTCTCCGCGAACAATCCCGCGCCCACCAGCAGCACCAGTGACAAGCCCGCCTGCGCCACCACCAGCGCGCGCTGCAACATCGTTGCGCCGCCCGTGCTCGAACGCGCCCCGCGCAGCGCATCCGCAGGCTCTGCCTTCGACGCAATCCACGCCGGCGCCACTCCGAACAGGATCCCCGTCACCAGCGACAAGCCGAATGCAAACGCCAGCACCGCCGGCGAAGGGGTCGCGTCGATCGGCACATTCTCTGCGCCTGGAAACGCCAGCGCCAACAGCATGCGCGTCCCCGCATACGCCACCGCCAGCCCCGCCAGTCCGCCCGCGCCCGCCAGAAGCACGCTTTCCGTCAGCAACTGCCGCGCGATCCTGCCGCGCCGCGCACCCAGCGCCGTGCGAACATTCATCTCCGCCTTGCGTGCCATGCCTCGTACCAGCAGGAGGTTTGCAATGTTCGCGCACGCAATCAGCAGCACCAGCCCTGAGGCGCACATCAACAACTTGAGGTGCGAGCCGTAGCCCTCCTGCATCGCCTGGATGCCCCCGCCTCCCGCGGTCAGCACAACATGCATCTTCTTCAGCTTGGCCTGGCTTTCCCTGGAGGAGAAGTTCGGCCTCGTCTCGAGCAGTTGCCGCAGCAGCGTCGTGACCTTTTCCTGCAGTGCGCCCAGCGATACACCTGGCCTGACGCGCCCGATGATGTACAGCCACTGCGCGCCCGTCCCATGCACGTAGGTCACGTTTGCAATTGGCGGCATCGTTTCGATTGGCAGGTAAAACTCTGGCGGACTGGGCAAGAGCCGGTCGCCAAAGAACCCCTTCGGTGCGATTCCCACAATCGTCACCGGTTTCGTATTTACCCGAAACGTGCCCCCCACCACCGCTGGATCACCGTGGTAAACACTCTTCCAGGTGGCATAGCTCATCACCGCGGCCATCGGCGCGCCGGCCACATCGTCGCGATCCGCCAGGAGCCTCCCCACGCTCGCCTTCAGGCCGAATGTCTCGAAATAATTCCCGGAGACAAACTCGCCCATCACCGACCGCGGCGCATCCTCCGCTTCATCCCGCCGCACCACCACCGGCCTATACCCAAACCCAGCCTGCATCGCCGCCAGGCTCTCGAACTCCGGCAGGTTCTTGCGCAGATGCTCGTAGTCCGCCGTCGCAAACAGCGCGTACTCGCCGTTGTCCGCGAACCCATATCCCACGCAGCAGTCATTGGCGTGCCCCAGCCGCACCAGCGTCTTCGGATCGGCCACCGGCAGGTCCTTCAGCATCAGTGCATTGACCAGCGTGAAAATCGCCGCATTGGCCCCGATACCCAGCGCCAGCGTCAGAATGGCAACGGTGCTGAACCCGGGCGACTTGCGCAGCGTGCGCAGCGCATAGCGGCAGTCCTGCAAAATGGTCTCAATCAAGGGGAGCCGTCTTTTCAGCGTGGTAGCTCTCGCGAATTGCCGCTGCCGGGCCGAACTTCAACACCGCCTGCCGCCGCGCCTCGGCAGGCGTCATGCCCGCTCCGATGTTCGCTTCGGTTTGCAGGGCCAGGTGCACTTCCATCTCTTCGCGCAGGCGGCGCTCGCCGGTGCGCCCGGTGGCAAGATTCGACACACGCGCCCATAAGCGCCTCAGAGCTCTCATGACAGATCCTCCGCGCGTGCCGTAAGAAACCGCGCGATGATTTCGGTGGTCTGACGCCAGTCCTGCACCTCAGTCTGAAGCTGCTGCTTGCCGTCCGGTGTCAGGCGGTAGTAACGCGCGCGGCGATTGTTTTCTGAGGCGCCCCAGTCGGATGCGATTGCCCCCTCCTGCTCCAGCCGCAGCAGAACCGGGTACAGCGTGCCCTGGTTCACCGAGAGCAAATCACCGCTGATCTGCTCGATCCGCCGGGCTATCCCATAGCCGTGCAGCCTGCCCAGCACGTCGAGAGTCTTCAGCACCATCAGAGCCAGCGTGCCTTGTTGAACATCCGTTTTGCGCGTCATTCGGGTCCTCTTGGTTTCCAACAGAAGAATGCCACGCCCTCCTTTTGGAAAGCAACAGAAAAAAGATCAGCCGATTTCGGCCTTTTCACGCTCGATCACGCCACGCAGACCGCGCACCTGCGAGGCCATTGACGCCGCCGGCCTCGACGCCTTCTCTTCCGTCGATCATTCCCTCCTCCGGGACTCTCGAAGAAGACCTCACCACCTGTGACCGCGGGCACATCCGTGCGGCTGGCATTGGAGCGATACTCTTTTCGTGGGGCTCCGCCAGACAAAGCGGAGCCCCATCAAACGTTAACTAGAAAACCAACGGTTATTGTTTTCAAAGTTTTCCACAGTTGCCAATAGACTCAATAACTTATCCAAGATCGCCGCTTCACTGTTTCTTCGCTTTCCGGCCTATATCGCCGCTACCCGGCTTGGCGCCCAAAACCCCGGGGTTAACTGCTAAGTAACTCCCCACACAAAAAAGAGTGAAGTGAACACTTGACAATCTATCGTCTCGGTCTCATAGTGAAGCATCTACTTCAGTATTGAGCTGAAGCACCCAGGAGGACGAAAAGATGACAGAGCCAAAAGTAGTCCACAGCACATTCGTGATCGAACGCAGTTTTACAAAGCCCGCGGCCTCCGTGTTCGCGGCCCTGTCGGAGCCCGATAAGGTCCGGCGGTGGTTTACCGATGAGACGACCAGCGAAACCCTGGAATTCTCCCTGCGCTTTGCCGTGGGCGGCACGCGGCGCTTTGTTTACCGGCTCGGTCCAACCACACCCGTGGCGGGGATGGTGATCATCAACGACGGCTATTTCCAGGACATCGTTCCCAATGAGCGAATCGTGACCGCAACCACCATGACGTCGGGGGACACTCGTCTCGAAGCATCGCTCACGACCTTTGAGCTTCTGCCTTCCAATGGAGGAACGAACCTGGTCTGCACCGTGCAGGGAGCCTTCTTCGGAGGGACTTGGACCGGACCCGGTCGGGCTGATCAAGGCCGGCTGGAATGGGCTGCTGAACCGGTTGGTGGCCGTCGTCAATGAATAGTGACCGCGAAGAGCGGTCTACGGGAGACGAGATGGAGACGGCAGGGAAGATCGATGTGGACCGGCTGTTTCACGCCCTCGGCGATCCCACGCGTCGGGCGATCCTCGATCGCCTGAAGGAGCGGCCACTGTCGGTCTCGATGCTGGCCGAGCCGCTGGGAATCACGCTCACCGCGGTGGCGCAGCATCTGCAGATCCTGGAGGGGTGCGGGCTGGCGCACTCGGAGAAGGTGGGCCGAGTGCGCACCTGCCGCATCGGAACAGCCGGGTTCGATGCCCTGGAGCAGTGGGTGCGAGAGCACCGCACGACCTGGGAGCAAAGGATCGATCGTCTCGGTGCGTTGCTGGAGGAGGAAAGCGAGGGCCCTGCGTAGCTATACCGGCGCTCGGGCCTTGCTCGAGATTTGTTACGCGGTAACGGTCTGGGGTTGGAGGATCGCGGCAATCACTTCGGAGGCGGAGTAGGTTGTCTTGCCGGGGGCCAGGAAACGGGCGACGGTGTTGATGTCGTCGCCCACTGTGACGAGGGGCAGTTCCAGAGCGCCGTCGGGACGAACCTGGGAGTGGCCGATGTTCGCCAGCAAGGCGTTGCATAGGCACTTGCGGCCGACGGTGGCTTCTTCCGCGCCACCTTTGGAGACATAGCAGGAGACCGGCTCGGCTGCGCAGCGCCATGCCAGCTCGCCGTCGTGGCGGGTATAGGCTTCGCGCAGAAAACCGAGATCGCAGACGCGCGGACGCTGGGCAGCGGCGACGGGGTCGGAGGCGGTGCCGGCGAGCTGCGCGACTTTAAAGGGAAATCCAGTGGGCGAGGCGAGGGGGTCGGTAAGGACCTGTCCGGCGCCGACTGTTGCCTGGGCGAGCAGCTCGCGCTTAAGGTCGTCGCGGAGGCCGGATTCTTCGCTGAACGCGAAAGCGGTGCCGACCTGGACGCCGACGGCGCCTTCGGCGAGGGCTTCGGCCAGCTTTTCAGAACTGCCGTATCCGCCGGCGAGCCAGAAGGGCACGCCGAGGGCGCGCATCTCTTCCAGGTTGACGCGGTCGCGCTGCCCGTAGAGCGGTTCGCCCGCGGCGTTGAGCTGGAGCTTGCCGCGGGGTGGAGCGTTGTGTCCGCCGGCGGTCGGGCCTTCGACGATGAAGCCGTCGACGCGGCCGGAGGCGCGGCGGAGCAGGCTGGCGGCAAGAGTGTGCGACGAGACGATGGCGAGGAACGTGGGGCGGGTGAGGGAGGGCAGAGGGCTCCGGCGTAGTCCGCCGGGTCGAAGTGGATGGTGGGATCTTCGGTTTCGCCGGAGATCGCTCCGGTGACGGACAGGCGGTACTCGGCCGGGCGATGGGCGGCAAAGGCGTCGAGGATGCCGGGGATCTGGTTGGGGATTCCGGCGCCCATCAGGACGTAGCCGACTCCGGCGAGCATCGCTCCATATATAGAGGCGAGGTGGGGGAGCTGCACTTTCTCGAGGAAGTTGATGCCGATGGGGTTGGAATGACCTTCGCGGGCGAGGAAGACCTCGGCGAAGTTGGCGGCGATGCAGAGCTCGATGAGCTTGCGGGGCTCGCGGTTGTGGTGAAGGGGGAGAGCTGGATAAGGCTGGGTGGCGGGCTTGCCGCCGGGGATGAAGAACTCGTCGAGGATGCGGCGGGCGAGGTCGGGGAAGGGGAAAGCGGAGAGGGCGCGACGCATGCCTCCACCGGGGTCGCCGTCGGCGAGGCGCCGGACGAGGACCTGGTCGAGCGCAGTGCCGGAGACGACGCCGAGCTGGCCGAGAGACGAGACAGCGCGGGCGAGTCGCCAGTTGGAGACTCCGACGCCCATCCCGCCCTGAATGATTGAGGGAAGTTGGAGCACTGGTGGATTCTTTCACCAGGGAAGGGAATGCTTTGTGACGGCGCTCACAGCATGTGGGCGCCAGCGAAGCAGTGAATCAGCGACTCAGCGAATCGGGGGTTACTCGAAGGTAACATTCCTGTTTTGGTGGTTCGAAAGCGGAGCCGCCGGATGGGGCGCTATGGGCATAAAAGCGAAGGAACAGTGAAGCGATAGAAAAGCGAAGTAAGTCTGTATTCTATTGATATATAGGTATTTATTGTTTTGCCTGTGGAAAACGTCGAAAACGATAACTAGTAGTTTTGTGGTTAACAGGTGGCGGTTTCTGTAGAAGTTGATCGGCGATTCGCGGATTGGTCTCTGACGCCAATCCGGAAGATCAGTATGCCGGAGTTGGGAAAGCGGTGCTGTGCGCGCGGTCACAGGCGTTTGGGGGGGGAAATTTCGCCGCGGCCCTACGGGACGCGCGGGGCGCAAGCTAGGGGCTATATCTCGCTAGTGCTATCGCCTCGTTTTTTCTCTGGTTCTTTTGGGGGAGTGGTTGATCTGAGACGCGGTCTTGAGAGATCTTGTCATGCTCTTGGTAAGGTTTCTCATGAATACGCGCAGCTCTGCAGAAGCGTGGGGGATTCATCGGGGATTTGAACGGGCTCATGCGTTCTGTATCCAGCTTGTCCATCTATCACAGATATGATTTGGTTCTCTGGTCGATGGTTCCAAGTTCCGCTGCGATACACAGAGAATTCATCGACACACGCCAGTACGGCTTCATAGACGCAAGTTTCTGTAGATTCACATAGGACAGGTGTGCACGAATCTGCGATGCTGGCATGAGAAATTGGCCGCGAATTGATCTGCCTCTCTCTCCATATCCCGGTTCTCATCCTGTGCATCACGATGTGACCGATTTCGTGACTGAGGGTATGCCTCATCCGGTCTGCGGATCCTGTCATTGATAAGGAACACAGGGGGACTCCTTGAGTCATTGGCTCAAGGCGTCAACCTTGCTAGTCCCAAAATCGCATCGGATTACATACCGCCAGCGTCCTCAACTGATCTGATCAGGTTTTGAATCGGACCAGGGGGTAGACTCCAAAGCGCTCGCACCTTCCGCGCATCTCAGGCGGTCCACCAGAGTGCTCATCAACTTCGAGGGTTTGGAATCCAGGGGCATGCCGGCTGTTGACCGACTTGAGGAGTTGCTTCACCTGAATTCGCTTTACGTTGATTGTCGCAAGCAAATGCCTCAACTGCGTCTCAGTCGCGCTTTGCCGCTTTCGATGATAGACACAGCCGATCCAAAATCCCGCATTGATTCTTGGAGATAGAAAAAATCCTCCGTATAGTCCACTTTATCTGCCATCCGCAGGAGCATCTCAGGACTAGGAGTCTTCAATCCAGTCTCGTACTTCGATACTCGGCCAGAGATGCCTACCTCTTTCGCAAACGCAGTTTGCGTCATGTTCCGCGACTCACGAGCAAGCGTAAGCATCTCTCGGTTGAAGTTCCCCATCACCTATTCCTCTTCCGCTATGGCCTTGACCCGTGGAATATCAACGACAAGCTCCGGCTTAGCCTCGAATCTCGCTGCACCACTGTTTGTCCCTGTTGGGCGCAAGGGCTCCGGGACGAATTGAACCAACGCAGCATTGTCGCCCGAAAGAGGGAATCTGCCACAAGACACGGTTATCCAGTTGGCAAACGATGCTTTTCCGGACGATCTCCTGCTGCGATTCATCGAGAGTATACCCGGCATGAACGAGCGTGCCTTCCAGCATCGTTGGAAACCGCAACGAGCCTGTGCTAGAAACAGAACTTGCTGGTGGGTCTTAATATTGCTGCAACGTCCGTTTCTCCTAATCTTCTTGAAGCGTAGAGTGATTCGGTCTCCGATATAAAGCATGAAGCTGCTTGGCGTCCTCTTCGTTCTAAGGTCAGCGTCGCTGGCAAATTCCTGTACTGCGCGGAACACAATTTCATCGAAAACGATTGTGGCCCTAGCACGCGGCCCAAGGATGTGATGCTTGTGAAGGTACTCTGTCTTCCAGACATCCCATCCGTGTTGGATACAGCGATTGAGGCGATCCCTGTATGGGCTGAGAATATCCTCAGCCTCTTCCAGAGAGACTAAGTGCTGCTCGGCTGGGGTGCTGTTCGGCATGAACCAAGGCTAGCATGGATTTGTAAAAGCGGGCATAAAATATTCCATATTCTATTCCGCGGGCTCATCCTGTCAGGGCATTTAGCTTGAAACCGGTCAAAGGCCAAAATGCTATCCCCCATGAACAAAGCGATGCAGGTTAGGTGGCTCGTCTTTGCTCTTGACGTCCTGAAGATTTGCTGCGGCCCTACGGGACGCGCGGGGGTTTGTGGGCGGCGGCCCCAGGACGGCGTCCTCGCATGGCTCGGACTTGTCCTGGGCCATTGTCGTTCGGCCCCTACGGGGCGGTTCCGCGAGAATGAGGCGATCGGGACATGAGGGATGGGAGCGGCGACTTTGTGGCCGATGGGGAGTTGCAACAAGCAGATTCCCTGCGGGAATGATGGACAAGAAAAAGCAGAGACGCCAAAGGCTGATCCGGCCGGGGGATAGTGTTCGCTTGAGATCCCTCCCACCCAAGCGGAACTTGGATGGGGCACCCGGCCGTTCCCTGGCGAGATCTGTGGTTTCCCACCCTGTCGCCGGAGAAAAGGCGACAGGATGGGGCACGGGGCTGGGTTGGTTGAGCCAGCGATGGAAAAGCGAGGCTCTTCGCTGCGGCTCGGAATGACAAATTCAGTTTGGGTGAAGAGAGCCAAAGCGGATTCTTCCCCTTCCGCGTCGCTCAAGGTCAGGATGACAAAGATTTGGTGGGGGTGGCTAGCATTTGGAGGAGGATTTCGGCGGTGCGGTGGGGGTCGTCGGTTTTGAGGGCGGGGTCGATGGGGAGGACTTTGGCGGCGGGCGCGAGGGTACGGAAGGTGGCGATGGTCTGGTCGAGGGCGTCGGGGCGGGTGCTGGGGCCGACGAGGATGAAGTTGGGCTTCTCGATCATGAGCAGAATTCGGGCGTCGCGGACCAGGCTGGCGAGCTTTACATCGTAGCCGTGCTGGGTGAGCAGGGCTCCGGCGAAGGCGCAGAAGTCGGGCGACTGATCGATGAGAAGGACGCAGCCGGCAGCGCAGGGGACGGTGGCGGGGCGGTCGGGCTTTTCGAGGAAAGAGAGGACGGCGTCGTCTTCCCGGGGGAAGATCTTCAGGATGGTGTCGAGGCGGGTGAGCTGGAGGACTTCAAAGATGGTGGGGGTGACGGCGGCCAGGCGGAGGTCGCCGCCGCGCTGGCGCAGAGCGTTGGCGTAGCGGACGAGGAGGCCGAGGCCGGTGCTGTCGAGACGGTTGACGCCCGCCATGCCGAGGACTACCTGCTTGAGGTTGCGGAAGGAGTCCTTGTGCAGGGCCGCGAGGAGCGATTCGGCTTCGGGTCCGGCGGCGATGCGGCCGGCGCATTCGACGATGAGGACGGTTTCGCAGATGTGAGGCGTGAGTTCGAGGGACATGGTCTCGGTCCGAGTGGGATGTGCATTGAAAATAGCAGATTTCGCTGGGGGGTCTACGGGACGGTGGTTCGGTTGAGGTCCTCCCACCCAAGCGGAGCTTGGATGGGGCACTCGGCACCCGGTACCGAGGCCCGAGTGCTTCGATGGCGGGCGCGGTGCGGGTGAGGACACCCGCACGACAGCCGGTGGGGACACCGGCGCTACAAAGCGGCTGCGGGGAGGGTTCGGGGTGCGGTAAACTTGGCGCAATGCGCGTGTTCGGAATCGATTGCGGCACCGAGGTTACAGGCTTTGGTGTGGTGGAGAGTGCTGACGGTCAGCGGGGGCCGCTTCTGGTGTGCAAGGCGTTGGGCGGGATTGCGCTGGCGAAGAGCAAACCGCTTCCGGTTCGGCTGGAACAGGTGTATCGCGAGCTAAGGGAACAGATTGCGCATTGGCAGCCGGACGTGGTGGCCGTGGAAGAAGTGTTCTATTCGGTGAATGCCAAGTCCGCGCTGAAGCTGGGGCAGGTGCGCGGCGTGGCGCTGCTGGCGGCGGCGTGCGAGGGGCGGCCGGTGGCCGAGTATGCTCCACTGCGGATCAAGCAGAGCGTGGTGGGCTACGGACTGGCAAAAAAGGAACAGGTTCAGTTCATGGTGCAGCGGTTGCTGCAACTGGCCGAGCTGCCGACGCCGGCCGACGCCGCGGACGCGCTGGCCATCGCCATCTGCCACATTCATACCGCGCAAACGCTGGAGTTGCAGGGAGTGGTGCGATGAGGTTGTCGGCACTCCTGATGGCAGCTTTGGGTCTGGCCTTGCTGGGCGGGCCGGCGGGCGCGCGGGCGTCGGAAGGTGGCACGGTCTTCGAGGCGAGCTACTCGAACCCAGGGCTGGTTCCGGCGCAGTGGGAGCTGGAGTTTCGTCCCGATGGAACGGGTCACTTCAAAACAGCGCGCGGATCGGCGCCGGGGCAGGGGATTGAGGCGCCGGATGTCGACAGGGACATTCAATTGAGCGCCCAGTTCGCCGCGCACGTCTTCGAATTAGCCGAGAAAAAGAAGCTGTTCAAGGGCGGGTGCGAGAGCCATCTGAAGGTGGCGTTCCAGGGGACGAAGAAGCTGACGTACATGGGACCGGCGGGGCAGGGCTCGTGCGAGTTCAATTTTTCGAAGGATCAGGAGATTCAGGCGCTGGGCGACTCGCTGGTGAGCGTGGCGACGACGCTGATTGAGGGCGCGAGGCTGCAGGCTCTGCTGCTGCACGACCGGCTGGGGCTGGACCGGGAGACGCAGGTGCTGGTGGAGTCGGCTGCCGATGGACGGGCGCAGCAGATTTGCTCGATCCGAGACATATTGGAGCGGCTGGCGGATGATCCGGCGGTGCTGGAGCGGGTGAAGCGGCGGGCGCGGATTCTGTTGACCAAGGCGGATAGTGGGGCGTGAGAAAGGCAGGGAACAGGGAACGGAAGGGCAGGGGTTAGGGATTAGGTGTTAGGGATTAGGATTGGGCGCGACTTTCGTTCACGGCGGCGTGTCTAATGAATGTTGGACAGGCTGAGATGCACGTCGCGGTTGAAAGGCAAGGGAACGGCATGAGATCCGGAGCGTGGTTGCGGCGGGCGGTATGGGTTGGTTCGGCGGCGGCGGGTTTGATTCTGGGCGCGGCGGCTTTGTGGGCCGATGACCCGAACGGCGGCGGCTCGGGACGCGCGGTGCGGCTGAGCAGCGTGGATGGACAGGTGCAGGTGTCGCAGGGCGCGGATGTGCTCGCGGACCATGCGCTGGCGAACACTCCGCTGTTTGAAGGCACACAGATTTCGACGGGGAACGACGGGCGGGCGGAGATCCAGTTTGAGGATGGCAGCGTGGTGCGCATTCCTCCTGAGAGCTCGCTGACGCTGACGGTGCTGAAGGCGGGCGAGACGGAGATGACGCTCGATGGCGGCATGGGGTACTTCGAACTGCAGGACGGGAACCAGGCCAACCCGATGCGGGTGCGGTTCGGTGACAATATCGTGTCGGCGAGCGGGTTCACGGTGCTGCGCGTGAAGCTGGATGAGGAGCCGGGCGAACTGGCCGTGTTTTCGGGCAATGCGCATCTGGATGGGACCGGCGGCGCTTCCATGGATGTGAAGGGCGGAGAGAGCGTAGCGCTGAATAATCTGACTGTGTCGGAGGCGATCGAGCCGGATTCGTGGGACGCGTGGAACTCGGATCGCGACCAGGCGCTGACGACGGCCGATGTGGGAACGACTCCGGCGACGGGCGCGTTGGCCAACAGCGACAATCCGGCGTGGAACGATCTGAATTCGAACGGCACCTGGTACAACGTGCCGGATCAGGGGTATGTGTGGTCTCCCTATGAAGCGGGGGACGCCGGGTGGGATCCGTATGGCAACGGCTCGTGGATGTATCAGCCGTCTTACGGGTACATGTGGGTGAGCGCGTACACGTGGGGCTACATGCCGTACCAGTGCGGCGCTTGGAACTGGTTTAACGGCTTCGGCTGGGGATGGGCGCCGGGAGGGTGCAATCCGTGGTGGGGCGGGGGAGGCTGGTTCTTCAATATCGGATATATGCCGGGATGGTACCGGCTGCCGTTAAGGCCGCATCCTCCGAAGTTCAGGCCGGGACCTGTGCCGATCATCAGGACCGGGCCGACGGTAAGGACGCCTATAGGTTTGCGACCGATTGCTCCAATCATCTCGGTGAGGCGCGAGGATCCTGGCGGCCCGGGGATTTTGCCGCCGCGCGAGGTGGGACATCCGATCCGGATTGGCGGAGTGGTCGCCCAACCGGTGAAGCCGACGGGGCCGCGGGAAGGGTTTGGAAGGGGGCCAGTGACTGCGGGTCCGATAACGCCCAACCCGGTGCGGACGTTTTATCCGGGCGGGTCGAGCGGCGGACCGTTGGCTCCGGGCAGGCAAGGGTACACGGCTCCTCCGGTGACGGGAGCGCCGCGGCCGGTGTATTCGGCTCCGGTGCAACGGCCGGGATATACGCCGACGCCACGGCCGGGAAGCCCGGGCAGCGTGTGGACGCCGGGCCCGGTGACCGCGCCGAGAGCGCCGAGCGTGCCGGTGTATCGTCCGGCTCCAGCGCCGCGGCCTTCGGGTGGAGGCGCGCCGCGTTCGGCTCCTGCTCCTGCACCGCATCCGTCTGGTGGTGGGGGTGGAGGCCATCCGGCGGGCAGTCCGCATAAGTGATGGTGATTTGGAGAGGGCCGCTTCGGAGACGAGGCGGCCTTTTCTATTCAGGCTGAATCGTTCCTGGCTCGCCGAGAGTCAGGGCAGCGTTGCCCGGATGCCGAGTGATTCGGCGACTCTGCCCAGAGGCCCGTCAATTGTCCAGATCCGCGTACCCGGGATGGCGAGGCATGCCGCGATCAAATGGGCGTCAGTGAGTCCGATTCCCTTGGCCCAGAGAGCTCGCGCTTCAATCATGAGCCGAATATCAGCCAGGCGGATAACCTGCAGCATCGTTAATCGGTCGAGGTAGCCGAGCGTTTTCTTGCGATCCGGCAGAGAACCGCAGGCCAGCTCCGCCACCACGCAGGGATGCGTGCAGAGCTGGTCAATGACGATGAGGCTCTCCAACTCTGCTTTGAACCGTCCTTTGCGGAACATCTCGATCCAAACGGAGGTGTCGGCCAGGATCATTGCTCATCCACGCGGGTCCTGCGGATAGGGCGCAAGTTGGGGGCCGAGCCTGCCAATGCTACAAGCCTTCGTCCTGCCTCGCGGGCGATGAGCGACTTGAGCGCCTCGCGAAGTAGCTCCGCTCTTTCGGTCAGGCCGGTATACTCGTGAGCCGTTCTCAGGAGCTCATCATCGAGCGAAACTGTTGCTCTCATGTTCTCCTCATGTCACCAATTTTAGCACCGTTATACATCGATTTTTGGTGCGGAACCCGTTTTTAGTTCGAGGAAGAGGCGGGCGAGGACTTCGATGGAGAGCTCTTCGGCGCGGGCCTGCGGGGGAACGCCGGTGTTGGCTAGCGCGGTCTGAATGGCGGCGGGGGCATACTGGGCGGCGCGGAGATTGTTGACCAGCGTTTTGCGCTTCTGCGCGAAGACCTGGCGGCCGAATTTGAGGAAAGGGATTTCTTCGACGCCGAGCTCGTGGAAACGCGGGGCGAAGCGCCAGCGGAAGACGGTGGAGTGGACGTCGGGCGGCGGGGAGAAGGCTCCGGGGGGCAGGGTGAAGAGGCGTTCGACGGGGCCGTACATCTGCACGGTGACGGTGAGCAAGCCGTAGTCGCGGGAGCCTGGGTCGGCGACGATGCGGTCGGCGACTTCGCGCTGGACCATGAGGACGGCGCGGTTGAGGGACGCGGCGCATTCGGCGAGGCGGAGCAGGATGGGCGAAGTGATGTAGTAGGGCAGGTTGCCGACGACGGCGAGTTTCTGGCGGGCTTCGGCGGAGGCGGCAGCGAAGTCGAACTGGAGTACATCCTGCTCGAGGATGGTGACGCGATCGGAGCCGAGAAAGGCGTGGAGGCGGGGAGCGAGTTCGCGGTCGAGCTCGAGGGCGATGACGCGGCCAGCCTGCGCGGCGAGGGGTCCGGTGATGGCTCCCTGGCCGGGGCCGATTTCAACGACGGTCTGAGAAGAGATGTCGCCGAGAGCGGCGATGATGCGGCGGACGGCAGTCTGGTCGCGCAGGAAGTTCTGACCGAGCTTGGGCTTTTGGGGCATTACTTCTATGGACGATGGTAGAGGACGGCGGGACGATAAGGAATCTTTATGGGTCTATTGGTGTTCGGTTCCATGACATCCTTTACACTTCCTCAGCCAGAAGTCCTGCCGAGTCAACAGGGCTAGGAAAAGGCGGTTGCTGCGCAACCTTGGAAAAAGAAAGGCCCTTTTCCCACTTTCCCTAGCTCCTACGGCTGCTAGCTAGGCGTGATTTCAGAAGATCGACTGTAAAGGATGTGTAGAGACGGAACAGCGAGGGACCGGGGACACCCGGCGAGGACTAGCGCGGACGGATGATCCACATGAGCATGGCGAATCCGATGCCGGCCGAGGCGAGCAGGATCAACGCTTGCCGCAGAGGGTGGCGGCGTTCGACCGCGAGGGTGATGATGTTGGGCGCGGTGGTCTCGGCGGGAGGCTGGGAGGATTCGCTGGGGTGAAAGCGGAAGGGTCTGGGGAGGCGCGAGGCGGGGAACCAGGTATTGGGCTTGAGGACGGTGAAATAGCCGGCGGTTCCGATGGTGGCGCCGCGCTGGGTGATGGAACGGAGGAGTTTCATGGGGTGCCTCCTGAGAAGATGATACGCCGATTTTGGGTGCGGTGATACGGGACTGAGGGACTATGGCGACTGAGGTTTGAGGACGGCGAAGTAGCCGGCGGTTCCAACGCTAAAGCCTCGACGAGTCACGGAGCGGAGAATCTTCATGGCGGACCCAGGAAGATTAGAGCATGGTTTTTGTGGGTGGGGAAAGGTGAATCTCAGGCAGGGGCGGCGCGGCAGGGGCTGAAAGCCCGGGATCTTTTATTGGGTGCTTTACAGCACGGCTGAAGCCGTGCCCTCCGCGATAAGGCACCTTTGCGACAAGGCACTTTTGCTATCAGGCTGATTTGGGAGGGGAGCTATGCGGCGAGGAGGATGGCGAGGTCGAAGGTATTGCTCAGGGTGAAGCCGAGGGATTCGTAGAGGCTCTGGGCGGGATTGTCGTGCCAGGCATGGAGGAAGGGGGTGCGGCCTGCTTCTTCGATTTCGTCGAGGACGATCTGGGTGAGGGCGCCGGCGAAGCCGCGGCCGCGGAAGTCGGGGTGGGTGCAGACGCCGCTGACTTCAATGAAGCCGGGGAGGTGCATGCGCTTGCCGGCCATGGCGATGAGGCGATCGCCGTGGAAGATGCCGTAGAAGTTACCGAGCTCGATGGTGCGGCGGCGGAAGGGGCCGGGCTCAGTGAGTTCGGCGAGCGTCACCATGGCGGGGGCATCGGCGGGGGTGAGTTGGCGGAAGCTGTATCCGGCGGGAAGTGAGATGGAGAGTTCGCAGGGGGGATCGAGCGTGGCTACCGCGGCGTGGTGGTGGTAGGGATTGCTCCCCCCAGCATGGCTGGAGGGAGCAACGGGGCCGGGCGACGTGGGGCCTGTTGAAGGCGCGGGCGAGGTTGGGTTGCTGCTGGTGTCAGGCGGAACGGAGACCGGCTTGTGCTCAGGCGTGGGCACCGGATTGCTGGAGGCAGTGGCGGTGCGGACCATCTGGATGAGGCGGCCGGAGCGGACGGTGGTCCAGTTGCCCGACGGACGGATGGGATCGAGCGAGAACAGGCCGATGGGACGATGGCCGGCCAGGATGCGCAGCGAGTTGTAGGACGCGTCCGACTGATCGGGGATCCCGGCAAGGGGGCCGATCTCGTGCGGATAGCGGCGGGCGCGATCGTCACCCTCGGCGAGATGAGCGTGATCGGTGCGCAATGAGTTCCAGATCGGGTTTTCAAGCAAAGAATTGTTCATGGTTGGTAATGTACCGCTCCTTTAGGCGTTGCGTGAGTTTTTGTGGTGGATGGGGTGTGAATTGTGACGGGGGGAGGGCTGTGCCGGGGAATGCAGCACAATGTGAGTGGACAGATTTATGAGCCTATTTGATCGCTTTCGCAGAGACCCACCCGCC
>CAWFVY010000037.1:0-65210 GCA_963819365.1 uncultured Acidobacteriota bacterium
CCGACGGTGAGATCATCGGCGACCCGACCGAGGGAGCCCTGGTGGCGCTGGCCGCAAAGGGCGGTGTGGACGCCGCCGCGACCCGGCAGGCATACCCGCGGATGGCGAGCTCCCGTTCGATGCCGCCGACCAAGAGGCCGCATTCCACAGGATGAAGGACGAGACGGAACACAGGTGGTGCGCTGCTTCGTCAAGGGCGCGCCCGACCAGCTGCTGACCCGGGCCGCGACCGTCTTCGACGTCGACGCAGGGCCGTCCCGCCGACTGGGATTTCGAGCAGCGTTACCTCGCCGAGAACCAGCGGCTCGGCGAGCAGGGCCTGCGGGTCCTGGCCACCGCGCCGCAAAGACTTCGACGGCCACCTTCGATCCCGGCGCCGACCTGCTCCCGCTGTTCAACGGCTGGAGCTGCTCGCACTCGTAGGGATCGTCTACCTGCCCCGCCCGACCGCCAAGGCGTCCATCGCGACGGCCAAGGCCGCCGGGATCAGGGTCCGCATCATCACTGGCGACCAGGCGGTCACAGCCGCAGCCATCGCCGACCAGCTGGGATCGACGGCAAGGTGATCGCCGGGGCGGAGTTCGGGGCGATGACGGACGAGGAGGCGCTGGGCGCGATCGACGGGGTTGGGTGAGCCCGGGCCACACCCGAGCAGCAGGTCCGCTTGGTACATGAGGCGGCGTGGCCACATCGTCGCCATGACCGGGGACGGCGTGAACGACGCGCCCGCGCTGAAGAAGGCCGACATCGGGATCGCGATGGGGATCACCGGGACCGAGGTGACCAAGGAAGCCGCGGCCATGATCCTCACCGACGACAACTTCGCGACGATCGTGAAGGCGGTCGAGCTCGGCCGCGGGCTGTACGACAACCTCGTCAAGTACATCCGGTTCCAGATGGGCTGCCTGTTCGGGTTCATCGTTCCTTCCTCGGCGCGAGCATCTTCAACATCGCCGGCGGCGTGCCGTTCCTGCCGCTGCAGACGCTGTGGATCAACTTCACCACCCTGTTGTTCCAGGCCATCGGCCTTGGCTACGGCCATCCCGCCCCGGGCCTCATGGACCGCAAACCACGCCCGCCCGAACAGCCCATCCTGCCCCGCGGCGCTCACGCCCTGGCTCATCTTCGTCGGGGTGGTCGTGGGGGTAGGCACCCTGGCGTGATCAGGTGGGCCGAGCACGCTCACACCAGGCCGGTCGCCCACACCATGGGCGTCGTCACCTTCTCGCTGTTACGCGGTGGCCTTCTCGATCGCCACCACAAACGAGCGGCGAACCGTCTTCAGCCTCGACACCTTCTGCGACAAGACGTTCGCCGTCTCCACCGGGGTGTCGGTCCTGACGCTCATCCTGTTGACCGTCTTCGGGCCGTTCGAAGGCGCTTCCTCAAGACGACCAGCCTCGACCTCCCGCAATGGCTCACCTGCACTGGCCGTCGCGCTGTCGGTCATCGTTGCCTCCGAGATCCGGAAGGCGATCCGCCGGCGAAGGGCCGCCGAGGTCGTTCCTGCTGGGCCTCCGGTGCCCCCGCCAGCGGCGGCCGCGTCCTGACCATGGACCTGCGTGAGCGCGTCGTCAGCCTGATGGGGCGGGTGCGGCCGGACGCGCGGCATTGATCTACAGATCAGCCCCTGATGCCGCTGGCACGGCGCCGTACCGGCGTGAAAATGGCTCATCGGCCATATCAGCATCCCCGGTACCTATTTCGGGTCAGAAGGCTGGAAGTCGAGTCCCTCCAAGCGAGCCGCCGAAGCCACAGTTCAGGGCTGGAGCCCAGCCGGTCAGCCGGGCGCACGTCCGGCGAGGTAGATCACCCGGCGGGCGATGTTGACAGCGTGGTCGGCCAGGCGCTCGTAAAAGCGCGCCACCAGCGTCAGCTGCATCGTCACCGGAAGTGTCATCTCGCCTGAGGCGAGCTCGGCCATCAAGCTGGCGTACAACTCGTCCATTTCATCGTCACGCTCACCTAGCGCAACCGCAGCGGAACGGTCGCGCTCGCACCGAGCAGTTGACTGCCTCGCGCCACATCTCGGATGCGAGCTTCCCCATGTGCTCGATCAGCCCCCGGCTGCGCGCCGAGAGGTCCTGGCTGAGAATGAGGTTGCCCCGGCGGGCGATGTTGACGATGAGGTCGTGGGAGCGCTCGAGTTCGGGCACGACCCGCAGCACCGAGATCAAGAGACGGAAATCTGAAGCAACGGGCTGCTCGGGCAGGAGCTCGTGGTCGGCCAGTTCCTCGATCTCTGGGTAGAGGCCGTCGATAACCCGGTCACGCTCGGCCAGCGCCCGGACCGCCTCGCTGTTGCCATTCAGGAGCGCATCGGTCGCCCGGGGGCACGTCCTCGGCCACCGTGGTGAACAATTCGATGACCTTGGCTTCGATAGCCCCCTAGCTCGCGGTCAAACTCTCTGTCGTTCCCGTCGTTCCGGTCCGATGCTCAGTCATGGCCAAAAGCCTATAGAGCCCGGCCTCCGCCCCTTCGAGACGACCTGATTGCGCATCGGCGAGCAGCCCGCGCCGGACGCCGGCCTTGCCCCGCCCCCGGCGGTGCAAGAGCCTGCCGGGTGGGCATCAGGCCGCAGCCATACCCGCGATGTGCTCCGAGGGTGGCCACCCCCGCGATGCCGTCGGCGATGGCGTGGTGCACCTTGACGAACATGCCCACCCGGTTCCCGGGAAGCCCAGGCAGGAACGACATCTCCCACAGCGGCCTCGACCGGTCCAGCCGCCGCCGCCGCAGCTGCTCGGTGGCGACCAGCAGCGCGGCCTCGTCACCGGGCTCCGGAAGCGGCACCACCCGCACGTGGTCGCCGAGGTCGAAGGCGGGGGCGTCCACCCACAGCGGCCCGCCCAGCCCACGCCGGGGCACGCAGAGCAGCTGCCGGAACCGGGGCATCAGGTGCAGCCGGGCCGCGACCACGTCCCGCACGGCCTCGATCCGGAACCGCCCGACCGGGCCGAGCAGGCTGCCATCCAGGATGGCCAGGGCCCCGATCTCCTGCGGCCAGATCTCATCCGGCCACAGCATCAGCAGGTCCTCGGCGGTCAGCCTGTCCACCGGCATCACCCCCAGCTCCCCGGCCAGCGTCGGGCGGCAGGCCCAGCGCGGGCCAGGGACTCCGGCCCGGCCCGCCGGGCCGGACGCCTCTTTTGTCCGAGCCAGAACGGGGCAGTGTCAGGTTAAGGCCCATCGCCGCCCAGGGCCCGGCGCGGGCCGTCCCGCCGGCCAGGCGGAAGGCCAGGGGAGCCATGCCCGAGGTGGATGAGCTCGATCTGACCGCCCGGGTTGAGGAGATCCTCAACCGCCACGCCGCCGTCGGCCTGGCGGCGGGGGTGGTCCGCAACGGGCGCCTGGAGTTCTTCCACGCCCACGGGGCCGCCGACATCGCCTCGAGCACACCCGATCACCGCGGACACGGTCTTCCGGATCGCGTCCATCACCAAGACCTTCACCGCGATCGCCGTGATGCAGCTGTCGAGCAGGGACGCATCGACCTCGACGCGCCCGCCCACGACTACCTGCGCGCCTACCGGCTGCTCCCAGCCAGGCGGGTTTCCGGCCCGCGACGGTGCGGGATCTGCTCACCCACACGGCCGGGGTCCCTCAGATGCCGCACCCCGGACGCGCGCTCGCGAGGCTGTTTGCCGGTGCGGGGCTGACGGAGAGCGGGGACAGCTACGACTCGGGCAGCCGCTGCCCACCCTGGCCGAGTATTACCGGGGCGGCCTGCGCCTGGTGGCCGAGCCGGGCACCAGGTTCACCTACGGCAACCACGGGTTCGCCACGCTCGGCCAGATCGTGGAGGACGTGAGCGGGCAGCCGCTCGACCGCTACTTCCGCGAGCGCATCTTCGAGCCCCTCGGGATGGCCGACAGCGACCTACTGCGATCGGAGCGGGTGAAGGCGCGCCTGGCCACGGGGTACAAGCTGGGCTCCCACGGCGCGATCCCGGTGACCGACCGCCAGCCGGTGACCGCGGGAGCGGGCTCCATCTACTCCACGCCGAACGACATGGCCCGCTACGTCGCGGCCCTGGCCGGGGGCGGTGCCAACGACCATGGCCGGGTGCTCGGCCGGCCACGCTCGCCACCATGTTCCAGCCCCACTACCAGACCGATCCCCGCGTGCCGGGTATCGGGCTGGCGTTCATGCGGAGCTACCTCGGCGCGCATCTCGCTGTCGAGCACCAGGGCATCCTGCCCGGCTTCAACTCACAGATCTGGGTGGCCCCCGACGACGGGGCCGGCGTGATGGCCTTCACCAACGGGGCCAGCGGGGCCATGATCTGGCTGACGGCTGAGGTCGCCGGGCTGCTCAGGCAGCTGCTCGGCGTCCCGGACGACGCCGTCCGCACCGACGTCCCGCACCATCCCGAAATCTGGGGGGACCTCTGCGGCTGGTACCCGGTTTCCGCCCAGCTGACCGACAACCAGGCGCGGGGCGTCGCCGGCCTGGGCGCCGAGGTCTTCGTGCGGCGCGGCCAGCTGACCCTCCGGGCCCTGAGCCCCATACCCGCGGCGTACCGCGGGTTCGCCCTCCATCCCGACGACGCCAAGGATCCCTACGTCTTCCGGATCGACCTGTCCCGGTTCGGCCTGGGCACCGCCCGGATCGTGTTCAGCCGCGAGCCAGCCGCCGGGACGACGCGAATCCACACCGACATGTTCCCGCTCTCGCTCCAGAAGCGGCAGGCCAGCCAGAACCCGCGGTACTGGGCCACCTCAGCGCTCGGCGCGGCGGCGGTGACCGGCATCGCGGCGGCCGTCCGGCACGGTGGTCGGCCGGGCCAGCGGGCGCAGGCATGAGCGCCGCGGCCACCGAGCTGTGGCGGATGAGCGCGATGGAGCTGGCCGGGGCGATCAGGTCCGGGCAGGTGTCCAGCCGGGAGGTCATCGAGGCCCACCTGCGGCGGATCGAGGCGGTGAACCCGTCTGTCAACGCCGTCACGAGCGTGCTGGCCGAGCAGGCGCTGGAGGCGGCGAAGGCGGCCGACCGGCGGGCCGCGGGCGGCGGCGACCTGCCGCCGCTGCACGGCGTCCCGTTCACCGTCAAGGAGAACATCGACCTGGTAGGCACGCCGACCACGCACGGGACTCAAGGCGCTGGCGGGCGCGTACCCGGCCCGGGACGCCCCCGTCGTCGAGCGGCTGAAGGCCGCTGGGGCGATCCCGATCGGCCGCACCAACTGGCCACCTCGCGGTCCGCTGGCACTGCGACAGCGAACTGTGGGGAGCGACCATCAACCCGTGGGACCGGTCCCGGACGCCCGGCGCGTCCAGCGGCGGCGAGGCGGCGGCGCTCGCGACCGGCATGACCCCGCTCGGGCTCGGGAACGACGGGCTCGGGTCGCTGCGCTGGCCGGCCCAGTGCTGCGGGATCAGCGTGCTGAAGCCCACCCTGGGCCGCATCCCGGCGGCGGCCACCATCGAGCCGATGGATGCGCCGATCGGCGCCCAGCTGACGGCCGTCGAGGGGCCGATGGCGCGGCGGGTCGCCGACCTGCGGGCCGCGTTCGAGGTGATGGCCGGGCCCACCTGGCGCGACCCGTGGACGGTGCCCGCGCCGCTGCGCGGCCCCGAACCCGCCAGGCCCATCCGGGTAGCCCTCGTGCCCGACCCGGCCGGCCAGGGCACCGCCCACCAGGTGCAGGACGGTGTCCGGAAGGCGGCCGCGCGCTGGCGACGCGGGCTACGCCGTGGAGGAGGCGGAGCCGCCGTCGATAGCCGCGGCGGCCAAGACCGGCTGGCCATGCTCAACACCGCCGAGTTCCGGGCGCTCTGGCGCGCACGTCGTCCCTGCTTCCGGCCGACACGCAGCGGTTCCTGTCGGCGTTCTACGAGGTGGCCGGCGACCCGGTTGGGCCGGGCTGCAGTGGATTGGGACGGACGATGTCGCCGTCAGGGTCGGCCGCGGATCCACGGGACACGAGTGCGGGTTGCGCGCCCACGGGAGCGGAGTAGGGTTGCGGCTGAGCCGCGGGCTGCGGCCTGGCGATGCCTACGATGCCGTCGTCGGTGCCATTGACGTCAGGATCAGGAAAGTTAGCCGCAGGGTCGACGGAGGTGGGACGGGCGGCGGCGGCGTCATCCTGCGTTGAACTTGACGGACCGGCCGGCGTGGCGGCAGGCGGAGCAGGCTGAGCCTTGGTCTGAGTCTGGGTCTGGCTCTGGGTCACGGGCTTGCCGGCGTGGGGTTTGGCCTTGGGGGGTGTGGGCTGGTCAGGCTGCGTGGCGACGATGACATCGTCGGCAGGAGGGTTGGACTGGCCCTGGTACTGGCCCTGGTTGGGATCGGGCTCGGCTGCTGCTGTTGCGCGAAGGCAGCGGTGCTAGAACGAGGAAGGCGCAGGTAAGAATCGGCCGATGCATAAATCTCCTTCAAGGCGGGCACAGCGCACCGTACATCTTGAAAACCCCGCCTCGGGTGAGGAGTTGCTCTCCGGCGATAAGGAATTTTGACAGGAGACAACTCGCTCAAGCTAAGGCTACCGTGCTCTGAGACGCGGGGATGAGCTTTCCGCGAGCGGTGTGCCTTGCGCATCACGAATCAGGAAAGACACTGCGTGCGGCGGCGTTTTTGAGGTGGGTCGGTTGTGACGGTCGCCACAGGGGGTTGCGCGCGGTGGTTTGTTAGAATCCCTTTGGAAATCTCCGACGTTTTTATGCATGGGATGGGGAGTGAATGCGTACAGGGCTAGATCTTCTGACCTCAATTCAGAGCGCCGCCGGAGAAGATGTGGCCGTCGATCGCCGTCCCAAGTTGAATGACCGGCTGCTGCACCGCATTGCGAGGACTGATATGACTGAAATTGTTGCTATTCGCGCGCGCGAGGTTTTGGATTCGCGCGGCAATCCCACCGTCGAAGCGGATGTGATTTTGGAAAGCGGCGCGCTGGGCCGCGCCATTGTGCCTTCGGGCGCCTCGACCGGCGAGCATGAGGCTGTTGAACTGCGCGACGGTGACAAGTCGCACTACCTCGGCAAGGGCGTGCTGCACGCCGTTGAAAACGTCGAGACGGTGATCGCACCGGAACTGGAAGGCATGGACGCGGCCAACCAGCGGCTGATCGACGCGACGATGATTGCGCTGGACGGCACGCCGAACAAGAGCAAGCTGGGCGCGAATGCGATTCTGGCAGTCTCGATGGCAATGCGCGCGCGGTGGCGCAGACGCTGGAGATTCCGCTGTACCGCTACCTGGGCGGCGTAAACGCGAGCATTCTGCCGACGCCGATGCTGAACGTGCTGAACGGCGGCGCGCATGCCGATTCGAATGTGGACTTTCAGGAATTCATGATCATGCCGGTGGGCGCGGAGCGTTTCAGCGACGCGCTGCGCTGGTCGGCAGAGACGTTCCACACGCTGAGGGGCGTGCTGAAGAAGAAGGGCTACAACACGGCGGTGGGCGATGAGGGCGGATTTGCGCCGTCGCTGAAGTCGAATGACGAAGCCGTGGAGCTGATTCTCGAAGCGATTGAGGCGGCCGGCTACAAGGCGGGCGAGCAGATCTGCATCGCTCTCGATCCGGCGTCAAGCGAGTTCTACGACAAGGAAAAGCAGAAGTACGTCTTCAAGAAGAGCGACAAGCGCGAGCTGACGAGCGAGCAGATGGTGGACTTCTGGGCGGACTGGGCGAAGAAGTATCCGATCGTGTCGATTGAGGACGGCCTGGCCGAGGACGACTGGGCGGGCTGGAAGCTGATGACCGACAAGCTCGGCAGCCGCATTCAGCTCGTGGGCGACGACCTGTTCGTGACCAACGTGAAGCGCCTGCAGCAGGGCATCGAAGAGGGCGTGGCGAATTCGATTCTGATCAAGGTGAACCAGATCGGCACGCTGACCGAGACGCTGGAAGCGATCGACCTGGGCCGCCGCTACGGCTACACCGCCGTGATGTCGCACCGTTCGGGCGAAAGCGAAGACACGTTCATCGCCGACCTGGCCGTGGCGACCGGCGTGGGCCAGATCAAGACCGGCTCGGTGAGCCGCACGGACCGCATCGCCAAGTACAACCAGTTGCTTCGGATCGAGGAAGAGCTGGGTTCGGGCGCGGCGTTTTTGGGGCTGGAGAGCTTGAACTACAACGACTAGCCACCTGCGGTGGGGCCAACTGCGCTTCGCGCGCAATGCAAGGGGGAGAGCTATTTGGCTTTCCCCTTTGCATTGCGGACGATCTCATATTTCGTGCTCGAATCAACGCGGCGCCTCATTGAATCGCGCGGATCGACGGCACCGGATCGACCGCGATTTCCAGCACGGTGCCTGGACGTTGCGTCTCCGGTCCCGGCAGTCTTCCCGTGGCGATTTCGGCAAGCAGTGCTTCGATGTTGTTGGAAAGCTCGACCTGAATCGGATCGCCGTCCGCGGCGGCCGCAATCAGGGCTGATTCGAATTTCGACAGATCTTCAAGGCCCGGAACCGGAAGCGCATTCGCTTCAAGAAACCGGCGGAAGCTCAGAGCTTCGTCGGTGGGAAACGCCGCCGGCGCAGTCGCCGCAACATAGCGGTCCATCAGCGCGCGCAGCTCGGCCTCACCCATTCCGATGAGGAGCAAGCGCGTGGTGTTCTCCAGCAGCTCCGCGACCGCGCCGCGCCGGAAGGATGCGGCCAGCTCCGCGTAGAGCGCGAAGGCGCGGTCGTCGGAAGCTGTCAGATCGACGTGGACGCGTTGTTCGCCGGGCGGTCGCGCGGCGGCAACATTCGATTCGCAATGAGGCCTTTCCCATTCTTCCGGAGCAGGCGCGGCTTCTTCCGGCGCAGTGGCGCGGATAGCGGTTGTCGCACGGGTGGCTCGCTGTGCGAGGCCGGCCGTGTGGCGGACCAGAGCCGATTGAGCTTGTCCATCTGCAGAAGGAATTCTTTCGCGCCGAATCGTTCGAGGCGGTCGGGCGCGATTTCGAAGATGATGGCGCCGAGGTTGGGCAGGTCCGGGATGATTTCAGCGGCCATCTCGACTAACTCATCGTCAATGCCGTTCGAATGCGCGTCGAGCCAGTGGCCGTGCGCGAACTCGAGGCCGGCGAGATGTACCTCCCACACGCGTTCAAGAGGGAGGCGCGCCAGCACGTCATGAATCGTTGCGCGGCCGTTCTTCTGATTGGCCCACAGGTTGGTCAGGTCGAGCAGGATGCCGCAGTCCGCAGCTTCGGCCACCGCCGCAAAGAAATCGCCATCCGGCATTTCGCAGATCGTGCGGAGCGAAATAGTTGACGCCTGTCTCGAAGGCAAACGGCTTGTCGAGGACGGCGGCGCGGCGACGGATGTTTTCCGCGGCGAGCGCGACGCCGGCTTCCGTTTGCAACGGAGGCATGAGAAAGCCGCACGGCTGCGGGCCGAGCGCGCCATGCACATGAAAGATGCTGAGATGCTCGCTGGTCCAGGGAGCATTCAGGGCTTCGGTCCATGCGCGGAACTGCGGCACCTGCCGTTGCTGATCGCAGAGGGTGCCGCCGATGGGACAGCCGACACCGTGGGTGAGAAAGCTCTGCGGCAGCGATTGCAGATGACGCAGTTCTCCCGGGCTGCCTCGCGGAAGCGCGCCGGGCGCGGTGGGTTTGGTCCACAGGCTTTGCGGTTCGATCTCCGCCACCTTGATGAGATCGGCGTGCGATCGAAACACGCTGTCGAGTGAACGCAGGTAGATTGCGCCCGGGCCGAGCCTGGGTGGTTGGTACGTCATGTGGGGACCCGGGAGGCTTAGCCGCCGACTTCCATGATCTTCTGGCTGCCGCGCTCCACGACCATGATCACTTCCGCCGGATCGACGGCGTTTTCGAAGCTGATGTTGAAGCCCGAGTAGCAGGCGGGATGCCCGGCCCGGTTGAGCACCTGGGCAAGAACTTTCTGACTCTGTTCCAGAGTGAGATTCTCGTGGACGCGCACAGTAACATTTTTCATGTTGCCTCCAGGGGGATGAGATTCTCGGATACTGCGCGGGCAGTATACGCCGGTCTGCATTTAGCGCGATATGAAATTCTTCTTGGATTCTGCGCTGAGGAAATGAGCCGGGGGTGCCGCGGACGCCCGCAAATGTACGAGTATGCGAAGTATCCGCCGACACACACCATTGCGGCATGGCCGTTTATCCTGAATGAGATTTCGTGATTGATTGAGGAGTATTCCATCTCATGTCGAAGCGTCCTCTCGTACTGACCATCCTTGACGGGTGGGGATATCGCGCTGAAACCGCCAACAACGCTATCGCGCTTGCGCGCAAGCCAACTTACGACAAGCTGCTGCGCGAGTTTCCCAATACGCTGATTCGGGCGTCAGAGCATTTTGTCGGCCTGCCTGATGGGCAGATGGGCAACAGCGAAGTGGGCCATTTGAACATTGGCGCGGGCCGCATTGTGCAGATGGATATCACGCGCATCGACGCGCTGATTGCCAATGGGGAGCTCGCGAAGAACCCGGCGATTGTGCAGGCCATGCAGCGGGCGCGCGAAGGCGGACGGCAACTGCATCTGTTTGGATTGCTGTCAGACGGCGGCGTCCATTCGCACCAGGAGCACTTGTATGCGCTGCTGCGGATCGCGCGCGAGTACAAGCTGGAGCGCGTGTTTGTGCATGCCTTCATGGACGGGCGCGATACGCTGCCGACTTCCGGCGCGGGCTACGTGGCTGCGCTCGAGAGGAAGATGCGCGAGTACAACGTGGGCAAGATCGCGAGTGTGAGCGGACGCTACTACGCGATGGATCGCGACAAACGCTGGGAGCGCGAGCGCAAGGCGTTTGATGCGATGGTGAACGGCAAGGCCGAAGGCGGCGCGTATGCCGATCCGGTGGCGAGGATCAAGGAGAACTACAACAACGGCGTCACCGACGAGTTCCTGATTCCGTTTGTGGTCACCGATGCCGCAGGCAAGCCAGTGGCGCAGATTCGCGATGAAGACGTTTGCATCAATTTCAATTTCCGCGCCGATCGCGCGCGGCAGATTACGCGCGTGCTGGCGCGCGAGAGCGGCCTGAACAAAAAGGGCGGGCGGGATCTGGACGCGTGGGAATCGCTGGACGAGACGATTCCGCGCAGCGAGATTCCCAAGGGCCTGCACTACACGTGCATGACGCAGTATGACAAGCTTTACGAGCTGCCGCTGGTGATTCTGCCGGAGTCGATGGACAACATTCTGGCGAATATTCTTTCGGCGCACCAGTTGCGCAATCTGCGTGTGGCGGAGACGGAGAAATTTGCGCACGTGACATATTTCTTCAACGGCGGGATTGAAGTTCCCTTCCCCGGCGAGGATCGGCAGATGGTTTCGTCATTGAAGGTGGCGACGTATGACCTGGCTCCGGAGATGAAGGCGGAGGCGATTGGCGACACGGTGGTAAAGGCCGTGAACGATACGGCGTTCGACCTCATCGTCGTGAATTTTGCGAACGCCGACATGGTGGGGCACTCGGGCAGGCTGGAGCCGACCATCAAGGCCTGCGAAGCGGTGGACGCGCAGTTGGCGCGCATCTACAAGGCGGTGCGGGAACGCAAAGGAAGCTGGCTCATCACGGCCGATCACGGCAATGCCGAGCTGATGGTGGATCCGGTGACAGGCGGGCCCCACACCGCGCACACCACGAACCCGGTTCCGATGATCTACGTGAGCGAGGAGGCGAACAACTATCGCCTGCGCAGCGATGGCTCGCTGCGCGACATCTCGCCGACGCTGCTGAACCTGCTCAGTCTCGGATTGCCGAAGGAGATGACGGGCGGCGATCTGCGGGTGCCGGTCGCGAAGTAGTTCCCGGCTTCCGCAGGAAATAAGAAGGCCTCCCCGCGGGGAGGCCTTCCTGCTTGCAGCAAATGCGGGCTAGCGCGAACGCAACGAGCGGATCGCGGCAGGGAGGCGCTCTTCAATGACCCTGGCGCGCTCGGCGGCGATTCCGCCCAGATAAGTGGGCGCGGGGGTGGCCATCAGGACCAGCGCCAGCGCAATCACGCTGAAGATGAGCCCGGCAATTCCTGCCGAGAACAGCATGTGGTAGGTGTCTTCCACGTCGAGCCCAATGACATTGAACGCGACATGCTCCAGCGGCTTGATGTGCTTGAGAACCGCCAGCGCAAAGAGGAAGAAGAAGATGGCCAGCGAAGTGAGCACCGCGAGCGTGACGTCAAGGCTGCGGTGGAATTTCAACCTCGAGCGGCAATGCAGACACCCCGCAAAGTGCAGCTCGTAGTCCCTGCGCATCTCAGGCGAGATCCCTGAGATGTCATAGCGCCAGCTGGCGAGAATTGCGCCAACGACGTGATCATTGCACCGGGTTCTTGCCATACGTATCACTCACCTATGAAGAAATTTTGCTTTCCCCGCTCTCAAAACACGCGCGGTCCGCTGCAAGGTTCGCCCCACGGCTTACGATGCCCTAACAGGCAAATCGCGTGGCCCGGAAAGCGAATACACGACAAGGTCTGCGGCCTTGACGTTCTTGCGCCAATCCTCCGAAGTGCAAAGTGATGCCCGTGCCTTACTATTCTAACTCCTTCCCTCAAAAGTGGATAGAGGAAAGTGGTTCGCCCTGCGCCGCCAGTATCAACCGGTTTGCGAGCAGGCTGGCGTGGCTGCTGAGAGCACGTTCCGCAGCCACTCTGGCCAGCTCCGGAAGATTGTTGCTCTCTGAAAGATGCCCCAGAATGACATAGGTCGCTTGTCCGTCGTACGCGGCTTCCAGAAATTCCGCGGCCGCATCGTTGGACAGGTGCCCTACCCGTGACAGAACCCGCTGCTTGACCTGCCAGGGATAGGGGCCGTCGCGCAGCATTTCGAGATCGTGATTCGACTCCAACATCAATAGATCCAGCTTTTTGAGCTGCGCCTTGACGTTGGGAGGCACGTAGCCAAGGTCGGTGGCGAGGGCCATTCGGACTCCCTCTGCCTCAAAGACAAACCCGACAGGATCGGTGGCGTCGTGGGGGATGGTGAACGGGCTCACCGCGATGTCGCCGATTTGAAAGGACTTGCCCGCCTGGAAGTACTGGACCGAAGGCAGCCAGGTTGGATCCGGCTTGGGTGATTCCGGTTTTTCGGAGGCGGCTTTCGCCGCTTCTTCGACCGCGGACTCCGCCGTCTGCGCTTCTGCCGCATCGGATTCGGTGTCGTCGCATTCGCATTCCACCGGATCCGCTTCAGCCTGGCGCGCGGCCGCCTGCTGGCGGCACTGCTCCAGCCATTGCGCGTAAGTCATCTGCCGCCGCGGAGTGAGCCAGCGCATCCAGGCACGGTGCGTCGCCTCAGTGAAGTAGACGGGAATCCCCAGCTTTCGTGCCGTCACCGAAAGGCCGTTGACGTGGTCCTGGTGCTCGTGGGTAACGATGATGGCGTCGAGAGTGGCAGGGTCTTCGCCGGCGGCCGTCATGCGCTTGAAAAGCTCGCGGCAGCTCAGGCCGGCATCGACCAGAATGCGGGTTTGTCCGCCGGTGACAACTGTGCTGTTGCCCTTGGAACCGGATGCCAGCACCGTGAAGCGGACCATTCCTTGAGCATACAGCCAATTCCTGTGGACGGCGCGGCGGGTGTTTACCAGGATGGGACGGGGCGCGCGGAGGTGCTGTCCAGCGCGCCTTCCGCGGCCCTATTTGGGCATGAACTCCGGCCGGTCGGGCTGCGGAACCTCGCTCATCACACCGATGAGGTTCTCGTCGGGATCCTTGAGGAAGACCATCCAGAGATCGTGATCGGGCATTCTGGCGATGAGATGGGGCGTGTCGACGAGGTTCGCGCCGCGGGCCTTTAGCTGATCGAACACAGCGTTGATGTCCTCAACCTTGAAGTAGAGAACGGTGCCGCCGCGGGGCTGGCCGGCCTCGGTGTTGCTCAGCATCAGGCGGATGTCGCCGCACTGGAAGAAGACGAGCGGGCCGGTCTCGAAGAGAAAGCGCATGCCGAGCGTGTTGAGGTAGAAGTCTTTGGCGCGCGCCAGGTCGGTTACGGTGATGGCGATCTGCGCGATCTTCTCGAAGTGCACGACTGACTCGGGGGTGTGGGACTGGTAGCTCATGCCAACCTCCGTTTTCGTTAGCTCAGCTAACGATATATCATGGATTCGGGCTGTCATGGCAAGAGAAATCTCAACGAACTCCGAAGAGCTAGCCGGCCAGATTCACTCGGCGGCCATCCACCTGCTGCGCCGGCTGCGCCGCGAAGACGACGCCAGCGGGCTGAACGCGCCACGGCTCTCCGCATTGTCGGTGATCGTGTTTGCCGGGCCGATTGCCCTGGGCGACCTGGCACGCGCCGAGCAGGTGCGCCCGCCTACCATGACCCGCATTGTGGACGCGCTGGTGGAGCTGGGCCTGGCCTCCAAACGACCTCATTCGACCGACAAGCGAAGCACGCTGATTGCGGCTACTCCAGCGGGACGCAAACTGCTGCTGGCAGGACGCGAACGGCGGGTGCGGGCGCTGGCACGGCAGATTGCCGCTCTGGATGGCGCCGAGCGGCAGGTACTGCAGGCGGCTGCGGAGATTCTGAACCGGACGATTGCGGCGATCTGATCCTGCCGCCGAGGCGTTCCGCTGCATCCCACCATGTAGGCCGTGGGTTTTCGCGGCTGTGAACGCACCCATGCTTCCCATCCGACGCACCTCCCTTCTCCTCGTTCCGACGGCGCTGTACTTTGCCGCGCTGTGCTGCGCCATGTTCTTCCCCGAGGATGCGGAGACGGAGCAGCCGGCCACCGCGAGCGAGACGCAGAAGGGCGTGGGCATCGAGATGGCCAATGTGCTGTTTCGCTATTCGCCGGAGTTGTCGGTGAGTATCGTGCGGCTGCGCGGCGAGCTGCTGCCGGCGCAGGGTCACCCGGTGGTGAGCTTCAACGATGCATCGTCGTTTGTGGTGGCGGCCGAGGCCGCGGAGATGCGCATGAGCACGGCGCAGCTTTCGGCGTTGATGAACTCGTGGCTGCTGCGCTCGCCGAAAGCGCAGCTCAAGAACGTGCGCATCACGGCTGAAGGCGATCAACTGCTGATTCACGGCACGATGAAGAAGGGCCTGCATATTCCGTTCAGCTCGACGGCGACTGTGGGAATCAGCAATGACAATCGGATTCGCATCACAGTGGCAAAGGTGAAGGCCGCCGATGTTCCTGTGAAGGGCCTGATGGACGCGCTGGGGATGAGCCTCGACGACTTGATCAGCCAGAAGGGTCTGCAGGGGCTGTCCGTGGACAAGGACTCGTTTCTCATCGATCCGCAGACTGCGTTTCCACCGCCGCAGATTCGCGCGAAGATTGCGGGCGGGAAGATCGTGGGGCAGAATCTGGTGCTTATATTTGGGCAGGGCGCACCGAAGCTGCAGCCGCGGCCGTGGAAGAACTACATGGCCATGCGCGGGGGATCGATGGAATACGGACGCGAGCAGATGTTCGACTCGGATCTTGCCATGATTGATTCGACGCCGGGCGATCCCTTCGAGTTTTATCTGAAGGAGTACTGGTGCCAGGTGGTTGCGGGTTCGATCAAGGCGCAGCCGGATAAAGCGATGCGGCTGTTTGTGCCGGATTGGTCGAAGATGGCGAAGAGCGCGTGCAAGCAGTAGGCATTTAAAACGCCCGCATTTCGCTCGACAGTCATGGTCATTATGATCATACTGGTAATAGGAGCGGACTTAAATGCCTTTGGTATCAAACGTCAGCGCAGTGACCTTTCGGCAGAACCTGGGCGAGATGCTGAACCAGGTGCAATACCGCAACGACAGCATTGTGATTAATAAAGACGGCAAGCCAGTAGCCGCGCTTGTTGACGCGGAGCTCTTTGCGCGTATTCGACGCATGCAGGAGCGATTTGATGAACTGAGCCACCGGATCGCGAAGACCTATGCCGAAGTGCCCATGGAAAAGGGGCTCAAAGAGATTGATGCGGCAGTCAGGCGTGGACGGCGGCGCTGATGGCGCGGCTTCGCGTGGTGCTGGACACAAATGTTCTTGTATCTGGACTCGCCTATCCGCAGAGTATTCCGGGACGCATTGTTGGCGTTTGGCGGCAGGGCGGAATTGATGTTGTGCTGTCGCGGTACATTATCGACGAGATGGTGCGGGTACTTCCCAGGCTGTCGCGCATCAAGGTGAACGCAGATGAGATCCGCGATTTGGCCGATAGCTTCATGTTCATGGCGGATGTTGTGGAACCGGTCGGCGAGCCGGAGAAGGATCTGCGTGACAGTGCAGATCAGATGGTGCTGGGGACGTGGCGTGCGGCGCGCGCGGATTATCTGATTACGGGTGACAAAGACTTGTTGGCGCTGGCGGACCGATATCCGATTGTGACGCCGGCGGCGTTTTGGCAACGTCACGGCTGATGACGCGCGGTAAGATCCGGCGGGACTTCTCCATTGAGGAATGCCTCGCGATGATCGGGATCGCCGAGATCCATGGTGAAGTGATGCCAGGTTGCATCCTGTAGAACAGCCATGTTCCACGGGCCGGTCACCGTGTCAGAGAACTGCCAGACAATGTGATGGCCGTCTTCGTTGGTGAAGCCTTCAAGGTCGGCCTGAAGGATGGCATCGCCACGCTCCCAGAGATGATTGCGCAAGGCGTGTAGCGCATTGCCGCCCTCTACCGTATGCGAGCCCTGCAGATGCTGGAACGCGTAGATGGTTTTGACCTCGGCAAAGAATTCATGCAGCCAGGCGACTCCGCTCTCCGGCTTCGAGTCCTGGGTGTCCTCGATGAAATCCGCGATTTCATCCTCGCCGATCGAACCCTCCAACACGGGATTGCGCTCAAGCGTCGCGACTTCGACTTCGCCTGCGCCGGAGAGAAGGAGCGTCTCCCATTCCTCTTCGCTGCCCTCTTCGACGCTCAGCTTGAAATCGGGATGACTCCCGCGAAGAAACTCGGCAAGTTCGTCGAGGGTCGGGAATTCGAGATCTTTGGAAAGGACGCGCGTGTAGTAGGGCAAAGGGGCCTTCTCCGGCTTCTGCAGGACTTCAGAATAGGAGTTTAATTCCTCGAGATGGCAGCCCCATTTGAGGTGAGCTCGGCCAGATGCTAATATGACCATAGTCAGTGACTATGGGAGCATTGCCATGGCAACTACGATTGCGGCGGGAGAGTTCAAGTCAAAGTGTCTTAAATTGCTCGACAAAGTTGCGGAGGATCGAGAGACGCTGGTCATCACCAAGCGTGGGAAGCCGGTGGCGCAGGTGATTCCCATGCAGCTACCAAAGGCAGTACGGAAGGGCATCGTCGGGTCGATGAAAGGTAGTGTGTTGTGGGAGGGAGATATCATTTCCCCCATCGATGTTGAGTGGGACGCGATGAAATGAGCGAAACGCAATTCGATCGTTCGCGTCTGCTGCTCGATACGCATGCGTTTGTCTGGATGGTCAACAAAAGCACCCGCCTGGGAGAGGCAACGTCCAAGGCGCTTGACAAAGCCTCTTTTGAAGATCGGCTTGCGGTGAGCGCCATTACGCCCTGGGAGATTGCGCTGCTGGTAAGCAAGCAGCGGCTGACCCTCAATGGGGACGTCATGGATTGGTTAAACGAGGCGCTGGCAAAGCCCGGCTTGATGCTGGTGCCACTGGAACCTGAGATTGCCGTGGCTAGTACACGCCTACCGTTCGAGATACACCCGGATCCTGCCGACCGAATTCTCGTTGCGACGGCCAGGCAGTTGGGAGCCACTCTCGTGACGGCGGACGCGTTGCTATTGCAGCTCGCGAAGAAGCGTTGTTTTCAGGCGCTGAACGCGGCGAAGTGACCGATTTCCAACAGCACAAGGAGAACAGTCCCAGGCGAATGCCTGGGACTGTTCTTCGCTGAGTGAAGAGCTACTTATCCGTCAGCGCTTCCACGCCTGGCAGCTTCTTGCCTTCAAGGAACTCAAGCGAAGCCCCGCCGCCGGTGCTGATGTGGGTGATCTGGTCGGCTACGCCGGCCTGGTTGATAGCGCTGACGCTGTCGCCGCCGCCGATGATCGACGTGGCCGCCTTGTTGGCCGCGACTGCCTTGGCAATTGCGTTGGTGCCCACTGCAAACGTGGGAAACTCGAAGACGCCAGCGGGGCCGTTCCACACGATGGTGCGCGCGGTGGAGACCACTTCTTCAATGGCCGCGACGGATTTGGGGCCGATGTCGAGGCCCTGCCAATCGGCGGGAAAGTTCTTGGACGTGTCCCACGGCTGGGTCTTGGCGTCGTTGGCGAAGCTGTCGGCGAGGATGTTGTCCTTGGGCAGCAGCAGGTTGACGCCCTTGGCTTTCGCCTTTTCAAGCGTCGCCTTGGCAAGGTCGATCTTGTCTTCTTCAACCAGCGACTTGCCGGTGGTGACGCCGAGCGCGCGATAGAACGTGTAGGCCATGCCGCCGACGATGACCAGCGTATCGACCTTGTCGAGCAGGTTCTGGATCACGTCGATCTTGCCGGAGATTTTGGAGCCGCCGATGATGGCGACGAAGGGCTTCTCGGGAGCCTCAAGCGCCTTGCCGAGATAGGTGATCTCCTTCTCCATCAGCAGGCCGGCGACGGCGGGCTTGAGAAAGTGCGTGATGCCTTCCGTGGACGCGTGCGCGCGGTGCGCGGAGCCGAATGCGTCGTTCACGTAGATTTCGGCGAGCGAGGCGAGCGCCTTGGAGAAGGCGGGATCGTTGGCTTCCTCTTCGGCGTGGTAGCGGAGGTTCTCAAGCAGCAGCACCTGGCTGGACTCGAGCTGGCGGGCCATCTCTTCGGCGATCTCTCCCACGCAGTCGGGCGCGAAGGCCACGTTGACGCTGTCGCCAAGCTTCTTGTCGAGCAGCTCGCGCAGGCGGTCGACCACCGGGCGCAGCGAGTACTTCGGATTGGGCTTGCCCTTGGGGCGGCCGAGATGCGACGCGAGAATCACCTTCGCCTTGTGGCGCAGGGCGTACTCGATGGTGGGCAGCGTGGCCACGATGCGCGTGTCGTCGGTAATGGTCGCGCCGTCTTCGGTGAGCGGCACGTTGAAATCGACGCGGATGAAGACGCGCTTATTGGTCAGGTCGATGTCGCGTATTGAGAGCTTGGCCATGGAACAGAAACCTTCCTTAGACTCAGGGTTCGAGTTCATAGTCTCAAAGAAGTCGCGGATGCGGGCGGAGGGTCTGTGTCTTGGCCGGGCGATCATTCCGGGATTACGGCGTCGAATTCGATTTCAATGCGCCACGCGGGATTGAGCAGCGCGGCCACAACCACCATGGTGGATGCCGGCCGAATGTCTCCGAAGAACTCGCCGTGCACGCGGCCGATGGCTTCCCAGTCTTCGGCGTGGGTGAGATACATGCGCGTGCGAACGACGTGCTCGAAACTTGCGCCGGCTTTGGTCAAAGCCTGCCGGGCGACCTCAAAGATGCGGCGGGTCTGGCCTGCGGCATCTTCGTTGTCGCCGCCCACGGGACCGCAGCCGGAGACATGAACGTTGTTCCCCACGCGGACCGCGCGTGAGAAGCCGATGATGGGTTCGTAAGGGGATTCGCCGCTGATGTTCGTGCGTGTCATGGGTTCCTACCGAGGCGCCAAATCAATTTCAAGCCTCTTTAGCTCAGCTCCGAGATCGGGATAATCTTTGGGTTCTGCATGCCCCTGCGGGATTAGTCGCGTGTCGGACCAAGCTGTTTTGTGAGTCTGCGCCACAACGACATAGGTCGTCAGAGAGATCTTGCGTTTGGGTGTGGGAAATCCCTGGGCGGTGATCAGAATGCAGGATTGCAGGGCTCTGGAGTATCCAATGTCCTGAACGTACGGTCCATCGACCCAGCCCTCATAGTCCTTCTTATTGATGGATCGCTTGCACTCAGACGCCTTCGTCGATGTTGAGTCTTGACTAAAGCAAGTGAGGCTCGCACAGAGCAGAAAGCCGAATACAAATCCGGTTCCGATCCGCGCGAGCCGCATTTTTACAGCCCCTTGCTTGTCAAAAAGCCGATGAGATCGACAACACGGTTCGAATAGCCCCACTCGTTGTCGTACCAGCTCAGCACCTTGACGCTGTTGCCCACAACCTTGGTGAGCTTGGCGTCGACGATCGAAGAGCGCTTGTCGCCCTTGAAGTCGGAGCGAAACCAGCTCATGCTCTTCGTAGCCGAGGATGCCCTTGAGCTCGCCTTCGCTGGCGGCCTTGAGGGCTGCGTTCACAGCGTTGGCGTCTGTCGGCTTCTCCGCGATGTAGGTGAGGTCGACGATGGAGACGTTGGGGGTTGGGACGCGAATGGCGAAGCCGTCGAGCTTGCCGGAGGTCTCAGGAATGACCAGCTTGAGGGCCTTGGCGGCGCCGGTGGAGCTGGGGATCATGTTGATTGCGGCAGCGCGGGCGCGGCGCAGGTCCTTGTGCGGGAAGTCGAGGATGACCTGGTCGTTGGTGTAGCTGTGGATGGTGGTCATGATGCCGGAGACGAGGCCGGTCTCCTTGAGGAGAACCTTGACCACGGGCGCGAGGCAGTTGGTGGTGCAGCTCGCGTTCGAAATGACGTTGTGCTTGGAGGCGTCGTACTTGTCCTGGTTGACGCCGAGAACGAGGGTGATGTCTTCGTTAGTGGCGGGCGCGGAGATGATGACCTTCTTCACGGTCGTGCCCAGGTGCGCCTTCGCCTTGGTGCCGTCGGTGAAGAACCCGGTGGATTCGACCACGATCTGCGCTCCGACTGAAGCCCAATCCAGCTTGGCGGGGTCGCGCTCGGAAGTGACCTTGATCTTCTTGCCATCGACAACGATGAAATCACCGTCAACGCTGATGTCGTTGGGCAGATTGCCGAGGATCGAGTCGTACTTGAGCAGGTGAGCCAGAGTTGCCGGGCTGGTCAGGTCATTGACCGCGACGAAATCGATTTCTGGATTGCCAAGCGCGGCGCGCAAAACGTTGCGGCCAATCCGGCCAAAGCCGTTAATGCCAACCTTCACTGCCATGTGTAAGTTCTCCTTCAGAAGCTTGGTTAGAAACTGGATTGAAAACGTGGCGTTCGGCGGCTATAAGACAGCCCATCAGGCAATTCCACCAAACCCTTGATCCTACCATTCCTGTCAACATGGACAGAAACGCCGGGAGCTGAAATCGCACACCGTTCCCACAATGAAAACCGCTCAACGCTAGTTTGCACGGAATGGCACACCCCTTAATGTGACAAAATGCACAGTATTTGCAGCGTTGCAGGGCAGTGCGTTATACCGGTAGTAACTCTTTGGGGTTGAAGGCGGAATGAGAAGACGGTCTAAACGCGCACCCAATCTATCTGAATCAACTGGCAAAATCGGTCAGGAGCTCCCTCAAAATCAGCTTGCGCCGCTGTCGCCAAGCTATCTTGACGAGCCTCCCGTCACTCGTCCCGCTGCGCCTCCGCAGGAAGGCCGACGGCCTCCCCAGGAACCGCGCCGGGAACGCCAGGAATCACGGCCGGAGCCTCGTCAGGTGCCTCGTCAGGAGCAGCGACCAGAACCGCGCCGAGAACCGCGACCGGAGCCACGGCCGCCAGCCCAGTCTCGCCAGCCACGGCCGCAACCGGAGTACAACCCCAGCACGGCTGCCGGCAAGCTGGAGCTCGAAACGCAGCCTGACATGCCTTCCGTGCCGGGAACCGAGCCGCAGGCCGCAGACCGCTCCGCGCAGGCGCCCAAGGGCTACGTGGTGCTGGCCATCGGGCTTCCCGGATCGGGCAAGACCACCTGGTTCCGCCGCCGCGGCGTAACCCCGCTTTCGAGCGACCTGCTGCGCAACATCCTTTTTGACGACGTGGAGGAGCAGCGCTACCAGGGGCTGGTTTTCTCGACGCTGCGTTCCCTGCTCCGCGCCCGGCTCATCGCCAAGATGCCGTGGAACTACGTGGACGCGACCAACCTCTCCGCGCATGAACGCCGCCAGTGGATCAAGATGGCCAAGAGCTTCGGCTACGACGTGCAGGCCGTGTTCTTCGATGTGCCGCTGGAAGTGTGTCTCGAGCGCAACCGCTCCCGCGACCGCTCCGTCAGCGAAGAGATCATGCGCAAGATGGGTGAGCGGTTGAAGCCGCCGGTGTTCGAAGAGGGGTTCTCGAAGATCACGGTGGTGCGGGTGAAGAGCGCTGGATAAGCGAAACATGCGCGCCCCGAGAGCATTGACGGGGCTTGCTTTCCTTTTTCTCGCAGTCCCTCTCAGCTTCGCGTTTTCCGCTCGGCCGACCGTCGACAGCGGGGAATGCGGTCCTGAGTTAAGCTCCGTCGAAACATCGTTCAAGACGTCCGTCTTTCACGACCGTGAGCGTGCATTTCGCGCGTATGGCGAGTTGCTCGTTCGTCGCGACCCGAAAGCTCAGCGATGTCTCGCAACCTACCGCCTCTGGACTGGGCGCGAAGCGGGGCCGTTTTCGATCGCGAAGAGCATGGGCTTCCCGTTGGACGACGGGCAGATCGCCGGGGTCGATCTGATTGGCCTCTCGCCCGATGCCACCCAATTCGCAGCGGACTTTCTGTGGGCTGAGGGAGACGGGACAATTCATCACCCCGTAGTGCTGAATCGCGCAACAGGACAAGTCGCCGATATGGCACTGGATGATCGCATCCAGAAGCGCCTTCACAGTTGCGACCAGACCGAGGATTTCATCGGCGTCACCAATGCCGGCGAAGCCGTATTCGCAATACCGCCAAGCATCTATGACGACTCGCCGGAATGCGGTGACAAGGGTGTCTGGCGGTTTAATCTGAAAACTGGGCGCGTCTATCGCGTCGCCAAAATCTCAGGAGTGAAATGGCGATGACTGCTCCTCCCGTTTCCGCCCCTTACGCCGAACCCTGGCTCCGCGGCACGCACACTGACGTTCCCGCTGTCGGCCGCGCCGTGCTGCATGCGCTCGAGCTCTCGATCGACGACATCTGCAAGTGGACCGAAGGCCTGACCGATGCCGAAATCCACGCTCAGCCGCTCGGCCTGCCTTCGGTTGCGTTTCACATCAAGCACATCGCCCGCTCCACTGACCGCATCCTTACCTACGCCGAAGGCAGCCAGCTCACAACCGATCAGCTCACCGCCATGAAGGCCGAGCAGACCGGCGCAGAGCCGCTCTCAGATCTGGTGAGCGAGTTGGAAGCTTCGCTCGGCAATGCAGCTGCCCGCATTCGCGCTCTCGCGGGCGGCAACTACGACGAGCCACGCGGCGTGGGCCGCAAGCGGCTTCCCACCAGCATGGGCGGAGCGCTGATCCACGTGGCCGACCACACACAGCGGCACACAGGCCAGGTGGTCACCACGGCCAAAGCGCTCAAAGCCATGCGCGATCAGTCCTGACTCTCCCTCCGCACAACGACCTGTGACGGCGCGCATAGTTCCCGGCGCGCCCCTGCTCCTACAATCCCGCCAACAATCAAACCCTGGAGCGTTGCCATGCAAGAGCTGCAACGCCGATTTCTGCCGTTGGCGGCCAAGACCGTCGTCTGCCACACCATCACTTACATGCTGATGGGCGCGCTGGCCGCGCACTTTCTGCACTATGAGCAGACATTCAATGCGCCCAACTCCGGCCTCCACCGTCTGAGCGACCCCATCGTCATTCTGGGCGCGCCGCTGCAGATCTTTCGCGGAATCCTCTTCGCGTCGGTCTTCTATCTCTTCCGCGAGCAGATCTTTGGCGGAAAGAACGGCTGGCTGCGCATGGCATGGATGCTGATCGGCATCGGCATTCTGGGCACGTTCGCGGCACCAGGCGGCTCGTTTGAAGGATACATCTTCACGACTGCGCCGATCCTGACGCAAATGCGCGGATACCTCGAAGTCGTGCCGCAGGCTCTGCTGCTTTCGGCGCTGCTCTGCTACTGGGTGAATCGGCCTCGGAAATGGTTGGGCTGGACCTTGGGCGCCCTGTATTTCGTGTGCTGCGCGTTGCCGATCCTCGGACTCTTTGCGCCGAAGCGGTAGCCTCGCACTAGCCTCGCACCCCGGCAAGATACTGGAGTTACCCCGCAGCTACTCCTCGCCCACCAGCGCATCCGGCACGGAGTCGAGAATGTGTCCCATCTTCTCCTGCTTGGTCCTGAGGTAGCGCTCGAAGGAGTCCTGCGCCTCCACCTCGGCCGACACGCGCTCGGTTACCTCGATCCCCGCGGTCTCGAGCGCCGCCACCTTCTCGGGATTGTTCGTGATCAGCCGGACCGCCGAAACCCCCAGCAGCTTCAGCACCTCGGCAGGAAGCTCGTAGGCGCGGCAGTCGGGCGCAAAGCCCAGCTCGACGTTGGCCTCAACGGTATCCAGCCCCTGGTCCTGCAGCTCATACGCTTTGAGTTTTGCCATCAGGCCGATGCCGCGGCCCTCCTGCTGCTCGTACAGCAGGATCCCCGCGCCCTCATCTGCAATCTTCTTCAGGGCCAGCTCAAGCTGCAGGCGGCAGTCGCAGCGCAGCGAACCGAACACGTCCCCCGTCAGGCATTGCGAGTGGATACGCACGATGGGCGGAGCGGCGTGAATATCGCCCATCACCAGGGCCACCAGGCCCTCCACGCGCTTGCCGGCGGCCTCGCCATGCTCGCAGCAGGGCCGAGCCGACGGCAGAGTACCTTCAAACCCCATGATCCGAAACGCGCCCCAGCGGGTAGGAAAATCCGCCTCTGCGACCTTTTTTACGCTCTCAAACGGCATACAGCCATTCTACCGGCTGCCAGAATAACCGCCGCGTCATACGTCACAGAAGAGATGCAGCGGCCTCTGCTTCGGAATCAGAACAGAACTATGTCCGATGTTCGTAAATGGGAATGTGGACAGAACTTATGTCGCCTGCTCGCCGCGAAAGTGGCTATACTGATTTGGCATCCAAGGGACTCCCCATCCCCCTCAGACACCCGAAGCGACGATCATCGCCTCGCCTCTGATGCCTCCCGTCCTGGTTGGGCCCATGAGCCTGGTGAATGAACTGGCTCAACTGATCGGATCGAAGACCGTCATGTTTCAAACTGTCGATCACTCTCAATCCCGGAGTGCAGAAAAAGCACCGGCTGCCCCGAGCCAGGAACGCGTCTCTCGTTACGGCGCCGCGAGCACGGCCGGCTACTCCGGCAATCAGGCGGCGTTGCGCCGTCTGGCAGCGGACCCTCCGCGCATCCAACGCAAGCTCGAGGTCGGTGCGGCGAACGATCCGCTGGAAGCCGCGGCCGACCGTACCGCCGAGCGAGTGTTGCGCATGCCCGATTCGGCCGCCAGTTCGGCCAGCATCACCGGAGGAACGGCTCGCGCCGGCCTCAATCCCGGCGGCGAAACCGGCACTCGACCCCAGGGGAAGAACGGCGGCGAAACCACGGGGAGCGAAGCGCCCCGCAGCGTCTATGAGGTACTGGGCGAGCGAGGACGGCCGCTGGATGCTCCAACGCGAGCATTCTTTGAGCCGCGCTTCGGACGGGACCTGAGCCAGATACGGATTCACCAGGGGAGCAGGGCGACCGCGTCGGCGAACGCCATCCGCGCCCTGGCGTATACCGACGGCATGAACATCGTCCTCGGCTCGGGCAGTTTTCGGCCGGAGAGTGCGCAGGGCAGATTCATCATGGCCCATGAACTGGCTCACTCCATGCAGCAGGAGCGCCAGCGAACGATCCGGCGCATCATTCGAACCGATACAAATGCTCCGCTGGATGACTATCTGAAGGGCAAGAGCATCTCAGGCTATGCCAATTCGGGCGGCTCCTATACAAAGGCAAGGGGAACACAGCCTATCTTCTTCGAACAGGAGATCCTGCTCGACATGCTTGCATCCGCGCGGCTCTTCGAGGTTGCGGGCAGCAGCTCCGACGACGTGGCAAAGTCCCTCAACGACCATTTGAAGGCGCGCGTTGGGATTGTCACTTTTGCTGCCCTGAAGAAATACGCCTTCGCGTCGGTCGCGGGTTTCAAGATGAGCCCGAAGTACTGGGATGTAGACGCAAGTACGCAAAGCTGGAAGATGAAGCCGGGAGTCAATAAGCAGGATGCCTGGGACGACGTGAACAACAACCCTCAGGATTATGCCATCGGCTGCCAGGCTGCATCGATCATCACCCAGGCGGGAGGCTCCAAGGGCGCGTTGTTCCGCGATCAGCCGAGCACCGATGAGAAGGACTGGGTGGCGGGCGATGCCGGCTACGTGAGCAACCCCAACCACCCGAAGAATGCAGGGCCTGGAACGCTCGGCGAGAACCTCATCTACATTGGATCGGGGAATTTCTGGGGCCATCTGCCGGGCAACCAGTCGGTCCGACCCCTGGCCGATTGGAAGACGGAGGTCGCGAGTTGGGATGGGGCATCGAAAGTGGATTCCATCCGGGATGGTCCGGTAACCGGGTTGCTTTAAGTCTCCTGGCTCCCAGCCCTCAGCACTTCGAGGGGGAGGGGCGGGTGTAGTTCTCCCACATCAGGCGCCCTCGGAAAGGTCTTCGATCATACGCTGGTACTCGCGACTTCCATTCCATGATCCGGGAATTGCACCGGGTTTATGAATAGCAGGAAAACCACGCATTGAACCCTTCTCCGTCTGTCAATTCATCAGCATCCCACCTTCTAAATTATGCATGATCATCAACGCATGATCCAAGCCTGCACTCTGACCTCAAACATGCCTCCAGTTCTTGCCTGCAAAGAAGTGACGGGAAGGTTACACACCGATGACATCCTCCAGTGCCGTCTTGCCGATGCTGAAGGATGCGGGTCCGCACGTCGCTCTATAGGAATTGACTGCATGGCATTGCCTGATAGCAACATCCGGCCACGCCGTAACTAATAGCTAGCTATAAGCAGGAGACGACAAAATGAGACTCAAGATAAGCAGAATAAGTGCCATAACTTGGCTGATCTATATGGCGGTTACAGTTTCGCTCATAGCGCCGATTTCAGCGCAGACCGGCAAATGGACTTCACCCGCAGTGCTTAGCTCGGGCGGGCAGGGCTGGGAGGCAACCGCCGCCATCGACGGGGAAGGTAACTCACTCGCCCTTTGGGACGAGCGCACAACTCAGGACCAGATCTGGTCGCGCTCGAAAACGAGCGGCGGCAATTGGGGGTCAGTAACCGAGCTCTCCCCGGCCCTCCAGACAACCTCTGTTTTGCCCGCCGTTCGAATCACTTCGGCAGGATTTGCTACGGCAGTGTGGAGCGATTCAGGCGGCGTGTGGACAGCCGATCGCCCGTCCGCCTCCAAATGGGAATCTGCCCAACTTCTGATCCCCGGCGCGTCAAAGCCAATTTTCGTGATGAACGCGCGAGGCGATGCAGCGATTGCCTGGATCGTGGGAGGCGGCCCAAGAAGCACAACAGGCTCCGTAATGGCCGTCCTGCGGCCTGCCGGCGGAACCTGGACAACGCAACAGAAAATCGCAAGCGGCGCGCATCTCTCCCTTGATCACGCTTCAATCGGGGCGTTTGGCGAGGTGATTGTCACGTGGGAGACCTACAACGCCGTCTGCAGTAGATACGGTTGCGCGCTGAGCAGTTATGTCCTGCATGCCTCGCGGCAGAACACCGGTACCGCTGCCTGGGTCGACTCGGGTTCTCTGTTAGGCCCCGATCGCGCTGCGCATGACGCGCGCGTGGCGTTGGACTCCGCCGGAGGAGCGATCCTGCTGGCGCTCAGCAGTTCCGGCGTCTACACCTCTGCCACGCAGGGCAATTCTGGTGGCGCCTGGAGCCCGTTCAAAACTGCCGTAAGCCCTCAGGGTTCGACCATCATCTCCGACCTGGCGAGTGACGATGCGGGGCAGGTTACGCTGGTCTACGAGTCCATCGTGTACCCCACGTCGCAGGCGCTTGCGATCAACGGGTCCATCGGCAACAACACATGGTCGTCGCCGGTGGCTCTATCCGGCGCCGACTCCAGTGTCGGCCAGGTGTACTTCGCTCTTGCTCCCAGTGGCGCGGCTCTAGCCATTTGGTTGTCGAGCAGCGGGACTCCCGTGATCCATGCCGCCACCAGGGCCACGGCTACGGGGTCCTGGAGTACTCCTGTCGGTATCTCTGGACCGGGCACCTACATCTCTCCGGAAGCCGCGGCGGTGGAATCCTCAGGCAACGCGCTCGTCATTTATTCCGGCTACGACGCCGCAAGTGTGCACACGGAGTACGCCACAAACTATCAGCCTTAGAAGCGCGGTCCGCGACCTGGCCGGCCCTGATATATGGAAGCGCGGGGTCGGCCCGCGTACCATGAAAGCGTGAACACCCTCATCCTGATTACGTTGCTGGTCAAGCTGGGGGTGGCCGCCTCGGTGGCCAGCGCGCTGGCCCGTGCGCAGACCTTTCAGCGCCTGCTCTTCGCGGAGCGCCGCAGCCGCAGGCAGACGGCAGCCCTGATGGCGTTCCTGCTGGTGCCGTTGACGCTCGGCGTGTGGGTGCGCACCACGGTTCCCAACTTCCTCGCCGCGGATATTTCCTTTGAAACGGTCATCCTGCTGGGCCTGCTGGTTGGCCCGTGGTGGGCCATGCTGGGCGGCGCCGTGCTCTCCACGCCAGCCATGATCCACGGCGAATACTTTTCCCTGCCCTTCTACGCCGTCCTCGGCATCGCCTCCGGCATCCTGGGCCATTTTGTGGAGCGCGAAGAGATCTGGGGCTTCACGCCGTTCATCGACCTCAGCCTCTATCGCTGGGTCCGCCGCAACCTGCGCCACCTGCGCGTCGATCGCCAGTTCCTCATGCTGTTCGTGATCGTGGTGCTGGAGATGGTGCGCGAGTGGCTCAACCGCATGAATCCCCGGCGGCTGTTTGCGCTCAACACCAACCGATGGGAGCTGCAGGTCCTTGTCTGGCTATGCGCGCCTGTGGTCGTCGGCATCGTGCTGAAGGTGTGGAACGCTCTGCGCGTCGAGTTGAAACTCAAGCAGCAGGAGCGCCTTCTGTTGGAAGCGCGGCTCGATGCCCTGCAGCGGCAGATCAATCCGCATTTTCTGTTCAACACGCTCAACTCGATTGCGTCGCTGGTGCGTGTGAAACCGGAGCTGGCGCGGCAGATGATTGTGAAGCTTGCCAATATTCTCCGCGCGCTGCTGAAGGAGCACGACGCCTACGTGCCGCTGAGCCAGGAACTGAGCTTCACCGACGATTATCTCGACATCGAGGTGGTGCGCTTCGGCGCCGACAAGCTGCGCGTCGAAAAGGACATCGATCCGCAGACACTCGACGTGCTGGTGCCCAGCATTCTGCTGCAGCCGCTGATTGAGAACAGCATCAAGCACGGGCTCGAGCCGCGCATCCACGGCGGTACGGTAACGCTGCGCAGCCGCCTGCAGGGCGACCGCGTGATGATCGAAGTGGCAGACGACGGTGTAGGCATCGTGGCGCAGCCTGCCTCAGCGCTCAAACGCGCAGGCAACGGCATCGGCATGAAGAACGTGCGCGAACGCCTCGAAGTCCTCTACGGCGCGGAGGCGCGCTTCACCGTGGTCAGCAATCCCGGCCGCGGCACGCTGGTCTCCATCGAGCTGCCGGCAAACCTGTCGATCCGCTGACGCAAATCCGGCCGAGGGCCCGAGACCGGCTCGCAGCCCGGGCCCCAGGGTGTTCTCAAGTTAGTTCTACGGGTCGCCTGTTATTTACGAGCCGTGTCACAGCACAATGTCGAAACTAATTGAAGTTGTGGAGCCGTTGGACGGAATGCTGTCTACACCGCCTACCTGGAGAGTGGTGCGAGGCACGGTTCCCTCATCTCCGTTGTCGTCTCCGTTGTTTTTCCCATTGTTGTCTGCGTGCTTCTTTCCGTGCGATTCAAGCGGATCCACGGCCGCCACGCCAACCGCAAGGATCATCCCCGACGAAGCTCCGCTATCGGGTGGAATGATCCATGAGTAGGGAATGGTCAGGATGCAGACATCCTTCTTCGCCACGCTGCTGGCTGTCTCGATTCCGCCGCCTACCACCCCATCCGTGGTGTCAATCTCGCCTCCTATCACGAGCAGAGTGCAGTGGAACTCGGTGTCTTTGTCGAAGTTCGATTCGGCATGGATGTTGACTGCTACCACGATCTTGCCTGTGGTTGGCGTAATGGCAATGTTGGCTGTGTGCGCCCTTAGCTGTACTCCGCTCGGCACAATCTGATTGTGCTGGGCGTCATAGCTGAAGCCCATGGCTCCAAACTTGCTTTTGGTGTTGTGGGTGGACTGTAAATTGGCGGACTGGCTGTATGCGTAACTTGCAAAAACGCACACTGCAGCAAGCAAAAATCGGATCATTCGCATGACTCATCTCCAACTGGTTGAAATCAGTCTTCCCTCAGACACGAGGGGGCCGGTTTCTCTTGTCGGCAACGAAACGGAAAGTCAGCGGAAACAGTGGGGGAGTCCCAGGGCCGAACCAGCTTGGGATGCGGTTTCGGATAACAGCTTCCCCGGGGGACACAAGCTTATACCCGTTCCATCGCCTTGGGAAACGGAAAAACATTACAGTCCCTGGGAAAAGGAGGAAAGTTTGCGTTCACGATGTGCCGCGCATCACCGGATCCCCTGCGTTGATCCACTAGAATCGGACGTGAGGAATCAACACGAATATGTCTCGAAAAGCTTTGATTGCCGCCAATTGGAAGATGTACAAGACGCCTGCCGAAGCGAAGGCGTTTGTGGATGCTTTTCTGCCTCTCGTCGCCGGTCACACGCGTGACGAGATCGCCCTGTTTCCGTCGCCGGTGCTGCTGCCCACTGTCATTGAAGCAGCGCGCGGGTCGAATGTCGCGGTCGGTGCGCAGAACATTCATTTCGCTGAAGAAGGCGCCTACACCGGCGAAACCTCCGCCAATCAGCTCACTGCGATTGGCGGCACGCACACGCTCATCGGCCACTCGGAGCGCCGCCAGTATTTCGCCGAGACCGACGAGATCGTCAACAAAAAGCTGCACACCGCGCTCAAGCACGGCATCGTTCCCGTGGTCTGCATTGGCGAAGTGCTCGCCGAGCGCGAAGGCGGCCTGACGGAAAACGTGTTGAAGACACAGATCAACGGGGGGTTCGCAGGCATCAAGGGCCTGGCTGCCGAGGTCATCGCGTCCATCGTCATCGCCTATGAGCCGGTATGGGCCATCGGCACCGGCAAGACCGCTACTCCTGAGATGGCCGCCGACGCGCATCGCATCATCCGCGCGGAAGTCGCCAGCCTGCTGGGCGCACATGTTGCCGCCAGCATGCGCATCCTCTACGGCGGCAGCGTGAAGCCCGACAACGCCACCGCGCTCATCGGCCAGGAAGAGATCGACGGCGCACTGGTGGGCGGCGCCAGCCTCAAGCCCGATTCGTTCACGGAGATCGTGAAGTACTAGCTGATGCAACGCTGATTCCGGATATCCCAGGTCTCATTTCTGAGACCTGGGATTTTCACGCTCAGTTCGAACCGGCTCGCGCATTCCTGCGTATCATGGCTCATGCCGGAAACCACTCTGCAACGAGCAGCCGGCGAGGCTGAAGTAGAGGCGCCTCAGCCGCGCCCGCGTGAAGTCTACATCGATCGCTTGCGCAGCATCATGACGTCCTTCGTCATTCTGCATCACACCGCCATCACCTACGGAGCCATCGGCGGATGGTTCTGGTATGAGCTCAAGCCGTCGCGCGCGATCTCAAGCCAACTGCTCATCGAGTTCTGCACCATCAATCAGGCCTACTTCATGGGCTTCTTCTTCCTGCTGGCGGGATACTTCACGCCCGCCTCGCTCGAGCGGAAGGGCTACGCGCGGTTCATCGGCGACCGCTTCACGCGCCTGGGTCTGCCGCTGCTCGGGTTCATCGTGATCCTCGGCCCGCTCACCGCTGCCATCGCGCACGCCGCGGACACCGGCCGTTTCTGGGAAGTGTTTCCCTACCTCGCGCAGCATTTCATTCTCATCCCCGGACCGCTCTGGTTCGCCGAGGCACTGCTCCTCTTCTGCCTCGCCTACTGCGCGGTGCGCAAGTTCTTCGGCACGCCGCTCACGGCATCGGTACGCATCCCCCGGACTGTTCCGCGCGGCGCCGCATGGCTGCTTTCCGCGCTGCTGACGGGCATTGCGGCCCTCGCCATCCGCCAGTTCATTCCCGTCGGCGTCAACATCGCCGCCTTGCAGCTTGGCTACTTCGCAACCTACATCGTGCTGTTCGCCGCGGGCATCGCCGCGTGGCGCTACGATTGGATCCGCCAGCTCAACTGGAATAATGCAAAGACCGCCATCTACGCCGGCGCGATCGCATTTCCGCTCATGCCGCTGGGCGTCGCCGTCTCCCACATCGTCAACAGCAAGGGCGGCTTCGGCGGCGGCCTCTCCTGGCAGGCCACTCTCTACGCGCTCTGGGAGCCCTTCGTAGCCTGGGGACTCATCGCCGCATGGCTGCTCTTCATGCGCCGTTTCGGCAATCGGCCGTCGGCCTTCTGGACATGGCTGAACCGCCGCGCCTACGCCGTCTACATCATCCATCCGCCCGTTCTTGTGGGCATATCCGTTCTGCTGCATCCGTGGATCGCGCCCGCCCTGCTCAAATTCGCCGTCACCGGCACATTGAGCTGCGCAGCCTGCTGGCTGATCTCCGACCCGCTGGTGCGGTTGCCCGGCCTGCGCCGCATTCTCTAACAACAGTTTTGGATTGCAGGGGATCGATCGGCGCCTGCGTTTCGCACCCATAAAAAATCGCCCCCGAAGGAATTCTTCGCTTCGGAGGCGCTTGCGTTTCACAAGATAGAAGACGGGGACCAGTAGCCGGCGCTGGAGGTCGGTAGCACGCGGCTACTGGTGATCCCTACATACGACGAGACCAGCAGCGGCTTCCCCTTTCCACGGCTGACTCGTGTCTTCCGGCTCTAGAGGAAGCTTTACTACACGCCCCTCGAACCATGTTGACAATTGGAGTGTCGCCTATCGGCACCGCTCAATCGGTGACGGCTGTCACACGCGTTTGTGATGAGGCGTTACACGCATTACTTCTCCCCCTGCTCGCGTTTCCATCACATCCCCATCCTGTCGCGGCGCGGTTTGACAAACCCCGCCGCCCGCTCGAAAATCGGAACTTCAAGTTGTTCTGAAAGGCCCCTGCCTTGACCGCCCTCATTAAGACTGATCTTGGTGCCATTCCTCTGCTCGGCCGCGGAAAAGTTCGCGATCTATACGCCATTGGCGACAACCTTTTGCTGGTCGCCACCGATCGCATCTCCGCGTTCGACCATGTTCTCGGCACCGGCATTCCCGGCAAGGGCAAGATCCTCACGCAGATCTCGCTGTTCTGGTTCGATCTGCTCTCTGACATCGTCCCCAACCATCTCATCGCCACCAACGTCGACGACTTCCCTGCCGAGTTGCATCCCTTTCGCGATCAGCTCGAAGGCCGCTCCATGCTGGTCAAGCGCGCCGAGATGTTCCCCGTTGAGTGCGTCGCCCGCGGATATCTCGCCGGCTCCGGTTGGAAGGAGTACCAGGCCGAAGGCACGGTCTGCGGCATTCCGCTGCCCCCCGGTCTCCTGGACGGGTCGCGCCTGCCCGAGCCCATCTTTACCCCGGCCACCAAAAGCCAGGACGGCGCGCACGATGAAAACATCCCCTTCCAGCGCGTGGAAGAGATCATCGGCGAATACGACGCGAACCAGCTCCGCCGCTTGACCATGGCCATCTACGCCAAGGCCGCCGCACATGCCGAGTCGCGCGGTCTCATTCTCGCCGACACCAAGTTCGAATTCGGCCGCATCGGCGATCAGATCATTCTGGCCGACGAAGTCCTCACCCCCGACTCCTCGCGTTTCTGGGATGGGAAGCTCTGGAACCCCGGCGGCGCGCAAGCCTCGTTCGACAAGCAGTTTGTCCGCGATTATCTCGAATCGATCCGCTGGAACAAGCAGGCGCCCGCTCCCTCGCTCCCCGAGGACGTCGCCGCGCGGACCCAGGACAAATACCTCGAGGCTTTCCGGCTCCTCACCGGCCGGCATCTAAATCTCTGATATCAACAGCACCCCCGCGTGGAGCATGGGCCAATGACCGCAGTAGATTGGGCAGTTGTCATCATCCTGGCGTGCGCAGTCCTCGGCGGACTGGCCCAGGGCTTCTTCCGCTCGGTTTGCGGACTGGTCGGCCTCGTCCTCGGGCTGGTCGTCGCCGCATGGAATTACGGAAAACTTGCATCGTTATTTTTACCTCTTGTCCAAATCCCCGCCATTGCGAATACAATTGCTTTTCTATTCATTGCAATTGTGGTGATGGCTCTCATCGGCCTGGTTGGAAATCTCTTGGCCAAGGCCCTCCGTTTGCTTGGACTCGGATGGCTCGACGGCCTCGCAGGCGCAGTGTTTGGTTTTTTCCAGGGAGTGTTGCTGGTGGTCATCGGTATCCTCGTTGTGGTGGCGTTCTTTCCCCAGACCCACTGGATTGCCGATGCCCGGATTCCGCGCATGTTCTTCGGAGCATGCCATGTGAGCGCCAACGTCACGCCCGCCGAACTGGGCGAGCGTGTACGCAACGGGTTGCGGGCATGGGAAGCGGAGTCCCCCCACTGGATGCATCCGGGCCAGGTTTGATGTGTTTGTTTTGGCAGTGTTCAGATTTGGCGGTTGTGGCAATCTATCAGGAAGCTCGAGAGGTGCAAGTTGAGACGAGAACTGGACAGCCTGGTCACACAGATGCATTCCAGCGGAATTCGCTACGAAGATGCCGTGCGGGAATTTAAGAGGCAATACCTCCGTGAGGTCCTTATTGCCCACCGCGGCAACCAATGTAAAGCGGCCGAAGAACTGGGTATGCATCGCAACACCCTCAGCCGCGCCATGGCCGAGCTTGGTCTCAGCCTGGCTGAAGTCCGTGCCAGCCTCAAGCGTCCGCCGCGCTCTGAGCGTCCTGTATTCAGCGCGATACGCCACGGCCTTCGCCAGGGCTGATCCAGCTGCGGAAAATCGAGCCTGACTGTAATTCGCATCGGGGGCCTGGGGTGGGAGACCACGCTCGGGCGCCCCATCCTGACCGCGCCTCATGCGGTTAGGGTGGGAGACCACACATCCCCGATTCACCACAGACCGACTCCTTCCGTAAACTGGATACTGCGCCGTATTTCATGGAGACCCGGATTCAGGACACCACACCGCAGCCGCAGATAGCCCTCGCCCCCGGTTTCGTCTGGGACGAGCAGGATGCCTATCTCTTCGACATTGACGGCACGCTGTTGCGCAGCCGCGATCGCATCCATGTCAACTCCTTTGCCCACAGCGTGCAACGCGTAACCGGCTTTGAAGTCACGCTGGAAGGCATCGCCCTTCAGGGCAACACCGATACCGGAATCCTCCGCGAGGCCTGCGAGAAGGCCGGCCTCCCGCCTGACGTCCTCGAGTCGCAGACCGGGGCCATCCTCGAAGCCATACGCGACACCGTGACCGCCCAGCGCCATGCGATGGAGCTGGTGCGCATGCCCGGCGTGGAAGAAGCACTGCGCCATCTGGCTGCGCGCGGCAAGCTCCTCGGCGTCGCCACCGGCAATCTCGAAGTCATAGGCTGGCTCAAGATCGAGCATGCCGGCCTGCGCGAGTGGTTCCACTTCGGCGGATTCAGCGACAACTTCCCCGTCCGCTCCGAACTCATCGGCCACGCTGCTGAAAAGGCCCGCGAACTTGCCGGCCCCAATGCGCGGGTCTGCGTCGTCGGCGACACGCCGCGCGACATCGAAGCAGCCCACGCCAATTCCCTTCCCGTCATCGCCGTCGCCACCGGCCGGTCGAGCTTTGAAGAACTGCTTGCGCTTCATCCCGAGGCATGCGCAACCAGCCTCGCCGACCTTCTGGCCCACACGCGCAAACCCAGCGAGAGCGCCGCATGACCCCGTCCATGAACCGGCCCCGCCCGTCCGCTCTCAAGCGCATGGTCAGCCTTCTGCTGGTGGCCGCACTCACCGCGGCACAAGCCCAGTCGCCTGCGACCGCGCCGCCGGATAACCCAGCCGCTCCGGCCCAGCAGCCGGCTGCAGCGCAACCGGCAAAAGACACCAGGCTCCCCACCACCTCCGACCGCCGCCACGCCGCGAAGCTCTACATGCAGGCCGCTTCTCTCTATGAGGCGCAAGAGTTCGAGAAGGCGATGGAGCTCGACCGCAAGGCCGCCGAACTCGATCCCACCAATCCCAACTACGCTCTCGCCGCCGAACTCGCGCGAAGCCACGCGGTCACGGCGCTCGTTCAGGAATCCGCCAGGGACCAGAACAAGAACGACTTTGCCGCTGCGCGCGTCGCGCTGGAGCGCGCCCAGCAGCTTGAGCCGCAAAACACCGGCGTGGCCGATCGCATTCGCGGCCTGGCGGATGCCGCGGTCCGCCAGCCGACCGAACTCGAACTGAGCAACCGCCCGCCCGCCCTGGCCAGCCCGATTGAGATCCTCCCCAGGGCCGGCGCGCAGTCCTTCCACCTGCACAGCAGCCAGAAACAGATCATCCAACAAGTCTTCGGCTCGTACGGCATCAACGCCACCATCGACAACACCGTGCGCAACGAACGTGTCCGCTTCGATCTGGATGACGTCAACTTCACCCAGGCCTCGCGCGCGCTCATGATGATGAGCAACTCGTTCTTTGTACCCATCGACGAGCATCGGGTCCTGGTGGCACGCAACACCGTCGCCAATCGCATGCAGTACGAACGCAACGCGGTCACCACGCTGTACCTCGCCGGCATGTCGACCACCGACATGACGGAGATCGGCAACGTCGCGCGCAACGTCTTTGAAGTGCGCCAGATGAACGTCAACCAGAGCGCCGGTACCATCACTCTGCGCGGCCCCGTCGACACGCTCAATGCGTTTAACGCCACCTACAACAATCTTCTCGAAGGCCGCAGCCAGGTCCTGCTCGATGTGCGCGTCATCCAGCTCGCCCACACCAATGCGCTCAACACCGGCGTTCAGCCGATGCAGACGCTCACGGCATTCAACGTCCCCTCCCAGCTCAATTCGATCTTTCAGCAGAACCAGGCCCTGATCCAGCAGATCATCGCCTCCGGCCTCGCCGCGCCCGGCGACACCCTCGCCATTCTTGCCATCCTCATCGCCTCCGGAGCGGTCTCGAGCGCGCTGTTTCAAAATGGCTTCGTCGTCTTCGGCGGCGGACTGACCCTGACGGGGCTCACCCCCGGCACCCTCGCCACCGTGAACCTGAGCCTCAACTCATCCGAGTCGCGCGCCCTCGACAGCTTTACCCTCCGCCTCGAAGACGGCGAGGAAGGTACGCTCAGGAGCGGTTCGCGTTACCCGATCATGACCTCGACCTTCTCCAATCTCGGCATCGCCGGCTCGGGTCTTGCGGGTGTCAATCTCCCCGGCACATCCGGCGGCCTCAGCTCGCTGCTTGCCAACTTCACCGGCGGCGCATCCAACATCCCGCAGTTCCAGTACGAAGACCTCGGCTTGACATTGAAGGCGCGCCCGCGCGTGCTGCGCTCCGGCGACGTTGCCATCAGCGTCGACATGAAAGTCACCTCGCTGGCCGGCGGAGCCATCAACAACGTGCCCATTTTGGCCAACCAAAGTTACACAGGAGCCGTAACGGTGCCGGCCAACCAGGGAGTGGTCATGGCCGCCGAACTCGACAGGACTCAAAGCCGCGCCATCAGCGGCTGGCCGTGGTTCAGCGAGATTCCCGGCCTCAACAACGTCACCGAGAAGGACACGCAGACCAACTACGCCACGCTGCTCATCCTCATCACGCCGCACGTGCTGCGCAGCCCGCATGCCGCCGGCCACACGCCCATGTACCACGTCGAACGCACCCAGGGCGCCCGCTAAAAGAATAAAGACGAAACAGGAAGGGCTGCCGCGTTGGCGGCAGCCCTTCCCTTGATGAAACTGCGGTTTGGCTCAGAGGCCTTTTCCGGGGCGGCCGCCGGGGCCGCTGCCGGAGCGGCGGCCTTCGGCATCGCAAAGATCGCCGGATCAATCGTCTTGTTGAATTCCACTTTCTTCACTGAAATACTCAGCGAAAACTGCCCGCCCAGATCGATATCCATGGCGTAAGGAATCACGTAGCCGACCTCCGTCTTGCGGTAATCGGAGAAGGTCGTCGTTATATCGACCTGCTGGCCCTGCATGTTGCCCTTCGCCATCACGGACTTGACGTAGTACGTCGTGGCGTCGATCACATAGGTGCTCTCGGTGTTATCCTTCGCAGTCACCTTGATCTTGTAGGTGCCCGCATCCTTCGACACCAGTTCAACCTTGTTGCCTTTGGCAGCATAGTCGAAAAGCGCTCCGCCGACGTAAATCTGGTCTTTTCCCGCGTTGTACTCATCGTCCGTCATCGGCGTCGGATCGGCCGCCCCCGCCATGGGGTTCACGTTCCATCCGCCCTTGTCGTTGTAGCACTGGATGATCTTGCTGCCGTTGAAGTCCGTCTCCGTCTTGTAACCAACGCCATCCGCGATCACGATCGTGCTCGGGGCATCATTCCCCATCACCTGAACTGAGGTCTCCATGGAGAGCGACTTCACCTTGCCGATCGCCTCTTTTCCACCGATTGCCGCCAGATGCTTGTTGATGATCTCGTCGGCGGTCTGCGCGCTTAACGTAACGGCGCCTGCCAGAACTGATAACGCCACTATGCCTCGAATAACATTCTTCATGTTGCTGATTCACCTTTCAGGTGCCTTGGCGGCACGCTTCCTCTGCGGCAACAGTGTAGCCCAGTTCCGCGTGCTGCACGACACGAATTCAAACCGCGCTATCTGCCCTGCAGGTGGCTCTCCACCTTTTCTGCGGCATCGGGATAGATCGCGATTCGATGCGCACGCAGTTGAGCGCGCAGGGTATTCTTGCCCTCGGAGAAGGTGATTTTCGCGGAGTCCTGCAGCGGCATGTGGCACTCCACGCACCGGGTGCGGATGGCTGCTCCCAGCGTCTTGTATTTTCCGCAGGTCTGCATCGTGTGGCAGGTCTGGCAATGGCTCGAGAACGAATCTGCGTCCTCCTGCACCCGATGCACATCGTGGCACGTCGAACAGGTCAGCTTGCCGGAACCAAAGCACTTGCTCTGCTCGATCGCGCCCACCTGGTTCCCATGCACGTCTACCGGAGCGCTGGGATCCGGCGGCGGAATTTTCAGATAATCCCGGATATCATCCCCTGCTACAAACCGGAGTGGCGCGCCGATCGGCGTGACCGCCCCCGCGTGGCACAGCGAGCACAGATCCATTTGCCGCGCATGCGAAAGGCTCGCCGGATTCACAATCGCTTGCTGCGCCGACCCATGCGGGGGAGGAGCGGCAGAGCGCTCGCGCTCGCACGTGCAGAGCCCCGGGGCCATGACAGCGCTCGCAGCCGATGCCCAGCACCAGGCTGTCCTTCGCGAAGCGATTCGCGGGTGGGTTGAGCCACTTGAAGTAGCTCGCATGACACTCCAGGCAGCGGGGCACAATCGGCCGGTCGAAGTGAACCTCGTCCGCCGGAAAGCTCGGGCTCATCGCCCATTCATGGCTCCACGTTGAGTACGAAACGGGAAGCTCGTAGAGTTGGTCGCTGTCCCAGTACAAATACGTTTGTCCATGACGTCCCGAGCCGACTGACGATGTCGAACCGCTCGGCTTCTCCCTTGGGATTGTTCGGGTCGGTGATATTAATACCGCTCTGGTAGAACCCGTTGCTCTCCGCCGTCATCGCAATGATGAAGTTGGGATTCGCCGTGCGTAGCACGTTGTGTTCTGGGCTGAAGCTGCCAATGATGGTGTTTGCGTCCGCCTCCGCAGAGTCTTTCGCATGCGGTGTCGAGCCGTAAAACTCAGCCTCTTTCCGATGACATTGCGCGCACGCTGCATCGCCCGCATACGCGCTGGGCGGCGGAGGCTCGGTGCGCTCGGCGGATGCAACATTCGATATACGCAGCGTACAAACCGCCAACGCCAGGGCTATGCACACAGAAAACAGGAGAGCGCGCCAGCCGAGTGCGCGCATCGCACCGCTCATCATTCTCGAAATCTGAATCAAGCAAGGCCCCACGGTCTTGAGTCCCACACATCAGATCCTGAAGCGAGCGCCGGCCCGGGTGCATGGTTTGGGGAAGCAGACCTTAGTGTATAGACGGACTTGCCCGTCCCAGAGACGACAAGAGCCCTGTTGATTACGCAACTTTTATTGCTGAATTGAACCGCAGACGTCTTATCCATCAGGCCGCGGCCGCTGGACATCGCCTGGAGGCCAGGGAGCCATCAAATCATCTGTCCCAATCCCCCCCCGCCAAAGCAAAAAGCCCCATGCCTTCGCGCTTCGCGCAAGCCATGGGGCTTTCGATTCAAAACGCAAGGCGCTACTGCGTAATCCCGTCCATCTTCATCTGGAATTCGATGATCTTCTTGATCATGTCGTACGGCACGGCGCCGATCGGCACCTGCCGTCCGTTGACCACCAGCGTCGGCGTCTGATTGATGTTCAGATCCTGCGCCAGCTTCACTGACTTGTCGACAGTATCCGAAGTCTCCGGAGTCTTCGAGCAGGCATCCACCTTCGCCGGGTCCAGTCCCGCCTTGGTGATCGCGCTCTTCAGCGTCAACTGCGCGCCGTCCGCCGTCGCCAGCCCGTCCTGTCCCTCAAACACCGCGTTGGCAAACGTAAAGAACGCCTGGTTGCCGCCCAGCTTGGCCACGCACACGCTATATGCCGCCGCCAGCTTGGCCTGCGGGTGAATCCGCTCCAGCGGATAGTTCTGGAACACGATGCGCGCTTTGGGATAATCCGCAGCCAGCTTGTCCATGTTCGCCTGCACGTCCTTGCAGTGCGGGCACTGGAAGTCCGCAAACTCGACCAGTTCCAGCGTCTTGTCCGCCGAGCCGCGATACGGCCCCGTTGGCTTCGGCCTGCAGCTTCGCGCGTGCGTCCACATAGGGCTTCGCCCCGAACGGGTACACGTCGTCGCCCGCGATGATGTGCTTGCCGTCCGGCAGTGCAAAGAATCCGAACGCGCTCGGCTTCTGCTGGCCGGTCTTGTCGCCCACGTAGACAACCACCTTGCTCAGACCGTCCACCGGCGTCTTCAGAATCGCGGCCACCTGCCACACGCGATTCTCGTCGTAGCCCCAGCTCGCTGTCAGAAATGCATCGATGTCTTCCTTGGCCGGCTTGCTGGCCGTAAAGTTCTTCGGGTCCGGCGCCGGAAACTTGGGCGCCTCGCCAGTGGGCATTGGTGCTGAGGGCGTCGGCGAAGCATCCGGAGTCTGTGCCGGAGCCGGCGGAACCTGCTTCGGCGCACCCTGCTGCGCGGCGGCCACAAATGTAACGGTTGAAGCAGCCAGCACGGCGACGCTGGCAATACGGCCAAGTTGACGAATCAAATCCTTCTCCTTCGAGCGAATGCTTCTATTATCTCTTCCCTGCGTGGTGGCGCGCCAGAGCGGTCTCTTTGTCCCTTGTTCCCTTGTTCCCTTTTTCCCTCGTCCCTTATACCTGAACCTTCACGGCAATGGGAAACCTGCGCCCCATGCCAAACGACTTCGACGTAACCTTCAACACCGGCGCGGCCTGCTGCCGCTTGTACTCCGAGCGCTCCACCAGCCGCACCACCTGTTGGACGATGTCCCGCGAGAATCCGTGAGTCTCCGCGATCGACTCCGGCGTCTCATACCGTTCCACATACGCTTCGAGAATCGGATCGAGCACCTCATACGGCGGCAGCGAATCCGTATCCATCTGCCCCGGCCGCAACTCGGCCGACGGCGGCTTGTCCAGAATCGCCACCGGAATCACCTCGCGCTCGCGATTCCGCCAGCGGCACAACGCATACACGCGCAGCTTCATCAGGTCGCCGATCACCGCCAGCGCGCCCACCATGTCGCCATACAGCGTGCAGTAACCCACCGCCATCTCGCTCTTGTTGCCCGTGGTCAGCACCAGCGCGCCCAACTTGTTTGACAGCGCCATCAGCAGCGTTCCGCGAATCCGCGGCTGGATATTCTCTTCCGTCAGATCCGTCGCGATCCCCGTGAACAGCGGCTCCAGCGCCTTCGTGAACTCGCTGAACAGCCCGCTGATGCCGATGATCTCGAAGCGAATCCCGAGGTTCTCCGCCAGCTTCCTGCTGTCGTCAATCGAGCCCTGCGATGAGTACGGACTCGGCATGCCCACGCCGATCACGTTCTCCGCGCCCAGCGCATCGGTCGCAATCGCCGCCACCAGCGCCGAATCGATGCCGCCGCTCAGCGCCACAATCGCCTTCCTGAATCCGCACTTGCGCACGTAGTCGCGCGTGCCCAGAACCAGCGCCCGATACGCGCCTTCGGTGTCGTCCTCTTCCGGAGCTTCGACCGCCGGCGCCGTAAATGGATCCACGATCACCAGGTCTTCCGCGAAACTCTTCGCCTCCGCAACCACCTCGCCCCGCGCATTGATCGCCAGCGACGAGCCGTCGCAGATCAGGCTGTCGTTCCCGCCCACCTGGTTCGACAGCAGCACCGGAATCCCGTCGCGCTTCGCAATCGCCGACAGCATCCGCCTCCGCACCGCGCGCTTGCCGTGCCAGTAAGGCGACGCCGAAATGTTGATGTGAATGTCCGGGTGCTGCGCCATCAGCTCTTCAATCGGATCGATCGAGTAAAGCCGCTCCGGCCAGAAGTTCTTATCGTTCCACGCGTCCTCGCACACGCTTACCGCCAGCCGCAGGCCGTCCAACTCCACCACCTTCTGCGATGTCCCCGGGCAGAAGTAGCGCTGCTCGTCGAAGACGTCGTAGAACGGCAACAGCCGCTTGTGCTGCTCCAGCAGAATCTGTCCCTTGTCGATCAGCAACGCGGCATTCACCGCCGGCTTGCCCGCGCCCTCGGGAGCCTGGAAGGCAGCGCCCACCAGGATCGCCACCGGCAGCTCGCGCGTCGCCGCGGCCAGCTCATCCACGGCTGTCCGGCACCGCGCCAGAAAACTCTCTTTTTCCAGAAAATCCGCAGGCAGATAGCCGCAGATGCAGAGCTCTGAAAACACCGCCAGCCGCGCGCCCTGTTCGGCGGCACGCCGGCTCACGTCCACAATCTTTGCAAGATTTCCTGTGAAATCACCGATGGTGGGATCAATCTGCGCCAGCGCAATCTTCACGCTTCCAGTTTAAATCCCCGCCCACCGATACCGATACCGGCCCCGTTACTGCCCTCGCCCCGCCAGCGCCGCCCCCGTGCTGCGCACCACGATCGCCACGTCCAGCCAGATGCTCCAGTTGCTGCGATAGGTGTCGTCCGGCGAGATATACGACGCGAACCGCGAACACTCCGCCTCGCGCACGGCCCACAGCCCCGTCATTCCCGGCATCAACTCCAACCGCCGCAAGCGGCAAGCCGTCTCCTTCGGGCCATCGGATGCCAGAAGCGGCCGCGGACCCACCACACTCATCTCGCCGCGAATCACGTTCACCAGTTGCGGCAGCTCATCCAGCCCGTAACACCGCAGCAGCGACCCACCCGCGTCTCGCACCCATCCTGGGTCATCGAGCGAAACTTCAGGCAACGGAACACACGGCCGTTCCTTCCCAGCCGCCGCGACACAAACAGAACCGGCCCCCGCGAATCCACCTTCACCGCGATCGCGATTGCCAGAAGCACCGGCAGCAGCACCACCAGGCCCAGCGTCGCTACCCCCAGATCCAGCAGCCGCTTGGCAACCATCGCGGAATGACCGCGGAGAATCTCCTCAGGCGTCTTGTCCGCCCACTCCGCCGGACTCACTGTTGCATGCATTCGTTGCAGGAAGTTCGATGTAACCATATGTCCAACTCATCTCGGCCGGAACAAAAGCCGTGTTGGTTCGCTACGAATCGACCCATCAGAATTCGCCGAATCGACAGCACTCCGCGATCAAACGGGCAGATCAAATGCAAGAGCAGGAACCCGTTGCGGATGGCCCGAGCATTTCTCAGCGGCATGTCGTTGTTGCACCGGGACGCGATCGTCCAGTTCCCGAAAGGTGTAGTGGATTCCCGAACCAAGGCTCAAGAACAACAAGTTCAACGTTCTAAGTAAAGGCAGGGCCCGTTCTCCTCGGCTTCTATATAAGACCCCGCACGCCTTGGAGAACTTCCTCTGAACTTCTTATGACACTTACAGCTTCTCGCCCAGACCCCTTGCGTTTCAAGTAAAAACTTGGTGACCGCCATTGCGCTTGTCACAAACTGCTCATTCCACAGGCATCTCGTAAGCGTCCAGGGCCAAAAATTGCTGAATCGCCTCGTCCGGCGACTCCATAAAACCCTTCAGCGGACCGAAAAAATGCGCCTTGCCCTGGTGCAGGAACAGCACCAGGTCCGCCAGGCGCTTGGCAAAACGCATGTCGTGCGTCACCACAATGCTGGTGTATCCAAGCTGACTCTTCAACCGCTGAATGATGGCGCCCAGCCGCCGGGCGATCAGCGGATCGACCATCGTGGTCGGCTCGTCGTACAGCACGATCTCCGGTTGCGCCGCCAGAGCCCGCGCAATCGCCACGGCGCGCCTTCGCCCCGTCGATAAGCTCGCCGGCAACTGGCTTTCCACATCCGCCGCGCCCACCAGCTCCAGCAGCCGGTCCACCACCTGCAGGATCTGGTCCTCTTCCAGGCCTCCCTGCTCACGCAGTGGAAACGCAACATTCTCGCGCACGGTCAGCGAATCAAACAGCGCCCCGTTCTGAAAGACCATGGTGATGCGCCGGCGCAGGACATTCATCTCCGTCTCGCTCATCGTCGTGATCTCCTGCCCCTCCACCCGCACCGACCCCTCGTCAGGCTTGAGGAACCCCATCAGGATGCGCAGCGAAACCGACTTCCCCACCCCGCTGCGTCCCAGGATGCAAAGCGTCTGCCCCTTGCCGACGTGGTAAGTCACGTCCTCCAGAACCGGCCGCTCGCCAAACCCGATCGACACGTTCTCGAACACGATCATCGGCTCCGGCTCCGCCACGCGAGCCTTCACGCCATTCCCCGAATTGGCAACCAGATCATCCATGCTTCTGCTTCAGCTTACGCGACCCTCGCCCAACCCCTTGAACGTTCCACCACAAACCTCACCCAACTCCTCGGCTCCAAGCCGGGTGCCCCATCCTCGCCGCGCCTTTGTTTTTGCGGCTAGGGTTGGGAAACTCACAAACCTCACCCAGCCTTCAGCGCCGATTCCACACTCTCCAGATCTTCCGGGGTATTCACATTGCTGAACCAGCGCTCGACCAGGAATCGCGACTCCGGAGGCACTATCTCCTCCGCCGCAACCACCTGCAGCCCCGCCGCGCGAAACGCCGCCATGCAGCCCAGCCGCCCCTGCTCCATCTCGCCATCGAATACCGCAAGCGCCCCCCGCCGCACCACCGCAGGAAACGTCTGCGCCACGCCCCCAACCGAGGCCACTGTGGCCGCTGCATCTCCGCACCGCGCCTGCTCAAGCAGACCGATCACCAGTGCCGGCGTCATCAGCGGCTGGTCCACGGTAACAAACACCGCCCAATCTGCCGCCGTCGACATCAACGCCGCGCAGACACCGCCCAGCGGCCCCGCATCCACCGCCTCATCCGGAACCACCGGCTGCAAACGCGCTCAGATCCGTCCGCGCGCCCGCAATCCTGGCCGCCAGCCCCGCGCCGCGCAGCGCATCCAGCGCCCACGCAACCAGCGGCTTTCCCGCCAGCTCCACCAGCGCCTTGTCCCGGCCCATGCGGCTCGACTGCCCACCCGCCAGAACAAATCCCTCCGCATCCTGCGACCCCGGGTGCCCCACCCTCGCGACTCTTTGTCTTTGTCGCTAGGCTGGGTCTCCACAAATCCTCCGCGTCCGCAAGAGCCCAACCTCAACTCCCCGCCTCCTCCAGAAACCGGATCAGCGACTCAATCCCCAACCGAAAATTCTTCAAATTGAACTTCTCATTCGGCGCGTGCAGATTATCGTCCGGCAGCCCAAACCCCATCATCACGCTCGACAGCCCCAGGTGCCTGTCGAAGTCCCCCACAATCGGAATCGATCCGCCCGAGCGAATGAACACCGTGTCCTTGCCCCACACCTCGTGCATGGCGCGCACCGATGCCTGGATGAACTTGTTGTCCACCGGAATCAAACACGCATCGCCCTGGTGGATCAGCCTTACCGTCACATCCACGCCCGCGGGCGCAATCTTCTCCACATAGCTCTTGTACTGGGCGAACGCCTTCGCCGGCGTCATGTTCGGCACCAGCCGCATCGACACCTTCGCCAGCGCCTTCGCCGGAATCACTGTCTTCGCGCCCGCACCCGTAAACCCGCCCGGCATCCCGTGCACCTCGAGCGTCGGCCGCGCCCACGTCCGCTCCAGCACGCTGAAGCCGGCCTCGCCGACCAATACCTTCGAGCCCACCTCGTTCTTCCGATACTCCTCTTCATCGAACGGCAGGCTCTTCCACGCGTCGAGCTCTTCGGCGCTCGGCGCCTGCACGTCGTCATAGAATCCCGGAATCAGAATGTGCCCGTCCTCGTCCTTGAGCTTCGCCAGAATGTGCGCCATCGCCATAAACGGATTCGGCGCCGCTCCGCCATACATCCCCGAGTGCAGATCGGTCTTCGCGCCCTTCACCTCAAGCTCGGTGTAGATCATTCCGCGCAGCCCCACGCACAATGTCGGAAGATCCGGCGCGAACATCTCCGTATCGCTCACCAGCGCAAAATCCGCCTTCAGGTCCGCGGGCTTCGACGCCACATATTGGGCAATCCCGTCGCCGCCCACTTCCTCTTCACCTTCCAGCAGCACCCGCACATTCAGAGGCAGCCCGCCCGTCGCCAGCAAGCTCTCCAGTGCTTTCACCTGCATCCACACCTGGCCCTTGTCGTCCACAGCTCCGCGCGCGTACACATTCCCATTGCGCTCGGTCGGCTCAAACGGCGGCGAATCCCACTCATCCACTGGATCCACCGGCTGCACATCGTAGTGTCCATACACCAGCACCGTGGGCTTTCCCGCCGCGTGCAGCCAGTCCGCATAGACCATCGGATGTCCTTTGGTCTCGATCTGCCTTACATTCTCCATCCCGATCCGCCGAAACTCCTCCGCCAGCGTCTCGGCAGCTTTCCTGCAGTCGCCCGCATGCTCGGGCAGCGTCGAAATCGAAGGAATCCGCAACAGGTTTTTCAGCTCATCCAGAAACCGCGCATGATTCTCACGCGCAAAGGCAACAGCAGGTGACGACATCAGGATCCTCGTGTCAAAAGAGTAAGATGTGAACCAACTTCAAAAGTATAGGCGCTCTCACCGCTGCGAAAGGAACGACGCTCTCGTCGAAAATCCTTCATGCCTTCATCCCGGCCCCTGGTTCTCTTGGTTGCCTTTCTGCTTCTCTCCATCGCATCCATCGCATCGGCGCAGTCCGAACCCGCCGCCTACGTGCGCAGAAACTCCTTCGGCGTGCTATTCGCCTACTCGAACGATTCGAGCCACATCCTCTTCGGCCAGGCCGAGCAGCGCAAACTTCTCAACATCGGCGTAAGCTACAGCCGCAAGCTCATCGCCGGCCGCATCGTCAACTTCCAGTTCGACGCCGAGTTCCTCCCCGTCGCGCTCGAAAGCGATCCGCTCTCCCGCGGCGTGATTATGCAGACCTCGCCGACAAAGGTCACCACCATCGTTGATGGGGGGCCGCCCATCTCCTGCGCCCCAATCTCGTTTCCCTTCAGCTACGTTCAGAAAGGCGTGACCTACAGCGGCACCGTCAGCTATACCTGCCACGGCCGCCAGTGGACCATGGGCACGGCCATGGCTCCCGCAGGCCTGCAATGGAACTTCCTGCCCCGCCACCGCTTGCAGCCGTTTCTCACAAGCCACGGCGGCTACATGTTCTCCGCGCAAGAGCATCCCAATCGGGGGCGCAGGCGCATTCAACTTCACCGTCGATGCCGGCGGGGGACTCGAATATTTCCGCACCCACGGCCAATCCATCCGCGCCCAGTGGCGCTATCACCACACCTCCAATCACGACACCGCCTTTGCGAACCCCGGCATCGATAACGGCCTCTTTCAGGTCTCCTACATCTTCGGCCACTGACTCCCGCAACTGCCGGGTGCCCCATCCTCGCCGCGTCTTTGTTTTTGCGGCTAGGGTGGGAATCCACGAACCCCACCCAGCCCATGCCCGTTCCACCACAAACGGGGGTGCCCCAGGTATCGCTTCTGAGATCTGGGAACCAGAAATCTCTCAATGCCCCTCGCCCGCTTCCCTGGAACAATCCTGTAAACAAGCCTCGCCCCCACGGCCTCCACGTCATGTAAGGTGGAGGCGAAGGAGCAATGTAACCTCAACCCTATGCTCACCCCAATCAGAGTGTGTCTTCTCCTGGCCCTGACCTCCGCCCCAAGCCTCTTCGGCGCCGATTTTCAAATGAAAGTGACCGACAAAAATTACCTCGATACTCAGGGCTTCAGCGTATTTCTCTACGACAGCACCTACCATCCCGTCTTCGTAGACCAGAAGAACACCGCCATGGAGATGATCCTCCACGGCCAGCGCATCGCCACCAACGGCGACGTGCGCCTGATGCCAACGCCCGAGCAGTGGGACCTCGTCGCAACCCTCAAAGGCCGCCAGCCCGACAAGGCGAACAACCGCCTCACCGCCAACCTCGCGTTCCCCGCATTCGATTTCAGCTACACCCTTGAAGTCGCTGCGGAACCAGGCGGCGTCAAGGTCAGCATCAATCTCGACAAGCCGCTCCCCGAGAAACTGGCCGGCCGCGCAGGCTTCAACCTTGAGTTCCTGCCCTCCATCTACATGGGCAAGGCCTACCTGGTCGACGGAGCCAAAGCCGGCATCTTCCCGCGCACGCCCGACGATCCCATGGTCAAGGTGTTGCCGCTGGCCGATGAGCCGAAAAAGGCCTACTACCTGGAGGACTGGGACAAGGCCAAGGGATACACGCAGCCGCTGCCGTTCGCCCAGGGCAAGAGCATTACGCTGGCCATCGACGACGCGCTGGCCCGGATCAACGTCAAGTCGGATACGGCCGACCTCATGCTCTTCGACGGCCGCAACCGCGCGCAGAACGGCTGGTTCGTGTTGCGTTCGCTGATCCCTTCCGGCAAGACCACCGGCGCGATCGTGTGGCACATCAGGCCCGACGTGATTCCAAACTGGACGCGGCCGCCGGTGATCGCGCACAGCCAGGTCGGTTATGCGCCTGGTTTCTCCAAGGTGGCGGTGCTCGAACTCGACCCCAAGTTCGATGCCCCGAAGACCGCCAAAGTACTGCGCCTCACCGAAGACGGATCCTACCAGCAGGTATTCGAGGGCCCCATCACGCCTTCAACGCCCTGGCTGCGCTACGTCTATTCGAAATTCGACTTCACCCCGGTCAAGGACCCCGGCCTCTATGTCATCGAGTACGCAGGCCAGCGCACCGCGCCCTTCCCCATCTCCAAGGACGCATACGCGAACATCTGGCAGGACAGCCTTGACCATCACATCGCCGCGCAGATGGATCATGTTTCCGTGCGCGAAGGCTACCGCATCTGGCACGGCGCTTCGCATCTCGATGATGGCCGTCTCGCGCCCGTGGTTGGAAATCAATTCGATGGTTGGAGCCAGGCCACGGCAACCGACGGCAAGTACAAGGGCGGCGATCACATTCCCGGCATGAACGTAGGCGGCTGGTACGATGCCGGCGACTTCGACCTCGAGGAGCCTGCTCAACTGAACGTGATTCAGAGTCTGGCCCTCGCGTATCGCGAATTCAATCTCAAGTACGACGAGCTCACGGTGGATGAAGTCGCGCGCGAAGTTGAGATGCACCGTCCCGATGGCGTGCCCGACACCGTGCAGCAGGTCAAGCACGGCGCACTGCTCATCCTGGCGCAGTTCCACAACATCGGCCACGCCATCCGCGGCACCCACGAACCCGATCTGCGTCAGTACACGCACCTGGGCGATGGAGCGTCGAAAACCGACGGCCGCATCTACGACCCGAAGCTCGGTCCCAACGAAGTCAACGGCGACTACTCCGGCAAACCGGACGACCGCTGGATCTTCTCCACCAACAACCCGTTTTTCCAGTGGAACGCCATCGCGGCTCTGGCTGCCGCCGCCGACACGCTGAAAGGCTACGACGACGCACTAGCGAAAGACTGCCTCGACACCGCCATCAAAGCATGGAACGACGAGAAGGCTAACCCCACGCAGAATCCTGCGGGCGGCGGCTTTGGAGCAGCTCCGGCAGGCGTCCTCGCTGCGTCTCAAGGTACCGTGTCTGGCTCAGGCACTGCGCCAAATCCCGCCGCCACCCCCGCCCCGTCGGCTCCTCCGGCCGCCCCCGCCCGTGGCAGCTTTGCCGTCGGACTGGAATGGACTGCCACTCTCGAACTGACAATTGCCACCCACGGCGCCGAGCCCTACAAGTCCCGCCTGAAGGAGCTGTTCCCTCAGATGATCACTCCGCAGCGGATGGACTTCGGTGGTTGGACCGCAGTCCGTGCCTTGCCCTATCTCGACGCGAGCGCGAAAGATCAAATGCGGGAAGCCGTGAAGACCTACATGGCGGGTGTGGACAAGCGGTTGGACTCCACCCCATTCGGCGTGCCCCCAAGCCTGGGAACCTGGGGCGGATCGGGCGCCGTGGTTGACATGGCCATCCGGATGTATTTTCTGCACAAGGCGTTTCCTGATCTTGTAAGCCCCGAATACACACTGCGCGCCGTCAATTACATCCTCGGCACGCACCCGGTATCGAGCACTTCGTATGTAGCCGGCGTCGGCACCGTCTCGAAGACGAAGACCTACAGCAACAATCGCGCCGACAACGCCTACATTCCCGGCGCCGTGATTCCCGGATACATCATCATCAAGCCCGACTTTCCCGAGTGCATCGACGACTTCGGATTCCTCTGGTTCGAAGATGAAGCCGTGGTCGCCGGCTCCGCAAGCTGGGTCGTAGCCGGCAACGCCGCAGACGCCATCACCAGGGAATCGAAGTAGGTCCAGTACCACAAGCGCCCGTCGTCCCCGACTCACCGTTCCCCCACGAACCCACCGTGCCCCATCCAACGCGCAGTCTCATCGCGCGTTGGGTGGGAAACCACGAACCCCCACCCACCCGAAGCCCGTTCCACCACAAACCCCGGGTGCCCCACCCTCGCCGCGTCTTTGTTTTTGCGGCTAGGGTGGGAGCCCACGAACCCCAACGCAGCCACCCGTTTCTCCATGAACGGATTTGTACAGAACACGCCGGAACCCTGCCCCTTGAAGTTAGGAAGAACAAGCATCATCATCCCCACCGAAAGCGCGCGCCGATGTTAACCAGGCAGGAATCACCGGTTGGGCAGTCATCGCCCCGAAACCAGGCCACCGCAAGGAGGCTCGATGAGTGACTTGGCGATAATGCGCTCATTGAGAAACCCGAGCGATCAATTGGCAGGTGATCAATTGTCCGATAGCCGGTTTTCCGCCCACTTGGCAGATACTGAGTTCCCGCAGAAGACTGGTTCTATGGAGCGAAGTTTCCAATGTTTGATCGCGTAAGATAGCTGAGGCCGCGGCCAACGCTTTCATTGGTGGCGTAACTGAAGGGGTATCGAGACTTATGGCCTACATGAAGTTCGTGATTTCTCTACTTCTATTTGCCGCTGTGACCTGCGAAGCGCAAACGGTTCCGTTACCGCAAATCCGTCAGAATGGCACGGTCAAACAGTTCTTCGTCGACGACAAGCCGTACATCATGCTCGCAGGTGAATTGCATAACTCGAGCGCTTCGAGCGTCGAGTACATGCGACCAATATGGGACAAGCTTGCCGCTCTTCACCTGAACACGGTGATCGGCACGACCAGTTGGGAATTGGTCGAGCCGAAAGAGGGTAAGTTTGATTTCTCTCTCGTTGACGACCAAATCAACCAGGCACGACAGCGAAATATGCGGCTCGTGCTGATCTGGTTCGCAACCTGGAAGAACGCGGGTTCGAGCTATCCTCCGGACTGGGTCAGGGCAGACCCAAAACGCTTCCCGCCCATGGTTATCAAGGTGCGGCCCGATGGCGGAATGAGTACCTTTTTGGCCAAGCACACGGAAGAGCAAGGCACGGGGCCGCTGAGCCCGTTTGGTAAGGACACGGTTAAGGCCGACGCCAGTGCCTTTGCTGCCTTGATGAGTCATATCAAGGAGACCGATCCTCAGCACACAGTCATCATGATGCAGGTTGAGAACGAGATCGGTAGCCTGGGTGACAGCCGGGACCGTTCTCCGATGGCAGACGCAGCGTGGGCGGGGCCGGCTCCAGCCGATTTGATGAAGTACCTGACAGATCATAAAGACACCCTGCTGCCCGAACTGCAGGAGGTCTGGGGGAAGAACGGTTACAAGACGAAGGGTAGCTGGGAGGAAGTCTTCGGCAAGAGTGAGTGGGCGGATGAGGTCTTCATGGCTTATTACATGGGGCGATATGTCAACGAGGTAGTCAAAGAGGGGAAAGCCAAATTGAATATACCCATGTATGTGAATGCGTGGCTCGGTCCTCAGCCGAAGGCGGATCTGCCCGGTCAATGGCCGAGCGGTGGTCCGGTTGCCCGCATGATGGACATTTACCGGGCGGCCGCTCCCTCAATCGATTTGTTCGCTCCCGATATTTACGTACCGGACTTCAAAGGGACATGCGCGCTCTATGCCCGAACTGGGAATCCATTGTTCATTCCCGAAGCTCGCGACGAGGTGGGAAATCTCTTCTTCGCCCTCGGTCGTTACTCTGCCCTGGGCTGGTCGCCGTTCGGTATTGAAGATCTCAATCCGGATGGACAGGTCGCGCAGGCCTACAAGTTGCTTTCCCCCATGCTTCCCCAATTGGCTGAGTGGCAGGCAGCAGGCAAGGTGAACGGCATTCTGGTTATCGACGGCGAGAAGTCCGAACCTGTTTCCCTGGGCGGTTACAAAATTACGCTTTCACCTGGTATAGAGTTTGGCCCACCGGCTCCCAAGCCCGATTCGGACGGTAAGCTTGGAGCTGGCGTTTCTCTGGAATCGCGTGCAATGCCGAGTGACAAGCGGCCTTTCGCCCTTGTGGTGAACACCGCGCCCGACGAATTCCTCTTCATCGGTTCGAATGCGGATCCCGCGTTCACGATTGATTCAGGCCCGGGAAAGGTCATTGTCGCCGCAAAGGACGAAGGCCGTTATGAGAACGGAAAGTGGATGCCTGGCCGCAGAATCAATGGGGATGAACTGTTCGGATCAAGCCTGCCGAAAACGAAAGTCGGCATGGTGAAGGTGAGGCTGGTACGTATCCAGTAAAACCCAAAGACTAGCTTCGGAACGTCTACCGGGTGACGCGGCGTATTGTCCTGGAATTGTCACTTGGTTGAATAGCCGCCTACTCGGACAAGTGCTTTCCGTTCTCAGTTGGCGATAGCAGGGCTTAGCGCTCATTCAGTCCGTTGCGCGGACTCCTGCGTTCCGAGCCTTTCGCGGTCAAAACCGGAGCCCTGCGGAAAACTCCGTCCGGAGGGAGGCGGGGGGTTCAACCCCCGCATAACGCCAACAGCTCAAATGTCGGCTTTAGCCGCGGAGGGACGCCTTTCGCCAGTTCCATCCACAACGGCGAGCATCTCCGCAGCCTCCTGAGTCGTGCCGCGAACGGACCAATCAAAACACGAACGCGGACCGCAAGGTCCGCGTTCGTTATCTCGCCTCTATCCCATCTTCTTCCTATGCGGAGCGGAAGAGTCTGAATAACCCCTCCGGCCACCGCCTCTTCTTCCCTGAACCGCCGGCTGCCCCAGCTCCCGATTCCAAGACCTGCGAAACCGCAGACCCCGACCCCGCCCGCGATCCGTTCCCCCGCGAACCCCCAATCCGCGACAACCGACAACTGGCCACTGACTACCGACAACTGAATCCCGAAAACCGGCAACTCCGTCCCGATACCTAGACATCTTGGGGTACAATTTCGGGGTCAAATCGCCAAATTTTGTTACCCCCGTCGTAGACTCTTCGACAATTTTGTTACCCCTGTCGTAGACAAATCGCAGATTTTGACCCGCTCTTTGGTGATCCCAATCACCAAAAACTAGTCCAGCGAGAACCCTTCACCCAGGTAAATCCGCCTCACATCGGGATCATTTCCCAGCTCGTGCGGCGTCCCCGCCTTGAAGATCTTGCCCTCGGCAATAATGTACGCGCGGTCCGTAACACTCAATGTTTCCCGTACGTTATGGTCCGTGATCAGGATCCCGATCCCGCCCGCCTTCAGGTCGAAAATGATCTTCTGCAGCTCCAGCACCGCGATCGGATCGATCCCGCTGAACGGCTCATCCAGCAAAATGAACTTCGGCTGAATGCAAAGCGACCGCGCAATCTCCACCCGCCGCCTCTCCCCGCCCGAAAGCGCATAGCCGCGCGTCGCCCGTATGTGCCCTAGATTCAGTTGGTTAATCAGCCGCTCCGAGCGCTTCCGCCGCTCCTTGTAGCTCAGCGGCTGCCCTTCCAGCACGGCCAGAATGTTCTCTTCCACCGTCAATTTTCGAAAGATCGACGGCTCCTGCGGCAGGTAGCTGATCCCGAACTGCCGCGCTCGCAGATACATCGGCGTGCGCGTAATCTCCACGTCGTCCACCTTGATATGCCCCGCGTCCGGAGCCACCAGGCCGACTATCATGTAGAAACTAGTGGTCTTACCGGCGCCATTGGGGCCGAGCAGCCCCACCACCTCGCCGCGGGAGATATTGAGGTCGACTCCGCGCACGACCTGCCGACCCTTGTACGACTTGCCGATTCCCTCGGCGATCAATGTTTCCATCTATCTTGCTGATTCCAGAGTGTTATTTTGGCGCGACCGTCTGCGTCAATGTCTTGTGCCCCTGGCCTTCGATACTGACGCTATCATCGCGACTGTTGAAAATCAAAGCTTCTCCCGTCACCGAACCATGCGCCGCATCCGTCATCCGCGGCGGCGCGCCCGCCGTTCCCGTCAGCACATACTGTCCGTTCTCTCCTGAATAGACGAGTTGTTCGCCCGTCCCGCGACGCCCGTTCGACGTCACCACTACATTTCCCTTCGCCGTCAAATGATCGACCTGTGCCGCCGTCCCATTCGGCCCCGCATGATTCCCCGGCGGCAGCAGCACCAGCTCCACTTCGTTCGACGACGTCGTCGCCTCAGCGTTTTCTACCGACACCTGACCCGCCGTCCCGCCGTGCAGCAAAGCTTTCCGCTCCGCTCCGGAATACCTCAGATCACCCGCCCGCACCCGGATCACCGACGGTCCCGCATTCGCCTTGGCGCCCTTCGTCTTTCCCGATCCCGGCGCCCCTCCGCCGCTCAGCAGAACGAGACTCACCGGCTGCCCCGCTCCTCCGCCCCGCGCCACCAGGGTCTGCCTTGATTGGTTCAGCACAATCACCGGCGCCGACACCGAGTTCGCCTCCTGCCACAGCCGCGCCTGTCCCCTAAACGTAATCTCGCCCGTCTCCTTGTGCATCTGAGCTTCCGCAGCGATCACATGCGCTGGCCCTTGCCCCCCAAACGCCAATCCGCCCGAGGCCTTGCCCTGCTTACCGTTCCCCGCATCCAGCCACGTCGCCTTCACGTTGCCGCGCGCAAACGCGTCGCCACTCGCCTGCGAGACATCCAGCTTGTCCGCCGTCAACTGCAGCGCCGCATCGTCGATCCGCGGATTCTGCGTTAAATGCAGCCACTCGTTCCCGCCGTCGTACACCGCATGCCCCGCCGTCGCCCGCAACCCCTGCGCAGTCTCGCCCGGCTTCTGCTGCGTCAGCACAACATTCCCGTCAATCGTCGCCGACTGAATCTGCTGCGACAGGTCATTCTGCCCGCCCGCCGCCGGAGCCGCGCCTCGCACCGACGGCGTCAGCATCGCCACCAGCCGGTCGCCGCTCGTCGTCTGCCGCGCGCCCGCCGCGGTCGTCTGCTCCAACGTCGCGTGGCCCACACCCGTAATCCGCGTCAGCTCCTGGTGATCGCCAAACTCGCCTGTCACCTCATCCGCTGTCATCCGCGACGGCACCACCGGCCCGCCCGCCTTCTGCGACTGCCCAGTGATCACCACGCCACCCGTGCCCTTCACGGAAGACATCAGCAACTGGCCCTTCGCTGCATTGCGGAAATTCACATCGGCCACCGGCGATCGCCAGTCCCGCACCACGTGCGGAACACCCTGCCCCTGCTGCTCGCTGTGCAGCGTAACCCCACGCTCCAGCCGCGCATGCTTCAACTGCCCATCGGGCGTAAATGCCAGCAGAGCAGTCGGCGCGGTTCCGCTTACACTGCGGCCCGCCTTCGTCGACTCCATCGTTACCCCGCCTTCAAGCCGTCCCTGCATCGGCTGATTCTTCTCATTGAAATTCAGCGATCCATTCGGCGCCGCAATCTTCGCGCCCGTCGCATTGGTCAGCGTGAATCCCTCATGCGCATCCAGCCGCTCCGCCGAACCATCCTGCCGGAACAAGATCTGCGCCCGTCCAGCCGCGGCCTGCCCATTGCGATAGTTCGCTGCCGCACTGGTCAGATTGCACAACAACTCCGTCCGCTCGAACTCCCCATGCGCCGCGTGCAGCACAATCGTGTCCACCCCGCGATGCACATTCAGCTCCACATCGCGATCCAGAACCAACTGCCCGTTATTCGAGTCGAACGTCGCTCCCTGCGAACTCCCCTGCCCCTGCATCACCGCGAACTCTACCCGCTGCGCCGTGGTCGCAGTGCCCGTATTCTGGTCGAAGGTCAATCCGCTCGTCTTTACCGCAATCTGCCCTGACGCCGCCTCATTCGCGGCGTTCGCCAGCGGCCCCGATTTCGCCGGAAGCTGCGGCTTCGCCCCCGGCGCCACCACGGGAGCCTCCGTCGGGCGCATGATCGTGATCTCTACTGGCCCCTTCGCCGACGCCAGCCCCGCCTTCTGGTCGTACTCGAACTCGCCGCCTTTGATGCGGTCCACCACGCTGCCGTCCTGCCCGTACAGCTCAATCTCCACGTCGTGCAGTTGAACACGGCCGTCCTTCTTTAACTGAACCGCCTTGTCCGCTTTGATCTTGAACAGCGTGTGGCCGCCATGCGATTGCGTATAAACGATTCCGTTCTGCTGGCGCTGGATATCGGCGCCCAACCGGTGCGGAAGCTCTTTCAGAATGAGCCGGTTTTTGTAGTGGCCCAGCGCCAGAAACCCGATCAGCGCCGCAATCAGCAGCACCCCGCTGGCCAGCACCAGCGTGCGTAATCGCTCGATCGAGAGGTGCACGGGCTAATTCCCCTGGCTGAGCCGCGCCGCAAGACGTTGCGCCAGGCTTTCGCCCAGCTCGCTCCACAACAGCCGCGCCGTCGCGCCCGAGGCCTTCTCCACCGCGTTCGTCAGATCCACAAGCTGCCGCACGTTCTCCGCCATATACCGCGCCGCCGCCGAGTCAATCTCGGCCTCTTCCTCCAGAAACGGCGCATCCGACCCGAAATCGATCCGGATATGCCCGTCCTGTTCATACGCGCCGTCGTCAAACTGCGGCCCGTAACCCGTCACCCGCACCAGCCGCGTCACCCGCGCCCATCGGGAATCCATCCCTGCGGCCGTCTCCAACTCCCACAGCGACCACCCGATCTGAAATTCGTACGCGTAGTCTTCATGCAGCAGTTCGAGCGTCTCTTCCACCGCCACGCGAGGCTCCAGGCCCAACTGCGCCGGCTGCCCGGGCTCCTCGGCCGTCGCCATCGTGAGAGCACGGCCCCACACGCGCTGGAACACCGGCGCCTCTTGCCAGCTCACCGGCCACACCGTAGCCGCGTACACCCGCGCCTCGCCGCCGTGCCGCGCGAACTCGCCCAGCACCGCCATCACCTTATCAGCCAGCCCCGCAAGCCGCAGATTCGGATACCACAAACTCAAATACAGTGTGTCGGACATCTCTACGATTGTAGACGTCCCCAACCCCGCCTTCGATTCACTCGCCCGCACTTCCATATGCTTTCTCGCACGCTGTCATCCCGAGCTTCCACATGCTGTTGTCCCGAGCTTCCACATGCTGTCATCCCGAGCGCAGCAGGACAGGTTCATCGTCCTGCGAAGTCGAGGGATCTGCGGTTGCCTTCGATCACCCCACCAGGCATTACACTTCCGCCATGCGCACGATCCGCCTCCGGACACTCCTTCTCCTCGCCCTCCTCATCGCTACCTTCGCCGCAACCGCCCAGTCCCCCAAAGACGGCGCCCTCCAATACGCCGACCTCGGCACCTGCAAACTCGCCGGAGGCAGCCAAATCGATCACTGCCGCCTCGGCTACCGCACCTGGGGCATTCTCAACGCCGAGAAATCCAACGCCATCCTGTTCCCCACCTGGTTCTCCGGCAACAGCGGCGACCTCGCTGCGTACGTCGGCGCCGACAAAATGATCGATCCCGCCAAATACTTCTTCATCGGCGTCGACGCCCTCGGTGACGGCGTCTCCTCCTCGCCCTCAAATTCACGTCACCCAGCACGGGCCCGCGTTCCCCGCCTTCACCACCCGCGACATGGTCAACGCCGAGTACCGGCTGGCCACTGAAAACCTGGGCCTCAAGCACCTCCGCGCCGTGATGGGCGTCTCCATGGGCGGCATGCAGACCTTCGAGTGGATCGTGAACTATCCCGGCTTCATGGATCTCGCCGATCCCGATCGTCGGATCGACAAAGCTGACCGGCTACGACCTGCTGCTGTGGAACGCCGGAGGAGGACGACTCTGAAGGCCAGGATCCCGGCCTGGCAGGGCGGCCACTACACGCAACCGCCGCCCATGGGCGAAGGGAGACCCTCCACACCTGGACCTCACCACGCCCGCGCACTATGCCCGCGAAGCCCCCCCCGACAAATTCCCGCCGATCGACGCCGGATACTACGACGAAAGGAATCCTTCCCTTCGACGCCAACGACTGGCTCGCCCAACTCGAAGCGATGATCCACCACGACGTGTCCCACGGCGGCTCACTCGAAGACGCTGCAAAGAAGGTAAAAGCAAAGGTCCTGGTCGTCTCGCCGCGCAGGACCACATGGTCAACCCCAAGCCCGCGCTCGACTTTGCACCCCTGATCGGCGCCGAAACACTTGTCCTCGAATCCGACTGCGGCCACCTTGCCCCCGGCTGCGAATCCGGCAGAGTCAACGCCGCCGTCCGCGATTTCCTTGCAGACAATTGAGGGGTCCTGGCCTGCGCTCCGCGGTGTCAACCCCATAATCACGCGCTGTCTTCCCGAGCGAAGTCGAGGGATCTGCGGTTGCCTTTTAGAATGCCGCGATAATGCACTACACTGCCCCCAACCAGAAGTTGTCATCCCGAGCGAAGTCGAGGGACCTGCTGTTGCCTTTCAATAAGCTGACCATCCTCGCGTCCATCGCGTTCCTTGCCGCCAGCGCGGTCCACGCCCAATGGCAGATCGAGACCTCGAACACCACCGCCGACCTGCGCGGCATCCACAGCGTCGGCAACGGCGTAGCCTGGGCCTCCGGCACTAACGGCACCGTCCTGCGCACCGAAGACGGCGGCTACGTATGGCAGACGTGCGCCATCCCGCCCGGCGCCGAGAAACTCGACTTCCGCGGCATCCAGGCCTTCGACGCCAACACCGCCATCGTCATGTCCAGCGGCAAAGGCGACCTGTCGCGGCTGTACAAGACGACCGACGGCTGCCACACGTGGAAGCTGGTATTCAAGAATCCAGATAAAGACGGCTTCTGGGACGCGATGAAGTTCGACCGCCCAGAACATGGGATGCTCATCGGAGATCCCGGTCAAGGACAATTTCCAGTCTTCACTGCAATCAACAGCTGGGGACAATGGAGCGGGGTCGATCACGACCCCGCATATGCGGGAATCAGGGGCGCTGCGAAATCGATGGGCTGAATCCATATTCGCCGCCAGCAACTCGACTCTGCATGGTCTTCCAAGCTCCCCGGCGACACACCCAGCTGCGGGTACATGTCCTTACCGGCGGAAATCGCAGCTCAATACTATCATTCAGAGTTTTGACGAACCCATTCGATTGCTCGGAGGAAGGATCATGAGATTACTCGCCGGATCGCGGTTGGCACAAGGCCCAATCGCCGGGGTGTTCTCCTTTCTGTGCGATTCGCCAATGCTAATTGCTGGTCGCGGTCGGAGGGTGACTATGAGCAGCCCGATTCGGCTAACTCGACCGCCAGCTACTCGCTCAAGGAAGGAGAATGGGTTCTCTTCCACGTATCGCTGCGAAGCCGCAAAACCCCACCCCACGGTTACCGCTCCAGCGTCGCTTACGACGAAAAGACCAAAACCTGGATCACCGTGGGCCCCAACGGCACCGACATCTCCACCGATGATGGCAGCAACTGGCGCGCAATCCATCCCAATGCGGCGCTGCATGAGACGCCGGACGCCGACCGCAACTGGAATGCGATTTCCCTGCCCTACGTCAGTCGGCCCCAAAGGCCGCATCGGCAAGCTGGATGAGGCGGCAATCAAGAAATAGGCCACAGCACGGTGCACGGATGCTCGAATCCACCCCGTATGGCCAAACAGGCCGCGGTAAAATTCCACGTGAGCGGGTTTCGCGGAGGAGCACGACTTCAGTCGCGCCGATAAAGCCAATAAAATGTGTGGGCTTTAGCCCCTGAGGGATGGTTCTTGATACCCGAAGCTGCTCCGCCAGCCGCTTTCCCCATGAACACCTGTGACGGCGCGCACAGCAACGCCCCAACCTCTCGCCGCATACTAACCCTCCGGATTCGCCAGGGTCTGTCTGCGTTCATCCGTCAGTCCTCGCAAATCCGCTAACCGCCTCCTTGGCAAGAAGGCCCAAACGTTAACTACAAAATTAATAGTTATGATTTTCAAAGTTTTCCACAGGCATTCTTCCAACTAATTTATCGTCAATACTTTACAAAATAGTTTCGCCATACTTTCCCTTCACCGTATCTTCGCTTTAGGCCGATTCTGGCTTCCTTCCGGCCTCCTCCGGAGCCGCACTCTTAAAGCCTGATGTTACTTTTTAGTAACACTAGGCCAACGAGTCTTCCGCACTATGGCTTGTTGTGGGCTTTTGTCCTTCGAACCGCGTAGCAAGCGACTGCAGGTCTCTACCCTGCGCGCGGGATGACAGCGACTGCAGAACCGAGGGCAAGGCGAGACTCGTGGCTATTGCAGCGCCACTTCCGTCACGGCCTTCACCGACACAGCCCGCTTGGACCGCGGCCGCATCAGCGCGAAACACGCGCGGAACATTCCATACGCTGCGAGGACACCGAACGCCATCGAGCCAACAATCGCACAAACCAACATCACAAAGTTCAACAAATCCGTCATACATCCCTCTGCCGAGGCGTCCCAGCATCACCCGTTATCACGAAGGCCGCGCAAACCCAGTAATCCTGCGCACTGCCACCACGCTGCCTTCACTGTCTTGGCAGAGTGTACCCTTCATTGACCCTGGTTTCTATTGACAACTAGAATACCTCTAGCGTGTTGCATTTCAAACTGGCCCCGTTTCCCATTCCGGAAAAGCTCCCGTTAAACCCAGCACTGCTCATCCACTGACATGGCTATCTCTCATATCTCGGTACGCGGTGCGCGCCAGCACAACCTGCAGGACATCAACGTCCGCATCCCGCGCAACACGTTAACGGTCGTCACCGGCCTCTCCGGCTCCGGCAAAAGCTCGCTCGCCTTTGACACCATCTACGCCGAAGGCCAGCGCCGCTACGTGGAGACCTTATCGGCCTATGCAAGGCAATTCTTAGATCAGATCGAGCGCCCCGACGTCGACTCCATCGAAGGCCTCTCGCCCGCCATCTCCATTGAGCAGAAGACCACCAGCCGCAGCCCGCGCTCCACCGTCGGCACCATTACTGAGATCTACGACTACCTGCGCCTGCTCTACTCCAGCGTGGGCACGCCGCACTGCCCCAACTGCGGCCGCCCCATCGCCCGCCAGACCGCGGAACAGATCGTCCAGCGCATTCTGCAGCTCGGCACCGGCGAGCGCATCACCGTCATGGCTCCCGTCGTCCGCGGCCGCAAAGGCGAGTTCAAAGACCTGCTCGACGAGCTCGACCAGCAGGGCTTCCGCGCGCGCGTCGACGGCGAAATGATGGACCTCTCCGAGCCCGTTCTTCTTGACCGCCGCAAGAACCACACCATTGAAGCGGTGATCGACCGCGTCATCCTCAAAGCCCCGGCACAATCGAGATGACAACAGGTGCCTCTGGTCCCTCGCCTTTGGGGACCAGGAGGGAACTCCCCCGGCCACAACCCCCGGCAAACCCTCCGTCGAAAAGCGCCTCGACGCCGCCGTCGCCAAGGCGCTGCAGATGGCCAACGGCCTTGTGCTCGTCCTCCAGGCCAATGGCGAAGAGCAGTTGTTTTCTTCCTCGATGGCGTGCCCCGACTGCGGCCTGGACGTGCCCAAGCTCGAGCCGCGCAGCTTCAGCTTCAACTCCACCTTTGGCGCGTGTCCCGAGTGCCACGGCCTCGGCTCGATGTACGACCTCGACCCCGCCAAGGTCATCACCGACTGGTCGAAGCCCCTGCTCGACGGCGGCCTCGGCCCCGGCTCCGCATCGCAGTATCTGCTGCGCCTGATCCACATCGCCGCCGAACGCTACAGCATCAATCTCAAAACGCCGTTCGAAGACCTGCCCGCGAACTCATCAGCGCATCCTCGTCTACGGCCCGCCCAAAAACGAGACTTCGCGCACCGGCTTTCACGGCATCCTCGCCTACCTCCGCCAGACCATCGAAGAGGCGCGCAGCGACGGCTATCGCGACTACATGATGAACTTCATGTCCGCGACTCCCTGCCCTACCTGCCGCGGCAAGCGCCTGCGCCCCGAGTCGCTCGCGGTGAAGATCAACGGCATGTCCATCGCCGACTTCACTTCCCTGCCCCTGAATCGCGCACTGCTCGCGGCCTACGAATTCAAGTTCACCAATCGTGAAGCCCTGCTCGCCGACCGCATTCGCCGCGAAGTCGAAGAGCGCCTCGAGTTTCTCTGCGCCGTCGGGCTCAGCTATCTCTCCCTCGATCGCAGCGCGTCCACTCTGAGCGGCGGCGAAGGCCAGCGCATCCGCCTCGCCACGCAGATCGGCTCGAAACTCCGCGGCGTGCTCTACGTGCTCGATGAGCCCTCCATCGGCCTGCATCAGCGCGACAACAACCGGCTCATCGAAGCACTCACGCAGCTCCGCAATCTCGGCAACACCGTGCTCGTCGTCGAGCACGATGAAGACACCATCCGCCATGCCGACTACGTTGTAAAACGGGCGCAGGCGCTCGCCTTGAGCTGGTCGCGCACTGCTTTCTTTACGTACGGATCGGTCAGCTCGAAGCGCTTGCCGTTGGTCAGGGTGACGGAGCGCACGTCGATGGCATTTCCGCGCCCATGCTCGCTGATCTCCGCGCCGACGACCCGGTTGCGCGGACGGCACTCGTATAAATCATAGTTCTCGATCTCGGCGAGCGGCGCGCCAAGCGGCAGCACTTGCGCGGCGAGGTCTTGGCGCACCCATTTGGCAAGCTCGGTCGCCATGGTGCAGCGCAGGATTGGCGCCGGCTTGAATTCAATCTGGCGGGCGTCCTCAAAAATCACCGCGTTGAGGCGGAGTGCATCGTCGGCGCCGCAGCCGCGCCGCGCTTCGAGCCGCGGCAGCAATTCGGCAATCGCCACCCCGGACGAGGTGAATCGACAAAGCATTGGGAGGGACCGGCCGGTACTGGCGGCTCGCTCGGCTGCGCCTGTTCCGCCTCCGGCGGCCGCGGGCGCGGCAATGGAATATCACGCGCCGGTGCGGCCGCGCTTGCCAGGGACCCCGGCCCGCAGATAAGCGAAAAGGCGAGGCTGAAAATGATCAAACGCATGGGTTGCAGTGTGACCGCGGCAGGAGAGGTAACAAGGCGCAGCGCTTTGCGACAAAATTGAGGGATGGCTCCGCCCTACCCCTTGGGGATAAGAGCACACATGGCGCGCATCGATACCGTCGTGATCGGGCTAGGCGTAATGGGGAGCGCGGCGCTGCGCAGCCTCGCCGAGCGCGGTGTGCGCGTGCTCGGCATCGAGCGCTTCGAGCCGGGGCATGACCGCGGCTCCTCGCATGGCGCGACCCGCATCATTCGGCTGAGCTCTTCGAGCACCCCTCGTATGTACGGCTGCTGCGCGAGGCTTACCCGCTGTGGCGCGAGCTTGAGGCCAAGGCCGGCCGAAAACTGCTGCACATCACCGGCATTGCGGAGATCGGCAAACCGGACAGCGCCCTGGTGCGTGGCACGCTCGCGGCGGCACGTGAGCACGCCCTGCCGCACGAGGTACTCAACGCCACCGAGCTGATGCGCCGCTATCCGGCGTTCCGCGTGCCACCAGAATTCATCGCCGTTGTCCAGCCGGACGGCGGCTTCGTGGAGGCAGAGCCGACGGTGGCGGCGCAGCTCGCCCTCGCCCGCGCGGCCGGCGCTGAGATCCGCGCCAACACGACCGTGCACACGATCGAGCCGCGCCAGGACGGCGTGCGCGTCGTCACCGACGACGGTTGGATTGACGCCGCGACGGTCGTGGTCGCGGCCGGCGCGTGGATCAGCAACCTTCTGCCAGACCTGCCTGTACGGCTTCACGCGACGCGCCAAGTGCTCGCCTGGTTCGAGCCGCAGCGGCCGGAAGTGTTTGATCCGGCACGCTGTCCGGTGTTTCTGATCGAAGGCCCGCATGGGACCCACTACGGCTTTCCGCTGCAAGCCGGAGCGGGCGTCAAGGTCGCCAGGCATCACCACTTCGACGAGGCGGTCGATCCCGATGATTACGACCGCCATGTATCCTGGTCGGACGAAGCCGCTATTCGGGCTGCGGTCGCTGACTATCTGCCGGCCGCCAACGGCAAGCTCAACGCCGCCACGACCTGTCTCTATACAATGGCGCCGGATGGTGACTTCATCATCGACACGTTGCCCGGCGAACCGCGCGTCATCATTGCCTCGCCATGTTCCGGGCACGGCTTTAAGTTCGCGCCGCTGATCGGTGATACTGTCGCCGAGCTTGCTACTACGGGTGCGACCAAACGCGACATCGCGCGCTTTCGGTTGGACCGATTTGCGTGACCGTCACGCACTCCTCTTCCCATCTCTACGGGTGATCCCGGATGGACGCCAACGCACATTTGTCACACAATATTCACCGACAACAAACAACGGCTGAGGAAGCGCCATGTTGGGATTGATGCAGGATTGGCCGCTGCTGCTGCACCGGGTCATCGATCACGCCGCGACCAATCATGCCGAACGCCCTGTAGTCTCGCGATCGGTTGAGGGGCCGATCACAACCACGACCTACGCGGAGATCCATGCGCGGTCGTTGCGACTTGCCAAGCGGCTCGATCGCGACGGCGTCCGGGTCGGCGACCGCATCGCCACGCTGGCCTGGAACACGGCGCGCCACCTCGAATGCTGGTACGGCATCACCGGCATCGGCGCGAT
>CAWFVY010000038.1:0-261515 GCA_963819365.1 uncultured Acidobacteriota bacterium
GATTGAATAATGATACCGCGCCCATCAATGCCGCCATCGAAAAGTGCAGCAGCAGTGGCGGTGGCACGGTGCGGTTTCCGGTTGGAGTTTACTCCGCGGCCTCGATTCACCTGCGCAGTAATGTGCGGCTCTTGCTCGATGCTGAGGCCGTGATTGCGGGTGCCGCCGACGGCTATGATCAGCCGGAGCCAAATCCCTTCGACCGATTTCAGGACTTCGGTCACAGCCATTTTCACAACGCACTGTTATGGGGCGAAAACATCGAGAACTTTGCCATCATCGGCGGGCGCATCGACGGCAGCCATCTTGTGGAGGACGATGCAGCACCGGGAAAGGGCGACAAAATTATTGCCTTAAAAAGTAGCCGTCGCTTGTTGTTTCAGAACATCGTTCATCGGATCGGCGCGCATTTTGTCTACCTCCTCAATGATTGCGACCAGGTGACGATCGATCATGTGTCAATTCAACAATCGCGTGACGGTATTAATGTCGTTAGCTGTCGCGATGTTGCGGTGCGCGACTGCAACATCACCGGGTGCGGCGACGACGCTATCGCATTAAAGAGCGACTACGCGCTTGGTCGAAAAATCGGGTCGGCCAACATCACGGTCACTGATTGCCATCTCGAAACCGCTGCCAACGCCATGCAAATCGGTTCGGAGACAGTGGGTGATGTTCGAGATGTCAGCTTTTCGCGCATCGGTATCGCCCGCGCGGGGAAGGCTGCTATTGGGCTAACGTCAGCTGACGGTGCCATCATCGAGAACATTCGTTATTCGGAAATTACCATCAGGAAGGCAGGGTGCCCGATCTTTATGCACGTGACCAGTCGTTTGCGCAGTGGCGAGGCAACCAGGCACATTGGCGCGATCCGCCACGTCACCATCTCCGATCTGACCTCGACCGACTCCAAACCGCCCCGCGATGTACCCGTTTCGCCCGCAATCATTGTGGGAAAGGCAGAATCACCCATCGACAATGTTACCTTGCAGAACGTGTCAGTTGTCTCGGCTGGCCGTGGGACGAAGCCGGCCAAATGGACCCTGCCCAAGTCACGAGGGCATCCTCACAAAGCTTTCGCCTACGCCCCTGCCGCGGCGTTGTTTGTTAGTGATGCACGCGGCCTGCGATTACAAAATGTGCAGTTTTCCTACGAGCGCGCTGATGCGCGGCCGTCGCTCGTCGCGATCAATGTAGACGGCCTTGAAATGGAACGATTGCACGCTCAGAAAACCGGTACAGGAGACCCTGCACCTGGAACGCGTGAACAAACTCTTGCTTCGCGATTCAGCGCCGCTTCCCGATCAAAGCGTCGACCAGTTAAACGAGTTAGCCTTTTAAATAAAGCCGGCGCGTCCCGAAATCGATGATCCCGTGATGACGCTGTAAGAGTTCGCTGCCGAGTAATCCGGCGACGGGCCGTTTACCCACCAGCAACCCGCCGTGAATGAGTCCTCCCAGATCAATAACGCCAACACTGTGACCGACGATGTCAACCGAACCCACGGACAAGCGCCGAATGCGCGCAATTTGCACATCGCGCATATTTAGGTTCACCGCCGCAGACCTAAACGGGGTATCGCGCAATGGAATTTTCATGCGCTTAACAAATGAGCGATGCAACAGGGTGGCGAAAGCACCGGTATCAACCATCAGAAGCGCGGGTGCGCCGTTAATCGCACCATCCACATACAAATTGTAGCCATCGCTCACATGGATCGGCATGCTGCTCATCCCCCGATAATCCACACCCGGCGTAATTGTTTCTAATTGCGGCTCCAAATTCAAAATCAGGAGCCGGCGCCGGCAATCCAGCACCGCTCGAGTGGGAAAAAGAATATCGGCGCCGAGAATGCCGTCGATTTCCTCTTCGCCCCAAAGACGGGCGGTGCGGCTCTTCGGACCGAGATCGATCGCGACCATCGGTTCGTCAACGAGATTAAGCGCACCGATCCGGAGTGACTTCGCGATCCCGACCGTATTCAACGCACCGTTGATCATCAATTTCGGCGGTAACTTGGAGGTGTTGGAAATTGAATCGAGGCCGTAGTGCCGATGACGACTGACATCGATGGCGCTAACGGGGGCTCCTGTATCCACTCCGAGCAAAGCAAGTTTTCCATTAATAAAAGCGCGAACGATAAGGTGATTCTGCGGCGAAAGTTCGAGCGGAAGAGCTTCGAACTGCAGATTGTTGCGTTGCCAGATTGTCCGTTCGGCAGCCGATCGACGTGAAGCGGACTGGCCTTGAGCCGGCGACGCCGCCGCCCAGCAGAACAGGGTTGCGAGGAAGAAGAGGAAAATTGACCTGCGCAAGGGAATCCAAAACGAAATCATCGCGGTCGAAGGATACCATCAACTGTTTGAAAGCGAGAATCGATCTTTGCGGGATTGCGCGACGGCACGCGAGCAGCTACAAGATACGCGCCTTTGATGGACAGCACGACAGCGACAACACGCGCCGCGACCGAGCAGAAGTTCGTTCGGGGGTTGGGCTTGCTCGACTCGACCATGCTCGTCGCCGGGTCGATGATCGGCTCGGGAATTTTTATCGTCTCATCAATCATTGGGCGGCAGGTGGGCGCGCCCGGTTGGTTACTTGTGGTTTGGATCGTGACCGGTGTGCTGACGTTAATGGCCGCGCTTTCCTACGGCGAGCTCGCTGCGATGATGCCGAAAGCCGGTGGGCAATATGTTTACTTGCGAGAAGCGTTCTCGCCGCTCTGGGGTTTTCTCTACGGCTGGACGTTGTTCCTCGTGATTCAAACGGGAACGATCGCAGCGGTCGCAGTCGGATTTGCCCGTTACATGGGGGTACTTGTGCCATGGGTTTCGGAATCGAATTATCTCATTCAACCAATTCGTTTGGGCGGCTACGCGATCTCGCTCTCGACCGCGCAACTGGTCGGCCTAGGTTTGAAGACTGGCAACGAGACGCCGGCGCCTCCCACTCAACAGAGCTCCACGGTGACGCCGCCCCCGCCGGCTTCGGGTCCCACGAATCCTCCAGAGCAGAAGTAACGCTCGCGCGGAGAGGCCGTGTAGGGCGCTCCCGCTATCGGTTTCAGTCCAAGGGAAGGGCCTGCGCAGCGCGCAGGCCCTTCGTGTGTTTACCGTCGTTTTCATCACCCTGCCCGTGCAAAAGAAGAGCCCCGCGTCTCACGCGGGGCCCAGTTCTAATGCCTGATCCTAAATGCCTGTCTTTAGTGTTGATCCTGCCCTGAAGGCCAGTAGCCGGACTTGGCTGAGACTTCGAGCCCGGGGCGGTTTACGCGCACGTCGATCTTGCGGTACTTGCCGTCGATGAGCGGCTCATGGCTGTAGTAGCCCATCGTGTACTGCAGGCGGGCTTCCTTGGCCATTTCGGCATAGCTGACTTCGATGTTGTTCACGCCGTTCTCTGAGTCCAGCGTGCCACCGGTCGCAATGGTGTACTTCACCAGCAGGTTGTCGTACATCGTAAACGGCAGGTGGAACCGGCTCAGCCGTCCCAGACCCCAGCGCGCCGCGTCGCCCACCAGCGTGCCATAGACCGCGATGTTGTTGGTCTGCAGATACTTGAGGACTTCCTTGTAGGTGGCCTTGCTCTGCGCTTCCTTGCCGTCTGAGATCACGTAGATCACGCGCCGGTATTCCTTGGGCCGCCTCGAAAGCTCCTTCGCCGCCGCCAGGATCGCGTCGTTCAGCGTGTGGATCTCCTTGGGAATGGTCATGAACGTATCGTTGCCGGTGGAACGCCCCGGCTGGATGTTCGGGTCGGCGCAGTTGCCGTTGACGCGGATGGGGCAGCCTGCCAGCGGTCCGCTGGGAACGGGGTTCAACTGCTCTGTTCCCGCCGACTTCGTCATCGACAGGATGAATGGCACCCGCGAACTCTGCGCCCCGGTAAAGCCCTGGGACTGGTTATGCGCGCCGTTCGCGTAGGAGAACACCGCAACCTCGTCGTAGGGCGTCAGGCCGCCCTGGATCGCACCCAGCGACTGGTTCACCTGCGCCATCTCGTCGCGCGGCAGGCTCTGGTCGACCACGTAGGCAATCGAAAGCGGAAAGGCCGATACCGAGAAGTACCTGAGCGGCATGAAGGTGTTGTTTTCGTAGACTTTGAAGTCGCGCCAGGTCAGGCCGGGCACCAGCTTGCCCTTGTTGTCCTTCACCGTCACCGGGACCTGCACAAAGTTCGAGTAGATGGTGATGATCTGGCCAAGGTCCTTGAGAGCGTCGGCACCCTCTGATACCTTGGGCGGCGGACCCTGCTCTTCCTTCACCGCAGGCGTCGGAGGTGGGGTGTTCGGCTGCTGATCCTGCGGAATGTCGCCTGAGCCTGAAGAGCTCGTCGGACCCTCGGTGCCTGCTCCACCACCCGGCCGGATCGTTCCCCCTGCGGCATCGGCGAGGGGCACAGGGGCCTGGGGCGCGGGGGCGTCCGGAACCGGCGCCGGGGGCGGCTGCTGTTGCTGCTGGCTCAATCCCGCTGGAATCAGGCTCGCGCCCAGAAATGCTGTCAGCGCCGCTGCTTTGATCTCGAACTTCACCAGTACTCTTTCCTCCGTCAATCGCCGCAATAAGCCGCTGGCGCAAACCCTTGACGGCACCACACGACTCTACCGCATCGCGTCGTCAAGTCAAGGACGTTTCATCCGTCAGAGTATCAGACGCGCCGGAGGATCAGTTGTTTGCCTAAGACAGGGAACGAGGGACCAAGGGAACGAGGGAACAAGAAGGCGATCCGTCGAGGGTGATGGGGCAAACCTCTCTTACCTGGTCCATCTGACGGCGCATCAAGACACAGCCCCCGGTCCGTCGTTTTTCCTTGTTCCCTTGTTCCCTCGTTCCCTTGGTCCCTGTCTTTTCCCTGCTTTTGGTACTATGCTCTCTCCAAGGCGTGCTTTAACGTCTAACGGAGTGACATGCGCATCCGTGGTCTCACTTCCTTGCTGCTGTTTCTTCCCCTCGCCGGGGCCGGCGCCCGGGCCCAGCTTGCCCCGTCGCCTGATGCCCCTCCGGTGAGTCATGCCCCTGCCCAGCCGGAAGACGATCAGCCTGTCGCCACGTTCAAGATCGAGAGCAGCCTCGTCGATCTGTTCTTCACCGTCAAGGACAAGTCCGGCCAGCTCGTTCCCCACCTCAATAAAGAGAGTTGCGCGGTCGAGGAAGACAAGCAACCGCAGAAATGGCGCAACTTCACCGCCGAGACCGACCTGCCGCTGACCCTCGGCATCCTGCTCGACACCTCCGGCAGCCAGGAATACGTGCTGCCCCTCGAAGAGGGCGCCGGCGCGGAGTTTCTCGCGCAGGTCCTGCGCAAGAAGGATGAAGCCTTCCTGCTGTCGTTCGACGTCGACGTTGACATGCTGCAGGACTTCACCAACGACGCCCACCAGCTCGCCCGCGCCATGCGCAAGGCACAGATCAACACCGCCGGCGGCAACGGCGCAGCCGGCATTCCGGGACTGGGCGGCGGCACCGTGCCCACCGTGGGCCAGCCGAAAGGCACGTTGCTCTACGACGCCATCTATCTCGCCTCCAACGAAAAGCTGACCCAGGAGACGGGCCGCAAGGCCATGATCATCCTCACCGACGGCGACGACCAGGGCAGCCACTACAAGATTCAGGAAGCGATCGCCGCGGCGCAGCGCTCCAACGCCATCATCTACGTCATCCTCATTGCCGACACCGGCTTCTACGGCGGCTTCAACATGGGCTACAGCGGCTACTCCGCCGCCAAAAAGCTGTCTGAGGAGACGGGCGGCCGCCTGATCAACGTCGGCAACAACGCCAAGAAGCTCGAAGCCGCATTCCAGCAGATTCAGGATGAGCTGCGCACCCAGTATGTCGGCACGTATACGCCGTCCAACGCCAAGTTCGACGGTACTTTCCGCCACATCTCGGTGAGCTGCGGCGAGGGTACGCATGTCCAGGTACGCAAAGGTTACTTTGCCCCCGCCCCTGAGGCGGAGAAGCGCCACGGCCAGTAGCTCCGCGCGGCTAAAGGACGGCGTGTTCGATGGCGTCGACGTAGAGAAGCTGCGTATCCAGATCAAGCTTGCCGGTAACGCGGACATCTTCGCCCTCGTAGGGCCAGGCACGGCCGGCGGAGTCGAGCGGGTAAAGAATTCCCGCGGTCTCGCGCAGGGCGAAGCGCGGTCCGCTGCGGACCACGGTTCCGCTGAAGGTGACGGTAGGAGCGGCGAAGGCGGGACGATGGGGAAAAACGAGAGCCGGCGGATCGCCCTGGACAAGGGTAGGCGCGCTGGGACGGTCAGGCGTGCAGGAACCGTCCGGTTCTTCCGGTTCAGCCACTTTTCGGGCGTCCTTGTTATATCGGCGAACCGTGAGAGCCACGAGCGCCACGGACATACCGAGATACAACGAACGCTTGATCGCGGACATCATGCGGGGAAGATCCTCCGGGGGGGCCCCGCGGTCCGGAGTGCGATGCCGCCTGGGGCACCCGTCTCCTCCGAACCGCTCTCTCGCTCTTGCCGGTAGAGAAGCAAATGGGTGGCCAAACCGGAAGCGTATGCCGCGGATAGGTTTAGCTCACGGGCACTGAGGGCAGGCGGGTAAGAACTACCCGGCTTCGAGAAAAAGTGGCCGCTGTGACCGCCAGGTTCCGGCCAGAACATTTTCAGGGCTGATGTCTCGGGCACGAGCGCCTGACTCGGCAGCTAGGGATGAGGTCCTGACAGGCGCTACTGTTTACTGGGTAGTTACCTACGGTCGAAATTTGATTGAGACAGAGGAGAGCGGAAAGGGGTTAAAATTGGCTTAAAGCGAAGAAAAGGCGTAAAAATGCGTTTTTGCTAAGTTGTTTGTCGTTATATATATGGTTCTCAAATTGTGGAAAACTTTGAAAATCAAAACCGTTGGTTTTCTGGTTAACACCTACTGAAGGTACGTAGAGGCCGGGAAGGCGGTTTGAACAGAGCGCCGAAAATTGCGCGGGCGTGGCACAGGGTCATGATGGAGCAGGAGACGCGGAAGAGGATGTGCCGGCCATCACAGGTGGTAGCTGGTAGCCGGTAGCTGGTAGCTTCCCTTTTTCCCTGCTCTTTAGGAGTGCATCGCCAGCCGCCCCAGGACTCCCTGCTCGGGGTTCAGCTCGGTCTCGCGAAGCGTCATCACGGGGCAGCGCGCGTGCGCCAGCACTTTGTAAATGGTGCGATCGCGCGTCAGGTTTTCGAGCGCCGAGCGGTGCGTAGCCCCCAGCACTACCAGGCAGGCATGGTGCTGTGCCGATTCGGCCAAGATCTCAATCGAAGGATTGCCATGCGCGACCTTGGGCGTCACCCGGACATCGACATCCCGGGAGATCTCCGCGGCCATCTTCTGGAGCTCCTGCATGGCGGCGGAATCAAGGCCGGTGGGCAGGCCTTTGCGCTCCATATCGATGGTCGGCGGCAGCACGTGAAGGAGAATCAGCGATGCGCCCAGCACCGACGCGATTTGGCTGGCAAGCACTGCGCTCGGACGGGAGGCCTCTCGAAGTGTGGTGGCGTGCAGCACAACCCGTTCGGGTTGACTACCAGCTACCGGGAGACGAGCCTCGGGACCCACGGTAATGACCGGGATGTTGACCGAGCGCAGCACTTGTTCAGCCACGGAGCCAATGAGCAGCTTGCTCACCTTGCCCCGGCTCCGGGTGCCAAGAAGAATCCGCTCCGCATGAAACTGGCGGGCGACGGCCAGAATCTGCTGTGCCGGGTGACCTTCACGGATCACCTGCTCGCAGATGATACCCCTTTTGCGGGCAATTTCACAGCAGGGTTCGAGAGCTTTTTCGGCGATATCGACAGCCCCTGCAGGATCGTAATAAGGCATGCCCGCGGCGTCGGCCGCCATAGACTCAGAAGAGGAGACCACGTGCAGCAGAATCAAGCGAGTTCCCGCGGCCATGCCTTCTTCGAACGCAAAAGGGATCAGCCGATCCAAGTCACTCAGATCCGTAGCCACCAGGATCACCGACGGCTGGCTCCAGCGATTCCCCATGGTCTCCGGCATGGTGCTGCACCTCGCAACAGAGAAGAGTGGCACCAATTGTACGCGCGTTTCTGTGCGAGGGAGCACCTGTCGAAGTGATCGTGATCACACCGAAGGAATCTGCCTTCGCGGACCATCAATCGCTGCTTTACGCCATCACTTCAGTGAATGCCTTGCGGAAGGTCATCATCTCGTCGGGCGTGCCGACCGTGATGCGCACCTGCGTGGGCCATGCGGGCCAGATGCGCCCGATGAATACTTCCTTGCTCGCCATCGCCTGAATCACATCCTTGCCGGGCCGCCGCGTATCGAGCATGAAGCAGTTGCTCTCCGATGGCGTCGCGGCATACCCCTGCGACTTGAGCCATGCGATGGTGTCGGCGCGTGTTCCTGCGGTGATCTTCTTGCGGGTCTCAATCAGGTCGGCCTGCTTGAGGCTCGCGATTGACGCGGCCATCGCCGTAACGGGCAGGAAGTTGCCGCCGAAGTAGTCGAGCTTGTCGAGAAGCTCAGGCCGGCCGACGGCGAAGCCCATGCGGATGCCCGCCATTCCATAGAGCTTCGAGAACGTGCGCAGAACGATCACGTTCTTCCCTTCCTTCACGAAATCCAGTGACCGAGGCGCATCGCAGAGGTGGATATAGGCCTCGTCAATCAGCACAACCGCATCCCTGGGCGCATTGGCGACGGCCTGCTCGATATCGGCGCGCGGCGTACAGGTGCCGGTTGGATTATTCGGATTGCAGATGTAGATCACGCCGGGATTCGACGCAGCCGCGAGCATCGCCTTCACGTCATGCGTGGCCGCGCCATTTGGATCGGCAAGCGGCACCTTCAGTACCTTCGCGCCCACGCGCTCTGCGGCAAACATCGGCGCTTCATAGCCGGGATCGGCGATCACCAGCGGGCGGCTGGGACTGGTGAACGCGAGCACGGTGTAGGCCAGCGGCTCGCTCGATCCCGCATAGGCGCGAACGTACTTGGGATCGAGGCCTTCCTGCTTCGCGAACAGGCTCTCTAGTTCAGCCTCCATGTCGAAGAAGTAGCGCCCACCCCTGGGAACGATATCGACCATGGCGCTGCGCGCCGAATCGCAGGGTCCAAGGGGATTCTCATTGGAATCGATATGCACGCCGTGGTTGGGGTCGCCGGAGCGCCGGGCGCGCTGCGCGTGGGCAAGATAGCCTTCGGTCACGATGGGCAAGCCCGCTACGGCAGCGGAGGCTCCGGCAGCAAAGCGGAAAAAGTTGCGGCGGGTGATCGGGGCGATCAGAGTCGACGGCATGATAGGACCTCCTGGACTGGCACAAAGGAAACAAGGGCTGCGGGGCCGGCTGCGGATGATTCAGGGGAAGACGCGACGATCCCGTTGCAAACACGTTAGTCTCTGCGCCGGGCAGGCGCACAAGACGGAAACCCATAAAGAACCGCGGCGCGGAATCATTGTGTTTCCCTGCCGATTTCGCAATCTGCTACCATCCCGCTCAAGCGTGAGGGACGCATCCGGTCCGCGGAAAGGGCTTGAAGCCCATCCTGCATCAAATCTCTGCCGAACCTTCTTTCGGCCCGAATCATGCGGACAGCCGGGCGTGCAAACGAAAGGAGGCCTGTGCCAGACGACTCCTCTTCCTCGCCCCGCGAAGCTTCCCGAACGCCCCAACCTCCGCCACCTGAAAGATCAGGCCAGGGCGCTGCTGCGTGCGGGCGGCGCCGCGACGCTCGGCCGAAGCGCAGTTCCAAATCGCCCGGCAATACGGATTCCCCAGTTGGCCGAAGCTCAAGCAGCACGTCGATTCGCTGCACGAAGTCGGCATGCTGAAACATGCCATCGACACCAACGACTTCGGTGCGGTGCGCACGCTGATGACGCGTAACCCCGCGCTGCATCGCGCTCCGCTGGGATACGGCAAGGCCGGCCCGCTGACCTGGGTGGCGGAGTGCCGCGTTCCGTGGGAGGCGCCCGGGACCGGCACGTCTCGGCATCGCCCAGTGGATGATCGACCACGGCTCGGACATCCACCAGGGCGGCGACGCACCGCTGATGCGGGCCGCGCTGGTCGACCACCGCATCCCCATGATGGATCTGCTGGTCCGCAATGGCGCCGACGTGAACGCGGAATGGAATGGGCACTTCCCGATTCTGTTTGCGCCTTGCGAGACGGTGTCTCCGCTGGCGTTGAAGTGGCTGCTGGAGCACGGCGCCGATCCGCAACGGCCTGCGCAGGCGTGGGTACGAGTCGCCGCTCGACTACGTCATCGGCACCTACTCCCGCTCGCCGCTCCAGGCGCAGTGCATGCGGCTGCTGATCGATGCGGGCTGCACCTCGCGGCGCAATGTGCCGGCGGCCATTGAACTTCTCCGCGGCCGTCTCGATGTCCTGGGCGCAATGCTGGATGCGGATCCACCGCTTGTCCACCGCAGGTTGACTGAGTTGGATTTCGGGTCGACCGCGTATAGGCGGATGACCTTGCGTGGCGGGACCTTGCTCCACGTTGCCGCGGAATACGGGAACGTGAAAGCCGCCCAAATGCTGCTGGCGCGGGGCGCCGATGTAAATGCCTCGCGCCGAGCTTGACGCTGACGATATCGGAGGGCAGACGCCTCTCTTCCATGCAGTCAGCCAGTTCTACGATTACGGGCTCGAAGTGACCAGGTTCCTGGTGGCCAGCGGAGCGAACCTCGCGATCCGGGCGAAACTGCCCGGGCACTACGAGCGGCCCGATGAGTACGTCGAGGGCACCGCCAGGGACTATGCGCAGATGTTTCCCGGCGGCGAAACCAAAACGATGGCCTTGCTTCACAGCGTAGGGGCGCCTTAAAAGACGAATTGTGAGCCGGGGATATGGCGCACATCGGGGGAGTCCCCGTAAACTACGGGCGTAAACGCTTTCTGACTGACTCCGCTCGCTCCGCAAGCCGCTTCCTCCGGCGCCTTGCTGGAACGATCCCGGCGGCCTGAAACCCCGCGTTTTGGGCCTTGACAATCATTGCAGTAAAACCATTTACTTAAGGGCGAACGTCCCAAAGCACCGAGTGCACGCCCAATTTCAGGTGAGTCCATGTCCGGAATGGTTTCCAACATCTTTGCCTCCAGTGTGTCTTCCGCCTCGCACGCGCTAGCACTGGGGGCGCCGTCTCTGGCGCATCTGGGTACGCTGGATCTCGCGGTAATCGCAATCTACTTCGTCATGGTCATCTGGATCGGGTTCTACCTGAAGGGCCAGGCCAACACCAGCGAAGAGTTCTTCATGGCCGGGCGCGAGATGACGGCCTGGATCGCGGGGCTCAGCTTCGTCTCCGCCAACCTTGGCTCACTGGAACTGATGGGCTGGGCCGGCTCGGCCTACCAGTACGGCATTCTTGCCGCGCACTGGTACTGGGTAGGCGCGATCCCCGCCATGCTCTTCCTCGGCATGGTGATGATGCCGTTCTACTACGTCTGCAAGACGCACTCGGTGCCGGGCTATCTGAAGCTGCGCTACGGGCAGGGATCGAGCACCGTGGCGGCCGTCTCCTTCGCATTCATGACGGTGCTGATGAGCGGCGTGAACATGTTCGCCATGGCCGAAGTGATGAAGATTGTTCTGGGCTGGGATCTGAACTTCTCCATCTTCATCAGTTCGCTGGCGGTTGCCGCCTATGTTGCACTCGGCGGCCTGCGCTCGGCCATCTTCAACGAGGTTCTGCAGTTTGTTCTCATCTGGGGCGGAGCACTGCTCGTCCCGATCCTCGGACTCATCGAGACGGGCGGCTGGAACGGCTTCAAGGCGCGCCTGGCCCATAACATTTCCACGGGCGCGACCGCTCCCGGCGATTACACCCACATGTGGCGGAGCATGGGGCACTTTGCCGACAACCCCATGGGCATTCACTGGACCGGCATCCTCTTCGGCCTCGGCTTCGCGATCAGCTTCGGCTACTGGACTACGGATTTCCTCGTGGTGCAGCGCGTGCTGGCCGCCAACAGCTTGCGTTCAGCGCGATTGGCGCCGGTGATCGGCTCGTTCTTCAAGATGGCCGTTCCGTTCATCGTCATTCTTCCCGGCCTGCTCGGCCTCGTCGTTCTCACAAACGGCGATGGCAGCCTGATGCATCTGGTGGGCGAAAATGTGGTCGCCGCGCACCCGGGTGCGGGTCTGCACAGCTATAACGAAGTGCTGCCGTTGATGATGGTCCGCTACCTGGGACCTGGCCTGCTGGGGCTGGGCATCACTGCACTTATCGCGGGATTCATGAGCGGCATGGCCGGCAACGTCAGCGCCTTCACCGCCATCTTCACCTACGACATCTACCAGCCCCACATCGTAAAGAACGCCAAGGACGAGCACTACGTTCTTGTGGGCCGCATCGTGACCATTGTCGGCGTGCTCATCTCCATTGGCGCAGCCTACCTGGTGATGAACGCCGCCGGCATCATGGACTATGTGCAGGCGCTGTTCAGCTTCTTTATTTCGCCGCTGCTGGGCGTGGTGCTGCTGGGAATGTTCTGGCCGCGCGCCACAAAGGCCGGCGGGTTCTGGGGCCTGCTGATGGGCACATTAACCTCGATCGGTCTCTGGGCCTGGGTCAAGGCCGACCCGTCCGCGTTGCGCTACGTCGCCATTTCGCCCGACGCCAAAGACATGGCCGAGAACATGTACCGCGCCCTCTGGTCGGTCACCACAGCGGTCGGCGTCAACGTGATTGTCAGCTTCTGCACCAAACCGCGGCCGCTCTCTGAGCTTGCCGGCGTGGTGTACGGGGCAACGCCGCTGCCCACTGAAGAGCCGGTTCCGTATTACAAGAACGAGTGGTTCTGGACGGCCATCGCCATCGTAATCTTCCTGGCCCTCAACATCTACTTCTGGTAAGGAGCACAAATGCATTCGTCCGGGATTTCCATCTGGTTCTTCATTGGTGTTCTGCTTACCGTCTACGGTGCGTTGATCTTCGCCTACGGCCTCTACGAGCTCACACTGCCGCAAATGGCCGTCGCCAACTATCATGCGTCCGTGTGGTGGGGCGCGATGATGCTCGCCGTGGGCCTCTTTTACGGCCTCCGTTTTCGCCCGGGCCGCAACAACTAATCAACTGCGGAATTGAAGGAGCTTTACTGTCATGTCAGCAAACGAGAGAACGATGACCTTCGGAATTGTTGTAGGTAATCGCGGCTTTTTTCCCGATCATTTGGCCAAAACAGGCCGTGAAGAAATCCTTGCCGTATTGGAGCAGGCAGGCGCCAAGGCAATTGTGCTCTCGCCGGAAGAATCCAAGTACGGCGCGGTAGAGACCTATGACGAATCCCTTCGCTGCGCCGAGCTGTTCAAGAAGCACGCCGAAGAGATCGACGGCATCATTGTCACGCTGCCCAACTTCGGTGAAGAGCGCGGCATCGTCGACGCGATCCGCCTCTCTGGCCTCAAGGTGCCGGTGCTGGTGCAGGCCACGCCTGACCGCAGCGACAACATGACCATCGCGGTGCGCCGCGACTCGTTCTGCGGCAAGATGAGCGCCTGCAACAACATGATGCAGTATGGCATCAAGTACTCGCTCACCACGCTGCATACTGAGTCGGTCAACTCGCCCGAATTCAAAGCGGACCTGGAGTGGTTTTCGGCGGTCTGCCGCATCGTGAAGGGCCTCAAGAACCTGAAGATCGGCGCGATCGGCGCGCGTCCCGCGGCATTCAACACGGTGCGCTACTCCGAGCGTCTCTTCGAGCAGAGCGGCATCTCGGTCGACACGCTGGATCTGTCGGAGGTCTTCGGCCGCATCAACCGCATGAAGGACAATGACGACGCGGCCCAGGCCAAGCTCGCCGCCATCAAGAGCTACGTCACCACTCAGGGTATTCCGGAGGAGGCGCTGCTGAAGATGGCCAAGCTCGGCGCGGTTATCGACGGATGGATGACGCAGACTCACTGCACCATCAGCGCCGTGCAGTGCTGGACCTCGATGGAAGAGTTCTTCGGCGTCGTGCCCTGCACCGTGATGAGCATGATGTCGAACAATCTCATTCCGTCCGCGTGCGAAGTGGATGTGCCGGGCACGCTCAGCATGTACATGCTGGCCCTGGCGAGCCAGACGCCTTCCGCGCTGCTGGACTGGAACAACAACTACGGCTCCGACCCCAACAAGTGCGTGTGCTTCCACTGCTCCAACCTGCCCAAGCACTTCTTCAAGGATGTCCGCATGGACTACCAGGAGATCATCGCCGGCACCGTGGGCAAGCTCAACACCTTCGGCACCTGCGTAGGCCGCGTGAAGGCCGGTGCGATGAGCTACGCGCGCTACTCCACCGACGACCAGACCGGCATCATCCGCGGCTATACGGGCCCGGGCGCGTTCACTGACGATCCGCTGGTGACCTTCGGCGGCGCCGGCGTGGCGGAGATTCCGCAGTTGCAGAAGCTGCTCAAGTACATCTGCCGCGAAGGCTTCGAACACCACGTGGCAGCGAACTTCTCTGACGTCTCCAAGGCCGTCCACGAGGCAGCGGTTCGCTACCTCGGCTGGCAGAGCTACTACCACCCCGGACTTGACGACTGAGCCAGGGCCAACACTGAAGGGCGTTGACAACGGTCAACGCCCTTCGCACGTGCAGGAGAATCATTCAGGGAGACGGTGTTATGAGTAAGAGAATCGGCAAACATCTTGCAACCAATGGGACAACGCTGGTGACGGAGTCTGCGTGGAATCACGAACTCGAGCAGAAGCACCAGCAACTGGTGGAATGGATGAAGAGCCAGAACGTTGCGGGGGTGCTCCTTCGCCGCAATGAGAACATCGCATGGATCACCGGCGGCGCGGTTGAGCTACGCGTGCTTACCCCGGCCGAAACAGGGGTCGCCTCGATCCTGGTCACTGCGGAAGGCGAGCGCTACTACTTCACTACCGATAACGAAGCGCCGCGCCTGCACGACGAGGAGTTCGGGGCGCTGGACTTTGAGCGCATCCTCTTTCTCTGGCATGCCGATGACACGCTGGAAGCTGCGAAGAAGCTGGCCCGCGGCCCGCTGGCATCCGATACGCCGCAGCCGGGAACGACCGCCGCGAATCTGTTTCCGTTGCGGCAGTCGCTCAGCGAAACGGAGATCGCGCGCTACAAGTGGCTGGGCGCGCAGACTGCGGCGGCGACCGTCGAATCTCTGCAGGCCGTCGAGCCGGGCATGAGCGAGTACGATCTGGAGGCGATGACCGCCGCGAACCTGTTCAAGCGCGGCATTCAGCCTTCGGTCTATCTCTACGCGGTGGACGAGCGCATCTTCAAATACAAGCACGCGGTAGCGCGCGGCGCGCATTTGAAGCACTACGGCATGCTGAATTTGTGCGCGCGCAAGTTCGGGCTCGCCGTCTCGATCACGCGTTTTGTGCACTTCGGCAAACTGTCAGAGGAGTTGGCGAAGCGCTTCCACTCCGCCGCGCATGTGAATGCGGCGCTGCTGGATGCCTCGCGTGTGGGCGCAACGTCGGCGCAGTTGTTCAAGGTAGCTCAGGACGCGTACGCGGCTGAAGGCTTTCCGGGCGAAGAGCGCTTTCATCACCAGGGCGGGCCCACAGGCTATTGGGAACGCGAATGGGTAGCTACGCCGAGCGGCGCTGAGACCGTGGTCAACAATCAGGCCTTCGCGTGGAACCCGAGCATTCGCGGCGGCAAGGCTGAAGACACTGTGCTTCTGCACGATGGCAAGATCGAGTGGCTGACTGCGACGCCGGAACTGCCCGTGATTGAAGCGACTGTCAACGGCATGGTCTATCCTGCGGCCAGCGTACTGGTGAAGTAATCCTCACCGTAAGATTCAGGAAATAGGCCGCAATTCGCGATCACGAGTTGCGGCCTTTCTCTAACCCCTAATCCCTAACCCCTACTCTCCACCGGCTCCATCGTAATGCGCGCCGTGAGGACCACGAGCGCCGCCCACAGCACATCGGCCCCCAGCAGGTGCGCGATCTGCATCCACGTGGGCGCAAGCAGCACCACGTCGAGCACGCCGAGGACGTATTGCGCTGCCAGCAGCAGAAGCACCAGCGCCGACAGGCCGCGGTTATCCCAATGCGTTGTGCGGCGCGACGCGCGCACCAGCAGCCAGATTAGAAACACACTGGCAAAGAACGCGATGGTCGGATGTGTCCAGCGCCAGCGTACCAGCCATCCACTGGTTGCGGAGAAATCCTGCGTGAGCGCGGCTCCCAGAGAACTGGCCGGAAAGAGGGTATCGCCCAGCGCTGCCAGAGAGCCGGTAACACCCACCAGCATGACAACGATGACCGCGGCGATGGCTCCGATCGGCGCAACCAGCCGCACTGTCGCGCGCGTATAGCCGTGCGTGCGGCTAAGCAGATGCGCGCAGAGTGTAAGAGCCGCCAGTAGCAGCAGCGTATTTGCCAGGTGCAGGGCGAGATAGGGAGCGCGTAACGGGGACTGGCTCTGCGCCGTAAGTCCTAGCTTGACCAGCAGCGCACCCAGGATCGCTTCCACGAGCGTGAACGCAACCGCCGCAACCGCCGCTGGCCGCGCCAGATGCCCCTTCACTGTTCCGGCAAACGTCCACACCAGCAACCCCACCGCGGAAAAGAAAGAGATGCCGCTTGTGAACCGATGCGTGAATTCGATGATGGTATCGAGGCGTGGCGAGTGTTGAACCACGGTGCCGTTGCACAGTGGCCAGTGGTCGCCACACCCCGCGCCTGAACCGGTCGCGCGCACCAGCCCACCCCACAAAATGACGGCAATAAAATATGCCAGCACACCCCACGCAAAACGGCGCAGAGCCGGCGATGGGAGCCGCCCGGCATTTACAGAAAGTGCAGCAGAAGACATCGAAGAGATACTCCGGAAGTACCCTTCAGTGTAGACCAGATGGTTTGTCCGTTACAGCACGGCTGATTCCACTCACCTTGCGGCTTGATCGGCCGCGACATCAGTGGTTGCTGCAATCGTCTCGATGCGGGCAGGTGTAATCGGCGGTCGAACACTCTCCGCGTCCCAGCCGAAGAGAAACGACGTTGCCGGGCCGCACACGCGCCCCTGGCACGGCCCCATCCCGCAGCGGACGTGCAGCCTGGCTTCGCGGCCACCTCCCATGTTCTCCAGGGCATTGCGGCGAACATCTTCGCAGCGGCACACGATCGTATCGTCCGCCGCCAGTTCGCGCAGTTCGCTGCGCGGGGCAAACGCCGCCTCCAGTCTCTGCGCAAACCGGACCTGCCGATCGCGCCGCGAGAACAGATGCGCCGCTGACCGATCTGCTGCGGCAAGACCCGCAATCTCGCCCTCTAAAAGCGCCTTCTCAAGCCCGCCAATGCCGGTGAGTTCTCCGGCACAATAAACATGCGCCTCGCTCGATTGCTGCATGGCGTCGACGCGCACGAATCCATCTTCAACCGCGCACCCAAGGAGCCGCGGCAATTCGAGATTCGGAACAAGATGAAATCCACAGCCGAGGTAGTCGCAGGTGATCTCGCGCGTCTTGCCGGTGATGCTCACTGTCACGGATTGCAATCGGTCCGATCCATGCGCGCGGGTGATCCACGCATTGGTGCGATAGACAGCTCGGCCCAATGCGAGGCGGTAGCGAACGCCTTCAATGATTTTTCCGGGATGCGCAGCGAGTCCCACGCCGAACTCGAGCAAGCGCGCCAACAGAGCCTGCTCGAAGACGCCCACAATCTCAGCGCCCTGCCTGGCGAGATTCGCTGCAACCGCAAGCAGGAGCGGCCCGCTTCCAGCAAGAACGACTCGCTTTCCTGCTATCGGCACGCCGGCCTTCACCATCGCCTGCACTCCGCCCGCGCCAAGGACACCTGGCAACGTCCATCCGGGAAACGGCAGGAAGCGCTCGCGCGCGCCGGTGGCCAGAATCAGCTTGTCGAATTGCAGATCGCCGCAGCCGGCATCGCTCTCAACGCGCAACACGCCGGCCGCTGGATGCGCCACGACGCGCGTCCCAGCAATCACCTCGATCCGCCGACGCCTTCAATCGCCGCATCAGACTCGCGAAGCGCGGCGCTGCCGCCGTCGGGACTCGATGCATACCCGCGCCAGATCTGCCCGCCGGCCGAAGCGTTGTCGTCAACAACGCGAACGCGGCATCCAGCTTCAGCCGCGGCAGCGGCAGCCGCCATCCCGGCTGGCCCTGCGCCAATCACGAGCACCTCGCACTGCGCTCATCCGGTCGTCACCCGCATGCCATCTCTCACCGTTACCTGGCACGTGCGCACGTGGACGACACCGTCCACCGTGGCCCTGCATTCCATGCAGATGCCCATTCCGCACAGCGGCCCGCGCGGCTCGCCTGAGACAGACGAATGGCACGCCGCACCCGCCAGCATCAAGGCCGCGGCCACGCTCGATCCTGCACCGACGCCAACCACTCGTCCGTTGACGGAGAGCGAGACCTGTTCAGGCGATTCAAAATGTCGAGGCGCGTTCACAACGACTCCGATTGTAGCGGACTGTATACTTCGCATGAGCAATGCCTCATGCACCAAGCAGGACTCCCGACCAGACATGACCCCGGCACAACGCTCTCTCGATAAGATCGTCGTTCTCGATTCGCACACGGCGGGCGAGCCAACGCGCTGCGTGCTCTCTGGCGGCCCCGATCTCGGCACCGGCTCACTGGCTGCGCGCCTGGAACGGCTGCGGACCGAGTACGATCATTTGCGCAGCGCCATCCTCTGCGAGCCGCGCGGCTCTGACGTCGTCGTGGGCGCGTGGCTTTTGCCGCCGGACACGCCCGATTGCGCCGCCGCTGTCATCTTCTTCAACAACGCCGGCTACCTGGGCATGTGTGGCCACGGCACCATCGGCGTGGCGGTCACGCTGGCGCATCTCGGCCGCATCGGGCCGGGCGTGCATCGCATACAAACTCCGGTGGGCGTGGTGCGCGTCGAACTCGATTCGCCGAATACCGCGACCATCGAGAATGTTCCGGCCTATCGCCACATTGCTTCCGCGCGTGTGCACGTGCCGCAGTTCGGCGACGTTACGGGCGATGTTGCGTGGGGCGGCAACTGGTTCTTCCTCATCAAAGACCATACCTTCGATCTGCTCCTCGAGAACATCGATCGGCTCACGGACTTCACATGGGCCGTACGCGGCGCGCTTACTGCAGCGGGAATCACCGGAGCTGACGGCGCGGAGATCGACCACATCGAGCTGTTCAGCGATGCGCACGATCCCCACTAATCACAGCCGCAACTTCGTGCTGTGTCCCGGCAAGGCCTACGATCGTTCGCCGTGCGGAACGGGCACGAGCGCCAAGATGGCCTGCCTTGTCGCCGACGGCAAACTCTTGCCCGGCGAATCATGGCGGCAGGAAGGCATTCTGGGCACCGTCTTTGAAGGCCGCGTGCGGATTGAAGACGGCCGCGTGATTCCCAGCATCACCGGATCGGCGTTCGTCACCGCGGAGTCCACTCTCCTCTACGATCCGAACGATCCTTTCCGTAACGGAATCGGCTGAGCGATGACGATGGCAAGTTCTTCTTTCGACGTGATCATCGCGGGCGGCGGCATTGTTGGAGCCGCCTGCGCAGCGGCATGCGCGCGGGAAGGCATGCGCGTAGCGCTGGTCGAGCGCGATGTGCTGGGCAGCGGCGCCACTGCCGCCGGCATGGGCCACATCGTGGTCATGGACGACTCCGAGGCGCAGTTCGCGCTCACGCGGTACAGCCAGGTCCTGTGGCACGCGCTCAGCCTGAAGCTGCCCGCCTGCTGCGAGTACGAACCGCGCGGGACGCTGTGGATTGCCGCCGATGAGGAGGAGATGGCCGAGGCGGAACGCAAGCGTAGCTGGTATGCGGACCGCGGCGTGCCCGCGCTTCTGCTGAGTGCGGAGCAACTCGCCGCGAAGGAACCGAACCTGCGTTTCGGCCTCGCAGGCGCGCTGCTGGTGCCGGAAGATGCCGTTGTCTATCCGCCTGCGGTTGCCTTGCATCTTGCCAGCGAGGCCTGCGAGCACGGTGCAACCTTGATCGTCGGCCGCTCGGTGATGCAGATGGCGCACGGCGTGGCGGTTCTCGATGACGGGTCGCATCTAACTGCGCCGCGGATTTTGAACGCGACAGGAGCGTGGTCGCCGCAATTCGGCGCGGAGATCCCGGTTAAGAAACGCAAGGGGCATCTGGTCATCACCGATCGCTACCCGGGGTTTGTCCATCACCAACTCGTCGAGCTCGGCTATCTCAAGAGCGCGCATGCCATCGGCGCCGACTCGGTCGCCTTCAACGTGCAGCCGCGCAGCACCGGGCAGGTGCTGATCGGTTCATCGCGCCAGTACGGCAACGAAGACTCTGCTGTCGATCAGCACATGCTGACCGCGATGCTCGAGCGCGCCGCGGCCTACATGCCCGCTCTCCATGCGATGAGCGCAATCCGCGTGTGGACCGGTTTTCGCGCGGCGACGCCGGACAAGCTGCCGCTCATCGGCGCGTCAAACACCGATGATTCCGTCTGGCTCGCGACCGGGCATGAAGGACTGGGCATCACGACTTCGCTTGGCACCGCGGAACTGATCGCGGCGGCCTTCACCGGCAAACAGCCGGCAATCGCGCCTGAACCCTATCTGCCTTCTCGCTACAGAGAACTGAAACCTAACTCCGAAAGCCACAAGGAGCCGCTATGCAATGGAACGGCGTAATGCCCGCGATGACCACGGGATTCGACACACAGCTCAAGGTAGATCACCCATTCGTCGCGCGCCATGCCCGCTGGCTGCAAGCCAACGGATGCGCGGCGATCGTGTGCCTGGGCTCGCTGGCCGAAGCCGCTACGCTGACCTTCGACGAGAAGATCGCGATCGTGCAAACCGTGGTTGGAGCGGTATCGCCTGAGATTCCGGTGGTTGCAGCCATCTCGGCATTGTCGACTGCGGAAGCCGTCGCCCTTGCGCAATCCGTGGCCCAGGCAGGCGCGCAAGGCCTCATGATTCTGCCGCCTTATGTCTACCAGGGCGATTGGCGCGAGATGAAAGCGCATGTCGCGGCGATCCTCGCCGCCACGGAACTGCCGGCCATGCTTTACAACAACCCGGTCGCCTATGGAACCGATTTCACACCGGAGCAGATTCAGGAGCTCGCGAGTGAGTTTGCGAATCTCGCTGCGGTCAAGGAATCGTCGACAGACGTGCGTCGCGTGACCGCCATTCGCGCTCTCACCGACGACCGGCTCGCTATCTTTGTGGGCGTGGATGATGCGATTGTGGAGGGCATTGAGGCCGGAGCCGTGGGCTGGATCGCGGGCCTGGTGAACGCTTTTCCGCGCGAGTCGGTCGATCTGTTCAACCTGGCCATGGAAGGCCGCAAGCAGGATGCCTTTGAGCTCTATCGCTGGTTCCTGCCGCTGCTGCGCATGGACACAGTGCCGAAGTTCGTCCAGCTCATCAAGCAGGTGCAGGAAGAGGCGGGTGTGGGCTCGGCGCGCGTGCGCCCGCCGCGCCTGCAACTCGAAGGAGCAGAACTTGACGCCGCACGCGCGGAGTATGCGCGGGCCGAGGCGAACCGCCCCGCATCGGCCCGGCGCAGCACGGCATTCCCCCCCTGAGGACACCCGCGTGTTCTCGGCGTTTCAGCGGGTCAGGCCGGGGCTAGAACGGAATGTCGTCGTCGGAAATCTCGGCAGATTGCGCAAGGTCCTCCTGGCCGGCCGGCGGACGCTGGTCAAAGCTGCCGGTATTCGAGCCTCGGCTGTAGCCGCCGCTGCCGCCGCCTGAGTCATCGCGGCCCGAAAGCAGCGACAGATCGTTCACCAGGATCTCGGTGCGATAGCGCTTCTGACCCGACTCCTTGTCGTCCCAGCTCCGGGTCTGGATCTTGCCCTCGACGTAGAGCTTGTGGCCCTTCTTCACGTAGTCCCGCACAATCTCGGCCGTGCGCTGGAAGGCCACCAGGTTGTGCCATTCGGTGCGGTCCTGCCAGTTTCCCTGCGCGTCTTTCTGGCGGTCCGAAGTAGCCAGCGTGAAGTTCGCCACCATGGTGCCGCCGCCGGTCGAACGAATCTCCGGGTCCTTGCCTACGTTGCCCAGCAAAATCACTTTGTTAACGCTCTTCGCCATCTCACCACTCCCTCTTGCGGTCCGCTGCTCACATTGCCGGCCTGCCCCGGCTGTCACGAATCCATCTGACGAATCTAGCCAGGGAGCCGCAACTGCCGGCCCCTCCGCGGACTCGTTTCAGAAAACCCTTGCGATCTTCGAAAGTATAACCGCTTGGCGCAGTCAGCGCTCTCCGCGCACCAGCTTGCGATTCCGCAGCCACTTGGCGATCCCCAGCAGCAGCAGAAGCCCTCCAAACGGAATGCACATGAGCGCCACGATCAGCGCCATCCATCCGCCGTTGGAATGGGCCCCGGTGCGAGAAACCCCGCCCAACACCGTCAGCAGCAGCAGCACCGCAAGCACGCCCGTGCCGACAATCGATCCGCCCCACCGAAGCAGTTCCGGCGTGCCATCCGTCATCCGGGCCGTCAATTGTGGCTTACGCTCGACCATTGGCATCCGTGCTTAGACCGCGCTCATGGCCAGGCGAAGCATCACGTAGGTGATCACGCCGGTAACCGATACATAGAGCCAGATCGGGAACGTCCAGCGCGCCAGCTTGCGATGCTGGGGGATGCGACCGGTGAGCGAAAGGAAGAAGGTGATCAGGATCATCGGCAACGCCACCGCTGAAAGCACAATATGACTGGTCAGCAGCGAAAGGTAGGTTCCGCGATAGGCGGCATGCAGCGGGTAGCGCACGTCTCCATGCAGCGCGTGGTGGGTGATGTAGCCGATGAGAAACAGCGTCGAGAAGGCGAACGCCGTCAGCATCGACCGCCGATGCGCGGTAATTTTCCGCGACCGGATGAACAGGAACCCGATCAGCAGCGCCGTCGCGCTGGCTCCGTTCAGTAATGCGTTCAGCGCCGGCAGGAAAGCCATCCGCGTTCCGCTCTGGTCAGACGCCGGATGCACATAGATCAGCCAGAACAGGAACAGTGTTGCCGCCAGGCTGATGGCAATAATCGTAATCACTCCGCCGGTTGCCGTCGGCGGGCGCTTCGAAGTTTGTGCAACAGTCGTCATTCCGTCCCTAGTGCTTTGCGATCGCGCACAACATCAGCGTCGTCATCAGCAGCGGCAGATAGATCACGCTCACCTTCAGCAGGTCGCGCGCCAGCATGCGGCTCTCCACTGGGTCTTTCGTGCGCAGGATCCTGCCGAATCGAATCGTGTAGGCGAGATAGATCAGCCCCAGTGCGCCCGCGATGAATGCGTACGTCACTCCCGTGATCCCCAGCCGCCAAGGGGCAAGGCTCACTGGAATCATCAACACGGCATAGAAGAGCGCTTCGATAAACGTCGACCAGCCGTCGGGCTGCACCACCGGCAGCATGCGGATGCCGGCCTTGGCGTATTCGTCCCGGTACATCCACGCGATCGCCATGAAATGCGGAAATTGCCACACAAACAGGATGGCGAACAGCGCCACCGCCGGCCATTCGATCTGATCGCGCGCCGCCGTCCAGCCGAGCATGGGGCCCATCGCTCCAGGGAACGCCCCGATGAACGTCGCGAGGGTCGTTACGCGCTTGAGCGGCGTGTAAATCGCCACGTAGGTAAAAGCGGTCAGCAGAGCCAGCGCCACGGTCAGGAGATTGGTATGCAGAGCCAGCCACCATGCGCCCAGGGCCAGCGCGCCCAATCCGGCGATGACGCCGACCGCGAGCGGGTATCTCCCCGCTGCCAGCGGACGATCCGCGGTGCGTTTCATCAGCGCGTCGCCGCGGCGCTCCAGGCACTGGTTCAGCGCGCCTGCCCCAGCCGACACCATTGCGATCCCCACCAGCGTATCGATCAGTCCCCGCTGCAGGGTGGAAATGCCGGACTGCATCGAGCCCAGGTAAAAGCCTGCCCATCCGGTAATCACCACCATGCCTGTGACCCGAACCTTGAACAGCTCGCGCAGGTCCGAGATGAGGCGCGCGGTTACGCCCGGCTGCGGGACCGAGATGCCGTGATGCTCATGCGGAGCCGTTGCCGCACCAAGTTCTACCGGGATTGCCGTTGGGGGCGCCATTCTGGCGAAAGGTTTACCTCGAAGGGAAGTGCCCCAACTCCGTCGGGGCCTTCTTTCCATCATACCAAGCCGGAAACTCCGGCCGCTCTGAGGATCGCCTCGGCGACCTGATCCGGCTGGAGCTCGTCCGCGGCAATCGACACGTGCGCAATGCGATACAACGGCAGGCGCCGCTCATAGCGCGCCGCCAGATTGGCGCGGTCCGCCAGCACTGGACGCGTGTTGTCGGTGCCCGAACAGCGGGAAAGCGTCGTCTCCAGCGTCACCTCGAGATGCACCAGGATGGTGGCCGGCGCGTTCAGCAGGAGGTCGCGCGTGGCCGCATCCTCGATAGCCCCGCCGCCCAGCGCGAGCACCAGCGCATCTTCGCCTGCCAGCCGGGCGATGGTCGCGCGCTCGATGGCGCGGAAGGCCGGCTCGCCGTGGCACGCAAAGAAATCGCTGATTGCCAGGCCGGTTTCGGCGACGATCACGTCGTCGGCGTCCAGAAAGCGCCAGCCCAGCCGCGCGGCCACCAGCGGGCCCACGGTGCTCTTTCCCGAGCCCATGAAGCCGGTCAGCACAATGCGGCGGATGGGTGCGGAGACTGGGATCGCGCCAGTTGAAGAGTCGGTCATTGAACCAAGGATAGCTGCTGCGAACAGGATTGAGACTCCTAGCCGAGGACCATCACGATGGCGCCGGCGGTAATCAAAACTCCCCCAAGAACCGCGGCTCCGGTCAGCTTTTCCCCCAGCAGCAGCCACGCGAACACCATGACGAGCGGCACGCTGAGCTTGTCAAGAGGCGCCACGCGCGACGCCGGCCCAAGCTGCAGCGCCCGGAAGTAGCAGATCCACGACAGACCCGTGGCAAGACCCGAGAGCGTGAGAAAGAGTATTGTCCTGCGGTCGAGATCGCGTATCTCGTTGTGCTTTCCCAGCGCCAGGGCGATGCCCCAGGCGAAGAGCACCACGACAGTGGTGCGGATCGCGGTCGCAAGATTCGAGTCCACATGAGCCACTCCCACCTTGGCCAGCAGTGCGGTGGCGGCGGCAAACAGCGCGGAAAGAAGCGCCCAGACCATCCAGTTCATGCGTTTCATCCTACGCGGGCGGCCTCCCCACCCAGTCCGCTATCCTGACCTCAGATGCAGCATGGGAAAGCCAGTCGAACCGCGTTGCGCGTGGCCATCCGCCGCGCGGCGCACCAACTGGTGGATGACCCGCCGGTGCTCGTCGATCCCATCGCCGTAAGGCTGATCGGATCGGACTATCCGCGCGATCTCGAACGGGCGTCGCACACCGTTGCCCGCGACTTGCGCGCCTATCTCGCCGCCCGGAGCCGCTTCGCGGAGGATCATCTGGACCAGGCGGTCGCGGCGGGCGTGCGGCAGTACGTCATTCTCGGCGCCGGGCTCGATACCTTCGCCTACCGCAATCCCTGCCCGGACCTGCGCGTCTTCGAGGCCGACTTTCCGGCTACGCAGGAAGGCAAGCGCGCGATGCTGGCTGCCGCCGGCATCGACATACCGTCGAACCTCACCTTCGTGCCGCTGGATTTCGAGCACCGGACGCTTCTGGAGAGCCTTGCAGAGGGTGGCCTCAACACAGCGGAGCCGGGGTTCTTCAGTTGGCTGGGGGTGGCGCCTTACCTGACCCTCGACGCCTTCCGGTCGACGTTAAGGGCGGTGGCTACGTTGCCCGCGGGCACCGGCCTGGCCTTTGACTACAGCCTTCCTCCGGAGACGCTGACGCCGGAGCGGCGCGCCATGTTCGACCGCCTGGCCGAACGTGTGGCTGCCGCCGGAGAGCCCCTGCAGCTCTTCTTCACGGCGGACCAGATGCAGGCTGAGTTGCAGGGCGCCGGCCTTGATCGCATTGAGCAGGTCGACTACGAAGGGCTCAATCAGCTCTATTTTCTCGACCGCGCCGACGGGCTCCGGCTGTCGCCGGTGCGCATCGGCATGCTCGTCGCCGCGTGGGTCTGAACCGGAAGCTCCTGCTTGACCAGACCTTCTGGAAGCCTTTGAGTCCGCGCTCCGGGCGCTGCGCCTTCGCCGAGTCGTTGGTCAGGCCCATGTGCACACGGTTGGGCGGTGGGAGAGCCACAAACATCCGATTGAGACCGAAATCAACTTAAAACGTGATTTAGCGCACAGGCGGGGGTGAATCGTGTCACTGCTCTTACCTCCGCGCAAGTGCAGACTCGGGAACAATGGGCATGGAGCAGCACGTCGGGCATTGTCACCGCGGGAGGCATATATGAGTTTTGCCGACAGGATGAAGACCATTGTGGTCGCGACGGATCTGGAAGGAACGTCGGAAGCGGCGCTGGAGTATGCACGCAAGCTGGCCGGCGCCTACGGTGCGCGCATCGTTTTGGCGCACGGGATCGATCCTCTGCAATACGCATCTGTCGAATCGGTTCCCGGCAAGATCCTGGGGCGCATGCCGGAGCAGGCACGCGCAGTGCTCGACCAGATGACCGCCGACCTGATTCGCGAAGGAATCCGCAGTCACTCGGAGCTGCGCCAGGGGACGGTGGTCGACATGCTGCTCGACGTGGCGCAGCGGTACGAGGCAGGGCTCATCGTGATCGGGACCAAGGGAAGCCAGGGAGCGGGGCCGGTTGCGGTGGGCACGATTGCCGAGCAGTTGGTGCGCCGTTCCGCCTGCCCCATACTTGCGGTGGCTGCGGACTGGAATGCGGGCGAGAACCGGCCGGCGCCCGGCGGTCCCGTGATGCTGGCTCTGGATCACAATGATGCCAGCGAGTCGGCGGTTGAAGTTGCGAGTTCGCTGGCAGCCACCTTCAGGCGGACGCTGATTGTGGTGCACGCGCGCACGTCAGCGGAGGCTTCGGCATTTCTAAATCCGGGCGCCACGACGCTTGCGGATTTCGGCATCCGGGAGTCGGGCGGGTTCCCTGTGCGCTGCATCGTGAAGGACGGGCCGCCCGAAGATGCAATTCCGCGGGCGGTGCTGCAGTACGGCCCGTGCATTCTTGTGACGGGCGTGAAGCGGAAGAGCGATTCGCCGGGTCCGCACGGCACGGCATTTGCATTGCTCACCAGTTCGCGCGCGCCGGTGCTTTGCATTCCGGCTCCAGCGGCTTGGGGAAAGGACCAGCCGGAGGGACAGCTCGCAGTCGAAATCGGCTAGCGAAATCGCGCCCGTTTGCCGCGAGAGAGCAAAGCGGAGTACCCCGCGGCCGGGTGTCTACATGGGCATTGATGAAGCGCCATGCAACCTGGCTCGTTTGGAGTTGGCAGTATGAAGAACCAGGGAATCTCAGACAGGTGGAATGCGGCAGCAGCCTACCGCCGGGGAGAAGAGCACGCACGCGCGAAAGGCGATGGGGCAATGGCAGCAGAGGCACGTTCGAAAATGTTGATGGCGGCCGCGGCTCACCCGGTATCGGAACTGCTGGCCTGTCCGCCCGCCATTTCAAACCTGCTCACCGCAGCCGCGCAGACCGTGGCGTTTGAAGGCGGCGACGTGATCTTCCGCCAGGGATCTCCATGCGCGGGACTGTATCTCGTGATTCAGGGGCAACTGCAGCGGCGCACCGACCGGTTGAATACGCGCATCACGCTGGGTACTGCGCGCTCCGGTGAACTGATTGAGCTGGCTGCGGTGCTGGGCGATCATCGGCATACCTGTTCGTTGGTCGGGCAAGTTGCGGGATCGCTTCTGATGCTGCCCATCGAAGCGTTGCAGCAAGCCTTCGAGAGCTTTCCGCCGCTGCGCATGCAGTTGCTGGAAGAACTGGCCCGCGAAGTCTCACGCGCCTACCATACGTGCAGCCTTTCGCATCGCGCGCGTACGCGCCGCAGCCGTCTTGCCGAGAGCTAATCCGCCTCTTTTGAACTGGTTAAGCTGGCACGAGTGAGGTACAGCACTCATGTTGGCCTTCCACCCCCATCAGGCCATAGAAACCGTTCGACTTACGCTTAAGTGCGCTATACTTCTCTTTTAAGTCAGCGGAAAAACTATGGCTCTGTTGCACTCTCATCACCCGCCGGAAGATTGCCTGAATTGCGAACATCGTCACCTTCGCATGTTCTGTAATCTGACCCCGGAGGCTCTCCAGGATTTCGATGGGATTGGAATCATGATGAGCCACGCGCGTGGCGCCAAGCTGTTCAACGAAGGCGATCAGGCACGCAACGTCTTCATCATCTGCTTCGGCCAGGTGAAGATCTCCTCTACATCCCGCGACGGCAAGACGATGATCCTCAAGATCGCCGGACCCGGCGACGTGATGGGACTGAGCGCGGTGCTCGCCAATGTTCCGCATGAAGTAACCGCGGAAGCCATCGAGCCGTGTTCCGTGAAGACCATGCGCAAGCAGGAGTTCGTCGACTTCCTGGGACGCCATGGCATCGCCAGCATGCACGCCGCGGAATCGCTTTCCGCGGAGTACATGACGGTGTTCCACGACGCCAAGCGCCTTGCTCTGTCCGGCTCGGCTGCGGGACGACTGGCCCGCCTGCTGCTCGACTGGGGACGCGCCGCCTCGAGTGGAAAGCCCGAGATTCGCTTCACCATGGCGCTCACCCACGAAGAGATCGCCAACATGGCCGGCACGTCACGCGAAACCGTAACGCGGCTGTTGAATCAGTTCCGTCGCGACCAGTGGATCCAGATCCGGGGCGCCAGCTTGACGATCATCAAGCCTGACCAATTGGAAAAGCTCACCGCCTGATCGGAATCTCAATCGAAAATTTCACGTCTTCGCGTTAACCGCGGAACCGGCCCGTTCGTTTCTCCGTAGGAGGCCTCTATGGGAAGCGACCTGCGCTTTGCCTTGCGGATGATCTGGTCACATCGGTGGTTCTCGGCCGCGGTGGTGGTCACGCTGGCCCTTGGCATCGGTCTGAATGCCATGGTGTTCACGCTCATCAGCGCCGTGCTCTTCAAGCCGGTGCCGGTGCCGGGAGGCGCGCGCCTGGTGTCCGTTGTCAACCGCAATCCCGCGGAGAACAATGGTCTTGTGCCCATGTCGCTGCCGGACTTCCGGGACTATCGCGCGCAATCATCCTCTTTCGAGGCGTTTGAAGGCGCGATGGACGAAGAAGCCGTGCTGAGCGAGAATGGAACGCCGCCGCAGCCCTATCACCTGCAGCGCGCTACCTCCGGCATCTTCTCCATGCTGCACGCCAGACCCGTGCTGGGGCGCGGTTTCGTCGCGAGCGATGCGGAGCCGGGAGCCAGTCCGGTGGCCGTCATCGGTTACGGCATCTGGAAGGATCGCTATGGCAGCGACCCTAATATCATCGGCCGCCAGGTCCGCATCGATGCCCAGCCCGCCGCAATCATCGGTGTCATGCCGCAGGGATACAAGTTTCCCAGCGGGGTTGACATGTGGGTTCCCCTTGTCTCCACGCCTGCGTTGGAGAAGCGCGACAATCGCCACGTGATGGGATATGGAATTCTCAAGACCGGCGTCAGCGTGCAGAAAGCCTCCGCCGAACTCGACGGCATCACGCATCATCTCGCAGCGCAATATAAGGAGGACAAGGATCTCGTTGCCAGCGTCCAGACGTTTCACGAGCGCTATAACGGGGGCGCCGTTCGGGTAATCTTCCTGCTGATGCTCGCAGCCGTCGGCTTTGTGCTGCTGATCGCCTGCGCCAACGTCGCCAACATGATGCTGAGCCGCGCTCTCACGCGCAACCGTGAGATTTCCATCCGCACCGCTCTCGGCGCTTCGCGTTGGCGCGTCGTACGCCAGATCCTGGTTGAAAGCATCACGCTCAGCCTGGTGGGCGGCCTCGCGGGCCTTGGCCTTGCCGCGTTCGGTGTGCGCTGGTTCGACCTCTCCACCCAGGACATCCGGCCTTCGTGGATCGCCTTCACCATGGACTGGAGGGTCTTCGCCTATTTTGCCGCGTTGTGCATATTCAGTGGTCTGGTGTTCGGCACCGCGCCCGCCCTGCGCGCCGCACGCGCCAATCTCAACAACTTTCTGAAGGAAGGCGCACGCAGCGTCGGACGGCAACGCGAAGGCTGGCTCACCGGCATTCTTGTCGTGTTCCAGTTCGCGCTCACGCTGGTGCTTCTTTCCGGTGCCGGCATCTTCGTCCGCAGCCTTCTGACCAGTTTGTCCACCAATCCGTCGATTCCCGCCGCGCAGTTAACCACGGCGCGCATTGAGCTCCCGGAAATCCGCTACAAAGACACCGATGCCCGGCTTCGCTTCTATGACCAACTGCTGCCGCGGCTCAAAGCGATTCCGGGCGTGAGTCATGTTGCCCTGGTGTCGACTCCTCCCGGCCTGGGCGCGGCGCGCCAGCAGATAGAGCTCGAACACCAGCCCATCGGCGAGGCCTCCCAGCGGCCGTGGATATCCTTCCTCGCCCAGTCGCCGGGCTACTTCGACACTGTTCATCTTCCGCTGCTCGAAGGCCGAGACTTCAATTCTGCCGACGGCTCGCCGCAGCACACGTCTGCCGTCGTTACCCGTGAGGCAGCGACGCACTTCTGGCCCAGCCAGGACCCCGTCGGCAAACGCTTCCGGCTCTTCGACGATCAGAACAAGCCCACGGAATGGATCACCGTGGTGGGCGTCTCCGCAAACATGGTCCAGGAGATTGTCACCAATGATCCCAAGCCGCTGATGTTCGTGCCGTATCGGCAGGAGGACTGGAAAGGCATGACGCTGGTGGTCGAATCGTCAGGCGATCCGTCCGCAGCGATCCGTGCCGCCGCGCAGAGTCTCGACGCCGAACTGCCGCTGCGCGATGTCTCCTTGCTCAGCGCCTCGCTCCAGCACCAGACGTGGTTTCTGCGTGTCTTCGGAAAAGTCTTCGGCGCCTTCGCGCTGATCGGCCTGGTCATGGCATCCGTAGGCATCTACGCCGTGATCGCCCACGCCGGCAGCCGCCGCACACAGGAGATCGGAGTGCGCATGGCGCTCGGGGCCAGCGTGCGCAACATCCTCATGCTCGTGATGAAACGCGGCTTCTGGCAGATCGGAGGGGGTCTCGTCGTGGGACTGGCGCTTGCCATCCCGGCCATGCGCCTGCTGGCATCGCTTCCCTTCGGTATTTCGACCACGGATCCCACGGTCTTCCTCACCGTGGCAGCGGTTCTGGTGACCGTGGGCGTCTTCGCCTGCTGGCTCCCCGCGCGCCGAGCGGCCGCGCTCGATCCAGTCAAAGCTATCCGTTACGAATAGCTATGCGATCGGCATGAAGGAACGTGTTGCGATCTCCGCCTGTCACAGGCCTTCGATTACGTCCGCCACAAGCGCGCGCGCGAAGTCGCGACCCAGGCGCTCTTCCGCCGCGGGGCTCTCATCGATGAAGCTCGCCAGGTCAGTGGTTGACTGGTACTGCTGCCGGAACACATAGTTCTTGTTTTCGTAGAGCACGCGGCCATCGTGGGACGTCAGCGTGACCGAGACCACAATCGTGATGAGGAAGCTGGACGACTGCTGCGTCGTGGTGTTGTAAGTCAGGGGCGTAATGGTCTGCTGCAGGATCGTGCCGTGGAGAATGGCGTCGGGATTCCCGCTGCTGGAAGGTGTGACGTGCAGGCGCGTGCGTGCGGCAAACTCGCGGACGACAGCCTCGGTCATCACCGTCTCCGTGTGATACGCCTCGGTACGCGTTGCGAACTGAGGAACCGACAGCGTGCGCACATCGGGCGGCATATGGGTCGCCGACCCCAGCGTGTGATACCCGCAGCCGGTGAGAACCAGCACGGCGGAAAAGCACGAGGCCAGGCTCGATGAGAGGAGCGATGAGCGCATGCATCCATCTTAAAGGGAGGAATTGCACCCTGCGCCCGTGCGCTTCTTCGCGCTATTCTCCCTGGCGAAGCGCGGGGTTTAAAGAGCCTCTTGACAGCGGCTAATTTCCGCCGTTCACGTCCTTGGGAACATGCGACGTAATGCCCTTCAGGAGGAATTCCTTGATCAGGTTTTCGGCGGCATCGGCTCCCAGTTCCGTGAGCGTATTGAAGAACACGAGATTGGCTCCGCGTTCTGATTCCGGGTAATAGAGGTTCGAAAGCGCGCCCGACGAGAGCTTCCCCAGCACGCTCGAGTAGTTCGGTTTCCAGCGTCCGTCATCGCCGCGCGCAATCACTACATTGGAGACGGCGTACCAGGCGCGCGATTTGAAGCTTCCCTCACCCTTGTAGAAGTAGCGCGGGTCCTGGTGGAAGATCGAAGGGTAAAGCGCGCGAGCGAAGAACTGGTCGGAGAGGTGGTTTGCAAACGTAGCGCCGTAGCGCTTGCCGTACCCCTCCCAACCGCCTCCGAAACCGGGATACACATCTTTGTACTGCTCGGCGCCGGCTACCCCTGCAATTACCAGGAATGCGGTGGGGTCGAACATCGAGTGCACGCTCAGCTTGAATTTCTGCTTCGACCTCATCGGCGGGGCATTGCGGTCGAAGCTGGTGTAGAAGTTCGGAAGCACTCCGAACACGCGCTGCTGGGTCGCGATCTGCACCTGCTCTTCGGCAAGTTCTTCATTGTTCGCAGTAACGGTGACGCTGGCTGTCGCGGCTTGCACGGTCAGCGTAATCTGCGGCAGGATGCGCACAGCGCCCGGCGCGAGGTTGATTTCAGGCGAGGCGTATGTGGACATTCCCCGGCCGCTGACCGTGAGCTTGTACGGCCCGGGCGGAAGACCGCTGAATGTGAACTGGCCGTCGGCGCCGGTCTGCAGTATGTGTGCCTCCGCGCCGGAGTTGCTGCGAACCGCCACGCGCGCTCCCTCCACAACCCCGCCGTTGGTATCCATCACGGTGCCGGAGAGTGTGGCGGTCGCGGCCGGCTCGGTGTTCGTAGAACTCTGCTCCGCTGCCGGCCTTTGCGGTTGCGGTGCCTCGGGAATCGAATCAGGCGAAGCTCCGGCAGTAGCCGGCTGCAACTGCGCACGAAGTTGGGCGTTCGACACCGAGAAAAGCCCGAATCCTATGACAAGCGCTACCTGTACTGCACCAACGTATCTCCGCAAATGCACAACCTCCTTTGGAGGGATGGTGTGCGGGTTTGACGGGATGCATGGCGATAAGCATCGGGACGATTCGATGACGATTTGTTCATGCCGCTAGAGGCGCGAAGCAACAAACACGCGAAGAAGAGCATCGGCGCCGCCGGCGCGGTATCGCCTGAATACGTATGCGCGTCAGATGCGGATGAAGATCCTTCGCCGATACATCCAGAAGAGGACAAGCCAGTAAGCAAGCAGCGTGAGCGCACCCAGAAACAGCGGCTCGAGCGCAGTGCCGAAGACGTTGAGCACGCGCGGCCCCAGGTGAATCTTGAAGCTGTTCTGAACGAACTCTTCCCAGAGATGCGCGATGAGATAGGCAGCGATCGAATTCATGCCCACCACGACGAGCGGAAACGCGATGCGGCGATTGCCTTTGATATCGACGATCCACGAGAACGCGCTGAGGAAGAGGAAGCAGACGCCGCCGGAGAAGAGCGTCCACGAAGGCGTCCAGATGCGCTTGACGATGGGGCATATCCCGGTGAATTGGAAGAGGCAGCCGAGCGCGATGAGACCGGCAGCCGCGAGAAGAAATTTGCGCAGCGGAATCTTCGGTGCGGACTCGATAAACCAGCGGCCGCCGATCAATCCCAGCAGCATCGTTCCGAGCGTGGGAATAAAGCTCAGGGTGAGATAGCCGCCCTCGTTGAACTGAAACGGGCTGGTGCGCGGAAACAGATTCAGAAACCAGACATCGAACGCCTGGCCGAAGTTGCTGTTCTTGTTCCAGTGTGCAGCGAAACCCGAATACAGATGCTGATGCCAGCTATCAGGAACGCCGACGGCGGCCCAGTTGAAGTTGGCGCCCGGCGCGGGGTAGAGCGCCCATGCGAGCCAATAGGCGAAGAGAATTGAAGCGGTCGCAATCCACTGCCAGCGCGGCCTGGCGAACGCCAGCAGGAACGCAAAGGTATAGCCGAGGCCGATCTGCGTCAGCGTGTCTTCAAACGTGAAGTAGGTGATGGGTCCGTCTGTGGAGCGCAGGAAGATTCCGAGCGCGATGAGAACGATGCTGCGCAGGATGGTGTGAAACAGCATGCGCGGGAAGCTGTCGCCTTTGCGCATGCGGCTGCGGATGGAGTAAGGCAGCGAGACGCCGGCGAGGAACGTGAAGCCGGGCTGGATGGTGTCGTGCAGGCTCATGCCGGCCCACTCGACGTGGGTCTGGTTCCACGCCAGGATGCGCCAGAACGTGCTGGCCGGAAATGCGCGCGAAACCTCCGCGAAGCGAAGCACCTCTCCCATCATCAGCAGCATGACGAGTCCGCGGTAGGCATCGACGGCGATGTTGCGCGCGGGCGGCGGCGCAGAAACGGTGGTCTCGGCGTGACTCTTCAGCAGAGGTGCAGGTTGGGCGCTGGCAACGGACATCCGGGACTCCTCGCCGCGGCACCGGGCAGTGCGCGCGTGCCAACCACATTAGGCGAGGAGCCGCCGGATCGACAAGAGCCTTAGCGCAGGCCGCGCAGCGCGGGATACAGTTTGCGCCACTTCCAGTAGCCCGCCTTGTAGGCAGCTCAGATCCGCGGGATCGGGCTCGATACGCTGCGCGACTTCAATCGCCTGGCCGCAGGCCTGGTCGAGATTCGCCCAGTGATTCACGCCCACGCCGGCCATCAACGCGCAGCCGAATGCGCCGCCTTCTTCCGCGGTGAGAATCTCCACCGCGTGGCCATAGATGCCGGCCTGGATGCGCCGCCACAGCGGGCCGCGTGCGCCGCCTCCGCCGAGCCGGATGCCGCTGACAGGAATGCCGAATTCGGCGAACAGCGTGAACGTATCCTGCAGCGAATATGCAACGCCCTCGAGCACCGCGCGCGTAAAGTGCGCCGCACGTATGCGAGGTGTGAATGCCGGCAAATGCGCCGCGCACTTCAGGATCGAGATGCGGCGTGCGCTCGCCCAGCAGGTAGGGAGCCCACTCCAGCCCCTCGCTGCCCGCGGGAATCTTCGCGGCGGCTTCGCTCAGCGCGTCGTAGCTCTGGCCGGCGAAGAAGGTGTTGCGCAACCACTGCAGGCTCAGGCCCGCGGACTGCGTCACGCCCATCACGTGCCACACGCCCGGAACCGCGTGGCAGAACGTGTGCAGGCGTCCTTTGGGATCTTTCGTGGGTTCGGCCGTAGCGGCGAACACCACGCCGGACGTACCGATGGTGGCGGACACCGAGCCCGGCTGCAGAATGCCCATGCCCACCGCGCCCGCGCCCTGATCGCCTGCGCCGGCCACAACCGGCGTTCCGGCGGTCAAGGCCGGTGAGGCCTGCGGCAGCGTCGCTGATCTTCGCGCAGACTTCCGGCGATTCATACACCTTCGGCAGCCACTCCATGGGGATGCCCGCGGCCTCGGCCACTTCGCGCGACCAACGGCGGTGCGTTACATCCAGCAGCAGCGTTCCGGATGCCTCCTGCACGTCGATGGCGAACTCGCCTGTGAGCCGGTAGCGCACGTAATCCTTGGGGCACATGACGTGGCGAATCTTCGCAAAGATCTCAGGCTCGTGCGTCTTGACCCACAGCAGCTTGGTGAGCGTGAAGTTGGGCAGCGCGGGATTGCAGGTGAGCTCGATCAGCTTCTCGTAGCCGATCTTCTGCGTGGAGCCAGTCGCACTCGGGCTGCGTGCGCGTGTCGCACCAGATGAGCGAGGGCCGCAGCACCGCGCCATTTTCGTCGAGCATCACGGCGCCGTGCATCTGGCCGGTCAAGCCGATGGCCGCGATGGGTTCATGCGGCTCGGGAGCGGCGGCGATTGCCGCGCGGATGGCCTCCTGCGCGGCGCGCCACCAGTCTTCGGGATCCTGCTCAGCCCAGCCGGGATGTGGCGTGCGGAACGGAGCGTGTTCGCTGGACGCTCCGCCGACCAGCTTTCCGTTCGCATCCACGATCACGGCGCGGGTGCCGCCCGTGCCCACATCCATACCAAGGAACCACATAGCTTGTTCACTCCTAAATCGATTTTCCTGAGCGTCCGCAGCATATCAGCTTTGGGTATCGGCGGAAAAGCGCCGGCTGGACGCGCCTGCCGCTAGAAAATCATGGACGCGAAGCGGGTGATCTGTCTACACTGCCTGCACTCGCACACCCCCAAGCTTTCCCCAACCGATGCGGGACCTGTTAGTTCTTCGGGAACCAGAATACTTCCCTCCTCTCGAATACTATTTTCCAGTCGAACGAAAGGACCCACGCCGTCATGTGTGCAGCCACCGCCGAGCCTGCGGCTGAAATGACCGCCGCGAACAACGGAGCATCCGCCCCCAGCCCTGAACATATCTTGCAGACCGGCCTTGCCTTCTGGGCTTCGAAGACTCTGCTGAGCGCCGTCGAGATGGAGGTCTTCACCGAGCTTGCGCGCGGCCCGGAGGGCTGGAGCCTCTGGCCGGCCGCCTCGGCCTGCATCCGCGCTCGTCGCGCGACTTCCTCGATGCCCTGGTCGCGCTGGGATTTCTGGAACGGCGCGATGGCATCTACTCGAACACGCCATCAACGGATCTGTTCCTCGACAAGCACAAGCCGTCCTACGTCGGCGGCATTCTGGAGATGGCCAACCGCCGCCTGTTCGGTCACTGGAACCATCTGACGGCCGGCTCTGCGTACCGGGCTGCCGCAGAACGAGGCTTCGCGCGGCGAGCCCGATGTCTTCTCCGCACTCTATGCCGATCCCGAGCGGCTCAAAGTCTTTCTGCGCGGCATGACCGGCGTGAGCCGCGGCGCGAACGTCGCCATCGCCGCGAAGTTCCCCTGGGACAAGTACAAGACGGTCGTCGACGTCGGGCCGGCGCAGGGCGACCTGCTCACGCAGGTGCTGCTCAAGAATCCGCATCTCATCGGGGTCGGCTTCGATCTGCCCGAGGTCGCGCCCATCTTCGAGGACTACATCGAAGCCAACGGCCTCACCGCGCGAGTGACAGTTCCAGCGGGGCAGCTTCTTCAACGACCCGCTGCCGAAGGCCGACGTGGTGATGATGGGCCACATCCTGCACGACTGGGACCTCGACAGAGAAGCGCATGCTGCTGCGCAAGGCTTATGAAGCGCTGCCCGAGGGCGGCGCCTTGATCGCCTATGACGCCATCATCGACGATGACCGCTCGCAAGAACGCCTTCGGTCTGCTGATGAGCCTGAACATGCTGATCGAAACCAATGGCGGCTTCGACTACACCGGCGCCGACTGCATCAGGTGGATGAAGGAAGCCGGATTCCGCGAGACGCGCGTCGAGCACCTGGTCGGGCCGGACTCGATGGTCGTCGGAATCAAGTGAGGCAGTCGTCGTGATAGAGACAGGACGGGAGACGCGATGTGCGTCTCCCGCATCTTCTTGTTGCTGCGATTGACTTCGTACTTGATGATGACGACGTTCATGCTCCACGGAGCGAGAGTGAGCTTCAGCGGAAGAGTCTGCGCGCCCATATCCGTCGTTGTTGGCGGGTCCCACACGTTGTTCTTCGAGTCGTCGTAGATCGCCTTGCTGTAGGTGATCACCTTGACGTCGGAGCTGGTGTTCTGCGCCGAAAGCGTGAGCTTCACGGTCTCAGCTCGCGGTCTGATTCAGGTTGAACAGCACCAGCGCCGTGCCGCCGCTGTGCGTTGCCGCGTAGGCGCGCACGTTGGGATTGCCGGTGCTGACCGTGGCCGGAAGCACGCTTTCGCCGTCCACCGCCACGTTGCTGAACAACTGGAACGCGCGCGCCGTTGGCGACATGGTTCCGTCGGGTCCGGCGTTCGGGCACGTGGGATCGTTTGCCCCATCAGAAAACACGTTGTACGCGCCAAAGTTCTGCCATCCGTAGAGCGAGCGGGTCATGTTTCCGTTCGCGCCGTTGCAGTTGCCGAAGCCGATCCACCACGTCAGCCGCGAGACGCCTTCGTTCATCATCTCGCCCAGCGCCTGGCCGGCATAGAGGCCCTGCGTGATGGACCAGCTTTGCTTGCCAGGGTTGGCGTAGACCGACCCGATCTCGCCGACGTAGATGGGCGTGTCGGGATTGCCGGCCGTCTTCAACTCCGCCTTGAGCAGTTCTATCTGCTTGGTCAGATCCTGCGCTGCCGTTCTGCGTGAGGTAGGTGTCGTTCTCGATGCGCGGGAACCCCTGCGGATAGAAGTGGAACTCGACGAAGTCGTACTTGGCGTTGCCGAGAACGATGGTGTCCCAATCCGGATAATTAAGGGGATCGGCGACGACGACGACGCCGACGAGGACATTCTTGTCGACTGCCTTGATGGCGGGATAGTAGCCGGTTGCCGCAGCAGTCGCGTACGTGGTGGGATCGTTCGGCTTGGCGTGCAGGTCGGTCTCCCACGACCCGTAATTCTCATTGCCCACGGTCATGTGACTGACGTGGCCGCCATGCGCCTCAGCGTATGTGAGCCAGTCCGCAGCCTCCTGTGGGATCGCCGCCCTTGGTGCAGGTCGTGTCGGTTCCATAGTTGGCGGTAAGCGCGACATCCAAGCCCGCCGGGAATCTCGAGGTCGTTGATGATGTTCGGATAGACGCCGTTGGGATGCGCCCAGCCGCCCGGCTTGAACGGTGCGGCTTGCCTGGTAGCACGTCGAGTTCGTCTGCCAGTGATATTCGTCGGACCACGAACCGCCCGGCCAGCGCATGGCCTTGATGCCCGCGGCCTTGAAGGCCGGAACGATCGCCGGATCCGTCGGGTCGTTCCAGTCCGCCAGGTTCATGCCCAGCAGTTGTCGCGTGATCTTGGGACCGCTCACCGCCTGGTTCACTGTGACCACTGCTGACCGCCGGGACCGTGATCGCCGCAGACGTGCCCGTAGCCGTCTTGTAGATCGGCGCGCTGGCCGCGTCGGCGTGTAGGCTGGCGGTGAGCGTGATGCTGCCTGCCGCAAGCGAGCCCGCCGGAATATCGATGCTCGCGCTGCCCGCGGCCAGCGGTGTGGAGGACGATTTGTATGCGCCGCTGCTCAGAACCACGGAGCCGGTCGGGATCGCGTCCCCTGCTGGCGCGCGCCACGGCAACCGTGACCTTCAGATCCTGATCGGCAGGGATGCTGGTCGACGCCGGCGTCACCGTCACCGTCGGCGTGATCTTCGTAACCGTAACCTTCGCCGATCCGGATGCTGCGGCATAGCTCGCCGCGCTTCCCGCATCGGGAGTGTAGGCAACGCTGAGCGTGGCGCTGCCCGCCGCAAGCGAGCCCGCCGGAACATTGACGCTCGCGCTGCCGCCTGACAGCGCCGTCGCAGCCGATGTGTAGGCGCCGCTGCTCAGCACCACCGAGCCGGTCGGCGCGGGATTGCCCTTGCCACCGTTCACGGCGACCGTCACTTTGAGCGCGGTCTGCGTATCGATACTCGCCGACGGCCGGCGTTACCGTCACCACCGGCGTGACCATGCTCACCGTCACCGATCGCCGTACCCAGTCGCAGTGCTGTAGATATTCTGTCCCGCGGCATCGGGCGCAAAGGCAGCGGAGATCGAGTTGCTGCCGTTCGAGAGCGCCGATGCCGGAATGGTGAAGGTGGCGCTGCCCCCGGCCAGGGTGGCCGGCGACGAGGTATAGACGCCACAGCCACCGTCACCGCGCCGGTGACCGTCGGGGCGCCTGTGCCGCCGCTCACGCCCACCGTCACGCTCAGGCTCTGTCCGGGCACGATGCTTGATACCGCGGGAGTTACCGTCACCGTCGGCGTCGCTGTAGTCACCGCGACACTCGCCGTGCCGGTCGCCGCGTTGTACGCCGAAGAACTGCCCGAATCCGGCGTGTAGCTTGGCGCTCAGGGTATCGGTACCAAGCGCCAGAACACCCGCTGCGACCTGGATGGTCGCGCTGCCTGCGCTCAGAGCGGTCGCGCTGGAGGTGTAGCTGCCGCTGCTCAGCGTGACGCTTCCGGTGGGCGTGCTGCCCGATCCCGACACCGTCACCTTGACTGAAACCGACTGCGCGGCCGTGATATTTGTCGAAGCCGGTGTTACGGTCACCGTTGGCGTTGTTGGGGTCGGCGGCGGCGGATTGCTGTTACCGCTTCCCCCGCCACAGGCTGATATGCCGGCTGCAAAAATACTCGCAATAGTAAGTACGACTGTCCCGAAGCCCTTTTTCACTTTTTCAATCCTTCAATGGATGATCACTGGACCTGAAAATCCCACAACACCGGCAGAGTTCACACGGTTTATGCGACCGATACCACGTGGTTGGAATCGGGAGAATCCTATCGCACCCCGATATCCTTTGCCGAGGCAAAAAATCAGGCGCCCCTTGTCTCCGGCAAGGATGTGCTCGCGATCACGTAACCAATAACCCCGTGAACCGCCGACCGTTCCATTTCGTATCAGCAATCAATCCACTTGCCTGTCTCGCACGGGCCACATCTCTGAAGCGGTAAGGGGTATCATCATGGCGCTCTATTTCGATCAGTTCAAGCAGGTCTTTCGCCGCCTCGCCAAGGCTCCTCTATTTACGGCGATCACCCTGATCACCCTGGCCGTGGGCATCGGCGCCAACACCGTTGTCTTCAGCGTGGTCGATGGCGTGCTTCTCAAGCCGCTGAACTACCCTCAGTCGGACCAGTTGATCGGCATCTGGCACGCCGCACCTGGCGTGAACCTGCCTGAAATCAACATGGGCGCCTTCATGTACTTCACCTACCGCGAGCAGAACACCACGTTTCAGGACATCGGCTGCTACCGCACCGACTCCCTGAGCGTCACCGGCATCGGCCAGCCTGAACACGTTGAGGGCGTCGATGTGAGCGACGGCACCCTGCCCATCCTCGGCGTCAAGCCCGCACTCGGCCGCCTGTTTTCCCGGCAGGATGACCAGGCCAACGCAGCCCGACACAGTAATGCTCTCCTACGGCTACTGGCAGCGCCGCTTTGGCGGCTCGAACAGCGCCATCGGCCGCAGCATCACCATCGACGGCTCCGCGCGCGAAATCATCGGGGTGCTGCCCCGCGACTTCCACCTCCTCGACGAGTACGAGGCATCCGTATATCTGCCCATGCAGTTGGATCGCAGCAAGACATTCCTCGGCGACTTCAATTTCAACGGCGTGGCCCGGCTCAAGCCCGGCGTAACGCTCGATCAGGCCAGCGCCGATGTCACCCGCATGCTTCCCATCGCGCTGCACAGCTTCCCACCGCCTCCTGGATTCCCCGTATCCGTCTTCGAATCGGCCCACTTTCAGCCCACTCTCAGGTCATTGAAGAAGGTCGTCATCGGCGACGTCGGCAAGGTTCTCTGGGTGCTGATGGGGTCCATCGTCGTGGTGCTGCTGGTGGCGTGCGCGAATGTGGCTAACCTGCTGCTGGTGCGCGCGGAAGGCCGCCGCCAGGAGCTGTCGATCCGCTCCGCCCTTGGCGCCAGCCGCAAGCAGATCACTCTCGGACTTCTCCTCGAAAGCCTCGTTCTAAGCGTCATGGGAAGCCTGATCGGGCTCGGCCTTGCCTTCGCGGCGCTCCGCATCCTGATCTCCGCTGCGCCCACAGGCCTGCCTCGCCTGCACGAGATCGGCATCGATACCCCCGTGCTCTTGTTCACGCTCGGGCTGGCGCTCTTTGTCAGCGTGGTCATCGGCATTATCCCCGTGATCAAGTTCTCCGGCGTCCACATCAACACAGGCCTGCGTGAAGGTGGCCGCGCGCTGAGCCAGAGCCGCGAGCGCCATCGCGCGCGCAAGACGCTGGTGGTGGTGCAGGTGGCATTGGCTCTCGTGCTGCTCATCTGCTCGGGCCTGATGATCCGCACCTTCCGCGCGCTGGTGCAGGTCTCGCCGGGCTTCTCCGATCCGCAGAGCCTGCTCTCATTCTTCATCTATATTCCCGACACGCAGATTCCCGCCGGGCAGGGTGAGCGCGTTGTGCGCATGGAGCAGGCGATTCAGGGCAAGATCGCGGCCGTCCCCGGAGTGCAGTCCGTCGCCATCTCCACCAGCGTTCCCATGGACGGGGCACAGTGGTTCAATCCCGTCGCCGCCGCGGATCACACCTACAAGCAAGGCGAGCTGCCGCCGCTGCGTCGCTTCCGCTTCATCGGTCCCGGCTTCTTCTCCACCATCGGCTCGCCGTTGGTTGCCGGCCGCGATATCACCTGGGACGACGAATTCGGCAAGCGCCCCGTCGCCATCATCAGCGACAACTTCGCCAAGGAATATTGGGGCAGCGCTGAAAACGCCCTCGGCAAGCGGGTGCGCGAGGCAGACCCGGAGGAGTGGCGCGAGGTCATCGGCGTGGTCAAGCCCATCTACGATGACGGCGTCGACAAGCCCGCCCCCAGCGCCATCTACTGGCCGCTTTATCAGAACGGCTTCAATGGCGACAAGGAGATGATCCGCCGCGGCGTGAAGTTCATCATTCGCTCGCCGCGCGCCGGCTCGGCCGCATTCCTGAATGAAGTGCAGCAGGCAGTGTGGTCGGTCAACGGCGATCTGCCGCTCGCCGAGACTGACACCGTCAGCGAGCTCTATCGCAAGTCGATGGCGCGCACCTCGTTCACGCTGGTCATCCTCTGTGTTGCCGGAGGCATGGCCCTGCTGCTGGGCATCGTCGGCATCTACGGCGTCATCTCCTACGCAGTCTCGCAGCGCACCCGCGAGATCGGCATACGCATGGCGCTGGGCGCACAGCGTGAGCAGCTTACAGCCATGTTCGTCCGCCAGGGCCTGGCGCTGGCCGGCATCGGAGCGCTCTCGGGCATCGTGATCGCCGCTATTGCCCTGCGCCTCATGTCGTCACTGCTGTTCAAGGTGAGCGCCATGGATCCCTGGACCTACGGGCTGGCAACCGCGTGCATTCTGTCGATCGCGTGGATCGCCAGCTATCTGCCGTCGCGCAGCGCTGCCGGCGTGAACCCGGTGAGCGCCCTGCGGTCCGAATAATGGGCCTAACAGAATCAACCGTTTGCGGTGCGATCCCGCTCGGATCGCACTGCACCCACCCATACCGCAATCCAGTACCCCAACCCGTAGTGTGACCGGCCGCACAGGCTCTGAACATCCTTACAGCAGACAATGTTCTCGTGAGGCCGCATAATACCCGTATGTCGGCCGGGAGAGAACAAATAATGAGCGATCTTGCCCCTCTTGCCGAGGCTGTGGCGGTTGACCCGCTGGTAGGCCACCCGGCTGATTTTCACGTCTTCCATCGTTTCCTCGAGCGTTGCAAAGATCTGCCCGCCATCACCACGGCCGTGGTCTGGCCGCTTTCGAACGTCGCGCTCAAGGGCGCCGTCGAAGCAGCCGAGGAAGGTCTGATCGAGCCCACCCTGATCGGCGATGAAGCCGAGATGAAGGAGCTTGCCCGGGAGATCGGCGTCGACATAAGTCAATACCCGATCCTGCAGGCCGACACCGAGTCCAAGGCCGCCGAACTCGGCTGCATCATGTGCCGTTCCGGCAGCGCCCAGGCCATCATGAAGGGCAGCCTGCACACCGACGAGTTGATGCGCGCCGCCATGAACAAAGACCTCGGCCTGCGCACCAACCGCCGTATCAGCCACGTGTTTGTCATGGACACGCCGGCCTACGATCGCACCTTGCTCATCACCGACGCCGCCATCAACATCACGCCCGAGCTTGAAGACAAGGTCCACATCGTGCAGAACGCCATCGACCTGGCGCACGCGCTCGGCATCCCGCTACCCAAGGTTGCACTGCTCTCCGCGGTTGAGACGGTGAACCCCAAGATCAAGTCGACGCTCGACGCGGCGGCGCTGTGCAAGATGGCCGATCGCGGCCAGATCACCGGCGGCGTCCTGGACGGACCGCTGGCCTTCGACACGGCCGTAAGCGCGCGCGCCGCAGCCATCAAGAAGCTCGAATCGCCCGTGGTTGGCGAGGCCGACATCCTGGTGGTTCCCGATCTCGAAAGCGGCAACATGCTCGCCAAGCAGCTTGAATATCTTGGCGGCGCGCAGATGGCCGGCGTGGTCCTGGGCGCGCGGGTGCCCGCCATCCTCACCAGCCGGGCTGATTCGGCGGAGACGCGTCTCACCAGTTGCGCCGTGGCCGTGCTGATGCACTACGCTACCCATCCTGCGCTCAAAGTCTAACTGCAACTCACTCCACGAGGAGCGGCGCCTGCATCCAGCGGCGCCGCTTTCTCTTTGTCCTCAGAAATCGGCGCGACCGACCCCCCGCCCCACGCATCCGTAAAAGTGGGAATGCGCGATCTTCCCCTCGCGTCTTCAACGAAAGGAGAGTGCATGGCCACTCAGGCTATTCAAAACGCCAATACTGTTGCGCCCGGCGGCTTCACGCCGGAACAGGTTCAGAGCATCTCGCGTGCGCTGAATCCCTTGCTTGCCGATGTCTTCGCCCTCTATATCAAGACCAAGAACTTCCACTGGCACATGAGCGGACCCCATTTCCGCGATTACCATCTGCTGCTCGACGAACAGGCCGGGCAGATCTTCGCCATCGGCGACGATATCGCCGAACGTGTCCGCAAGATCGGCGGCACGACGATCAAGTCGGTCGGCGAAATCTCGAAGCTGCAGCGTGTGCACGACAACGAAAAGGCCTCTGTGCCCGCCGAAGAGATGCTGCGCGAACTCCGCGACGACAACCAGGCCTTCGTGCTGAACCTCAAGGAAGCGCACGAGATCACCAGCGAAGCAGGCGACTACGCCACCACCAGCCTGATCGAGAACTGGATCGACGAAGCCGAGCGCCGCGCGTGGTTCCTCTACGAAGCAACACGATAAGCATCTCACTTCAACACACAAAGGGCGCCCTGAGATGGCGGCGGCTGGTTGCAAGCCCTCAGCCGCGTGACCGGCTGCCTCATGGCACGTCGCAGCCGGTGCTGCCGGGTAAGGCATGCACCGTTGTTGCGACCACGGCGCTGGGAGGGAACCAGAACTCGACGCCTCCGCCGGGCTCGTCGAACGCCGGCGCGGTGACCCCCATATAGGCCCGCACGCCGGGTTTCACCGCGTCCGCAAAGGCGATGCAGGCCGGCGTATCGGTGAGGGCGAGCCGCGCTCGGATCTGTTCGGCATTCATCATCTTTCCGTTGTCGAGGACCGTGGACAGCGTGGTCCACCACGAGCCGCCGCGCGCGGAAATACTTTTGCCGGAGACCCTGACCAGCCGCATGGAACCCGTAAACACTTTGCTGAACGGCTCGGTGACGACGAAGCGAACGACTTCCGTTCCGGGCAGGAAGGCGGGATAGAGGACGCCATCCATCTGCCCATTGAGACGGCGCGCGGACACCAGCTCAACCTCGGTCTGGCCGCTGCCCAGCAGCGCATCGTAGACAGGACAGACGGGGGACGCATAGTCGGTAGCGCCCGGAGTTTTGATTTCAGGATCGGCAAGGCAGCCGGGAACCGCCGGCCACGGCCAGCTTTTTTGCGTGGTCTGCGACGTCGCCGGCGCCAGGCCGGCGAACACGATTGCGGTGAGCAAGAGGACGCGCGTTCTCATCAAAGTTACCCTCCTGTATTGGTTTGGCGCAGATCGGTTTTCCGGTTCGGAGTGAGGATGAATGGGCCGGAAGAAGCAGGAGGGGGAATCTTTGAACTTGTCCGCTGAGGGATGCCGGGGTGTGAAGGAAGGTTAACACGTGGCCGGGGTAGGTGGGCCAGTTGTGCTCTGTTACGCGGAACGGCTTGCCCCTGCATGTATGCTCTAGTCGAGACGGCGCGACGCGAATCTTCGCGGCCTTTCTGAAACCTGCCCGAAAGAACTGATAGAGGAGAACCAATGATGCGCTGGAGAACTTTGCTCTTGTCCGTAATGGCTTTCACGTTTCTCTTTGCTGGAATTGCTGCTGGAATCGCCGGGGCACAGGAGAGCGGCCCGTACAAGGTGGTGAAGATTCAACTGGTGGGCGGCGACGGCGGAATGGATTATGTGACTGCCGATTCCGATGCTCGAAACCTGTATGTAGCGCGGTCCGGGCCTGCAGGACACATCGGTGTGTTCAACCTCGACACGCTGCAGCAGGTCGGCGATATCCCCGGTGTCAGCGCGCACGGCGGCGCGGTGGACACCTCGACTGGGCATGGCTTTGCGACGTCGAGCCCGGTAACGATGTTCGATGCAAAGACGTTCGCGATTCTTAAGAAGATCGATACGCAGGGGCATCCGGACGGGTATCTGAACGATGCGTACAATCACCGTTTCTATATCCTGAGCCACTCGGCGCCGAACATCACGGTGCTGGATGACAAGGACGGCTCGATCCTGGGCACCATCGATATTGGCGGCGCGCCGGAGCAGGCCGCGACCGATGGCCACGGCAAGATCTACGTGGACATTGAGGACAAGGACGCCATCGCCGTGATCGACGCCAACACCATGAAGATGGTGGGCAAGTATGACGTGTCGAGCAAGGGCGGCGGCTGCGCGGGGCTGGCGCTGGATGTGAAGAACCAGATCCTCTTTGCCGCGTGCCGCGACAAGAAGAACATGATCATCCTCTCGGCGACCGATGGGAAGATTCTGACGGATTTGCCGATCGGCGACGGATGCGACGGCGCGACGTTCAATCCGGAGACGATGGAGGCGTTCAGTTCGCAGGGCGACGGTACGCTGACGGTGATCAAGGAAGATTCGCCGACCAGCTTCCGCGTGGAGCAGAATGTGGCCACGCCGGCGAGGGCCAAGACGCTGACGCTGGATACGAAGACGAACCAGATCTATCTCATCACCGCCGAGTATGGGCCTGCGTCACTGGGAGCGCCGCCGCCAGCGAATCTGCCTGCGAATGCGCCGGATTGGATGAAGAGGCCGCGGCCGCCGATGATTCCAGGATCGTTTCAGATCGTAGTGGTAGGGAAGTAGGCGGGGGCAAGAGGAATAAAGACATGAACGCGGACCTTCCGGTCCGCGTTCGTGCGATCTTACCTTTGAGGACAAAAGAGAGTCGCTCAAGCAACCAGGACGCGGGCTCTCGATTGTCCCTGCGGGCTGGGATGCACCGAAATTTTGATGTCCTGGCCGAGGAGCAGAAGAAAACGCATCAGCCTCTCAATGGAAAAGCCGGTGAGGCGGCCGCGCAGAAGCATCGAGACCTTCGGCTGGTCGATTCCAAGGAGTTTGGCGGCTTTTGCCTGAGTGAGCTTGCGGTCCTGGATGAGCACGGAAATCTTGTTGGCGAGTTCAGCCTTGGCGAGCGCCTCTTCGGGATTGGGCACGCCGAGGTCGGCAAAAACATTTCCGCTGCTGACCACGTAGTCCAGTTTCTGTTTGGGCATTCTCAGGCCTCCTGTTCCCGGTCGATTTCAATGGCGCGCTGCAAGCGCTGGCGTACTAGCTCAATTTCAGCTTTCGGTGTCGCGATCCCGTGCTTTGACTTCTTCTGAAAGGCGTGCAGAACGTATACGGCGTTCTCCAACCTGACCGTGTATACCGTGCGAAAGGTATCGCCACGATGATCCGCGACGACCTCAAGAACTCCCCTGGCGAAGCCCTTCAGCGGCTTGGCGTCCGGGTGCTTGTTGCCGACCTGCGCCTGGTAGAGAGCGAAGCCAATATGGCGCTGAACCGGCTCCGGAAATTCGCAAAGCGTGCGGTAAGAATCAGCGACGAAGATCAAACGCCTGGTCGTGCACATGGGCTAAGAGGAATATGCCAGATTTGGCATAGCTCGTCAATAGCCCAACGTGGAGATCGCGTTCGTGGCGTTCCAAATGCACAGACAACGAACGCGGACCTTGGGGTCCGCGTTCGTGATTTTTATTTTGATTTGTTGGCGGTTGGCTGTCCGGGATAAATCCCGGACCTACCTGTTTGGCCCGCCTTGTTAGATTCAGGCTTTGGCGGGGACGAGGTTGCCTAGCTTCTCCTGCAAGAGTTCCTGGCCGTTGGCGAGGAAGTCGGCTAGGGGGATCTTGCCTGCATCCACTTCTGCCAGCAGCGCCCTCTGGGCTTCGTACTCGCGGTTCTTGATGCCGGCCTTAGACTGCAGCATGCGCCAGGACTTTCTCCGCTCAACGCAGAACATGACGAGCTGGCGGCTGAGCGCGCGATACTCCTTCTTGCCGTTCTCTTCGAGCGTGATGTAGACGCCGAAGTCGGGGATGAAGGCGCGGTGCGCGGTGTCGAGATAGCGGCGGTAGACAACATCCTGCTGCGTGATGCGCACCAGCATGTTGTCGAGCGGGATCATCTTCTCGGCCTGCTCGGGCTTGATCTTGCGCAGGTGGTTGCGGAAGCGGGCTTCCGTGGTGCACCAGTGCGCGACCGTGTAGCGGCGGGTTTCGCCGGTGACCTTGTCCTTGGTCTCGTACCAGTCGAGATCGCGGCTGGGGTTGCCGGTGACGTCGAGCGCTTCGCCGTAGGTCTCGCCCTTGCGCGGATCGAAGACGAACTCAGGCACGCCGCGCGAGTCGCGGACGCGCTGCGCCTGGTGGAGAGCCATGTCGTCGGCGACGCCGTGCTCCGGCTGGCAGGTGGTGAAGGCCTGCAGGAACATGGTGCCGCGGTATTCGAGGCCATCGAGAATCGCGCGGTAGAGCTTGGGCGCGTTGGCCATGGAAACCTGCGCGATGAACGGCGAGCCGTGGCCGGCGAGGAAGGTCTCGGCGACCGTCTTCTTCTCAGTGTTCTTGCCCTGCGATGCAGGACCGTAGGTGTTCATGTCGCCGCCGCCGAGCATCGGCGTCGAGTCAGAGTTCTGCCCGCCAGTGTTGGAGTAGACCTGCGTATCGAGCATCAACGCCTTGACGTTGGGCCGGTTCTGCAGGATCACCTTCGACATGTTCTGGTAACCGATGTCACCCATGCCGCCGTCGCCGCCGACTACCCAGACCTTGGGAAGTTCGACGATCTCCTGGTCGGTCATGAGGGCGTCAGTGAAGTGCGTGAAGTCGTAGTACTCGCGCTCGGTGATTCCGCAGTCGCGGGTGAGGATCGCGTCCGTAAGGCGCTCGGGGATAACGGAGCGGCGCGCGTGGTCGACGATGAAGCTCTCGCCCATGAGCCAGCCCACCGTGATGCCGTCCTGGAAGAGCGAGTTCATCCACGGATAGGGATGCGGGTTGTTGGGCGACGTCGAACCATATACCGTGTTGCAGCCGGTGTGCGCGGCCATGGCCATGACACTCATGCCGTTGGCCAGGCGGCCATCGACGGGCTGCAGGCTCTTGTGGTTGAAGGCCTCAGTGAGCAGGACGGCGGCGAGCGCTTCGATGAGCTGGGCGTCCGTGATGGCGCCGTTCTTAGCTTCGTGATCGGCGATGCGCGACTTGGTGTCGGTGGTGTCTTCACCGCCGAGGCCGAGGGTGAGGTGGGTGATGGCGAGGCGAAGGGCCGCGTAGCCTTCAGGGTTCGAGGCTTTGAGGGCTTCGAGTTTGGCCGCGCCGGTCTTCTCAAGCTCACCGGCCTTCGCGACAAAGCGGTCCGACTTCGCGTGGTAGACGGGGCGCATATACGCCTCGGTGACCGCGGCGATGGAGCGGAGCACCGACTTTTCGCCGCAACCGGCGCAGGCGCCGTCGCCCGATACCAGCGCGTCGTAGTTGCTGCGGACCATGAGCATGTTGCGCAGCGTGGCGGTCTTGGAGTCGGCCGGATTGGCGTTGTTGTAGAGGCCGAGGTACTTCTGCGAGGTGTCGGCCAACTGGTTGAGGAAGGCGGTGCCGGTCTCGTGCTCGGCGTTGACTACTTCCGTCTCCTGCACCATGCGCAGGGCCTGGTGATCGCCGCAAGCGGTGACGCAAGCCGCGCAGCCCTTGCAGAGATCGCTGACAAAGATGGAGAAGATGCCGCCGGAGCCGGGAGCCTTGCGCTCAGGCGAGGAGAAGATGGCGTTGACCTTCTGGTAGGCCATCGGCACCTTCTCAATGATCGAGAAGAACTGCGTCTTCGATTCGACGCTGAAGCCGTTGAGGTTCTCAGTGACTTCCTTGATGATGGTGGGCAGCGGCGTGCCCTGCTTGATTTCGGCAAGCATGCGGACGCGGGTCTGCTTCTCGATCTCCGGCAGTGCGTCAAGCATCTTGCGGCGGTCGTCGGCGTTGGAGATGTAGCGCGTAACGGCCGTCGACAGCAGCGTGCGGAGATCCTGCGAGGTGTTCGGCAGGGCTGTGTCCGGGCAGACCGAGATGCACTCCATGCACTGGGTGCAGTTCTCAGGGATGTAGAGCGGGGTTTCGCGGCGGGCGACATACTTGGATGCCGTGTCGCCGGTGGCAGCGGCGATGACGCCCATGGCCGCGAGCGGCGTGGCGGGCTGGTCATAGCCGAGGCCGGAACGGAATTCGGCGTCGAACGCGGCGATGGTGGCGATGGGCGCGCGGGCAGACTGGCCGGTGGGCGGCGGTGTGGTGCGGCAGCCGCCTACGGTGCAGGAGGCGCCTTCACCGCCCTCGGCGGCGTATGCGGGGACTTCTTCGAGGATGGGCAGGAGCGCATCGCCGCGCAGGCTGGAGTGGTCGCGGGCCGCGAGGTCGCCGATCTCGATCTGCTTGACGCGCTCGAAGCCCTGTTCCATCACTTCCATGTTTGACTTGACGACGGCGTCGCCCTGCTTGCCGAACTTCTTCACGTACTGCTTGAAGACGACGTCGCGATACTGCTCCGGGGTGATGCCGTATTCCTCGAGCAGGGGGCTGACGGAGAAGAAGGCGCCGAGGAAGGCGTTGCCCTGCATGCGGAGCTGGAGGTCGGCGCGGTTGGTGGCCTTGCGGGCGATGTCGAATCCGGGCAGCGTGTAGACGCGGATGTTCTTATCGATGATCTGCTTGCGGGCCCACTTGGGGAGGTTCTCCCAGGCGCGCTCGCCCTCGGCGTCCGACTCCCAGATCAACGCGCCGCCGGGCTGGATGCCGTCGAGCGGGTTGGTGTGGGTGAAGGCCTTGGGGTCGCAGCAGAGGACCGTGGTGACGTGGCGCAGGTCGCAGTTGACGCGGATACGTTCAGGAGCCGGCGACCATGAAGTAGCTGGTGGGAGCGCCCTTCTTCTCAGAGCCGTACTTGGGGTTGGCGCTGACGTGGATGATTTCCTTGGGGTTGCCGTACTCGTCTTCGACCTTGTCGCGGTCGTAGAGGAGGTCGTTGAGATCGCCGATGATGGCGCCGAGATTCTTGCCGGTGGTGATGGCGCCCCAGCCGCCGATGGAATGGAAGCGGACCGCTACGGCTTTCTTGGGGAGCAGCGACGGCCTCTCCTCGCCGACGACGGCGTAGGGGTGGTCAATGCCGAGGACGATAAAGCTGGTGCCGTCAGCGGCGGTGTGTCCGTCCTGGCGGGCGCGGCCGGCGGCAGCGTACTCATATGCACCGATGATGTGCTCGGGACGGAAGTCGCGCGAACCCAGCCCGTAGGTGCCGGCGATGATGTGGGGAACCTCTTCGAGCGTGACCTTGGGGATGCCGGGGACGGCCTGAACCGCCTTCGACAGCGCGGTGCGGATGTCGCGGCCGAGCGGGTTGTCGGGGCTCAGGGACTCGTCAGTCCGCTCAAGGATGATGACGTTCTTCTTGCCGCGGAGGGCTTCCACAACGGCCGCCTCAGGGAAGGGGCGGATGACGTTGATGTGGATGGAGCCAACCGAGGCGTTGCGGGTTTGGCGAAGGTAGTCGACCGCAGCCTCGATGTTTTCAGCAGCCGAGCCGAGGGAGACAAACACCGTCTCGGCATCGTCGGTCTTGTACTTGGTGACGAGGCCATAGTGGCGGCCGGTGAGCTCGCCGAAGTCCTTGTAGGCAGCCTCGAGGAAATCAAGGATCGGTTCGGAGAAGTGGTTCCTGCGCGCGACGATGCCCTGCATGTAGTGTTCCTGGTTCTGGACCGGGCCAAGCAAGACGGGGTTGGCAAGGTCGAGCATCTTGGGCACGCGGCGGCGCGTCGGCCCAAAGAGGGTGCGCTGGGCTTCCGTCGGGCAGTCGATGGTGTCGTCAGGCGAGCCGAGGTATTCGCGGATCAGCTCGCTCTCGTGCTTATAGAAGGTGCGCTCGAGGTGCGAGGTGAGGAAGCCGTCCATGATGTTCATGCCCGGCGTGAGGCTCAACTCGGTGACGCGACGGAGGATCAGCGACTGATCGGCGGTCTGCTGAGCGTCTTTGCCGAAGAGCATGATCCAGCCCGTGTCGAGCGCGCCATAAATGTCGTCGTGTCCGCAGTGCACGTTGAGGGCGTGCTTGGTGAGGGCGCGGGCGCCCACTTCGAGCACCATGGTCGATCCCTTGCCGGGCGCGTGGTAGTACTGCTCGACGCCGTAGACGATGCCCTGCCCGGAGGTGAAGTTGACGACGCGCTTGCCGGTCACGGAGTGGGCGATGGCGCCGCCCTGGGCCGCATGCTCGCCTTCCGTCTCAATGGCGATGGTGTTGCCGCCAAAGACGTTCAGGTGGCCTTCCGCATAAGCCTGCTGGAAAAGCTCGCCGCCTTCCGTAGAAGGAGTAATGGGATAGAACACGCCGGCGTCGGCGATGCGGGTCTCAGTGTAGTAGGAGACGAGCTGGTTTCCGTTGGCGGTAACCCGGATTCCGGGGTAGCGAGCTTTGGTCATTTGGAACTCCCTCTGTGCGTTCGAGCGTGCTGAACTGGGCCGCGACGGCGGATATCCATTCTAATTTTGGACTCCGGTAGTCCGCAACGGACGCTGGTCCAAATTGGACAAGTTTGAGCGCTCGATCAATCTATAGGTATTTGCAGCAGTATCTCATCCGTGCTCTGCATCGAACCGAGCATTTCGACTCCGCAGCCGGGTCAAGAGGTTGGCCCGGTTGAGATTTGGCCCCTTTATTTGGAGCGGAAAGGGAAACGTGAGCCGGAGGCAAAGAGAAGAGGGTTACCGCCGCATACAAACCTATGGAACAAGTATGCGCTCAATCCGTGAGACTTCGTACCGTAATATGAAATATCCGACCTACGGGATTAGCGGGGCTAGTGTCGGGTGGGCAAGGGAATGGATGGGAACCTGCTGAGGGCTGGGAAATGTTCGTCGGCTTCCCAAAACCCCGGCGACTTGCGTTCTGTGACCAGCCATTCGGAGCCGTTCCAGTGATAACGCACATAGAAAATGAGAAACTCGTTGGAATCCGCACCCCAGGATTTCGGGTGGCAAGCGACTTCGAGGATGTCCTTCGAACCAGCTGAACCCGAAGCAGAGGGTACCACTCTCCAGGCTCTTTTTCCGGTGCTGGCCAGAATGATGATGCCACGTGAATTGGTGGCGATGTCGCGAGCCTGAACGGAGGTCAACGCTCCCTGCGTCAGATCGAGAATCTCAGTAAACGGTCCGGAGTATGAGCCGAAGCCGGCAGAGAGATCCGTTGTGACAAGAATAGATTGTTGGCCGGAGTGAAGCTGACGAACCTCCAGGCGGGCCTGTTCACGTCTGAGTTTCTTCTCCGCGATGACGTTTCCCTTTCCATCGCGGAGGCGCAGGACGGCTGGCTGAAGTGGTGAACTGGCGAGCTGCTTGAGGAGCGAGTCTTTGGAATCAAGCGCCATCTCAGGGCCGCCGGACTGCCACATTGCCTTGTCGAGTTCGGGGGTAATGCGTGGGTCTTCGAGGAGTTCGAGACGGCCGGTGAAGCCGTCGGCCGCGGGCGTGAGATCGACGTGAGTGATGACTGAGAGCGGGGGCGGTTGCGCGCCAGAGTAGCCGCTATGCGAGGCGCAGAGCGCAACCAGGATCGACGCGCATAGGATGTATCGGGGCATTTCCGACAGTATAGGGCTCGATGTGCGGGTGGAGATTGAGGGCATTTCCGCCGGCAAACCTATAGAACAAGGGAAGCCGAGGGACCTGCAGCAATCAGTTCGGTACGAAACTTCAGTACCGGCCACTCCGCAATCTCACCGGTCTACTCCCACTCCTTTGTATACTCCCAGCGCGTTGGCCGCAGCGCGATGTACTGTGCCACACGCGGTAACCGGCCGCGATTGGGCGAGCTGCCATGCGGCAGCAGATGATGCCAGATCACGAGGTCTCCGGCTTTGCCGGCGATGGGCACAAAGCCTGGCTCGGGCTCAAGAGCGCGACGCGGGATCCGTGCCGACGGGCAGCGTGCGCAGCCATTCATCGAGGCGGCGATGAAAGCCGGGAATGCAACTGAACGCACCTTGATCGGCGGGCGTGTCAGTGAGATACAGGATGCCCTGCACGCCGAGGCGATGCGGCGGGGCGATGGTCACGTCCCAGTGGACGTGAGGGCCGGGAAACTTCCAGTCCTCTCGCTCGGGTGGATTGAGGCCCCCCTTGATCGACCGTGGCCCACAGATCTTCGCGGCCCCAGAGCTGCGAAAAAGCCTTGATGAGCCGCGGGGAACGGCGGTTGGCGAGAAACGCCGGATGCCGCAGCAGCGGCACCCAGATCGACACACCGAACTTGCGCCCGTACCAACTGTCAGGATTTGCCGGCGAGGCTTCGAGAAACTGGTAGATGGCTGCGGCGGCCGCGTCGCGGTCTGCCGGGTCGACCGCGTTCGCGCACCACCACGTAGCCGTGCTCGTCCCAGAAGGCCAGCTCTTGCGGTGTCAATCCCTCCACGCCATCGAGGCTGCCCACAGCCGAGCCAACCGGATCGCCGGCGAGCGCTGCGCGGAGACGCGCGAGTTCGGCCTCATCCATTACGCCGCCGTTGGTCGCAACGATCCAATCTTCAAACGCTTCAAAGCTGGGCCGGTCATGGGGATTGAGAAACCGCGAGGTCTCGAGCACATTCAGATTCAGTCCGGCGCGCAGGGTGCAGTCGAGATCCCAGTGGCCGGTATCTTCGCCTTGCCGCCCGTACGAAGCGTTGACGCGTTGCCAGTAGCTAAAGAGATATGGAAGCCCGAGGCGTCCCCCCCGCTCGGCTGACTGTTCGGCTGACTGTCCGGCTGACTGCACGGCCTCGGGCGCAGACATGAATGCCTTCTCCTTATCGATGCTCTCTTGCGTGGTCGCTGTCTCCGGCGTTTGAATAGCTACGCTGCGACTGCAGCAAATGCTAACACTGCATCCAGAGTGAAACTTCTCGAAAACCCTTGCACGTTGACACGCTCTTGCCTTGCCTCCCACGCTGGGTCTGTGCGGAGTACCAAGATGTATGCTGGGGTCGATCAAAAGGAGCCGGAGAGTTGATGAACGAGGCGCGGTATGCCGTCTATCCCAGTTTGAAGGACCGGGTGGTGCTGATCACGGGCGGGGCGACGGGGATCGGCGAGGCGATGGTGCGGGCGTTCGCACACCAGGGCGCGCGGGTGGCGTTCTTCGATGTCCAGGATGAACCGGCGATTGCGCTCCGCAATGAGTTGAGCGTGGCGGGATGCACGGCGCCACTGTATCTGCATTGCGACCTGACCGACGTGGCGGCGCTGCGCGAGAGCGTGGAGCGGGTGTTGGCGGCGACCGGGACCGTGGACGTGCTGGTGAACAACGCTGGCAACGATCAGCGGCATGCAATGGAGGATGTGACACCGGAGTTTTTTGACCGGTCGATTGCGACGAATCTGCGGCCGCAGTTCTTCATGGCACAGGCTGTAGCGCCGGCGATGAAGAAGGCGGGACGCGGATCGATTATCAACATGAGTTCGATCTGCTGGATGATTCCTTCGACGGGCCTTCCCGTCTATGTAACGGCCAAGGCGGCGATCGTCGGCCTTACGCGCACTCTCGCGCATGAGCTTGGCGCAGCGGGCATTCGCGTCAACGCGGTGCTGCCTGGAGCGATTGCCACGGAGAAGCAGAAGCGGCTGATCTATACGCCCGAGTACAAGGCGGAGATCATGGCCGCGCAGGCCATCAAGCGGGACATTACGCCCGAGGATGTGGCGCGGCTGGTGCTGTTTTTGGCGGCGGAGGACTCAAGTGCGATTACGAACCAGAGCTATGTCGTGGATGGCGGTTGGGTGTGAGGGGCTGCGCCGCCAGTTCACAGTTCGTAGTTCTTAGTTCACAGTCTTGGGTTATAGCGCGCGGCCAGTTGACTGTATCAAAGGGCCGACAACTGTGAACTACGAACTGTGAACTGCGAATTCTCTGCTAATGGCTGAGGGCTGATTTGTCGGCTTTGAAGTCGTCGTAACTCCTGGTGCCTTTGCTGAGCTCGACCGGCAGCGGTGCATCTTCGTCAAGGTCGAGACAGCGCAGGACGCCGGGCTGCTCCTCTTTGTAGCGATAGCCGCTCTCGGGGCAGATCATGATGCCGTCTTCGTTGGGGAAGTCGAGGCGGTGGCCGTGACGGCTCATCCAGCCGATGCGGCGCGCGGGGTTGCCCACCATCAGGGCGTAATCGGGTACATCTTTGGCGACGACGGAGCCGGCAGCGATGAAGCTGTAGCGGCCGAGCGTGATGCCGCAGACCACTGTCGCGTTGGCGCCCACGGTGGCGCCGCGGCGGATGAATGTCTTTTCGTACAGGGAATGGCGATTGACCTGCGAGCGCGGGTTGGTGACGTTGGTCAGCACGCAGGAGGGTCCGAGGAAGACGTCGTCGTCAATGTTCGCGCCGGCATAGATGGAGACGTTGTTCTGCACCTTGACGTTGTTGCCGATCACCGTATCGCCGGCGACCTGGCAGTTCTGGCCGAAGATGCAGCGCTCGCCGATCTTCGCCCCCGCGAGGACATGGGAGAAGTGCCAGATCTTTGTGCCTGCGCCGATCTCCACCGGCTGGTCGACGACGGCCGTGGGGTGGACATAGTAAGGAAGCTTGGGCGGTTCGGGCGCTGCCGCGTGCGCTTGGGAGAGTTGCGGCTTGCCTGTCGTCAGCGCCTGCTGGCACGCGCGCAGTACGTTGAGAACGCGCAGGCCTTCGGCGCCATCGGTCAGCGGGGCGCGGCGTGATTCGATCCCGTTGAGGAACTCCTGGCACTCGTTGCGGAGTGGCTCCTCTTTCGGAAGTGGCACGGAGACAGCATCAGATTTGATGGCCGTGGGGACGCGGTCCTTCCACTCGACCTTGTGTGGATAGAGGACGAGCTTTTCGGCGGCCGTGTCGTCAAACACAGCCATCTGCGCGGAGCCGACAACCACCAGGCGCTGCTCCTTGAAGGGATGCAGCCACGAAACGAACACGTGGGCGCGCACTCCATTGGCGAATCCGAATTGCGAGAGCGTCACGTCCGGCACCTCGGAGTTCAGATAGCTTCCACCTTCGCAGGCAACGGTCTGCGGCTCTTCGCCCAGCAGGCCGAGCAGCACGCTGATGTCGTGAGGCGCGAACGACCAGAGGATATTCTCTTCAGCGCGGATTTTGCCGATGTTCAGGCGGTTGGAGTAGATGTACTCGACGCGGCCGAGATCGCCGTTGGCGATGAGCCGTTTGAGCTCGCGGACGGCCGGATGGTACTGGAGGATGTGGCCGACCATGAGGATGCGCTTGTGGTCGGCGGCGATGCGGACCAGCTCAGCGCCTTCCTTCACGTCCAGCGCGAGCGGCTTTTCGACGAAGACGTCTTTGCCGGCCAGCAGGGCTTGTTTGGCCATCTCGTAGTGGCGCACGGCAGGCGTGGCGAGAACGACGCCGGCGATCTCCGGATCGCGCAGTACTTCCTCGTAGACTCCACAGAAGACGACGCCGGGATATTTGGCGCGGACGGCTTCAAGCGCGGCGGTGTTTTCGTCGCAGAGAGTGCGGAGCGCGCCGAGTTCGAAGAAGTTGCGGGCAAGATTCTTGCCCCAGTATCCATGCCCTACGACTGCAACGTTGGCCGCCACGGTGTCTCCAGTGTTTCGTTGGGTGATCCGAGGGAAAGGCTAACAGATAATCAACGGAGTTCGCGGTGTTAGCGGGGTCAGCGGGGTTAGTACGGAGGCACCTGCGCCACCTGCGGGCACCTGCGGAGCGGCCAGTTGCGGCTTCGCCGCCAAGTCCGATTGGGTTTCGTGCTTTCCCACTTGTCGGGCGGGAGGCTTATCAATTGGTGGCAATTTCGACCAGTTCGACGCGGCGGTTTTTGGCGCGGCCTTCCTCGGTGCGGTTTGTGGCAACAGGTGCGTACGGTCCGGCGCCGAAGGCGATGAGGCGCGTCGGGGGGATGGAGTACTTCGCGGTGAGCGCGGCCACCACGGACTGGGCGCGCGCCTGCGAAAGCTTCGCGTTCGAAGCCGCTTCACCCACCATGTCGGTGTGGCCGACGATGTAGACCTTGAGCGCCGGCTTGGACTGGAGCAGCCTGGCGATCTCGGCGACGGCGGCATCGGATTCGGGCTTGAGGTCGGATTTAGCGGTGTCGAAGTAGATGCCGTAGATGGCCACCTGCCCGGTCTGGCTGATCGAGTCCGCCATCTGCGAGGCGTCCATCGCGAGGTCCTGCTTCATCCCCTGCTTGACGATGAGGTGAATGAGGACCGGCACTCCGCTGGGTACATTGCCGACTTCGATCGCCGCCCATGTCTCCGTTCCGCCGCGGACGAGGCGGATGGTGGTTTCGTCTTCGCCGCTGAAGAGCACCTGGCCGCCGGCGGCTTTGGCCGCATTCTGGTAGTTGCGGACGACCTGCAGCGGGCTGGAAGTGGATGCGCCGTCTTTGAGGTCGTAGCGGATCTCGTAGTGCTTGCCCTCCATGGCCTTGTCCTGCTGGCGGCCGCTGACAGTGGTCTTGAAGGTCACGGAGTCGAAGTCGGTGACCGTGTAGTCGCGAATGTAATAGCTGGGCATGCGGTTCATGCCTGGCGGGTCCTGAGAACCGGCGGCATCCGACTGGGCGGAGGCAATAAAGGAGACGAGAGCGGTGAGGGTGAGTGACAGGAACAGAAAACGGAGAGCAGTTCGCATGCGCGCCTCGCGGTCACTCCGCCAGCCGCGTGGACAGGCAGAGGACGGGTGAACTGGCCTCCGGGGGTCGGGGCAATAGTAGTTGCGAAGGAGCACGAGTTCAAGGGGGAACAATCGGGCCAGCTCAGTGCGCGGAGCCTGGACAAGTGCTACTCAAGGCCGAGGACCAGGGCTTCCCTGCCCTTCTGTTCGGCCTGGGCGGGGTGGAAGAGCTTGGGCTGGTCTTCGCCGTCGAGCACTCGGAAGACGCCTTCGGCCAGGGCGAGCAGCTCGTCTTCGCCGGGGTAGACGGTGACCGGAGCGATCCACTCGATGTAGGCCCGGAGGCGGGTTACCAAGCGAGCCGAGTGGGCCATGCCCCCGGTGAGGACGACGGCATCGACCCGGCCTTCAAGGACCGCGGCCATGGCCCCCGCCTCTTTGGCGGTCTTGTAGATCATGGCGTCGTATACGGCTGCGGCTTGGGCGTCGGCGGTGTCGGCGCGGTGTTCAATCTCCTCGAGGTCACGGGTGCCGAGGTAGGCGTAGAGGCCGCCTTCGCCGAAGACGAGGCGGTCGAGCTGGCGCTCGTTATAGCGGCCGGAGAAACACAGCTTGATGAGCTCGCGGACGGGGAGCCAGCCGGAGCGGTCGGGGCCGAAGGGACCTTCCTCCGGGGTGTTCTGGTCGATCATGCGGCCGTCGCGGTGGGCGGAGACGGTGATGCCGCTGCCCAGGTGAATGACGATGAGGCGCAGGCTGGAGTAGGGGCGTTGCTGGTCGCGGGCAAAACGGCGCGCCACGGCCTTGATGTTCAGAGCGTGGCCGATGGGCGAGCGCGTGATCTGCGGCAGGCCGGAAAAACGGGCGCAGGGCTGCCACTCGTCGACGGTGACGGGATCGACGATATAAGCGCGAACCCCTACTTCACAGGCAAAGGTACGGGCGAGGACGGCGCCCAGGTTCGAGGCGTGCTCGCCGCGGTGGGCGGTTCGGAGTTCCTCGACCATGGCGTCATTCACTTCGTACGTGCCGCACTCCATGGGCGGAAGCAGGCCGCCGCGGCCGGCAAAGGCGGCGATGCCGGTGAGCGCGTAGCCGGCGTCCTCTAGAGCGTGGCGGATCACTCCGGCGCGGAAGTCGGCCTGAGAGAGGGCTGACCAGCCGCGGAAGTGCTCGAGCTCGGAGTCAGTGTGGCGGATGGTGGTGGACCATTCGCAGCTCGCGCCGGCTCGATGGTCCTCGCGGCGGAAGACGCCGATCTTGGTGGATGTCGAGCCCGGGTTAATGGCCAGCACGCGGGTGGGAGATTCCGTCACCATGGTTCCTCAGAGCAGGACGAGTGTACTTGAGGCGCGCGTGCGGTGAGGTGGCGTAGATCACACGACAGCGGTCACGGGCCGTGGCGATCCGCATGCATGAAGGTGCGGCGGATGTCACAAAATCCGTTCGAACACTACATTTGGGCAGTAAATTACTTTTTCTACATTAATGAATAGCCGGTTCGATGCATCGCGGGAAACAGAGGGCCCGAGTTTCGTCGAACCGGCTCTTTCTCGGAGGGCTGCGGGGTTCGCAAATTCATCCCGCGGGGGCAAGACGGCTGGGGAAGAAGGCGATCGGAACGGTTTTAGGCGCGCAGAAAAAAGCGCAGGGGCTGAAAGCCCTAGCCTTAGAAATGAGCCGTTTCGGCGGGACTGAAGTCGTGCCCTTTCAAAACAGAGGCTTGGGGCTGCAGCCTTGGAAGGCCGTCAGGCGCTGGTTTCGCACTGGATGTGCATCGGCTGAGTAGGTTCCGCGGGTTCAGCGAGGCGGATGGTGAGGACGGTGATGTCGTCTTCCTGGCCGTAATTGCGGGCGACTTCGGCGATCTCCGCGGCGGGTTGGCGGGTCAGTGCGGGCAGGCGCGTAAAGCCATAGAGTTCGCCGGTGGCGGAGCGGGCCTCAGGGACGCCATCGGACATGAGGACCATCTGCTGGCCGGGTTCGAGGCGCGAAAACTTGGTGTGGTAGACCTGGTCGGCTACCAGTCCCAGAGGCAATGCAGGCGCGGTTTCAAATTCGCTGCCACCGATGTAAGGCGGGATGTGTCCGGCGTTGGCGAGAGAGAATTCGCCTGAGGTATCGATTCGGACGCAGAGCGCGGTGGTGAAGCCAAGCTGGCCTTGCGCGATCAGTGCGTTGTTGAGAGAGGCGAGGATGTCAGCTGGCTCGATGGAGGTTTCACGGCGGAGCGCACCAAGGATGAGCGCGACGCGCATGGCGGCGGTGAGGCCCTTGCCGGAGACATCTCCGACGATGGCAATGAGAGAGCCGTCGGGGGCGGGATGAACGAGGTAGAAGTCGCCTCCCACTTCGCTTGCCGGGACGTAGACGGGGTCGACGTCAAAGCCGGAGATCCCGCGCGACGCGCCCTGCAGCAGAAGCTGCTGGACGGTGCTCGCAGCTTGAAGTTCGGCGGCGTAGGCGGCGCGATGACGCGCGGCTTCCACCATCTCGACAACCAGAAGCGCATTGTCGACGGCGGCCGCGGTTTGCAGAGCGATGGTGTTGAGCAGCTTGAGATCGGGCGAGGAGTAGGACGCGCCCTGATTCTCGTTGCCGAGGACGATGGCGCCGCGGATATTTTCGCCGGAGCGAAGAGGCGCGCAGAGTATGGCGTTGCAGGCTGGACCGGATTCTCCGATGCTCGAATCGGATCCACAATCGGTGAGGATTTCGGCAGATCCTTTGTGCAGCACGGAGTTGACGAGCGGAAGCAGCTTCGCGTGCACGGAGCCGTTGGCATGATTGCCGAAGCTGGCAATGGCCTCGAGCACCCCACTGCTGTTGTGGAGATAGATGACGCCGAAGGTTGCTTTGATGAGCCGCTGCGCCTGGTCGAGCGCGCACGACGCGACGGCGGGCAGATCGAGGACCTGCGCGAGCTGCTCAGAGAGCTGCTCGATGAGATGGACTTCGCGATAGAGGTGGAGGACTTCTGAGCCGAGAGAGCGGCTCTCGATCTCTTTCGACCAGAGGTGATTTACGAGCGCGGCGATCGGGGTGGCCTTCGTGGGCGGACCGATGACGTAACCCACGGCGGAGCCTTCGTGGGTGATGGGCGTGGTCTCCCCGGTCCCCAAAGGCGCGGGACCGGGGGCACCCAATTTGTCGGCAGGACAGACAAGAACTGTGCCGGAGGCGTCAGTGATGTGGACGGTGTTGCCCATGCTCTCGACGAGCGCCTGCACGACCGCATACCCGGGGGAGCGGCGCCCGAGCAGGGATTTCAGCGTGAGAGCGGGCATCCGGGTTAGCTTCCTGCTGCGGCGAGGCCTAGCGCTTCACGCGCGTTGGCGATGAGGGCATCGGGATCGAAGGGCTTGGTCATGTAGAGGTCGGCTCCAACCTCGATGCCGCGGTTGCGATCGAACTCCTGGCCTTTTGCCGTGAGCAGGATGATGCGGACGTGGTTCCAGCCCATCTGCTTCTTCACGGTGTGGCAGACGTCGAAGCCGTTCATCTTGGGCATCATGACATCGAGCAGGACGAGGTCGGGCGCCTCGGCGCGAATGGACTCGAGGGCCTCTTCGCCATTGGTGGCAGTGAGCAGTTCCACGCCATCGTATTCAAGGTCTTCCAGCGTCTGCTGGATGAGCATACGAAGGTGCGGTTCATCGTCGACGATCAGTATTTTCTTATTTGTCATTGGTAGATGAGGAAGAGAACGTTCTCCATGCCCTTTTCGAAGCGGAGGGCGCGAACGGCCTCGTGATTCGAAAGGAGCGAGCTGAGGATGATGATGTCGGGTTTGGAATCGACGGCGCGGGCGACGAGGTCGGGGCCGTTGGACTCAGTGACCTGGTAACCGCGTGTTTCAAGAACCTGGGTGAGGGTGCTCATGGTGGAGGCATCCTCGTCGACGACCATGACCTTCTTGCGCGACTTGCCCTGGTCGAGAAGCGTATCCATTTCCTGGAAGAGCGAGGTGGTATCGATGGGCTTGGTCAGGTAGCGGTCAACGCCGAGGCGGAAGCCACGCTCGCGGTCTTCAAGGATGGAGAGGATGATGATGGGCACGTGCATCGTCGCGGGATCGTTCTTGAGCACGGCGGCAACGTCGAAGCCGTTCATCTCGGGCATCATGACGTCGAGAATTACGAGGCCGGGAATCTCTTCGCGGATGAGCGTGAGGGCCTTGCGGCCGTCTTCAGCGAGGCGCACGGCGTAGCCGGCCTCAGTGAGCTCCTGCTGCAGCAGCGTGCGGATGTTGGCATCATCGTCGACAACGAGGATGGATTTCGAATGCGGCTGCTGGTTGGCGACGGTGTCGCGCAGGCGGCGCACGATGGCCTCGATGTCGACTGAGCGGCGGATGGGCAGCAGATCGAGTTGCTGCTGCGAAGGCTCGGTGACAGGCAGCGTGAACGAGAAGGTGCTGCCCTCGCCGAGCGCGGAGTCGACCCAGATGCGGCCGCCGTGGTGTTCGACGATCTCTTTGCAGATGGGCAGGCCGAGGCCGGTGCCCTTGGGCTTGTCCGTGAGGGTGTCGCCGACCTGCTTGAACTTTTCGAAGACCTTGGGCTGATCGACGAGCGCAATGCCGATGCCGGAGTCTTTAACGCTGACCACGATGTCGTTGTCGCGGCGATGGGCCGAGCAGGTGATCGAGCCCGACGGCGTGAACTTTACCGCGTTGGAGATGAGGTTGATGACGACCTGAATGAGGCGGTCGTGATCGCCGTTGATGTCGGGGAGGCCTTCGTCAATCAAGGGTTCGATCTTGAGATGCCGGGCTTCGACCAGCGACGACGTTGCGGCAATTGCGCGCTCGATCACTTCCTTGACGGAGACGCTGGCCATGTTCCATGTGAACTTGCCGGCTTCAATCTTGGCGAGGTCGAGCACGTCGTCGATGAGCTTGGTGAGGCGCTCGCCTTCACTGACGACCACGTCGAGATTTTCGAGGACCTGGCGTTTGGACTGCGCGATCTTTGTATCGGATTCAGGGATGAGGGGGAAGAGGCGCTCATGAAGGCGGCGGCGGATAATCTTCGCGAATCCAAGGACCGATGTCAGCGGCGTGCGCAGCTCGTGGCTGACCGTGGAGAGGAAGCTGCTCTTGGCGGAGTCGGCTTCTTCAGCGGCGGCGCGGGCGGCCTGCGCTTCTTCAAAGAGGCGCGCGTTATGGAAGGCGACGCCTACGCCGGAGGCAATGGTGGAGAGCAGGCGCTGATCGGCCTCCGTGAAGCGGCCTTCCTCGTCAGTGGTCTGCGCGCTGAGAACGCCAATCATCTCGCCGCCGGAGGGAATGGGCACGCCGAGATACGACGCCGACTGGCGGCCGACGTGTTCGACGCCAAGGCGGGCGCGGTTGCGATCCATATCCTCATTGATGAGGAGCGGCTCGCCGCTGCGGATGATCTGCGAAGTGAGGCCGGTGCCGAAGGGACGCGAAGGCGCATCTTCGCCGTAGGCATAGGGGAAGTGCAGCATCATCGTAGGACGATCGAGCAGCGCGACATAGACGATGGGCGCCTTGAAAAGCTCTCGAACCTGCTCGCCCACAAGCTGAATGAGGCGGTCGCGATCGAGCTGCGTGGAGAGCGCGTTGGTGATGCGATTGATGGTGAGCAGTTCAGCGGCGCGCTCGCGTACGGAACGTTCCTGGTCGGCGATCACCGTGTAGGCATTGGCGTTGTCGAGCGCGATGGTGGTGTAGGACGCGAGATTCGAGAGCAGGCGCAGATGCTGCTCGGTATAGGCGTTTTTGCGGAAGCTCTGCACGCTCAGCACGCCCAACACGCGGTCCTGCGCGATGAGGGGCAGATAGATCATCGAAGCCGGCGGCTGCGCGGCGCTGCCATCTTCCAGCACGCGCGCGCCGTGCGCGTATTCGGAGATGTATTTCGAATACTCCGTGGCCACGTCGTTGATGAGGATGGGCTGGCGATGATCGATGCACCAGATGGCGAACTGATTCTTGTCGGCCGTGCTGCGCGAGTAAGGCGCGTAGCGCTTGCCGCTCTCGACGGCGAGCGTGTAGTCGATGATCTGCTTGTCAGGCCGGTAGAGACCGACGCCGAAGATGGTGGCGTCGACGATCTGGTTCACGCGCTCGTAGAGCTTGAAGAGAATGACGTTCAGATCGAGCGAGGCGGTGATCTCGCGGCCAATCTGGCTGAGCAGCTCGATGCTTTCTTTCTGCGCGCTGATTTCGGTGGCCTGGGCGCGGATCTCGCTGGTGCGCTCGTTGACGGTGGCTTCCAGCGCGCGGGCCTGGGACTCGAGGACCTCCGTTTTGCGGCGCGCCTTGTTGCGCTCGTGGCGGATGATAAGGCGCCAGAGCGAGAGCCCGATCAGAAGCCAGAGGATGGCGTAGAGCACGTAGGCCGCGGTGGTGCGATACCAGGGCGGCGCGATCACAAAGGCGAAGGCGCCTTCCTGGCCGTCACGGCCATCGAAGGCGCGGGAGCGGACGCGGAAGACATATCTGCCGGGGCCAAGGCTCGAGTAGTTGGCGTCCGTCTGCTTGGACCACTCGGACCAATCCTTGTCGGCGCCCTCAAGCAGGTACTGGTAAGTCGTCGCCTTGGGGTTGGAGAAGGACAGTGCGGAGAAGCTGAAATGGAGGGAACTGGTGCCGGGCGGCAGGCGCAGATCGCCCTCGCCAGCGCTGCCGCCGAAGAGTGTCTTCTTGCCCGAGGTCACCTGGCGGACGATGGTTGGGAACGCAGGACCGCCGGCGCCGGCGGGTTGCGGCGTGAAGTGCACGAGCTTTTCGCCGGTAATCCAGATGCCGCCGTCAGGCTGCGTGTAAAGGATGAATACGCCGAGCTGAGTCAGCGGGCGGAAGCTGGCTTCGTCGAGCTTCCAGGCGCCATCGTTGCCTCGCTGAAACAGGCCAATCCTGCGACTGTCAAAGGTAACTGTCTGCGACCAGACGCGGTCTTTGCCATCGGGCTGCAGAGTGGCATTGAAGACGGGGGTATCCAATGGAAGGAGGAAGCGATCGTCAACCACGAACTTGTGCGCGCCTTCATCCCAGCGGTACATGTGCTTTGAATGCTGAACGGCGGCGTATACGGCGCCGTCGATTATTTCAGCGTCGGGAATTCCGGCGGGAAGGCCCGATTGAGCACCGTAGACGTCAGCGTGAGAATCGCGCATTCCAGTGGGCGCCATGTGAACGCGGAGAATCTTGTCGGCAGCACCGCTCGTCCATATGTCGCCATGTGCATCTTCGACCATGTTGCGGGCTTCGAAGATGGTGCCGGGCAGCCTTCCCTCATCGATCCACTGGCCGTTAGTCCAGCGGAAAGACTGGACGCCGTCGGAGTGGCCGACGAGGAGCCGCGTGGGATCGGCGTGCGACTGGCCGATGAAGTAACACTGCTCCTGAAGCCCATGCAGCGCGGGAATGACGGGTACCAACTGGTCGCCGTCGAGGCGCATCACGCCTTCGCTGGTGGCGACGAGAAGCTGCTCAGCGTGGCTGGCGGGGTCCTTGAAATCAACAAGGAACCAACCCTGGGTGGCGCCGCGGATGGCTTGCTGGGTAGGCCGGTGCGTCTGCGGGTCGAGGACGATCCGGGCGAGGGCGGTGTTGCCGGAGACGGTGGTCGCGTAGATCGTGCCCTGGAAGACCGAGAAGTCCTGGACGAATGCGTTGGCGTAAATGGAGAAGGACCCCTGGGTCTGGACGCGGGAGACTCCGTTATCGCTACCGATCCAGAGGGCGCCTTCGCGATCTTCGAAAGCAGACAGAGCATCCGACGTGAGGATGCCCTCGGGAACGTCGATCACTCGGCGCAGGCTGCCGTCATGATTGAGGACCACCGCCCCACCGTTCAGGGTATTGACGCACAGCCCACCATCGCGCAGCGGGATGGAAACATAGAGCTTTGCTTTTCTCAGGTAATCGTCGGCGGCGGTGTGAAAGGGCGTGGCATTCTGGCCGTCGTAAAGGCTGAGCAGGCCGTTGCGCTCAGAGACGATGATGCGGTTGTCGTCGTAGGGATAAAGGAAAAGCTTGATGGAAGTGCGGTAAGCATCGCCGCCGGGGAGGTCGTGGATTTCATCGCCGACGATCTCCTGCAGACCGATTCCCTGCTGATCGGTATAGATGCGGCCGCGCACGAGCGACAGCGCCTGAAAGGGCGAGTTGGTGGTGGGACGCCACACTTGCATGCGCTTGCCGTCCCAGCGGAAAAGGCGCTCAAAGCTGCGGAAGAAGATGCCCCGGGGAGTGACAACCGTTTGCCAGACGTCAGTAAAGTCGCGATCGGCCTGCGGGATCTGGTCAAGCAGGGAGACGTACTGCAGGGTGCCGGTTGCGTCGGGAGCGAGATATCCGAAGTTCGCATTGGCTCCGACCCAGACGCGGCCGCTGTCATCGGTGGCGAGTGAGCGGACCACGCTGGTACCGAGCAGGGTTTTGCGCCAGGACACGCCGTCGAATTGCATGACGGTGCCTTCAGACGTGCCGAAGTACATGATCCCCTGCTTGTCCTGGGTCATGGTCCAGACCTGTCCGGAGCCGTTGTAGTCCTTGACGGTGTAGTTCTCGACGACAGGGATGCCGGCGCCGACGTTGGGAGCGCCAGCGGACTGCGGGGCGGCTGGAACTGAAGAGGCCGACGCGGTCGTAAGCGTGGCGAGCCCGAGCAGTGTGGTGACGAGAAGCGGTTTTCGCAGATCGAGGAGCAGGTGTGAGCTCAAGCCGGTTACCTGTGCTGCCAAAACAGTTGAACTTCAGTTGTGGGGATAAGGGAAGCTTTGGGGAAGGGTATCACGCGGGTTAAGGGTGGGCAATGGCCTTCCAGAACAACAGTTTCGGCGAGGTGCCGGCACCGCTCGGCGCGCCCTCGAACTCTCGGCTCCCTGAAGACGCGCATTCCGAAAGCGAAGTCGATTTCTTTGCAGACCGCGCGCACCAGGGTGAAGGGCGGAGCATCGAGGATTGTTCGAGGCGAGGCGAAGCGCTGGGGAATGTTCGCGAAGGTTCGTCCAGGGACTCATCTATCACTGGAGCGAGTGCGCGGCTAGGGGGAATTACCGAAGTCAACCCTGAGTTATACCGGGACACCAGCGCGAGTCCAGACGATCGGCAGCAGGGCGGCGCTATTACCAAAGAACATTGTCCCAAGGTAATCGCGGGCCGCGCCCTGCCAGCTCGGAACATCGCAGTTGATTTACGCACGCCAACCGACCGGCGCGAGCGTCTCGGACTCCTTGGCTAGCTTTGTATGTGGAGCCCGACTGCGGGCGCCGTCCTTGACTTGAGAATCGCCTCCGAGGAGCGGCGTCTTCCCTCGAGTCAGATTCATTGCTAAGTTTCAGTCAGCGTGAAAATTAAGGATTGGCAGAGGGACCGGGTTGACGTAGAATTACCAAACGTTAACAGATCTGCTGTTCTGGTTCGCGCTTTTTGACACCGCTTCCCCGGTGTTTCCCCACATCTCTACCGTTCCCAGTCAGAGAGAAATCGCGTGTCTAAACCATTGATGCTGCCCATTGACGAGCTTGAAGGGCTGAAAGCAGTTATAAAAGCCGCGGTGCGTGACGTGTTCAACGAGATGCTTCAGGAAAGAAGGAGTGAGATCTGCGCCTTGCTCCGTGAAGCATTGGAAGACACTCAGGCCCCGGCTAAGTGACAACCATGGGATCACGAACCGTTCTTCTGCTTAGCGGCGGAATAGACAGCCTCACCGCGGGCGCGGTAGCGCGCGCGCGGGGAGACGATATCTATGCTCTCTCCTTCGACTACCAGCAGGTAAATCGAAGGGAGTTGGAGAGAGCGGCGGTAGCCGCCCATGCCCTTGGAGCAAAAGAGCATCACGTCATGAAGCTCGCTCTAGGTCTAGGATCCTTCGGCCGTTCCACATTGCTGTCTTCGGGACCTAAAGCGACGAACAACGGACACAAACTCACCGATAACTCGCCGGGTGACATGGGAATCTATGTGCCGGCAAGGAACACGGTCTTTCTTGCCTGCGCACTGAGTTATGCCGAGATGATTGAGGCGCACGCCATCGTTGTCGGCGCCTCATGCATCGCCCTGGGAGCCAGGCCTTCCCGTTACAAGGATTGTCATCCTGAGTTTTACGGAGCATTTCAGAACCTGGCACGCCAAGCGGTTGAGCTTCGGCATGAGGTTGAGATATTCTGCCCGCTCATGTATCTGAACAAGAAAGAGACCGTAGCGTATGGACTGTCAGAGAAACTCGACTACGGTCTGACCTGGACGTGTTACACGGACGGGGAGAAGCACTGCGGGCAATGCAGCGCATGCGAGATGCGCTTGTACGCGTTTCACTCTCTGGGCGTCAAAGACCCCGTGCCGTATGAGCATGGCTTCGAGCACTGGGTTGAGAATTACCAGCCGCATTGGGAAACTGTCGCTAAATGGTGAGCGTCTAACGGACATTATGCTTCGATCACTTATTGTCGGGTTTGGCAGGGCGGGCCGCGATCTGCACTTGAGGTGTCTCAGGAAGACCCGCGCCGAGAATCCGCATCTCATCAGCCCGGAGATCGGCGTGGTCGCGGAAGGGGAGCCCTACCTGAACGATTTGTGCGTGGGCGGGATCAGGCCTTTCGGAAGCCTGATCGAGGCCCGGCAGGTCTTCGGCGAAGACTCTGTAGTTCACATCTGCACACCGCCGGCGACGCACTGCGACGTGCTGCGCGAAGCCGCGGAGCTGGGATATCGGCGCTTGATTGTTGAAAAGCCGCTGGCCTGCACCATGGATGAGGTGAGCCAGATTCGGGCGCTTCGAGCGAGATACAAGCTTCAGATCATGGTTGTAGCTACCTGGCTATCCAGCTCTCTTACTGCCCGTCTGAAGACAATGCTGGCGACGCCGCCGACCGGCGCCTGGACAAAGATGTCCATTCAGCAACTGAAGCCGAGGTTCTCTCAGACTCTCAACAATCGGAGTCATACCAGCGCACTGGAAGTCGAGATACCTCATCAGGTTGCGTTGTCACTCTATCTGGCCGGAACCAATGTGGAAGTTATGGCGGCAAGCTGTTCTGATATGCGCGTAAATGGAACCACGGTTCCTCTGATGGGCTCGGCATCAATTGTGCTTCAGCACGTCGATGGGCAGTCGAGCCTGCTCCACTCAGATTTGACTGCGCCGGTCCGCGAACGCTCCGTGGAGATCCTCTTTGCCGACGGAAGAAGAGTGGTCGGTTATTATCCCTCCGAGGCGAAGGACAGCTTTTCGCAGCTTCATGTTTACAACGGCGAGAATGCGCTGGTAAGCAGAGACGTATTCTTTGATGATCCGCTTTCTGCATTTCTGGCGGAGACTTATAGCTACTTTGAATGTGGTGCGGGTGACCCTCCGCCAAGTAACCTTGATTTCCATGAGGCCGTGATGACGGTGTTATGGGAGGCTAAGAGGCAAAGCGGACTAGTCAGTGCGGCATCTGCGGCTCCATCGGCGGAGAGGGATCATGTACTCAGTTAAGGAGATCTACTACACGCTGCAAGGCGAAGGCGCCAACGCCGGCAGGCCCGCGGTGTTCTGCCGCTTTTCCGGGTGCAATCTGTGGACCGGGCGCGAACAGGACCGGGCAACGGCGACGTGCAAGTTTTGCGATACCCAGTTTTTTGGCACCGACGGCCCGGGCGGCGGCAAGTTTGAAACCGCAAGCGAATTGGCTGACAAGGTTGCGGCGACATGGCCTTCGGCCGCTGTGGCACGCGCGCGCCCCCTGGTGGTGTGCACCGGGGGGGAACCTTTGCTGCAGGTGAATGAAGAGCTGATCGGCGAGTTTCATCGCCGCGGCTTCGAGGTTGCGGTAGAGACGAACGGGACGCAGGTTCCTCCGTCGGGGCTCGATTGGGTATGCGTAAGCCCGAAGGCGGGCACGGAACTGGTGGTGAAGTCGGGAAATGAATTGAAGCTCGTGTATCCGCAGACGAATGCGGCGCCCGAACAGTTTGAAAATTTGAATTTCGACTGGTTGTTTCTTCAGCCGATGGACGGCCTGGAGCGGGACCGGAATACCCGCCTCGCTTTGAACTATTGCCTTGAGCATCCCCAGTGGCGACTTAGCCTGCAGACACACAAGATGTTGCAGATTCCATGAGGCAGAGACGTGATTAAGTGCATACGACGAGTCCAGTTCTGCGCGGGTCACCGTGTGTGGAAGCATGAAAACAAGTGCGCCCATCTTCACGGCCATAACTATGTGGCGCTATTGCACGCGACGGCACCGCAGCTCGACTCCCTGGGGCGTGTTGTAGATTTCAGTTATCTGAAGGAAGCCATTGGCGGATGGATCGAATCCAATTGGGATCATGGCTTTATTCTTCATGAGAGCGACCGGGAAGCGCTCGATGCCGTGCAGAAAGTGGCGGGCCAGAGGCTCTACCTGATGAAGGTGAACCCGACGGCGGAGAACATGGCTGCACACCTTCTTAACGATATTGCCCCTCGCGAGCTCGAGGGGACGGATGTTCAAGTAGTCAAGGTTGAGTTGTGGGAAACTGAAAACTGCTATGCAGAAGCATCGCTCTGACATGTGCGCTGTTTCATCCAAGGAGGATCCATCAGATGAGGCGTTTATTTCGTGGCTTTAGCCCATTCACCGGCTTCGCGCTCGGCGCTGTTGCCGCACTGATCGTCGACAGAACCCTGCTGAAGCATGTAGCAAAGAACGTTGTTCGAGGCGCGCTTATGGTGAAGGAAAACGTGGACTCGATCAAGGCCGAGATCATGGAAGAGATCCAGGACGAGCAGGCGGCCAAAAAAGCGGGCGTCCAGACAACCACAGTCTCCTGACGCATTCAATCGATGCCGAAGCTTGCAGAAGAGAACAGGGATATCAAGGTAGTGTCGGCTCTGCCTGGGCGCGTGCGCTGGGAGGTTCGAGGATTGCGGGGGAGGAAGAGTTTCGCCGCGATCATCGAACAGCAGGTGGGAAACAAGCCCGGGATCGCGCAGCTTTCGGCGAGCCACGTAACGGGACGGGTGCTGATACTGTTCGACCAAGGCGTGCCCGCGGAGGTGATTCGCGGGTACGTTCAGGACGCGTTGGTTGCGGCCAACTCGCCCGCTCCGCTAGCGCGCGGCGAACTGGCGGACAGCAGTCTTAGCGGCCTTCAGGAAGCTGCGCGGTTTGTCTCGCCGTTCCGAAGCGATTTGCTCATCGCCGCGGGACTCAGCGCGCTGGCGGCACTCTGCAATATCGGCCGGTACGTTGCTGTGGGATGGGCGGTGGATGCGATTCGCACTGGCCGTCCGCCCGGGTTTCCCTTCCTTCGCGGGCGTTCCATCGTGACTTGCACGGTGATTCTGGGAACCGTGGCGCTGGCGCTGGTGGCATGCGTCGGGATCTTCAAGTACGCGAGCCTCAGGATCTGGCGCAGACGGGGACGCCTTCTGCAACATCAGTTGCGCACGCGGGTCTTCACACATGTTCAACACATGCCGATGGCAACGTTGCAGGAGAGCGGGCGTGGTGAGTTACTTGCCGTTCTGAGCGAAGACGTCGACCGCATCGAAAGCGCATTCGATGCTGCCTCCTGGCTGTCGGACGTTTCAATCGCCTCCGCTGTTTTCATCGCAGCAGTTTTCATCGTCGCGCCTCAACAGGGATGGGTGGCGCTGCTGCCGATTCCCATACTCATTGGTCGCGCCCTTGCGTACTATCCCCGGCTGCGGGCGCGATACGCCAAGGCCCGCCAGAACGCCGCGCTTATCCATGGCCATGTCCGCAGCAATCTGGATGGGATATCGACGGTCAAGAGCTTTGTCCTGGAAGCACAGGAACGCGACGCAGCGGAACATCTCAGTGACAAGTACCGTGAATCAAGCCAGGCCGCAAGCGCGATGGCGACTGCGTTTCCGCTGAGCCTTGAGGCAACCATCCAGGGAAGCATGGTGGTAACGATTCTCGCCGGAAGGTCGCTTCCGACGGCGTCAGGAGGAGTTAGCGTCGGCACTTATACAAGCGTGCTGATGCTTTTGTATCACGTGTTCTATCCGCTGGGCTCGTTGAGCTTCCCGCTGGACAATCTCGAGCGCGGGCTCACCGCGTATGCGCGGGTACAGGGGATACTGAACCTGCCCCTGGAGGTTGACGACGATCTCGAGGAGGTTGCACCAGAGAGTGTTCGAGGTGAGATCGTCTATGAGGACGTGGATTTCAGTTATCCTAATGGGGCGCATGTCTTTAACAATCTGAATCTCCGATTCGCACCCGGTTCGGCTACTGCGATTGTGGGACCGTCAGGCTCGGGAAAGAGCACGCTGGTCAACCTTCTGCTCGGCTTCTTTCCCCTGCAATCGGGAAGGATTCTCCTGGATGGAGAAGACATACGGACGGTGAAGCGATCGGCGCTGCGGAGTCTGATCTCGATCGTCAGCCAGGATGTCTACCTCTTCCCGCGCACCATTATGGAGAACATCCGCGTAGGCAAGCCGGAAGCGAGCAGCGAAGAGGTGATTGCCGTCGCAAAGCTTGCCAACGCGCATGACTTCATCATGCAGCTTCCGGAAGGGTATGACACTCCCATCGGCGATCGCGGCGAGATGCTGTCGGGCGGGCAGAAGCAGCGCATCGCCATTGCGCGCGCGCTGCTCAAGGATGCGCCGATTCTGATTCTGGACGAAGGCACATCCCATCTGCACCCGCGCATGGAAGACGAGTTACAAGCCGTCTTGCGCAACGCCTACAACGGACGCACGCTGATTATCATCACGCACCGGCTGTCATCGGCCTCGAACGAGGATTGGATCTACGTGCTCGAGAAGGGGCTGATCGTCGAGCAGGGCACACGGCCCGAGCTTGTGGAGCGAGAAGGCGAGTTTGAGCAGCTGGGATTCGCGGAGCCCTGAGGGCGGTTGCAATGGGATTGAGACGCCGGTATGTACTGGCTGGAACCGGAAACCGCGGAATCGAGATGTTCGGGCAAGCCATCATCGGCCCGTATGCAGAACGCGCGGAACTTGTGGGTTTCTGCGATGTGAATCCGCTGCGTATGGCAGTTGCCAAACGCCGTCTTGGGATCGAAGTGCCCACATTCACTGATTTCGCGGAGTGCCTGCAACAGACCAGGCCGGATGCAGTGATTGTGTCAACGCCGGACAGCACGCACCATGAGTACATTGTTGCGGCCATGCGCGCGGGCGCCGATGTAATCACCGAGAAGCCGCTTGCAACTTCTGCCGAGCATTGCCGTTCGATCCTGGACGCTGAGCGGGAGACTGGCCGGAAGTGCACCGTAGCATTCAATTTTCGGCATGCGCCGTTCAACACAAAGATCAAGGAACTGCTGCTGACCGACTGCATCGGTCGGATCATCAGCATCGATTTTCACTATCATCTCGATACCCGGCACGGTGCCGACTATTACCGGCGGTGGCATCGGCAGAAGAAACATTCCGGAGGCCTGCTCGTTCACAAGGCGACGCATCACTTCGACCTGATCAACTGGTGGCTCGAGCAGGAGCCGGTGACAGTGTTCGCGCGTGGAGACCGTCAGTACTATGGTCCAACTCGCACCGAACGCGGGGTCCGGTGCAGCGATTGCGCTTACGCCGGTGAATGCGAGTTTTACGTGGATCTGAGTTCCAAGCCGTGGATGGCTGAGCTGTACACGGCTGCGGAGTCCGCGGATGGATATTACCGGGACCGCTGTGTCTTCGATCCCGAGATCGACATTGAAGACAACATGCAGGTATTGATCGGTTACAGCCGCGGCACTAACTTGAGTTACAGTCTCACCAGCTTTCTTCCCTTTGAGGGACTGACGGTCGCGTTCAACGGAACCCGCGGACGGCTCGAAGCCGAAGAAATCTGGAGTGACAACGGGAAGGAGAACCCATTCGACCGTTACGGTATTACTCTGTATCCAATTGGGAGACCAAAAGAGAGCATCCCTGTGCCGATTGTGTTGGGAGGGCATGGCGGCGGTGACGAGCGCCTGTTGAGAATGCTCTTCGAAGAATCGCGATCCGATCCGATGGGACACCGGGCCAACGCGCGCGCCGGAGCCATCAGCATCCTTGTGGGAGTTGCGGCAAACGAATCGATCGCTACTGGAAAAGCTGTGGCGATTCCGCGGATTGACTCATGAATCTGATCCTCACCGGCTACCGGTGTTCCGGCAAATCGACGGTGTCAGAGCGCCTCGCGGATGCTCTTGGCTGGAAGACCGTCCATCTCGATCGGGAGATCGCAAACAGGGCAGGGCGGAGAATCGTCGACCTGGTGAAGGACCAGGGGTGGCAGCGTCTTCGTGAGCTTGAAGTCGAGGCGGTGTCAGCCGCTACCTGCATGGACAAGGTGGTAATCGATGCCGGCGGCAGTGTGGCGCTGAACGAAAGCAATCTGCAGATGCTGCGCATTGGAGGGCGGGTGGTGTGGCTCAGGACCAGCGCATCCGAGGTGCGCGCACGCATGCGGGACCTGGATGTGGAATTGGTGCCGTTGACTGATGCACCCAGCGCGATTGAAGAAGTAGATGGAATGATGGAACGCTTGAATCCCCTTTACAGCGCCGCTGCCGACCGGGTTATCGACACGGATGGGCGCTCTGCGGAAGAGATCGTAGCCGAGATTCTGAGCTATCTTGAGTCATGTTGAGCCGAGTTGAACCTGCGACGGAAGCCGAGCGCCTGAATCAGGAGTACGACATGTACTCCGAAATTCTGGCGCGCGACGACTCGGATCCTGAGCACTGGTACCGCCGCTCGCGGGTCATTGAAAAGAATGCCGGCTGCCTGGCAAAGTTGAATTTTGCAGTGGCGGATCTTCAGCAGGCTCTGGCGCGCGACCCGTGCAATTGCTGCTACCTGGAGAGGCTGCGGGCCAATCTGCGGAAGCTTGGCGACACCGAAGAAAGATGCCGGGTGTTGCGCAGACTGGCAAGTCTCGATGGCAGCGAGTCGCCCTATAAGACGATTCTTGAAGCGCTCTCGGACAGCCGCAATGAGCGGTTTGCATTTCTGCGCTGGATGGAGAACAACGGCTTTCCGCAACTCTACGCGGGACAAACCGGTCTTTTGCAGGACGAGGATATCCGAGAGCTCTCGCGTGGCCTCCCGGCAGAGTGCGCGAGGCTGCTGCGGGATGTGTTCAATGCGGGGCGCGTGTTTGATGAATATGACGACCTGATTGCATCGGGGCTGCGCGTGCCGACCAGCGAGGTAAGCCGCCTTGGCATTCACGCCGATGTGAAAAGCCCGGGAATCGAGCGGCCTGCAACGCTGGCGCGGCACGTGAACATCGTGCCGGGAGGATCCTGCCACTTCGTGCTGACGCTCGACAATGAGCACGCACTTGCGTCGATCGGGTTCGTGTTTTCGCGGGCGTACGGATCACTGGAGTTGATTGTGCGCCAGATCCAGGGGACCAAGGGAGCGCAACCGATTCTGTCGTGGCTGCGATGGGAAGAGGTGCTCCTCTCGGTTCTTGAGAGATTCGGACACGAGCATGGGTTCGAAGCGATTCGAGTGATCGCGGCGGAAAGCAATCCGTGGGTGCATCGCATGCATCGGTGGATGATCGAGCGCGGAGTGATTCAGCCGGCGGTCCCGCTTGCGGCGCTGTTTCAGCGCGGCTCCTTGTTCGATCGCGCAAAGGCGAGTTGGGAGAGTTGGTGGCAGGAGGAATCGCGGCATCCGTACTATACGCGCTACCTGGGCTTGCTCGATCCACGGATGCTGCGTCTGCGCTATGACCGGGCCGCGGAGAGGCGAGGCTACTCGCTTTGCGAAGAGGCATTCGATGCAGCCGGTAATACGCAGGAGATGAAGTATTGGCGGAAGGCGCTGCGATGATCGTGACTTCGCTGGAGATTTCCAGGCTCGCTGAAACACCGGATGAGTTGAACAAAGCCTACGACGTTTGCACGGGCATTCTGGAGCAGGAACCCGCTCGTCACGACATCTGGTATCTCAGGTCGAAGATCGTCGCAAAGAACGCGGGCCGTGTGGAGAAGCTCCATTTCGCGATCCGGGATGTCGAGCAGGCTCTCGTTTACACTCCGGACAATCGCGAGTATCTGATCAGTCTGCAGAATTATCTGCGCAGAGCGGATCGCGCGGCCGATCGGGTGCAGGTTCTCCGCCGGCTGGCACAAATCGATGGAGAAGATTCAGCGTTCGCCGCAGCTGCGGCAGCGGTGGAAGAGGGACGCAACGAGAAGATGGCCGCGCTGCGATGGGTAGAATCACATCCGCTCGAGGAAGACTCGGCGCTGAATCCGGGCATCTGGACGATGGAACAACTGCGGGAGTTATCTGCCGGGATTCCAGGGGAGCAGTTTGACACGCTCTGCCGAAGCTTTGTCAGCGGGCGTTCGATGAGCGAGTATCAACACGTCGTAGAGGAATTCGCGAAGCGTGCCGGCATACAGCTCAAGCATGTGAGCATTCAGGCTGATCTTGCAAGTCGCACGCATCGCCGTCCACGAGAACTGCTGCGGCACGCGAATGTTGCACCGGACGGGCCCTTCAATTTTGTGCTGGTGGAACATGGAGAGCACGCTATCGCCTCGGCTGGCTTCACCTTTTGCTATGTAGAGGGCAAAGCGGAGATTGTGGTGCGTCAACTGCAAGGCACGGCCGGCTCCCAGCTGACCCTTGGCGGCCTGCGATGGGAGCATCTTTTGCTCTCGACCATTGAGCGTTTCGCCGCAGATCATGACTGCGCGGCGGTCCGCATCCAGTCCGCTGAAACGAACACCTGGGTGCAACGAATGCATCAGTGGTTGATTGAAAGAGGAGTGATCGCCGAGTCAATTCCCGTTAAGGCTCTCTTTGAATCCGGCGATTTAACGAACAGGGCGCGCGAGGAATGGCAGAGTTGGCAGGATGAAGAGTCGCGCCATCCTTACTTCACGCGGTATCTCGGATTCGTGGATCCTCGCACCATGCTGCTGCGCTACGACAAGACGGCGCGGAGGCGGCATTACCGTTTGTGTGAAAAGCACGATGCCGGGGTGAAGTATTGGAGGAAGGCGGTGAAGCCATGAAACAACTGAGCCACGTGCAAATTTATGCGGGCGAATACTCCGATATCTACGACGGGTTCACCGCCGTCGTGCAACACGCGCGTCACGTCTATGGATTCCTCTGCCAACAGGGTTTCATCAAGAATGCACACCACTGCCTGAGTATTGGCCCGGGCAAAGGTCTGCTGGAATTGATGTTGCTCGAGGGCTTCCCCAACCTGCGAATGGCGCTCGTCGAACCCTCAGAGCCGTTCGTCCAGTCGTTCATCGCAGCCGCCGACGAAGGCGGCCTGCTGGCGCGGGTGACAGAGATATCAAATGGAAAATTTGAGAATGCGGTGTTCAAGCGGCCATTCGACTGCATCCTTTCAATTCACTCGTGGTACGGCATCGGGAATAACCAGGACACGTTGCGCAAGGCCCTGGAGCTTCTCCGTCCTGGCGGGACGCTGTTTATCACTGCCGTGGACTGCGCGAATGCGGAGTGGCTCAAACGCTGTGGCATTCCCCGGTACGAATGGAATACCGACAAGTTTTCAAGTTGGCTGACGGAGATCGGAGTTCAGCACACGGTGGAGACGGAAGTGCGCTCGATTGCGCGGAGCGCGATCCTTGATGGCGACTCTTTTACCGAGCCGGGGAAATGCTATCTGGCGTTTCAGACGCTGCTGCCCTTCGGGGATATCCCGCAGGAAACAAAGATCGGCTTTCGGCGGGCGCTCTCAGAGGATGTGCTCCAGCTAACTTTCGGCTGCGTTTCGATCACTAAGCCGGCGTAAGAGTCCGGGCTAATCACTCAGCCGCCGAGGCCTTCTCCGCAGGTCGAGCCAGTGCGCGGAAACGGAAGTCGGGCGAAGCGATCAGTGAATGGTAGGTGCCAAAGCCGACGGAATCCCAGGATGGCTCGGGTTGCTCGGGCTCCCGCTCAAATGCGCGGAGCGTGTCGTAAGTGGTGGTGCGCTGAAATGGTGTGCGACCCGCTGAGCGGATCAAGGCGCGCATGTGAGTGGGATGCAGGAACTGCCCGTGTGCCGCGCCGGCGGAGGTGGAGATGCTTTCATTCATGAGTGTGCCGCCGAAGTCGTTCGCGCCGGCCTTAAGGCACTCCGCCGCCAACGCCGGCCCCTGCTTGACCCAGCTCACCTGGATGTTGGGAATCCACCGGTTCAGCATCAGGCGCGCAACAGCGTACATGCGCAGAATGTCTTCGCGAGCCAGTTCGCTTTGTATCCCTGAAACAAGCGCCTTCTTCACCATCGGCGCTTCGGCTCGCACCAGGCTCAATGGGACAAACTCGGTGATGCCGCCGGTCTCTTTCTGGACGGTCCGAAGCAATTCCAGGTGCTGCGCGCGCTGCATCAGCGACTCGACGTGGCCGTACATGATGGTGGACGTGGTTCGGATTCCCGACCGATGAGCGGTGGTGATCACGTGCAGCCAATCGCGCGTGGAGATGCGTCCCGGAGAAATCTGGTCGCGTACGTGGTCGTCAAGAATCTCAGCAGAGGTGCCGGGCATGGAGCCAAGGCCGGCATCCCGAAGAGCCTTTAGGTAGTCTTCAACGCTTCGGTTGGAGAGAGTCGCGCCATAGAGCACCTCTTCCGGTGAGAAGGCATGCACATGAATCTGAGGGAACGCCCGCTTGATGGTTCGGCATAGGTCGACGTAGAAGTCTCCGTCGATACGCGGCGGCAGTCCAGCCTGAATACAGATCTCCGTGGCGCCAAGCTGACATGCTTCTTCGACGCGCCGGAGGATTTCGCTGGTGGGCAGAAAATAACCTTCGTCGGCAACGTGGCCGCGGCTGAAGGCGCAAAACCCGCAGCGCTTCACGCAGACGTTGGTGAAGTTCACATTGCGATTGATCACGTAGCCGACGCGGTCGCCAACGGTCTGCGTCCTGAGTTCGTTGGCCACAGCGATCAAACGTTCGAATTGATCGCCCGTTGCACTAAAGAGTGTGGCGCCGTCCTGGGCCGTGACCTCGCGGCCGGCAACCGCGTCCTCTAGAATGCGGCCGATGCTCATCGGCCTTCCCTTTCGGCTCTCACCAGGCCGGAGTCGTCGATCCAAGCCGCGGCACGGTCGCGAAGCCAATCCGGCGCCCATCGAGAATCGAGCAGGTACTCAGGATAGATCGCCAGGCGCTCGCGCAATCTGAAACCTGCCTGACGAGTCACAGCGCGCAGCTCAGCGACATGCGGCCACGCAGCTTCAGGATTGATGAAGTCAGGAGTTACCGGCGAGATACCGCCCCAGTCATTGATTCCGGCGAGCAAGAGACGAACGTAGTCACGTGCGGATAGATTCGGCGGAACCTGGATGTTCATACCGGGGCCGAAGATTAACCTTGCCACCGCGGCCGTTCGCAGGATGTCTTCCATCTCCGGCTCGGGATGAAGCGCGAAGCTGGTCCCACGCTTGGCACGGAAGTTCTGAATGATCACTTCCTGAATGTGCCCGTATCGCTGATTCAGCTCATGGATCGCGAACAAGGCGTCGACGCGCTCCTCCGGTGTTTCACAGATGCCGATCAGGATTCCGGTCGTAAACGGGATGCCGAGTTTGCCCGCCGTTTCGATGGCTTTAAGGCGTACGCATGGAACCTTGTCGGGACACGCGTAGTGCGCCTGCCCTGGCGCGAGCAGACGCGTACTGGCTGTCTCAAGCATCATTCCCATGCTGGCGTTAAACGGCTGCAACAGTTCCATCTCATCCTGTGACAGGACCCCAGCGTTGGTGTGAGGCAGCAACCCGGTGGACTCGAGCACGAGCCGGCACATGGCCTGCAGGTAGGCCACAGTGGAGGCGTAACCTTGTTCGGCCAGCCACCGCCGGTAGTGCGGATAACGGAGTTCGGGCTTGTCGCCCAGGCTGAAGAGGGCCTCCTTGCAGCCGGCGGCCCTGCCCGCCTGCGCGATCGCCAGAACCTCGGCAGGAGTGAGCGTGTGGAGATCGGATCCTTCAGAGTCTTGCGCAAAGGTGCAGTAAGCGCAGCGGTCGCGGCAAAGCCTGGTAAGTGGAATGAATACCTTGCGCGAGTAAGTGATTACGTCACCGGTGCGATCCTGGCGAGCGGCCTGGGATTCGTCGAGCAGGCGCTGCAACTGCGCGCCGGTTGAGCGGATGAGCTCAACGGCTTCGTCGTGCGCGATTGTCCCCGCGAGGGGTTTCAAGCTCATCTGCTTTTTCTCAAGTGCGAGTCCGGTTTGCATCGCGCGAAGCGTGCCCTGGGCGAAGGGTGAAGAAACTGAAACGTTGATTGGACTCTTGGCCGCTGGGCGCGGATATAGTCTCTCAAGCTTTAGGTTCGTTCGCATGCGACTTGAAACTCGCGGGGAAGATAAGCGATTGCTCTGTATCATACTAGGGAACGAGCGGCGGCGCATTACCATCGAGATGATCCGCGGCCTGGCTCACGTCGTGTTCGCTCCGGGAGAGAAGCTTGAATACAGTGGTGGCGCTGGTTGGCGGTACAGGAGCCGCGGGCAGAGGTCTGGCGAGCCGATTCGCGCTTGCCGGGCTGCGCGTGCGGATTGGATCGCGCGACCTTGACAAGGCCCGCAAAGCAGCCGCTTCAATCGCTGAGACGACGAAGAGCGAGAATGTCACCGGACACATGAATAAGGATGCGGTGGCGGGGGCCGGAATCGTCGTTCTCACGATTCCGATCGCCGCGCACGCCCGGACATTGCAGGAGATCCGCGACGCATTGGAACCAGATGCAATCGTGGTGGACGCGACGGTTCCGCTTGAAATTGCCATCGGCGGACGGCTGTCGCGCACCATTACGCTATGGGACGGCTCGGCTGCGCAGCAGGCTGCGCGACTGCTGCCAAAAGCGCGCGTGACAGCCGCGTTTCATACGCTGAGCGCTGAGACTCTTTTGCATTTGGACCAGCCGATGGGATGCGACACGCTGGTCTGCGGCGACGATCCCGACGCAAAGAAAACCACGATGGAACTGGCCGCGAAGATCGCGGGGCTGCGTAGTGTCGATGCCGGGCCGCTGGAAAATGCGCGCTTGCTCGAAGGACTGGCGGCGTTGCTGATCTCAACGAATCATCGTTATCGCTGCAAAGGGTCGGGCGTGCGCATCACCGGACTGCCGGAAGAAGGAACGGCATGAAGGCGAGAAAGATTGTGGCTCTTGCCGGCGGAGTGGGCGCGGCGCGCTTTCTTCAGGGGCTGGCCGAAGTTGTGAATCCGCGACGAATCTTTGTGGTGGGAAACACGGCCGACGACGCCGAGATTCAGGGTTTCCACATCTCGCCTGACCTCGACACGGTGACCTACACGCTTGCCGGAATGGCGAACCCAAAGACGGGCTGGGGGATTAAAGGAGACACGTTCCGATGCCTTGAATCGTTGAAGGCGCTGGGTTCAGACGCATGGTTTCTGCTGGGAGATCGCGATCTGGCCACGCACATCTACCGCACCCGCCGATTGCGCGAAGGCGCAACACTGTCGGAAGTGACGCGCGAGATTGTCTTGGCGCTCAAACTGGGATGCGCGATTGTGCCTATGTCAAACGACGCGGTCCGGACGCGAATCTGCACGCCTCGAGGCGAATTGGAGTTTCAGACTTACTTCGTCAAGCACCGCACCCGCGATCGCGTGACAGGGATCCGGTTTGAGGGTGCGTCAAAGGCAACGCCCGCGCCCGGAATCCTCGAAGCAATTGCGAATGCCGAAGGAATCATTTTGTGCCCTTCGAATCCGTTCATCAGCATTGGTCCGATTCTTGCGGTTCCGGGGATTCGAGAGGCTCTGCGCGCGCGACGCGAGCGAGTTGTGGCGGTCTCGCCGATCGTGGGTGGGAAGGCGATCAAAGGGCCCACTGCGAAGATGATGCAGAGCCAGGGGATGCCGGTGACCGCCGCAGAAGTGGCGAAACTGTATTCGGATTTTGCGGGCATTTTCGTACTGGACGAGGCCGATCGTAAATATGCGCCTGCCGTAACGGCGCTCGACATGCGGCCAGTTGTCGCAAAAACCGTCATGCACGGAATGGCGCAGAAGAAAGCGCTGGCGCGAGTGGTGGTGCGCGAACTGGGGATCCGGGCATGATCTTTGCGATTCTTCCGGTGAAGAATCCACGCGCCGCGAAACAGCGGTTGCGGGAAATGCTGACGGCTGAGCAGCGCGAGACGCTCGCACGCATGTTGTTTCGGCGGACTCTGGCAGCGCTTTGCTCTGCCGACGGGATCGATCGCGTGGTGGTAGTGACAAGCGACCTGGAGTGCGCGCAGCTCGCCCGCGATTCGGGAGCGTTAGTTCTGGAAGAGACCGCGCAGGTAAGTCACAGCCAATCGGCAGATGCCGCATGCCGGCGAGTGGAAGGGCTTGGCGCTTCAACGGCTATGCTGGTGCCCATCGACGTTCCAACCGCAAGCGCCGCGGACTTCAGCCAACTTGCTGCTTCGGCACTCAGCGGCCTCGTCGTGGTTCCATCCGAAGACGGCACAGGCACCAATGCGCTTGTGCGCACGCCGCCCTCTTGCATTGAGAGCCGCTTTGGTCCGGGCAGTTTCAACGCGCATCTGGACCAGGCAGCTTCGCGCGGAATACCGGCGAAGGTGCTGCGGATTCCGGGACTGATGTTCGACATTGATACGCCTGAAGATATCGACAAGCTTCTCAAGGGACCGCCGATCCCGGAGATCACTTCGTTTCTGGAAGCCGCATGCGCCTGGAGATAGTGCCACTCACGACCATTCCCGAGGTTCGCGCGGGCGATGATCTCGCCACGCTGATTCAAGCGGCCGCGGCGCGGGAGAACCAGGCCGTCGACGACGAGACTGTTGTCGCGGTCGCGCAGAAGATCGTGTCTAAGGCGGAAGGCGCATTGGTGGATCTGCGCTGCATCTCGCCCTCCCCCCTGGCGCAGTCATGGGCGTCTGAGTGGGGCCGAGACCCAAGACTCATCGAGTTAGTGCTGACTCAATCGCGACGGATCGTGAAGATGGATCGCGGTGTCCTGATTGCGGAGACAGCCACAGGACTGGTTTGCGCGAATGCAGGCGTGGATCAATCGAATGTGGATGGCGCAGACATGGCCACGGTGTTGCCTCAAGACCCGGATGCGTCGGCCCGCTTGCTCCATGCGGCACTTGGATGCGGCGCAGTACTGGTGACGGATTCGTTCGGAAGGCCGTGGCGCGAAGGACTGGTCGACGTTGCCATCGGTGTCTCGGGCATCGAGCCGCTCAGCGATCTGCGCGGGACTGCGGATCGTCACGGCAGGAAGTTGTCAGCCACAGTGGTTGCAGTTGCCGATCAACTGGCGGCTGCCGCCGGCCTGGCGATGGTCAAGGATGCGGGATGTCCGGTGGTTCTGATCCGGGGATACAACTGGAAGAGGGCGGAAGGTTCTGCGCGATCGCTCATGCGCGATCCCCAGAATGACCTCTTCCGATAGCTATTGAGACCAGTTACCAGGCTGGTCCGGTAATCGTTCGATTCACACGATAACTCAGGTTATAATCGTCGGGCATACAGCTATGAAGATCGGCGTGAAACTGCATCACTCCGGCCCCGGCGCGACCGCAGAGATGATGCGGCGCTGGACGTTATTCGCCGAGACGCTCGGGTTCCACTTCGTCATGGCCGGCGACCATGTCGCTCTCACTCCGGATGTGACCGCCAGCTATCCCGCGCCGTTTTTTGAGGCCTGCACTTCCCTCACCTGGCTGGCTGCGCACACGCGCACCATCGGGCTGGGCACAACCGTGCTGGTGGTTCCGTATCATCATCCGCTGCATCTGGCGCAGCTCACCACCAGCGTTGACGTGCTGAGTGGCGGGCGCCTCATCGTGGGAGTCGGGGTTGGCTGGGCCCGGCAGGAATTCGAGGCGCTCGGGATTCCCTTCGAACAGCGCGGAGCGATCACCGACGACTATCTCGCCGCGCTCAAGGTTCTTTGGACGGACCAGCCGGCATCGTATGAAGGGCGCTTTGTCAAGTTCCGCGAGGTCACGCTCGATCCCAGGCCGGTGCAGAAACCGCATCCGCCGTTATGGATTGGCGGAGATTCCGACGCGGCTCTGCGGCGCGCTGTTCGTTTTGGAGATGCGTGGCACCCCATCAACGTGCAACTGGATTGGATCCGAAAGACGGCACTGCCCAAACTCGTAGCCTTTGCGGAAGAGCAGGGTCGGCCGGCGCCCGCACTGTGTCCCCGCATCCGCTGCAGGGTTACTGACTCTCCGTTGCCGGAAGAGGGCCGTTTCCCGGGCGAGGGCAGCCTGGATCAGATTCGGCGTGATGTGGAATCGCTCGCGTCGCTGGGGGCGACGCACGTGCTGCTGGATACGAAGGGCGGCCAGTTCAATGCGGCGTCCCCGCATCATCACGACGAGGCGTGGCGCACCCTGAGCCTGCTGGCAGAGAAGGTGTTCGATCTCGAGAATGAGCGAGTTCGCTAGTATGCCGCACACGGTCAGCCGCGAGATCCATCTCAAGTCGCGCCCCCGCTTTCTCCCCAGCCGCGACGACTTCGAGATCGTCGAGGTCCCCGTTCCGCAGCCCGAGAACGGCCAGGTCCTCGTTCGCAATCTGTTTCTTTCGGTTGACCCTTACATGCGCGGCCAGATGGTGGAGCAGGCCCGCGCAAACTCGTTTGCGCTCGGCAAGCCGATGGATGGCGCATGCGTCGGCACCGTGGTCGAGTCCAAACGGCCTGAGCTGAAAGCTGGCGACTATGTTCTGGGTGAGAAGAGCTGGCGAGAGCTCTATCTATCGGATGGTCCAGACCTGAAGAAATTCGAGCCGGACGGTCTGCCGGTTCAGACCTGGCTCGGAGTCATGGGTATATCGGGATTCACTGCCTATCTGGGAATGCTTGAGGTTGGGAAGCCTCATTCCCGCGAGACGGTTTTCGTATCCGCGGCCGCCGGAGCGGTGGGCAACACCGCTTGCCAACTTGCGAAGTTGAAAGGCTGCCGGGTGATTGGCAGCGCCGGATCCGATGAGAAGGTCGAATGGCTAAGAGCAGCACGGCGGCATTGAAGCATTCAACTACAAGACAGTCGAATCCATCGAAGGCGCATTAAAACACCTATGCCCAGGCGGGATTGATATATACTTCGACAACGTCGGCGGTCCGCATTTGGAGGCAGCCCTGGAGTCGCTAAAGACTTTTGGACGCATCTTGCTCTGCGGAATGATTTCAAAGGCGGAAGCAGACGGGCGGCCGTTCCCTCTGACGAATCTCAACCTCGCCGTCAGAAAAAGACTGACACTTACCGGGTTTCGCGCCTCCGATCACCTGCACCTCTTCGAGCAGTTCTCCTCAGACATGCGCCGCTGGATCAAGGAAGGCAAGATCGCCTGGGCGGAGACGATTGTCGACGGCCTGGAGAACGCGCCCGATGCCTTCCTGGGCCTCTTTAGAGGCGAGAATCTCGGAAAGATGCTGGTACGGGTTGAATGACTCCTTTGAATACCGCGATAGATCGCAGAGATCTCCTGTTAGCCGTCGATGCCATGCGCGATGTGTTGCGAGCGGGCTCCGACGAAGCGGAACGGCTTGGCCGCCTGTCGCCCGAGATGATCCGCGCACTCGACGACTCCGGCGTCTTTTCCCTGCAATTGCCGGCGGTACTGGGAGGGGCAGAGGCCGACCCCATAACCCAGTTCGATGTGATCGAGGCCATCTCGGAGATCGACAGCACTTCCGGCTGGTGCGCTCTGATTGGAGCGACCAGCATCGCATGGCCCGCACTCTTTCTTTCCGATGAGGCGATCGGGCAGATCTTCGCGAACGGCGAAACGCCCCGCGCGGCAGGCATCTTCCTGCCGTCGGGCAAAGCGACTCCGGCCGACGGTGGCTATCGGGTAACAGGCCGTTGGTCCTACGCCAGCGGCATCAAACATGCGGAGTGGATCACGGCGGGGACGAAAGTAGACCGGGGAAACGACGTAGTCGAACGCCGCATGGTAACATTCCCCGCGCATGAAGTGCAGATTCACGACACATGGAAGGTGGCCGGCCTGCAGGGAACGGGAAGCTGCGATTTCACCGTCGAGGATCTTTTCGTCGCGGAGGCTTTCACGTGGAACGGCGGCGCGGCGGAGCCATTGCGTGGAGGCGCTCTTTCACGGCTGGGAATGCCGGCGTATGTGATGCATCTGCACGCCGCGTTCGCGTTGGGGATCGCCCGGCACGCAGTCAAAACCATCATCGACTACGCGCAGACCGAACGCACCGGCTACAGACCCTCCTCTCTGATTGCGCGGCCGACGTTCCAGAGCGCACTGGGAGAGTGCGAGCTCCAGTTGCGTGCGGCGCGGGCGCTGGTGATCGATCTTTATCAGAAGGCCTGGAAGGCCGTTTGCAACGGCGGAATACTCACCCCGGCGGAACACACGGAACTCCGCGGAACCGCAGTTCTGGCGACGCAGGTGGCAGCAGACGTGACCACGCGGCTGTTCCGTTACGGCGGTGGCGGCGCGATCCTGTTGAGCAACGCGCTGCAGCGCTGCCTGCGTGACATCAACGCGGCTGCGCAGCACCGCATGGTGAGCGACTCGACGTACGAGCATCTGGGCAAGTTCATTCTGGGCCTGCCTGACGCCAATCCCAATGGTTAAATGCGGCATTGCGATTCCTCAGGACTTCATCAACAAGCCCGCGGAGATGCGGCTTGTCCGGGAGTTCGTGCGCCGCGCGGAGGATCTGAACTTTGAGAGCCTGTGGGTGCAGGAGCAAATCCTCGGCAGCGCCCCGGTACTCGATCCGATCGGACTGCTGACCTACGCCAGCGCACTGACCTCGCGGATGCGGCTGGGATTTTCGATGCTGACCAGCATCGTCTATAACCCTGTCCAACTCGCCAAGACCCTCTCCAGCCTGGATCAAATGTGCGCCGGCCGTCTGACGATCGGCATCAGCCTCGGAGGCCTAACTCCCGCTGCGGTCTCCGGCTACGCCGATCGGCGGGTGCGGCGGTTCGTCGAGGGGTTCGAGGTTATGAAGGCACTTTGGACGCAGACCCCGGCGTCGTTTGAAGGAACATTCTGGAACTTCAAGGATGTGGCGATGGAGCCAAAGCCGGTACAAGAGCCTTATCCGCCGGTGTGGTTTGGCGCGCGTCAGCCCGCGGCGCTCCGGCGGTCGGCGCGATACGCCGATGGCTGGATGAGTCCGTCCTCATCGTTGGAGGACTTCAGCAGCCGGCGCGACGTCGTGGTGCGCGCCCTGGAGGAATCAGGAAGGGATCCGGCGACCTTCGTCATTTCAAAACGCGTCTACGTCGCCATTGACGAGGACGAGAATCGGGCGCAACAGCGACTTCGCGAGTGGTTCGGAGTGCGCTACAAAGATCCCGCTGAGGCCGATCGAGTGGCACTCTGGGGCAGCCCCGCGAAGTGCGTTGAAAAGCTGCGCGCATTCATCGCTGCCGGCGCCGGACACCTGCTGCTCAATCCTGTCATGGACGAACTTGAGCAGATCGAGCGGATCGCGGAAGAGATTCGGCCGCACCTCTAACTGAACCGGCGGTAGACGTCGAGCCACGCCTGCTTTTCATTTGCCGGATTCAAGCTTCGCGCCAGTTCCACGGCTCCCTGCGAGAGCCGCATGGCCAGCGCATCGTCAGACAGCAGTTCCGTGATGGCGGCAGCCAGTGCCACAGGATCTTTCTTCGGAACCACCATCGCATTCTCGTGATCCCTGAGAATGTCTCGAAGTCCTCCGACATTGGTAGCGACGATCGGCACGCCAAGAGACGCGGCCTCCAGAACTGCATTCGGCAAGCCTTCGTGCTCCGAACACTGCACATAGATCCGCATCGCGCGGAGATGCGCAGGGATGTCGTCATGCGGAACCAGTCCGAGAAAACTGACCTCGTCTTCCACGCCGAACCGTTGCACGGCTTCCTGCAAACGAACCTGCTCCGTTTCGCCGGGGGGATGTCCAATGATGTGCAGGCGGCGGCGCCGTGCAGGGTCGACGCGCGAATATGCCTCGATGAGCAGAGGAACCGCTTTGTTGGGCCGTGTTCCGATGGTTCCCACGACACCGCGATTGGCCTCGGAGAGTTGCCATGCCGGCGATTCAGCGCCGCGAATCGAATTCGGAATCACGCAGGAACGGCCTTCAACCTCCGCCAGTCCTGAGACCGCTTGCAACGAATCGGAGCTCACCGCGGTGATCCACGAGGACTTCTGCACGACTACGTTGATGAACGGGAAGAAATCGGGATGACATAAACCCGTGTAAGCGTCATCGCCCCGGATGCTGGCGATCACCGGTCTTTTGCCCCCTGCAACCAGCACGCAAGGGTAAGCGAACGGCAGGAAATACCCATGAAACAGGTCGAACGGCCTCCGGCTGTCCTCATCCCGCAGCGCGGAGTAATAGGCTCGAATATTCGCCGATGTCTCCGCCTTGAAGTCCCACGGAATGGTCGTGACCGGCACTCTATGAACGCCGCGCTCCAAAGGAATTTGTTTCCCCAGCGGCTCGCCGAAGACTACCGTGAAGACGTGGACGTCAAATCCCGCCTCAACAAAATAGCCGACCACGCGGGAGGCTGACTGTGCCACTCCGCCCGGGGCCGGTGGATATCCCAGGGTTGAGAAGCAGACTCGCGGACCGGGCATCGAACCTCCGCAGCGATCTTACATCACCATTGATAACGAAGCTTCTGTTTGCTATGCTACGCTAACTCGAAGGAGCATCCGATGAAGTGGCTTTTGAGCAGTTTCAGGAGGTTTGTGGATGCTCTCCTGCGCCGCAAGCACCCCGAGAAGCCTGATCCAGAACAGATCACTCCCCCTGAAAACATCTATCCCCTCTACTAAGTCACTCCATGAGCGATATACCTCCCCAAACCGATCTGGATGAGCGTGCCGGCTGGGATCAGCTGGCTGAGTTCTACTACGAGTTCCGCAGCGAAGGCGGAAAGTTCAACCACAAGGACCGCGCCCGCATCGGAGAGTCGGGATACGTCAAGGGGCTGATGGCCCGGGTTCCGCTTCAGGGCAAGAGCGTTCTTGATGCCGGCTGCGGATTCGGTTATTACGCGTTCATCGCCGCGGACCTCGGAGCTACAGTTACGGCCATCGATTTCGCGCCTGAGATGATCGAAAAGGCGCGGGGGCTTGCTACCGAACGCGAGTTACCCATCGACTTTCAGGTCGGCGATGTGACTCACATGCCTCATCTGGCCGACAGCACGTTCGACCTGGTCGTGAGCGGAATGGACCTGGAGATACCCGACGTTCGAGTGGCCTTCAAGGAATTTGCCCGCGTCCTGAAGAAGCAGGGTCGGTTGGTCTTCAGCGTTCCTCACCCGGTGGTGCAACACGGCTCCTGGCACAAAAACGAAGCCGGCGAAAAGGACTATCTGCAGGTTGCCGAATACTTCGAGCGTGGCTCTTACATCGCTGAGTGGCTCGATGAGAACCAGCGCCCCATCCGCTTCAAACGCTATCGCCGCACCATTCAGGACTACGTTCAAGCTCTCGCGGAAATCGGCTTTGTCGTTACCAGGCTCTTCGAGGGCGAGCCGCCGGCCGAGTGTAAAGTATGTGATCCCGAGCTCTACAAAGATCTCTACACAGCTCCGACTTATCTCATTGTCGAAGCCGAGAGCCGTTGACTCAAGCGCTCATCCACAACGTTCTTTAGAAACTCAAAATACTGCTCGGCGATGAAGCGGCTTCCCTTTGAGCTGGTGTGAATGTGATCGAAGAAGTATTCAGCCCGCCCTTCCATCTCCGGTTGAAGGTTGATCAGCGAGACATCGGCCTCCGCTGCGACGCCTTCCATGACCGCCTCACATTCTCTGAACAGGTGAGCCAGTTCCGCGTGCGTCCTGACGTTAACCATGTGATACGGAATCTTCCGCTTGTCTTCCTCGCTGACCTCCGGACCGACCAACCGCTCTTCGATGGCAAGCACCGGCACGGCGCCCATACTCCGGGATAGAGACACAACCGCGGCGACATTCTGCCGGTATTGCTCCAGGCCGCGAGAGTAATCGCCGGCGTCAGTCAGATTGGTGTCGGGAATGCCTTCGTGGATCACCTTGTCCTGTTGCAGCTTCAGTTTTCGACGCCAGTAACTATCTCTCAGGTTCCGATAGACAGCGCTGAAGCCCAGCACCGCATCGAGAAAATTGACTCTTTCCGTCATCGGGTTCTTGCGAATGGCCTTCGGAGAGAAGCGCAGAAAGAGTGTGTCCTTGTCAGCCCGCGATATCCACTTCAGATCGTTCCAGATGGAGCTGGCGATCACAATGTCGGGGCGCAGCCGGTGCAGATCGAGGATGAGCTTGGGCGCAAAATAACGCGTGTCGTTGCCTGGAAGCCCCGCATTGATCACGGTGACGTTGTATCCAGCCTCCCGGAAACACGCCTGAACCAGGTGCGGAAAGCCAACATCCCCGCGGTAATCGTAAGAAACAACATCGAAGACATGCGAGCCGCCCAGGAAGACAATGCGTATCTCATCCTCACTCTTCTCGACCGGACACTCCTCGCCACGATAGCCATGGCTGTTGATTCGGTAGCGCGGCTTGTCCTGCAGGACCTTTCCTTCATCACGCTCGAAGATGACCTGGTTTGGCGTAGGAAAATAGCAAACAAATCCGGATGGCTCGAAGGCCAGGTTCAGAGATTGCCGCGCCTTGAAGGAGGGGTTCGCGGGAAACAGAAACCGCGCCGCGACCTCGGCGATGAGGAACAATGCCCCGGCAATCAGAAACCATAGCAACAGATTCGCCATATCTGAAATATATTCTTTATCATGACCAACGCGGGCACCCAAGCTCAAACTCGATCGGTGCCCTTCTTTTCGTGCGCCCGCTCCTTCGAACGGCAATGGCCCCGGCTGCAACCGCTGCTGCAGGAAGTCATCGAGAGGGAACGATACTGCCAGGACATCGTGGTTGAGCGGTTTGAGTCGGCCATGCGCGACTACACATCGGCGCGGTTTGCCATCGCCGTTGGAAACGGTACGGATGCGCTCGTCCTCCTCCTCCGGGCGGCAGGAGTGGGCCCGGGAGACGAGGTGATCGTTCCCTGCTTCACCTTCGTTGCTTCCGCGTCAAGCATCGCGCTCGTGGGAGCTACGCCCGTGTTTGTGGATATCGATCCTCGGACTTACACAGTTGACACCGAGCAGATAGCTGCCCGCATGACTCCCAGGACACGCGCGATGATGCCGGTCCATCTGTTTGCGCAGATGGCGGATATGACCCCGCTTCAGGAGTTAGCCCGCACAACAGGCACGTCGATCCTTGAAGACAGTGCCGAGGCGATCGGCATGCGATGGAACGGCAAACACGCGGGATTGCTGGGAGCCGGAGGGGTACTCTCCTTCTTCCCCACAAAAACCCTGGGCGCAATCGGCGACGCCGGAATGATACTGACGGATAATCCGGAAATCGCGGAACGGGCCTGTGCACTCCGCGCGGCCGACGGGGAAGACGCGTTCTGCGGTGCTGGCAGCAGGATGGATGAGATCCAGGCCGCCGTATTGCTCACCCGTCTTACCGAGTTGGACAAGGACATCGAATACCGGGCCCGGCTGGCGCGCATTTACGACGAACGCCTTGCCTCCCACTTTCCCCGAGTCACTACCCCAGTTATCGCGGCGCGACCGGCAGAAACCAATCCCGTCTACTACGTTTACGTCATCGAGTCGGAAGACAAGCCGGGATTGGCCTCCTACCTGGCCGCAAACGTTGTCGGGACCGAGGATTACTATCCCAGGCCTCTGCATCTCCAGGACTGTTTCGCACATCTGGGTTACAAGCCCGGCGACTTTCCCAACGCGGAACGCGCCTGCACCCGCACCCTTGCATTGCCGCTCTATCCGGACATGACCGAAGACGATGCGCATTACGTCTGCGACATGATCGACTCATTTCATCGGAGAATCGCATGAGCGCGGATGCCCGGATTCTCGAGATCGTCAGGCAAAGTGGAAGCCTGCCGAAATCCATCCTCGGCGAAAACGTCAAGCGCTTCGAAGCGCATCTCGAAGCCCGCCTGGGGGCGGGTCATGCCATCGCAGTGGCCAGTGGAGCGGGGGCGATCGCCGTTGCTCTGATGGCCGCTGACATCGGCCCCGGCGATGAGGTGATCCTGCCGGCATTCGCCAACCCAGCCGCCGCCGGAGCAGTTGTCACGGTGGGAGCTACTCCGGTCTTTGTCGACGTCGAAGAACGGACGATGGTCATTGACCCCGCACGCATTGAAGAGAAGATCACTGTGCAAACCCGCGCCCTGATTCCGAGTCATCTCTTCTGCTGCATGGCTGACATGCCTGCCATCATGACCATCTCCCAAGAACACGGCTTGCTCGTCATCGAAGACGCCGGCGCGCTGCACGGGGCGCGCCTCGACGGGATACCGGCAGGTTTGTGGGGCGACGTCGGCACGTTCTCCTTCTCTCCGTCCACAGTCATGGGCGGCTGCGGCGAGGCCGGCATGATCGTCACCAACAACGGCAAGCTGGCAGCCGAATGCCGCCTGATTCGCAATCACGGCCAGCAAGAAGGAATTCGCTTCATCCACAAACGCATTGGACTGAACAGCCGCATGGACGAGATTCAAGCCCTGTTCCTGGATCGGAAGCTGAATGACCTGGACGACATCCTGGCACAGCGCGCCCGGCTTGCCGACTTATATCGTGACTGGCTGGCCCCTCTCGCAGATCGAATTGTTTTGCCGCCTGCCGCCACCGGAGACCGAAGCTACCACACGTTTACTCTGCAAACAGCCGGCCGCGACGAACTGCGTCTGCATCTGCAAGCGGAAGGAGTCGAGACTCATGTCTACTGCCCGACCATCCTTCCGCGCCAGGCATGTTTCGCCGCCTGTTCCCAGTCAGTAACTGAGTTTGCGAATGCAGAGCGCGCCAGCCGCCAGAACCTTGCTCTTCCGTTGTATGATGGCATGACTGACGAACAGGTATCGACCATAGCCAAAGCACTCCTCGCCTTTCCCCGGTCTTAGCTGTCCCCGATAACTATGCATTGCTGGACTGAAGCAGACGACGAGCTCCTGTTGCAGTTGCTCGCGACCGACACCGTGACTCCCATGGAGGCGGATCGTTTGGGGAACATGGCGCACGCGCAGCAGACTTATGCCGAACACGCGCGGCAGGTTGGCTTTGAGGTGGTCCACTCTGGCCCGCCTCCCGCACGGATCCTGTCGGAACCCGACACGCCTCTGTCGGTGCACGAACGGGCTGCGCATTTTGGCTCGGAATTCTTCGCGGCCCAGCCGAATCTCGTACTGCGTCTTGGCACTGCGCCGGCCGATAAAGCCCTGCTCTTCAACTTCCACATGGACACGGTAGCTGATATCGAGCCCGCGTGCCGTCGTGACGGCGTCCTGTTCGGTCGCGGAGCAGCAGACGCAAAGGGCCTGGGAGTTGCCGCACTCGCCGCGGTCCGCCGCGCTCTCGAACTGCGTCCTGATATCCCGGAAAAGATCACCATCCTCATTCAGAGCGCAGGCGGAGAAGAAGGCGGCGCATTGGGAGCTTACGGGACAAAGCACTTGGTGCGCGAAGGCTATCTGGGGCGATTGAATATCGTCTGCGAGCCCACCGAGTTCGCGTATTTCGATCGAACAACTGCGGCAATGACTGCCAGAATCAGCGTAGATGGAGAAGGCTCCTCGGACGATGAGCCGCTCCAGGGGCAGAACGCAACAATCCTCCTGGCCGCGATGACAGATATGCTGGTGCGCGAGCTGTCGCCCCGGGTGCTCGCTCTCGGCGCGAAGATGTGCATCGGCGGGCTCCGCACAGGCACGATGCACAATCGGGTCTACGGATCAGGAAACCTGCTGCTGAACTTCGCCTATCCATCTCTTGAAGTTGCTCTCGAACTGGAAGCGCTCGTGGAGGCGTCCTTTGTCGAAGCAATGGATCGCTTTCATCATGACTACGCACAGTACGCCATCGCAGCCGCGGCAGCGGCGGCGGCGCGCTCCATCTGTAGCCTCACATGGATCAAGCGGCGCCTTCCCGTGCTTTCAAATCGCGATCGGGATATGGAGGAGATGCTGCGGCAAATCGGAATCCGGCGGCACGAGTCCGATTCCGCTTCCCTGCCCTTCAGTTGCGATGCAATGTGGATGACCGGCCCCGGCAGTTTCACAATTGTCTATGGTCCGGGACATCTGGGCCGCAACAAGACTCATGCCACCGGCGAATTCATTGACATCGCCGATCTCGACAAGTACGCGCACCAACTCAGCAACCTGATCCTCGCTTTCGCCGACCGGGCGCACTAGAGGCGTAATGATCAACATCCTCGGCATCTCGGCATTTTACCACGACAGCGCAGCCTGCCTCGTTCAGGACGGGACGATCGTGGCCGCCGCTCAGGAAGAGCGCTTCACGCGGAAGAAACACGATGCGAACTTCCCGCGCCGGGCCGTCGAGTTCTGCCTGAAGAGCCGCGGCCTGAGAGTCGAAGATCTTTCGTATATCGTCTTCTACGACAAGCCATTCCTGAAATTCAATCGGCTGCTGCAAACCTATCTCGCCTTCGCGCCGCGGGGCCTCGACTCGTTTCTCACCTCCATGCCGATGTGGCTAGGGCGAAAGCTGTTTCTGAAGAAACTAATTGCAAAAGAATTCCGCGCCGTCTCTGGAGACGATTACGCGCCCATCAAAGCGCCGATTCTGTTCACCGAGCATCATGAGTCGCATGCGGCTTCCGCCTTTTACCCGTCGCCTTTCGAAAGCGCCGCTGTGCTCTGTGTGGATGGCGTGGGAGAGTGGGCCACAACGTCAGCGTGGCTCGGCGAAAACGAAAAGCTGACTCCGTTGTGGGACATTCGCTTTCCGCACTCTCTCGGCCTTTTGTATTCCGCGTTCACTTACTACACCGGCTTCAAGGTGAACTCCGGTGAGTACAAAGTGATGGGGCTGGCGCCCTACGGTGAGCCCAAATATGTTCAGACCATCTACGACCATCTGCTGGACTTGAAGGTCGATGGAAGCTTTCGGCTGAATATGGAGTTCTTCGACTACTGCACCGGCGACCGCATGACAAGCAGCAGATTCGACGAACTCTTCGGCGCCCCGCCCCGAGAACCTGAGACCCGGCTCACGCAAAGGGAGATGGATCTCGCCCGTTCCGTTCAGGATGTTTGCGAAGAGGTTATGTTGCGCCTCGCACGCACACTGCACAAAGAGACCGGACAGCCAAATCTGTGTCTCGCCGGAGGCGTAGCCCTCAACTGTGTTGCCAACGGACGCATCGCGCGCGAAGGTCCCTTTGAGCAGATATGGATTCAACCGGCTGCCGGCGACGCGGGTGGCGCGGTGGGCGCAGCCCTGCGAGCGCATTTCCAGTTGACAGGCTCGACACGCAGTTTCGGATCGTCCGATGGCATGAGCGGCGCTTTCCTTGGCCCGGAGTTCACGAGCGATGACGTCGGGCAGTTCCTCGAGGAGCGGGATGCTCCGTTTGAAAGAGTCGCCCGCGAAGAGCTCTACCCGCTGGTGGCGCAGATGCTTGCGGAAGGAAAAGTCATCGGCTGGTTCCAGGGAAAGATGGAGTTCGGCCCGCGCGCACTGGGAGCGCGCAGCATCCTCGGTGACCCGCGGAACGTGAAGATGCAGTCGATCATGAATCTGAAGATCAAATACCGCGAGTCGTTCCGGCCGTTCGCGCCGGCTGTGCTTGACGAGCGAGCCAGTGACTACTTCGACATCGACAGGATGAGCCCCTACATGCTGCTGGTCGCCCCGGTGCGCGAAGAGCGGCGTCTCCCGCTGACCGCGGAACAGCAGCGCCTGTGGGGAATCGAACGCATCAATACGGCACGATCCGGCATTCCGGCTGTGACTCACGTGGACTATTCCGCGCGGATCCAGACCGTCCACAAGGAGACGAATCCCGCCTTTCACCAACTCCTGAAGGAATTCGAGAGGCTCACCGGATGCGGAGTGCTGGTCAACACCTCGTTCAACGTTCGTGGAGAACCCATCGTCTGTACGCCTGAGCACGCCTATCTCTGTTTCATGCGCACTGCCATCGACGTGCTAGTCATGGAAGACTGCGTGTTATACAAGTCCGTCCAGCCGCAGATGGCGGATGTCGACTGGCGCAAGGAGTTCGTTCTGGATTGAAGGAAATCACACCGATGCGCGCATTTCTGATTGCCGTGTTCTATCTCATCGTCACGCCGATGGCGCTGCTGATTCGCGTCGTGTTCCGGCGAGATCCCCTGCACCGCGCCTTCAACCGCCGTGCCGAGTCCTATCGGCGGCAGAGCCGGCCACGAGACAGCAGTCACCTCTTCCAGCAGCACTGACGCCGGAGCACCTATTGACCTGTGCCCATTCCGTTGTGAACAAAGCATTCGTGAATCGCGTCTTGCGGCGCCAACGGCCACTTCGAATCTTGCAGGTCGGTTTCGTTTAGCTGTTGAAACGCAAAGTCGACAGTGCCATCAGAATGCACAGTGGCACGCAAGAATCCATACACCATCGATTTCGATCCGGGTGCAACATTCGCCGGCATTGGCAGGCGGAACGCACCACCAGTCCCCACGATGATGCCCGGAACAACCGAGTTAGAGTACTGACGCCAGAACGTCGTGTTGTAAATATCGGGCGAATAGTAGTGCGAATGACTGGCGATCGTATAAACGTGCTTGCCTGCCGCCTGCGTATCGTACAGCCACCCGTACACCAGCTCGCCTGTTTGCTGGCCGAGGCTCCAATCATCCATCGCGTGATCCGAGGCGGTGGAGTGCGGCAGGGCCTCATGCATGGCGACCACGACTGTTCGAATTCCGGACCCGGGCGCAAGGTCGTGGTCCAGCACTGCCCGCAACCATCCCAATTGCGGATCGCTGAATTCCGCAGTCGTGCTGTTATCGAGAGTAATGAAATCGACCCCGCGTTCGACCCAGTGGTACCAGGGGCCAATGGGAGCGGCATCCGCACCGTCCTCTTTCCGTTGTGCGGCGATCTCCGGGCGATCAAGGAATGACTTGAATTTCTCAATGTAGCCATCGCGCGTCATGGGCGTCTTGGTGTCATGGTTACCGCGCGCCAGAAAAACGGGCAGGTCACTGAACGCGGCCATCTGGTACTTCAGAAAGTCGTCCCAGGCTATCTGCTGGTACTCGGGTGTGGGCATCTGGGTCCGTCCCATGAGAGCGAGAAGATCCTGGTCCGGCTGATCGATCCAGCGAAAATCGCCAAGGTGCCAGTAGAACGCATCTTTCTCGGCTCTGAGCTTGGCGGCAACTGCGGGCATGACAAAGTCTCCGCAGTTCCTGCTGTCGCCGGAGACAGCGAAGGTCCATGCTTCGCCCTGTGTCTGGGCGTGGGAGAGAACAGGCACGCAATTCGCAGTTATCGCGAGATACAAAGCGGTTTGCGAAAGGTGACGATTGAGGAACACTGGATCAGCATAATGGGAATGGTCTGTGGAATTCCTGTTATCTTGCACCGGGCAACGCCCGAAACGGGGAAATCAAGACGTGTGCCTTGAATAGCATTTGTGTTCGTCGTGGGGCGATGAGACACTGAGCTACATATTCCCGGAATACTTCCTCTCAAAGCTGAATCGCGGCCGGACCGGAGGCACTGTGCACATCTCTGACAAGCGCTGGACGGCTCGACTGAGCCGGCGGGATTTTCTGGGCAAAAGTTCCGCGGTAGTGGCTGCCGCTGCCGTGGCGCCGGTTGCGGCCGCGCAGCAGCAACCAGCCGGCACGGTCGACAACCGTCATGGCGCGAATGCAAATGAAATCGGGCCGAAGAACGCCGCCCTTGAGGCTGAGCAGCAAAATTCCGTTCTTCCTCCGGAAACCGATGCCGGCGGCCAGCCTGCCTTCAAGTATCCTTTCGCCTTCTCGAGGCGACGCATCGAGGAAGGCGGATGGACGCGGCAGGTTACGGTGCGCGAATTCCCAATTTCGAAGAAGATGGCGGGCGTTGAGATGCGCCTGATTCGCGGCGGCGTGCGCGAGTTGCACTGGCACGTGGGCGCCGAATGGGCCTTCATGACCGCGGGCACCGCGCGCATTACCGCCGTCGATCAAAAAGGACGCGGATTTGTTGAGGACGTGAGCGCAGGCGACCTGTGGCTCTTTCCCGGCGGCATCCCGCATTCCATTCAGGGGGTCGGCGACGACGGATGCCAGTTCCTGCTCGTCTTTAACGATGGCAACTTCAACGAGTACCAGACGTTTCTGCTGACAGACTGGCTGCACCACATGCCCCGCGAGGTTCTGGCCAAAAACTTCGGCGTGCCTGAGTCCGTCTTCGACAAGGTTCCACCACGGGAGTTATTCATCTTCGCGCGCGATCTTCCGCGGCCCCTCGACGAAGAGAAGAAGCAGGCCTCTGCAGACACGGGCCCTGTGCCCAACAGCTTTGCGTTTTTCGCCAGCCAGATGCAGCCAACCAAAGTCAGCCGCGGCGGGAGTGTCAAGGTCATCGACCGCAGCAACTTCCCTGCCACCAACATCGCCGCCGCCATCGTGACCCTCAAGCCAGGAGGACTGCGTGAATTGCACTGGCACCCCAATGACGACGAGTGGCAATATTACGTCTCCGGGAAAGGCCGCATGACCGTCTTCTCCGCCGGCGGCCACGCGCGCACCATGGACTTTCAGGCAGGCGATGTGGGATATGTGGAACAGTCGATGCCCCACTACGTGGAAAACACCGGGAGCGATGACCTCGTCTTTCTCGAAGTGTTTCCCTCCGCCGACTATCAGGACATCTCCCTTGCAGAATGGCTGGCGCACACGCCATCGCGCCTCGTGGATCAGCACCTGGCAACCGGCGAGGACTTCCTCAGAAAGATTCCCAAAACTGCGACCGTGATCGAGCCCTCGTAGAGAGGCTCAGGCAACGCCGAGGAACGGCTTCGACATGAGCCGCGCGCCGGGAAACACCGCATCGAGATTCGTGGGGCCGAGAGTCGTCTTAAGAACCTCGCCAAGCACCTGGCGATAGTCGGTGGTGAGCGCCAGGTCGCGGCCCTCGTTCAATTGCTCCTTGGCCAGACCCGGCCAGCGCCCATGCACCCTGCCGCCCCTCACGCTGCCGCCCAGCACAAACATCACGTTGGCGTGACCGTGATCCGTGCCGCCCGTGCCGTTCTCGTGCGCGGTGCGGCCGAACTCCGACATCGTTACAAGCGTGATGTTTCCGGCGTCATCGCCCATATCCTGCCAGAACGCCGCAATCGCCGCGCTGAAGTCGCGCAGCCTGTTCGCGAGCTGCCCATTGACGGCGCCTTGATTCTGATGCGTATCCCACCCGGAGACATCCGTGAACGCCGCCTCCACGCCAAGGTTCGCCTTCAGGAGCTGGGCGATCTGTTTCATGTTGTTGCCGAACTCGGAACTCGGATACTCGGCCCGCGGCGTGTATTGCGCAGGATTGGCGGCACGCAGCATCTTCATCGCGTCAAACGTCTCTTCGCCGGCGGCGTGCAAGATGCGATCGCCACTGGCGCCGTACATCGATTCAAACGCCGAGGCAGCCGGCGACGCCGATGCGGCGCGCCCTCCCACTGAAAAGCTATTCAAATTGCTCAACGCTATTGCCGGAATCTTCCCAGCCAGCGTGCGCGGAACCTCCGCTCCCAGAGCCACCGCGCGGAAGGCCGTATGCTCCTGCCGACGCTTCGTGTCTTCCGCCTGAAGCGCGCGGTTCAACCACCCATCATCCGTGAGCTTCACTCCGGGCGTACCGGATTCCATATAGTCCTGCGCGTCAAAGTGGGAGCGCGATGAATCGGGCGATCCAACCGCATGCACAATGGCCAGATGCCCCGCATCATATAACGGCTTGAATGCAGCCAGTGATGGATGCAGGCCGAACGAACCATTCAGATCCAGCACCTCGCGCTGCGGAATCGCGATGTTAGGCCGCATGGAGTAATAGTTCTTTTCCCGGTACGGCACAACAATATTCAGCCCGTCTGCCGCGCCCCGTTGAAAGATCACCACCAGCCGCCGCCCCGGGTTCGCGCCCGCCTGGGCCAGCACCGAACGCACCAGGAACTGCGGAAGAACCGTTGTGCCGGCCAGTGCCAGCGCGCCCTTGTGCAAAAAGAACCTGCGATTCATGACCCACCTGCTTTTCGATCTATCTGCGTTGAAACTCCGGGCTGCCCAGCAACAGTCCCGCCAGTGCCTGCTCCCGCACTGCCGTTGCCAATGCGCGGTGCGCTCCGTCGTTCACCGCGATGTTCGTCGTGCTCGCCGCGTTCGTTGGCGACTGCTGATCGACAGACTGCAGCAGCGCAGTTCGCGTCGCGTCACTCAGGCCGCCGGGCACAACCACACTCTCCAGCCGCGCTTCTTCCTCGTGGACATCGGCCACACCGCCCGCGCCCCCGGCCCATGCAACCTGCACCCCGTTCAACCGATTGGCGGACAGCCTCAACGCGAAATTCATCCGGTTCGCCAGTGCGCCCGTTGAAACCCAATCGGCAGCGTCTTCCTTGTATCCCGTTGGGGGAACGCAACCGTAGAGCGGCATTCCCATTTCGCGCAATGACTGGATCAGCGGCCGCATCTCCGCCACGTCTGCGTTGCTCGCTCGCACCGCGGAGACCACAAATTCCAGCGGCGTCTTCACCTTCGCGCGATACGCATCCTCCGACCAGAACTCCGGAGAGCGGTACAGCGTCCGCAACACGGCGGCAATATCGCCATTGGTGGACATATAGGTCTTCGCCATCCCATCCACCAAAGCCTGCGGCGGATCGTCACTCACAAAACGCACCGCAAGCTTGCGCGCGATGAACTGCGCCGTGGCTGGACGTGTGGCCAGAAAGTGGAGCAAATCGCGGCCTTCCTGTTCGCCGTGCTCCTTGAACTTCTTGCCCATCACCTTCTTCGTGCCCGGCTCATGCCGCCTCTCGTCAAAGTGGAACCCGCCGCCGCGCTGCGGCTGATCGACGGTCCACCCGGTCAGGATTCGCGCAGCCTGGATCACATCGGCCTGCGTATAGCCCCCGCTGACGCTCAGCGTGTGCAGCTCCATCAACTCGCGCGCATAGTTCTCGTTGAGCCCGGCGTCTGCCTTCTTCTTGTTCGGATTGCGAACAGACGCGTCGTGCGCCCGAGCAGCAGCCGGAGAATCCGGCCCGATACTTTCCGCGTTGTCCAGGTACATCAACATCGCGGGCGAATGCGCCACCGCCTCCAGCAGATCTTCGAAATGACCCAGCGCCCTCGGCCGGACAACATCGCGCTCGAAGCTCACCAGTTGATAAGGAGTAGCCTCGTTCTTCCGCAGGAACACATTGAAGTGATTCAGCCAGAAGTCGGTCATCACCTCCTGCAGTTGCGCATTCGAATAGATATCCCGCGTCAATCGCTGCCCCATGAGCTCTTCCACAACCGTCCGCTCCGGTGCTTCGAGATCGCTCAGGGTCTCCCGCATCGGAGGAGTGAACCCGGTCGTCAGAGCCTTCCTCTCAGGCCCCTTGAGTCCGCTCACAAATCGATCGAGATCCGGCCCTTGCATCTGACTCAACCGCATCATGCGGTCGCGCGGCGCAAGCGCCAGCAGCAATTGAGCCTCGCGCGAATCGCGAACCTCAGGACTCGCGGCATCGCTCGCGGTATTTGCGGGAGCCATTCCGTTCTCCGCCATCGCAGTCGAAGGTGCGTTCGCCGCCTGCGCCTTCACCTCTTTCTTCTGCGCCACCCGCGCAGCCTGGTTGACGTATACCGTATGCAGAACCCCGCTCTCAGGCATGGCGATCTTCCCGTTCGTCACTTGCCGGATCACGGCGTTACTCGGAAATCGCACCAGCAGATCCGCCGGGCTCAGCCGCATCGCCGGAAACTCCGCCAGGCGCACATCCAGGCTCCGATTGTCGATCGTGTTCGGATGCAGTTGCTGTTCGAACCAGGCATCCGCTCCCTGGGCGCGCACCATATCCAGATCGCCCGGCCGCGGACCGAATGTGAAGCGGTTCAGCGCATGCAGAATGCGCTCATCGCCCTGGATTTCCCGGCGATACTCCGGCCGCGCTTTCGTGCCCGGCGCGGCAAAACCAGAGGGGGGAACGACGAGAAGTATGCACAGCGAACCCGCTAAAGGGGACCGGATAGACATTGGAATACTCCGGAAAGGGGAGATTACCGGGCGACCTACCACTTGTCTGGACGGCATTCACACATAAAAGTTGCGGCGCAGGTATTCCTCTTCGGGACTTCAGAGTCAAATACACCAGTACAGAGTATTCCCACGGGCGCGCCGAGAGCCGCGCCCTCTTTTTTTTGCCTGCTTCTTTCGATTGCTGAAGCTATCGACACAATTGACAAGATCACTCATTCAAATCATCGCCCGACTTCTATACTGGTGAGGCCACTCAGTGGCAGCCGTAGGAGGCTTTATGTCTGGCGAATCTCAGTGCCCTTTTTCCAACGGAGTGGTTAAACACGCTTCGGCAGGTGCGAAGGGCAACCGCGACTGGTGGCCGAACCAGTTAAATCTCGGAATTCTTCATCAGCAATCCTCGTTATCTAATCCCATGGACCAGGAGTTTAACTACGCCAGGGAGTTCCAAACCCTTGACCTCGATGCCGTGGTCAAGGACCTTCGCGCCCTCATGACCGATTCCCAGGATTGGTGGCCGGCCGACTTCGGCCATTACGGCGGACTCTTCATTCGCATGGCCTGGCACTCCGCCGGAACCTATCGCATCCACGATGGCCGCGGCGGCGCGGGCAGAGGCTCGCAGCGGTTTGCTCCCTTGAATAGCTGGCCTGACAACGCCAACCTGGACAAGGCCCGGCGGCTGTTGTGGCCTGTCAAGCAAAAGTACGGCAGCAAGCTCTCCTGGGCTGACCTGATAGTCCTCGCCGGCAACGTGGCCCTCGAATCGATGGACTTCAAGACCTTCGGATTCGGCGGAGGCCGTGCCGACATATGGGAGCCGGAGCAGGACGTCGACTGGGGCCCGGAGACCACCTGGCTCGGCGATCAGCGTTACAGCGGCGACCGCGACCTGGCGAACCCCCTGGCAGCCGTACAGATGGGCCTCATCTACGTGAACCCCGAAGGCCCCAACGGCAATCCTGACCCCATCGCCGCAGCCCGCGACATCCGCGAGACCTTCGCCCGCATGGCCATGAATGACGAAGAGACAGTGGCGCTCATCGCCGGCGGCCACAGCTTCGGCAAGACCCACGGCGCAGCTCCCGCGACCCACGTCGGTGCGGAGCCCGAGGGCGGCGATATCGCCGACATGGGCCTCGGCTGGAAGAGCACCTACGAGTCCGGCTACGGCACCCACGCCATTACCAGCGGCATCGAAGTCACCTGGTCGAAGACTCCCACCAAGTGGAGCAACAACTTCTTCGAGAATCTCTTCGGCTACGATTGGGAGCTCACCAAGAGCCCGGCCGGAGCTCATCAGTGGAGGCCCAAGGACAACGCCGGCGCGGACGCGATTCCCGACGCCTTTGATCCGTCACGGCGCCACCAGCCCGCCATGCTCACCACCGACCTCTCCCTGCGCTTCGATCCGGCCTATGAGAAGATCTCCCGCCGCTTCCTGGAGCACCCGGAAGAATTCGCCGACGCCTTCGCCCGCGCCTGGTTCAAGCTCACGCACCGCGACATGGGTCCGCGTGCCCGTTATCTCGGCCCGCTGGTTCCGAAGGAAGTGCTGATCTGGCAGGATCCGGTTCCCGAAGTCGACCATGCGCTGATCAACGACAAGGACGCCGAGGCTCTCAAGGCTGAGGTCCTCGCATCCGGCCTGTCCACCTCGGAGCTAGTCTCCACCGCATGGGCCTCTGCCTCCACCTTCCGCGGCAGCGACAAGCGCGGCGGCGCCAATGGCGCGCGCATTCGCCTCGCCCCGCAGAAAGACTGGGAAGTCAATCAGCCCGCGGAGCTGGCCAAAGTCCTCTCCAAGCTCGAAGCCATCCAGCAGAAATTCAACGCCTCCCATAAAGGCGGCAAGAAGGTCTCGCTGGCCGACATGATCGTTCTCGGCGGCGATGCTGCCGTTGAAGCCGCCGCGAAGAAGGCCGGCCACGCCGTGAAGATCCCATTCGCGCCGGGCCGCACCGACGCTTCGCAGGAACAGACCGACACCGCCTCCTTCGCCGTGCTCGAGCCCAAAGCGGACGGCTTCCGCAACTACATCCACAAGGGGTACGAGAAGTACGCCTCTGAACTGCTGCTCGACAAGGCGCAGCTGCTCACCCTCACCGCTCCCGAAATGACCGTCCTCATCGGCGGCCTGCGCGCGCTCGGAGCCAACCACGGACACTCGCAACTTGGCGTGTTCACAAGCCGGCCTGGAACCCTGACCAACGACTTCTTCGTGAACCTGCTCGACATGGGCACGAAGTGGGCAAAGTCAGATACTTCCGACGCCGTCCTCGAAGGCCGCGACCGCAAGTCCGGTGAACTCAAGGGTACGGCCACCGTCGTCGACCTTGTCTTTGGATCGAACTCTCAGCTTCGCGCGCTCGCCGAGGTATACGCGAGCAGCGACGCGCAGCAGAAGTTCGTGGAAGACTTTGCCGCGGCCTGGAGCAAGGTGATGAACCTGGATCGCTTCGACCTCGCCCTGCGCCAGATCACTGAGTCTGAACCCGCCGCCGCGGCTGTTTAGCCGTCTAACTCCGCAGTTCCGTTCCTCCTGATCCCTGAAGCCATGGAAGGCAAGGGATCGGGAGGACATGCCGCCACCAGCACGATTCAGTCCACCCGGTAAAACGCGGTGTCATCCCGAGAGCGCGCGTGCTTGGGGCCCCGCTCACAGCCCTATCGTGAGTGGGGTAAGCGGGCCGAGGGATCCGCAGTCGCCTTTAGACGGTTTCTGAGTTGCCGTGTCCGCACCTCGCAGGTGTGATGGCCGGCACATCCTCTTCCGAGTCCCCTGCTCCATCATGACCCTGTGTCAGGCCTGAGCAATCTTTCGCGCGCAATTTAAAACCGTCTTCGCGGCCCCGGCCAATCTTCAGCGAGTGTTAACCAGAAAACTAACAGTTATGATTTCAAAAGTTTTCCACAATTCAAGAACTAAATAATTCATAATAAATAACTTAACAAAAACGCCCTTCTGCGCCGTTTCTTCGCTTTTAAGCCATTTTCACCTCATTCCGCCCCCCTGTGCTTCTCTTGCATTTTGGCCTGGGGTAACTACTCAACAAACAGACGCGCCGAACTTTGAACCGTCGAGTCCGGTCCACATGCCGAATAAATTAGCCCTGACAACGCTCTAAAGGTCGAACTCCTCTGCGAAAGAACGCATGACCTCGAGCTTCCTGCGCACCGACTCCTCCCGGAGATCCCCGCCGATCCCCGTGCCGATGGAGACGATATCGGCAATGCGCGAGAGCATCCGCCAGTTCTCCGGCAGCGTGCCTCCGCCTTCGAGAAACCCCCTCGAAAACCCCGGCTCCACCAGCGGCCACCGCTCGTCTTCGAAGCGAAGGAAGTGGCCGATATCCACGAGCGGCGAACCGGAAAAGGCGAACTCCCAGTCAAGCACCGCCGAGACCTCCCACTTCGCACCCGAATAGCGCACCAGCGTATTGCCCGGACCAAAGTCGCTATGGACCAGGCTGTACGCGTCATCGATCACGGTGAGTTCGCCGGCAAACGACCAGGCAATCCGGCTCAGGCGGCGGCACAGTTCCGGACCGAGCCGCTCGCGCACGTTGTCGGCGGCCAGGCATTCGTCCACCATGTTCGCGACCAGATGGTCACCGGGCAGCAGCGGCGCAGCGACAGTCGGGCCGGGGCCAATCCACCCTCCCTGGGGAAACTGCGTCCGGGCGACCGATGCGAGCACCCTGCCCACTTCAAACGCCGCTTGCTGGATCTCCGCAAGCGAAGCATGGTCGAGCAGATCGCAGAAGGAGATGCCGGAAACGAACCGCGTGATGAGGAACGGCGGAATGTTGTCGAGCCCGTCCGGCTCAGCGTAAACAACAGGGACGACAGGGACCTCGGGATCGATCACCCGGTACAGGTCAAGCTGCTTGCGGCAGATCGATGGGTCGTGCTCGAAGAGGCAAAGAACGAAGGAGCCGCTACCCCCATCAAGCTCGATCTGGAAATTGGCGTTGCGGCAACTGAACAGCGGCTGCACGTGCGCAACCACGCGTCCGGGAAACGCGGCATCAAAGATGCGCGACAACACGGCGTCGTCGAGCCTGCGGCGGGGCTCGACCCTCATCCAGCGCGATGCAACAATCGAGCCAACCTGCAAAGCAGTTCCTCAGCGGTGGGATGAATGTGCGCTTGCAGTTTCCTGCATTGCCGGCTCGCCGGTCGCGGGTTCCTGGCCCGGGTGCAGCCGAAACGCGTTGGCTTTGCGCACGATCCTGGGGCCGTAAAACCATATGCCCAGATGCCGAAAGACCCGGTTGAACGTGAAGACCGGTTCCGGGAACGGACGCATCACGTCGAGGATCAGCACCACGCGGATCCCGCTGGATTGGTTGTAGACCTCGTGGTCGAGGCTGTCATCGAAGAGGACGCTTTCGCCTTCCTTCCAGGTATAGCGCTCGTCGCGGATACGGATGCTGGGCGGATTGTTCGCCGGCACCACCAGGCCGAGATGATAGCGCAGATACGCCTGCGTGGGCCCCGTATGCGCGGGGATGGATTTGCCCGGATCCAGAATCGAAAAGAACGCCTGGTTGAGATACGGGATCTTCGCCACCGCCTCGCAAGTCTTCGGGCACAGCGCGCGATTGTGCTCCGGCAGACTCCCATAGCAATAGAGCATGAATACGTTCCATCGCGCGTTGCGGTTGTAGCGGCCTGACGAGTAAACCAGGTCGGTATCGATGTCGTGATAGCGCGGCATCTCGTCCTGCTGCGGCAAGATGCGCAGCAGCTCTTCGCGAATCATCGGGTACGCCGCATCCACTTGCCGCAGCGCTGGAATCATGGCGTCAATGTCGTAAAACGCCGGCCGCTTCTTGCCGCCGGTATAGAGGTTGTAGAGCAGGTTGCCAAGGCGCGAGAAGTTGTAGAGACCGATGTTGCGCTTGAGATACAGGTAAGTCTGCTTGATTCCCATGACATTGACCTCCGGGATGATTCATTGGTCGGCATGCGGCGCGCCAGTGCCGCCGCATACGTCCGGCTTCAGCTGCGCACCTCGCGGCGCATGGCGAGCACGGCATTCAGGCCGCCGAATGCAAAAGACTCCTTGATCGCGACATCGATGCGGCGCGGCTTGGGAACATTGGGTGCATAATCGAGATCGCATCCCTCGTCGGGTCCCAGGTAGTTCGCGGTGGGGGGCGCAATGTTGTGCTGCATGGCCAGAACCGCGGCCACCAGTTCGATCCCTCCCGCCCCGCCAAACGTGTGCCCATGCAGAGCCTTGGTAGACGACACGGTGAGATTGCCCGCATGCGAGCCGAAGACCTGGCGGATCGCGCCGGTCTCCACCGGATCGTTGACCTGTGTTCCCGTGCCATGCGCGTTGATGTAGTCGACTTCGTCGCGCTCGATGTTGCCCATGGCGAGTGCCATCGCCAGCGCCTGCGCAGGTCCATGCTCCGCGGGATGCACCGCACTCGATGCGTCGGAACTCATGCCGACGCCGCAGACTTCGGCGTAGATACGAGCTCCGCGCGCAACAGCGGCGTCAAGCTCCTCCATCACGATCACGGCCCCGCCTTCGCCGATCACCATGCCATCGCGCCCGCGTGAGAACGGGCGGCACAGCGTGTGCGACACGACGCGTGCGGCGTCAAATGCCTGCAGGACGCTCAGCATCACCGGAGCCTCCGTGCCGCCGGTCAGCGCGCGCGTAACAACGCCGTCGCGGATCATCAGGAAGGCCTGGCACATGGCGTGCGTGGCCGCTGCGCAGCCGGTGGAGATGATGAACGACGGCCCGGTGAGTTTGTACTCCATCGAAACGAGGCCGACCGACGCCTGGTTATTCACCTTCGGCACCGTCTTGGGATTGCAGCGAATCTTGCCCTCCGTAAACATCCGCACCGCGGCGTCCTCGCGCGCATGCTCTCCGCCGCCGCCGCTGCCCAGAATGATCGCCGTATCGCCGGGCCTGCGCTCTCCCGCTTCCAGGCCGGCATCCTGCATGGCTTCGCGCGCGCACACAATCGCAAATTGCGCATAGCGATCGCGCAGCGTGAGATCGTCTTCACTGAAATACGCCAATGGATCGTAGCCGGGCACGCGCACCGCGGGCATGGTGACCCGATGCGGTCCCGCAATGAGTTCGACAGGAGTGATGGCGGTCTCGGCGCGCATCATGCCGTCCCACAGCGCAGCGGCTCCAACCCCCATGCCCGAAATGCAGCCCATTCCGGTGATCACAACGCGACGATTCACGGGCTACTCCATGGCCGGCGCGGGAGCCGGCGTGGCATCCTCTGCCTGGAGTCGCCTGACCACATCGCGGCCTTCGCCGATGGTCTTGAAAGTATCGAGCTGGCGATCGACGATCGAGATGCCAAACCGCTCTTCGATTTCAAACACCACGCAAAGAATGTCGATAGACGCAAGCCCCAGGCTTGAGAGCCGTGTAGCCGGGGTCATGGGCAGCGATTTCAGTGAAGGCTTGACCTTCCAGATGCATTCGTAGATTGCCTGTTCAATCGCGGAGTTATCTTCTGTTCCCACTGATCTTCCTCGATGTACATAGAGTTGGAATTACGAGACAGTGACGTCCAGCTCGCTGGTTACGGTGGTGCCGCCATTCACGGCGACAAGAATATACGTGGTGGATTGCGACGGCGTCACGGTAACACTTCCTTTGCCGCTGGAATCGAAGGTGCAGTTAACGTCTCCCGGTTGCAGCGTGAGCGTGACCACATTTGCTACCAGGTAGCTGATGACCGTGCTCTGGCCCTGGGGCACAGGAGACGGACTGGCGAGCATCACCTGGACCTCGGGACCTGTGCCGCCCAGTTGCGCAGTAGCAGGCCCGCCCGGGCCGACTGCCGTGAGCAGAATCGGCGTCGCGGTCAGGTTCAGCGAAGTCCCTGGCTGCGCATTGAAGACGTCGTAGATGACAGACGGCGGCGGATCGCCCTGCACAGGAAACGTCGAATAGCGAAGGTAACGGATCCGCATGGGCGCAAAGGCAAGAAGCAAGGTCTGCTGCACGGGACCCTGAAAACCATAAGTCGTGATCGTGTAGGGCTCGCCCATGGAGTTGGCCGGCAGTGACTGCGACGGAACAAAACTCTGCGTTCCCGCGGCCTGCATAAACGGCGACTGCCCCAGAGGCGGAGACATGGTGATCTGCGTCGCATACTGCGTTGCCCACACGCCTTGAATCGATTGTCCGATCTGAAGCATTGTTTTGGGAGTCATCTGAAAATTGCCGATAACCGGCACGCAGAGATTCACCGTCACCTGGCAGCTAGTCTGGTTGACGCCCTGATAAACCGTGAGCGTGTACGTGGTCTGGGGTACATTCTGGTTGGGTGTAACCAGGGTGCTGCTGCTACCGGCCGGGAACTGCTGTCCCGTTCCCGGCGAGATGGTCACGTACTCGCCGCCGATGGTGGTCCATACCAGCTGGATCGCGCGCTGCTGGCCGGTGTTGACGGGGTTAGCATAGGCAGAAATCGTCAGCTGGTTTTGAATGAGAACAGGAAGCGCGGGCGCCTGAGCGGATATACCACCGATCACTTCCTTGACCGACAGCGTAGCCGTGCCCGGAGTCGTTACAACGTTGGCGACGAGAGTGAAGGAAACGAATTGACCGGAAGTCAGCGTGACATTGGAGAGCGCCCAGAACTGAAGCGTCTGACCCTGGGGCGTTGCCTGCCAGGGCGAGGGCGGCGTCTGCGGGCTGACTGTGGTGGCGGTGAGCTGGCTCAGATTCCCCAGCGTAATGGAATCGGTGACGGCCACGACCGTAACCGCATTCGGCCCGGGATTGGTCGCCGTAAATGTGAATGTCTGCTGCGTGCCCACCGCTACTGAGGTCGGAGTGATGGAGTACGTCAGTTGAGGCTGCCCTGCGGTTGCAGTAGCAGTTGCGGTAAACGCCTCAGCCTGCGCCGATGTTTGCGTTCTGCGTGTGCGCTTCGGAGTTCCTTCTGCTGGCCTCATCTCTTCTCCTTAAGCTGCGCCATCGCTTCGCTCAACGAAAGCCAGCCTTCGCGCAGAGTTGGGATGGTGTCAGGCAACTGCGCCTTTTCGTCCTGCTGACGCACGGGGCCCTGTTCGGTCCAGAAGGTGACACCGGTGCGTTCGATCCAGTCCCACTTGCCGGATATGCCGCTGGGCAGAGGCATTCTGGTGATCACGGGATCCAGCAGCAACGGCCCCATGCGGAAGGTCGCGCGCAGATTCTCCATGGCGGTGTGCACCGGGCCATTGGGTAGCGCGAGGCTGTTCATGGGTGTGCTGCCCGACACGCTGGTGATCACGCCGCGTGGATCCACAAGGATGGTGGTAATTACGTTATCGCCGCCCCCGGATTGCAGATTGAGCTCATTTCCGGTCTGAACGTACCCCCCGGAGGTTGACTCCGCGGCCAGCGACTTGCGGGCACGTGCAATGTGCTGGGAGAGCGCGGTGCGCGAAAGTCCAGGCTGCCGCACCGCGCGCCGCACGGCTCCCATCTCCTGCGAGTAACCGTACATCGCATAGCAAACGTTGTAGTCGTCGCCAACGAAGTAACCGAAGGAGCCGTTGGTGTTGAGCTGCATGTCGCCGATGTAAAACGGGATCTTCACCTGCGGAAAGTTCTCATCGCTGCTCTTGCCGGTGAGGTCCCAATCCTGCTGATAAATGGGATCGCCCTGCAGATTGAATGCAAACCCGGCGCGCACCACGGCGACGGGCTGGCCCAGCAACAGCGTCATGGTCCCGCCCGTGCTGGTGGGCAAACTGTTTGTGCTCCACAGCGTGACGTCAATCAGGTCCAGCAATTCATCCAGCGGGTCAGTGGTGTCCAGGCCCAGGTTGAGCAGCGCCTGAACCAGGCCGCTGAGGTGCGTGTTGGCGATGTTGGGCGGACTGCCCAGTGCATCGTCGCCGCCAGGCGCAGAATCCCACCGAAGCGATTCGCCCGTGTCGGTGACCACCTTGATGACTTCTCCGAGCGGGTTGCCACCGGAGTCGAACACCATGAGGCTTTCGTCCAGATGGTTGGGTAGCAGCCAGCCGCAGATGGGACTGGTAAGGTCCGAGCTGTTGCTGGGAATCGTATCGTCGTCGCGGTCAAGCAGCATTCCAATCAGGCGCGCGCCCTGCGAAATGCGCGGCACCAGCTGCATCACGCTCTGGTCGTTGCCGACATTCGGCATCAGCGACTGCGATCGTACGGGCAGGATGAATCCGCCGCCAACGTTCCCGGGCAGTACCTGCCCAAAGGCGTCCACCACCTGCAGCCGCGTGATCCTAAAGTGGCCGGCGCGCAGCGGATTGTAGACGGGCGCAACACCCTGCGGCGTGTAGGAGACCCATGTGAGAACGCCGTCGGTCCATTGCGCTACCGTCGAATCGGTCACCGTCTGCGTAGGCATGGGCGTGCGCGATTCCATGAACGCCCCAAAGCCGGTGAGCGACTGCACCATCACGTCCATCGTGGCCAGGTTGGCGGCTGTCAGCTTCAAGTCGCGAATCTGAAACTGAGAGATATCCGGATTGGTGTCGAGAAACGCGGCAATCTTCGCGCTGAGACCGGAAGGGTAATTCGACGTGAGCAGCGAGCGCATTTGCAGAGTCGCCGCTACCGGCGCAATGGAGGCGCCTGTATAGGTGAAGTCGGTCTCGCCCAGTTCCCATTGCCCATACATCCCGTTGGGGGTGGATGAAGACGGCATCCACTGCACTTCCCAATCCAGAAAGAGCGGCGTCCACGGCGGCACCCAGGCTGCGATTGCCTGTTTGCTGGGCACGTGTACGGTCAGCCCGCTGAACTGCGGAAGCAGGCCTGCCAGTGCGGCGACGGTGGCCTGGTCGAGATACTTGGCCTTCGGATTCCAGACCAGGGTCTGCTGCGTCGCGATACGCTGCGCCAACTGCTGAAGCTGTGTTTGCGTGGGACTCTGCACGCCGGCCTTGGTGCACGCCAACTGCGCAAACCACGCGCTGTTGCCGGGATCGAGAAGCATGTTCTCGATCCACATGTCGAACGCTTCCTTGGGCAAGCCGGCCGTAGTCAGATTGGAAACCGGACCCTGAATATCTGCCGGCAGCAGGCTCACAGGATTCACGTTCGGAATGATGTTCGAGAAGTCGACCTGCAGGCCGCCAAGAGCCTGACCCGTAAAGCGCGTGAACAGATCTACGCCTATGTCCTGAGGACCATCGAGTTTCGTGTCGGTGTCGACCGACGCAATCAGAACAACCGGATCGGCGGGGCTGGTGAATTGCGGCGCGTTGATCGCCTTGAGAACGTAGCCGTCTCCGAGCAGCGTCTCCAGCGCCTGCTGCTGCTGGTTGACTTGCGTCGTGTACGTGTCGATGTTGGCGGACAATCCCGGCAGTGTGGTGCCGGTGAGCAGGTTGATGTAGTTCTGGATCTGCGTGATGGTCGACGACGGAGCGCCTTCCGCCTGCGCGGCTTGAAGCTTCCACCACGCGGAATAGAGCTCCCACTGGTTTGAGCCGAACTCCTGCTCAGAGAAGTCGAGTTGGTTCTGAACATTCTGCAGGTTGGTGAGCGCTGTCGTCTGATCTTGATCGAGCGGAATCTCCTGCGAGCCGTCGTTGGCATTGCCGCTACCGTCGGAGGTAGGCAGGACCACGACCCACACCGAACCTGCGGCAGCGCGAATGAATCGGTTCTCCTGGCAGGTGAATGAGAACTGCGATGGATTCTGCAGGTAGGTCGTAATCTGATCGACCTGGAAGGCCAGCAGAAGATTCTCGACGGCGACCGGGTCCTGTCCCGTGCTCTGAAGCACGCTGCCCATGTATGCGCCAACCGCTTCGGCCGCGGTGCTCCCCACGGCGACGGTGGGAACGGTCTGACTCGTCAAAATGCCCGGCTGCGGATAGTCGAAGTTCGGCCCGGTCCAGGGCAGATCGAAGACCATGCCGTGGCAGAGAGTCTGGCTCGCAACCTGAAGTTGTTCAGCCGTGGCCTGCGGCGCGCCGGTCTGCGGATTGGCAGCGATCCAGAGCTGAAACGCGTTGATGGCAGCCTCGGTGTTGGATGCCACATCGTCGCCGCTGCCCAGCGCCCAACCCTGCGAGCTCATCAGCGACTGCCACTCATCCTGGGTCTGGAAAGCCTGACCATCCAGGCCATAGAGTGGATCGGATTGCGGCTTGGAATACCAGCCGAGCACCGCGTAAGTACAGGTTCCCGCAGTGCTGACCGGATCGTAGAACCCGAAGACGTTATTGACATTCTGGAACACCGCCGACCAGCTCAGTTCGCCCGGGCCCTGCGCCTGGAGAAAGAGGTTCGGCGGATTCGGCTCCGCCCATGACGCGAGCGGATACTGCGCGCCAAGCCACCACACCTGGCTTGGAAATTGCGGATTCGGGTAGATGGTGCTGCCCTGAACGTTCTGCGTAGAAAAATAGTCGCTCTGCACCACCCAGGCGGAGACCACCGGAGGCTGACCCGGCGTTGCGGTCTGGAAGCGCGTGACCAGCCAGCGGTTGGGAGCGTAGGGAAAATCAACTACGCCGTCCGTGCCCTGACGTCCGCGGCGCAGGGAGTATGGCAGCGTCCAGTGCAGATAGATGCCCGTAGCCGGCGGACTGCCGGCCAGAGTGAACGGCATCGGCGCAGGATTGAGCCCTCGCAGCAGGTTCGCGTAATTCATTGAGACCTGGGCGAATGTCTCCTGCTGGTTTGGCGTGCCGATGATCATCGCATCGACGTGCATCGGCGTATAGAGGCATGGGCCGCCCCACAACGAATTGGCACTCATGAGGCCCCCTGGTTGAAAGCCTGCAGGCCCGCCGCCTGGACCATCTGGATCGCGTATTCCGCAGACGTGACGGTCGAGCCGCTAGGCATCAGATTGTTTGTGATCAGCGCATTTTGCAAACCAGTTGCAGTGGCCGCGGTCATCACCACGCCGGGATAGGAAGTGCTGGAACGGAATTGAACGTCTTGCTGAATGGTGCTGGGCTGCGTCACTTGAACGCCGGGAGTGCTGCCGTTGTAGCCCAGATAGCGCAGGAACACGTAGCCCTGCGGCCCGTTGAAAAACACTCCGAAATGCAGAGTCTCAGGAGGCTCCATCACCTCGATCTTGGTGGCCACGCCCTGGAACATGCAGAACAACACATTCGGTGAAAGCCGGTCCATGCGGATGAGCGTAAGGTTCTTGCCGGTCGCGTCGGATGCCGTGACCTCGATGCCGGGATAACCCGAAACCGCCACAGAACGGATGAGGCAACCGCTCCATGCGACCGCGGTCGCCGCTGGTGGAGGAGTGCTGGACACGGCCAGACCGCGGTCCTGAGAACGCAGGGTCATCGCATTGGCCGGCACCTGCTTGCGCAGCTGCTGTTCAAGCGCGTTCAGGGTTGCCAGAACATCGCGGCTCGAAGAGACGCCCGCACTCACCGCCCCTTCCACCGCGCGATAGAGCCAGTTCGAATCGATGACGAAAAACCGGATCGATTCCTTGGGCAACATCGCCGGGCTGGGGACGAGGTATTCGAATGGAACTCCCTCCAGCACAAACAGGCGGGAGAGCCAGTTCAGAATGGCGGGCGGCACCGGCGGCGGATCGGCCTGCACCGCCGCGGCCTGAGCCACCAGGCTGTGAAAGCTCTCCGCACCTTCCTGCAACACACTGATCATGATTTCTTCTCTCCCGTGGTCTTGCCGGGAACAGTACCCAGCGCTTTGAGCACGAAGTTGATGAGGGGATCGCCGGGTTGCGCCAATGCTTCTTCCACATCGGCTAGACTGAGCGCGCCTGGCATGCGCGCGTGGTCACGCTCAGTGTGCGGCGTCTTTTGCGGAATCACGCCTTGCGCGGCGGCTTGGCCCGCGTGTGCAAGGAAATCGCGGAGAACCGGACGCGCCGAATGCATAAGGTCGGTCGTGCCGGCGGACGCTTCGGACTGCGCCGTACTCCTTGCAAAGCCGCCGGGAAGCTTCGCCATCATGCTTGAAGTGGCTTGCTGTTCGTTCTGCTGATTGGCCAGCTCGCGCCGCCACTGCGCCAGTGCCGCGGAGAAGGTCGCGCTGGAAAGCGCAACCAGCCTTCCAATCTGCCATGCGCAGGCATAGCTCATGTCGAACATGCCGGTGCCGGCAACAGAGTTGTTGTCGGGCCCGGGGTCATAGCGGATGGCATGATCGCTGAACTGGTAGGGACCGTTGGAGTCGAGCGAGGTCCCCACCGGCGAGCACGGCCCGCGATACCACGACGTGGTTTCTTCACCGGAGCGCGTGTTGTTGAGCAGCGGAACATAGCCCCAGCCCACGGCGTGCTCCGCTGTGGTCCCGGCCGTGGTCGATGGCGCGGCTCCCTGATACGACATGCGCAGCAGATCGATGCTGAGATTCTGCATGAGATCGAGAAAATCCCCCGCCGATACCGAGCACGGGAATGTCCAGCTTGCCAGCACGCATATCCGCACCAGCGTGGTTGCGGCGCCGCTGGGCGGAGACTGGCCGTCTACAGGAAGCGAGTTCTGCAGGCCCTCAAGAGACACCAGCAGCATGGTGTTGATGGTTGGACCGGCATTGGTTCCCGCCAGGGGAAGCCGATTGCCCACTACAACCGAGAAATAACCGTCTTCGTCGAGCCCCAGAATCTCTTTGCCGTCGGTGTTCACCTCGCGCCCGTGCGCCAGGTAAGGCAAGTCGTTGTAAGTGGGTGCAATCCCCCAGAACAGAAGCTGCGGCAGCTCGATATACATCAGCGGCTCATTCAGCTGGTCCTGCGTCATGCCCGTAGTGGGGATCGATGGAACAATCACGCCCGATTGCGCGGTGAGAAAACTCGAGACCGTTCCCTGCTGGATATTGATGGCGTTGCCATTGTTGAGCAGGTCGCTCGGGTACAGCGTGAGCAACCCCATCCACGGCGGAGATACAACGCCCGGAGCGGGCAGCACACCGTCGATGGTGCGCGCCCACGGCAGCGTGCGCGTCCTCAGAACGCAATGCGGCAGCACTTCGTTGTACACGCCGGAGATATTGGCGGGCGGATAAACCTGCTGCACGGAGTTGGGCTCCAGACGAAAACGCGGCCCTGTGATCGCGAACTGCTGGGTGCTCGCATATGTCGGTGGATTGCCCGTCTGCCCCGGCAATTGAATCGGCTGCGTCGCGGCAAGCTGATACTCATTGGCCTGCAGCGGCGGCAGAATCGCCTGGTAGAACTGGATCTGCCCGGGCTCGAGAGGGGTTCCCGCCTCGGCTACGGCAAGATCGCCTTTGCGGACTGGTCGGCTCACTTCGTCACTCCCTTCGCTGGAGCCGCGGCGCTCAGCTCCTGATTGATGCGCACCGAAATAGTGCTCCATGCCTGCGCATCGGGATTCGGTGCAATTGCGTCGGCGGACGCGTGCAGCTTCGGCCACAGGCTGGATACCTTGGAAGCCGCTACCGCAACTCCCCAGACTCCTTCCAGGTCGTAGTCCGGATTGCCTTCCACCAGCACGCCGAGCCACGCCGGCATGGCGCCTTTCTTGACTGCAGGCGCGGCGAAGATAAGCACGCAACCACCGGCGACAGAAATGACATGATTTGGCAGGACCGTCTTCTCATAGACAGGCTGCCACGCATGCTCGGTCCACGCGAGACCAACACCCACCTTGGCAGCGGCTTCCGGCGTGATCCCCCGCAGAGCCACGGCCACCGAGCCTGCGGTGCCGATACGTTTGGCATCGAGCATCGTCTCCAGCCAACCAGGCAAGTTCTTCCGGTTCACGCTGACCAAGTTTCCACGCAGGATGCAGAAACCATCCACTGCGCCATGCGTCGAGTACAACTGGCCCTGTCGGCGCATCGGCGTGGCCTGCGGACGGACAATGCAGCCATCGCCGAGGAAGCTGTAACGGCCGACCTGCGTGAGCATGCTGTTGGTCTGCCACCCGGCCACGGCCTCGGCCGGCTTGGATTCGGAGGCCTCTCCCCGCACCGCCAGATGAGTAATTCCGGCGTCGAGAATGATCGTCCTGCCCGGGTCAACGAGTTCTGAGTGGATGACTTCGTCGTATTTGTTGAGCTCCCAAAGGCGCACCGGCACCTTGCCGGTAACCTCGGCAATCGCCTGTGAACCCTCGCTGATCGACATCTCCAACACCAACGACGAACCCGGCGCGACCTGAATGTTTTCCTCTACGGGAGAACCTGCCGCGCTCATCGCCGGCGGTGCGGTGCGGAGCGCGTTCAATGCAGCGGACGGCGCGCCGGTAGAGGTCTGCCCGATCCAGCGACCGGTATGCCGCGGGACGGGAAGCCGCAGTTGCGGGCCTTCTGCTGCGACGACCGCAGCACCATGAGCGGGGATGACATCGCCCGAGTCATAGCGGTTAACGCCGCCCAGCAATTCCAGATATTCGGCATGCTCGGGAGCCGCCGCGGCTGCGAGCATCGGAGCTGGAGCCGCCTCGGCTTGTATGGGTGCCGGCGCGGGCGACGTATTCACGCCCACCGGCGCCAGGTACGGTGGCGCCTGGTAGATGGCATCGGCATAGGTGGCAATCACCGTGAGTTGCGGATTCCTCATTACGTTGAATCCACCCGCCTGGAGCGCAGCCAGCACGTCATCGCGCATAGTCACCACGTCCGGCTCCATGATGGTGTCGCTCAAGCGTTGCAGCGCATTGGTCTGCGCGTTTGCAGGAGGCGCCGTCCACTGAGGCTGAGCCGGATAGTTCCGCGGATTCGCGGCCGTGTAGCTGAAGGCCTCTGTCAGCGGGATAGGGCCAATCGGGTCCTTGTAAATGAAATCCGCGCCCGTGATGGTCAGGCCCACACAAGCGTTGGCAATGACGAACGGCTGTATGGGCGGAGCCGACAGGCTCATCGCACCCTTGCCCCACAAAGCCATTGCCGCGTTATTGAAAAGCGTCGCCACGGTGAGGCTTGTCGAAGAGAGTGTGATCAGGTCCCAGTTACTCGTCGAGGTATCCCATGCCGACAGCGACACGTTGAGCGGCGTGGTGGCCGCAGAGATGTTCATGGGACGAACGCCCATGGGCTGGCCGCCGCCCTGCGCCACGGTGTTGACTGTGACGCCGGTTGCCGGAACCGCGGTTGCCACCTGGATCTGCCAGCTTGACATGGTGAGAGCCCACGCATTGGCGACTCCGTTCGTGCCCTGTCCTGCCGGTCCCGACAACGCGCCCTCCGTCGCCGATAGCGTCAGCACCGCTCCCGGCGGCGGAGCAACGCCGGCCTCAGCAGCGGATAACTGCACAATCTCTTGTTTTGGTGGCAGGAAGTTTGTTGCAAACTCGTCCCACGTGCCGATGGGTTGCGTATCCAGATCCTTGGTCTGGTTTCCGATCGGAATGGTGAACGAAATGACGTACCAATTCACCTCGGCATAGCCCGCCGTCTCCGGCCCCCACAGGTGCAGCGCCGCGCCAAGTGAAGCCGAAAGCGTGATCGAGATTCCGGCGATCGACGTGTGGAATGCAACGCCGATCGAAACCTCGACGGAGATGTCGTAGTAGAACGGCTTCCACTGGATGAGGAAATCCGCTCCCGCATTGAGCCATGCGCGGATGGGTCCCAGGGTAAAGGCGACCTGCAGATACCCGCCGGCCATGATCGCCGTCGGAGTCAGCGCAAAGTACGCGCCGCCGGCGATCTTCAGCGAACCCGGCGAGATGTCGATGGGCCAGTTGAAACCGAGGCGTGGCACGTCGGGATACTGCTTCGGTTTCTGAAACATGGGATTGTAGCCACCCAGGCTGAGGACGAAATCCCCTGAGAACCACAAGATGAACGCAAAGCCGCCGGTGAGTTTGCAGGGCGGTGCCAGCAGGTACGAGTTGGGCGTCAACTGCGCGGTGACGGCGATAACGCCGTCCGCCGGCTTGAATGAAATCAGGATGCCCAGTTCCATGTACGCCAGGATCGCGGGGGCAGGCGTCTTGGGAGGCAGTGAAGCCGAGGTCACTCCTACAAGGTCGAGCTCGAACTGCTTGCCGAACTTCACGAACAACAGCGCAAAAGTGGTCAGAAGCTGGAAGCTCGTGAACTTGAGTCCCGCTGCGACCCAGTAAGCGCCAATCTCCGGTGGCGCGATGCTGGAGATCTGCTTCAGGACCACGGCCGGATCGCCGGAGGTGAAGTAATCCGGATTCATCGCTCCGGCAACAAACGGGAACGTGGAAATATCACCTACCGGCGGAATGATGACGTTGCGGTTGTATCCGAAGCCCGCCGCGAGCCCCATCACGAAGAAGGCCGGCGGTCCGCCTAGCGGCACATTAAGATTCACAAAGATAAACAGAGAAGCGGCGGTGGGGCAGTCGCCGCCTTGTTGCTGACACCCAGGATCGTTTGCATTGACCGGAACCACCGCGTAGGAGCCCAGCGCATTGAGCGAGAAGCTGGAGCAGCTCAGCAATGCCGAGCCGGTATATTGCAGCACAGGATCGGTCTGCTTGAAGAACGCGCCGGCGATCGCGACCGGACCATTGTTGAACGAGACATCGAGCCCCGCGAGGTCGAGTTGATACTGCGTGTAGTCCGTCGGAGCGAAGACGTTGAAGCTCACCATGAGCTTCTGCACCGCGACCGTAAGCCCGGCCAGCGAGACGTCCCCATCGAATCCGATGCCGGCGGTCTGCGGCGAAATCCACTTCACGCCGAGCATGTTCACGTGGACCGGACCGAATGAACTCTGCACCGGGAACCATAGCTGCTGCGCTACCTGTCCACCTTGCAGCAGTTCGATAACGCTCTGGCCGGTGCCGTTGGTCATCAGGTAGCCCGCCTGGAACGAAAATGGCGGATTAGCTGCATTGCCTTTGGTCTCGCCGCCGCCGTCAGACGATCCGGAGCCGAGCAGGTTCTGCGCAACCGCGTTGCCGCCGGAACCAATCGAACTGGGCGAAAGCGACACGCCAATATCGGCGACGGTGATTTCTCCGCCCCAGATGTTGGGAGCGGTGTTCAGGGCAAAGTCGAACGCCAACACGCCCCGCGGCTTCACCGCTCCAACGCTGAAGCGGCTCATATTCACCAGCGGCGCGCCGTTCTTGCCCACAAAGTCCACGCCGACATTCACCACCTGCAGCTTGAGCTTGTCGAAGTGCGGTGCCGTGTCGATGGGTACAAAGACGCTGATGCCTATATTCAGATCGGGCCCGCCGGCCTGCTTGATCCATGCCGAGTCGGCGCCGCCGAGTTGGAACACAAAGTTGGGAGCGACGCCAAGCGAGAGGTCCTGTGCCGCGATCGTAATTCCGAAATCCCCCGACCCCGGCGAACTCGGCCCAACCCACACCTTGAGCTGGGCGAGATTGAGAATCTGCACCTTCACGCTCAGCATGGTCTTGAGCAGTCCGGCCAGGAACGTCGGAACGGTGAGCTGACTCAGAGCGGAGAACGTCTGCAACGCATAGATGCCGCCCGTGTTGGTGAGCAGTCCCGCGCCCACCAGCACAATCCCCGGCGTGACGGTTGACTGGCTGCCGAACAAAAGCGCGTCGAGCCACGATTTAACCGTCGCCTGATTGAGGATGATGAGCGAGAGATAACGCGGCACCGCCTGTTGCAGCACCAGCAGCAGCCAGTCCTCCACGGCCGTCCCGAGATCCGGCGGATTGGAGAAGAACTGCGGAAGCAGTTCAACATACATGTCACTCTGCTGAGAAGCTGTCCCCATCGGATCCAAACCGGCGGTGAACTCGCCGTTGTTGAAGCCGAGCGTCAGCAGAGGCATGTTGGTCTCGCCCTTGACCGGTATACCCACACTGACGCCAAAAGAGAACTGCGGGGCACCGCCAGTTGGAACCCCGGTCGAGGGGTCGTAGGGAATGGCAACGCCCGTGGGCGCAACCGCAATCTGCACCGCGATATTCGACGGCATGGTAACTGCTGCCCATATGCCGACGGTGTTGTTCTGCGCGCCCACCTGCACAGTCAGCGGCACGCTCTGCGATGGCACGTAGGAGATGAGCCCGCCGCTGGCCGAAATGCTGTCTCCCAGAACCGGCTGCAGAAGCGCAATCACTGCCGCGGTTGTCTGGCTTACGTTGGCCGTCGCCAGGCGCAGCCCGAGCCATTTGAGAGCCGCGGTCTCCAGCCCGCCCGGATCGATTCCGGCGGCGATCAGGTCATTCAGCAGTGATTGAATGTCGAGATTCGTGCCCGCGGTCTGCATGGCGTTGGCAAAGGTCGTGGCGCCGCTGTCTCGTAGTGCTTGCAGCAGCGACGACGTGAGCGTCGGCAGCAGCTTCTGCACGGCCTGAGGGATAAGCTGGGTAACCAGCTCCTGCCACCCCATGAATGGAACGAGCTGGAGTGTTGCCGGCGAGGCTCCGCCCAGGTTGACGGCGAGAAGAAAACCATTGTCCTTGTAGCCCGTAGTCACGCCGAGTGGAGGCGACGTAATCCCCATCGTCACCTGGCCATTGAATCCAGGCTGGAAGTCGGGGCCGAGCGACAGGCTGAAGCTCAGGCCGCTCACCGACGCCGCGCCGCCGGCCACAGAGAGCGTGCCGGTCATCGCGGGAGTGATCACCACCTGGTTGGCGGTTGGATCGGCGGTCAGCGTGACCTCGAGGTTATACGGCAGACTGCCGAGCTTGATGCCGTTGGTGACCTGCTGAATCGTCGGCTGCGAGCTTGTAACGTTCGGAACCTGCGCCAGCAGCTTGTTGAGCTGCGCGATATTCAGCTTTCCATTCGCGCCAAGCACCGCATTGCTCAGCAGCCAATCGACCGGCTTGTCGAAAAGCCCCAGCAGCGACTTCGTATGCCAGACGCCATTCGCGTCCTGCGACGCAATGCCGAGAATCGAGAACAGCGCCTGCACCAGCGTGTACTTCTGCAGCAGCTGCGGGTCGACAACCTGGGAGACGAGGACCGAGAGCGCGTAGAACGGAGCGACCGTGGCAAGGTCGTTGACAAACTTCGTGCTGTTGAACGGCCAGATTTGCAACGGGTCGGGCGCCGGCGTAGAGCCGTCGCCAAACGTGACAAACTGCGTGAAGTTGAAGTTGCCGGCGAAATCGCCGCTGAGCGTGGGAAGCACCCCAATGCCGACCTGCGGATTGTAGAGCTCAATCGAAAGCAGGAAGTTCTGCGCCCCCGCGTTCAGCGCGAACCTCAGGCTTCCAGAGACGCTGAGCATCGTGCCGGCCTTGACCGTGCCCGGCAAAATACTGATCTGAATAATCGGTCCCGAGAGGACCTGGAACTGGAATGGACCGAAAGTCACAATACCGGTGCTCTGCTGCAGCGCGGCGAGCAGCGCGGCCAGCTCCAACTGGTCTTGAAGCAGCGCCGAGAACCGCGTCTCCAGATACTGCACCGGATGCGAGAACAACTGGACATACGCCGAAGGAATGACAATGTAGCCCTCTTCCTTCGGCGTGATCAGTTGCATTGCCGCCAGCAGTGTAAGCACGCTTTCTGGAATCGTCGGAAGCGTTACGCCGGTAAGCTGCTGCACAATGCTCAGAAGATTGGCGTGGGTGTTCGGATCCGCCGCAAGCGCGATCAGCCGCTGGCTGGTAAAGCTGAGAGGGTCGGCCAGCAGTGCGCGCCAGCCGGCTGGATTGACACCCAATGCCTGCCCGTCTCCCTGCTGCAGCGCGAGGCCCATGGTCGCGAGCAGATCGTACGCCATCCCGAACGGCTGCATGGTGACGGCCGTGGGCAGCACAATCTGCAGCGCAAGGTTGAAAGCGTCCTGCACCTGCTGCGCATTCAGGGCGCCTGGATTGGACAGGTCGACCATCGCCACCGGATCCTGCCCGGGCAGCGTGAGATTGAACAGCAGGAAGGTCGGCGTGACCGTGACGACTGGCGCAGAGATGGTCCCGCTCACGGAAGCGTCAACGCCCGCAATGATCGAATCCAGCGACACCCCATTCGTCGGCGGCAGAAGCTGTCCTGACGGATTCGCCATCTTGCAGATGACGCTGACGCCAGGCACGCCCGCGACTACGGTCGGCGCTCCGGTTGAGAGCGTGACATTGAGCAGCCGCACAACAATCTGGCTGGTCGCCTGCACCGTGCTCGAAACGTTAAGGACGCCCACATTCGCGAGACCAATGCCTGCCGTCCCAGCCCCCGAATCGGACCAGACCGCAATCCCGATGCCGCAGGCCAGGCCGAGCGGCACAATAAATGGATCCTGGAGCGTTCCGCTTCCCGGAATCGCGGGCACGCTCGATGCATTCGAAGATGCCCAGGAGAGCAGTTGCAGAGCCGCCTTCAGATTCGCCGCTGTGCTGAAGATGCCCACCAGTTGGGTGCGCAGAATCTGAAATGGATCGTTGAAGCTCGTGACCGTGAGCGTGGGCATGGTGCTCGGCCATGTCAGCCCTGCGGGCATCAAGGGGCCCATGCTCGGCAGCAGACCCAGAATGCCGGAAAACGCGAGACCCGCGCGATCGTTGGCCTGCGTCACCGCAAGCCCCAGCAGTCCGGTAAGAATCTGCCCGAATGTAGCCGCCTGCTGCAACACCAGGTCTTCCAGGCTCTGCCCCTGCGTGTATACCATGCTCTGGCCCACCGGGTAGGTCTTGCCACCCGATACCAGCGCGGGCTGGCCCACTTCCATCGAGTAGGACCATCCGGTATAGGGACTCCAGCCCATCTGGATGCCGCTGGCCGTAACCGTGATCGACGTGCCGGCAACCGCAGGCGACTGATAGCCGTTGGGCAGCGCCAGCGACAGACCCAGACCGGGGAGAATCTGCGGTGTTGCGGTGTAGCCGTTGGAGGAGGAAGCAAGAGTGAGCCCGATGAGTTCCAGCGCCAGATCGAGCGTGACTGAAACACCGCCAGGAGTCAGCGCCAGTCCGAGGTCAATGCCCATCACCAGCCGCGTGCTCCCGTCAGGCTGGGCCATGATGTAGGCGACAACGTACGCGTTCAGGGTTCCCGGATCGGTAACGGGAGCCTTCCACGGGTCGAGTGGCGTGCCCGTTCCGGTCACAGTGGGCGTGGTGATATGCGTGAGCGACTGCAGCAGCGTGGCCATCTCGCGCAGCATGTAGAAGAACGGTGCCTGACCGGCTACGGTGGCCGTCGATGTGACCACGCTGTAGTAGTAGCCGGAAAGAGCCTGCAGCGGGTTCTGAATCGTATTGAGCAGTCCATTAGCGCTGAGCGGCGGAACCAGCGCCGCAGGCCACGTATTCCCCGTTCCGACTCCCGGCGCTATCACTCCCAGCAGGACCGCCAGCGCGTTGGCGGGCGTGCCTTCAGAATTCGGCCCGATCCCGAACATCGCCAGCAGCGCGCTGTTGACGAGGCCTGCCATCACCGTTTGCGTGGCTTCCACTACCTGCGAGGGCTGCGTCAGGTCCAGAACGTCGAAGACGCCGCTCGGAGTCGTCAACCCGTCAACGTGAACGACGGGATCACCGAAAGCGAGCCGCTGGCATTGCCCACCTTCAGCCCCGCACTGAGAGCGCCGAAGATATAGGTGTCCGGACCGATGGTGCCGGAGAACAGCGGATTGTTCACGCCGCCCGTCTGGCCCAGGCCGACCAGTTGCATGCTTGCCGAAAACTCCAGATCGGTCGGATTGCCGGAGACCCCGCTCTGCGACAGCGTGAACTGCGCCAGTTCCAGGTCGGCTGTCATCTGCAGCGCAGCCTGCGAAGTGCTAAGCTGTAGCTTCTCTGACACGAAGCTCAATCCGGGATAGAAGGTGCGCGCGCCTACGTTGTCTACAGTGGTTCCAAACTGGAACGACAGCGTTCCTACCGTGGTCGTCAGGATGGGAATGTTCCACGGGTCCTGGCGTGTTCCGGTTCCACCATTGGCCGTCGGCGTCAGTCCTTCGAGGCTCTGCACCGATGCCAGCCACGCCTGCATCACGCTCGGGCTCTGCAGCAGCGTATTGAACCAATCCTTGAAAGGCTGCGTTACGTTGCCGCCGCCGACCGCTGCGGTGAACATCTGGTCCCAGCGCAGCAGCGGCATCTGCACATCCGGGAAAAGCGTCTGCACCGCCGGCGGAAGCACTGGCGAGAGTCCGAGCACCGGCAGCACGGAAGCCAGTTGTGGATTGTTAGGGTTGCCCAGCGCATCCGACATCGCCGCAACGAACACGGTGGAGATGGTGGCGAGAATCTGCGCTCCCGTGAGCTGTTCAAGATCGGAAAGGGAGCGATCCTTGGGCTTGGTCTCGCCCGGCAGTTGCAGGCCAACCGCCTCGATGGACATCTGTGCATCGGCATCAGGAAACAGGCCGAGGCTTCCCGTCAGCCGCATACCGGCGAGTTGAAGACCGTAGGAATTGATCAGCGGCGTAGAGGAGACCGTCTCCAGTCCAACCGTAATCGGGCTGGTGTCCTGGCCAATGGCTAGCGTGTAAGTGTTGTTGCCGACTTGCAGAACCGGCGCGAGTCCCCAGGCCCGGATTGCAAAGTTATCGCTGATCGGCCAACTGTGGTTGATCCCAAGGCCGAAGAGCGTGTTCGCACCCGTGGTTTGCGAGACCAGGAACAACCCGGTGGGCTGCTGGTTGGTGGGATTCAGTATGGGATACCAGGTGCCGAGATCGCCCGTGTTCTGGAGCGGAATTCCGAGCGCCGTTCCGCCCAGAGCGCCGAGCACGGCCGCGATCAGGTCCGCAAGCTGCTGCCCATTCGTGGTGAGATTCTGCCGCGTGGCGCCGAGCGGGTCAGCAAACCACGCGGCGTTCAGGATATAGGTATCCACGCCGGAGCCGGGCTGCAGCAGACCTACGGCAAGTCCCAGCTTGGCGACTGTCGGGTCCAGGCCTTTGACTTCAATACCGTTGTCGACTTCCGCGTCTGCGAACCCGACGGTCTGCGTAGCCATTGAGCCTCCACGATCCGTTTGCACTGCTGCCGATACCGGAGCGCGTAGGCGCGCGCCCCGATCCGTGCGTTCCTATGCCTTCTTTGCGGCGGCGGCTGCGGCGGGTGAGGTGTCCGGCACCTTCTGCTGCAGAATCACAACGCTTGGCATACCCGGGTTCCCCGTGGGACCGACGTTCCCCGCCTGCCCCGCGCGTCCAGCGGGATTACCGTTGCCGCCGGCGCCGCCCGGGCCGCCCTGGCCACCGGCACCGGGAGTCGATGCGGGAGTGTTGACCACAATCTGAGCGCCAGGCTCGATCGTCCCGTAGGTAATCGTCACCGTGCCGCCAGCCCCACCGCTGCCGCCAGCCCCGCCCTGCCCGCCGAAACCGCCGTCACCGCCCGCAGCCATCTGGCCGCCCGACATCCAGCCACCCATGCCACCGTTGCCGCCCCCGCCGCCATTGCCGCCCGCCCCGCCGGCCCCGCCATAGCTGACCACAGTGAACAGTCCGCTGATGGTGCCCACCATGAAGCTCGCATTCGGGCAAGCGCCGCCATTCGATCCCATCCCGCCAGGCGCTCCAAAGCCGCCGTTGCCGCCCGGCATTCCCTGGCCCCCGTTGGCACCTGCCTGTCCGCTCGGGCCTGTCGGGCCCGGCACACCGGGCGCTCCAACTACGTAGAGTGTCGGAGGATTCGACGCAGCCGCACTGCCGACAGCAGCTCCGCGCAGCTCGGATACCCACAGCTTGGAACCTGTCGATACCGTGAGTTTCGATCCCGCTCCCATGGTGAGAGTCCGTGCCACCACCTGCATCGACTGCTGATGCGGCGACTCGATCACCAACTCATGACCGGGCTGCACCACCACGTCCAGCAGCCCCAGGTATCCCGTCCCATCCGCATCGTAGTGGCCTGGCTCCACATAAGAGCGATTCTTGGCCCATGAGAGCGCAATGTGGCCCTGGTTGGAGGCAGTGTCAAGTAGACACTTCGTAACTTCATTCCATGGAATCCCGCGTGATGCGAGGCCCTCCTGATAGTGCTCGTCCATGCCTTTGTTCTCCCTTGCCTGAAGTGCCTGAAACTCAAGCGTGTATTGGTTCAGAAGTGCGGAGTAGACCGCCAGCGTGTGATAGGTGAAGCAGTTGCGCGTGTCGGCCAGTCCGCCGTTGAGCCCCATGGTCGTGGCCACCGTGCGATAGTTGTTGGCCAGCAGCTTGGGTACGATATCGAGCGGCCGAGCGAGCTGGTAGCTCTTTGCGCCGCATGTTGAAGCAAATGTGGACGCGAATCCGGTATCTCCAACCGGCGGCGCACCGAACGTGTAAACTCCTCCCGCCGTAAGAGTGCCGATGGCTGCGGTCATCAGGTCGTAAAGAGCCAGCGAAGCAAGACCGCCGCCGCCGCAGTGGCCGGTAAAGTACACGGTCTGCGACGAGGTTCCCACTTGCTGGATCGCCGACCGGATCGCCGTCCGCAGTTGCCCGTAGAGATTCGCGTAAGGGTTGAGCACGCCGGTGTAGGCCGGGTCCAGAGACAGCGTTTGATCGCCGAAGATCGTGTTGGTCTCAGCCCAGGTATCGGGGCCTCGGAACGCCACCACGATCTGCCCCGATGCGTAAAACAGCGATGCCCAGATGTTGTTGTTGCTGTCAGTGAAGTTCTGAGCCCACGAGAATGGTTCAGGCAGGCTGACACTGAGTCCCGGGTGCTCGAAATAGCTGTACACCGCCGAACACAGCTGCGTCAGCGTGTAGGCCAGCGTTGGCTGGTAGCCGGGCACATTCGCGGGTACAACCGTCGCGGTATCCGTGCCCGGCGGAATCACCGGCGGCGTGGGCGGCTGTTGTCCCTCCGCCTGTGCCTCCGCCGCATTCAGCGAGTTGCCGTAGTAGTACCACTCCCGCTCCAGCCACGGGCAGATGAAACTTGGCACCGGCTGCGCCAGTCCCTGCGCCGTCCCGGTCGGCATGTAAGCATTCGGCGGCCCGGAGACAGTTGGATAAATGTCCACCGGCGCATTGGCTGGCGTGGTGATGTTCACCATGTAAGTGGCCGGAACGCACTGCGTGTAGCTTGCCGAGAACGCTGCATCGCCCGCCGCGGGGCACGAGTATGCATAGCAGGCCACGGAGGTTATCGGAGAAGCGTTGCCGTTGTAGCTGTTCCCGGGCTGAAGATCGAGCGCGGCCAATTGCGCCAGCGGCGCCGCCGGGCCGTAGCCGACAGTAATGAGGGGCATCTGGCTCTGGAACTGCTGCACCGAGCTCTTCGCCCTCTGAATGAGCGTCCAGATCGAGTTGCGGAAGAGCCCGTATTGATTCACATAGCCGTAGTCGAACTGCGGAGGTGGCTGCGACGGCTTGCCGGGATAAGTGAACTGCAACGGAGACAGCACGTGGTAAGAGGTCAGGTAGTTGGCGAGAAACAATTGCCACTGCCAGCCCATGACCACCACCGCCACCGTGGTGCCGGTCGAGAGCAGCGTCCCAAAACCAACCAGTCCCTGTGCCGTTGCCGTAAATTGACCCTTCTGCAGCACGCCGACGAGCTGAAACGGGTCAATTACCGGCGCAGTTCCCAGCGGATAGTTCGCCACCGTCACCAGAGAAAACAGCGACGTGGCGTCCACCGTGCTGAATGGGGCAGCGGGCGCGGCGACGGACTGCGTCATGACAGACTGAGTCATGACGCACTCTGAACCTGGAAGTAAGTGATCTGGCCGGAGTCGCCCGAATTGCCGGATCCGCCGGGTCCACCGGTGCCGCCGTTTGCGCCCACTTGCGCGTAGGTGTCTGGATTGGACGGATCTGTTTTTTCGTTCAGACCGCCCGGTCCGCCAGTACCCACATCTCCTCCGTCTCCTCCCAAGCCTCCGGCGCCGCCCTGTGACACCGTGGTCAGATTCGTCGGCGGCGCGGGGGTGGAGCTGCCAATGGTGATTACGCCCCCCAACGCGCCGGCGCCGCCCAGGCCGCCCACGCCGCCCGTGCCGCCATTACCACCCGAGCCGCCGATTGCCGGCCATTGGCACAGCCCCTTGCGAGGTTCCAAAACATTCAGAATTGGGATTCTGTCCGGCGATGCCACCGATCCCACCGGCGCCACCGGGGCCGCCCTTGCCGCCCTTGCCACCTGCGCCGGATTGGCTCATGACGAGGAGGTTGCCATTCAGTTCGCTGAAGGTCAGGTTGATGCTCGAGCTTTGGGCTCCGGCGCCGCCGACCGTGCCCGTTCCACCACCCCCGGCAGGTCCCCCCGGCGTCCCATTCGTCGAACAGGTGCACTTCCAATTGCCCCACCAGTCTTCTTTTCCTGTGCCGGCCTTCCCAGGAAGACCCGCGGTGCCGGGGTTGCCGGCAGTCCCTGCAGCTCCCGGAAAGCCATTCGAGCCGATTGCGCGAATGACAGCGTCACTAATATTGGGCATACCCATCTCCTCAACCGCAGTTGTGCAGTTGTTCCGCGCGGAGTTTCAGTGAGCCTTCCGCTCCGCGCTTCTGATCCGCCTGGAATTAGCCGAGGTTGAAGTTGACGGTGCCCGCCGCGCCCGCGTTACCGGTCACCTGAGAGTTCGCGCCGCCCTGGCCGGTTCCACCCGCGCTGGCTCCGCCGCTTCCCCCAGTTCCAGCAATGCCGCCATCTCCGCCGGGTCCGCCCTGGCCCGCGGCGCCGCCCCCGCTCTGCGGGACTTGGGCCACGAGCTGCGCACCGGACGCGAGTGATCCGTAGGTCACGTTGACGATGGACCCCGGCCCGCCATTTGCCCCGTCGCCTCCGGCACCTCCCGTGCCGCCCGTGCCGCCGTTTCCGGCGCCGCTCGCCCCGCAGTTCCCATTGGCGCCTGCACCCGATCCACCGGGGCCTCCCTGCTGGCCCTTTCCGCCGTTTCCGCCGGCTCCGCCATTGCCCCCTGCCACGTACACCAGGAAGTAGCCGGAAATCTCGGCGATCTGGAAGTTCACATTGGGCGCGGGGCCGCCCACGCCCCCCTTCGATCCCGCGCCACCCGGAGCTCCGGGCGCGCCGACCCCGCCAGCCGTGGCCGCGGTTCCGCAACTTTTGTTGCCGGGCGATCCAGGCTGACCGTTGGTGCCCTGCGCCGCCGCTCCTGATCCTGGTTGTCCCGGTGTACCGGCTGTGCCCGCAACTCCGAGTGCTGATACCGCAGGCACCTGGGTATCATCCAGTCCTGCCCAAAGGGTTTTTGTTGAGCTCACTTTGCCCCCTTACCTTCCCACCACTGTGAGTACCTGCGTCTGAATCGAGACATCGCCAATTACCTCGAGATATCCCGCGCCTTCGATAGTGATAGTTCCGCAGACCAGCGCCTGGGTAACCGGATAGGGAGCAGTTACTGTCAGGTCCTGCGTCGCAGCCACCGATACTTCCATGGGAAACTGAGTTTCATTGGCAACTTGCACGTGCTCGGCTGGCACTTTCGCCGAGTTACCCAGCACATACGCCGTGATCGCGGACCTGATCTCCTGGTGGTCTTCGGCCGTAAGCGCAGATTCTGTCAGTTCCTTCTTGCCGGTGGTCAAAAGCTTCGCGCGGGCCGCGGGTAACTTGGCTGGGTATTGAATGTGCGCGTCCGATCCTGCCTTCGCAAATACAGCGTCTGGCACTCCGAACAGTTTCTTCAAATGAGAGAGATCGTTCACCTTGACCTTGAATTGCTTCACTGTTGCAAGGTCGTGGTCCTTGTGCATGCGAGCCTTTCCGTTCGCCACGATGCTGGCGGGAACTTCGCTTTCGGGAATCCCGAATGCGGCCAGTTGCGCCTGGAAAGCCTTCTTCTGTTCAGGGGTAAGGTCAGCAAACTTCTTTGCCATGCATCCTCCATCTTTGGACAAACAGAGTGGTACTGCTTCCTCCGCGCACACTCATGGCGCAGAGAAATACCGGTCCGACAATGCCGAGATGTCAGCGATACCGGGGACGAGTTAGCCGCAAGGAATGAGTCGACGACAAGTGGGGTGAGTGGCGGAATCAGCCGTCAACGAGTGAAGCGAGAGAACCAAGAATGGGGAAGTGAACCGCTCTGTGTCTTGTGCTTGTTTTGTTAGTTGTCAGGACGACGGACCCAAGATTAAACTGAAGGTCCAAGAATTACAAGCCCTATCTTTCGTAAAAATCTGTTACATGACTCGGCATGCGAAATGCCATAACTCTCAGTCACAGATAACAGGGAATACTGGCGTTTTATCTAGCGACGAGTTACTGTTACTCCACCGTGACTCTTGTATGAGCGCACTCAAAGTCCGAGAAACGAGCGCGATGATTCGCCGAAGCCGGGCTTCAGCTCCGCAGAGTGTACTGGACCGCCTCCACCAAAGGATGATGTAAACTCGAACCATGCGAGGCGGGCTCTTCGACCAGCGCTGGCGTTTGTCTGTTGCCGGTGTTGCGTTGTGCCTGCTTTCGGTCCTGTGCGCATGCGAGGCAAAGCTCGCCTGGTTTAGCCCGGCAGACGCCCCGTCCGCCCAGATCAGCGCAATCAAGCTACAGCCGACGGACGCTCCGAAGCTGATTGCTCAGGCTCTCGCGGCCCCGCATTCGCAGCATTTTCCAGCGGAAATCCCTCTTCTGTTTGCAGTTGCGCTCCTGCTCGCGCCGCTTGCGCCGTACGCCTTTCGTGAGTCAACGCTCGACCGAATCAAGGTTCACGCTCCCTCCAGCTTCTCTCCGCCGATGTTCCGGCGTCCCCCTCCGCACTTCTAGACCTTTAAGCGAAACGCTCGCGGCGAGGTTCTTTTGAACCAAGTCCGTTTTCGGCATTGAATCATTGCCTGGACAGAGCCGCCAACGAGCCATTTCTTCCGGATGTGCGCGGATCGAAGTCTGGTGTCTCGAGTTCAGATGCGCGGCCCTTTTCGCCGCCCGGACTCGCGCGCGCCTGCCTTGAGCTCTCAAGCGAAAGCGGAAACAGGAGTTAGCCTCGCAATGTATACGAATCATGCAAGAACAGCGTCCCGGGCCATTGCGGCCTGTGGCGCTGTTGTCGCGGCGGCTCTCGCCGCTATTCATCTGAGCGCCTGTCGCTCCCAGGGCGACGACAGCAGCGACGCACGCGCCGCTTCCATCCCCGCTGCTCGCGTCGCAGTTGTCCAACGCGGCGCCATCAGCCATGTTCTAACCCTTGCTGGACAGTTTCAGCCCTACCAGGTGGTCGACGTCCACCCGAAGGTCTCCGGCTATATGCGCAAAATCAACGTCGACATCGGCGACATCGTTCATGAGGGCCAGACTCTCGCCACGCTCGAAGTTCCCGAGCTCAAGGCCCAGCTCCAACAGACTGTCTTCCAGGTGGACCAGAGCCGGGAAGAGATCACCCGCTACCAGCACGAAATCAACCGCGCCGTAGCCCAGCACGAGGCGTTGCACGAGCAGTGGGTCAGGCTGCAGCAGGCCTCCGAGGGACACCCCGGACTCATCGCGCAGCAGGAACTCGACAATGCCCGGGCCGCGGATCTGGCCGCGGAAGCTCAGGTCGACTCAGCGCGCGCGGCCATGGCTGGCGCCAAGCAACACCTCGGCGCTGCCCAGGCCGACAACCAGCGCGTGCAGGCGCTGCACGACTATACAAACGTCCTCGCGCCGATCTCCGGCGTGGTGGTGTGGCGTTATGCCGACACGGGAGCCCTCATTCAAGGCGGGACCAATTCGAATAGTCAGGACCTGCCCATCGTCCGCCTCTCGCAGAGCACCCTGCTTCGGCTGCGCCTGCCCGTACCGGAAGACGACGTCCGCCACGTGCACGAGGGCGATCAGGTACAGGTGCGCGTTGACGCCATCAATCGCTCGCTCATGGGCAAGGTCGTCCGCTTCACGCGCGACGTCAACTTCGAAACTCGCACCATGGAGACCGAAGTCGACGTGGACAACAAGGATCTCTCCATCTCTCCGGGCATGTATGCGAATACGATGCTGCGGCTCGCGCACGTTGAGAACGCCGTGACCGTCCCGCTCGAAGCCATCGTGCTGCAAGGGCGGCAGCAGGTGGTTTACGTTCTCGACGACGCCAACCACGTTCACATCCGGCAGGTCCAGGTCGGCATTGAAGGCTCCAGGCTCGCTGAAATCAAGAGCGGCCTCCAGCCCGGTGAGCGCGTCATCCTCGGCGGCCAGGAGAAGTATCAGGAAGGCGAAGCAGTCAGCCCCGCTGTTGCCCAATCGCCCGCTTCCGAAACGCAACAGGAGACCGGCGGCACCATCGACCTGAAAGGGGATCAGCCTGACGGTCAATCCAGTTCCGAGCCGCCCGGCCCTCCCGCAGCAAACCAGCCCGCGAAATCCTCCCACGGAGGTGCTCGCTAATGCCGAAGTTTGCTCTCAAATTTCCGTTCTTCATCCTGATGATCTGCCTGGTCGTCGCGCTGGTGGGCACCTTTACCGTCGCCAGCATGCCCGTCGACCTCTTCCCTTCGATCGACATGCCGGTCGTGGTTGTCGCGACGTTCTACAACGGCATGCCGCCCCAGCAGATCGAGTCCGACATCACCAACACCTTCGAGCGCTTCTTCACGCTTGCCGCCAATGTTGACCACAGCGAGTCGCGCTCGCTCACCGGCGTCAGCCTGATCAAGATCTACTTCAAGCCGGGCACCGATCCCAACGTCGCCGTCAGCAATATTGCCAACCTCGCCATGGCCGACCTTCGCCGCCTGCCCCCCGGCACGCTGCCGCCTGTCGTCCTCGGCATGGACGCATCCACCCAGCCTGTTTGTCTTGTGACGCTCAAGGGCCAGGGTCTCAACGAGACAAGCCTCAAAGACCTCGCCCAGTTCCAGGTTCGCAATCAGATATCCAGCGTGCAGGGCGCGTCGGTCCCGCAGCCTTACGGCGGCACCTACCGCCAGATCCAGATCTACGTCGACCCACTGAAGCTCGAGGCGCACAATCTCTCGCTCAACGACGTCGTGCAGTCCGTAAACAGTTCCAACCTCATCCTGCCCGCCGGCGACGTCCGCATCGGCTCCAAAGACTTCAACATCTATGCGAACTCGCAGTTCCCTGATGCCAAGTCGATGAACGCCATGCCGCTCAAGAGTGTCGGCAACTCGTCCGTGCTGGTCGCCGACATCGGCAAAGCTGTTGACTCCGGCGCGTTGCAGTACAACATCGTCCGCATCGACGGCCAGCGCTCGGTCTACGTGCCCATCTTCAAGCAGGGCGGCAATTCGAACACCATCACCATCGTCAACGGCATCAAGGCTGCGGTCAAAAAGCTGGTCGACATCCCCGATACGCTCAAAACCGATGTTGTCTTCGACCAGTCCGTCTTTGTCAAGCTCGCCATCAGCAATGTCGTGCGCGAAGCCACCATCGGCCTGGTGCTTACCGGCATCATGATCCTCGTCTTTCTCGGCAGCCCGCGCGCAACAGTCGCCGTGCTGCTCGCTGTTCCGCTCTCCATGATCGTCTGTCTCACAATCGACAACTACATGGGCGGGTCGATCAACACGATGATTCTCGGCGGACTGGCTCTCGTCTTTTCTCGCCTCATCGATAACGGCGTCATCGTGCTCGAGAATATTTTCCGCCACATGGAGGAGGGTGAACGCGCCTACGTCGCCGCCGAGAAGGGCGGCGAAGAAGTCTCGATGGCCGTCCTCGCCGCCACGTTCACCACGGCCATCGTCTTCTTTCCCGTCACCTTTTTCCACGGCGTAAGCAAATACATCTTCACGCCGCTCGCGCTCGGTGTTGTGCTCTCCATCTTCGCATCGTATTTCTTCGCCATGACTGTGGTGCCGCTTTACTGCGCTAAATTCATTAACGTCCATGATGAAGAAGGCGACCACAATAATAAGAAGAGCGGCTTCTTCGCGCGCTTCGACCGCGCCTTCAACACCAGGTTCCAGGCGATTCTCAACTGGTACGAGGGCCTCGCCTATCGCGCCTTGAAGCGGCCCGCCTTCACCGGCGGCGTCATCCTTGGCGCCGTCGCGCTGCTGCTCGTCGCCACTGTCCCGTTCCTGGGCCGCGCCTACTTCCCGCGCACCGACCCCGGCCAGTTCATCATCAATCTGCGCATGCCGGCGGGCACGCGGCTTGAAGTTTCAAATGACTATGTCGCAAAGGTTGAGCAGATCATTCGCAACACAATCAGCCCGTCTGACATGGACATGATCGTCTCCAACATCGGCGTCTATCCTGACCTCTCCGCGATCTACACCACCAACGCCAGCATGGACACGGCTTTCGTGCAGACGAGCCTGAAGGAAAGCCACCACATCGGCAGCTACGAATACATGCGTCGCGTGCAGCGAGAAGTGGCGCGCCAGATGCCGGAACTCGCCGCCTACTACCAGGCAGGCGGCCTCGTCGACGCGGTCATCAACCAGGGGTTACCCGCGCCCATCGACATCCAGGTCAAGTCGCAGGACATGAACAAGTCCTACGACCTGGCCCGGCAACTCGCCGCGAAGATCGAGCAGATGCCCGACGTGCGCAACGTCTACATCCCGCAGAGTCTCGATTACCCGGGGCTCGAGCTCAACATCGATCGCGAACGCGCCAGTCTTGTCGGACTCAGCGCCAAAGACGTGGTCGACGACGTCATTACCGCGCTCACTTCCAGCGGCATGGTAGCCCCCAGCTACTGGATCGATCCGCGCAGCGGCAACAACTACCTCGTCACCGTGCAGTATGCCAACCACTGGATTAACAATATGTCGATGCAGGATCTGGAGAACATTCCGCTGCATGGCAAGCGACCGCCTGGCTATAGTCCCTCGCAGGATGCGCGCCAGGCTGGCGTCGTTCATACATCGCTTGAAAGCGGCGGCGACCCTGGCGGTGTGGTTACGCTCGGCTCCGTCGCGGAGATCGGCCAGATCAACACACCCACAGAGGTCGACCACAACCAGATTCGTCGCGTGATCGATGTTTACGTCTCACCAAAGAGTGAGGCTCTGCAGTCGATCGGCAAGCAGATCGACAAGCTGCTCGCGAACACCCAGCACGACCGCAATACCGTCATCGACGTCCGCGGAGCCGTGGTCAGCATGAATGAGGCGTTCAGGGATTTTGGGTTCGGCCTCATCATCGCCGTACTGCTCGTCTACCTCATACTCATGGCACAGTTCACTTCGTTCATTGATCCGTTCATCATTCTCATGGCAATTCCACCGGGCTTACTGGGCGTGGTCGCATTCCTCATCCTCACCGGCAGCACGCTCAACATCATGTCGCTCATGGGCGTCATCATGATGACCGGCGTCGTGGTCTCGAATTCGATCCTGATTGTCGAGTTCTCGAATGTGCTTCACGAGCGCGGCCTTCCTCTGCTTGAAGCCACTGTGCAGGCATGCAAAGTGCGTCTGCGCCCCATTCTCATGACGTCGCTCGCCACACTGCTCGGCATGATCCCCATGGCGCTCGGCCTTGAAGCCGGCAGCGAGCAGTACGCTCCGCTGGCCCGCGCCATCATCGGCGGACTCGGGCTCTCGGTTGTCGTCACCATGTTCCTGGTGCCTGCCGTATATCTGGCCATTCATGGGCGCCGCGAGAAGCACCAGCCTGCGGCAGAAGGAGGCCTCGCATGAGAAAGCTCCTTCTGTGCGCGCTTCTCATCTCCACTGTGGGCCTCGCTGTGGGCCTGGCCCAGCAGGCCCCAAAGCCGCTACCCGACGCACCACCGCCCGCGATTCCGGTTCAATACCTGGCGCAGGCTACACCGCCGCCGGCAGGCTCGCATCCCAATTCCCCAGACACTCCCGCGGCGCCGACGCCATCGCCCGCCGGCCCCAGGCTCACCCTTGCCGAAGCCGAGAAGATGGCCCTGGCGCATAACCCGAACATCAGCGTCGCCCACTTGCTGCAATTGGCCCAGACCCAGGTCGCGCGCGAGGTCCGCTCCGGCGAACTGCCCGACGCAACCGCAGAACTCACTGCTGTCGGCGCGCACGATAATAGCCGCATCACCGCCGGCGCGCTGAACAACCCCATCGTCTACAACCGCGCCGCGGGCGGCCTTACAGTACGCCAACTCATCACCGACTTTGGTCGCACGCGCAACCTTGTCAAGAATGCGCAGTCCTCCGCGCAGGCTCAGCTCGACACGGAGCGCGCCACCGTTGAAGACATCACCCTGGCTGTCGACCAGGCCTTCTACCAGGCTCTCACCGCGCAGTCCGTCCTCAAAGTCGCGCAGCAGACGATCGCTACCCGCCAGGCGACCAGCGACCAGATCGGCGCCCTTACGCAACAGAAACTTCGCTCCACTCTCGACCTCAGCCTCGCCAACGTGCAGGTTTCGCAAGCTCAAATGCTCGTCCTCGACGCGCAGAACTCCGCGCAGGATGCGATGGCGAACCTCAACGCGATCCTCGGCTCAGAAACGAACCAGGCATACGACCTCGTCGATGAGACACCCCCCAACCCACAGCCCGCACCGGCCAACACAGAGGATCTTGTTCAGCTTGCCTTCCGTCAGCGTCCCGATCTCGCTGCACTGAACGACCGGTCGCTCGCCGCCAGGCAATTCGCATCCGCCGAGCATGATCTGCTGCGGCCCACCATCTCGGCACTCGCCGTTGCCGGCGGCACGCCCGTGCGCGCCGACCAGATTCAGTCCTCCTGGTACGGCGCGGCTGGAGCCAACATTAGCATCCCTGTATTCAATGGCTTCGAATACTCGGCACGCGCGAAGGAGGCGGATTTTCGCGCGCAGGCTGCATCCGAGCAGGTTCGCAGTCTTCGCGACACCATCGCCCGCGACGTGCGCAGTGCGGCGCTCAGCACGCAGATCGCGTACCAGCGGATCAGCGTCAGCCGCCAGCTTCTCGATCAGGCCAATACCGCACTGGATCTAGCCCAGGCCCGGTACAAGGTTGGACTGAGCGGCATCGTTGACTTGACCCAGGCTCAACTCGCGCAAACTGAAGCCGAGATCGGCTATACGAATGCGCGCTTTGCCTATGAAGTCGCTTTGGCTCTGGTTCGATACCAGACAGGGCAATGATCGAAGTCAGAAGGACCAAGGCACAGCGAACATCGTGACCAGCCTCGGTCCGATGAGCATGCACCGCCGGAGCCAAGTGGCCCCGGCGGTGCATGCCCGATTACTTTCCGGTTCCTGTTAACGTCACGGTTTGCGGCGATTGCGCCCCGCTGTCCGTAATAGTGAGGGTGGCGTTGGCGGCGCCTGCGGCAGTTGGCGCAAAGGCTACGTAGACGTGGCAGGGAAGGAACCCGAACACGTAGACGTTGCAATCACTCACTTCCACGAACGATTTTGCATTGGCGCCTGTGATGGCAATGCTTATCACCTGAAGTTCTGTGTTATCGGTCGCCTGGTTGGTTACCGTGATGGGAATAACCGCGGCGATGCTTCCCTTCGCCGTGGTTGGAAAGGTGATGCTGGTGGGGCTGATGCCGACCGTGGGGATCGCATGGCTTGTGCCCGTGAGACTGACCGATTGCGCGGTTGCATCGGCAGAATCGGAGATATTCACGGAAGCAGTCAGCGTGCCCGCAGTGGTCGGCTTGAAGGCAATGTAGAGGTAGCAGCTTTGACCGCCGGGGAGGGAGGCCGGGCAGCCGCTCAGGGCGATGAATGACGAGGCATTGGGGCCCGTCACCGAGAGCGGACTGATCGTCACAGGATACGGACTGGAGTTGGATGCGTAGAGCTGTGTTGCAATGCTCTGGGTGCCCACCTGCGTGTTGTAAAAGGTAGCCGTGGTGCTGCTCAACTGCAGAACCTGCCCTGGAGTGGCTGTTCCGCTGAGCACAACGATTTGCGGCGAGCCGGCGGCATTGTCTACGATCTGCAGATCGCTCAGCAGCGAGCCGGCGGTCTGCGGCTTGAAAGTGACCGTGGTGGTGCAGGAGCTTCCTGGATTCAACGAGCCGGAACACGTGGTCTGCATGGAAAAGGAGCCGGAGCTTCCGCCGGCGATCACGATCGGATTTGCAGGGAAGGTGACAACGCCGGTGCCGCTGTTCTTGAGCGTAACCGTCTGTGCCGTTGAGCTCTGCCCCACAACTGTGGAGGCGAACGTGAGCTTGGTGGCGCTGAGCGTGACCGCCAGAGTGCCGGTTATCGCGGTTCCGGCAAGGGCAACCTGCTGCGGCGAGCCCGAGACATTGTCGCCGAATTGCAGATTGCTTGACAGCGATCCGGAGGTTTGCGGCTTGAAGGTTACGGTCGCGGTGCAGGAGTTCCCCGGATTCAACGAGCCGGAGCACGTAGTCTGCATCGAGAAGGAACTCGTGTTCCCGCCGGTGATCAACACTTGACTTGCCGTGAAGGTGACGACGCCGGTGCCGCTGTTCTTGAGCGTAACCGTCTGCGCCGCTGAGCTCTGCCCCACAGCTGTGGACGCGAAGCTGAGCTTGGTGGTGCTGAGTGTGACCGCCGGCGTCCCACCCGTGGCAGTTCCGACAAGAGTAGCCTGCTGCGGCGAGCCGGCGGCGTTGTCGCCAACCTGAGCGGTGCTTTGCAGCGATCCGGCGATGGTTGGCTTGAAGGTCACCGTAACCACGCATGTGCCGCCGGGAGCCACCGGGGCGGTGCAGGTAGTGGTTGCCGGGAACGAGTCGTTGTTGCCGCCGAAGATTCCAACCTTGCCGGAGGGGAAGATCAGCCATCCGGTGCCTGTGTTCTTTACGGTGATGGTTTGCGACGCCGAGCTCTTCCCCACCGCTGTGGATGGGAATGTCAGTTTGGTCGCACTGAGTGAAACACCAGGCAGCGGCGCGGCAGAACCCCATGCGTTGATTAAATTCTCGGCGTTTACGGAGCCAAGTCCGCTCGCCAAATCGTAACCTGTACCGGCCTTATAGCCGCTCAGGATTCCCACCGTATCGCCCTTGGTTTCCACGGTGCAGTTGGTTGTGCCGGGCAGACACGGCGCCGCATTGTTGTCCTCGTTAACGTCGTAGAAGACGCAGTTGGTTCCCGAAGTGACCATGAGGGGACTGCAATTGGTCAGATTCTCTTTTGAGGCGAGCGCATAGAAGACAGGATTGGGAAGTCCCTGCGGCGCCCCTTCTGATTTCTCGACGATCAGCGCCATGATGCCCGCCATCGCGGGCGTGGCAATGGAGGTGCCTCCGGCTCCCTGGGCCATTGTGTCGGTGGCATCGGTGAACTTGCAGGGATTCGAAGCCGAGTCGCAGATCAGGTAAAAGGAGTTCAGCGCATTGTCGGACGCGAACAGAGAGAGGTCGGGAACGTCGCGCTTGCCATCCTTGGGGACGCCCGTTCCGGTTTGCCACGACGGTTTGCTGTAGCCGCCGGCGCATTTTGCGGGGGTTGTGCCGGTTGGCGCAGTGCATGCGCTCACCCCACCTCCACCGCCGGTCACGGTCACATTTCCAAGACTCAATGACTTGTTGAGCAGGTACATGCAGGACTGCTCTTCGTCGTATCCTTTGGCAAAAAGACCGAGCAGCTTATTCACATCGTCGCTGGCGCAGCTATGGTTCCATGGCACCTCCGGAATATAGCCCAGCGCCGAGGACCCATTCGTGGCATTCTTGGTGTCCCAATATTTCGTGGTCAGGTTGGCCCAGATAAAGTCGGTTCCGCCGACGGCTACGTTGTACGGAGTGCTGGCAATGCCGCTGACCTGCAGCCCGTTGGAGGCCCCGGTCTTGGCCTGAAACGCACCGTCGCAGCTTGCCGCGGCCGAGTCGCCGGAGGCGATAAAGATCGAGATACCCTCCGCCGCACCCTGCTGCCACATCTTGTTGTACGCGGTGTTGCCTGTTGTTCCCAGGAACAACTCGCATTGGTAGTAGCTGACGCTCATCACCGGAGCAAGGTCGTGGTCAATGATGTACTGCGCCGATGCCATGGCGCCGTCGCTGGTGCTCGTGCTCTTGGTCGTAACCAGCTTGATCGTCGCATTCTTTGCGATAGCGCCGGACCACTCCACATCCAGCGTGTTCTCCATCCGGTCGGGAGCGCTCGATGTGCCAGGGTCCGTACCGTTCAACACCACTGTGGGAGCATTCGTGGGCAGGTTGAATGCGGAGCGGAACGTCGCTACATCGGTAAGGTTGATGTTGCTGCGGCCGGCGATGGCAATGGTTTGGCCGGTACCGTCGAGCTGCGCGTTCCAGGCGCCAGTGACGTTGTAGATCGTGGCAAAATCCCACGGCGAGACGGCCTCGAAAGTCGTGCTCTTGGGCGTCACACCAAAGTCTGGACGAAGCTTCTCGTCCGGCATGTTTACCTGCTGCCACTTGCCGGTCTCGGGGTCGCGCCGGAAGTCGCCCAGGGAGATGTGCGCCGGCACGCTGAAAAAGCTGTTGAGAGACAGCACACCTGCAATCACCGGCCGCAGCGCGGCGGGAATGCTCGGATCGCGATCATTGGCGATGTGCTCTTCGCCGTTCACGGCATAGCGATGGATCTGGGTGTGAAAGGCCCCCTCCACCATCGACGCGGTACCGGTGAAATCGACGAACACGCGCCCTGGAGAGACGCCATCAACCATAAATCCATGAGATTGAAGCCAGGTGGTGATGGCTTGAACATCGTGATCGGAAGGACCGTACAGAGCGCCGAACTCCTCCGGCGTCAGCCAGTGATGGTAATCGGGCGAGGCGGGGTCGAGCTGCCCGTCCATAAAAGCTCCGAGTGCGGCCTCCTGAAGCGGGCTGCGCGCGATCACCAGTTGCATGTGCTCGAGCACCATGCCGGAATCGACTTCGCCGCGGTCGAACTCCGGCCGTGCCAGCGGGTGCGTATTGCCTGCAATGCGCGCCAACTGGCTGTCATCAGCCTCCTCGACAACGCGGTCGGGAATCGCCGGAATTCGCCCGGCCGCGCTGGAGACAGGGGCAGAGTCTGGCCGTTCCGGCACCTGGGCAAAGATGGGGACTGCGACGGCCAAAACGAAGAGAGCGGAGGCGTGCAACGCGGATGCGAGGAATTTCATGGGCTTTCTCCTTGTGGGCGCGCGCACCGATCTATGCTTTCGGGGATGCCGGGACAGCGCTGCCGGACTGCGGATCACGTGTTGCCCAAATAGGCGTAATTCGCGGGCGGCAGCCGTCAAATCTTTTGTGGTTTTTTGGGAAGGAGCAGGAGGCGGGACAGAATGAAGGGCTGGAGAGACAATTTCAGCGATATCGGTCCGTATTGCTGGCGGCGCTGAACAGGCGATCCGCCTCGGCGGCGCGCCAGGAGTCTTCCGTAGTCAACGCTCCAGCCGTCCGCAATGCCGCCCAGTTCTGCATGGCGCGTTCGTGGGCTGCCTGCGCCTCGGCAGCGCGGTCTGAGCGCTCCAGCGCAAGAGCCAGCGCGGACTGCGCCCGCGCCAGGTCGGAGCGATAGATTGCGTTCACGGGGTCTTTCGCCAGGTTGGCGGCGGCCAGGGCCTCGGCCTTCCTGAGCGACTCCGCTGCCTGCTCCGCGCGCCCGATGGCAAGCTGCGCATTGCCTTCCGTGGCAAGGGCCCGATCGCAATTTGCTGTAAGATATGTGCTTCCCGGTCCGGCATGCGCGCAAAGTACGCTCTCCGCATCTTTAGCCTCTCCCACTGCCTCGGATGCCTCTCCATGCGCGAGGAGCGCATCCGCCAGCTTGCGCTCGTCGATTCCGACATCGGCCTGGTAATCGGAGTTGGCGGCATCCACCTTGCTCAACGCCGTGGCCAGCGCCAGCGCGTTGCGGTTCAGATCGAGCGCCGCGTCGAGATTCCCGGCTGCCCGCAGCGCCGCGGCCAACTGTGTCTCTGCCACCCCCAGCGAGCGCTTGTAGAGAGCATTCGAGGGGTCGGATTTGAGCAATGAACTAATAGCATCGACTGAGTTCTTCATGTGCGGCACGGCCTCGGCGCCTTTTCGCGCATCTACAAAGCTCATTCCCAGCCGGGTCTCCGCGTTGGCCAGCTCGAAGCGCGCATCGCTGTCCTCCGGCGATGACTGCACCACCTTCCCAATCTCCTCGATCGCCTGCTCCAGGATGCGGCGCGCCTGCTCGCTGTGGCCCTGCCCCATCTCTGCCGCGCCCAGCGAGAGCAACACGGTGAACCGCCCCCGCGCAATGTCGGTGTTGCCCGGAAAACGCGCCCCCAGCCCGGCGATCACCGTATCCGCCTCCCGGTAGAATTCCGTAGCCTGCTGCGTTTTGCCCAGATTCTGCAGGCCCATCCCGCCGTAGAGATCGCCCAGATGCGACAGAAGACTTGTCAGGGCGATTCCGTTGGGGATATCGTCCGGTGCCGATGCCGCCACCTTGCGGCGCAGGCTGACGGCGCGCTCGTACAGCGTTGCGGTTTCATCGAGCTTGCCGCTGGAAAACAGCAGCGAAGCGCGGACGGAGAATGCGTCCGCCGCTGCAACCAGAGACTTGTTGCTGCTGTCGCTGGAGAGCAATTCTTCCGCTACCGCGACGGCTTTTTCCGCGCTCCGGATTGCGCCGGCGGTGTCCCCCAGGTTCGACCCGTATGTGTCGCCTTGCACCTTGCTCAGTCGCACGTACGATTCGACGATCTCGCGCTTCAGGTCCGGGGTGTCGGCCTGCGCGGAGAGCTTCTCCAGGTAACGCGAAGCGTCTTTCACCAGCAGTGCGCGGACCGGCGTCGAACCAGGCAGCCGTTGGATCGCGTCGTGGTAGTCGTAAAGAACCGAATGCGCCAGCTCTCGTACATCGTTGAACCGTGCCTCGGCCCGTGCACGGGCCTGGTTCACCATCACCAGCCCGACAAGCAGCATGGCAACCGCCAGCACTGCCGCCGCCGCCGCTGCCTTGTGACGCCGGATGAACTTGGCCGTGACATAGGAGATGGAGTCCCCATGCGCCAGCACCGGCCGTCCGGTCAGATATAACTCAATGTCATCGGCGAACTGGGCCGCCGAGCCATAACGCTCCGCGGGATTCTTCTTCAGGGCCTTGAGAACGACATTGTCCAGATCGCCTGTCAGCTCGTGGGAATAAGTGCTCGGCCGCGGCGGATTCTCCTCAGCCACGGCTCGCATCACTTCGAGAGTGGGCGCTTGCGGATTGCGATAGGGCGAGCGTTCGGTCAGCAGTTCATAGAGGATGACCCCGAGCGAATAGATATCCGAAGCCGTAGTGATGGATTCGCCATTCACCTGCTCGGGGCTTGCGTAGCGCAGCGTCATCATCCGCAAGCCGGGCTCCGTGGGAGCAGCGTCCTGATCGGGCTCCGCGCTCAGCATTTTGGCAATCCCGAAATCCAGCAGCTTCGGCACGCCGTCGGCGGTGACCAGGATGTTTCCCGGCTTCAGGTCCCTATGTACCACCATGCGTTGATGCGCGTAGTGCACTGCCCCGCATATCTGCTGGAACAGCTCGAGCCGCCGCCGAAGCGTGATCTCGTGACGTTTGCAGTACTCGCCGGGAGACTCGCCCTGCACGTACTCCATGATCAGGTACGGCGATCCATCGGCCGTAACACCGCCATCGAGCAACCGCGCGATGCAAGGATGCTCCAGGTTGGCCAGAATCTGGCGTTCGGTGCGGAATCGCGCCGCAATCGTCCCCGCGTCAAATCCCGTGCGAATAAGCTTCACGGCCACCGCTTTGTCGAATTGCGCATCCACCCGCACGGCGCGGTATACCTTGCCCATACCGCCGCTGCCGATCAGCTCAATCAGCCGGTACGGGCCGACGATCTCGCCGGTAGTCAGGTCCGCCGCGTTCTGCGCCCGCGCCTCGTGATCGATTGCCGGACGTTGCCACGCGTCGCTCTCCGCGGCGGCCTCGTCCGCTCTCAGCAGGCGCAGCACGTCCTCGCGCAGCGCATCGTCCTCCCCGCAGGCGGCTGCCAGAAAGCCGCCGCGTTCATCAGCGGGCAGCTCTGCCGCCTGGTTGAACAGCTCCTGAATCCTCTGGCTGTCACTCGCGTTCATGCGGTCCTCGAAATGCGCTCATGGAGCCATGCGCGCGCAAACCGCCAGTCGCGCTCTACCGTGCTGAGAGAGACGCCCAGAACATCGGCAATCTCACTGAATTCCAAATCACCGAAGAAACGCAGTTCCACGATGCGGGCGCAACGCTCGTAGGCGCCCAGCATCTCCGTGAGCGCCTGGTCCACCGCAAGCACGTCCAGGGGGTCGCTGCCCGGCTCCGCATGCGGCACAAAGCGTTCAGGATCCCGCTTGGCGGCTTTTCGAGCGCGGGCGTGGTCCACCAGGATGTTCCGCATGATCTGAGTAACAACCGAGATGAAGTGGGCGCGGCCCTTCCAGTCCATGTTGCGCACCCCGCCCAGCCGCAGGTAGGCCTCGTGGACCAGGGCCGTCGGCTGCATGGTGTTCGCGTGGCTCTCGCCGTTGAGATAATAGGCTGCCAGCCGCCGCAGGTCGCGATACATCTGCGCCATCACGTGGTCGAGCGCAACCGGGTCTCCCTCCCGCCAGAGCTGGAGCCACTCGGTCACACTTTCCGCTATCTGCATTGCACATGGACTCTATGAGACGGCCTGTGGGTTGTCAATGCTACGACGGTGTAGCGGAATTGGGTACTTTACGACATGTTAGTGTTGCCATTGCAGCACAACCTTCCGCTCCCGCTCCGGTCTGGCCGGGGCGGCGCCACTTCCTGTAATTGACGTTAAGGGCGGCATAAGGCAACCTAGGAGTATCGTGATCATTGAGCGGGTCGAGGTTCGGGATAAGGTAGCTGTGCTGCGTGTTGCAGGCCGGATGGATGTCGAGGGCGCCACGCAGTTTGAACCGGCATGCGATGCCTGCATCTCGGAGGGGTTCAACACACTGGTCATGGATTTTGGCGATCTCGTATACATCAGCAGCATGGGCCTTCGTTCGGTTGTCACGATCGCCAAGAAGTTGAAAGACAAAGGTGGGGAGCTGCGGATCTGCCGCCAGACCGGTCTTGTTCGCCAGGTATTTGAAATTACCCGGCTGACCCAGCTCTTTCCTCTGCTCGACTCGCTTGAATCGGCGCTCCTGGAGGGCTGAGCGCTTCCATCGCGAAATGATTCACGGCGATGCACTTCGCTTCGCATTAGCTTTGGTGCCGGTGCTTCTGTTTCTTGTCGCCCTTCGCGCGCTGGACAGCTACAAGTTGGTTTCTTCGCGCACCGTCCTGGCATCTCTCGCTGCCGGTGCGCTTGGCAGCCGTCGCTCTGCTTTGCATTCAATACATTTGTTTTCCAGCATTTCCCGGGCAGCCAGGATGAGTACGCCCGTTTCGGCGCGCCAGTCGTGGAAGAATTCGCCAAGGCCGCTTACTGGATCTTCCTGATCTGCAACCGCTAGGGTGGCGTTCATGGCCGATTCGGCGATCTGCGGGTTCGCCGTCGGCGCAGGATTCGCGCTGGTCGAGAATGTTTCTTACCTCCATCTTGCTGTCGGAAGAGGGCTTGGCACCTGGATCCTGCGCGGGCTCGGCACAGCCGTCATGCACGGGGGCGTGGCGGCACTTGGAGCGACGATTGCGGCATACCTGCTCGAGAGCCGGCAATGGCGGGGCTGGCGCCTCTTCGCGCCGGGCCTTCTGGCCGCAATCGCGATTCATTCCCTGTTCAATCAGAGCCTGCGGTTTCCCTGTGGCATCCATGGTCGCGGCGGTGGTGGGACTGCCGTTGATCTTCGGCTTCGTGTTCTACTTCAGCGAAAGGTCGCTGCGGCATTGGCTGGGGGGCAAGATGGACAGCGATATCGAGATCCTCAACATGATCGGGTCTGCGGAATTCCAGCAGACGCGGGTCGGCTCCTATTTGATGTCTCTGCAGGAGGCCTTCCCGCCGGAACTGCGCGGCGACATGCTGTCTCTTCTGCAGTTGACCACCGAACTTAGCGTGCGCGCCAAGGGCGATCTTCTGCTTCGAGAAGCCGGTCTTGAAGTCGATCCCGACCCCGAACTCGAGAGCATGTTCGCAGAGCTGAAGTACCTGGAGAAGAGTATCGGACCTACCGGAATGCTGGCGGTCCGGCCCCTGCTCTCGCAAACTCCACGCGATCTTTGGGAGATGCATCGTCTCGGGCAAGGGCTGCGTTGACCGGAAGCGGGTATACTGCCGAAAATCGGTTGTACGAGAACCGTGCGGAGATCAGGAAAATGAACCCTCAGGGCGAGGTGACGAGTCTGCTGACCGCCTGGGCCAAGGGCGACCAGAATGCTCTCAACGAACTCATGCCGCTCGTATACAACGAGTTGCACCACATGGCGCGACGCGCCTGGAGCGGGCAGAATCAAGGGCAATACCCTTCAGCCCACGGCTCTGATCAACGAGGCCTATCTGAAGCTGGCCGGCGCGGAAAATGCTTCCTATCAGAACCGGGGCCATTTCCTGGCCGTCGCCTGCACCGCCATGCGGCAGATTCTGGTGAATCATGCCAAGAGCCGTCATACCGGAAAGCGCGGCAGCGGGCAGGTCATGGTGTCGATCGACGATGTGCAACCAGCGGTGCACCAGGAAGCCGCCGAGGTCGTGGCGCTTCATGAGGCGCTCGAACGTCTGCACGCTATCGACGAACGCAAGAGCAGGGTTGTCGAGATGCGCTACTTCGGCGGCCTGAGCATCGAGGAAACAGCCGAAGCGCTGGGGGTATCGATCATTACGGTCAATCGCGACTGGCGGCTCGCCCGCACCTGGCTTATCCGCGAAATGAACGGCGAAGCGGAAATGAACCAACGCGTCGAATGGGAGGAAATCGAAAGCCTGTTCCACGAGGTGGTCGACCTGCCTCCGCACGAGCGCAGCCCTCTGCTTGCTTCCGCCCGTGAGTCCGTCCGGGCAGAAGTTGAATCGCTCCTCGAAACAAACGACCAGGCATTCTTTGCCGCGCCACCCGTGCATCTTGCGGCCGACCTTCTGGAGAATCAACCTGACACCCTGACCGCGGGACAGCAGATCGGGAACTACAAGATCGAGTCCCTGGTAACCGCAGGAGGAATGGGCGAAGTCTATCTTGCCCATGATCCGTCCGGCAGTCCGATAGCACTGAAAATACTGCGCCGCCATCTGGTTGTGAGCCCGCAGGCGATCGACCGGTTTGAGACGGAAGCGCACGCCGCATCAGCACTGCATCATCCTAATATCGTCTCGGTTTGCGAATTCGGAGACTCGCCTGCTGGACTGTTCATCGCCATGGAATGGGTCGAGGGGCCCACTTTTCGGAAATTGATCGACGCCGGAACCGTGGATGCGGCACAAGCCATCGACTGGAGCGGACAGGCCTCGCGTGCTCTGGCTGCAGCGCATGCGGCCGGAATTCTGCACCGCGATATCAAGCCTGAAAACATCATCCTGCGCGAAGATGGCGTGTTGAAGGTCCTGGATTTCGGCCTTGCCCGTCAGGCAGGTCCGGTGCGCCCTGAGACAAATTCAACTGGTGCTTCTGGAACCATATCGGGAACGCTTTCGGGCACGCTGCTCTACATGTCACCTGAGATACTGCGCGGCGAGACGGCTACCAGCGCTTCGGACGTGTACTCGCTGGGTGCGCTCCTCTACGAGCTATGGGCTGGGCAGCATCCCTTCGCCGGCGAAACGCCTCTGGATGTTTATGAGGCCATCGAGTGCCGGATTGTTGCTGCGCCTTCCACACTGCGCTCCGGCATTCCACCGGAGATCGATGCGTTGATCCTGCGCATGCTCGATCGCGACCCTGAGCTTCGGCCTTCAGCGAGCCAAGCCAGCGATGTCTTCAGTAGATTTTAAGCGAGACCATGTACTCGGTTCCGGTGTGCCCGGAGTCGTCGTGCGCCGCGGCGAACCCCGTCGAAAACGTCGACTTCACCTGCGAGAACCACACCAGCCGGAAATCCACCTGGGCGCCCGCGTCCACGTGGCCGGTTCGGTCATCGCTGACCGGGTTTGTCCCCAGCACCCCAGTGAACAGCGCGAGCCTTGCCCAGTTACTGTAAAGCTTTGTGGTGCCCAAATTGCGGAAATGCAGCGGCGTCAGATCCCACTCGGCCAGCGATTTGGCGAAGCTCTGCGCGCCAATCTCGTCGATTTTCGTTCCTGGGAAGCTGTAGTAAGAGCGATAACGGCTGAAGTCGCCCTTGTCGATCCAGTTGTTCCCGAAGGCTCCGAAGTAGAAGTTCGCGAACGGATCAGTCTGATCGCCGAACGACTTGCCCGCCGATGAGCGGATCCAGAGCGACGAATTCCTCATCGGCAGAAGAAACCCACGCGTATATTCGCCCCAGACGCGCGGAAAGAGCTTGGGAAACGCATCGTCAAGCTGAGCGTTCACATCCCACTGCACCCCGCTTTCGTCTTCAATGGCGCCCAGCGACTTCACCTGGTTCGAATACGCAACCTCCCCCGCGGCGCGCGCAAAGCGCGTATGCGGGGCGGTGACGTTCTGATAGTCGGGTAGCTTGTCCAATCCCGAATACCCAGCCAGGTTCACCGTCATTTCGAGGGTGCGCTCTGAGTCGTGAATGAAGGTCTTCTGCTTCTCGCCCAGCAACCCGAAGCCGCGGCGGCCCACCTTTGTAGGTCCGAACAGATCGTAAAAATCGGCCCTGTTGAAATACCCCGCGAGCCGCCAGTCCCAATACCTGGCCTCCAGGGCAGCGTGGAATTGATCTCTCAGCGCCGATGAACTCCCCGGAGAATAGGACAGCGTCGTCGTAATATGACTCACTCCCAGGCTGTCGCCGAAATCCGCGCGCACGCCTCCTGCCTTCGCATCCTGGTAACCCTGCACGATCGGATAGATCGACTGCAGGCTCATGTTGCGCACGGGCCGATAAAAACCCGCATAAGTGCGCAACTTCAGATCGTCGATGTTATTGCGCGATTGCAGCTTCCACGACTTCAGCTCCGGGTATTTCTCGATGACGGCTTGCCCCAGGTATGGAATCGCATTGACATCGTCGATCACCTGGATCGGCAGGTTCACCAGGCGAAATCCACGCGACGAATACTCGAATGCGGCCAGGCTTCCGTCCGGAAGCGGCAGAGGCCGGAAGAGTCCTGTCTCTGTATTCGTCAGCGCATCGAGCTTCTTTGTTTCCAGATTGAGACGAAACAGGTTCGACGCACCGGTCAAATAAGACGATCCGAACAAGTACCGGCCATCCGCGGAAAAGGTAAAGCTGTCAGGGGAGTCGAACTGGAAATCATAAAGCACCTCGTGCTCTGTCTTTCCCGCCAGCAGATCGCCGGTTTGATACCGCACCAGCCGCTGGGTTCCCGTCTCATCCGTCAGCGAGCCCGTAAGTTCCGTGCCGTCCGGCGAAATATCAAGATTCGAAAGATTCGAGGCGTACGGCAATGAGTAGAGCAGCTTCAGCGCTTTGAAGGGCGATTCCAACCGCACAATGCTCGACAAGCCGTTGTTGTGCATCACGCCCCACAGCGACTGGTCCTTGCGGCAGAACACAAGATCGCCCACCCGCGCGTTCGCCCCAATCAGGGTCCGCTTACGAGTCTTCAGATCGAACATGTAAAGACTGCGCAGGCCCCGGGTATTGTTGGTCGTGAAAAAGAGCCGTTGCCCATCCGGATCAAACGCGAGCGATGCGACGTCATACACCGCCCCGCCGCGAATGCCGGTGAGACGTTCCACCTGTCCTGAGTCGAGATGGATCGCCGCAATATACGGCATCGCGCCCGTGTGCCGGACCGCAACATAAATTATGTTGGCTTTCGCATCGAAGTAGGACCGCGAAATCGATCCGAGAATCTTCGGTGACATCGGCTTCACCGCCGTCACCGGATACTGCCGGATTGTCTTCAAATTGGCATTCTGCCAATCGTGTTCACTCGCGAGCCACTTCTGCCACTCTTCGCGAAGAGAGTTGCCGTACACCTCGCGAAACTGGCTCTCAAAGTAGGCACGGCTCGAGTCGCCGCGGACGAGCCACGAGGTGAGCTTGTCGGGACCGTATTCGTGCGCCAGATAGTTCATGAAGCGCGTCCCGTACAGATAGGAATTGGCGCCCACCTGAAAGTCAGCCGACGTTCCCTCCGACTCCAGGCCCACTACGTCCCACATGTGTCGGTTATCGCGGACCATCCCGCGAAACATCATCTCGTCATAGCCGCCCAGCCCGCGACCGAGGCCGCCGCCCATCCACGTCTCCATGAACACTGCTCCACCTTCATGGAACCAGCGCGGCGAGTACACACGCGGGTTGCCCAGAAAGCTGAGTGGAATGGAGATTGGGTCGTCCGTGTTCGGCATGATCTTTCCGGCAAAAATCTTCCGGAAAAACTCATCGCGCGGGGCCGCCTGGTCGCCCATCACGATGTGCATCATTTCATGCTTCCCCATCAAGCCCATTCGTTCGGCTGACGGCAGAGTCTCGAACACCTGGTTCAACGGCTCGATGCCTATCTGGATGAAGTTGACGGGCACCGTTCCGGCGCCGCCAAATCCTGAGTCGTCAAAATCCTGAATCAGGATGGTGATTTTGCCCTTCGGCGTATATCCAAACTTCTCGCGATAAAACTGCTCGGCGTTTTCCAGCGAGCGGATCAGCAGCGGAGCCAGATACTCGTGCTGCGGTGCATAGTAAATAATCCGGAACTGCTTCGTCTCCTGGCTGTAAAGCCGGGGCTGCGCCCGAACCAAACAACCACCCGCGACTGTCATGCAAATGATCAGCAACCAGATAGCGCTGAAGAGAGTCAGGTTTCCGGGCCTGTTTCCAACCCCGACGGGTCTTTGATCCATGAGCAGATTCCGAGCGTGGATAGCTGAGGGCAAGGCTCCCGTGCGATTTTGATTCCGGCCGGCCCGTTGTTTGTTTGACTAGAACAACTGGCCGTTGTTCAGTTGATTGATCTGGCCATTGTTAAGCTGATTGAGCTGACCATTATTCAGCTGGACCAACTGACCATTGTTCAACTGGAACATCTGGCCGTTCTGCACAAAGTACGTCATCCCATTGCTCAGCTGGAACATCTGGCCGTTGTTCAGCGCAACAATCTGGCCGTTATTCAACGCGGCTGCCTGGCCATTGTTCAGCGCGGCGGCTGCCTGGCCATTGTTCAGCGCGGCGGATACCTGGCCGTTGTTCAGCGCGACGATCTGCCCGTTATTCAACTGCCCCATCTGGCCGTTGTTCAGCGCAACAATCTGTCCATTATTCAACTGGGTGATCTGGCCGTTGTTCAAGAAAGCCACCAGGCCGCTTTGCAGCATGGCGAACTGACCGTTGCTCATTTGAGTCACCTGGCCGTTCTGCAGCGCCACCACCTGGCCATTGTTCAAGGCAATCAGCTGCCCGTTGTTCAGGAAGTACGCCATACCGTTGGCCAGGAACAACTGACCGTTCTGCAGTTGAGGAATCTGGTGGTTCTTCATCTTCTCCACCGTCGCCTGCAGGGCTACCGGCGCAGCACCTGGAGTGACGGATGCATCCGATGCCTGCTGGGCGCGGTACACGTCACGCTTCCCGATAGCGCCCTGACCGTGGTTGAAAGCCGGCGGATAGATCCCGAGCAAGTAGGCCACGCCCCCCGCCAGAACGACCGCAGCGCCCCCGAAAATCACCAACTTCTTTACGTTCATAACCTGCCCCCTATCTGTCCCGAATGGTTGCAGCCATCGCTGTCCTTCTTGGCCGCTCAATATAGATAACAACAACCCCTGACATTTCGTATCATCACCCAGAGATTTTTCTATCAGCCCGGCAATTCTTCCGCGCGGTCGTCCTCCCCTGCAGGTCGTCCGTTGGCGCGAGGGAAAGCAAATCAGCACCCGGCGCTGGCAACTGCGCGGGGCTCTTCAAGAGTCCCGGGCGCAATCAGCCGGGAATCCGGGGTATGGTTCTTTCTGGTTAAAGTATTGTACCCCAAGCCTCAAAGGGGCGATCACCCTGTGGCTGACCTGCCGCCGAGTAGAGGTGCACTTCCAGCACAAAGCCGATGAAGAGAGGCTTCGGTCCGGGACGGGAGTTCGGGATTCCGCATCGTCACACAGCATCCCCTGCTCGCTTTCTGTCCCCGGATACCAGCGATTCAGCGCGAGTCAGATTTCTTCTTTCGGCGCGGCCGTCACCATGAATTCGGCTGTCTGCTCTCCCAGCCTGGGGTGCTTTGCCGTGAGCCTTACACTCCCCGCTTCTTCCTTCGCCTTGATCCAGATAGCGCCCGTACCTCCGGCAAGGGAGAAGGGATTCTCTCCAACCAGCGTTGCCGGTCCCTCAACGGTAAAAGTAATCGGATCGTTCGCGTAAGTTCGCGGAGCGCCAAACTCGTCGGTCACGCGCAGCACCACGCGGGTCGAATCCGTCCCGTCGGCCACCAGTTCCTTGTCGTCAGGCAGCACCATCAACTTCCGGTCCACGCCCGATCCTGAGAGCATCTTCGTGATCGCCAGCTTTCCCCCGATATAGCCTTCGATCCGTAAATCGCCCCATGCAGGCTTGAGCTTGCGCATGTTCAGCTTCTGAACATCGAGCACGAACGGCGGATACTTCAGGTGCTCGAACTCGGTGCGATCGGGATCGAGTTCGGCAAGCGGAGTCCACTCCGCTGTCTCCACTCCAGTAGGACGAGCGTAAATCTTGAGGTGTTCGCAGTTGGAGCAGAAGACGGCCTTGGTAAAACCCACAGACTCGTCGCCACGGGCCCAATGAAATGCCGGCTCAAGCACCACTTCTTCCGAGGGATCACACTGCGACTTGTAGAATCCGGCAGCCGGCTTGGGTTCGCGAAAGATATCGGTCACGCCGTGGTAGCAGATGCGGTCCCCCGAACCGAAATTGGCGTGGGTGTTGTAGTCGAACGCGCACCAGCCGATACCGCCCGCATACTGCGGGTTTGAAGCAAGCTGATTGTGAATCCGCGCGTGGCGCAGGGTGTGTTCACGCTGGCGCTCATCGTCGTCAGTCATCTTGGTCGGAAACGTGTGGCCCACAAACTCGGTATTGAGATAGCGAGGGTGGCACGGAGGCTTGAGCGGAAAACCGAAATCGTTCATCGTGAAAACATCTTCAAGAAATTCTGATTCCTGGAAGTAACGGATTCCGCCAGTCTGCCTTGAGTCGTCCAGCGCATGTGCAAGCGCATTGGTGCGCACGTAGAAGCCGTGATCGTCCAGCGACTCATTGATGCGCACACCCCACAGCACGATCGAGGGATGGTTCCAATCGCGGCGAATCATGCGGCCCACATTATCAATGGCAACCTCTTTCCAGCTCTCGTCCCCGATGTGCTGCCATCCCGGAATTTCCTCAAGAACCAGAAGGCCGATATCGTCGCACCGATCGAGGAAGTGCCGCGACTGCGGGTAATGCGAGGTGCGGACGATATTACAGTGGAGGTTCTTCCGCAGGATGTCGGCATCTTTGCGCTGACCGCGTGCCGCCATGGCCTGGCCAACATAAGGAAAGGTCTGATGACGGTCGAGTCCGCGAAGCTTCACGACCTGCCCATTGAGCGAGAACCCGTGATCGGTGAATGTGGCCTCGCGAAAACCGATCCGCCGCGAATCTTCGTCCACCACGTGCTCGCCGGCCAGCAGCCGAACCCGCGTCGTGTACATCTGTGGCTTGTCCAGAGTCCACAATTGAATGCCATTCAGCTTTTCCAGCGTCAGTGTAAACCGTGCCGGATCGCTCTTTGTCTCGGATGTAGCGTAAACGGCGGCATCGGTATAGGGATCTACCTTGGCGTCTTCGGCGTTGGTGGCACCTTGCGCAGGCAAGCGCCCGAGTTCGCGGCGAACCTTGGCCACCACGCGATCGCCATCGCGCAGCTCGGCCTCCAGCGTCAGACTTCCGGCAGCCGCAAGGTCTCCGGCCACAAAGCAATGCACGTCAACGGAGGGGCTGGAGCTGAGCACGTCCTTAGGCTGCGCGAAGATGTTGTCGAGATAAGTCTGTGGGCAGATTCTTAACGCGACTTCGCGGTAGAGTCCGCCAAAAGTCATGTAGTCGATCTCGTAACCGAACGGAGGGATATCGGAGCGCTCGCTGGAATCAACCTGCACAACAAGGATGTTGTCGCCATCGCGACGAAGGTGCTTCGTCAGTTCAAATGAAAAGGGCGTGAACCCTCCACGATAGTTCCCCAGCAGTTGGCCGTTGATCCAAACCTTGGAGGCGGTCATTACGCCTTCAAAGTCGACAAACACCCGCTTGCCCTCGGCGTCCTTCGGGTATTTGAATCGGCGGCGATAGGTGGAGACGAATTCGTAGTCCTTGTCGTCAAAGCTGTGCCAGGGGAGTTCGACGTTGGTGTGCGGAATGACCACCGCGCTGAAAGCTGGAGTCATCGAAGCTCGGAGCTTCTGCGCCATCCACCCAGGCCGGATGGTAGCGCCAATTGCGATTGATTGGCAGAATCCTGCGCCCGGATGCTTGCGTTTGCTCCGTCCCAACGGCAGGACGCCGAGAGTGCCGTGCTTGCCGCCGCCGCTCCTGCCAGCTTGATAAAGTCGCGCCGAATCATCTCTTTCTCCTCTTCCTGCGAACTTGCACACCGCGGAGAGTCCTACGCTCTGGACTGCGTCATCCGCAGGTTGTCTCGAAATCAGGTGGTCACCAGCGACAAGAGCTTGCTCATCTCGATCGGCGAGTGGGATTCAGCGCCGCGCGGCATGGCGGGCCCCACCGCAACAGCATCGCCGTGACCTTCAAACCACGCTATGAATGCGGACCGCTCCGCGCCCGGAAGCCTCTGCTGATCGATCCAGTGATAATACGCACCCATTTCGGCGTCAACCAGCGAACCTGCCGGATCAAGCTCTGCTTCGCCCTGTTTGCCCGAGAGCAACTCATTCATCGGGCGTTGCCGCTGACGCGGTGCAAACCGAACCAGCAGCGTGAGAGCCTGTGCTCTGCGTAACACCTCACGCGCTGTCCACTGCGCGAACGTCGTGCTGTATATCTGGGTGCCCGAACCTTCCGTAAACAGCTTCATCTGAAAGCGGCTCAGAACCGGATCGGTGGCGTTCTCCATATCCAGATCCGCCGGAGTCATGCGGGCGAGACGCGTTCGCAGTTCCTCGGGTCCCATGCCCGGCCGCCCGATCTCGGCTGCATTCTCTTCAAAAGCGATCCGCGCAGAGGAGCAAGACTGTCGTACGAAACGCATGTGATCTCCGGCGCATGAGGCATTGGCAGCTCCGCCATCCACATACCAGTGCGCATAGGCAGCGGGATGACGTTTGCGCCCGCTGCTCGACCGCTGAGAGCAGCGCTTGCAGTGCGCCATTGGGATTCACCTGCGTAAACCACGTTCCATGCGTGCGCAGTTTTCTGAACAATGGAGCGTCGTAGGCAGCCACTCCCTGCCCCACCACCGCAATCCCCAATCGCTGCATGGCGACGGGTTCAACGGGCGTCTCCTTTCGCCAGCCGATCACCATACTCCGTCGCAGCCTTGCGAAACGCATCGAGTTGGTGCGTGGACCAGAGGTAAGCCGCTTGCTGCTCGACGAACTGAGCCGGCAGATTGATCCAGTCAGAATTCTCCAGCGAAGCCGAAAGCGAAATTGCGTTGAAGCGCGCGGAACCACTCGTCGCGTTGCGATTCAGAGAGCGAACTCAAGGTGCTCAGTTCTCTCTCGATGGCCGACCGCTCGACGGGGAAGCTGTAGTCGTAGTCGATAACCTGACGAAGCAGGCTGGGGACAAACGCCAGCGGCAATCGCCGGATCGCATCAAGATGCGCCACGCGACCGCCTTCGCCTGCGGAGGATATCCGGCAAAGCTCTCTGCTTTGAGATCGCGTGGCAGCATGGCTAAACCAACTCCCGAATGAGCTTGCCCTGCGGATTGCGACGGAGAGAACCCCATGATGGCGCCGATGCTGGGCACAAGATCGACGGACTGCACGGGGTCGTTGTAGACCACGCCGTGCCTCACGCCTGCGCCCAGCGCCATCATCCACGTGGTTCGGCTGGCCGCATCGCCAGTGCGATGATGCTGAAAGCCATTGCCGCCGGCATCAAGATCGGAATCCCGCCCGAAGTCGGGAAGTACAAACATGGTCGTGTTCCCGGCGTATTCCGGATCAGTCTCGATCGTCTTCCACAGTTCGGCGCAGAGCCGGTCAGTGCGCCTGATGCCCTCGATATAGAGCGAGTATGCCCCCGAGTGCGCAACATCGATGTCGTGCATCGTGATCCACAACAGGCTCGGCGATTCTTCCCGCATCAGGCGCTTTGCGATATACAGTGACAACTCATCGGGACTCGAGAGGGTGCGCGCGTGAGAAGCAAAGTCGTCAACCGAGAGTTTCAGAGTCTCCTCGAGCTGACGCAACTCCACTTCTCCCCCGGCCAGAGCCGGCGTGTAAAGCGGCGTCTCGTAATTGTCGTGCAGCAGATGATCGAAGTCCGCGCTGCCGGCGGAGGTGGCCAGACCCAGCAAGCGCTTGGGCAGGATCACACGCGCGCCCAGGCCGGGGCCGAAGCCGCGCACATCGCTCTCACCAATGCGATTGAAACCGTTGCTGGGCGCAACCACCCACGCGTCGGACGATGGCCTTCGCAGGTCTTTTCGGAAGTATTCAAAGACGGTCGGATGCTCAGGCGCAACCGCGGCGAAGTTGTTCAGCGTCTCGTATACGCCAGTCGTCAGGCTCGCGGTCGCAACGTAATGCCCCAGGATTCCATCATTCGTGACATGCGTGAAGAAGCTCGATTGCGGAGCCAGTTCGTTCAGCATGTGAGGAATATTTTCCTGGCCTTCGGGCGCGAATGTCTCCTGGTCGCGAGCGCCGCCGCCGAACGTAACAACGACCACCTTGCGCTTCTTGCGGGCTGATTCCGCTCGAACGAACGGGCTGGCCTGCAGTGATGGCGCCGCCCAGCGCCAATCCCGCAGCATTCCGCAAAAACTCCCTGCGGTTGCGGCTCACCTTGCATGCGATTTCGCGCGACGACGAGGAGTTCACGATCATGGCCTTTCGGTGTTCGCCGTTTGCTCTGAATACACAAACTGGCGAACCTCCTCGTGTTCCTTCTGCACTTCAGCCAAGATGCTCGGCGCGAAGCTTCTGGTAGATGGCAAATTCCTTCTGCGCATCTTCCTTCTGTCCGGTGTGCACCATGTCCGTTGCCAGCCTGTAGTGCGCATCGGCGAGACTCGGATCGAGTTCCAATGCACGCTGATATTCCGGAATCGATTTCTCGTATTGGCGCTGATCGGCATACAGGTTTCCAAGTTGCACATGCGCATCCGCGAGTGAATCGTTGAGCGCGATTGCCTTTTTAAGTAAAGCCTCGACGGAGCCTGGATCGACGTTCGAATTCTCGACACGCTTCCCCTTCCAAAGGCTCACCGCATAGTAGTACTGTGCCAGCGCATTGTTCGGTTGCAACTCGGCATACCGTTTGAACCGCTCGCACAACTTCATCTGCCTGAAGAGGAGAACTGTTGTATGCCTTGGATAGGAACACGTAGCACCGTGGGTCTTGCGGATTGAGGTCGGCTGCAGCAATAAGGGCGTTCACCGCCTTGTCGTAAATACCTCGCGAATAGAGCGCCAGCCCCAGGCCAATCAAGATGCGCGGGGATTTCGGATAGAGCTCGCCAGCCTTTTGGAAGATCGAAATGGCGGGCTCATAGGTCCTGTGCAGCAGCATCTCGCTGCCCCATGCGAACAGGTTCTCCTCACTGGGTTCGAGATGCGCGGCAGCTTCGTAATCATTGGCCGCGGCCACGAACTTGCCATCCTTCTCGTCGATTTGACCGAGCAGATTGTGCAACTCGCCATTTTTCTTCTGTTCGAGTAGTGCCTGCACTACCGTTCTGGCCTCGTCGAGGTTGCCGAGCATGAAATCGGCCATGGCTAGATCGTAGGCGTTGTCGTAAGCAGTTGGATTGATTCTGTAAGCCTCTTCGAGAAACGTGCTGAGCTTCCGCCAGCTTCCCTCGCTGAATGAGGTACTCGCCCAGATTGTGATTTGCATCGTAGCTCTTTGGCTCCAGAGCCAGCGGCTTTTCGGAACTGCTCGCCGGCAAGGTCGATTTTGCCGAAGTGCAGCAGGGTCGCGGCAAGGTTGGTGCGCGCTTCTCCTGACTCCGGCTTGATCTGGACCGCCGTCGTCAAATGTTCAATCGCTTTATCGCCGTCAGGGAGAGAGGCATACACCATGCCCAGCAGTTCATGGATCTCAAAGCTTTTCGATGCGTATGGAAGGAGCGGCTCGAGACGAGCAGCCGCCTCTGCATAGCGGCCGGCCTCGTAATCGGCGACGGCAGATTGATACTGCTGGTCGAGTTTCTGGCGCTGTGTATCTTCGTCCGGCAGAGCAGATGGTCCACGCCATCACAACGAGGATCAAACCTGAAGCCGGAACTCTTTGCTCACAGTTCGCCTCCGCGTGAGCAGCGTGCTGCTGAGTTGAGAACACCCCGGTCCGGGAGTGCGACATCCGAACCGGGGTGATCCCATCTTAGCTTAGTAGTACAACTTCACAGCAAACTGGATCTGACGCGGATCATACGGATTGTCGCGTGTGGATCCAACTTCGCCGAAGTGCGGGTCAGTGTAGTTTCCCGAACCGCCAATCGCCACCACTCCGTTGCCGCCGAAGTTGGGTGCGTTGAAGTTCGGATGGTTGAAGATGTTGAAGAACTCCGACCGGAACTCCATTGAGACGCGCTCGGTGATCGGGAACTTCTTGAACAGCGAGAAGTCGAAGCGATGGAAGCCGGGACCAACGATCTGGCCGGGTTTGGAGCCGTAAGCTGCGGAACTCTCGAGCGGAAGGCAACCGTCGGAATCGACGCCGGATCGGGAGCGATCACCACCCGTCACGTCGGACAGCTTGCATGGTTGGCTGAACGCTGCTGCGTTGTTGACCCAGAAGGGCCGCGGCGCACCATCGACGATCTTGCGTTTTGATCCCGAGTTTCGGACTCTGCCCCTTGACGAGGACGTCATTGCACTGGCCGGCCCCGGCGATTGTCCCTGTCGGGCAGGTGAAGTTCAGCGGCTGGCCTCCCTGCAATGTCACAATCCAGTTTGTTGCCCAGCCACCCAGGATGGCGTTGGTGATCCCTCCGGTGTTCAAATACTTCTGGCCCTTGCCGAAGGGCAACTGATACCCGCCGCTAAAGTGGAATACGTTGCGGATATCAAAGTTTGCCGGAGCCCAATCGAACCTGGGTCCGAGGCCCGGAACGTTGTATGCACGCAGACCGCCGGTGGTGCCGCCGTTGAGCAAGTCGCCGGCGTCCGACATGGCCTTGGACCAGGTGTAGGCCATGAGGAAGGTCAGACCATTCGAGAACTGGTCTTCGAGTCTTGGTTTGCAAGCCGTGGTAGGTGCTGTCTCCATAGGTGGCCTGGTAGCTGCCGCCGCCGAAGTCCGGGAAAGGCACGCAACTGTCGCCCGGGAACACACCGTAATCGTGTGTGGCCGATTGGCAGCCGCTCTTGGTGCTGCTGACGTTGTTAGGGAGAATCTGGGTGACGTTCTGGTAGCCGACGCCGCCCTGCAGGTTCGAACCCTGGGTGAACACGTACGCAGCCTGAGCAGATATGGTCCGGGTAAGGGAGTACTGCACGGTGAGGTTGGCGCTGGAGGTGCGCGGGGTGGCGTAGTTGAACTGCAAGCCCTGCAAGCCCACTCCCAGCGCATTAAAGGTTTTAGGATCGAGACTGAAGCAGGAGAAACCGGATTCGAAGTTGGCGGTTCCATGGCCGCCCGCTGGATCTCCTCCCGCGGTGGGGCAATGGGAGTAGGCGGTGTTGTAACTGGTGGGCGCAACGCCGCCCGAAGGACCCGCGAAGCCTGGGGCCGCCTGGGTGCTCGGTGTCAGGTTGAACACGAAGGGATAGTTTTCGCCGATGTTCGGACCGTATCCCTGGTTCTCGAAGGAGTTATAGAAGAGCCCGTAACCGCCGCGGACCACGATCTTCGGATTCACCTGGTAAGCGAAGCCGAGACGCGGAGCAATGTTTGATTTCTGGGTTTGCAGCAGTCCCTGGCCCCATCGGTTGGTCTGCATCAGCGTGATGCCATCCTGGGAGAGCAGGTTCTGAAAACCGGTACAACTGGCGAAGACCGTCAGGCAATCGGATGTGGTGGACAAGGTCCGGTTGTCTTTGCCGCTGGCCGGGATTATGAACGTCGGAGCGCCGATAGGTGTCCCAGGGACAGGGTACGGAACGAAATTCGCCTGTCCGCCGTTGGTTTCGTTGATGGGACCGAAGTAATCCCAGCGTAAGCCGAGGTTCAGGGTGAGCTTCGAATTGACCTTCCAGTCGTCCTGGAAGTAGGTGGCGTAGTAGACCTTCTGGTCGTAGGTCTTGTTGATGTTGGAGGAATAAGTCTGGTCGGAACCACCCGAGTAGCTGAAGCCGTTGGGATTGGGATTTCCGTTGATGGTGCCCGGGGCTGCCTGAGTTGGCAGAAGCATCTGAGCAATGCCTCCGGTGGTTTGGCCGACATTGGGAATATCCGTGAACCTGCCGTCGTAGTCGAACTGGCCGTGCGACCAGGCCGGCTGAAGCGTAGAGAACTTCACGCTCTGGTACTCGACGCCCATCTTGAAGCTGTGCTTCCCATAGACCTTGGTAAAGTCGTCCGTAACCTGGAGCGTCTGGCTGACTTCATCCGAGGGCAGAAACGAGTTACTGCCCAGCTGCGCCAGGTTGCCGATACTGAATGCGGGAAGACCGCCGTTCTCGGGGCCATCTGTAGGCGGCTGCGGAATACCCTGGATGTTGTACTTTTCGGGAATGCCCGCGGTGGTGGCTTCCGGACCGAAGCGCGTGGTGTGCAGATGGGCAAAACCTCCGCGCACCTGGTTGATGGTGCTGGGCGAGAAGATGTGCGTATATCCCGCGACCATCTGGTGCGATTTAGCGGTCTGGTCGCCCTGGTCGAATGAGCCGCCGTCGGCAATGCCGCCGAAGATACCCGGAATGAAGATGGGATCGTCGGAGAAGCTGTAGCGACCGAAGATCTGGTCTTTGTCGGTGGGGTTCACGTCGCCGCGGACGTCGAACTGATTGCGGTGCTCAAACAGGGCCGGACTGTTGCCGTAGGTCTGCAGGCCGGAGTTCGGTTGAGGGAACAGGTTCAGGATCGTAACCGCATTCTGGTCGATTCGACCCGCGTTCGCTCCGGTGAGTTGGTTCAGATCGGGGCAGGCCGCCAGCAGTCACGGTCTTAGCGCCGGGTCCGCAGGCCGAGCTGAAAGCGATCGCGAACATATGCCACCTGAGCCGCTGTTATTCACCAGGCCGGAAACCGGATCCACGTGCGCCGGCGGCCACATAGCGGGTGGTGGCCGGATCCAGAATCGTTCCCTTCTGAATGCTGCGACCGAGGACGTCCGCACGCGTCGTGCCGATCGTTCAAGCGAGAGCATGTCGGAAAGGTCTGTGTAGTTGCTGCTCCGCATCAGCTTCGTGGGAACGTTGCCGCTCTCGGGCGAACCCTGAACGCGGCGGAATCCCTCGTAGTCGCCAAAAATGAAAATCTTGTTTTTGATGATGGGGCCGCCGAACGAAGCGCCGAACTGGTTCTGGCGCAGCTTGCCCTTCCCGATGCCGGTGTTGTTTTCAAAGTAGTCGGCGGCGTCAAGAACGTCATTGCGGAAGAACTCCCACGCCGCGCCGTGAATGCTGTTGGTGCCGGACTTGATCGTGGCGTTCAACACCGCACCGGCCGCACGGCCGAGCTCGGCGCTGAAGTCAGCGGTCTGGACCTTGAACTCCTGGATCGCATCCACCGGCGGCAGAATCACGTAGTTGGTGCCGTTGAGGAAGTCGACCGCGTTGGAGTTGTTGTCGATGCCGTCCAGCAGGTAGTTGTTCTGCGCGGGGCGAAGGCCGTTTGCCGAGAAGGCTCCCGATGCGGCGTTGCCGCGCGTATCAGCCTGGGGCGTCTGCATGCCTGCGCCAAGTTGGGCAAGGAAGGTGAAGTTTCGACCGTTCAGCGGCAGGTTGTTCACCTGCGCCTCGCCGATCACCTGCCCCACCGAGGCCTCCTCGGTCTGCAGCACCGGAGGCGCAGTATTCACTTCGACCGTCTCCGTGGTTCCGCCAGGCTTCAACGAAACGTTCACCTGGATTACTTGCGCCACGTTGACCGTTATGTTCGTCTGCGTCGTCCTGGCAAAACCCGCCGACGTCACCGTGAGCGTGTAATGGCCAATGCGCACCGGCGAGAACGTGTAACCGCCACTGGAGCTTGTCTTTGTCTGGAGCGTGGTTCCCTGGTCTTTGTTGACCAGTGTGACATCTGCGTTGGGCACGACTGCGCCACTGGAATCCTGAACAGTTCCGGTTATCGCGCCTTCATCCACCTGGCTGAGAGCAGGTCTGCTCTGCACGAGGAGAACGCACAAGCCTCCAAGAACTGCACATCGTAGTGAGTTTAAAAACAGAACTTTTCCAGAATTACGACCCATGAGAATAAACCTCCGCTTGCTTACGATTTGCTGGTCTGCGTCACACTTCTCGTCTGGGTAAAACAGTTGCTCAGGGATCCGGGGAACAAAAAAGGGCACTGCGATGTAAACGGTTTCAGTCCTAGCGCAGCAAACTACGTGATTCTTAAAATGTTTGTCAATCAAAAGTTGGAGACCGATCTAAACCCAATCCAGTACCCCTCTAGGTGAATCGATTTGCACATGCTGACAGCGCGCCAAGTGTTGACTTATAAATCAAGCATTATCTTATGACTTACCTTGCGGACAAGGCGAAGCCGTCGGGATCGCGGAGACCTTTTCATGTTACGCAATTGTGTGTTTGTCCTGTCAATATCAACCCTGGGCTGCCTGCCATGAACAGATTGCTCTATGATTTCGACCAATGAAGTTCCCGCTCAACCCACATCGTCCCCTTATCTCCCGGAGAACGATTCTCAAGGGCCTCAGCTTCGCGCCTCTGATGCTCAAGCCGGCGCCCATCCTGGGCATTCGAATGGCGGGAGTCGCCTCCGATACCGCCGGCAATTTCTCCCTGGCGGACATTCGTCTTGCTCCGCACTACCCATCGCAGTCCCCGCTGACCGACATTTTTCGACTGGTGCAGCCGGGTCTGGACGACTTCCCTCTGGAAAAGACGCGCATCTGAGATTGAATCGATCCTCAACCAGTGGGGAGCGGCTCTCCAGCAATCCCTGCGAAATGTAACCGCGCTTGCCGCCTTCCTCGAGCCCGAGATTGACGCTTCGGAGGTTGAAGCGGTCACGCCGAATCCGGTTCGGAACGGCTATGGAATTGACACATTCACGAGAAGATTTCTTTCAACCTCGAAGCGAACCCGTGAGCGGTTCATTGAGAGCATGGCGGAGTGGCTGAAACCGGCTTCATCCATCGAGACTGCTGAATTCGAAATCTACGGCATCGAGCAGAGCGCGCTGGCCCCCTCCATTCTTCGCGTCGAGATTCGATACGACATTGTCTCCGCCTGCCCGGAAAACAAGCGGGAGGAACGCGTCGGCTCGTGGCAGATGGAGTGGTCGCAAGACGAGTCGCAACAATGGCGCGCGCGGCAGTGGCGCTTCGGCGAAGAAAAGATCTCCGTTTCCCAGGGCGCTGTCTTTGTTGACATCACTGCTGGTGCGTTCGCCGGAGTCGATTCCTATGGCACGCAGTTGGCGCGCGGCGCCGATTACTGGCGCACAGTAATGGACGGCGCTGTCGGCATTGATGTCTATGGCAACAACGGTGTAGCGGCGGGGGATTTCGACGGAGATGGCTTTGACGATCTTTATGTCTGCCAGCCCGCCGGCCTGCCCAACCGGCTCTACAGAAATCGCGGCGACGGTACATTCGAAGATGTGACCGAGAAGGCCGGCGTTGGCGTTCTCGACCGCACCGCATGTGCCTTGTTCGCCGATTTCCAAAACCGCGGGCGCCAGGATCTTCTTGTGGTCTGCGGCTCGGGCCCTCTTCTGTTTCTCAACAATGGCAATGGAACGTTCACGCTCAAGCGGGATGCCTTCAAATTCGCCCACCCGCCGCAGGGCTCATTCACGCATGCAGCCATAGCCGACTACGACAACGACGGGCGCCTGGACATCTACTTTTGTCTGTACATGTATTACCTCGGGCTGGAGCAGTACAACTATCCGGTCCCTTACTACGACGCGCGAAACGGCCCGCCCAATTACCTCTTCCGCAATCAGGGGGATGGCACCTTCGTCGAGACCACCGAGGCATCGGGCCTCAACATCAATAACGATCGGTATAGCTTCGCCTGCGCATGGGGAGACTCGAATGGCAATGGCCTGCCCGACCTCTTCGTGGCCAACGACTTCGGAAGCTCTCAACTCTATCGCAACAATGGCGACGGCACATTCAAGGACGTTTCGAAAGAGGCGCATATCGAGAGTGTCGGTGCGGGCATGGGATGCTGCTGGGCCGATTTCGACAACGATGGCCGCCAGGACATCTACGTTCCGAGCATGTGGGAGGCTGCCGGCCAGCGCGTGTCACGGCAGCCGCAGTTTCACCGCGGCGCGCCGGACAGCATTCGCGAGTTATACCAACGGCATGCGAAAGGAAATGCACTCTATCGAAACCGCGGCGACGGAACATTCCTGAACGTTGGTCAATCCGCCGCGGTGGAGATGGGCCGCTGGTCATGGTCTTCCGATTTTTGGGATTGGGATCACGACGGTTACAGCGACCTCTATGTTTCCAACGGATATCTCACCGGTCCTCTAAGTGATGAACTTGCCGGATTCTTCTGGCGCCAGGTCGTGGCCAAGTCTCCCGAAGAGGTAACTCCTCTGCTCGCCTACGAGCGTGGTTGGAACGCAATCAATGAACTGGTGCGCGCCGATCACACCTGGCACGGTCTGGCCCGCAACGTTGCGTTGGTGAACAATCGCGACGGCACGTTCACTGAAGCCTCAGGCACGCTGCAACTCGATTTCCGGGACGATGCGCGCGCCTTCGCCCTTGCCGATCTCGATCATGACGGCCGCCTCGAAGTGATCCTGAAGAATCGAAATGCCCCGCAGGTGCGCGTGCTTCACAACGACCTCAATCCCATCGGATCATCGATCTCGTTTTGCCTGCGCGGCACCCGCAGCAATCGCGACGCCATCGGCGCATCGGTCACCATCACCACCGGCGGCACAACGCAGACAAAGTATCTCCAGGCCGGCTCTGGATTCCTCTCGCAGCATGCAAAGGAGTTGTTCTTCGGCCTCGGCTCACAGCAAGGGACCGTTCAGGCCGCGGTTCGCTGGCCCTCAGGGTTGAAGCAGACCCTCTCTGATTTGCCGGTTGGCCACCGCATCCAGATCGAAGAAGGCAACTCTCAGTTTCGCGCGGTTCCGTTTGTCACAACGCAAAGTGATAAGAAAACGGCGTCGACAACGTTGTCACGTGAGGCGTTGCCCCTCCAATCGGAGACGTGGCTCATTCAGCCACTAAGAGCCCCGGCATTCAAGCTTCCTGACCTTGATGGAGTTGACCATGCGCTCGATTCCTGGAGCGGGCGCCCCGTGCTGCTGACATTCTGGTCGACTGAATCTCGGCCATGTCTGCGCCAGCTCCTCGACCTGAAGACAAGGGCCATGATGCTCGAACGCAGCCATCTCAAGGTGGTTGCAATCAACCTCGATCAGCCCGGGGGCGTCACTGAGGCGCGCAAGGTTGCAGCTCAGTGCCGATCGTTCGCCACAATTCTCTTCGCGACAGAAGAAATGTCCGGAATCTATAACATCCTCTATCGCCATCTTCTGGATCGCCGTCGCGATCTGCCGATCCCCGCGTCGCTATTGATTGACGGCAACGGAATGATCGTGAAGCTCTACCAGGGTTTAGCCGACTGGCGGCATATCGCCGACGACAGCAACTCGATTCCCGACGACAACAAGTCACGCATGCGCGCGGCTCTACCCTTTCCCGGACTGCTGATGCAGGATACATTTGAACGCAACGACTTCAGCTATGGCGTCGCCCTCTATCAGCATGGTTTCTTCGATCAGGCAGCCGAGTCTTTCCGGCAGGTCATCGCCTCCAAGCCAGACAACGCAAACGCCTACTACAACCTCGGCACCCTCAACCTGCGCCGCAACCGGACGGATGAAGCGAAAGGCTTCCTGCAAAAGACAGTGGAGCTGCGTCCCTCCTTTGCCGAAGCCTGGAACAACCTGGGAATGATCGCCGCTCAGGAAGGGAGCGCGGACGAGGCCATCCGCGACTTCCAGAAATCCATCAGCATTCGGCCCGACTACTTCACCGCGCATCTGAATCTTGGCAACGTGTATCGGCGGCAGCGCGCGTTCGACAAGGCGGATGAATCGCTCTCACGCGCCCTTTCGATTCGTCCCGACGATCCTGAGATTCACTACAGCCTGGGTATGCTCTTCGCCCAGCAGGATGACTTTCAGCGCGCCGAGCAATACCTCGAGCACGCCATCACGTTGCGGCCTGACTATCCCGAGGCGCTGAACAATCTCGGGGTACTCTACGTGCGCCGCCAGGATTACACGCAAGCCGAAAACAAATTCCTCGCCGGCATCAAGGCTGCTCCCACGTTTGAACAGTCCTACCTCAACCTTGCGCGTCTGTACGCAAATCGAAATGACAAGCAGAAGGCGCGCGACGTGCTTCAGCAACTGCTCCAGTTGCGGCCCGACGACGCCAACGCAAAGCGAGCATTGGAAGTGCTACAATGAGCGCCGCAACGCATCTACAAACAGGTATCGAGAGGATGGACCCCCGCATCGCCTCAAAAGCCATGGTCGCGATGACCGGAACTTTCGCGCGTCAAGCCAGTGTTCTTTTGCTTCTGGGTATTACAGGACTCGCTCCGATCCTCGCCCAGCAGAAGGCGGATGCATCTCCTTTTCATGCGGCGGAGACTCTTCTGGCGGAACACAAACTTGCCGAGGCACGCACGGAGGCGCTCGAACAACTGAAGCAGCATCCGACCGTCGAGGGTTATAACCTTCTCGGCATCATCGAATCGAATCAGCAGGACTATCAGGCAGCCACGGACTCATTTGAGCGCGCTCTGCGCTTGAACCCGAGGTCTACCAGGACTCTCAACAATCTCGGCAATGGCTATGCCGCGCAGAAACGCTGGGACCTTGCAGAGGGCGAGTTTCGCAGCGTTCTGCGCATGGATCCCGCAAATGCCGATGCCAACTACAATCTCGGCGTCCTGTTGATGATGAAAGGCTCCGCGGCGGAAGCCATCCCTCATTTTGAGCGGGGGCGTTCTACGCAATCGCAATTTAACCTGGTCCGCGCCTGCCTGCAGGCCCATCGCACTGCCGACGCTCTGCGCGCAGCCGATGCTCTAGCCGACAATCACAAAGGCGATGTTCAGGTACAGTTTTCGCTCGGCGTACTGCTGGCATCAGCTCAGCAATATAAAGCGGCTCAGCGCTTGCTTGATCGGGCGGAAGCTCTCGAACCCGAAAACTTCGAAATTCTCTTCAACCTCGGCCAGGTGCTGCTTCGCGCCGGCGAAAGCGCCCGCGCTGAGCTGACACTGACAAGAGCGCTCAAAATCCAGCCCCAAAGCGCCGAGGGCCTCTATCTTCTGGCCCAGAGTCATGTCGCTCAATCGCGCCCCCTCGACGCATTGGATGCTCTGATGCAGGCGCACAAGATAGCGCCTCAAAATGCCGACATCACCTTTCTTATGGCGCGGGTCACGATGTCGCAAAACTACTATGAGGACGCGATTCCGCTCCTCGAGTCCGGCCTCGAGATCTCTCCCGGCCGCCCCGACCTGCTTGCCGCGCTTGGCGAAAGCTACTTCATGGCAGGAAAGACCGAGAAGGCGATCGACAAGTTCAACTCCCTGCTCGAAATCGACAAATCTGCGCGCTCCTATGCTTTCCTCGGCCTCTCCTACCGCAATCTCGGCAGATTCGATGAGGCAAAATCCTACTTCCAGCAAGGCGTGGCGCTCGATCCGCATAATGCCACCTGCCTCTTCAATCTCGGCTTCATCGCTGAGCGGCAGGGAGATTCCGCTGCGGCTGAACGTTATTTTCAACAGACCCTTCAGTACAATCCCCAATACCCCGACGCTCTTCTGGAGTTGGCGAATCTGCGCGCTGCCGCAAAACGCCTCCCTGAAGCGGAAGAACTGCTGCGCCGATATGTAAAGATCGCGCACGATCCCGGCAATGGATATTACAAACTCGCCATGATCGAGCGCAGTCTCCATGAGACAGACGCCGCCACTCGCGATCTGAATGTCTTCAAAACTATCTCCAAAAACTCACAGGCCGGACCGTACCCCTTTGAACACCTCTTCGACTATCTCGACAATCGATCGCAACTCGCCTCGACCGCTCGTCAGCAACTCGACATTACCGAACTGAACAACGAGATCCAACGTCACCCAAACCAACCGGAAAACGTCTACATGCTCGCCGAGGCCTATCTCAAAGCCGGTAAGATCAGCTGAAGCGCGGAATGCAGTGCAACAACTCGATGCGCTCAGCACAAATGACTATCGAACCTTGAACGGAATCGGCGTTCTGCTGGCGCGTTATCACTTGTACGACGACGCGATCCAGCAATTCCAGTCGGCTCTGCAGGCCAATCCCGGCTCAGATGAAGTGAAATTCAATCTTGCCAATGCCTGGTTCCAGAAGCACGACTACTCCCACGCCATCGAAATTGCAAACCAGATCTCCGAAGCCGGCCGCAAAGACGACGCCTGTCTCACGCTCATGGGAGACATCCTCGCGCATGCCGGCGACACCGCCCAGGCGGCCGGCATATTCCGTGACGCCATTGCCCGCAATCCTGATAACGATCAGAACTACCTTTCGCTGGCGTTGATCGATCTGCGCTCCAACGACGTCAGCGGCGCGCAGCAGACCCTTGCCAAAGGACAGTCGCGCATTCCCGCCTCGGGCAAGATCTACTGGGGCCTCGGCCTCACGTCCGCTCTCACCGGAAAGGTCGATCAGGCTGTGTCGCGCTTCGAGCGTGCGGTGGACCTGTTGCCGGAATGGTCCGGCGCCTATTCCACACTCGGCGTTTTCTACTTTCAGATTGGCAAGATCGACAAGGCCCGAGACGTCTTGAAGCGTTTCAAGGAAAGCAATGCCGGCTCCAGCCTCGACATCAGCCGTATTGAGCAAGTCCTTGATCAGGCCCCTCCGCAAGCGAATCCGGAAGCCGGCGTCTTGACCGCGGAAAACAAGCAACAGCTTCTTCAATTCGCACTCTCTTTGGCGGACAGGACCCTATGAATCCGTGGCTTCGAACAGTGGCGACGCTTGCGTTCGCCACCGGGATCACGCTGCAGGCTCCAGTGCCGTCCGTTTCCGGCCAGCAATCGGGAAAGCCTGATAAAGCAGCCGTCGCTGCGCCTGCTCCTGCAGTGCGATTTACTGATATTCGTCAGTCCGCGGGAATCAATTTCGTGCAGGACTCAACACAATCTGAGGAGAAATACTACCTGGAAACGATGGGTACCGGCGTGGCGTGGATTCGACTACGATCAGGACGGCTTGATGGATCTCTACCTCATCCAATCGGCCGGAACCGACGCCTACAAGCCGGCGCGCCCGTTGCGCTCGGCGCTTGTATCACAACAACGGTGACGGCACCTTTACTGACGTCACCGACAAGGCCGGCGTTGGCGGCGAGGGTCACTACGGACAGGGCGTCGCAGCCGGCGACTTCAATAACGATGGATATCCTGACCTGTACGTAACCGGCTATGGCAGTGCCATTCTTTACCGCAATAATGGCGACGGCACATTCACAGACGTCACGGCGAAGGCCGGTGTAGCCGACGAGGGGAATTGGTCCACGAGTGCCGGCTGGTTTGACTTCGACAAGGACGGCTGGCTCGATCTCGTCGTCACCAACTACCTGGACTGGTCTCCGAAGAACAATATGTGGTGCGGTGAACACAAGCCGGGCTATCGATCCTACTGCAATCCCAACAACTTTCGGGGCCAGAAGACAAAGCTTTATCACAACAATCACGATGGGACATTTACTGACGTCAGCGAGAAATCAGGCGTTGGAATACCCGAGTCGAAAGGTATGGGCGTGCTGCTCGCTGACTTGAACGGCGACGGCTGGCCTGATATTGCAATCGCCAATGACACATGGCCCAATTTTCTGTTTCTGAACAATCATGACGGCACCTTCACTGATTCGTCGCTGATTTCCGGGCTCGCAGCGAGCGAAGACGGGCGCTATGAAGCCGGGATGGGTATCGACGCTGCCGACGTGGATGGCGACGGGCTGCTGGACATCTACATCACGCACTTGGATTTTGAATTGAATCGCCTCTATCACAACAATGGAGATGACACTTTTACCGATGCGACCTACAGCTCCGGCATCGGCAACAAGGCAATCCTGCTCAGTGGTGTCGCGGCAAAGTTCATCGATTACGACAACGACGGCTGGCCCGACATTCTCCAGGCCAACGGAGCCATGGTCGACAACGTGCAGCTCTACCACAGTCTGGTCAGCTACAAGGAACCTCTGCTGATGTTCCACAACCTCGGCCACGGCAAGTTTGAGAAAGTCTCCGAGATCCCTTGGGCCCGATTTCAACCGCCCCATGGTGGGCCGCGGCCTTGCCACCGCTGATTTCTTCAACGACGGCCAGGTGGGGATTGTGGTGAATTGCCGTGGCGATTCGCCTGTGATTCTCCGCAATGAAGGCACGGCAAACCATTGGCTCGAGGTGCTTCTGATCGGCATAAAATCCAATCGCGACGGCATCGGTTCTGTTCTCAAACTCACGTCCGACGGTGTGGTTCAGATCGATCAGGCCAAGGGTGGCACCAGCTACATGTCGGCCAGCGATCCCCGCATCCATTTCGGCCTCGGCAAACGAAACAAGATCGACTCGCTTCAGATCACGTGGCCCAGCGGCCATGTCGACAAGCTGACCAGCGTTCCGGTTGACACCATCATTGCGGTAAAGGAAGGCGTCGGCATTGTTCCACATCCCTTCCCGAAGGTGAAGCCGCGATGACTCGTTTCTTGCCCGGCTGCTTTTGTAGGTTTCCTTACGATCTGCATGGTTCTTATAATCACTGAATCCTATGATCATTCCTCGCCGCCGCTTCCTCGGTTCTGCTTCTTTCCTGCTCGGCAGTTCCCTGCTCGAGAGGCTCACTACGCCGTTGTGGAAACTTGGCGCCGCGGCCCAGGTCAAGCCCGCCGTCGCGTCCGTGCCTTCGTCTCCGGTGCAGTTCATTGATGTCGCGGAGCATGCCGGCCTCAAGGTTCCGAACGTCTGGGGCGGCGTCGAACACAAACGCGTCATCATCGAGACCAAAGGCAGCGGCATCGCCTTCTTCGATTACGACAACGACGGCTGGCTCGACATCTATCTCACCAACGGCAGCCGTCTCGATACGCACTGGGCTCCCGGAACCACGCCCACCACGCACTTATTCAAGAACAACCGCGACGGGACATTCACTGATGTCACCGAGAAATCGGGACTCGGCCGCAGCGGCTGGCAAACCGGCATATGCGTCGGCGACTACGACAACGACGGATGGGACGACCTCTTCTGCACCTTCTGGGGACACAACATTCTCTTTCGCAACAACGGCGACGGAACCTTCACCGATGTCACCAGGAAGGCCGGCCTTAGCAAAGCAAAGGCCGCTGGGGAACAGGATGCAGTTTCGTCGACTATGACCGGGACGGCCATCTCGATCTCTTTGTCTGCAACTTCGTCAAGCTTGATCCGGACAACCCGCCCTCTGCCGATGGCGCGAGTTTCTGCCAATGGAAGGGCGTGCCCACCATGTGCGGGCCGCGCGGACTTCCCGGCGACACCAACATCCTCTACCACAACAATGGCGATGGAACGTTCACGGACGTCTCTGAAAAAGCCGGCATCCTGAAGCCGGGCCCGCGCTACTCCATCACATCCGTCTGCTGCGACTTCGACAACGATGGGTGGCCCGATATCTACGTAGCCGTCGATTCCATGCCCAGCATCCTCTTCCAGAACAACCACGACGGCACATTCACCGACATCGCCATCATGGCGGGATGCGCCTACAACGCCGATGGTCACGAGCAGGCGGGAATGGGTCTCGCCGTTGCCGACTACGACTGCGACGGATGGTTCGACATCTTCAAAACCAATTTCGCTGACGACACCAGCAATCTCTACCACAACAATGGCGACGGCACCTTCAGCGATCTCTCCTTCAACTCCGGCGTCGGCATCAACAACACCTACGTCGGATGGGGCTGCGGATTCATCGACTACGACAACGACGGCTGGACAGACATCGTCCAGATCAACGGCCACGTCTATCCCGAAATCGACAAATACAACTTCGGCGAGACATTCAAGAACCCTCGTCTTGTCTACAAAAACCTTGGCAACGGCAATTTCAAAGACATGTCGGCTGCCATGGGTCCAGGCGTCACCGAGCGCCACTCAAGCCGCGGCGCTGCGTTTGGCGACTACGACAACGACGGCGGCATGGACATGCTGATCCTCAACATGAACGAGCCTCCATCGCTGCTCCACAACGTTGGCGGAAACAAGCAGAACTGGATCAAGCTGAAACTTATCGGGACGAAATGCAATCGCACCGCGATCGGCGCTCGCGCCCGCGTGTTCACGGGCAAGCATGTGCAGATGGCAGAGGTGCTGAGCGGTGCCAGCGTGATGTCGCAGAACGATCTGCGTCTTCACTTCGGGCTGGGCAGCAGCGACATTGTGGATGCGATTGAAGTCAAATGGCCGACCACGCAGAAGGTGGAACGATTCAACAAGGTGAAAGTGAACCAGATTCTCACGATTCGTGAAGGGGACGGAATCATCGCCGCACATCCGCCCGGATAGCCCGGTCATCCACGCAAATGGCTACGGCTGAGCGGGTCCGTCCTGTCCGTTCCCACCCACCTGAACCAGAAACTGCTTGACCTCACGCCGTTGTCGGTCCACGGCAGTAGCCTGCTGCTTCTTCAGTTCGTCGTGAATCCTGAACTCCTCGGCCGCCTTGTCCTTTTCACCCAGCCGGTCGTACGCAACTCCCAGCCGGTAATGCGCCTCGGTTGAAAGCGAATCCGCGTCAATTGCCTTCTGATAATACTCGGCCGCTTTATGAAAGTCGGACTGCGACGCCTGGATCACGCCAAGCTGCAGGTACGCGCTGCTGCATTTCGAATCGGCTTCCACGGCCTTGCTCAGAAATGTCTCCACGGGCCGCAGCGTCTCGGCATCCGTGCGCTTGCCGTGCTGCTTCCAGTACGCCATCGCATAGTAGTAATTGGCCAGCGCGTTGGTGGGCTGCAATTCGACAAATCGCTTCAGCTTCGTCTCGACGCACGGCAGTGGATTGGGCGCCGCAATCTCTACCCTTCCCATGAAAAGATAGGGCTCGGCATCCTTGGGACTCAGATCTGAAGCCTCGCACAAACGCCGCGCTGCTTCCTCATACATCGCTCCGCTGAATAATGCCGTGCCCAGCGCCGTCAGCAGCCGCGCGGAATTTGGATAGGCCTTGACCCCTGACTCAAACACTTCCCTCGCTTGCCAGATGGCGCGGTGCTGCAGCAGTTCAGAGCCCCATGCAAAATAGTTCTCTTCGCTCGGATCTTCCTTCACCGCCCGCTCGTACGCGTGAACAGCGCCCAGTGGATCGCCAAGCTTCTCATCCACCTCGCCTGCAAGCCTGTGCCATTCCGGCTTGTCACCCGATGCGAGCAATCGATCTGCATGCTCTCGCGCCTTTGCGGCATCTCCGCTTCGAACCAATGCCAACGCCAGTTCATACTCCGCGTCCTTGTGTGCGGGGTCCACTTCGCAGGCAGTCTGCAGAGGCGCGAGGGCCTCGGCATAGCGTTCCGCGGCCAGATAGAACCGTCCCAGTTCTTCATTCGCCTTGAAATCCCTCGGCGATCTGTCCAGCGCCTCTCGCAGCCGGCGCTCGGTGCTGCTTGCGTTGCCTTGGGACGCCCCAACGCCCTTTGGCTCTGCCTTCAATCGAAGTGTCTCGCGCGTTAATGACTCGCTGGTTCGCAGGCTCGTGTCCGAACCATGCCCCCCTGCAGCCGTCCAGTCCGTAACCGCGGCCACGGTAAAGTTCGGCGCGTCAGAAAACTCCATCTCCGCCGTCTTTCCGTTATCCTCTCGACTGGTCGTGCGCGGGCTCTTCGCAAGCGTGAGTTCCACCCGCTGAACCGCGCCGTTCGTCCCTCTCACCGACACCTCATTGCTGCGCGCGTCCCCCAGCAAGGCGCTCACCACATAGAGTCCCGCCTTCAAACCCGAGTACGCAAAGCCACCGGTGGGGTCGGTCTTACGTTCCTGAGCGCGGGCATCGCCCTGGGGTTGCAGACGCACTGAAGCCCCGGCAACTTCCTTCCCTGAACCGTCCCGCACGACTCCAGTGATCGCAAAGGTGTCCTGTTGCCAGGCACTGGCGAAGGCCGGCGCCAACCACAGTGCAGCCAGGATGCAAATGATGGATCTCGTTCTCATCAACCCCTTCGATACCTATCCCGCCGGCGTTCAGCCCTTGACGACGAATTCTAAACGGTTCCGATCTCCGACGCGCTGGTAGACAAGATTCTCCGTGAGTCCTCTGATGAGCATAAGGCCGAAGTCATCCGGAAGTTCGGCCACTTCGAGCGGATTGCCCGGCGCACCGGTGCTCTCGATGACCACCGCAAGACGTTCCTGCTTTTCCGAATAGGAGATCGTCATTTCGAGCGTGACGGGCCCCAACTGGGGACGGTAGATCCCCAGAATCTCCTCTGCGACGAGCAGCAGGTGATCGCGCATCTCGCGCGGCAGAATCTGCTTCTCGCAAAAGGCTTCCATCTGCGCCTGGATGGCATACAGATCGTAATCTGGGCTGATCACCTGGCAGGTGAAGCTGCGGATTCGTTGAATGAATGCCTTCGTACGCTCTCTCTGCGGCGAATCGAAGATCTGTTCCGGCGGGCCTTCTTCGTAGATGATCCCTTCGTCCATGTAGAGCACGCGGTTGGAGACATCGCGGGCGAAATCCATTTCGTGAGTAACGATCGCCATGGTCATGCCGTTCTTCGCCAGGCGGCGGATGACGGACAGAACTTCGCGCACCATGGTGGGATCGAGCGCCGACGTCGGCTCATCGAACAGGATGATCTCGGGCTCCATCGCCATGCACCGCGCGATGGCCACGCGCTGCTTCTGGCCGCCAGACAACTCGTCGGGATAGCTGTCCGCTTTCTCCGCGAGACCGACGAGGCGCAGCAACTCCAACGCCTTTGCATTCGCCTCCGCGGCGGGCATCCCCTTCAGCCGCCTCGGCCCGACGGTCAGGTTCTCCACAACGGAGAGATGGTTGAAGAGGTTGAACGACTGGAAGACCATGCTCATGCGCTGGCGCATTCTGGGGACTTTGGTCTTCTTGTCCAGCAGGTCGATGCCGTCCACGCGAATCGATCCGCTCGTCGGCGTCTCCAGCAGGTTGAGGCAGCGAAGCAAAGTGCTTTTGCCGGTGCCGGAAGGGCCGATGATCGAAATTACCTCGCCCTTGTGGATCTCGACGTTGACGTCCTTCAACACGGCAAGAGGGCCATAGTGCTTCGATAGATGCTGGATACTGATCATCGCGCCACCACCTTTCTCCTGCTTCTGGAATTCGTCATGATCTCTACACGCTCCAATGCCAGCGTCAAAACCCAGGCAATGACGAAGTAGAGAATGGCGACGATGATCAGCGGAAAGAATGCATCGAACGTTCGGCTTCGAATGATGTCGCTTGCCTTGGTCAGATCCTGCACCGCAATGTATCCGACGATTGAGGTCATCTTGACCAGCGAGATGAATTCGCCTTTGTAGACGGGGAGAATTCGCTGAATGGTCTGCGGCAGAATGATGTGCACGAAGCTCTGCACCGGGGTGAACCCGACCGCAATTGCCGCCTCCGTCTGGCCTCGATCGATGCTCTGAATCCCGGCGCGAAATATCTCGGAGACGTAGGCCGCAAAGTTCATTCCGAAGGCGATGACGGCCACGAATACTGGACTGACATTCACCGCCGCAAAGACCACGTAGAAGATCAACATCAGCAGCACCAGCACCGGTGTTCCGCGAAGAATATCGATGTAGATCTTCGCGGGAATCCGCAGCAACCGCAGCTTCGACATGCGCATGAAGCAGACCAGCGCGCCAAGCAGGGTGCCGAAGATCGTCGCCAGGATGGAGATGACCATCGTTGTCTTCAGGCCGTCCCAGATCAGCAGGTACCGCTTTTCCTGAACGATATTGCTGTCGAATCCCTCAGCAATCTTGCGGAAGAGCGACGGATGATCTGATGCCGCATCGGATTTCTGAGGCGCGCCCGCCTCATCAGGCACGGCAAGGCTCTCCTTGAGTGCGAACGCCCTGCTTCCCGTCTCGAAATAGGGATCGGAAAACGCGATCTGCTTCTGCCGTTCTGCGGTGATGTAGATCGAGCTGACGATCATGTCGGCCTTGCCGCTGGCAACTGCGGCAATGAGACCGGCAAACTGCATGTTGTCGAACCGAACCGGCCTGCCGATACCGGCGGCAAAGCGCGTTGTCATTTCCACGTCGAACCCGATGAGGCGGTTCTCCTGCACCCCGACAAACGGCATGCCCCCATCGGAGACTCCCACGACAACGGGCTTGCCGGACTGCGGCAATTCGATGTGCGGCATGGTGGTATCGCCCTGGTCAATCCAGCGCTTGACCATGTCGTCATACACGCCGTTCTTGCGAATCTCCGCCAGGAAGCGGTTGAACCCGGTGCGCAGCGCGACGTCGTCCTTTTGGAAACCCGCGCCGACGTTGAACGAGTAGAGGGTCCCCTGCATGGCGGCAAGGTCGGGATCCTCGTGCAGCACCATGCGCAACGGAACGTCATCGTACAGCGCGGCATCCACCTTCTTTGTCTTCACCGCGAGCACAATATCCGGCGCGGACTGAAACTCCAGAACAGTTGCGGCTGGAAAATGCTCATGTGCGTAAGGTGAGTCCGCGGAACCCATCAGAACGCCGATCTTCTTGTCACTCAAGTCCGCCGGTGACCGCATCTTTCCGGACGTTGAACCGGTCTGCGAGGCAGCCGCTTCCGGCGGCCTCGTCGTCAGCAGCACCTGAGCGTTATCGAAGTACGAAATCGAGAAGTCAACAGATTTGCGGCGCTCGTCCGTGGCCGTCATCCCGGAAATCACCAGGTCAATCTTGCCGGATGTGAGCGCCGGTATCAGTGCCAGGAACTTCATGTTCTGAAACTCGACCGGGCGCTGCAGCCGGGCAGCGATGCGGCGCGCCAGTTCTCCATCGTGGCCGGTGACATTCCCCTCGGCGTCAACAAAACTCAAAGGCTCACGCGTCGCAGCCACGCCAACTCTGAGCGGGGTGCCGCTTTCGGGCAGGTCGATCTTTGGAACCTCGTAGGGGCTCAGGTCGGATTTCAGCCAACGCGTTCGCATGGAAGCGAGAGTGCCGTCCGCCTTGAGATCCGAGATAATCCGGTTGACGTCCTGCAGCAGCTTGTCGTTCCCCTTCCTCACCGCCACAGATGTGTTTTCCTGATCCAGCGGCTCGGGGACGACGTAGAGTCCGGATTGCTTCTTGGCAACCTGCACCGCGGTGGGAAGCGACGTGATCACCGCATCGAGCTTTCTTGCCTCGATCGCCGCGACAGCGTTCATAATGTCGTCGAAAGTTTGAACGTCTGCCTGGGGGAACCGAGTTTTGGCGATAGCTTCTCCCGTGGAGCCGGTCATCACGCCGATCCGGGCCTTCGCCGCATCTTCCGGAGAGCGAATGACGAGTCCGGCTTGCGTGTGGCAGCCGGAGAGCAGCCAGGAAACCGCCAGCAGCGACACTAAGGCGCCGATAAAGCGCGGTGAAGATTGGGACATGCGAGGAGCTTACCTGAACTCGCCCGACTGCTGCACTCAGACGTGAGACGGCCTAACCGAGCGCCCAACTTTGCACGACGGAGCACCTGAACCAAAGCCATGTGGCCGGGCTCACTTTTGGAATTCATTGAGAGTATTGGTCGGGGAGTGAGGATTCTAGCTCCGCCCCTCCGGACTGTCTAAGGAAGACAGTTCCGGCGGTTAGAGGAACAGCCAGTAGCTTGCAGCTCGTAGCCAAACCAGCTGAATTTCAGGCTGAAGCTACTGGCTACCAGCTACCGGCTACCATCTGTGATGGCCGGCACATACTCTTCCGCCTCTCCTGCTCCATCATGATCCCGTGCTACGCCTGCACAAGCTTCTGAGCGCCATCGAAACCGCCTTCGCGGCCCCTAAGAATCTTCAGTGGATGTTAACCAGAAAACTAACAGTTATGTTTTTAAAGTTTTCCACAATTTTGGAACTATGTTTATCACAATAAATAACTTAGCAAAAATGCCGTCCTACGCCGTTTCTTCGCTTTAGCCCCATTCTAACCTCATTCCGCTCCCCTCTGTGTTCACTGTTTTCTGGTCCATGCTAACTACTCAGTAAACATACGCGCACATCTGAGTGGCCGAGTCCGGCGCTCGTGCCCGGTACGTCAGCCCCGAAAATGCTCTAGCAGTCGCGTTCCGTGACCAGGTCGGTCAGCGTCAACAAAGCGCGCCGGCAGAGGCTGTCGGGGAACTCGGCCACAATCTGCCGGGCGCGATCCGTGAACTGCCGGGCCGCGCGCGAGTGCGCTGAATGCCGCCATAGCGATCCACGAGCGCCAGCACGCTTGCGAACGGAACCGCATCGTAGCTGCGGTCCCGAAGAACGCCGGCCACCAGATTTCGCTCAGACTCACTTGCTTGTTCCAGCGCGTAGACCAGGGGCAGCGTGACTTTACCGTCCTTGAGGTCGCCGCCGGCCGGCTTGCCGCGGCGTCGATTCGCGCGAGACGAAATCCAGCATGTCGTCGATCAACTGGAACGCCATCCCCAGGTTCCATGCGAATTCGCCCAGTTTCTCCCCGTCCTCGGCTATCGACTCCGGCAGCCACCGCGCCCAGTTTCCCGCAGACGGAAAACAGGCTGGCCGTTTTGCGATCCGCCAGTTCGATGCAGTCGGCCTCGGTGATGCCGATGCAGCCGATGCGGTTGATTTGAATCAGTTCGCCCATAACCATCATTTGGGCCGCGCCGATCGCCAGGTGGAGAACGCGTTCCTCGAGCGCCACCCGGAAAGCCCGCAGGTACAGCCAGTCGCCCGCCAGCACGCAGGTGCAGTTGGCCGACTGAACGTTGGCCGAAGGCCAGGCCGCGGCGCGTCTGCTCCACGTCGATCACGTCGTCGTGAACCAGGGCGGCCGCGTGCAGCATTTCCACCACCGCGCCCAGTTGGATGGCCATCCTGCTGCCGCCGCCGCCCGCGAACCGGGCGCACAGCAGGAGCAGCGCCGCGCGCAGACGCTCCCCGCCGTTCTGCTGCAGGTACTTCGAAATGGGCGTTACGGTGTCGACGGACGCGAACGGATTCGATACCGATCGCTTTTTCGACGCTGTGCAAATCCTCACGCACGAGATCGAAGATCTCGTCCGCCGTCAGGACTTGCCGCGCCCGCCCGATTTCCATGGGATACATCTCCGTCATGAATGAAGTTCGTGGCGTTTCCCCGGGGGACCAGGCGCCAAATAGATGGAGCCATCCGTTCAGTTGCTTCCGGCGGCCGCGGCTTCCGCGGTTCCTTAGAAAATTTCGGCGGGGTCCGCCTTTCTCAGCCGGCGCAGCGCCAGAGCGCCGGATAGCCACACACATCCCGAGCGTGAGCAGGTAGACCACAACGCCGCGTTCGGCAGTCATCTGGAGCGGCAAAAAAGTTGCGTCCCTGGCAATGTGGTAAATCAACAGCGAGATGAAGAAACCCGGGATGTAACCGAAGACCGACAGGATCACGGATTCGTAGATGATGATGGCGAACAGAAAGCTGTCCTTGTATCCAATCGCCTTCAAAGTGGCGTATTCCTGCAGATGATCCGTAACGTCGGTGTACAGGATCTGATACACGACGATGATCCCGACCACCAGCCCGAGAAACACGCCCAGCGCGAAGATGAATCCGATCGGCGTATTGCTGGACCAGAATTCCCGCTCGGCGGCGTCGAGCTGGCTGTGGGTCAACACCCGGACGTCGTTCGGAAGCGCCTTCGCCAGCTGCGCGCGGACCCGGTCCGGGTCGAAACCCGGTTTCAATTTGATCAGCCCGAAATTCACCACTTCAGGACTGCGTCCAGGCATCAGGCGGAAGAAATTCGCGTCGCTCATAACCACAGCCCCGTCGATGCCGAAAGAAGTGCCCGCATCGAACAGGCCGACCACTTCCACGCGTTGGCCCACCATTTCCGTGACCACGCGTTTTCCGGCCCGGAATGCCGATGGCACATCCCCGTATTCTTTGCGGGAAAGCTCGTCGAATATAACATTGTCGCCCGTGCCGCAGTAAGGGGCCCGGGATCCTTGATGGGGCCCAGATCGAAGAAGCCGGGAACGGGATTGAATCCGAACATGTACATCGTTCGTTCCTGGCGCGTCCAGGGGTTTTTCCAGGCCACAAAGCTGCCGTACACCGCCAGCGTGGAAGCGACCCCATCCACCGCGTACGCCTGATTCAGACGCTGTGAGGGAAAGCCACTGTTGTTGTACATAATCGCTTCGTACTGGGGGCTCAGCAGGACGATGTCCGCCGTCATGTGATCGTAATGCAGAGTGGCGCTCTGGTACAGAGCGGCCTGGAAACCCAACTGGACCATGATCAGGACGACGGCAAAAACAATGCCGGCGGTGGCGGCAAGCAGCCGCGCCCGCTGGTGGAACAACTGACGCCATGCGAGGGCCGCTGATCATGTCTGAATGACCACGATGACCTTGCCGCCGATCAGATTGGCTGCCGGTTCGTTTCGGTCCAGTCGGATCAGGGTCTCGACGACGCGCTTGTCAGCGAATGTGACCGTGTCCCCGGCATGACTGCGGCATCTTTCACGTTATGCGCGATCCGCTCCACCACGCCTGTCAAAACTGTGGTCCCGAGAAGATCGCCCGAAATCGTGGCATGCTGACCCACACGGACCCGGCCGATATCCGTCTCATAAACTTCCGCGATAACGAACATGTGTCCGGTGCGGGCGATATCCAGCAATCCGGCCAGCCCCACTGCTTCGCCTTCCCGGGCGTTGATCCGCAGGACCTTGCCATCCGCCGGCGCGTAGATTGTACTGACCTCGAAATCGCGGCGCGCCCGCTGCTCGTTGGCCTCGGCTTCCGCCAGATCCGCCTCGGCTACACGAATATCGGTGTCCGGGACTTCCTGCATGCTCTCCAGACGATGCCGCGCCGCCTCGACGGCGAATTCGCTCAACCTGGACCGCATTGCGCCGCGCCTCCACTTCGGCGACTGTAACGTCGTCGGTGGCGCGCAGCGCTTCATAGCGGCGAAGCTCGCTCCGGGCGTGTTGTGCCTCCGCCTCCAGCCGGGCAATCTCGGCCTGTTGCGCCGCCAGATCCGGCTTGCTGGCCCCCGCTTTCACTTGCTCCACGCGGCGGCGCGCTTTGGCAATCTGTGCCTGCGCCTGCGCCACACTGGCCTCCAGATTGGCCCTACCGACGAACACCGCCAGCGCCTGTCCCCGGTGCACGTCGTCGCCTTCCCGCACCTTGAGGCTTTCTACCCGCGGCGCGTGGGAATCGCCCCAAATGTACGGGCCGGCCACGTGGATCACCCCGTCTTCGGGTTGAATTCGCCCCAGACAGGAGACCGCGCTCGTCTCTTCTACGGGTGGAGCCGCGGCAGCCGGTTTCTGGTTCCGCTGGTGCAGCACATACCAGATCGGAAGGGCGGAAAGCACTGCCAATATGGCGGCCGCTCCGACACCACTTCAGGGACTTGTTATCCGTCCAATTCCCGCTCATGACGCCGTCCTCCCGGCTGTTCGCTGGTGCGATATTCGCGGCTGCTTGTCGATTCCGAGGTCCATCATCGTCATTGCGCGAGCGTCCGAATCGTCCCCAGCGCCTGCAGCAGATCCACGCGCGCGTCATTCCAGTCATGCAACGCCGCCATGCGGCCGTCTGCCGCTTTTGCCAGGCCGGCCTGCGCGCCGTTGACGTCCATCTGGCTGCCAATGCCCTGCGCATAACGGCGCCGGCGGTGCTCCAACTCGTCCTGCGCCGCACGGTAACGAGCTTCCGATAACTCCACATCACCCCGCGCCAAGTCCATCTGGAGCAGCGCCTCCCGCACTTCGATCTCCACCTGTTTTCGCAGTTGGGCCATCTGTAACTCCTGTTGGCGAACGGCCGCGATCACCTCGGCACGCTGCGACTCCCGTCTGCCTCCGTCAAGAATCGGTATTTTCAGAGTGACGCCGGCATCGTAGGTGCCCGTCGATTCGGGAAAGCTGTTCCCCGTGGATCCACCATTCGCATACCCGACCAGGCTGGGGAGGCGTTCCGAGTGAATTGCAACATCGTTGAGACGCGTCGCTTGCAGTTTCTTTTGCAGGGTCAGAACCTCACTGCGCGATTGCAGGGCCGTTGAGACGGCCTGGTCGGCCGGAGGCATATCCTGCGCCGCAAACGTCAACGGGTCCGTCAACTCGAGCGGCGTGTTCAGATCCCTGTTCATCGCGTTGAGGAGATCGATCTCCGTGCGGGCCCTTTCCAACTGAGCCTTCAACAGATTTTGTTTGGCCGCGGCGACCTCGACCCGGGCCTGCTGAAACATCCAGACCCAGCGCCTGACCTTCGGCATTGCGATTGCCGATCTCCTTCAAAGTCGATTCCGCCGTCACCACCAGAGCCTGTGCCGTCTCTACAGCCGACGCGTCGCGCTGGGCCTGAAAATAGAGCCGCGCCACTCGTCCAGCGATCTGATCGCGCACTTCGTCGGTTTCCGTCTGTGCGGCCACGATCCCGGCGCGCGCGGCATCTTTGCGGCGCAGGCTTTCCTGGTCGAACAGACTCTGCCGAATGTGGACCCGGGATTCCAGCACTGCGAACGGGCCCACCGCACTCGGAAACGTGAAGCCGGGCACGTGTATCGACTGAAAGCCGAACGCATCCAGGCTGAGCCGTTGACTCATCGCGTTGAAGGAAAAATCGACGCTGGGCTTGATCGCGGCTCCGCGACTCCCGGAATCTCGCCTGGGCTGCCGCCACAGACTGATCGGCCACATCCACCGCCAGATTTCCCCCTGGCGAAAGGGCCAGCCTGACCGCGTCACGCAAGGTCAGAGACAGCGCGGGCGCTGGTTTGTCCTGTGCGTAAAGGGGGACAAAGAGCAGGCAAACAACACTACTGGCAGGCTGACGCGTGGGGTGCGCATGAATGCTTAAAACACTAAACTAGCACGGATCATCCGGACAATACAGCATTCGCTGTCGCGGGTCCATGCGCTGTTCAGAAAACTCGGGGACAGCATGAACTGCACGCGTATGTCGATTAAGAATTACCAGCATCACTCTCGACTGGCACAGGTTTCGGGCTTTGCCTCAGCGGAGGACATCGTCTGGTAGGCAACTAGCGTCCGAGACGGAGCGAACTTTCGAGAATCACACCCAAGGGCTCAATGAATTCCCGGAAGGTCGTTTCATCGGCTTCAGTAAATACCTGGCCGTCGCCCTTGTTCAACATCTGCACTACTGCCAGCACTTTTCTCTTACGATCGAACACGGGCATGCAAAGAATAGTGCGAGTTCGATACCCGGTTTCACGATCAATGGCCGGGTTGAAGTCGGGCGAAGCATAAGCGTCGGGAATGTTCAGCACCTCTCCGGTGTGCGCGACACGTCCGGCAATTCCTTTGCCTAATGGAAACTCGATTTCGATGTGCGCTCCGTCGGCCCCCTGCGCGATGCGGGAATGCAGTATGCCGCGCGCGGAATCGACGATGAAGATAGAGGCGCGGTCGGCGCCGATGATCTGCTTGACCTTGCTGGTGACGGCATCGAGAATCTGGTCAATCAACGCCTCGATTGCATCACGATTTCCCAATTCGAGGGTCGAAAGAAACTGCTCGAATTCCAGCGTCATCTGTTGCACGGTTTCCTGGAATTGCTTGTTCGATAAGTCATGAACATGTTTGACCAGGTTTCCCTTGCGCTGTAACTGCGCAAAGGCTGTGAGCAAGTGCCCGGTGTTAGCGGCCAGGCCTGCGGCAAATGTAGTGATTCGCCCGTCTTCGAGCGAGAGGATGCGGTCAGCGATGTCGAGGATGCGATTGTCGTGAGTGACCATGAGAATCGCGCAACCCTGCTGCTTCGCCAGCGTGCGCATCAGGTCAACCACCTCGCGTCCCGATTTGTGATCGAGAGATGCCGTGGGTTCGTCGGCAAGCACAATACGCGGCTTGCGCACCAGTGCGCGTGCAATGGCGACGCGCTGTTTTTGTCCGCCGGATAGATGCTCAGGGTAGTAATCCATGCGGTGTTTGAGGCCCACGGTTTCAAGCGCCTCGGCGCAACGGTTCAGTACCTCATCCTTCGACGGTTGCGGCACCACCCCGAGCGACAGCTCGACGTTCTGGATTGCAGTATGAGAATCGAGCAGGTTTTGGTGTTGAAAGATGAAGCCGATATCCTCGCGTATCTTGACAAGCTCGCCACTCGGGGCGCCGTTCAACTCGCGGCCAAGTATGGTCACACTGCCCTGCTGCACCGATCGCAACGCCCCGGCAAGGGTAAGAAGAGTGGTCTTGCCCGATCCTGATGGCCCGGTGAGCAGGACGATTTCGCCGGGTGAAATCTCGGTAGAAATATCAAAGAGCACCTGCTTGCGCAGGGCGCCGCTGCCGTAGAAGTGATCGACATTCTTGATCGAAATGACGGAGTCGCTCGGCATAGCCTTAGAAGATCACCGCCGGATCCGCCATTCGAAGCCGCAGCATCGTCTCAATGCTCCGGAGGAGACAGCATATTGCTGCCGTCAGCAGGGTTCTCGATGCCAGTAGAATAGCCTTTGAAACTGGTTTAGCACTAGCGGTAGCATGGATTCCCCACTGAACAGTTGCCGCGGAACGAGTTCGCATGGCACGATGAGTTGATTGAGAGCTATTGAACTGAAGTCACGCGCGGGCGGATCGTGCCAACGGCAACTGGATCGACTATCGGCAGTCTCAATGCAGTGAAATGGCGGGCCAAACAATGAACGTTACCTTCTGGGGAGTGCGCGGTGCAATCCCCACTCCACAACGCGAGAATCTGTACTTCGGAGGAGAGACTGCGTGCGTTGAAGTTGAGGCAGAGGGAAGGCGCATCGTGCTTGACGGGGGTACCGGCCTGAGGCAACTTGGCAATCATATGCTCCGCAGCTCTGGGCCGCAGCGATTCAATGAAGATATCCTGTTCTCTCACTTTCACTGGGACCACCTGCAAGGTATCCCCTATTTCGCGCCCCTTTTCATGGACGGCGTCCTTCGTTTCCACTCGCACCTGCCTGTCGAGTCATTGCACGCCACTCTGTCAACGCTGATGGCGCGCGCCATTCTTTCCTTTGCCATTTGACGCTAGCCGCAGCGACCAAAGAGTGCCGGCAATTCAAAGCGTATAGCCCTTTCGAAATCGGCCCATTTCTTATCAGGTCATTTCCGCTGCGGCATCCTCAAGGGTGTAATGGATTCAGGATTGAATGTCGGGGACACGTCGTCGTGTATGCCACGGATTTCGAACATGGCGACGCCGAAAGCGATGGGATCTTGCTGGAACATGCGAGCGGCGCAGATCTATTGATCGCGGATGCGCAGTACACACCGGAGGAATATCCTCAACGTGTCGGGTGGGGGCACAGCACATGGCTTGAGGCTGCAAGGATAGCCGCCCAGGCCAAAGTCAAACGCCTCATTCTTTTTCATCACGATCCGCGCCGCGACGACGAATCCCTCGGGCAGATCGTATCTCTTGCACGGAAGACCTTCGCGTCAACGGACGCGGCACGCGAAGGAACGACAATTTCGACAGACGGCGGAACTGACGATCTTATTCGGCCGTAATACCCACCACTTGTCAAACAAACTGCAATCTGCAAGGGCTCAAATCAACTTTGCTGCAGTGCATAGGAGAGAAGTGATCGTCCCCGCCCCGACGGATCCGCGACTGACGCTGAAAGAACACCCGCTCCGCGTTCTGCTGGTGGATGACCAGCGAATCGTTGGCGAGACGGTGCGCCGCATGCTGACTGGGTGCACACCGGAGATCGAGTTTCGCCATTGTCTGGATCCGCAGGCCGCGCTCGCAATGGCAATTGAGTTTTCGCCTACCCTCATCCTGCAAGACCTGATAATGCCGGGCGTCGATGGCCTGGATTTGGTGCGAGCGTTTCGCGAGAACGAGGCCACCCGCAGAGTTCCCATCATTGTTCTCTCCTCAAAGCGAGAGGCGGTCACAAAGGCGGACTCATTCGCTGCCGGTGCCAGCGACTATGTCGTTAAGTTACCCGACAAGATTGAGTTGCTTGCCCGAATACAGCACCATTCGGATGCTTTTGTGCATCACTTGCAGCGCGATGAAGCGTACGAGGTCCTGGCTCGCCAGCAGCGGGAACTGGAGGAACTGCTCGTCAAGATATCCGAAGAGAAGCAGAAGAGTGACAACCTCCTGTTGAACATTTTGCCGGCAGCGGTAGCTTTGGAGCTTAAGGAAAGCGGTAACGTACGTGCCATGCGCTTCTCACTCGCGGGTGTGCTCTTCGCGGATTTTTGTGACTTTACTGCTCTCTCGCAGACCATGACGGCTGAAGAACTGGTATGGGAACTCAATGAATGCTTCAGTAACTTCGACCGCATTGCCAGGGCACATTGCGTGGAAAAGCTGAAAACGATCGGCGACGGCTACCTCTGTGTCGCGGGAATACCCGCGCCAAGACCTGACGCATTGCTTTCGCTCGCAAGAGTAGGAATCGAGATTCGAGATTTCATAGCGGCGCGCCGTAGAGAAAAGATGTCTGCCGGTACCCAGTACTGGGATGTGCGCGTGGGCATGCACTGCGGCCCATTGATTGCGGGTGTTGTCGGTCTGCACAAGTTTGCTTACGACGTCTGGGGCGATACCGTAAACATGGCTTCGCGCCTGGAGTCAGCCGGAGCAGCCGGACGCATCAATATCTCAGAACAGTTTCGTGCACAGTTACCGCCGACGGCTGTGTGCTTACCGCGCGGCCTGGTCACGGTTAAGGGCAAGGGCGATGTGGAGATGTTCTTTCTCGAATCACTTTGATCTAGCGAGAACGGGATCGACGTGCGCATTATTCAAGGTCAGCCGAGCATCTTCAGCACAAGACGAATCAGGTCATCGGCAGGGGTGGCATAAAGAGCAACCACGATCATGGGTAGTGCAGCGGCTACCGCCAACGCGATCAGCGTCTGCTTGTCGATGGGCACAATTCCCATCTGTCTTATAACTGTGAAGCTGCTCCCAAGATCTACTAGAGACGACGCGTCGGGATTGCCGAGTATCACCTCCTCGGGCGGTTTCTGCTCATGAATCCACTTCTGCTCGAACAGCTGGTTATGCTTTGTCACCAGGGCTCCGAATTCTCGCGAGCCCTTCCTTTTGACTCTCACCAGGACAGGAGTGACGACCAGAAGCGGAGCCAACAGAAGAAGGACCGCAAGTACGCCGTATGCGATCATCGGAAACTTCTCAGAGGAGAGCGTTGCTCCTTGATATGTGATGGCGTTTGCTACCTGCGCGGCAATTACCGCCCCGCCGGCGAATACGATCGGGCTGAACGCCTTCTGTCCTTCCGACAGAAAACCCAGGCCGGCAGCCAGGTCAGCGTGGGTTGCAACATAGAACAGGTCGAGCCGGGAAACACGCCACAGAAACGCGGTCCACAGAACCATCCTCCAAAGCCAGCGAAACATGAGAAAGCGGAAGATGGGAGTGCTCACGACATTGAACCACCAGCCGGCCGGACTGATCTGGCCGGCCACGTGCCAGTTGGACACCCCGCTCATCAATAGCTCCGTCCGGACGAGCATGACTGGCAGAAATGCCGCGAGCAGCATTAATATTTCGGGCCAGATACGATCGCGCAGACGCGTGGTCTTTTCGATAGCGGCCTCAAAAAGGGGAAGTTCCTTTTCGGGGACTAACCCAGACTTGAGAAAGTGAACGACCAGTATGCGCCATCTCCGGTCGATTGAGGACTCCGCCAGGATCAGGATGGGGACGGCAATCAGGAAACGCACATTGACGGCAAAGTCACGCAGAAACGGAATGCGTACTCCGGAGCCCCAGGCATCTCCATGCACGACCGAAAGAATGAGCAGGGGGAGCCAGGTGATCAGCACGATGCCTATCGCTCTGCGAATCACTCGCTGGCGTTCATCTCCGGCATTGCCAAGGAGAACCAAAAGCCGATGCATCGGGCCGCCGCGGGTGAGGGAAAAGTCTTCCGCGAGGGAAGACGAAATCTCGCTCGTGACGTTACCCATCTCTTGCGCGTCCTCTCCTTCGCCAATTTGTATGAGCCCGAGAAGCCTTCAGCGATCCTCTTCAAAGACGGCCTTCATTTTGCCTGTCTTGACCGCGCGTTCCATGGCGGAATGGTCCTTCTCGTTCTGGTCGGCATAGGCAACCGAGAAGGCCCCGATGGCCCGATCGAATGTGTCTCCTTTGCCCATGTATCCGCTAAGCATGGCGGGGGTTCCAGACCGCGCGTGAGAGATGGCAAGAGCTCGGCCGCACAGCCTGGCGTACACGTTCAATTCGGCAGGCCCAAAGGTCTCTACGCGCGCGCTGATCTTCACGTCCCGCAATTGACGCAGGAAGAAGTCGCGCTTCGGTCCCCTCGTCCAGCCCAGGAACATGTCGCTCGCGGACTGCATCGTCCGGTAGCCGTTCACCACGCGCTGCCCATGATTCGGAAACACGCTCTTCCCCGCGTATGGCTCCAGGACCGAAGGGCGTGCCTCCTTGACCTGGAGGAACAGGGGATCACCATCGCCGGCCATCAGGAGCATGACCCAGCACGCCGTCCCTACGCTGCCGATGCCAACCACCTTGATGGCCGCGTCGCGGATTGTGTAGCGCCCAAGCAGAGCCTGATAGGCCGTGGGGAGCGTGGCACAGTAGCCCGCGAACCCGTCCAGCAGAATCTTGTGTATCTTGCCCGGAGGATAATCCTTTTGGTGGAAGATAGTGGGGAGCTGGTCCCGGATGACAGGCATTTCTCCGTGATGTTCCACCAGCTTCGGAAAGAGTTCCTCGGCTCGGCTCTTAGCCTTTTCCTGCGCGATGCGCTTCATCATCCGCTTGCGAAGGAGCGGGCCACCCATGGCGATCACCTCTTCCGGCTCGAGCGCGTAGTACCAAAGCTCCAGCGTGCTCATCTGGCTGAACTCTGCCATTGACTCGCGGTAAGTCCGGACGCTAGTCATGGCGATGCCCTTCGCAACAACATCACTGAGGCGCTTATCCCGGCAGGCTACAACAAAGCTTGCGGCCAGACGCTTGACGTCCCACTCCCAGGGCGCAGGAAGCGTTTCGTCGAGGTCGTTCACTGAGAAGATGATCTTTCGCTCGGGTGTCGCAAACCCGCCGAAGTTGCACAGATGTGCGTCTCCGCAACACTGTACGCGCACTCCTGTCACCGGCGTGGACGACAGGTCGGCCGCCATAGTGAGGGCCGAGCCTCGATAGAACGTAAAGGCGGACTGGACCATTCGGCCGTGCCGAAGCGGCAGCAGTTCTGGCATGCGCCCCTGCTCGGAAGCCAGGACCATTTCTACTGCGTCACGCCGCTTCTTGGATGGCTTGAACTCGGCATGAGCCTCGCGCGGGCACTTGTCCCGCAGTGCCTTACCAGCGGCGTACCGTTCCTTGTATGAATTACCAAGCTTATGCTCCAAGGTACGAGGCGCTGATTGTTGTTTTTTAGCCATAGATCCTCTGGTAGCTCCCACGCGGTGCCCCTGCTGCTGATTTCTTCAATTGTGGCGTTTCAATAACGAGGGGTAGAAATTGCAGGGAAAGCGTAGTGGCGGGCGCCGGGCGTGGCTACTAGTAGAAGTCCCAGTAACGGAGACGGGCCCGCGCCGACCTGAACGATCTTACTTGTGATCCGCGGGCGACCCGGTCGATGTTAGGCGTGTGAAAGCCCAGGTCCCCATGGGGACCTGGCCCACCCGCCGGTGAGAAATCCGAGCTACGGGCTCATCTTCTTCCAGCCGCTGTTCATGCCGGGGATATCAGCGGCGTACATGTAGATGTGTTTGCCGGCCTCAAAGCCGGACTTGAAAGTAATGGTCGGCGCGATGGTGAGGGTATTGCCGCTGGCGGTCACGGTCGTCGCTGACAAGTCCACGGAGCACTGCGCATTACTTAGCGTGCCGGTTGTGCCCGGCTGGCCTGTGATCCACTGATCGGCTCCGTCCGACAGCAGCAAGAACTGATTGCCGGCTGCAATATAGCCCAGGTCGCAGCTGTTCGGCCACTGCAGCGCCGTGTTGAACAGCACCTTCACGACCGCCAGGTTGCCGGCCCCATTCGGAGAACTGGCAACAAAGCTGAACTGCTGAGTGGTCCCATACCCCGAGGATGGACTGACCGACACCACGCTGGGCGGCTGCTCAGCCAGGGAGCCCACCATCCACCAGCCTATTGTCTTCCAGGCAGTGTTCATGCCAACGAAATCGGCGACGTACATGTAGGTCTGTATACCGGCCTTAAAGCCGGACTTGAAAGTAATGGTGGGCGCGACGGTGAGCGTGTTGCCGAGGGCGGTCACCGTCGTTGCCGACAGATCCACAGAGCACTGCGAATTGCTCAGAATGACGGTCGCCCCCGGCTGGCCTGAGGTCGAGGTAGTGCCGTCGTCCGTCAGCAGCGAGAGCTGATTGCCGGCTGCAAGGTAGGTCAGATAGCAGCCGTTCACCCGATACAGCGTGGTGTTGAACAGCATCTTCACGATGGCCAGGTTGCCGGCCCCATTCGGAGAACTGGCCACAAAGCTGAACTGCTGAGTTGTGCCAAACCCCGAAGATGGACTGACCGACTCCGCGCTCGGCGGTTGCTCAGCCACGGAGCCCACCATCCACGAGCCCATCGTCTTCCAGCCGCTGTTCATGGCCGAGAATATCCTGGACGTACATGTAGGTCTGTATGCCGGCCGCAAAGCCGGACTTGAATGTAATCGTCGGCGCAATGGTGAGCGTGTTGCCGCTGGCGGTCACCGTCGTTGCCGACAGGTCCACGGAACACTGCGAATTGCTTATCGTGCCGGTTGTGCCCGGCTGGCCTGAGGTCGAGGTGGTGCCGTCATCCGACAGCAGCGAGAGCTGATTGCCGGCTGCAACGTAGGTCAGATAGCAGCCGTTCACCCGGTACAGCGTGGTGTTGAACAGCATCTTCACGATGGCCAGGTTGCCGGCCCCATTCGGAGAACTGGCCACAAAGCTGAACTGCTGAGTGGTCCCAAACCCAGAGGATGGATTTACCGATACCGCGCTCGGCGGTTGCTCAGCCACGGAGCCCACCATCCACGAGCCCATCGTCTTCCAGCCGCTGTTCTGGCCGAGAATATCCTGGACGTACATGTAGGTCTGTATGCCGGCCGTAAAACCTGACTTGAAAGTAATGGTCGGCGCGATGGTGAGCGTGTTGCCGCTGGCGGTCACCGTCGTTGCCGACAGATCCACGGAGCACTGCGAATTGCTCAGCGTGCCGGTCGTCCCCGGCTTGCCTGAGGTCGAGGCGGTGCCGTCGTCCGACAGCAGCGAGAGCTGATTGCCGGCCGCAACGTAGGTCAGGTAGCAGCCGTTCACCCGATACAGCGTGGTGTTGAAAAGCATCTTCACGACCGCCAGGTTGCCGGCTCCGTTCGGAGAACTGGCCACAAAGCTGAACTGCTGAGTTGTTCCAAATCCCGAGGATGGATTCACCGATACGGCGCTCGGCGCATTCGACGACTGGCCGGCAGTGGAATTGACAATGCCGCTATTCAGTTTGCGAACCACATCGTTTCCGGTGTCGGAGAACAACAAGGTTGTGCCCGAGACGCCCACCGCGTCGGGCGTGTCCAGCGAGGCGCTCGTAGCTGCACTGCCGTCGCCGCTGAAGCCCTGTCTTCCATTGCCCGCGATGGTGTTCACGTTGCCGCCGCTGATGCTGCGGATCAGGTTGTTGTCACTGTCGGCCACGTACACGTTATTGGATGAATCCACCGCAACGCCGCGGGGCCGCGCCAATTCGATCGCGGTGGCCGTGCCTTCGCCGTTGTAGCCTTTCACACCCGTTCCCGCCAATGTGGAAATATGGCCGTTGGCCCAGGTCACCATGCGCACCAGTTGGTTGTGCGTGTCACCAATGTAGATATTGAACGCGGCATCCACTGCCACGCCATTGGGCGAATCGAGGCTTGCCGCAGTGGCCGGGCCGGTATCTCCCGCGTAGCCTTGCTCGCCGTTCCCTGCAACCGTGTAGATGGTGGTGCCGATGATCTTACGGATGCGGTGGTTGTTGGTGTCGGCGATGTACACGTTGCCGTTGGAATCGACGGCGACGGCCGCGGGATAGTTCAGCGCGGCCGAGGTTGCCGTTGAGCCTTCTCCCGAGAATCCGGCGAGCCCGGTGCCCGCAATGGTGACAATGTTGCCGCTCGAAGCCAGCACCTCGCGAATGACATTGTTGTGCGTGTCGGCGATATAGATGTTGCCGGTGGAATCGACGGCAACGCCCTCGGGCGAGTCGAGCAATGCGGCGGTTGCCGGACCGCCATCGCCGGCATAGCCCTGCCCGCCGGTTCCGGCCACCGTGGTAATGTTGCCCGCCGTGTTCACCTTGCGGATTACGTTCTGATCGGTCGCGGCAATGTAATAGTTCCCGGACGCGTCGTATGTCAGTCCATGGGGCCGGATCAGAGGCGTGCTGGTGGCTTGCACGCCGTTGGGCGGCGCGCTCTGCGCGTGACCGGATAGGCAGCCCGCGAGCGCAAGGAAGGCGAATGCAATCCCTATTCCGCTCCTTCTTGGAAGCATCGACATTGCCATTGCCTCGACCATTTTCATTCCTTCTTCGGTTTCAGGATCGCCGCACAGTTGCCCTGCTGTATCGCATTGCCGGCGGCTCGATCAGGTGCTCTCGGACCGCATCGACTAGTCTCACGTCTGAGGCAAAGGGGAAGCTTGAGTGCCGACAATCGTGATGCAGTAGCGTTCGCCGGCGGGAGAAACAGTCATTTCAGGCTCCGGCCTGCGTCCCCGATATTCCGGCAGCACGGCCGCGAAGGCGTGCGCGTTAACCATGTGGTATTCGCCGGGAGCTGCCCGGCCAATCAGGGCCTCCACGTGAAAGAAACCATTTCCGATGCTCGATATCCGGGCGACACTATTGCGGGTGCCCGCAAATACGGACGGGCGCTCCAGTGTGACACCGTCCTCTGCCAATCGCGCAAAGTCCAGGCTGACCATGCGGAGGCCAGTGACTGGCCAGATCGGGTCGAATACAGGATTGAATTCAAATGAGACCATTTCTCCGGCATGGACGACGGGGCAGGCATCACTGTGAAGCGTTGTCACTTTCGGCTGAGGCGCGGGCTCGTCTTCCGAGGTCTGCGCCTGTACGACCGGCAGGAACAGACAGAGAGCGGAGAACAAGGCAATGTTGCGTGCCGCTCGGGAATGAACTCTTCGCTGTGAATGCATGCGGTCGGTCCTTTCTGGTGTCTGGCTCTGCGTGAAAAACAATCTGGTCGTGCCAGGATGCCTCGAACTGGTCGGCCAGCGGTTTCTCTGACTTCACAGCGCCTTTCGGTTTTCCGTGTTCCGTTGACGGTCCTAAACCTAGAAGAAAGCTCCAACGCTGTACCAGGTGGAGGTGGTGCCGTCGTAGATCAGGTTTATGGAGCAATAGATTGGCGTTACTGAAGCTCCTGAGAGGACAGTGCCGCTACCGTTGACAATCAGCAATGTCTGTGAGGTGTTCCCGTGGATCGAGAACCCGGTGTTGGCACTGGCGCAACTTGTGTTAAAGAGCAGGATCTGCTGGCCGCTTGTGGGCGTAGAAGGCAATGTGACTGTGGAGTTGTCAAGGGTCCGGTAAAAGGAGATTGGGTTGCTCGTATTGGCGAGGATTACCGTTCCGGTCTTGCTGCCGCCCATGGCGACCCCACCCGTCGCCGTCCAGAAGCTGGCATTGGTCGGCGCATTGCCGTTTGTGGACGCAATGGCTACATAGGTGCTCCCTTGGTATACCACCACCGAACCGGCCGGGTAAGTCACGCTGTTGGAGTAGGTGCCGCCCACAGTCGGTCCTGCGGGTCCTTGGGGTCCTGCGGGTCCTGAGCCTCCGATTTGGCCTTGCGGCACTTGGAAGTGGAGGACTGCCGCGCTGCTGGTCCCGGAGTTGGTCACGGACGCTTGCGAACCCGGAGAGCCGGTGGTCGTCGATCCAACGGAAATCGTCGCCGCTGCACCATCCGTGCCGGCATTGCCTTGCGGGCCTTGCGAGCCCGCCGCGCCCGGTGCTCCAGGATCTCCCTGCGGACCCTGCGCGCCAGTCGCACCCAGCGCGCCTTCTGACCCGGCCTGCGCCACAAGATCCCAGAAGGCATTGTTTCCGGCGATAGTCGGGAGATTCCCCGTATTGCCGGCTGCCATCGAGATATAGCTGGAGGTTGGAACATTTCCGTCGGTGTATGAGACCGAATCGCCGATATTGTAGGTCGTCCCGGAGTTGTAAGGACCAAGGAAGTTGATCAAGCCTGTCGCGCCAGTTGCCCCGGCTGCACCTGTGGCTCCGCCTGGACCGGGTGCGCCCATTGGACCGGCTGGGCCAGCGGCACCCGCGGGTCCTGTGGCCCCGGCCGGGCCTGCCGGCCCCTGCGTTCCAGCCGCCAGAGCTACAAGTGTGAGAGAGGCTCCAACCTGCGAAGGGAACGGAGGAATGGTCAGTGCCGAGGACGAGCTGGGAGAATTGATGAGCGTGACCACATCCCCGGCATTCAACGTAATCGCGCCGTGGCCGACAATCTGCGAGGTTCCGGTGGCCCGTCCGAAGGTGGAGTGGAAAGCAGTGATAGTGTTCACCTGGAGTTCCAGGTATCCTGCCTCGTTCACATCCACGTCGTAGTCGTAGAGATAGGTGCCCGCGGTTGTTACCGTAACGGCTCCGGTTACGTAGTCGAAGACAAAGCCGGAGGGGCTTGTTTGAGCGATCAGCCCCGCCACGTCTGCAAAAACGGAGGCGCCAGTTGGAACAGATCCGAATGCGAAGGCGGCCGTCACAGCGATATAGTTGGCCGGTGTGGTGCCGCTCCCCCCTGTCCCTACCCAGTAGGCGGTGTTTGTCCCCGGCGTGATCACCGTGGATGAGGGGCCGTTGGCCTGAATGGCCAGATAGGTAGCTGAGGAATTCTGGACAACCGAGCCGGCGGGATAGTCCACACTGGCCGAGTAGACGCCGCCGGCGAAAGGCCCAGCGGGTCCGATAGCGCCCTGCGGACCGGCTGGACCTTGTGCCCCGGCTGCTCCGGCTGCGCCCGTCTGTCCTGCTGCGCCGGTCGCCCCGGCCGCTCCCGTGGGTCCGGCCGGCCCCTGCGGTCCCTGCGAAACCACCGTAATATCGAGATGCGCCGCATGGCTGGTCTCGTCGTTCTCCTTCGAGTCGAAGACAACGTCGCCCAATGAAGTCGTCAGCGCCAGACCGTTGTTACTCGAGGGCGTCGTCACCCAGCCCTGCACCAGCGATGTGATGTCGATGACGATGAACTGCTGCGACGTGGCAGGCGTAAACGACGCTACCGCCGATCCCAGCGCGAGCGAGCTCGAGTAGCTCGCATACGTTACCGCGGATTCACTCCACGTACCGGTGATCGGCTGCACACTCACAACGCCCACACTGTTCACCCGGTTCACATAGAGCTTGAGCGACGCCGAGCCGATCTGGCTGGCCGTGGTTCCGGCCGGAAGCGACGACAGATCGAACTGGATCAGCGTGGTGCCTGTGCTGTTCACATACAGATTCGACAGGCTCCCGTAATTTGTCGTCGCGTGAAGGCTGTTGACATATGCGTCGCCCACCACCACGCCTTCGGTCGCGTGCGCTACCGGTGCCGACAGGACCATCAGCACTGCCGCCGCCAACCACTGCACACAAATCCGCTGCCTCATGCACAAGCCTCCGGGCCGTTTTTGTCTATTGGGAAATGGGGAATCCCTCAACCCTACACGCGCGATGGATGGATGGCAAGTGAGTCTCGGATTCTTGCCGCATTCTGCGCCTCCCATGGCGTGCTGAGCACTCCGCGCCCCCCCTTGCGCACGGCCCGCAGCTGTTGGAATTCCCCGCCAGGCCGCTCCGGCAGGGCCCAATTGCGCTAGTGACAATGGGTGGTCACGCCGATCACTGCCGCTTGCCCAGCCGGGATTTCCCCCAACGCCGAGCCGGCTACCTGCAGCCAGACGTAAGAGCCGGCCGGTACAACCATGCTTCCGGTCGCGGTGCCTGTTGCGATAGCGTAAAGCGCGTTTAACGCGACCGAGGGGCCCGTGATGGAGTCCGTCGGGGTTAGCGCCATTAACGTAACCGTAAGATTGCCGGTCGGCAGGCCAACCAGCTGCATGGAATTCGCGTTTACCGTCAATGAGTCGAACGTGCATGCCGCAGGCATAAGCAAGGACGACCATTTGTAGAACACCGGGAGCGTTTTCCCGAATGTCGGATCGCCGGTAAGCGACGGACTTGCAAGCACGCCGCTCGAGTCAGGAGTGGAATAGGCGAGGATGTCGGGAGTGATTAGAATCTGCGCCGAGAAAAATTGCCCCGGACCTGCCGGGCCTTGTGAGCCAGTGGGGCCTACCGGACCCTGCGGTCCGGTGTCGCCGGCGGCACCCGCGGGTCCTGTGGCCCCGGCCGGGCCTGCCGGGCCCTGCGTTCCAGCCGCCAGCGCCACCAGGCTGAAGGACGCTACTATTTGGTTCGAGCCTGAACTTTGAAGGATCATTGGCGCGGTGCCAGCATTGACAAGTTGGACTGAATCGCCGGCATTCAGCGTGATCTGGCCGTGGCCGACAACCTGGGCTGCACCGCTTGTTGCAGCGCCAAACTCCGTGCCGGGAAAAGGGCCCGAGCCATTGACCCAAATGCCCAGAGTCCCTCCTGAGGCTGTATATGTGTTGTAGTCAAAGGTATAGGTTCCCGCGGCCAGCACCGTCACCGTCCCCGGCGAGGGGAAAGCAAAGCCTGAATTCGTAGCCAATAAAGGGGGGGTCGCTGCAAAGACTGAAATGTTCTGAATGACGAAAACCGGCGAGCCGATGGTGGATGCTAATGCCACATAACTTGCCGGCGTGGTGCTTCCTCCGCTGCCGGATGTGGGAACCCAGGTAGTGGTGTCGGTGCCCGGAGTATCCGCGCCCACCGCCGTTCCCGGCCCGTTGGATTGAATACTGACGTAGGTGCCGGAGTTGTACACGACTGTCGCGCCGGGCGGGTAGACAATGGACGCGGAGTAAGTGCCGCCGACGATCGGACCGGCTGGTCCGGTTGAGCCAGGAGGCCCGGCCGGACCTGCTGGTCCGGGATCGCCCTGGGGGCCCGGGGTTCCAGGCGCTCCAGCTGGCCCTGCCGGTCCTTGCGAGACCACGGTGATATCCAGATGGGCCGCGTGGCTGGTCTCGTCGTTCTCTTTCGAGTCGAAGACCACGTCGCCAAGCGATGTCGTCAGCGCGATGCCGTTGTTGGCGGTCCCGTTGAGCCAACCCTGTACCAGCGAGGTCACATCAACCACGACGAACTGCTGCGCCGTGGCCGGCGTAAATGATGCCACCGCCGTGCCTAGCGTGAGCGAGCTGGAAAAGTTCGCATATGTCACCGCGGACTCCCTCCACGCGCCGGTAATGGGCTGCACACTGACCACTCCAGAGGAGTTGACCCGGTTCACGTAAAGCTTGAGAGTCGCGCTCCCGATCTGGCTCGCGGTCGTCCCGGCCGGAAGCGAGGACAGGTCAAACTGGATCAACGTGGTGCCCGAGCCGTTCACGTACAGATTCGACAGGCTTCCGTAATTCGTCGTTGGGTGAGCGCTGTTGACATATGCGTCGCCCGCTACCACGCCCTCGGTTGCATGCGCTGCTACTGCGGAGAAGACCATCAGCACCGCCGCCATCCATTGCGCACAAATGCGCTGCCTCATACGCGAACCTCCGGGCCGTTTTCGTCTAGTGGGGAATAGGGGATGACTCAACCCTACATGCGCGATGGATGGATAGCAAATGAACCTCTCGCATTTTTGCCGCATTCTGCGCGTCCCATGGCTCGCGAATGAGCATTCGGCGAAGCCGCCTGGCACGAACGATACTTCGGGCAACATGTAAAACCAGTCCAGCAGCGGACAGACGCTGCCATCTTCACCTCATTGCGATAGCGATATGGACGCATCAATATTCAGCGATTGCGTAAGTTGCGAGCCATTGAACGAGGAAGAGGTCATACTGATGAGCCACATCAGGCTGTCTCCTGCCGGTATGGTTGCCGAGAAGGTTGCCGAGCACACCCCAAGCTCGGCCGGTGGAACAATGTTGGAGTAAGTCTGAGTCGGCTGGGAAGATTGCAGCGTACTGGCGTCGGTGAACGTGCAAGCAGCGCCAGGCACAGGGACCGGTTGACCGGAGCCACCCTGTCGCTGGAACCGGTAGAGCTTCGCAGTAACGGTATCTGTGACCCCTGTCAAGATTGTGATGTTCTGCGGATTGATGACCGCATTCATCTTTGTGAAGGTCATCTGGCTGGGCAGCACTTGCAACAGGCCACCATAAAGGTTTGGGAAGTACGCCACGCCGCCATTCGCCTCCAACTGCGTCATCGCGACTGCAGTTGGCGCGTAGCCAGAAATCGGCAGGAGCGCGCCGGTCGATGCATACCGGCGTTTTAGTTGAATCCTGTGGATGTGCTGTGGCTTTCGAATGGCAGCGTCGAACGGGAGGCATCGTCGCATAAAACTGCTGCAAAGACGTGTGAGCGACAGTACCCCACTCCGGAATCCTTGGTCTCAATGACTCGTATTCCCATTCGCTCTTAGCGACACGAAAAGGCGGATGCCCATCCGTACGACACTGTCGAACTTGGGTTGGCTGGGTTTGTGGTGATCGTTAAAAGTGTTCCCGCCTGAACGGGGAAGCTATTCGTAATCGTGCAGGTCTGCGGCCGTCCCGACGAGTAAGCGCTGGTGTTGCACGACATCAGCGCAGACCCAAGCGTCAGCTGGTCGTGCGCATAAGCCCTGGGGCTTGCGCTGGACGGCGGATTCACCTCATTCAGGTTCCACGTCACGGGTACGGGTGCAAATGAATAAATCGTCAGGCTGGGCGTGCATTCCGCCGGAACCATTGCCGTAGCCGTGATGCCGGCACTTTTGCCCGGTGAATTTGAGACCGGGCTGTAGAAAGCGGGCTCCGGCGAGTCCTGCGTGGTGCGCGTCAGGACGACCGTTGGAATGACGGCGGGATTCGCGCCGGCGCCAATCGAAGGGGCAGGGCCAGCGGGCCCCACGTCTCCTGCGGCTCCCTGTGAGCGCCCGCCGGCGCCAGTCCCGCTTGCCGATGCCGTTTTTCTGCCGCCGGAAACGCGGGCCGAGGCGCTCGCCGGGGGGTAGGTCTCGCCGGGGGTGTAGCCCCCGCCGCCAAACAGGAAGACCGGGACCGCGTAGGTTCCGAGAGTTGCATATCCATTCTGCGCGAGTGCGATTCCGATCACCTGGCCAGAGGTCGGATACGTGGTCCCCACATCGTGGCAAAATCCGCCGTTAAAGGTGCTTGGAGCGATGAAGTCCCCCGCTAACGAAATGTTGTCAAACTGGCACAGGGCCGTACCAACAGTGGTAACCTGCACGGTCTGTCCGTTACTCGATGCCGCTCCAATGCCAGACCCCGCTCCAGGCGACATGTTAATGCCGATGACCTGATTGCCAATGTTCGCGTCGTTGACAAAGGCTTCCTGGCCAACGCCAAATCCCAGGTCGACACGGCAAAACCCGTCGCCGCCATAATTGCCGCAGATGTTCGGATTCCCAGGCACCGTCGTTTGCAGCACGTATTGCGAGCAGGTGGAGGAGCAAATCAGGCTAACGGCCGAGGGTCCCTGAGGGCCGGTAGCTCCCGCGGGGCCGTTTGGGCCTGTCGGACCCGTTGGCCCTGCGGCGCCGGCTGCTCCGGCTGCGCCGGCTGCTCCTGCGGCTCCGGCTGCGCCGGCCGGTCCGGGCGGCCCTTGCGACACCACTGTGATGTCGAGATGCGCCGCGTGGCTGGTCTCGTCGTTCTCCTTGGAATCGAAGACGATGTCGCCTGCGGAGGTGGTCAAAGCCAGGCCATTGTTGCTCGACGGCGTCGTCACCCAGCTCTGCACCAGCGATGTGATGTCGATGACGATGAACTGCTGCGCCGTGGCAGGCGTGAACGACGCCACCGCCGTTCCCAGCGTGAGCGAGCTCGAGTAGCTGGCGTACGTCACCGTCGACTCGCTCCATGAGCCGGTGATCGGCTGCACACTTACCAGGCCCGACGTGTTCACCCGATTCACATAGAGCTTGAGCGACGCCGCGCCAATCTGGCTGGCCGTGGTTCCGGCCGGCAGCGACGAAAGGTCAAACCGGATCAGCGCCGTACCGGTGCCGCTCACATACAGATTGGATAGGCCGCCGTAGTTGACGCTGGCGTGAGTGCTGTTCACATATGCGTCGGCCACTACTACGCCTTCCGTCGCGCGCGCCGCCGCTGCCGAGAGAACCATCAGCGCTGGCACCGCCATCCACCACATACATTTGGGCTGACTGATGTCCGAATCTCCTGTTGGCTTCTTCTTGCGGGGATGAGGGGCGTAGCGCTCAAGCTCGAAACCGCACGTGGCAAAAAACGCGCGAACGCAGTTCGCGCCGCATGGAGTCCCGCGAGATAGAACCGGAGGCTAGGGGAAGCTGGACCGGGGAAGTATGAGGAGTGTTGCAGCCGATAAGACGCAGTGTCAATGAAAAAGCGAAGAGTCGGGAACGCCGAAGTGCCGTCCATGGTCCCATTAAACTGATTAATCTGTTAGCGATGCGTCTCAGATTGCGCGGTGCTCTGCTTGAGGATGCAGCCCCGCATATGTGTTGTTGCCGATTTCCGCTATAACTTGTGCCTTGAGGTAAGCGTTGCTCATTGGACACAAACGGGCCCAAGTTCCGGATTGGCTGGAATGGCGAGTACGCTAATTAACCTATATGGCTGGATAGGGTTGAGTGCGTATCGTCATGTTCGCCGTTTTTCGACACTACTGGCAGATTAGCGAAGACGTTAATTTGACGAGCGGGTTGGTGTTGGACTCCCAATACGCGAGGCTGAGTCTGTCACCGCCATGCACATTGAAGGTGTGAGTTGAGTCGGAGCAACTGCTGCCGTTGCCGTCAGTCTTGAGACTGCACTTCATTAGGGTTGGTGCGGAGTTGTAATAGACCTGGACCGTCGATGTGTCGAGGCCCACGTCGAAGTAGTTGTATGCGCCCACATTCAGCGCAATGACCGTGCACGCTGCAGGCACCACGACAAAATTCGCTGCGTCGCGACTTGCAATCGCTGCGCTCGTCGACGGGTCCGGGTTCGTGTAGGTGTTTGGCGCCAAGAAATAGACCGTGTTCGCTCGACCGACGCCAGGGCTTGTCCAAGAAGCGGTGTAGATGGAAGATGTGGCACTGAAAGTACCAGTGGGACCGGTTGCTCCCGTTGGGCCTGCTGGTCCAATTGGTCCTGTTGGGCCTTGTGGACCAACGCCTCCCGTCGATCCTTTTGCTCCGGCAGGACCTTGCGGGCCAATTGCTCCAGTTAGGCCTTGTGGACCTGCGGAACCTGTCGCACCCTTTGCTCCAGCTGGTCCTTGCGGGCCCATCGCGCCTGCGACTCCTTGAGGGCCCGTTGCTCCTTTCGCTCCTGCCGGCCCTTGTGCACCGACTGCTCCAGCAGGACCCTGCGGCCCGGTCGCGCCTGTTGTTCCCCTGGCTCCTGCGGATCCAACTTGTCCCATTGGTCCGGCTGGACCCTGAGCTCCGGTAGTTCCCGTTGCTCCTGGTAAACCTTGCGGACCGATTGCTCCGGCTGGCCCTTGTGCACCGACTGCTCCTGGCGCGCCTGCGGCGGCCATGATGGCCCAGTTGCCACCCGATGCTGCGACGTCGTTGGCCGGGTCTGTTCCAGTGTTGGCGGCCAGAGCGACGTAGCTTTGTCCGGCTTCAGTAGCGACGTCATTGACGGCATAGGGTGTGGCTGCGGCCCAGGAGTTTCTGTAGAGGAAGCCGACGCCGTTGGTTCCAGAAGTGCCTGGGGCTCCGGTGGTTCCGGCTGCTCCTTGTGGGCCCGCTGGACCTTGTGGTCCTAAGGCCCCGTTGGTTCCTTGCGGACCGGCGACGCCGGCTGGGCCTTGTGCGCCGGGTGCGCCGGGTGAGCCTGTCAGTCCAATTGGCCCCTGTGCTCCATTTACTCCGGGCAAGCCCATTGGGCCTTGTGTTCCGGCCGGTCCAGCTGCGCCCGCGGCAGCCAAGATGGCCCAGTTGCCGCCTGATGCTGCGACGTCGGCAAGTGGGTCGATTGCGGAGTTCTGCTGGAGCGCAAGATAGGTTTGTCCGCCTTCGGTGACTACGTCATCGACGGCATATTGGTTGGCGGAGAGCCAGGTGTTGCGGTAGGTAAAGCCGGTGCCTGCTGTTCCCTGAATTCCTTGCGGGCCGGTTGCACCGACTGGGCCCTGGGGTCCAGCAGGACCTTGCGGGCCTTGTGGGCCGGTTGCACCGACTGGGCCCGGGGGTCCAGCAGGGCCTTGAGGACCTTGCGCGCCGACTGGTCCTTGGGGGCCCGCAGGACCGGTGGTGCCCGTATCAGCCGCGGTGACCGAGATGCTGAACGGAGCGAGCGATGTGGTAATCGTGCCGTCGGTGACGGAGATGGTGATGTTGGGGAAACTGGTTCCACCGACGGACAAGGGCGGAACGCCGGAGACGGTTCCGGTAGAGGTGTTGAAGCTGGCCCAGGAAGGCAGTCCGTTGACGGCAAAGGTCAGAGCCGCATCGCCACCCGATGCTGTGGGGGTGAAGGAGTAGTTCGATCCGGCGGAAACTGTCGTGGCGGGGGTCCCAAAGATGATTATCGATGGATCGGCGACGGTGATGCTGAAGGGAGCAAGCGAGGTGGTATGGGTGCCGTCGGTGACGGAAAGGGTGATGTTGGGATAGGTCGTTCCGATGAGGTTTGCGCCCGGAGTTCCGGTGATTGTCCCGTAAGTTTCGGGTAGATATATCGGATTTTGAGTTGTTAGAAGGTTGAAGAGCCCGGTAGTCGTGGTCAAGCTAGCCCAGGGGGGCAGGTTGGCCGCGGAATATGTCAGCGACACCCCTGGGAGGAGAACATATTCAGAATACGGATAGGGGTATGTTGGCGGATTTGCGTTGAACTGAGTATATGTCGTCTGGTCGGAGAACGCGGAGGCGACAAATGAATAGCTTAGCCCTGGGCCGGCCGTGGTGGAAGGAGAGCCGGCGATCTGAATCGACGCCAGCCCATCGTTGTTGCTGAATGTCTGCCAGGTATTTCCGAGATCGGTCGAAAATTCGATCTTGCCTTGACCATCGCAGCAATTCTCCAGGGCGTACACCTCCAGGATGTGGGGTCTATTCGGGTCTAGAGTGACGGTCCCTTCGAGGTATTGGGACTGGGGTGCGGTGTCAAAGTTGCCGTTCCACCACATGTCGACCGCGGTGGATCCCTGGGTGGGCGGCCAACGCTCCTGCATCAATCCACCATCCATTAGCAAGGCAGCGCCAAATCCCCAGTCGCCGCCAGCACGAATGGTCAAGGTTTCACTTTGGGAGGTCACGAACCGGATGGTAGTTTTGTAGGCGATGTTTGTGAACGGCCCGCCGCAGGTGCTTTGGTTGGAGAACCCGGAGGCGATGTTCAGAGTGGTCGTGCAATAACCTGAAATGGGCGCGGCGATTAAAGGATCGATAATGGTGCGGTAGTTATAGGTGCTGCCGGCAGGCGCGCCTTCTACCGCAGTCGGATACTGAGGGTAGCTCCACTGACCGGTCTGAAACTTGATATCGCTGGCGTGCGCGGTGGCGGCGGATAGAGCCAACGCCAAGGCGCCAGCAGCCGCGACGGGCAGGGCGAGGAACCAACGGCACGCCGGCCGGGAAATCAAAGCACAACCACACATCGAGTCCTCCTGAAAATGGCGCACAACCTACCGATCCCCGAGCCGAACAGGGCGGAAGTGCACGGCAAAGCCTGAGAGCCACGCAAGAGGCCGCCGGGACCCGACGAGCGCGAGACATGGACTTGGCACCTGCAGCCGATTCATGAACTAGGGGGATTAGAATTCAAGAATATCTGCGAAGCATATACGAAGTTTCCGTTGGAAGCTATCGATATTCTCCGAAATCCGATCTAAATTCAATCTAACGTTTAACCTAGCTGATTCTGAGATCGACAATAGCACCACCGAACGGGTGCTGAGCCGTCGCGTCAGGACGGAAGAACTTCCTCTTCGCCGGATCAGACTGCGGCGACGCCCGAGGACGCGTCGAAGGGATTCCTGATTTCGCAGAATTATTAGGATAGGGCATTTGCTGATGCGAAGGATCGCGTAGCGATCACTGGCTCCCGGCATCCACGAGGGCATGGTGTTGGGTATTTCGTTGGCCTGTGGAGCGCACTCTTCACGCCCTACGAGTGAATGATCTTCCCGGCTTTGAATCCCGCTGTGGCTCATTCATACTCAGCCCAAGTAGTTAAATTCCGGGCACCGGTCAATTTGGTTGACACGGAGGCTGCCGGGCGATCCATCCCGGATGCGGCCCGGCTGGCCGGCATGGAGCTGTCGGAGTGGATGGCTCTCGAGGCCGGCGGCTTGCTGCCTCAGACGCCGGAGCAGCTGAGGGCCATCGCCGGCGCTCTGGAGGTCGATTACGACTGGATGGCTAGCTGGGTGGTGCTCTGCTGGTCAGCCTGGGAGGGATGATCTGCCGGCGGTTCTGGCGGTAGGTACTCAAAACCGTATACCCTCATCTCCAGCTCTTTTTCCAGGGCTGGAGAGGGGGTGAACCATCATCAAGAAGCCAGAGATGCAAGAGGTGAAACGCGTGAACATCAACATCCTTGTCGATTTGCACAACTCGTTCAAGGCGGCCACCGCCGCCCGTGGCGAGAACATGACCGACGTGCTGCTCGAGTTCATCAAGAACTACGTCGAGAAGCACGGCGCCGCTCCAGCCAGGAAGGGACGGCGCGGATGAAGCGCGCCGCCCTCTACCTCCGGGTGTCCACGGTGGATCAGCACCCGGAGACGCAACTGCACGACCTCCGTCAGATGGCCTCGCAACGTGGATTCCAGATCGTTGCCGAGTTCACCGACCGGATCTCCGGAACCAAGGCCAAGCGGCCCGGGCTCGGTCAGATGATGACCGGAGCCCGCCGCGGCCAGTTCGATATCGTGCTGGTCTGGGCCTCGGACCGGATCGCCCGGTCGACTCGGCACTTCCTCGAAGTGCTCGACGAACTGAACCGGCTCAACATCGAGTTCGTCAGCTTCCGCGAGCAGATCGACACCGGCGGCCCACTGGGCCGCGCCCTGGTCGTCATCATCGGAGCCATCGCCGAACTCGAACGCAACCTGATCGTCGAGCGGGTCCGCGCCGGCATGCGGCGGGCCAAGCTCGAAGGACGTCACATCGGCCGTGTTCCGCTCGAGTTGGACCACGTCGCCATTCGCTGCGACCGGAACCGTGGCTGCAGCCTGCGTCACATCGCCAAGCTGCACCGCATCTCGACCGCCACCGTTCAACGCGTTCTCAAGCAGACCGCCCCAACCACACAGGAGCATGTCGCATGAACCAGGACTGGCTTGTCCTGCTTGTCTGTCTTGTCGTCATCCTCACCCTGGCCGCGCTGCAGCAGGCCGGGGTTATCACTCGGCCCTTACCAGCATCGGCGAGTTCCGCTCATCGCTCGAGCAGATCCGCCTCGACACCGAGAAGATCCATCACGCAATCCAGATCCAGAAGCCGGTTCTCAACGACGCCCACAAGCGTATCTGCGCCCTGACAAAAGGGCTCCAAAATCAGCCCCCCTAAACCCCGCAAAATCAACCGCCGGATCTCACCGAACCGGCCGTGACAAAACCTATACCTTCAGAGACAGGACAACACAGAAACCGACAGCCAGACGTCGAAATTGGCGTCTCGTACAGAAGCATATGATATTTGCGTGCTTTATTCCCAACGTGCGGTGTGCGCGCTCGGGGAGTTCAGCAAAGTTGAGAAATGTACGCGCCTCCCGACGGAGAGCCTGGATCGCGAAGATCGATGACGCGGCTCAATGGGGTGCGATTTTGTGCTGCCCAAGGGACTGAAAACCCACGGCCTCCTACACCTTCAGTACATCTCCGTTCCGCGCCACCATCTGATAGAGGACGGGGTTCACAAAGAAGCCCAGGAACAGCCGCGAGATCAGACCCGCCACAATCACTATGGCAAACGGCTTTTGCGTGTCGGACCCGATGCCTGTGGAGAGCGCCGCGGGCAGCAGCCCCAGACACGCCACCAGCGCCGTCATCATGATGGGCCGGAGCCGGAGCAGCGAGGCCTCGCGCGTCGCCGTCCGGATGTCCATGTTCTGTTCGATGCGCAGCTTGTTGATATAGGAGACCAGAATCACGGCGGTCTCCACTGACACTCCAATCAGCGCCAACATGCCCAGCGCCGACGAGGCACTGAACGGCGTATTCAACAGCTTCAGCGCCAGCAGAGCGCCCACCGGTACCGTCAGAACCACGCCGATCACAATCACGATGGGGAACTTGAAGTTGTCGTAAAGCGCGAACAGGATCATGAATATGATGAACACCGCGAGCGGCCCGATGAGCGCCAACTGGTGCTCGGCAGCCAGAAACTCGTCGTACTCGCCGCCCCACGTCAGCCGGTATCCCGCGGGAAGCGATCTCTGAATGTCGGCAATGGCCTGCTGGCCCGCGTTCACCGTGCTCTCCAGGTCGCGGCCCTCCACGCTGTACTGCACGCCGATATATCGCGAGTTGTTTTCGCGGTAGATAAATGATGCCCCGCCCGACTCGCGAATATCGGCCAGAGCGCTCAGCGGAATCTGCTGCCCCGTCGGAGTGCCCACCAGCAGGTTCCCGATCTGATGCGCGTTTTCGCGAAACTCCGGCTGCATGCGCACCACCAGGTCGAACAGCTTTTCACCCTGCACCACCTGCGTAGCCGCCTGCCCGCCCACCGCCGCCTGCACAATCGCCTCCACGTCGGCCACGTTGATGCCGTAGCGCGCAATCTTGCCGCGATCCACATTGATGATCAGGCTCGGCTGGCCCAGTTCGCGCACGACGGTGAGTTCCGTGAATCCCGGCACCTGGCTCAGCCGCCGCTTGACCTCGAGCGCCGTGTTCTGAAGCACGTTCAGGTCGGGCCCATAGATCTTCACTGCCAGCGCGCTCTTCAGGCCCGTCAGCGCCTCGTCGACCGCGTCTTCGGCCGGCTGCGTGTAGTTGAAGATCACCCCCGGAAACGCGCCGAGATGCCGTTCGATGTCCGCTTGCAGCTCTGCCTTGTTGTGTATCGATCCCGTCTTCCAGACGAGGTCGGAATACGGCTTCAGTCCCACGTAGAATTCGTCATTGAAGAATCCCGTCGGATCGGTGCCGTCGTCGGGCCGTCCCAGTTCCGAGCCCACGTCCGTCACCATCGGGTACTTCAGCAGGATGTCCCGCACCTGCGGTGAAAACTTGCTCGCCGTCTCAAACGAGACCGTGTACGGCATGGTGGCGCGAATCCACATTGCCCCCTCGTCCAGATGCGGCATGAACTCTCCGCCGATAAACGGAATCAGCAGCAGCGTCGCCGCAAAGATCAGCCCCGACAGGATCAGAGTCGTACGCGGCCGGTCAAGGCACCAGTCCAGCCAAACCGCGTATTTCTTGAGAACCCACTGGAACGGCTTGTTCTCCTTCTCGCGCACACCCTTCTTGAACCACAGCGCGCATAACACCGGCACAAGCGTCAGCGTAAGAATCAGCGCCCCCACCAGCGCAATCGCCACCGTGTCCGCCATGGGCTTGAACAGCTTGCCTGAAGGGCCCGTCAGCGCGTAGATAGGAAGATAACCGGCAATGATGACGGCTACTGAATAAACGATGGGGCGGTCCACATCCTTCGCAGCGCTCTTGATTACGTCCTCTAGGTCGTACTCCTGCCCTTCGCGCGCACCCAGTTCGCGGAAGATGTTCTCCACCATCACCAGCGTGCCGTCGATCAGAATGCCGAAGTCGATCGCTCCGATAGAGAGCAGGTTGGCCGGGATCCCATCAGCGTGCAGAAAGATGAATGAGAAAAGCAGCGAGAGCGGAATGGTAAGCGCCACAATCACGGCCGCGCGTACACTCACCAGGAACGCCATCAGCACTACCAGCACCAGCACCATGCCCATCATCAGGTTGTGCTCCACCGTGTCGATGGTCAGTTGCACCAGGTCGCTGCGGTCGTAGTACGGACGCACCTTCACGTCCGGCGGCAGAATGTGTTCGTTCAGCTCCTTTGTTTTGGCCTCGACATCCTTGAGCACATTCTGCGTCTGCTCGCCGCGCCGCATCATGATGACGCCTTCCACGGCGTCATCCGTTTTGTTGAAGCCGAACTCGCCCAGCCGCGGCGCATTCCCGATCGCCACTTGCCCGATGTCGCCGATTCGCGTCGGCACGCCGTTCTGCGAACCGACGAGAATGTTCGCGATATCCGATGTATCGCGCACCAGGCCCACTCCCGTGACGTAATTGAACTGCTGGCCCTGCTCGTAGAATCCGCCGCCCGCGTTCGAGTTGTTCACCGAGAGCTGCTGCACCACCGTCGGTACGGTTACGTGATACGCGTAGAGCTTCGCCGGGTCGAGCAACACCTGGTACTGCATCACCGTGCCGCCAAAGCCGGAATCGTCCGCCACGCCGGGCACCTGCTTGTACTGCCGCTCAGCACCCAGTCTTCAATCGTCTTCAGTTCCTGCGGCGTGCGATCCGGGCTTTCGATCACGTACCGATACACAAGCCCCGAGGGGCTCGCCAGCGGAGCAAGCGTGGGCGTGACGCCCTGCGGATACGTCACCTCGCTCAACCGCTGGAACACCACCTCGCGCGCAAAGTAATCGTCCGTACCCTCGTCAAACGTCATGATCACGTCGGAGAGTCCGTAGAGCGAAATCGAACGCATCACGGTCAGTTTGGGGACGCCGTTCATCTCCACTTCGGTCGGCACGGTCACCAGCCGCTCGACCTCTTCAGCCGCGTGGCCCTGCCACTGCGTAATCACTTCCACCATCGGCGGCGACAGATCGGGGTATGCATCCACCGGCATGCTGTGAAACGCAACCGCTCCGCCGACCGCCATAAACGCCACCAGGAACAGGACGATCGGCTTCTGCCGGAGCGAAAATTGAACGATGCGATGAATCATCTCGGCCTGTCCCCCTCAGTGCTGCAGCGAGTTCGCGAAGTTGAGGAAGAGGCTGCCGTTGCCCACAACCTTGTCCCCAGCGGAGATGCCTTTCACGATCTGCGTCACGTTGCCCTGCATCTCGCCCAGCACCACGTCGCGCCGCCCGAACTGGTTGTCGCCGGTCAGCGCGTACACAAAGGGCTGATTGTTGTCGTCGCGCAAAATGGCCGCGTTGGGCAATGCCAATGCATTCTTCATCACTCCGGCCGTCACCGTCACCGTGCAATACATGTCCCGCTTCAGCTTCTCGCCGGGGTTGTCCACCACGATGCGCGCCTGCAGCGTCCGCGTGTTCGGATCGAGCGCCGGAGACACATACGAAATCTTGCCGTGGAAGCTGTCGGGATACGCATCCGTCTGCACCACCACGATCTTCGCCGCTCTTCACAAACTCCAGATCGGCCTGGTACACGTTGGCCAGTACCCACACCGTGCTCAGGTCGGAGATGGTGAACGTCTGCGTCTGCCCCGCCTGCACCACTTGCCCCGGCGAAACCAGCCGCTCCACCACCTCGCCCGCAATCGGCGCCAGCACCGGAATCCGCGCCGACGACGGCGCCTTGGCCAGATCCTCCGGATTCTTGATGCCCAGAATCCGCATTCCCTGCTCGGCCGCGTTCAGGTCCGCCTGCGCCTGCGTGCGATTACTCTCCGCCTGCTCCAGGTCCTGTAGCGCGATCGCATGGTGCGCATACAGGTCCTGCGAGCGCGTGTATAACCTGTCGGCCAGCCGGAACGAATCCGCGGCCTTCAGATAGCCGTCGAGCAACTGCGCGTAGTCGGGGCTGCTCACCTCCAGCATCGGCTGATTCATCTTCACGTGGTCGCCCGGAACCACCAGGATGCGGCTCACCGGCCCGCCCACCTGCGTAATCACCGGCGTCGTATTGAACGCGTTGTAGGCAACCGTGCCTGTCAGCCGCAGCGCGTGCGCCATCGTACCCGGCTGCACCGTCACCACCTGCACATGGCTCATCTGGTCGGCAGGAATGGTGAACAACTGCGGCGTCGCCGAGGGCGACGCCTTCGACGAGAACGAGGTCATGCCGCTCGCATTGTCGTTCGAGTGACAGCCGGCCAGCATCAGCAGCGCAACAAGGGGCCACGCGCTCAGTACCCAGCCCGCGCGGTCGATCGTTCGTGGGTATCTCATGGTAAGCTCCTGGTTCCTACTGCCTCGCGAAGCTGCTCCAGCGCCAGCAGATACGATGCCAGCGACTGCCGGTAGCCGAGTTGCGTTGCCCGGTAACTCCGCTCCGCGTCAAGAAAATCGAGCAGGCTGGCCGCGCCGTGCTTGTACGCGTATTCCGTGATGTCGCGCGACTGCTGCGCCTCATCGAGATACCCCGAGCGATACAGCCCCACGATCTCGTCGTTCGCCTGCCAGCCTTCGAAGGCGTCGCGCACGTCGGTCAGCACCTGCCCTTGCACGTAGATTTGCTGCTCCTGCGCCTGCGTAATCGAAAACCCGGCGCGCTTGATCTCGCCCTGGTTGCGGTCGAAGATCGGTAGTTGCATCGACCCGAAGAGCGAAATCTGGTTCAGAGAGCTCAGGTGGGTGTAATTGATCTGCCCGGTCACGTCCCGCTTTCCGATTGCCTTCTGCAGTTGGAACTGGCTCTTCGCTGCTGCCAATCCCTGCAGGGCCGCCTGCAGGTCCGGACGGCTCTTCAGCGCCATGGCCTGCAGGTCCTCGAGTCCGCTCTTCATCGGCTCATAGTCGAACGATCCGGCCACGTCGTAGTCCGCGCTCACCTGTTCGTATCCGAGCAGCTGCCGCATGTCTGAGAGCCCCTGCACCCGCGCCAGCTTGGCTTGCGCCACATCGGTTTGAAACTGCAGCAGCTGCAGCTTCATCTTCAGCAGATCGTCCAGACCGATTTCGCCCGCGTTATAGCGCGCCTGGGTGATATCCACCGTGTCCCGGAAGCTCTTCAGATCCTGGTTGGCCAGCTCGAGCGTCGACTCCGCCAATTCCACGTTGATGAAACTCGATGGCAACGTTGAAAGTCAGCGTGCGCTCGTTGTCCGATACCTGTGACCGGGTTACGGCCGTCACATCCTTCGCCGCCTGCAGCCGGTGCTGCCGCTTCTGGCCGCGCTCGAACAGATAGCTCACGCCCAGATCGAACTGCGCCGCGTTGTCGATGTAGTCGGAGCTGAAATTACTGGGCTGGAAGATGGGCAGAAACTGCGCATCGCCCAGCAGCACAGGGTTCGGCCGCAGATTTGCCGTTATCTCTTCCGCCTGGCTCTGCTCGATGGTGGTCCGCGCCGCCAGCAGGTTGTGATTGTGCGCGAGCGCCAACTGGATCGCCTGATCCAGAGTGATCAACTGCGCGCCCGGCTTCTGCGCCAGTTGGCCCGCCGCCGGAGCCGGCGCCCGACTGGCCTGCTGCGGCTGCGCGGGCGTCGTTTGCCCTCTCGCGGCTCCTGTGAACAACAAAGGAACCAGCAGCATGGAGAAATGTGAGACGGAAGAACGCATTGGCGCTCAACTCCTGATCGGAAGACATAGCCATGGAACGTGCCGGAGGGCACGAATTCGAAGGGGAAAGGCTATGCAGGAGGAGCGCGGGGCGGCTTTTCATTGGCCCTGCGGCGCGAAACGAAGCTATTCTCCCTGACCGCGTAATCCGCCGTGACCTGGACCAGTCCGATCGCTCCAATCACCGTCCCCGGGGGAGCGATGGTCAAGTGGCATAGCGTACAGTTGGCCGCGGAGCACTGGTCATGATGGTGACACAGCATTCCCACCGTGAGCGCCAATACCAGCACGATCAACAGGGCGGAAACGATGACACGCCAGATTCGCGTGCGGTCAGTCATGGCGGGTGAACCCTTTAAGAACTTCAACTTCCTCGATACTACATCCATTCTCAACTGCGCCGATGCCTCACCCGGGAACTATCCGGGATTCGATCAGCTGCCCCACACGGAGGAATGGGCCAGCGGAAGGGAAAACTCGAGGAATGAGAGCGTCTCAACTATAAACCCGGGAAAGGAAAACCTGTAAAGAGTGGGCTTCCCCTCGGCGGGTCAACACCGGCAGTGGAAGAAACTCTTAAACTCGTCTGAAGGGGCCGCGCAACAAGTCAATGCCCCGAAAGGCACTGGATTCAGGCCGCACATTCAACCCCGCAAAATCAACATGGCTTTCATACGTCAGTTGCAGATAGGAGATTGGCATCCCACATCGCGAGTACCAGCGTCCCGACACACCAGAATCGGCCAATTCTCAGCTCGACCGGCAGGATCGGTAATGGCAAACACCATGGCGTCGGGAAAGTGTTAGACCGGTCTTTCGAAGGTTTAGGTGGACCCCCAGGACAGGCGAGGGCGTATTGAAATGTGTAGGTTTTGTCACGGCCGGATCGGTGAGATCCGGCGGTTGATGACGACAAGACAGACAAGCAGGACAATCCAGTCCTGGTTCATGCGACATGCTCCTGTGTGGTTGGGGCGGTCTGCTTGAGAACGCGTTGAACGGTGGCGGTCGAGATGCGGTGCAGCTTGGCGATGTGACGCAGGCTGCAGCCACGGTTCCGGATCTAACTGTCTCACTGGCGATTCGAATCTGCGTTGTAGACTTTCATCTGCGCCTTTCGCCCCATTCGCTGCACAACGTGACCAATGAGTGGTTGACTCAGTCGTGTGCGGTAGACTGCTCGATACCCATGAATCCTTATCTTCATGCTGCGTTCTGTCAGCTCAGACCCGACCGGGCAATCCTGGTGACAATACTCATCTTGGCTGCGTTGCCCATGACCGCGCAGCGAGACCCGGTCCTCGGGCAGATCGATCTGCCCCATCGTTACTACTACCGCGAGATGTATCTGCCGCAGTTGACGACGGGTCCCAATTGGGCTGCCTGGACTTCCGACTCGCGCTCGCTGGTTTATTCAATGTCCGGGACTCTTTGGCGGCAGGCCGTGGATTCGGGGAAGGCCGAACAGCTTACCGCGGGCCCGGGATACGACTACCAACCCGACTGCTCCCCCGATGGCCGCTGGATCGTCTACGTGAACTATCGCAACGACGCGCTTGAACTCTGGGCGTTCGATCTTGAGAAAGGGCAGTCTCACCGGCTCACCTCCGGCGGTGCCGTGAACGTCGAGCCGCGCTTTTCGCCGGATGGCAAGCGCCTCGCTTTCGTCTCCACTTCGTATAACCGGCGCTTTCACCTATTTGTTGGCAATTTCAGCGGCGGAGAGTTGACCAACGTGCGGCGGCTCACCGGTGAGTCTCGCAGTAAGCTGCCGCGCTTCTACTACAGCGAATTCGATCACGAGATCAGCCCAACCTGGTCTCCGGACGGAGGAGAGCTGATCTTCGTTTCCAACCGCGGACACATGTATGGAACCGGCGGCTTCTGGCGGATGAAGGCTGAACCCGGTTCCGAACAACGCGAGATTCATTATGAAGAGACCGCGTGGAAGGCCCGGCCGGACTTCTCACCCGACGGTAAATGCATTGTGTACGCATCGTATCTCGGCGGCCAGTGGCATCAGCTCTGGGTCATGCCATCGGAAGGCGGCGATCCCTTCCCCGTTTCTTATGGAGACTTCGACAATACCAACCCGCGCTGGTCGCCCGACGGCACACGAATCGCTTTCATCTCGAATCGAGACGGCAACACTTCCCTATGGGTGCAGGAAGTGCTGGGCGGAGCCGAGCGCGCGGTGCTTGCCAGGGAGAAGCGTTATCTGAAGCCGATGGGGCATTTGAGCATCACCATTCTGAATCCTTCAGGAAACCCCACGCCCGCCCGCGTCTCGGTCACCGGTCAGGACGGCAGGGCTTATGCACCCGACGATGCGTGGATGCATGCCGAAGATAACTTCGTGCGTTCCGAGAGCGCGTTTGAATCTCACTACTTCCACAGCTCCGGAAAAGTGGAGTTGACGGTTCCCACCGGGAATATTCAGGTCGAAGTCACGAAGGGCTTCGAGTACCACGTCGCAAGGGAAACGGTGATCTGCAGTCCCGACGCGCAATTGGTCATCCACCTGAAGCCGCTGCAGATTCCCACCGACGCAAATTCGCAATGGGCCAGCGCCGATCTGCACGTACACATGAATTACGGTGGCGCCTACCGCGACACGCCCGCTAACCTCGTCGCACAGCAAGCGGCGGAAAATCTCTTCCTTGTCGAAAACCTGATAGTCAACAAGGAGCAGCGGATTCCTGACATCGCTTACTTCCGAACCACTCCCGACCCAGCTTCAACCCCCAACCACTGGCTTCTCCACAGCCAGGAGTTTCACACCAGTTATTGGGGACACCTGGGATTGCTGAATCTGACTCACAACTTTCTGCTGCCGGACTACAGTGCATACGGCAACACCGCAGCGGCGAGCCCGTTCCCCACCAATGCGGTTGTGGCCGATCTGGCGCACCAGCAGCAGGCCCTGGTGGGCTATGCTCATCCATTCGACATCGAAGTGAACCCGGCAAGCGACCCCACACTCACTGGCGGAGAACCGCTGGATGAGGCTCTGGAACTACCCGTTGACGCAGCCCTGGGCAAAGTAGATTACGTCGAAGTGCTCGGCTTCAGCGACCACCGCATGACCGCGTCCGTCTGGTACCGCCTGCTGAATTGCGGTTTTCGTCTGCCGGCTGGCGCGGGTTCTGACACCATGGCTAACTATGCTTCTCTCCGCGGGCCGGTTGGACTAACTCGCGTCTATGCGAGCGTTCCGAAAAATGTGACTGACACCGCACTATGGTTTGACTCGCTCAGGCAGGGGCGCACATTTGCAACCAATGGTCCGTTGCTGGGGTTCACTCTCGGCGGCAAGGCAGCGGGTGGGGAACTGAAACTCCCGGCGGGCGAGAACAAGGTAACGCTCACCGCCTGGCTTCGTTCCTTCGTTCCCGTCGATCACCTCGAAGTGGTCTGCAACGGGCGCGTGGTGCGCGACTTGAAGCCGGAGGGCGACCGGCAATCGACCGACGTGAAAAGTACAATCTCGATCTCGCAGACCGGTTGGTGTGTTCTGCGGGCGTCGAGCGACAAACCGGAGAATCCGGTGCTCGACGACTATGTCTATGCCACCACGAGCCCGATTTACGTGAGTGTCGAGGGGTCCGTTCCGAAGGCGGCAGACGACGCTGCATTTTTCATTGCCTGGATTGATCGTCTGGTTGAAATGACGAAAGCCAACAGAAACTGGAATACCGCTGCGGAAAGAACCTCTGTCCTGCAGACGCTCGACCAGGCGCGGCAGGCGTATGTCAGCTTGCTTAAGTAGCCGGGTTTGTCCTTCTCGTGAACGACATCCGTAGACAGCAGCGATTACGGGATGAGAAACTTTTGCTCTCCGGAAAGGCGAATGCTTGCCCGTTCCCACCCCCCTTCCGGAATGAGAACTATAGGTATTCCATGCAGAAGAGATCCCAGGGAGCCCGCTGACGGTGGCATTTTTCAGCTTGCGATCGCAAAAGGTTCAATCAACTCGCCAAGGGCGGGTGGTGCGGCGCGGGAGCCTCGTCGTTATTGCCATCTTGCTATCGGGCTGCCATCGCTCCTCGATCAATACGGCGGGTCGCTCTCTCGATTTCAACCAGGATGTCCAACCGATCCTGGCGGCCCGCTGCTTCAGCTGTCATGGTCCCGATCCGGAGATGCGCAAGGCCGGCCTGCGCCTGGACCTCGGTGAATACGCGACAAAGAAACGTCCAGGTCGCCCCGATGCGATCGTGTCCGGCCATCCTGAGAAGAGTGAGTTGATCAGACGCATCGAATCACACGACCCTCACTACTTGATGCCGCAGAATCCTCAGGGCGAGGCCAAGCCGATGAGCGCCGGTGAGATCGCCATCCTCGAGGAATGGATCCGCGAAGGCGCCGTATATCGTCCGCATTGGGCGTTCGAGGCTCCCACACGTCCCGCGGTCCCCCAGCCCAAATCGCGCGCCAACTGGCCGCGCAATCCTATCGACAACTTCATTCTCGCCAAGCTCGACAAGGCAGGCCTACAGCCCTCGCCGGAAGCAGACAAAACCACGCTCATCCGTCGGGTCACGCTCGACCTTACCGGGCTGTTGCCCTCGCCAGAGGAGGTTCATGCGTTCGTCGAGGACAACTCGCCCAACGCCTACGAGCGCCTCGTCGACAACCTGCTGGCCCGGCCCGCGTTTGGCGAGCAGCGTGCCCGCTATTGGCTTGACTATGCCCGGTATGCAGACACCTACGGGTTGCACTACGACAATAGCCGGGACATCTGGCCATATCGCGATTACGTGATTCACTCGTTCAACAGCAACAAGCCATTTGATCAATTCGCCAGCGAGCAGATCGCCGGTGACTTGCTCCCCGCTAAAGACCTCGATCCGCTCATTGCCAGCGGCTACGTGCGCCTGGGCGAAAGCAGCAACGAGGGCGGAACGATTCCTGAAGAGCTGCGCTTCAACATCGCGCGCGACCGAACCGAAGCGTATGGCGCTGCATTCATGGGCGTTACCGTCGGGTGCGCCGTCTGCCACGATCACAAGTTCGATCCGACCACACAGAAGGACTTCTACTCGCTGAGCGCATTCTTCAATAACATCGACGAGAAGCCTTTCAATGACGATCGCCCGGTTTGGTCCCCCGTCATCCGTATTCCCAAACCGGAGCATCGCGATGCATATGATCACGTGTATGCAAGGCGCTCCGAGCTTCTTGCGCAGCTTCGTTCGATGCGCCTGAACGAGCGCGATCTCGTCAGCGAGTGGCTCGTTTCCCATAAGAAACCGCCGCAGGCTGTTTCGACCGACAAGTTGCTGATCCGCCTGCGTCTCGATGAAGGCAGTGGCGACGTCCTGGCCAACAGCGCTCCGCACGCGAGTCCGGCGACGTTCAAGGCAACGACTGTCCCTCCGCAATGGGGCGAATCGACGTGGCTATGGCCCGGCTTCCGCATGCAATCGAACACTCGCGTTGTGCTCGACCACTCCGGGGACTTCGACTCCAATCAGGCATTCTCCGCCGGCGGCTGGTTCATGTTCCGTTCCGCGCCGTATTTCGCGATCGACGACAAACCAGGTGCGATCATTTCCAGGATGGACACGACCCAGCACAACCGCGGTTGGGATCTCACGGTTCGGAACGGCATCCTCACGGTCGAGCTGGTCAACTCATCGCCGAAAGACATAAAGGACAAGAAACATCCTGACTCGAAGGAGGCATTTCACTATCCTTCGCCACAAAATCTAACGAAACAGGAGCTCTCCACCCACAAGCCTCAGGACAAGAAGCAAACGAAAAAGAAAGAAGAAAAGAAAAAAGAAGAGACCAAAAAGAAGGAGCCGCCCCCGGATACCACTCCGCTCGTCGCAATCCGAGTTGCCAGCGTCAAGGCGTTGCCGACCGATGGCGAATGGCGCCATGTGTTCTTCACTTACGACGGCTCGGGCCGCGCGTCCGGGGTAAAGATTTTCATCGACGGCAATCCCGCTGAGACGATGGTTGAAAGCGACACGCTCCACGGCGAAACCATTCGTACTGGCGCACCCATGCAACTCGGCTGGCGCTCGCCCGATGCGAACCCCGCCAAGGAACTCCGTTACCAGGACATCCGGCTTTACGGCCGCCCTCTCGCGGCGGACGAAGCACGCCGCCTGCCGTTTGAAGACTACGTAGCGGAGATCGCCTCCAAGCCCGTTTCGCAGTGGACCGAGGACCAGTGGCACGTGGCGAGCGAGTTCTACCTCAACAGCGTCGATCCGGGTTTCCAGGCAACCTACTCGCAGATGCATGCGCTCGATGCGCAGCTTGACCAGCTCTCTGCCGGCGGCGATGTCACGCAGGTGGCGTGGGAAAAGCCCACGCTGGCCTACGCGGCGGTGCTCGAGCGCGGCAACTACTCCGCGCGTATGGAACGGGTGGAAGCGAATACACCTCACTACCTTCCGCCCCTGCCAGCCGGCATGCCGCGCAATCGCCTGGCCCTGGCGCGCTGGACGGTGAGCCCCGCAAACCCGCTCACTGCGCGCGTTACAGTCAACCGCATGTGGTACGAGCTCTTCGGTACCGGCATCGTCGAGACGACGGAAGACTTCGGCATCATGGGCCAGCCGCCGACGAATCCCGAGCTTCTCAACTGGCTCGCCGTGGAGTTCCGGGAAAGCGGCTGGAACGTAAAGCACATGTACAAGCTGATGGTGATGTCAGCTACATATCGACAAAGCGCAAAGTCCACGCCTCAGCAAATCGCAAGAGACCCACGCAACCTGTTGCTCTCCCGCGGTCCGCGCTTTCGCATGGACGCCGAGATGCTTCGCGATATCGCGCTTCAATCCGGCGGCCTGCTGGTCGACCGTATCGGCGGACCGAGCGTGAAGCCCTATCAACCTGCGAATGTCTGGGAGCAGGTCAGCTATCCCACCAGCGACACGCTGGTCTACGTGCAGGATCATGGCCAGGCACTCTACAGGCGCAGTATGTACACCTACTGGAAGCGCATGGCCTCGCCCGCGAACATGGACGCGTTCGACGCGCCGGTGCGCGATGCGGTATGCACGCGCCGCCAACGCACCGACACGCCTCTGCAGGCCCTGGTGACCATGAATGACGTGCAGTGGGTTGAAGCTGCTCGCGGCCTCGCCGAGCGTGTGATCCGAGAAGGCGGCGCCAAGCCCGGTGACCGAATCGACCGCATGAGCGAAATCCTGCTTGCGCACGACCCGGCGCCGCGAACTCGTACGGTGCTCGAGGCCTCGCTCGATCAGATGCAGAAGCACTACGCCATGGATCCAAAAGCTGCGCATGCGCTGGTACACGAAGGCGAAAGTAAACCCGCCGCCAACATTCCGGAACCCGAACTCGCCGCCTGGACGATGGTCGCAAACGAAATGCTCAACCTGGACGAAACGTTGAACAAGTAGCCGAGGCACCTGATGAAGCAGCATCCACTGTGTAGCGATTGCGAACCCGAACTGGACATCACGCGCCTTCCCATTCCCGCCGCGCTCAAGCGCGAATGGTCCGCCATGGAAACACGGCGCAGGTTCCTCGGTCGCTCCGGTAAGGTGCTCGGCTGGGCCGCTCTGGCAAGCCTTCTCGGCGATGCTGCACTCCGGAGTCGCGCAGCCGGTTCGGACGCAAAGAGCCCTGCAACCGCGCCCGGTCGCGACGCCCGGGGCCTGCCGCACTTCGCGCCAAAGGCCAAACGCGCTATCTATCTGTTCATGTCCGGCGGACCGCCGCAGATGGACCTGCTCGACTACAAACCGAACCTTGCTTCTCAATTCGACAAAGACATTCCGGATTCCGTGCGCGGGAACCAGCAACTCACCGGCATGACGGCCGGTCAATCGCGTTTTCCCATCGCGCCATCGCACTGGGGATTCAAGCAATACGGCCAGACCGGCTCGTGGGTAAGCGATCTGCTCCCCTACACCGCGCGGATGGTCGACGATCTCACCATCATCAAATCGACCAACACTGACGCCATCAACCACGAGCCGGCCATCATGTTCATCAACACCGGCAACATGAATCCGGGCAAGCCGTGTCTGGGCTCGTGGCTCGCCTACGGTCTCGGCAGCATGAACGACAATCTTCCCACGTTCATTGTGTTGCAGACCAAAACGAATCCGAAGGAGAATAATCAGCCGGTTTCTTCCCGATTGTGGAGCAGCGGATTCCTTTCCTCGGAATACGCAGGCGTTGGCCTGCGCTCGGGCGGCGATCCCGTTCTCTATCTCGCCGATCCCGATGGCATCGATCGTGAGGTGCGCCGCAAGATGCTCGATGCAGTGGAAGAAATCAACCGCCAGACGCTCGCCGAAGTTGGCGATCCCGAGACGAACGCACGCATCGCCCAATACGAGATGGCATTCCGCATGCAGGCGTCGGTGCCCGAACTCGCCGACCTGAGCAAGGAACCACAATCCACCTGGGATCTGTACGGACCGGAAGCCAAGGAACCAGGCACCTTCGCCTACAATTGCCTGCTGGCGCGCCGTATGGCTGAGCGCGATGTTCGCTTCGTACAGGTCTACAAGCGCGGCTGGGATGTCCACGGCGATGTTGTTGGAATGCTTCCTGTGCTCTGCAAGGAAACAGACCGTGCCTGTTACGCGCTCGTCACCGACCTCAAGCGCCGAGGTTTGATCGACGATACGCTTGTCATCTGGGCCGGCGAGTTCGGACGCACCGTTTACAGCCAGGGCGGACTCAGCGCAGAGAACTACGGCCGTGACCATCACCCGCGCTGCTTCACTACCTGGATGGTCGGCGGCGGCGTGCGTCCCGGCATCACTTACGGCGAGACCGACGACTACAGCTATAACGTCGTGAAAGATCCCGTACACGTGCGCAACTTCAACGCGACGATCCTGGCCTGCCTCGGCATTGACCACAACCGGCTCACCTACGACTTCCAGGGTCTGGATCAGCGCCTTACCGGCCCCGCCCCAGCGTATGTCGTCAAAGGACTCCTTGCGTGATCGTTGCTGAACGAGTCACGAGTGTGGCTCGCGGTTTTATACAACGCATGCGTCTCGCGCGGCCGGGATGGCTCCGGGTGATCAGCGCCGCCATTCTGCTTCTTGCTTTACCGTTCGTCTTTCGCCTGGATGGACACGCACACTCGGACTGGCTGCAGTTTCTTGGACGCTTTCATCCCGCCTTGCTACATCTGCCAATCGGCCTGATCGCTCTGCTTCCCGCGCTGGAGATTGCCGGCGCAAAACAACCCCCGCTTCGGGAAGCGGCCGCCTGGGTTCTTCGTGCCGCGCTCGCGCTCGCTTTGCCCACCCTCGCACTCGGCTACATGCTCGCCTACGGCGCCGGCGATACGGGCACAACGGTCACCCGTCATATGTGGGGCGCGATCGCGCTCTGCATTGCTCTCATGCTCTGTCTGCTCGTTCGTCCGGCGTGGGCGGCAGGCGTGCAAAGATGGGCATATCCGCTGCTGCTGACCGCAACTCTCCTCACGCTCATCTGGACCTCGCACCAGGGCGGCTCCATCACGCACGGCGGCGATTACCTCACCCGCTACATGCCGAGCCATCTGCGCGCACTGTTCCCCTCTTCCCGCCTCGAGGGCGTCAGCTCGGATTCGTTCTATGCGTCCAGCATTCATCCCGTTCTTGACGCCAAGTGTGTCGTCTGCCACGGAGCTGGCACGGAGAAAGCGGGCCTTCGCCTCGATTCCTACGCCAACCTGATGCGCGGCGGAAAAGACGGTGCTGTCATCGTCCCCGGTAAACCCGAGGCAAGCTTGCTGCTTGCGCGCGTAACTCTGCCCCCCGGCGATTCGCACTTTATGCCGGCAGAGGGCCGCACGCCTCTCACTTCGGAAGAAACTTCATGGATTCGAGCATGGATCCATTCCGGCGCGACATTGACGGCGACGAGTATTCCTGGAATCGATCTCAAAGAAGCCCCTGCCGAACCCGCTCCTCAGCCGGTCGGCGACTACAGCCAGCTTCTTCCGGAGATCCAAAGGATGCAGCAGGGAGTGGGCGCCAAGCTGGTGCCCGTATCGACCAATCCATTCGACGGCTTGATCCTTCGTACTGTAGATGTCGCCTCCTCCTTTGGAGACATGCAACTTGCAGGATTTCAGCGGTTCGCGCCGTATATTGTCGAAGCGGAACTGGCTCGCACCGCGATTACTGACGGCAGCTTCGATACGCTGCAGAAATTCACGCACCTCCGCGCTCTTCACCTTGAAGGCACGTCCATCACAGGCAGCAACCTCGCGAAGCTCAGCTCGTTAAATCAGCTCACTTACCTCAATCTGAGCGGTACGAAGGTGAACGCGCAATCCATTGGCCCTCTCAAAAACATGCCCCACCTGCGTCACCTTTACGTTTTCAATACGCCTGCGCAGCCCGACGAAACCGCAGCGAGGAGCGCCCCATGAATCGAACTCTGCATAGCCCGTCCCGCCGCACGTTCCTGGCATCTGCCGGCGTCGCTGCGTTCGCGTCCGCCATCCCTGCGAGTGCACATGCTGACGAGGCGCCGAGCAATATTCCGGCGCGCTCAGCGGACCTCCTGACCGGCAACGGCGAATGGGCCTACGAAGTCGTGCCTGGCTGGGGCGCGCTCCCTGCGGGCGTGAGCTTCGGTGGAACGCACGGCGCCATTTCGCAGGACAAGGCCGGCAACCTCTATGTCAGCACCCAAAGCACAACGGGCATTCTCGTCTACAGCCCCGAAGGACGCCTCCTGAAATCAACTGCCGGCGCATTCCCTGAAGTGCACTCGATGGTTCACGCCGAAGAAGACGGGACCGAGTACTTTTACACAACAGTGCAAAAGGGTACTCCCGAGGAGAACTGGCTGTTTGTGAAGATGAAGACTGATGGCGCCCCGGTGCTGAAGATCACCGCTCCCCCCGAGGCTGGATTCAAATTGCCGAATGAGTGGCGACTCACTGCTGCGGTGCCCGCACCCGACGGCTCCATCTTTATCGCCAATGGCTACGGCGACTCGCGCATCTTTCACTTCGATCGCAAAGGAAATTACCTGCGAAGCTATTCGAGCAAGGGTTCCGGCCCAGGCCTCCTCAACTGCAGCCACGGGCTCACTCTCGACACTCGCTACGACCAACCGCTTCTTCTGGTCTGCGATCGCGAGAACCGCCGCCTCTGCCATTTCGATCTCGACGGGAATTACGTCGGCACGGCCACGCAGCATCTGCGCCGCCCCTGCCAGGTCAGCCTGCATGGCGACTACGCCTTCGTCTCCGAACTCGAGGGCCGCGTCAGTGTCCTCGACCGTGACAATACGCCCGTAGCTTTTCTCGGCGACAATCCAAATAAGACGCAATGGGCCAACTACGATCTTGACCCGAAGACTATCGACATTGCCAGGTTCAGCGCAGCCCACGGCTGCTTCATCGATCGTGAGGCCAATATCTACATATCCGACTGGAACCGCACTGGCCGGGTGAACAGGCTCATGAGATGCCGCACCTGACTATGCCAAACGACACCAGATCCATCTAATTGTGACGGTCCCATTCTTTCAGGAATGTGAACTGATGAAAGATTGGCCGGTCGTCGCGGACTGGATTAAGTCGAGACCCCCTGGCTAGTCGCTGCCATCCCGGATTTGTACCGCGAAGTGGCCAGTATTTACGAATGTGTTCGCTTCACTCGGCCGTAAAACCGCCTGCTCGGACAAGTGATACACCAATTGACTCGTTACGGCCTTTCTCGACAGCGGTAGCGCATTATCGGCATGCGCTCGCCGACAGAGCGGAGGAATGTTCTGCGGCACCTGAAGGGTGTTGCGAAAGAGCTTGGACTTCCGAAGGGGACCGATTTTCGAAGCTTCCGAACCATGCACGCAAGCCTGATGCGTCGTACCGGAGCTCGTCCCGAAGTCGCGCGGGACAACATGGGCCACAGTGAGATTCCGATGACGCTCGAAGGCTACAGCAGAACGTGGTGGGATGAGCGTGCAAGTGCCGTGTCCGCGGTTGTGCACATGGTCATGAGTGCGGACGCGGCGAACGAGTCTAACCAACAGCAGAAGGCGGACGTACGCCGCATGCTGTTTCTACCGGAGCCAGAACCGATCGTTAGTGGAACCCCAACTGGCTCCCCAGCACCCGAAATCGTGCAATGACGGCCTGCAGAGTCGATTGTAAGTGATTTGATTCTGAATGGTCGGCCCTGGAGGACGATTTTAGAACTTTCCTGCGAGAATCGGAGGGCGCGTAATGCGGCATTCGTGGACAGTCCGAGATTTCATCCAAGGTCTTCAAAACTGGGAGACCTGGGTGCCCGCACTAAGGGGCCTTGGACCTGTCGGTTCATTGTGAATGTGAACACATAACCTATGGCCAAGTCACGACTCCAGGGCGAGGAAGATACGAATGATTGCTCTTGGGTACTCTTCGTCACGCGTAGATGTGTCGTGAGTCACTGCGGAACCAGAGAAAGTGAACTATATAGTGTGTGACGTGACTGCGGGGTCGGATCCTCCGCCGCGCGGATTCACGTGTAATAACCATCCGCACGGGCCCTATGAGCTGGCCTGAATAATCCCGCTAGTCATGGCTTGAAGTGGAGATCGCTCTCGAGCCCAGATCTTCCCGACAACCCAGAATGGCAGCGGGAGGGGTTGTGTCCAAATCAGCAGTCGTCCTCGTATTGCCTAGTTTGTAGATCCCGTCGGCGCTCACGAAAGCTCTCGAAAGAAGTGTGCCATGACGAAGGCGATGCGTGCCGGTTTTCCTTCCTTTGCTCCTCATTTTTTGATCTTCTGCCTGCTTGGATATCTGATTCTGGTAACCGCGCCGCGGAAAATCGTGGCGCAGTCGATGAGCGCGCCGCGGACGGCTGCGACCGCGACGGAACTGAATGACGGGCGAATCCTCATCGCAGGAGGCGACGGCGGGTCCGGCCCGCAGGCCTCAGCGGACCTTTACACAGCGGCGGCAGGAGGAAAGCCGGCGGCCTTTGTACCTACTGGACCGATGACGACGGTGCGTTCCTTCCACACGGCGAGCCTGTTGCGGGATGGACGGGTGCTGTTGACGGGCGGTCTTGATGGCAACGCGTATCCTCTGGCGAGCGCCGAGATCTACGATCCGGCCACGGGAAAGTTCGCGGCCACCGGGTCGATGAGCACGGCGCGGGTGTGGCATCAGGCGGCAGTGCTGCCGGACGGGCGAGTGCTTGTAGCCGGCGGTATGAACGACACCAGTGCCGAGATCTACAATCCGGCCACCGGGAAGTTCACGGCCACCGGGTCGATGAGCACGATACGGTATTACTCGGCGATGGTGGTGCTGAACAACGGCAAGGTGCTGGTTGCGGGAGGCAGTGACAACCACGATGTGGCGAGCGCCGAGATCTACGATCCGGCCACCGGGAAGTTCACGCCTACGGGCGCGATGAACACCGCCCGGGCGCATTTTACGTTGACCCTGCTGAACGGCGGGCAGGTGCTGGCGGCCGGAAGCGACAACCCGTCCAGGAGCGCCGAGATCTACGATCCGGAGACCGGGGTGTTCACCAACACCAGCGGAGATATGAGCGAGGTTCGCTGGGACCATACGGCTACGCTGCTGACCAACGGCCAAGTGCTGGTGGCCGGCGGCAGCAGCACGGATAACAGTTCCACTACCAGTACAGAAAAGTACGATCCGGTGACGGGCACCTTCTCTCCCGGCCCGGGGTTGCGCACATCTCGCTATGGGCATACCGCGACGCCGCTGACCGGTGGCGGCGTGCTGATGGCCGGTGGCGGCAATGCGACTGCGGATATCTATTCGACATCGGTCACGGTACCGCCGGGACTCAGTTCGATCGCAGTGAACCTGGCGGGTAGCGCCAGGATGGGCTCCGCGGTAACGCTGAGCTACCGGGCCACCGGGACGTTCAGCGGCGGCGCGACGCAGGCCCTGCAAGGTGTGGTGTGGAGCACGGCCAACCCTCAGGTAGCGGTCATCAGCAACGACGAGACCGACCGCGGCGTGGCCCTGGTTCTGGCGCCGTCGGGAACAACCACGGTGCAGGCCTGCGCGGGAACCGTGTGCGGTTATGGAAGCACACTCGTTGAGCCTCAACTGACGACACCCACGCCGGGTACTACGTTATCCGGATCGATGGTCACGTTTACATGGACTGGCGGAGTGGGACCCGCAGCGTATGCTCTGAAGCTGGGCACAACCGGAACAGGTTCTTCCGATCTGTATAACGGAAGTCCGACAACAGCCACAAGCGCTTCCCTATCGTCCATCCCAACGAATGGCGTAACGCTCTACTCACGGTTGATGTACCAAGTGAACGGAACCTGGTATTCCATCGACTACACCTACACCGAGGCGGGCACGTCCACTCTGCCGGCCCTCACCTCTCCGGTTCCGGGAAGCACCCTGTCGGGCCCCAGCGCCACGTTTACCTGGAGTCCGGGAGCCGGACCCACGGCCTACCAGCTTTTGCTGGCTACCAACGAAGTGGGCCTATCGAACGTGTATAACGGCAGCGCCACGAACAGTACCAGCGCAGCGGTATCTGGTATCCCCACCAACGGCGTGAAGTTGTATGCGCGCCTGCTGTACAAGCTGAGCGGAGCGTGGAAGTCCATCGACTACACCTACACCGAGGCGGGCACGCCCACTCTGCCGGCCCTCACCTCTCCGGTTCCGGGAAGCACTCTGTCGGGCCCCAGCGCCACGTTTACCTGGAGTCCGGGAGCCGGGCCCTCGGCCTACCAGCTTTTGCTGGCTACCACCGGCGTGGGCGCATCGAACGTGTATAGCGGCGGCGGCACTACCAGTACCAGCGCAGCGGTATCCGGTATCCCCACCAACGGCGTGAAGTTGTATGCGCGCCTGCTGTACAAGCTGAGCGGGGCGTGGAAATCCATCGACTACACCTACACCGAGTCGGGCACACCCACTCTGCCGGCCCTCACCTCTCCGGTTCCGGGAAGCACTCTGTCGGGCCCCAGCGCCACGTTCACCTGGAGTCCGGGAGCCGGACCCACGGCCTACCAGCTTTTGCTGGCTACCAACGAAGTGGGCTTATCAAACGTGTATAGCGGCAGCGCCACGAGCAGTACCAGCGCAGCGGTATCCGGTATCCCCACCAACGGCGTGAAGTTGTATGCGCGCCTGCTGTACAAGCTGAGCGGGGCGTGGAAATCCATCGACTACACCTACACTGAGGCGGGCACGTCCACTCTGCCGGCTCTCATCTCTCCGGTTCCGGGAAGCACTCTGTCGGGCTCCAGCGCCACGTTTACCTGGAGCCCGGGAGCCGGACCCTCGGCCTACCAGCTTGTGCTGGGTACCACCGACGTTGGCTCATCGAACGTGTATAGCGCCTTCGGTACGACCAGTACCAGCGCAGCGGTATCCGGTATCCCCACCAACGGCGTGAAGTTGTATGCGCGCCTGCTGTACAAGCTGAGCGGAGCGTGGAAGTCCATCGACTACACCTACACCGAGTCGGGTACGCCCACTCTGCCGGCTCTCACCTCTCCGGTTCCGGGAAGCACTCTGTCGGGCTCCAGCGCCACGTTTACCTGGAGTCCGGGAGCCGGACCCACGGCCTACAAGCTTTGGCTGGGTGCTTTCAGACAAGAAGGGTCTGAAGTATTCGAAGGGGGCGAAACCACCGGCATTAGCGCAGCGGTATCCGGTATCCCCACCAACGGTGCGACGTTGTATGCGACCCTGGGGTACAAGCTGAACGGAACTTGGTATGCCCTTTTCTACACCTACACGGAGGCGGGCACGCCCACTCTGCCGGCCCTCACCTCTCCGGTTCCGGGAAGCACTCTGTTGGGCCCCAGCGCCAGGTTTACCTGGAGTCCAGGAGCCGGACCCACGGACTACAAGCTTTGGCTCGGCACCACCGGCGTGGGCTCATCGGACGTGTATGACGATTTCTACAGGGACAGGTGGATGCACACTACCAGCGCAACGGTAAACTATATCCCCACCAGCAGCGCGAAGTTGTATGCGCGCCTGCTGTACAAGCTGAGCGGAGAGTGGAAGTTCACCGACTACACCTACACCGAGGCGGATGCGTCCACTCCGCCGGCCATCACCTCTCCGGTTCCGGGAAGCACTCTGGGCTCCAGCGCGACGTTTACCTGGCGTCGGGGAGCCGGGTTCTCTTCCTACAGGCTGGTGCTGGGTACTACTGGTGTGGGCTCAATGAACGTGTATAGCGGCAGCTACACGACCAGTACCAGCGTAGCCGTATCCGGTATCCCCACCGACGGCGTGACGTTGTATGCGGAACTGCAGTGCATCGGAGAAGGTTATTATTCCATCGACTACACCTACACCGAGCCGGGTACACCCACTCCGCCGGCCCTCACCTCTCCGGTTCCGGGAAGCACTCTGACGGGCCCCACCGTCACGTTTACCTGGAGTCGGGGAGCCGGACCCACGGCCTACAAGTTTTCGTTGGGTACCACCGGTGTGGGCTCGGGGGACCTGTATCATAGCAACGTACACGATGACATTACCAGTACCAGCGCACTGGTATCAGGTATCCCCACCAGAGGCGCGAAGTTGTATGCGCGCCTGCTGTACGAGCTGAGTGGGGCGTGGAAGTCCATCGACTACACCTACACCGAGGCGGCCCCGGCCACTCAGCCGGCCCTTACCTCTCCGGTTCCGGGAAGCACTCTGTCCGGCTCCAGCGCGACGTTTACCTGGAGTCCGGGAGTCGGAGTCTTGTACTACGTGTTTTTGCTGGGTACCACCGGCGTGGGCTCATCGAACGTTTATAACAGCGCCTCCGTGAGCACGACCAGTACCAGCGTAGCAGTATCCGGTATCCCCACCAACGGCGCGAAGTTGTATGCGACCCTGGGGTACGTGTTGAACGTATGGTTCGAGTCCATCAACTACACCTACACCGAGGCGGGCGCGCCGGCCCTCACCTCTCCGGTTCCGGGAAGCACTCTGTCGGGCCCCAGCGCCACGTTTACCTGGAGCCCGGGACCCGAACCCAGACTCACGGCCTACCATCTTTTGCTGGGTACCACCGGCAAAGGAGCGCCTGACGTATTCGACGGGGGCGCAACCACCGGCATTAGCTCTACCGTTTTGAATGTCCCCACTAACTATGTGACTCACTACGCCTGGCTCAATTACAAGCTGAGCGGAGCGTATGAGCGCCAAAGAGAAATTACCTGAAGCCGCATTGGAGTTCTTTTGGAAGACGGGACGGATTGGAGGCCGCCGACGTGTGGTGAACCTGAGCGCCGAAGAACGCTCCGAGCAAGCGCGGAAAGCGGTGCTGGCACGTTGGGCCACACGGGAGCAGAAAGCTACGAAAGGGAAGAACTCGAAATAACCCCACGTCGCCCCCGGGTGCAGCCGTAATCTACACACGTGTATCGAGTCGCGAACGGGAGCAGGAAGGGTTCTCCCTGGATACACAATCGAAGCTGCTGCGTGAATGCGCAGAGCGGAACGGTCTCGAAATCGTGCACACGTTTGAAGACGTGGAGACGGCGAAGACAACCGGGCGCAGGCAGTTGGACCAAATGGTTGAGTTCTTCCGCCGTAATCGTACTTGCCGTATCCTGTTAGTCGAAAGGACCGACCGTTTGTACCACACTTTCCGCGATGCGGTCACTCTCGAGGATCTGGATATTTCGATCCACAAACACTGCTTCTCAATATGAATTCGTCGCACCGTATCGGTTATCTGTAACCGTTGAACGCCCCGGAGACGGAGTGTTCGTGTTTATGGTTCCTCCGGTGTTTTGTTGCGAGCCGAGCCTGGAGAGTCGCTACTTTCTAAATACGCCAAAATGTCTTGAACTGTGGGATCCGATTCGTCAATCTCGTGACGTCTTGCCCACAATCTCTCGATGGTTCTGAGGCTGCAGCCAAACTTGAGCCTTGCGCGAACCTTTGCGTCTTTGAACGCGCATCCCTTTCGGTGAAGTTCGCCGATATAGTCGAGAATAGCTTTCGCCCTAGGACAGCACACGGCTCAGGAAGTCGTGCGCACGTCGATTTGGCGGCTGATCGCGGAGCAGCAATGGACTGCGGCCTTTACTGAAAAGCAGCCGGGTTTGTTCGCTCGTCCGGTGGTCGTCATGGAGCCCGATTCAGAGGGATTCTTACAGGCGTTTGAACTGGCGGCGTCGGGTGATCCGATACGCGAGGGGATGATATGCGCGGCATGAAGGGCGGCACGTCGCACGGTGGCAACAATAAACCAACAATGAAGGCGAGGAACAACGGTGCGCGGAAAAGCGCACGTGAACAGCTCAACGGCTGCGCACGTGGGGTACGTGGGCCAAGCACGCGCACGACACAATGGGGCACGTGCGGTACACGTGGCGGCGCTTTTTCGTCGATGTGAGTGCAGCAATTGGCGTACACGTACCGCAGAACTTGGTGTACGTGGGGCAGTCCGGGGAGATCGGCGTGGAGAGAATCATGCGGTCAGAAAAACAGGGACACGTGGAGGTACGTGTGGACGAGTGGAACAGTGATTTGATGACGGTTGCGGAAGCAGCACGTGTGTTGAACGTGCCCGTGTCCTGGGTGTACGAACGCACACGTCGGCGTGGTAAGGAGCAGATTCCGCACATCAAGCTCGGGAAATACCTGCGGTTTGAAGTGGCTGCGGTCCGCACCTGGCTGGCCGGGTTAAGGAGCTATTGATCAATGGCACCTGACACGATACTCTTCCCGTCAGACGCACTACCACCCAAACGAGCAACATTCGGAGGACGAATGGCTCGTAGAAGGTGCTTTCAGGAAGGTTCACTCTTCAAGCGAGGGACTCGCACGAAGGTGTGGGTAGCGCGCTGGTGGGAAGAAGTGATCGGTCTCGACAATCGTTTGGAGCGGATTCGACGCTCACACGTGTTGGGCCCAGTCGCAGAAATCGCAACAGCACGTGAGGCACGTCAGCTGCTTTCGGATCTGATGCGAAAGGTCAATAACGGGGAGCATCGACCTCAAGCCGTCTGGACGTTTGGCCGGTTTGTGGAAGACCGATGGAAGCCGGACGTGTATCCCACGTTGAAGTTCTCAAGCAAGAAGTTTTACGACAACATGGTCAACACACATCTCATACCGGTCTTCGGGAACACGCAACTGCGGTTGATCTCGAAGGATAGCGTCCAAAGCTTTCTGAACGCGAAGGCCCAGGGCGATTCCTCGTGGAAGACGGTCAAGCACATCCGCACTGTGTTCGGCTCGATCCTCGAATCTGCGGTCCGGGATGATTTGTTGGCCTCTAACCCCGTCCGGAAGACACGTCTGCCGAGACGTGCCCCTGAAGAAGAGAGGGCTCCGATTTCTCCGGAGTCCATACGTGCCCTGCTGGAAAAGCTCCCTGAACCGTCACTCTCCATTGCGAGGCTGCTCGCGATGACCGGATTGCGGATCGGGGAATTGCTTGCGTTGCGCTGGCAGGACGTGGATCTCGAGAAGAGGTTTCTCTCGGTACGACAGACGGTCTATGAAGGTCATTTCGACGTTCCCAAGAGCAAGCGGAGCAAACGCACGCTTCCTTTAGGCCCTGCTTGCGCTGAGATTCTCTGCTCGTTGCGTAAGCCGGGAGTGGAACCTTCTGCGTTGGTGTTTGCGGCGCGCAATGGCTCACCGCTCAGTCGGCGGAATCTGCTCAGCCGTCAACTTCGGCCCACATGTAGCGTGCTGGGGTTGGCGGGGGCAAACTGGCATTGGCTGCGGCACGCTCATGCCACGCTGCTCGATTCCGTGGGCGCTCCTTTAGGCACGGTGCAGGCTTTGCTGGGGCACGCTTCGCCAGAAGTGACGCGAGAGATATACATCGGGTCAGTTCCGGAGAACGCGCGCGCTGCCGTCGAGAACGTCGAAAAGCTTATTGGACCCAAATGGACCCAAGTTCCGGATTGGCCGGAAATGGCGAATACGCTAATTAACTGATTTGGTGGGATTTAATGGTCGGCCCTAGAGGACGATTTTAGAACTTTCCTGCGGGAATGGGTGGCCGCGTAATTGGGCTTGTGGGTGTGGCTGCGAAGCGGAGCTTTACATCCCGGCGACGGGAGGAAAGCCGGCGGTGTCAGCTGTCCCCATCAATGGCGCGAAGCTGTATGCGCCCTTGATGTACCTGCTGCGCGGAGCGTGGTACTCCTTTGACTACATCTACACCGAGGCCCCGCCCGCTCCGCCGACGCTCCAGCGCGACGATTACCTGAAGTCGAGAGTTGGTCCCACGGCCTGCTGGCTGACTGTTGGCACCGCCTTTGTGGGAGCCGCGGACGTGTAGGACGGCAGATGGAACCGGTCGTTTTTGGAAGATTCCGTCCCCTTTGGTCCGTTATAGGCCATTAGCTTTCATATTGAGCGGAGTAGTATGTTCCAATGACGCCCATAGGCAGTATAGCGATGAACGACCTACTCCTCATCGACGATGAGGCGAAGGATCTGAAGAGCGCCGCGACCGCCGCGGAGTCATTGGGGATACCCAATATCCGTACCAGGAATACGATCCACGGAGCCCGAAGTTACCTTGAAGAGGGGCTCGCGGGAAAGATTCCCCTCCCCGACGGCATCGTGCTGGACCTCGATCTCGGGATCGACAGTGGTTTTGAACTGCTTCGCTGGTGGCACAGCACGCCCCGCCTCAGATCCATCCCTCTTATCATCTGGTCGGTGGTGGAGCAACAGCGGGAAATGTGCGAATACTTCGGCATTGCGGCGTTCGTTTCGAAGTGGGACGGCCCGGATGCATTGCGCGCTGCCCTGGGCAAGCTTGTATCGTAATACCTCGAACTTGAGGGAGATCCCGTCCGCGCATTATCGCCGCTGCCCTTCCTGAATTTCTGCGGGTTTCTCCGCGTCCTCTCTGAGTCCAATCCCCAGCCGACTAAGGAAAATCGATGAAAGATCTTGCTGAGATCCTCTCTCAAAATGCCGACGCGATTCGAAGCCAGTGGATCGCCGAAATGTCCAGGAGCATCGAACGGTCCGACCTGATAAGTAAGGCGGAACTGGAGGAACAGTGCCGTTCCATCCTGGATGCTCTCGTAGTCGGAGTCCGGACCAGCGGTCCGACGAACATTGCGGGTGCGGGCTGGGATAGCGCTCGCGAGTTGCTGAAGGAGATCTCGGTTTCTCGTGCCCGGCAGGGATTCTCCTCGGTGGACGTTGCCACCTTCATCATGTCGCTCAAGAAGCCTTTGTTTGAACGCATCCAGGCGGAGTACAAGGGCGACCAGATTCGTCTCTTCGAGGAAGTCTGGAAGGCAACCGAACTGATTGACCGGCTGGCCCTGATCACCACCGAGGCATTCATGTCGGCGCGGGAAGAGGTGATCTCACGGCAGCAACAGGAAATGCTGGAGCTGTCCACTCCGGTGGTGAAGCTGTGGGACGGGATTCTGGCGCTGCCGATCATCGGAACCCTGGACAGCGCGCGCACGCAGGTGGTGATGGAGAACCTGTTGCAGCGGTGGTCGACGACCAATTCAAAGTACGCCATCATCGACATTACGGGCGTTCCGACGGTGGACACTCTGGTGGCGCAGCACCTGCTGAAGACGATTACCGCGGCCCGGCTAATGGGCGCCGAGTGCATCATCAGCGGCGTTCGGCCGCAAATCGCGCAGACGATCGTGCACCTGGGGATCAACCTTGAGGACGTGATCACCAAGGCCAAGCTGTCAGACGCTTTCGCGCTGGCGTTGCAACGCAGCGGCACGGGCGGTCGTGCGGGTAGGCGGGCGGCAAGCGAATCCGCTCAGGCAGCTCGACGCGAAGCGGGAGGGTAGATGGAACGAATTCCGGTCCTCCGCATGGGTACGTTGCTGCTGGTCACCATCCAGGTGGACATGCACGACAAGCTGGCGATGCAACTGCAGGACGATGTGACGCAACGTATTGCAGACCACGGATCGACGGGAGTGCTGATCGACATCTCCTCTCTGGAGATCGTGGATTCTTTCATCGGACGGATGCTGGCGAACATCGCAGCCATGTCCCGCGTCCTGGGAGCAGAAACCGTGGTCGTGGGAATGCAGCCGGCAGTGGCGATCACGCTAGTGGAACTGGGCATGTCGTTGCCGGGCGTGCGTACCGCACTGAATGTCGAAGCGGGAATGGAACTGCTTACGATGGCGGTGCAGACCGGATGGGGCTGGCGATGACCGTTCTGAAGAGTGAGCTCCTGCACGCTAAAGACCTCGAGCGACGTAGTGCTCGCGCGGCAGAGAGTAAGACAGTGGGCCACGGAACTGCGTTTCAGCCTGGTGGACCAGACCAAGCTAGTGACCGCCGCCAGCGAACTGGCGCGCAACGCGCTTGACCACGGCAAGGGCGGGCAAATGACAATGGAGTTGGTGAGCAACGGCGAAGGTCCGGTCTGCGCCTGATCTTCGAAGATCAGGGTCCTGGAATTCCCGACTTCGCGCCGGCGCTGAAAGACGGCTTCACCACGCGGCATCGGGAATGGGATTGGGTCTCGGCGGCAGTAAGCGCCTGGTCAACGAATTCTGCATCCAATCCGAAGTAGGCAAAGGAACAAAGGTGACGGTCATCCGATGGAAATAGCATTCACAGAGTCGACCGATAACCGACAGAGTTCGGTTGGAGAGGCGAGAGGGGCCTGCTTCGCGGCCAGCGTTCGGGATTTGACGAAATCAAGGCGGCTGAGTTCGCGCTTCTGACGACCGAGGTCTCGCGCAATGTCCTGATACATGGCGGCGGTGGACAGGTGATCATGCGGGGCCGGAAGGTGAGGCCACGGCGGCACGGATTGTGGCCATGGACAACGGGCCGGGAATTTCGAACCTGGTCGCGGGCGCATGAACGATGGATATTCAACGGCCGGAACAATGGGCGGCGGACTGGGCGCGATGAGGCGCATCGCGTCAGGGTTTGAGGTGTTCACGGCGCCGGGCGGGACTATCGTTTTTTTGGAACTTGGGCTGAACCGGCGAACGAGAAGTCTGCAGGTCGCGGGCATGGCGGTTCCGTATCCCGGCGAACGCGTGTGCGGAGACGCGTGGGCCTGCCATCGAACACCGCAGCGCACCGTGGCTTTTCTGGCTGACGGGCTCGGCCATGGCTGGGGCGCGGCAGAGGCGGCCCAGGAGGCCGCGGATACATTTCAGCGTTACGTCGAACTCAGCCCCGCGAGTCATCCTGGGTTACGTTCAGACTCGCTGAAGAAAGACGCGCGGAGCGGTGGCGGCGGTGGCTGCGATCCAGCCGCAAGAGGGGACCATGACGTACGCGGGCGTGGGCAACATTTCCGGCGGTGCTGCTGCAGCGGGCTTCCTCGCGCAGCCTGATGTCGCATAACGGCACGCTGGGCGCTACGGCGCCGCGTATCCAGGAATTCAGTTTCCCTGGTCGACTGACGCCATGCTGGTGCTTCACTCCGATGGCCTGCATACCCGGTGGGACCTTGCCGCCTATCCGGGCCTGGCGGCCCGGCATCCCGCCATCATCGGGGGAGCCCTTCTGCGCGATTTTCGCCGCCAGCGCGACGATGCCAGCGTCGTCGTCATCAAAGCCGCATAGCGCCATGTCGATTTTCTCCTTCAAATCGCATTGCGGACCGAACGGGATGTCGTTCGCGCGCGGCAGAGAGCGCGCGAGGTGGCCGCATCCCTGGGGCTGGACAACCAGGATCAGATCCGCTGGCGACCGCCACGTCGGAGATGGCGCGCAATGCCTTCCGCTATGCGCGCAACGGAAAGGTCAACTTCACGGTGCACCTTGACGAGCCGCAAGCGGCTGGAAGTGGTGATAGCCGACAGCGGGCCGGGCATTCGCAATCTCGACGAGATCCTGGCCGGCCGCTACGTGTCCGCAACCGGCATGGGCATGGGAATCCTGGGCACCAGGCGTCTGATGGATGAGTTCGATATCCGCTCCGATGCGGATGGAACGACGTGCGCATGGCGAAGCATGCGCCGCGCGACAGAATTTCATGGACCGCTCTGGCAGTGCAGCAGACTGCGCGGGATATGCAGCGCCGGGTGGAGGACGACCCGTTACGGCGAAATCGAGCGCCAGAACCAGGAACTGCTCAAGACGCTGCAGGAGTTGCGCGCCCGCCAGGAGGAACTCGAACTGCTGAACCGCGAACTGGAAGACACGAATCGTGGGGTGGTTGCTCTGTATGCCGAACTCGACGAGCGGGCGGACTATCTGCGGCGCGCATCCGAGCTGAAAACGAAATTTCTGTCCAATGTGTCGCACGAGTTCCGCACGCCGCTCAATTCAATCGTCTCCCTTGCCCGGCTGCTGATGGACCGCATGGACGGCGATTTGACCTCCGAGCAGGTGAAGCAGGTGCGCTACATAGAGTCCTCGGCGCGCGATCTGCAGGAGATGGTGAACGACCTGCTGGATCTGGCCAAAGTGGAGGCCGGAAAGATCCGGATCCGTACCAAGCGCTTTGAGGTGCGATGAACTGTTCAGCGCCCTGAAGGGAATGCTCAAACCGCTGCTGGCTGACAACACCTCGGTGGAACTGATCTTTGAAGATGCCCGCTGACCTGGACCCTCTTCATACCGATGAGGGCAAGGTGTCGCAGATTCTGCGCAACCTGATTTCGAATGCCTTGAAGTTCACACCCCCGGCAGCGTGAATGTCGGCGCCAGATCCGTGGACGCCGGGCGCGTGCAGGTTCGCGGTCGCAGATACCGGCATCGGCATCTCCGCCGAACACCACGAAACGATTTTCCATGAATTCAGCCAGGTGGAGAATCCGCTGCAGGATCGACATCGGGGAACCGGCCTGGGTTTGCCATTGTGCCGCAACCTGGCCATGCTTCTGGGTGGGGACATCTCGCTCGGAGAGCGAACCCGGATGTGGCTCAACTTTCTTCTTCACTGTTCCGTCCGCTTATGTCGGTGAGAGCATGTCCAGCGAGGGGTGCCGAAGCCCTGCCGCCGCCGGAGTTTCATCGAACCCCCATCCTCTACCTGGAGGACAATCCCGCCGAAGCGCAGGTCTTTGAGTCCTTGCTACGAGACAGTGAGTTTCAGCCCATCCTGGTCTCTTCCTCAGCCCAGGCCGAGTTATGGACGGCCCGGCATACGCCCGCGGCCCTCGTTGTCGATGTTCACCTGGGCGACGAGCAGCCGTGGGGACTTGATCAACAGGCTGCACGAGAAGTTCCCCGGTCTGCCGGTGATCGCGACCAGCGCGTTTGATGAATCGAAATCGGCCGCTTTACACGGCACCAACGTATTTCTCCCCAAGCCAATCGATCGCGAGCGGCTATTGAGCGAACTGCGCAGGCTCACGTCCGCCGGCGGTACGCGGCGGCTTCTTCTTGTCGACGATAACGAGGTAGCTCGCTACATTCTGCGCGAGCTTCTCACCCAGCCATGGCTCCAGATCCAGGAAGCATGTAACGGAGCCGAGGCGTTTGCATGCCTTGAGGAGGGTCTCCCAGACGGGCTGATTCTCGATCTGCTGATGCCTGATATGAGCGGCTTCGATATTCTTCGCACTCTCCGAGAAAGGCCGGAAACAGCAACTCTCCCCGTGCTGATCTACACGTCAAAACGCCTCACAGAAAAGGAAAGGTCGCTCCTGGAGGGCTGGGGCGCGACCACCGTCCGCAAGGAAGACGTCTCGAGCCGCCTGTCGGCGCAGCCATTTTTGGATTGGATCAAGGCAGCCGGAATTAGCCCGTTGTCACCTGTCGGGGAGCCAAATGTCTGACGGTGAGCGCCAGCGCATTCTGGTTGCCGACGACCGCGAGGAAAACCGCTACGTTATCTGCCGCGTCCTTGGTGCCGCGGGATTTGACTGCGTCGAGGCTGCCACCGGCGCCGAGGCAATCGAGATCGCGAAGACTGAACCGGAACCGGACCTGATCATTCTCGATGTCCGGCTTCCGGATGTCTCGGGATACGAAGTCTGCCACCAGTTGAAGCACAATCCACGCACCGAATCCATTCCGGTGCTTCAGATCTCAGCCTTGTTTGTGTCCCCTGAAGATCGCGTACGTGCGCTCGACGCAGGAGCCGACGGCTACCTGACTCACCCCGTCGATCGCATGGTGCTGGTGGCAACCGTGCGCGCGCTACTGCGGCTGCGGAACGCAGAGTCCAACGCCCGCAAGTCCGCCGCACAGTGGAAGACCACGTTCAACGCGCTCGCCGAGGGCCTTGCCATCCTCGATCACAACAACTGCCTGATCCGCTGGAACGAGTCCTTTGCCGCAATCTGCGGCCCGGCCTTTGTGCCAGCACCAGGTAAAGATCCCAGCGACTTCCTTGTGTCGCTGGTGGGCGCGTCCTGGATGTCGCAGCCCAACAGGCGCTTTACCGCAGAGTTTTCTGTCTCAGGCCGTACTGTCGATCTCTCCATTGCACCCATCGCAGCACAAGGGGTAGGTGACAGAATCCTGATCCTCTCGGACATTACGGATCGAAGGCTCGCAGAATACGCTCTACGCACCGCCGAAAAACTCGCCGCCACGGGAAAACTGGCCAACGCCATTGCCCACGAAATCAACAATCCTCTCGAAGCGCTCACCAACCTCATCTTTCTTGCCCGTTCGTCCAACGACTCGGCTGTGGTTCAGGACCTTCTCTCGCGGGCTAGTTCCGAACTGGATCGAATCGGGCGCATCACCAAGCAGAGCCTCGCATTTCACCGCGATACGAAGATGCCCACGCCCATCGACGTGGGAACATTGCTCTCGGACGTCATCTCGATGTACCAGAGGTCCTCTTCCGCCCGGCAGGTCCGTCTGGTCCTCGACGCTTGTCCCGCATCGCCGGTCTACGGATTCGCCGGCCAGCTCAGCCAGGTCTTCGGCAACCTAGTTCGGAACGCTGCAGAAGCAGCGCCCTTCAATTCAGACGTGGTCGTTCGGGTTCGCGAGGTTCATAGCGGCGATCAGCCTGGTGTGCGAATTACCATCCACGACCGCGGCTCAGGCATCCCTCGTCATGTTCAGGAGAAGATGTTCGATCCGTTCTTTACTACCAAGGAACTCAAAGGATCGGGTCTGGGGCTATGGGTCTCCAAGGGCTTGATCGACAGGCACAACGGCTCTATCCGCTTCCGTTCTTCTGATCGAACAGGCAGGAATGGTACAACCTTTGCGATCTTTCTTCCGACTGAGACTGTTCCCTTGCAATCGTCGAATCCATGAGAAACCGGGCCGAGAGCAGGATTTCAAGGTGGAGCCCCTGTAAGAATTTCGAATGCTTTTTCGATCCCTACTCTCATATCCGGTAAGTTGCCTAACCAGCGTAATGTGGAAGGCCCTCTAATTCTGGCCATTCATCTTGGAGAATTAGTCTCTTTGTCTCTGCCAATACTTGGTCCCCGCGCTCTTGGTGCGTGAACCTGTGCGTATAAGCCGCGAAAATCCGGAATGGGAGTGAACCACGCCGCCCCTTCGGCTCCTGAAGAGTAGAACGGACCGCCAATTCAACGAAATACCAGTTCTTACGCAACTCCTTTACGTGGCCCAATTTTGCTCGGTTCTCCGCAATCAGATATTCACGGATCTTCTGAACTGCGCCGTCCGGATGATCTCGCGATTCGGAGAAAGTGGCACTGAATGCCTGGAACATCAGATAAGAGTGCCCTTTGGTGAACTGTGGCTTCTGCTCCCACACGCGGTCGCAAGATACCCTGGCCGTCAAATACGGCATCCCCGCCATTGCTGCTGCGATGTTGAACGGCATAAACTCACGTCGCCCACCTCGCATGAACTCCAGAACTTCAGACTGTGCAAAGTATGCTTCGCTCTCACGCAATTCTTCCGCCAGACGTTCCCAATCAGCCTTAAGGTGATTCGTATTCCGGTTTGCGTCTTGGGATCTCCACCGCCAATCAGAGCACGCGGTTTCAAGCTCCTGCTTTCGCTGCTCGTCGGGTTCGTGCCTCCAGTCCTCTTGAGCCCGTTCGTGCCAATCGCGCGCGTAACGTTGGGCGATCGTCGCTTTGTAAATGTTCTCTCGCGTCTGTTGCAACTGCTTCCGGAGTTCCCGGAGTTTCTTTCCGTCCGATGGGCGGGTTTCTGAACGCGTGAAGAGTTCAAGGCGGGAGCACTGAATGCCCTGAACCCGCTTCAAAGCCTCGCGAATATCTGGAACTTCCTTTGCGAATCGCAGACGTTCGCCCACGACGCCCCAGTTCTGCTCTAGCACGTGCTGAAACTCTCGCGCCGCTCGCATCAGGGCCTCGTCGGTCAACTCCGAAGGTCGCCCCGCTCCGCTCGGCGGATCGGAAAACCCTGTCAAGAGGTCTGCGCCATTTTCTTCGCCAGGAAAGTCGGGCCCGCTCAATTCTCACCGCCATGTATTTGTATTTGGTATACGTGTCGCCGCCAGATAATGGCAATTTCCACCGTTCCGCCGAGCCCGGTCTTTGTGAGAGTGGGGTTTAAAACTTGAGTGCGCGCCAAGGAGTGGCGGCGCATTCATGGGCGAGCGGAGTGCGGTCCGACCAAAATCCGGGAAATCGGTTAGCCAGTCCGATCCGGGGCTGAGACGGCCTACACCTCCAGCGACGGCTGGTCGAAAGCCAGCGGCTCGCCCTTCCATTTCAGTCCGCTCCTTTACCCGGTGCAAATCCGAACTGACGCTCCACGAAGCGGAGCATGCTCAGCCTAAAACTGGCCGGGGTGCGGGGCAGAGCCCCGCCGCAACGATTCGGCGTGAAGCGCCGAAGGTCGACCAAGCGGGTTTCCGGGCATCAAGTTTGGCGGACCTGAGCGATTCAGAACTTGCGCCGCTGATTGAGTTCTTTCGACTCCTCGACCGTTGGGACCGGGAGGCACATGGCGACTAATCCATGTAGCCCATCCGTCTCACCACGTCACGCAGGATGCCATCTCCGCCGCGTCGTCTCCGCTTTTCGATTCCGTCTTCTTGCAAACTCTCGTCTGCGCTTCTCTGGAGCATCTCTTTGCACAATTCCATACCATCCGGTGCCCGCCGACGTACGGGCGCGTTTAAACGGCGCTATAGCTCTCGCGTGGGGCACGTCTGGCCCTTGTCCCGCTCGCGGCCACGTCTCCACGGGGGACGTGGGCCACCACGTCGGCTGCGCCGACCCGAGTTGCAGGCTATGTCTAATAGCCTGCTTTCCACGTAAATTTACGTGCGGGCACCCCAAGCCCTCGGTCCCTGAGGAGGTTTTCTCAGGTGATCGATAAACTCGACGTCCGAATCCCTCAGTTCGCGGCCCCGGGGCCGATCCTTGCCGGTCCTTTCGAGGAAATCCAGCGTAATCCCGTCCCATACTTCCGTCCGTCCAAGCACTATGAGCAAGTCTGCGATCTTCGCGAGCCGTTCGGCATTGATGCAGTCGTGCATCGGAGTTATCGCCGTCGCGGAGGAAGAATCACAAAGTCGAGATAATCGATTCCGGCGAGAAGAGCCTGGGTCAAATGGCCGAAATCATCACCAGCCTCTTCGATGTCGATCCGTGGGGTTTGGAAGTCATGCGCATCGATCTTGCTGCGGACGTGGAGGGCATGCCGGTGCCGTGGTTCAAGGACCACGCGTACGTCAGTCGGAAGCAGTTCTCGTCCCGTATTGAGAAATCTTTTGAGAGCGAGCTCGAATATGTCGCTATGGGCTCAGCCGTAGCCCAGACTATCTATGCGGGAAAACGCCCGAATCTCTTCCGGATCTACGACAAGTTGGCGGAATGGCGCAACGGATTTCGCAGGATTTTGCGAGATTACCGACGATTCAACGAACTACTCGAACGAATGGAGATGACGGAGGAGCAGCGCTATTTCGGTCAGCGCTGTCCGCCGACGTTCAACGAGTACTGCAGGCGGTTCGGCTATGACTTTGAGCCAGGGAAGATTTTGACGCGAGTGGAACGACAGATCGGAGGCAAGGTTCCCCCCGAATTTGGTACCTTAGCGGATCTCCGCCATGCACACGAACTGGACCCGTTCACGGCGTTACAGGTCATCCCCGGCAGATGTTCCAGAATTGTCGAACCGCCCCCGGAGGGAGTTTCCGTTTCCAACTGGCTTGCGGCAGCCGGATTCGAGTGGGTAAAGGAGCAGTTGGGGAGTGCACAGTTGGCGCGACAGTTCGTCGTAAAGTACGGCAACAATAACGGCAAGCGCGTTCTTGATTCCCTCGCGAAATGTGCTCCGAAAGAGCGCCCAGCCTTGAACCGCGATGTGATCGTTGAAGCGTATCGAATTTCCACACGTGCGCAGACTTCCCCTGAACCAAACGGTCCGGTATACTTGACCCCTACGTATGAGCGCCAAAGAGAAATTGCCTGAAGCAGCATTGGAGTTCTTTCGCAAGAAAGGACGGATCGGAGGCCGCCGACGTGCGGCCAATCTGAGCCCCGAAGAACGTTCCGAGCAAGCGCGAAAAGCGGTGCAGGCACGTTGGGCAAAACAGGCGAAGAAAGCCACGAAAGGGAAGGACACGAAATGACCCCACGTCGCACCCCACGTGTCCCACGTTACATTGCGCAAGAGACTCCACGTCGCACCCCACGTGCGCCACGTCCCACTGGGCAAGAGAGCCCACGTCATACCCCACGTACAGCGGTGATCTACACACGTGTATCCAGCCGTGAGCAGGAACAGGAAGGCTTCTCGCTGGATGCTCAAGCGAAACTCTTGCGCGATTACGCGAACCGGAAGGGCTTGGAGATTGTGCGAGGCTTTCGAGGACGTGGAGACCGCCAAGGCACGGGGCGAAAGCAATTCGCCGAAATGGTCGCGTTCTTCCAGCGGAACAGAGCGGCATGCAACGTCCTGCTCGTGGAGAAAGACGGACCGGCTTTACCGGAATCAACGCGACGCGGTGACGCTGGAAGACCTGGAATTCACATTCACTTCGTCAAGGAAGGCACGGTACTCTCGAAGGACGCCAAATCTCAAGACAAACTCATGCACGATATTCGTTTGGCCATCGCGCGGAACTACTCGGAGAACCTCCGGGAAGAGGTCAATAAGGGAATGACGGGAAAGCAGAACAGGGCACGTACCCCGGACGTCCCCCTTTCGGATACCGAAATAACATGGGTACACGTAGCATCGAATTACACCCCGAAAAGGCGCATATCGCCAAGCGTGTTTTTGAGCTGTACGTGTCGGGACGTCATTCGCTCATTTCCCTCTCGAAAAACATCCGACAGGAGACGGGCACAAGCATCTCAAAGACGAACTTGCACAAGATGCTCACGAATCCGTTTTATATCGGGCAATTCGAGTGGGGAGGACACACGTACCAGGGCACGCACCTCCGCTCATCAGCCCCGAACTGTTCGCCCAGGCGCAGGACGTGCTGAACGGTCACAACAGGCCAAAATACAGCAAGCACGATATAGCCTTTCGCGGACTGCTCACGTGTGCCCACGACAATTGCACGGTCACCGCAGAAATCAAAGAAAGAAAAGTACGTGTACTACCGGTGTAGCGGCGGACGTGGGCCATGTGCGCTCCCACGTTTCCGCGAGCAGGAAATTGCAGACAACTGGGGCACGTGGTAAGGGACGTGGCCATCCCGCCCGAGGTGGCAGAGCGCATTGCGAAAGCCATGGAACGTGACCACGTGGACGTAGGGGCACGTGCGGCCCAGGAGCGGGCACGTCTTACCCGCGAATTGCAGCGCATTGCGCAGCCGGATGGACGCAGCCTATACGCGACAAGTTGGACGGCAAGATCTCGCAGGAGTTCTGGCAGCGAAAGCAGGCGGATTGGGAATCTGAAGAGCAGCGGATCAAGTCGTCCGACTTGCAGCCCCAAAAGGAGCCGTCCAAGGACGACACGCTTGCGGATGTGCGCAGGATTTTAGAACTCGCGCAACGTGCTCATTCTCTGTACGTTACGCAAAAACCAGCCGAACAAGCTGAATTGCTGCAGAAATGTACTTTCGAACTGCGCGATTGACGGCGTAAGTCTTTATCCTGCTTATAGAAAGCCGTTTGATCTGATTGCGAAAAGGGTCAAAACTGAAGAATGGTCGGGGAGAGAGGATTTGAACCTCCGACCCCCTGGTCCCGAACCAGGTGCTCTACCAGGCTGAGCCACTCCCCGACATGGTGGATACGCGATCGAAAACAGGACCCGCCTGGTGGGTTTCGGTCCCCTGATGCGCCTGTTCAGTGTAACAGAAGTTGGCGGGGCGCGAGGTGCTGGACAAGAGCCGTGGAGAGCGGGAACTGGAGGAGGAGCTAGACGGGTCGAGGGTGTATCGCATCAGAGTCAGGGTGCCGCGAGGACTCCGGCAGCAGGGCTGGATGAGGGGACGTGATAGCCCCGGTATGAGAGCGATCGAGGCGCTTCGCATGGGGCGGCTGGACCACCCAGGGGCCCGCAGGGGTTCGACAGGGCAGGATGGGGTTGATTTGACGATGGATAGAGGGACAGAGGGACCGGGAAGGATGGAGATGGCAAATAGAGCGGATAAACAGAATATCGATTTTATGAGCGGTGCGGCGGTGAACGGGACGGGAAGAAATGAAAGAGAAGACGATGCGGTGAGTGAGGACGCGCTGGATCGGCTGGAGCAGATTACGGGTGGAGCGGAGCAGCCGCGGGCTTATCGCGGCGAGATGGCGCGAGAGGCGGAGAAGCTGCAGGCAGAGACTGAAGAACAGTTGGATGCGCTGCGGGTGAATCTCGACCAGGACGGCGACCGCATGAACGACACCCGCCATGGGACGGGGATCATTGCCGACGATGTGGCGCGGGATCAGATTGCCCGGGCCACCGAGGTGGGACCGGAACTGGAAGACATGGGCGTGAACGCGGTGGCTCCAGGACGGGAGAACACCAGCGGGCGGCTGCGGCGGCGTCACCCGGATACCGGGATTGCGCGAGCCGGGAATGTGGTGGAGGGCAATATGGAAGAGCCGCGGGAAGAAGGAACCACCGATCGCAGGGTGGATGAGGGGACGGCGGCGTAGGGAGGGGGGAACAGGGACCAAGGGAACAAGGGAGAGGGGGCCCCCCGCCCGCAAGGAAGATGCGGCCGGGGGCGGCCCAAGTGGCGATAGTTACTATTTGATAATAGTTTGCTCAGATTGCCCATTGGAAGGTAGTCGTCTATGCGGGTGAAATGCGGAAAAAGCGAAGATATGGTGAAGGACAAACTGTCTATCGATTTTTTGTAAGTTGTTTATATTGAAGTGTATAGAAACTTGCCTGTGGAAAACTCCGAATTTGAAAACCGTTGGTTTTATGGTAACGGGGTCGGTTGGTTTTTGGGAGGGCGGCCGCCTGAATTTGCCTGGTTCTGTTCGCAGGAGGCGGGTTCGCGCGGGACTGCGCCGAGGGCGGCTTTGGCGGCGGTGACCAGGCGGGGGCCTTCATCGTTCCAGAAGACGCCGAGGACCATGCCGTGGGTGATGCAGGCGATGAAATCGCGGATGGAGGCACGGGAGGTGAGGTGGGGCAGGGTTCTCTTGTAGGCTTCCTGCGCGGCGTCTCGTGCGGCGGAGACTTTTGGGCCGCCGCCGGAGAAGAGCGCGCGGCCGTATGCGGCGCAGCAGCGTTGGACGGCGAAGTTGGTGGAGGGTTCGTCGGCTGCCGGCGGTGTGGTTGAGGCGGGGGCTGCGGGATCGATTGTGGCGGTCTGTGTCATGCGGTCCTCATTTCGGGAGCAAAAGAAAATGCCCGCCGAGGGTGCCGGCGGGCATTGCTTTGCTTACCTATCTAATAAGGCTAGCAAATTGGGATAGGTGATCGGCAATTAGTTTTGCACATTTTTCGGTGAGTGGATTCAGTGGGTTGGGTGGTTTTTCCACAGGGGTGGGGGTTGACAGGGTTTCGATGGGTGCGGCGGTCCGACTGACGGGTTGCGGAAAAACTCAGTTTTGCGGCAGATCGGAAGTAGCAGGGGCTTAAGCCCCGCTAATTTCGTTGGGCTTTATTGGCCCGGCTGAAGCCGTGCCCTTGTTACGAAGCCAGCTCAATGAAGTGTTTCCGTAGCCTGTGAAGTCGTGCCCTTGTTACAGGGCCCTCCTGCCGAGTTTTCAGCAAGCTGTGAAGTTGTGCCGTTCCGCGTGAAACCGGGTAAGGGGGACAAGAAGCAACGGCGGGTGGGGGTTCGTGGGGTTCCCACCCTAGCCGCAAAAACAAAGATGCGGCGAGGATGGGGCACCCGGGATGGTGGTGGAACCAGCAGGGGCGGGTGGAGGGGCGTGGGTTTCCCACCCAACGCGCAAAAGACGCGCGTTGGATGGGGCACGGAGGGATCTTGGCAGCTGCGCACAGGATCGGCGGGGTTCGTGGTTTCCCACCCTAACGCGCAAAAGACGCGCGTAGGATGGGGCACGGTCGGTTCGTTGGGGATCAGGCCGGGGTTACTGCTTCTTCTCGCTCGGGGGTGGGGGGACGGCGTTGGGGAAGATGCCTTCGAGGGGCTCGCGGAGTCTGCTGCTCCTTTTCGGGGTTGGGGAGCGGCTTGCGGGGGAGCATCTGGTCGCGCTGGGCGGCGTTGTAGAGGAAGATGGCCTCGACGGTGGCGATCTGCTTGAGGTCGGCGGGCTGGAGACGCTCGTAGGTGTCGTCGTTGGAGTGGTGGGTGCGGCACTCGTAATCCAGCGAGTCCTGGATGAACTGGAAGCCGGGGATGCCGACGGCGTCGAAGGAGAGGTGGTCAGTGCCGCCGGTGTTGCGGTTGGTGATGGTGGTGACGCCGAGGTCCTTAAGTGGGGCGATCCACTGGGCGAAGATGGGCGTCCATGGCGGCGTTGCCCTGGGTGTAGACGCCGCGGATTTTGCCGCTGCCGTTATCAACGTTGAAGTAGCCGGAGATGAGCTTCTGCTCGGGCTTGACTTCGAGCGGGCCGGCGGCGCGGCGCATGAATTCGGGCAGCTGCATCTGGTCAGGCGCGGTGGAGGTTTTGGCCGAGCCGTAGTGGATGGTGCAGTAGCCCTTGGAGCCGAAGAGGCCTTGCTCTTCGCCGGTCCAGAGAGCGATGCGGATGGTGCGGCGGGGCTGGACGCCGAGGGCTTTGAGGATGCGGACGGCTTCCATGGCGACGACGGTGCCGGCGCCGTTGTCGGTGGCGCCGGTGCCGGCGATCCAGGAGTCGAGGTGGCCGCCGACCATGACGACCTGGTCCTTCAGCTTGGGGTCGGTGCCGGGGATTTCAGCGACGGTGTCGAAGCCGTGCTCGTGGTCGCCGGTGAATTTGGTTTCGACGTCGAGCTCGACGGAGGCGGGGACGTGCGCCTGGGTGAGGCGATAGAGGCGGCCGTAGCTCTCGATGGCGGCGACGACGACGGGGATCTGGACTTTCTTTTCGGCGAGGTAGGGGGTGCGGCCGAGGGTGGCGCCGTTGTCGTCGAAGAGGGTTCCGCCCTGACCGCCGCCACGCGCGCCGTCCCGGCTGGGCTCGATGAGGGCGGCAACTTTTTCGTCGGCGAAGAACTTGGCGATCTTGTCGATCATGGCGAGGCGCTGCATGCGCTCGCGGAGGCGGGTCTGCATTTCAGGAGAGATTCCGGCGGCGTTGGCGCTGACGGGGTAGGCGGCGAGGTCTTCGAGTTCCTGCTCGGTGTAGCGCTCGAAGAGGGCTTTGTCGACCGGGGGCGTTTCGCGCATGGCGCCGAAGAGGACGATTTTTCCGGCGAGCTTGCCGCGGTACTTGTCCATGTCGGCGTCGGCATCGATTTTGACGAAGGTGACTTCGCCGGTGACGGGGCCGCTGGTCGAAGGGGACCAGGGGGTGGCCTGAACGATGAGGACGGCGGTGTCCGGCGTGACCATGCGGGCCCAGGTGTTGAGCTGCTGCCAGCCGAGGCCGAATTCGCCCCAGTCTTCGAGGTGGGCGTTTTCAAGGCCGATTTTGGTGAGGGTGTCGCGGGTCCACTCGTTGGCCTCTTTGGCGTTGGGCGAGCCGGTGAGGCGGGGGCCGATGCCGTCCATGAGGGCGGAGGCGAACTCCATGACGTGGGAGTGGTTGAGGCCTTCGTCGCGGATGCGCTCGTACATGGTGAGGTCGAGGTTTTCGACGGCGGGCTGGACTTCGGCGTAGGGGTCGGTCTGGGCGGGTGGTGGCGGCGCGGGCTTGGTTTTGGATTTGTCGGCGGCGTAAAGGGTGACGGCCGCGGATAGGAAGGCCGCGGCGAAAAAGCGGGAGGGGGTGTGCGTCATCAGGAATTGGCTCCGGAGGGATTGTTACTGTCGTTTGAATTTTAGGGCATGGGGGAGGGGGTGTGGTATGAGGGAGGCGTAAGGAGAGAGGGAGACAGAGGGGGCGGGGGGACACGAGGGAAAAGCAGATGGGGAGTTCGTGGGGACATAGTGACGGGCGGGGTTCGTGGTTTCCCACCACTCGCGAACGAAGAGTCGCGAGGATGGGGCCCAGGATGGTGGTGGAACGATCGAGTGGAGGTTGTGGTCGCACCCATCGCGAAAAGAGGCGAGGATGGGGCGTGGGAGGTTGTGGGTGGAGAAGCCTTTGTTCCCTTTCCCTTCCCTACTTCCCTTAGTCGCTCTTGTCGGAGTCGACGGCGCCGGCGGGGAGGTCGAGGGCGATGATGGCGAATTTGGTTTTGGCGGTGTCGCCGTGCTCGAAGCCGACGATGTGCTGGTGGCGCGTGGAGCCGGCCTTCAACTGCAGGCCGGAGCAGTGGCCGTAGTCGTGGTCGTTGAACTTGAAGTGGGCGTTCTTGCCGTTGTCGGCGCAGGTGAGGCCTTCAGCGGTGGCGGTGGGGGTGCCGATGGGAGAGGAATCCTGGCAGGTGAGGACGTCGCCGTAGCGGCCGAGGGCCTTTTTGTAGAAGGCGGTGACCTGCTCTCTGGAGTCGGAGGTTTCGAATTTGACTACGCGGACGCGCATCTGCCACTCGCCGAAGCCGAGGTGGACGTCAGCGGACTTGTCTTCTTTGCCGGGGCCGGTGACCTGCTGGGCGTTGGGATAGGCGGGGAGGCCGAGGTCGGAGGCGGAGAGCTGGTCAGTGTTGACGTGGACGCCGCCGAAGGGGGTATCGACCTGGACGGTCTTCTCCTTGCCGTTTTCGTCTTTGTCGACGCGGACCCTGCAGCCGGCGAGGCCGGCGATGGTCACGGCGAGCGCGGCGGCGAGGAAGAGCCTGGATGTGGATTTCATTTTGGTAACCCTCTGGGTGACAGTACGGTAGTGCGGGGGGAAAGGTTCCTGGGGCCTTGCGCGGGGGTTGAAAGCCCAGGGGCTGGTGGGGGTTCGTGGTTTCCCACCCAACGCGCAAAAGACGCGCGTTGGATGGGGCACGGGAGGTTGGGGGCGCTGAAACGGGAAATGGTTGAATTCGAATCTTTGTACCACTTTTTGGGGGGAATAGGGTTAGCATTCATAGTTCCGGGGAAAGTTCAGAGATCCGTCCACGTAAGACGGCGGGCCGGGCTGAGTTGGGCTTGCGCGCGGGCAGGGTTTGTCTGCCGGTTCCCGGGAAGAACGGCGCACCAGAGAGAGGAAAGTGGAATGTCCCCAACTGCTGTTTTGAAGAAACTTCCGATGGGAATGAAGGTTGTGATGTGTGTCCTGCTGATGCGGCGGGCGCGGGTGCAGCAGCACAGGATGATGTCGATCCGCCACCGCAGGGTGGGCGATTTCCGTATTGAACGGCGAGGTGTCGTTCCAGCAGGCGGGCGGGGACCAGTGGATGAAGGCGCGGCGGAACATGCCGGTGGTCCGGGAGACCGGATCTACACCGACGAGAAGGGCCGGGCGGAGATCCAGATTGGGCAGGCTAACTGCGGGTGGGTCCGAATTCGGATGTCACATTGCAGAGCGCGAGTCCGACGGATTTGACGTTTGCGCTGGCTCAGGGGTCGGCGCATCTGCACACGCACGGGCTATGGGAAGGCCAGGCGGCTTATGTGAACACACCGAGCGGGAGCGTGACGTTGAACACGGCTGCGCAGGTGCGGGTGGACGTGTTGCCGGACCAGCAGTCGGCGATCTTCACGGACCTGATCAACACGGTTCTGGTTTCGGGCGCCGGGGACTACAGCCAGGGGCTGGAGGCCGGGCAGGCGCTGGAACTGGCGGGGTCGAATCCGGTGACGCCGCAGTGGTTTGAGCAGGCGCAATGGGACGATCTGGACAAGTGGAGTTACAAGCGCGATCAGGAGATTGCCCAGTCGGCGGCTTACCAGTATGTCAGCCCGCAGATGGCTGGCGCGGAGGATCTGGATATGTACGGCACCTGGTCGCCGGGGACGCCGTACGGGGCGATCTGGTATCCCAACGACGTGCCGCGGGGATGGGTTCCCTACCGCAACGGGTATTGGGTGAACCGCGCGCCGTGGGGATGGGTTTGGGTGGCGGAAGAGCCTTGGGGCTATGCGCCGTCGCACTACGGCCGGTGGGTGAACTGGGGCGGACGGTGGGGATGGGTGCCGGGGCCTCGCGAGGCGCGCCCGGTGTGGTCGCCGGCCCAGGTGGCGTTTGTGGGCGGAGGCGGGCCGGGGACGTCGGCGTGGGTTCCGCTGGGACCGGGCGAGACGTTCAGGCCGTGGTACCGGTGCAGCCCGGAGTATGTGAACCGGGTGAATGTCTCGAACATTCAGCCTGCGCCGCGGGTGGTGATCCAGAAGACGTATATCACTAACGTCACGAACGTGACCAACGTGACCTACATCAACCAGACGAACGTGACGGTGGTGAAGCAGGGCGACATGTCGTCGGGGCGTTCGGTGTCGCAGACGTCGATTAAGGTAGACCCGGTGCAGGCGCGGCAGTTCCGTCCGCTGGCGGCTCCGGTGGTGGCGGCTCCGGTGCGCCCGATCATGGTGGGAGTGTCGCAGACGCAGCCGGTGCCGGTGAGCGTGAATCGGCCGACGGTGATTAACTCGTCGGGCAAGGCAGTGGTGGCGCAACCGGGGGCCAAGCCGGTAATTGCGCCGGTGAAGGCTCCGCCGCCGGTGATGCCGGTGGCGGGACGGACGGTGGTGGCTCCGCCGCCGGGGGCGAAGCCGCAGCCGGTGGGGGTGGGGGTGAGGCCCGGAGGGCCGAATCAGCCTCAGCCGATTGCTCCGGTGGTGAATCAGCCGGGAGCGAAGCCGGGGTCGGTGGGTGGAAATCAGCCGGCGGGAACGGGGGCGCCGGGTCAAGTGCCGGCGAAGCCGGGGTCGGGGCCTGCGCCAATCAGGTCTGCGCCGGCGGGGTCTGGAAGCGCGCCGGCACCGGGGGTGTCCAAGCCGGGAACGGTGCCTGCGCCAGGGAATGCTCAGCCTAATCCGGGTGCGGGAGCGCCGCCGCGGAATGGGCCTCCGCCGGTGACAACACAGCCGGGACCGGGATCGACGGGGCCAAAGACGCAGACGCCTCCGCCTCCGCCTCCGCCGCCTCCGGTGCAGAATAAGCCGGCGGTTGTGCCGCCACCGCAGCAGAGCAAGCCGGTTATGCCGCCGCCGCAGGCTGCGCAGCCGGGGCCGAAGACGCAGACGCCTCCTCCGCCGGTGCAGAATAAGCCGGTTGTGCCGCCACCGGTGCAGCAGAACAAGCCGGTTGTGCCGCCACCGGTGCAGCAGCCCAAGCCGGTTGCGCCGCCACCGGTGCAGAGCAAGCCGGTTACACCGCCGCCTCCGCAGGCTGCTCCGGCGAACCGGCCACCGGCTCCGCCGCCGCAGGCCAAGCCGGCTCCGCCTCCGCCGCCGAAACCGCAGGATAAGGACAAGGATAAGAAGAAGACTCCGCCGCCCCAGTAAGTAGGATGGGGAAAGCAAAATGCCGCCGCGGCATCAGCCGCGGCGGCATTTGTGTTTTCAGGAGAAGGCGGTCTTAGTGGGCGTGGCCGTGGTCTTCGTCGTGGGCGTCGTCGGGGCGGCTGCTGGTCGCGAAGAGGATGGACGCGAGGAAGGCGACGATGATCGCGGTAACGACGACGTAGGGGGACGTGATGTCCATGGGGACGGGCTCCTTGGTTTTTAGATTAGCAAAAGACAGGTGGAACCAAGGTCGTGGTCTCCCACCCTGTCGCCAGAAAAAAGGCGACAAGATGGGGCACGGGGGGTTTGTTGGGGTGCCGTCATCCTACCCTGCATGCGATGAGGCTGCGCGGAGGATCGGGCACCCGGCGGGGCACGGTGGTTCGCTGGGATGCTGTCAGTTATCCCACCCTAGCCGCAAGGACAAAAACGCGGCGAGGATGGGGCACCCGGGTTCGTGGGGGAACGATCCGGAGGCGGGTGGGGGGTTGTGGTTTCCCACCCTGTCGCCAGAAAAAAGGCGACAGGATGGGGCACGGGGGGTTTGTTGGGGTGCCGTTATCCCAACCCCGACGGGTGACTGGCTATTGCCTGGGGCCTCCGGTGGGGTAGTCGACGCGGAGGGTGAGGATTTCGTAGGGGTGGATGGGGGCTTTGACTACGTCGCCGGTGACGGTGAGGGGGGCGCCGTCGGGCTGCTCCATGAGGTTGGTGACGGTGGCGGAGGTTGCGCCGGGGGGGACGTGGAATTCGACGGTCGAGTCCTTGCCGGCCCACTCGTAGACGCGGAAGATGAGGCCATTCGCGTCTTCGGCTTTTTTGACGGCGGTGAGGACGACGTTGTCGGCGTTGACGGCGGCGAAGGAGTGGCCGGCGGGCAGTGTGCCGGCGTGGGCGGTGGTGACGACGGCGGTGAGGGGGTAGTTGTACTCGTAGCCGCGGCGGACGGTGATGGCTTCTTTCCAGGTTCCGGCGTGGGGATAGAGCGCGTAGTGGAAGTGGTGGTGGCCCATGTCGGCTTCGGGGTCAGGCCACTTGGGCGAGCGGAGAAGGGTGAGGCGGAGGAGGTTGCCGACGGCGTCGTAGCCGTACTTGGCCTGGTTGAGGATGGCGAGGCCGTGCTTGCCGTCGCCGAGAGTCGGCCCAGCGGAGGCCGGTGACTTCGAACTGGGCCTTCTCCCACGAGTTGTTGCGGGTGGTGGGGCGGTCGATGGTGCCGTAGGGGATTTCGTAGGTGGCGAAGGGGCCGGTGGCGGCGAGCGGGAAGGCGGCTTTGAGGAGGATGTGGGATTCGTGCCAGTCGATTTCGTTGTCGACGTCGACGGATGTCGCCGTCGGCGGAGAGCGATGAGATCCTGAACGAACTTCGAGTGCTGGCAAGTGGCGGGTGACGCGGATGACGGGCTCGGCGGCCTTTGACGAGTTCGACTGAGTCGGCGTGGCCGATGGTTTCGGGGCTGTTGTCGAGCGTGCCGGGGTCGATGTTCCAGGCGTCGTAGTCCGCGGGGTTGTCGTGGAAGAACTGGAGCTGGTTGCCGCAGGCGCCGGGGGCGAGGGATTCGAAGTTGGATTTCTTGTCGTAGAGGCTGGTGATGCAGCCGGTGCTCTTGTCGACGGAGACGCGGAGGGTGGCGTTCTCGAGGGAGATGGTGGCGCTGGAGTCTTTGGCGATTGCGTCGCTGGGTACGGGCTTCGATTTGCCGTTGCCGAGCCAGACGACCTTGTAGCCGAGGGCGGGCACCTTCAGGACATGGAGTTTCACGTCGACGGCGTTGGAGGCGGGATCGGGTGTGACTTCAACGATCTGCGCGCCTGTGGCGGTGAGGCCCGTCTTGCCGGAGGCGAGGTGGACGGTGACTTCGCCGGAGCGCTCCCAGCCGAGCGGGTTGTAGATGATGACCGGAGTGCCGTTGCCGGCAGGTGTTGATGCGCTCGTTGACGGTCTGAAGGGCGGCGGTGCTGATCTCGTTGGTGGAGTAGCGGACGTAGTCGTAGTCCTTCTGGGCGTCTTTGTAGATGATGCCGATGCCGGAGCCGGCGGCGAGGTCGTGGAACTGGTTGAAGAGGACTTTCTTCCAGTCTTCTGTCAGCTCAGTGCCGGGGTAGGCGCGGCCGTCCAGCCATGCTAATGACGCCCACTTCTCGGCGTTGAGCATCTGCTCTTCACTGTCGCGCATGTTCTTTTTGTGGTTGGCCTGGGTGGTCATGACGCCGCGGTGGTACTCGAAGTACATCTCCGATTTCCAGGTGGGGATGGAGATTTTGCCGTCGGCGGCGGGGGGTGGGGTGTAGCCCTTGGCGATGGATTGGTAGTTCCAGTCGGGGCTGTCGGGGGCGATCTGTTTTTCGACGGAGGAGAAGAAGGGTTGGGCGAGGCCGAATTCGATTTGGGCATGACCTTGCAGCCCGCAGGGGCTAAAGCCCCAGTGCCTTTTCCAGCGTCATCGGCACGACTAAAGTCGTGCCCTGTTACAAGGCCCGCCCCATTGGAGTTGTTGGCGGTAGACGAGTCGTGCCCTGTTACAGTGCCCGCCGTAGTGGAGTTGCTCGCAGCGCCCGAGTCGTGCCCTGTTACAGAACAGGGTGCACCTGAGGAGCTGGCTTGGCTGCCGCGAGCCCAGTGGAAGCCCTGGTCGAGGATGGCGCGGGTGGGGCCGCCGCCGTGGTCGCCGATGCCGTAGAGGTCCATCATCTGGGTCATGCCGGGGGCGCGGTCGCGGGCCTGTACGGTGTCATGGGAGAGGCGGATGGGCGAGAGGTCGCCGTTGGCGTAGTCGTGGGGGAAGTAGGTGAGGACTTTGGAGCCGTCGGGAGATTCCCACCAGAAGAGCTTGAAGGGGAGCTGGTTGGTGTCGTTCCAGGTCATCTTCTGGGTGACGAAGTAGTCGACGCCGGACTTTTTGTAGATCTGGGGGAGCTGCCAGGTGTAGCCGAAGGAGTCGGGATTCCAGCCGATGCGGACATCGACGCCATAGGCCTGCTTGAACCAGCGCTTGCCGACGAGGAGCTGGCGGACGAGGGATTCGCCGTCGGGCATGTTGACGTCGGGCTCGACCCACATGCCGCCGACTATCTCCCAGCGGCCTTCCTTGATGCGGGCTTTGATCTGGTCGTTCATGTCGGGATACTTCTGGGCCATCCACTCGTTGTAGGCGGCGGCGGACTGGGTGTAGGTGTACTCCGGGTACTCGTACATCAACTGAAGGGCGGTGCCGAAGGTGCGTTTGACGACGTCAACGGTTTCGGTCCAGGGCCAGAGCCAGGCGGCGTCGATGTGGGAGTTGCCGGTGAGGTGCCAGGTGAAGGTCTGCATGAGGGGGAGCAGGGCTTCGAGCTTGGCGTGCGAGGCTTTGAGGCTGGCGTCGAAGGCCTGTTGATTCTTGGCGTCGAGGGCTTTGGTGTCGACGGCGGCGATGGCGCCGACGAGGGTGGCCATGGGGCCGGCATCGTTTTTGGCGAGGGTGGGGACGAGGAGCGCGGCGGAGAGGAATTCGGTGCGGAGGTCGCAGGGGTTGGGGCGGTTTTCGGGGAAGTCGATGAAGAGGGTGGCGGGGCGGATGTCCCTTGGTGTCGACGGTGTGGAGGAGCTTGACGGCGACGGTGACTTTCTCGCCGGGCTTGGCCGAGTCGAAGAGGACGACGGGTTCGAGGTCATCGCCGAGGGCGACGCGGCGGCCGTTGAAGTAGAGGATCTCGGGCATGGGGCCGTTGGCGTCGGCGTGGAACTGGAACCAGATGCGGGCGCCGGTGAGGTCGTAGCCGTCGAGGGTGTCGGGGACGGTGTAGATCTGGCGGAACCAGACGGCATCCTTGGGGGCCTGGCCGGGAACTTTCTGTGTCTCCCAGGAGGAGTCGTCGAGGGAGATGGCTTCGCCGTGGGGGACGTCGCCTGCGTGCGTCTTCCAGGCGCCGTCAGGGAGATTGCCGAGGAGAGTGAGGCGGGTGATGACGTCCTGGGATTCCCTGGGAAGCTTGCCGGCGACGCGGGCGACTTCAGAGGCGACGCGCTGGGCTTCAACCAGAGTTTGCGCTTGGGCGGTGCGGGCGGTGAATGCGGCAGTGAAGGCAGTGAGGCAGAGGGCCGTAAGTGCGGCAGAAAAACGTTTGAAGGTGGATGCCATGTGATTCCTTTCCCCGGGGAAATGGTAAATGCAGGGACCGAGGGAACAAGGGAACAAGGGAACGATAGAACTAGGGAACGAGGGAACGAGGGAACAAGGGAACGAGGGAACGAGGGAACAAGGGAACGAGGGAACGAGGGAGGGAGGGATAGAGGGAAAGAGGGATAGAGGGAAAGAGGGAAAGAGGGATAGAGGGATAGAGGGAAAGAGGGAAAGAGGGAAAGGCCGGGGGAACTTGGGAGTTCCCCCGGCCGGTGGTAGAGAGCAAGGAGCGGTTATTTGCCGGCTTTGGTCTTGGGTGACCCGAGGCCGGTGCAAAGGTCGTAGTTTGCGGTGTCACGGCTAGCCATGTAGTAGTTGCAGTAGCCGTAGGTGATGTCGTTGAAGGCCGCGGCGTAGTTGGCGGCGACGGTGGAGTCAGTGTAGAGCTTTGTGAGCTCGGCCTGAGTGCTGACAGGCCAGACGGCATTGGCGGTGTCGGCATAGTTGAGCACGCCGGCCCAGACCGGAGCCGCTACGCTGGTTCCGCCTACGATCATCCAACTACCGAAGTAGTAGTAATCCTCCGGGAAGGTGTTGTAGACATAGACGCCTGTGTAGGGGTTGGCGATGGCGGCTACGTCGGGAGTGGCGCGTTTTCCGTTGGCAATGGCGTGTACCGCCGGGATCGCGCTCTGGAAGGCGGGCTCGGCTTCGATTGTGCTTCTTCCGCTGCCGCCATCATCCCAGCCGATTTCGGCCTGGAAGTTTCCGCTGGTGAGGCTGCGGGAGATGGTGGTGCCGCCCACCGATACAACGTAGGGCGAGGTGGAGGGATAGATGGGCCCGGGTGCGTCGCCGGCGGAAGCCACGAAGACGACGTTCTTGCTGTTGGAGGTAGTGAAGGTTGTGTCGAAGCTGCTCTCGGTGCTGAATTCGCCGCCACCCCAGCTCATGGATACCTCACCAGCGCCTGTGGGGCTTGCGCCGCAGGCCGCCTTGGTGGTGGTGAAGTTTGCGCACTGGACGATGTTGATGGCTTCCTGCACGGCCGTCTGAAGGCTGGTGTACTCGTTGTCGAATGCTTCCACCAGATAGATCTTGGCCTTAGGCGCCATGGCGTGGGCATACTCGACGTCGAGAGCCTCTTCCAGTTCCCAACCGCCGCTGGAGTCGATGAGAGGTTCGACGCCACCGGCCCAGACGACCTGGAACTGACTGACACTGAAGGGGAGCCCGAACTGGTCAGAGAAGTAGGCCAGGTCGGCCGCGGCCTCAGGGTTGTCAAAGGCGTCGACGATGGCGATGGTCTTGCTGCCGCCTGAAGAGACGATCAGCGCGGTGTTAAGCGGGTTGCATCCAGCCACGGGCGTGACGATGGCGTAAACGCAAGCGAGGGAGGCCGGGGTCTCGTAGGCATATCCGCTGAAGGGCGGCCCGATTTGCGGGTTGGCGCTGTTGGTGGGAAGGATATAGCGGACGTTGGTGTGCGCTTTTTTACCCATGTCCTCGGGAGCGAGACGGTTGCTCGCGGGGACGAGGACTTGCCCTGGAAGGTGGGCCGCGGTGTAAGCGGGACCGGAAGCATTGGCGCTTCCGCTGCCGACTCTAATCGGGCCGCCGCCGACGGTGATTGCATTTTGTGCATTGGCAGAGATAGCGAACATGCCGATGGCGAGGAATGCGCCCGCGCCAAAAGCGCGACGCACGGTGGAGAGCTGCATAGTTATACCTCCGATGTGACTTACGGCCGTTTATGTTGCGGGAGTGCGTGGAAGCATTTCCCTACGGGGGAGGCTGGAGATGGCCCTGAGGGTTCCGGGAGAGCCACGGCCAATACCTGTCTATCTAACCGGTGGCCTGAGCAGGAAGAATGTGACAACCGCAAGGCGAAGGGTGGGACCCCTGCTTCTAGTCCAGTCGATGCCGTGTGTCCTCGGAAAACCGTTCCAACTTGTACAGGGGAGCGATGAGAGGTGTCAAGGGAATTCAGGTACCGATGAATCGGTCAGAAGACAGGTTACGGGGGAGTTTCTCAGGTGTGACGGAAGGCGATCCCGGTCAGCAGCGCGCGGCGTCCGGGGCAGGCCGAAAAGATTTTTCGTTGACACCATTTCGGATTGGCGGTAGTGTCGTTTATCGATATATCGAAGATCGAGTACAAATCATGCCGAAACGCAAACTGGATCCGCTCCCTTCCGCTGCTTTTCAGATCCTGCTCTCGCTGGCCGGGGAAGACCTGCACGGCTACGGCATCATGCGCCAGGTGGAGGAGCAGACGGGCGGGCGCATGCGGCTGGGGCCCGGCACGCTGTATAGCTCGATCCAGACGCTGCTCGAAGAGGGCCTGATCGAGGAAGTCGATGGCCCCGAGGATCCATCCGATGCCCGCTACCGCAGGCACTATCGCCTGACCACCGGCGGGCGTAAACTGGCGCGGTCAGAAGCCGACCGCCTGGCCGATTTGCTGCGCGTGGCCCGCGTACGCAAGATCTTCAAGGGGGATTATGTCTGAGAGGATTTATTCCCTTCTCTTCCGGCTGTTCCCGCCGCGCTTTCGCGAGCGGTGGCACGACGACGCACTGGAGCTGTTTCGCGACCGCACGAGTTATGAGCGCGGATTTGTAGCGCAGTTGCGGATGTGGTTCGACATTCTCTGCGATTTTGCTGTTTCGCTACCACTGGCCTACCTGCGCGAAGAGGCGGCGTTGGTGCCGGCTGCGAACGCGGGGCGCGAGGCGACGCCGTCGTTCATGATGCTTGAAGACAAGCCGCTCCGCTCGAGTGCGTATTTCTATGGCACGCTGCTGTCGCTGATTCTGCTGATGGGGGTCGCGTTCATGGCGAAGCACTCCGGGCATTTTCCGATGCGCGCCGATGCGGACTCGGGCGGCATGACCATGGATCCGTGGGCGACGGGAGCGGGCGGTGGTGGCGGCAACGGTTCGGTACTGGTGATCGGCAAGGGAGACGCTGCGTCGGCGGCGGCGAGACCCGGCGCGGTGCGGCCGGCGCGTATCCTGACGCAGGCGGCGGCGCCGGAGCAGATGCCGTTTTTCGATGCGGCGGAGAAGCATCGTGTGCTGCTGGGTGTGGCAGAGGTTTTGAAGCAGCGTTATCCCGATCAGGCAGCGGCGCAGAGACTGGGCAAATCGCTGTTGCATGCCGAAGGCACGCTCGCGAAGACGACCGATCCCGACGTGTTTGCGGTGGCGGTGACGCGCCAGTTGCAGGCGGTGAGCGGCGATATGCATTTCGAGGTGGCGTATCTCCGCGACGAACCGTCCGGCCGCGCGGCTGCGGCAGTTAACGATGCGGCGTACCGCGCAACCATGCGCGATGCCAACTGCATGATGGGGCCGCCGGCCATATTGCCGCACAACATTGGATATCTGAAGCTCGACTGGTTTGCGGAGCCGGAGGTATGCGGCGAGTCGCTGGTGAGCGCCATGAAAACTCTGAGCCGCGCCGATGGGCTGGTCATCGACCTGAGGGAGAACTCGGGCGGATCGCCGGAGATGGTGAAGTTTCTGGCGGGGTGGCTCTTCGACCGGCCTGCATTCCTGTGGAATCCGCGGGAGAGCTCGGCGGCCAACATGTGGACGCATTCGCCGATGGCGGGGAGCGGGCTGGCGAGCAAGCCGGTATGGGTGCTGACATCGCCGCAGACCTACTCAGCCGCTGAGGAGTTTGCTTACAACCTGAAGATGCTGCGCCGCGCCACGCTGGTGGGCGAGACTACCGCGGGGGCGACCGACGTTGGCGTGTTTCACCGCATCGACGATCACTTTGGGATTGGGCTGCGCGAGAGCAGGGTGACGAATCCCTATCCGGCGACGGACTGGGCGGTGCATGGCGTCGAGCCGAATGTGCGCGTGGCGGCCGCGCAGGCGCTCGAGGCGGCCGAAAGGCTGGCGGTCACGGATCTCGCGCGGCGGTGATCGGGCCGAGACAAAAGCCGATTTCCATTTTCACTTTGTTCGGTGCGCCGTTTTCATTCCGGGAGCGTGGGATGCGCGCTGTCCCGCGTTCCGTGCGAAACCTGAGCTATGCTTGAAGCGGGTTCTCCGCCGCTCGGAGTCCCGCGTCGCAATGAACCTTAACGCCGTCAAAGTCTGGGAGATTGCCGGAGGAGTGATCCTGATCGCCGGGGCCGCGGCTCTGAGCACGTGGCTGCTTCGCCGCAAGCGTCCCACGCCGGCTGAGATCGAGCTTGGCAGGCGGCGGTTCCTGACCCAGAGCGGCCGCATCGTCGATGGCACCCTGCTGGACGTGGCCGAGGTGCCCGACGAAGATGGCAATCCGCTGACGATGCTGATCTACGACTACCGCATCGGCGGCGTCGATTATGAGGCGTCGCAGGACATCACGCTGATGGGCGATGTGGTTACCGTGGCCCACGTGCGGTCGGGCTTTCCGTGCTCGGTGCGCTATCAGCCGGGCAGCCCGCAGAACAGCATCGTGGTGGCTGAAAGCTGGTCAGGGCTGCGTACAACCGTCCCTGTCTTTCACTCCGATCGCGACCCCAAGCCGCATGATCCAGGCGAACTCCGCGCCGGGCCCGGCGGGTGATGTGGGTGCGGAAGAAGGGGATCGGAACGGTTTTAAGTGCGCAGAAAAGCGCAGGGCTAAAGCCCACACACTG